>NZ_JABUXW010000049.1 GCF_014897585.1 Brachybacterium tyrofermentans | reverse complement strand
GGCGCCCCCACCCATTCTCCCCACCTCTCCCGGAATCGTGATGGTCGCCCACTCCCCGCCCCCCCCCCCCCCCCCCCCCCCCCCCGCTACACCCTCATCTGCGAAGAGCCGTGATAGTTGCCTACTCGCGACGCTGGCCATGACGCCCGCGGAGAACAGGTGATCGTGGCGGAAGAGTTTTTGGTGTGGGCGGAGCACTGCTGGTGGTGCAGATGCACTCAAAGCGGCTCGTCGACCAATCCCTCTCCCGTGGCGAAGACGAGATGTCCCGCGTTCCACAGTGTGAGGAGATCTGCATCGATGACGTGCGTCCTCACGGCAATCTGCCCGAGCTCAGCCCGGAACTCGGCGTTCACGATCCCGTTGGTAACCGCCAGAACTTCGTCGAGCCTGTGATCTGCGCACATGCTCTGCACCCCGCGCACTTCGGACTCTGAACCGGCCACGCCCTCACGGTTGTTCCTGAGCACCCACACGCCGATGGCGGTGCCATTGTTCTGCAGGATCGAGGCGTTCTCCTTCTCCGTTCCTGACTGAGACTCCGCGATCGTGCGCCAACCTTCTCCGTCCAGCAGATCACGGATGAGATGGAGCAGATCGCCCGGGGTGATGCGCGCCCAGGGGGTCTCACGAGGTGGCGAGTTCACATCCGGAACGGGCAGCCCGACCAGCGATGGGCTATGCACGGGGTAGTCCCAGAGGTCTACCTCGTCGCTCTCGTCCAGATCCTCGGCCGACCTCGGTGGCGCTGCTCTAGGGGCGGACAGCTCTCCTTCGATAACTTGTCCGGGCCCCTCACGTTGATCTTCGAGCTGATGAAGGGCACGGCCCAGGGCGCGCTGCTGCTCGATCAGTCTGCTCTCCCCATCGCGAGGGTGCTCGCCCTCCTCGAGGTTTCTGATCTCCCACGCCAGGCGTTCGGCTTGCTCGCGCAGCCGCGCGAGGGACTCCTGGCGTTCCTGAGATTGGGCACTATGTGTCTCCGCGGCACGTTTCGCCGCCAGGAGCGCGGCCTCGTCCTGTACAGCGCGGGAATGTGCCAGCTCCTGCTCGGCAGAGGCCATAGCCTTCTTTGCCTGCTCGATCTCCTCCCGTTTCGCTTCACGACTGCCGATGAGAGCCAGCACCCCGACAAGCACGATCACAAGGATGATCGCCGCGGCGATGAACGGGTGATCGGACACCCACCCCAATGCCACGAGAGCCGCTCCGACAACGAGAATGGCGCAGCAGCCACAGCCGCAGGCGCTGTCGTCTTTCGTCGACGCCACCACTCAGCTCTCCTTCGCTGCTGCGGAGCGTACGGTGCGCTGGAGAGTCATGCCTCGACTCCGCGAGTGATTCTCAGTCGCCCGCCGTCGTCGCGCACGCGTTCGAGCTCGATGGCTCTGTCGATCGCCTCGTCGAGGCGCACCGCGATCTGATCACCCGTGCGCTGCCAACCGAAGATCGCCCGAACGTGCCGAACGATTTCCTCGCGGGCCGACGATCCGGCATCTTTTACCGAGAGCTCCACAGCGAGCGCGAGCTCGTCAAGATGCACCTCGTCGACCTTGCGTCGCGTGGTGTCCGAAGGGACCCGGACTCCCCGTATTTGCAGTTCGCTGAGGTACAGGAACTCACCATCCCGCCTTATTCTCGAATGCTCCCGGAGTGCCATTTCGATGTTCCGTTTCACGCGGCTGCCGACGCTCCCCAGGTTCCACCAGTCGCGCAATCGCTCACGGACGATGTTCATATGAACGGGCCCTTCGCTCCGAACGAGGGCGGTCAGCCCATGCGCGATCATCGAGGCGCTGTCGGCGTCCGAGGGGTCTGTGCTCCAGGGCAGTTCCACCCTTGGCGCTTCCTGATACTCCTTCACCCAGGTCGGTTGTTCGTCTGGGGCAACGGCCTCCCGCGTCACCACCGCGAGAACGGGCGGCTCGATCGTTTCCACGACGCGCGCCGCGATGCTCTCGCCGGCAATCGCTGCCTCAATCGCTGCCTTCAGCTTCTTCTCTTCGTGCTCACGGTGCCTGTACCAGGCCGTCCCCCAGATGCGATACATGGTCCAGCCGAGTCCGCCGAGTATTGAGTCGCGCAGACGATCGCGATCACGCGCCGCAGGAGCCGAGTGGTACTGGAAGCCATCGCACTCCACACCTAGGACGAATCGGCCTGGTCTCTCAGGATGTCGCACCCCGATGTCCACCCGGTAGCCCGCAGCACCGACCTGGGGCTCGACGGCATATCCCCAGTCACGGATGCGCTGAATGACGGAGTCCTCGAACGGCGACTCGGGATCCAAGCCCGTGGGGCTCGCCGGAACGGCAAGCACTTCGAGGCCGCGCGCGGCGAACTCCAGGTAGTTCCGAAGCAGCTCGACGTTCTCGTTCAGGGACGGGGGGATGCGGTCCCCCGTCATCGACGCGAACACGACCACGGCCCGTCGAGCTCGAGTGATGCCGACGTTGAGGCGCCGACCGCCTCCCTTCTTGTTGAGAGGCCCAAATATGGTCGTGATCTTGCCGGCTTCGTCAGGACCGTAGCCGACGGAGAAGAAGATGACGTCGCGTTCGTCGCCCTGCACCGATTCGAGTGACCGCACGAAGAATCCGCCCAAGCGATTCGAGTCGTCGAAGTACTTCTCGAGGTCCGGATGTGATGCGAGCTCTGCCCGGATCGCAGTGTCGATGGCATCCTGCTGCGCCACGGAGAAGGTGACCACTCCCAGCGTGACGTCCGGGGTCGACCGGTAGTGCTCGATGACCCGCCGTGCGACGGCCTGCGCCTCCTTCGGATTCGAGGTGCTCCCACCTCGCTCGTAGACGCCGTCCTCCACCAGTTGGAAGCTGACGCCGAGGGTGTCGCCGTACTCCTGTGCGGAGGGGAAGGTGATGAGATCCCCCCGATAGAATTTGTAGTTCGAGTAGGCGATGAGCGACTCATGCTTCGAGCGGTAGTGCCACCTCAGCCCGAGGTTGGGGAAAGCTCCGGAGCCCTTCGCCAGCTCGAGAACGGACTCGAAGTCCTCGAGATCTGCCGTGCTGTCCTCGTCATCCGGACCGGCCTCGACGGAACGCTCGAAGAACGAGGTGGGAGGCAGCTGCTTCTCGTCGCCGGCCAGGATCACATTCCGACCCCGATAGATGCAGTTGATCGCGTCCTCCGGCGTCACCTGGGACGCCTCGTCGAAGATGACGACGTCGAAGGAGATATCCGGCGGCAGATACTGCGAGACGGCGAGCGGAGACATCATGAACACCGGCTTGAGGCCCTGCACGGCACCTCGGGCCTGACTGATCAGGTCACGTGCCGCCATGTGCTTCCGCTTCCGGCTGCCCTGCTGTCGGATCAGCCCCGGTTCACCGGTGCCGATATTCGGAGGGCGCCGCCTATTGGCTGCGGTGATGATCGTGCCTGCGGTGTGGAGGACTAGCTGCGTGTCGAGCTCCCGGAAGTCCGAGACGAGCACTTCCTTCTCCGCCGCTCCGAGCGGGGAGAGTCGCTCGTCGTCATCGATGAGATCCTCGACCCACGCTCGCAGGATCGATCGTTCGATGATGCGAGGTACCTGCTCGCCGTCCGGGTCGTTCGCACAGCAGAACTCGAAGGCAGCGCCCAGTCCGGCGTCGCGCAGGATGTCCCGCTGCTGGACGAAGTCCATCCATTCCTGCATGCCCAGCTGATCGGCGTTCAGTCCTTCGAGGATGTCGCGAGCGCTCTCGGGGTCACCGGCATCCTCGACAAGCTCGAGGCGTCGTCCCTCGTCAAAGTAGGCGAAGAACCGATCACGGGCGGCCCGCCAGTCGGTCAGCGACTGCTGCAGTCCGTCGACAGGCCCTGCGGACAGGAAACTACGCACGGACTCCGAGTGGAGTCGACCTCGAAGAAGCTCGCGGATCTCGCCGGCATGCTCGATCGCGAGATCGAGCCCGGGAAGGTCCGCCTGGTCATCACCCACGGTAGAACCGAGGGTCTCGCGGTGGCTGGGGAGAGCGACCGTAAGTGCACGGTGCTCGTGATAGGCACGCGCCACGAGTTCGATGACCGTTTCGGCCTCCGTGCCCGTCAGATCGCGCCCGAGGCTCTCGGCTGCCCAGCGGATCCGCCGCTCCTCGCCGACGAGGAGTTCCGCGAGATCCCGGAGCCAGCGGATGGAATCGTCGATGGGGCGGGGAACCAGCTCCGGCCGGCCCGCGTACTCGTCGTGGGAGGCGGCGCGCTGCACCCACTGGGCGAACGACTGCCGAGCCGATTCGACGACCGCACGCGCACCATGATTCGGGGTGTCCCCGGACAGGTAGGCCACGACACCTGCAGGAATACCGGAGGGGAACATCGCGGCGACCTCGGAGACCGCGTCGAGTGCTGCGTAGAGGCGCCGGTAGTCAGTCTGCGGCCCCTTCCAGTGCTGCCCGAGGATTCCCGATCGAGCTGCCGCGGACTGCTCCATCTGCTGCACTGCGGAGGTCCAGGCGATGGCTTCGCCCAGGTGGTCGATCCCGTCCTTCACGCGGGTCGCATCCTGGAGGAGTTCCTCCACGACTCGTTTGTCGGCCTTGTACTCCGCAGAGAAGTGCCGGAGCAGCCCGGTGTGCAGGGAGTCGAACCGATGCTGGAGCTCGGTGAGCGGGGCATTGAAGATCGCCGGGGTGAAGTGCCGGCCAGCCGCGGCCGCCGTCGCCGCGAGCGCGGTGCTCTGCTGTTCGAGCGCGGTCGCGGCCTGGCGTGCTTCCTGGTATCCCTGCGGCGTGAACCATCGCGCGTCAAGGTAGAGTTCTCGATCGCGCACGGAGACGATCTTTCGTACCGCCTCGGCGTGCTGATAGGTCGCCACCTCGGGAAGCCCCCATGCTGCGGCAAGTTCCCGGACGCCGCGGAGGCGCTCTTCGAGCTCGCTGGCCTGGCGTTCCAGGCCAGCGATGAGCTGTACCAGTTCTCTTCCGCTGCGCTCCCCCGTGGACCTCGGGAATCGCGAGGGATCTCTCGGGGACGGTGCCGGCGGCGCGAGGGCAGGATCGGAGAAGGCAGTTCGGGAACGACCTGTCGCGGCGTGAAGTGCATTGTCGGCATGATGCGCGGACTCGAGCTGGCTGCCGAGATCAGCGCGCGCTGCGCGAACACCGTCCAGGTCGTCTGCCGTGAGCCAAGTGCGAAGAGTCTCGCGGTCAGCGACGTCCGCGGCGAGTGACGCTGCGTCGACAAAGTTCGCGAGCTCCATGAATGAACCCAGGTCTAGAGCGGTGAGCGCTTCATGATGTTCTGCCGCCAATCGTTCCACCTGGGCGAGTTTGTGCAGCGCAGCGTCGATCTCCCGATCGAGCTGCCGAGTGGTCGTGACTCCGCGCCAGTGGAAGACGGACGCTTGGCGGGCTGGGCGCCAATTGCGCGAAAGATTCGTCGCGGCACCGAGGATCCGGGCGAGGGACTCATCGCTCAGGGATCGTGTGCTGAGTTCGGGGTCGGGTGCCTTCGGTGCGTCCGTGAGAAGCGCCAGTCGTCCGAGGACTTCGTGGACCGACTGCTGCAGCGGCGATCGCTTCTCATTCGAGGCCTCGGCATACGAGTTTAACTGCCTCCGACGGGCGACCAGGGTGCTCCGGCGGACCCCGTCGAGCTCCTGCGGGGGCTGAGCTCGATGCGCGAGCGTCGTCGCGAGCTCGTCGGCCACTGCTTTGCGGCTCGAGTTCGCAGAATGGATGTCGAAGAGGAATGACTCCAGGTCCACGCCTTGGAGGCGCTTCCTCACCACATCGAGAGCTGCGACCTTCTCCGAGACGAAGAGGACTGTCTTCCCGTCGTACATCAACGTGGCGATCATGTTCGCGATGGTCTGGGACTTGCCCGTTCCCGGTGGTCCGTCCATGACGAAGCTCCGGCCGGCGCGAGCGGCCGCGATCGCCACCCGCTGCGATGAGTCGGCGTCGAGGACGAGAGGCATGTCCTCGGGCGGAGCCGTCTCGTCGATGGTCATCGCGGAGAGCGGCTCAAAGGTGAACGCATCCGTCTGCTCGAGAGGGTTGGAGGTGGCCAGTGCGCGGACGATCGGATGCGCGCTGATGCGTTCCTGATTGTCGTGGAGGTCCTTGTACATCGCCTCCTTCTTGAAATCAAAGGCGGCGAGGAAGGCGCTGCGCTCGATCGACCAGCTGTCGAAGTCCTCGATGCGGCGGAGCATCGCGGAGAAGCCCTCGACGACGTCGTCGATATCTGCGTCATCAGGGTCCGGAAGCAGCGACAAGTCCGCCCCGCGCTCTTCGAGCGCAAGCATCAGCGCAGGGTTCAGCACATCCTCATCTGCCCCAGCCGTGAGCTCGAGCGGCGACCGGAGACCGCTGCCTTTCAGGGCCGACGGGACCAAGAGCAGCGGGCTGCTCATCTGGGTTCCGTCCTCCTGCTCCCAATGGAGTATGCCGAACGCAAGGTACAGAACAGAGAGCCCACGTTCGAGGAACTGCTCGTCCGCCTTCCGCTTGAGACCCCGAAGTCCAGCCGTCACGTCCTTCTGTGACCGTGCGGCGATCAACGTCGGGCGGTCGGGGCGCGGCAGCGCCTCCTCCTCACCCTCCTCCGTGCCACGGATCGCGTAGGTCTCGTGCCCTCGGATCCCGCGGAGGATCACCGATGCCTCGGGAGAAACGAGCTTCAGGACTCCCCGCTGCTGAGCCTTGAACGACAACAGTCTGTTCCGTCGAGAAAGATCGACGAGCTTGCTTCGCCACGCCTCAAGGGCTTTGAGGACGGCCGCATCTGTGACCACGTAGACAACACCTTTCATCTGCGGTCCGGGCTCCCGGCGAAGCAGACCGTCCCGGCGAGAACTCCAGAGTCACAGAATACGAGAAAGTGCTGACAAATCAGGACACGTGTCAAGGGCTCACCTCCGGGTTCAGGGGTTCGCGTGGGACCCCTGGGAGCCGTTGCACCCGCGACTGACACAGCGGCCGTCGAGTCGGTGCAATCGGGGCCGCCACGTACGGGCCCTGCGAGCATGATCGTGGCCGGGCCTCGCTTCAGGCCGAGACGTCTTCCGATCCCTCCGAGCGCTCCCGTGATGCACCGATCGCCGCCGACCACGAGCCGAACCGATCGATGACCGTGGAGAGGGACGGCGCTCCGCTACCCGACGCCCAGGCGCTGTATGCGGCACTGGTCCCGGCCGGAGCGTCGGCCAGGAAGTCGTCCAGGAACGCGCCGACCTCCTCGCGACTGCGGCCTTTGACCTTCGCGGCATTCGGGGTGCCGCCGGCTTCGGCGAGCATGACGGACCACGTCTTGCCGCTGCGTCGCTGCAGTGTCTGCATCGTCGGGTGCCCGTTCGCGCGCGCCCAGTCGCGGTACTGGTTGGTGGTGACCGCGGGACCGAGATCCTGAATCGCCGCGCGGATGTGCTCGGCCGGCGCAACCTCTGCAGGAGGCGTGTCCCAGTCACGCTCTGCCGTGACGGCCTCGACCCAGTCGGGGTCGAAATGGCCGGGGTCGTTGATCACCTCCAGGGCGGTTGTGACGATCTCGACCCAACTGCCGGCGTGGTGCCCACGAAGGCGCTGACGGACGAGCGCGCCGGAGGGCGCCGCGGAATGCTCAGCGAGCCAGTCGGAGACAGCGATGAATGTCGTGCCCCCATCGGGAGCGCGGACCGCGGCGACGACGGCCGCCCAGAGTTCCTCCGTCGTAAAGGCACTCCGAGGAGCGCCCATCACCTCGGCGAGCTCTGCTGCGCGGAGCGCCTCGTTCCAGGTGCCGAAGCGAATCGCCGCCGTCTGGTGACCAGGGATGCCGCGGGTCCTCGCCCAGTCGGAGAAGGCCTCGCAGGTCTGCTTCCCCGTCTCCGCATGGAAAGTGCGGAGATCGTCAATGATCTGCTCCTCGGTGCGACGGGTCGAGACCCGGCTCTCCGCGAACGTCGACTCGTGCCGACTCCGTCGTCGCCCGAGCATCTCGCGCACCTGATCCTCCGAGAGCCCCAGCTCTGCGACGGACTCCTCGATCGGAGCCGCAGGGTTCGCGCGAGACCACGCCTCGACGGCGGACTCCTGCTCCCGCCGACGATCTGCCCGCAGCGATTTCGCCGCCGCGTTGAGGTTCGTGCTCGACCAGGGCGTGCTCCGAGTCAGGATCTGACGAATGCGCTCGCGCGTCACACCGAAGTGATCCCCGATCTCCTGGAGGGTCGCCCCGAAGCCGTACAGCTGAGCACAGCGAGCGGCCCGGGCATCCGTGCACTCCTCGCCTGCGAGGACCGTGTCGAGGAAGCCGGGCTCCCCCAGCTCGACGACACCCGCCTCCTGATCCCGCGGAGCCCGCACTATGCGGAGCACGTGGGCATGGGGCACGCCGAAGACTGCTTCGGCATCGAACCAGGTGACCTCGCCATGATCCGTACGCCACCTGCGCAGGCGACGTCTCATCGCCGTACGAATGGTGAGCGATCCTCCGGGGACGAGCGCGTCGAGCGCCGCATCCACATCGTCGAGGCAGATCTCGAGCATCTCCGCGATCTCGCTCGCGAGGAATCCCTGCTGGGCGAGGTCAAGGGCTCGACGGACGACGTCCTCCGCGAGCGGGGGCCGAGTCTGCAGGGCATCGCCGACGTCGCACGACTCGGAGCGGGAGAGCAAGTTGGCGGTCATCGGATCCTCTTCCATAGCAGCTCGGTTGCTTGATATGCCGAGTGTGTCGGAAGGGTCCGACGGACGAAGGGGCCGTGCAGTCACTCGTCTCTGTCAGCCATGAGCCAGTTCGAGAGCACAGCGTCTCAGCCAGGCCAGCCGGGCTAGCCAGGCGAACGGGACGACAGCTACCCAATCCGGACACCAAAGAGGTTCAGGAGACACGTGCCGCGACGAACAGTCCTCCTGACATCAACGGGTCGTGGTTGCACGAGACGCTTAATTCTGCGTCTCGCAGCCAGCAGTTCAATCTCACCGATCCTCCAGTTGGTGGTGTCATAGCGTCTAAGCAACACTCCCGGTCGGTGGGGGCTTGAGGCGAGG
>NZ_JABUXW010000048.1 GCF_014897585.1 Brachybacterium tyrofermentans | reverse complement strand
CATGCTCCTCATCCTCCCGTGGATTCAGAGCCTCCACCAGACCCGGGGCGATTCACAGGATGCCGCCACGACCTACGCCGAGTCCTATGAGGACGCGACCGTGAAGGTCAACTGGGTGACCGGCGATTACGCCGCCCGGCTCTCGACCGCCCTGCTCTCGGGCGGCGGCGTCGACGTGTTCGAGAACAACGGGATCGCCGTCGACCAGGCGCAGCAGGGGCGATACGCCGACCTGACCGACATCATGGAACCGGTCAAGGACCAGTTCAACGAGGCGTCCCTCGGCCCGGTCACGATCGACGGCAAGATCTGGGGCATCCCCATGATCCTGGACCCGCAGCACTTCTACTACCGCAAGAGCCTGTTCGAGAAGGCCGGCATCGAGCCGCCGACGACCTTCGACGACCTGGTCGCCGCGGCCACCGAGCTGACCACGCCGGATCAGAAGGGCCTGTTCCTGGGCAACAACTACGACGCCAGCTCGTGGGCGATGGTCTGGGCCGCAGGCGGATCCCCGATGAACGAGGCGAAGGACGCGGTCGGCTACAACACCCCCGGCTACGCCGAAGGACTCGGGTCGATCCAGCAGATGATCAAGGACGACGTGCTCCTCACCGGTGCCCCCTCGGACTGGGCGGATCCGGCGGCATTCGCCGCGGGCCTCGCCGCGATCACCTGGGGCGGCTGCTGGGCGCTGCCGGCCCTCGAGGGCGCTCTCGACGACATCGGCGTGTTCCCGCATCCGGCCGTCGGCTCGGACGGCCGCCAGGTCGCCTTCATGGGCTCCTGGAACGAGCAGGTCGCCGGCAACAGCGAGAAGACCGATGCGGCCACGGCGTTCGCCAAGTGGCTGTGGGTGGACCAGACCGATCATCAGACGGACTGGGCGCTCAGCTACGGATTCCACATCCCGCCGATCACCGCGGTCGCCGATCAGGCGGAGGCGCTCAAGGAGGGCAACGGCCTGGAGATCGCGACCATGGCCAAGGACATGGGGGTCACCGGCCCGCCGGAGTACACCGGGGACATCGGCACACCGCGCGACGACGCGATCAGCAACATCCTCAAGAACGGTGCCGACCCGGCCGAGGAGCTGGCGAAGGCCGAGGAGGCCAGCAACCGGGCGATCGGATCGTGAGCGCCCCGTCCGCCACGCGGGCCGACGCCACGGCCGCGACCTCGACCCGCACGGGCCCCACCCGGATCAAGGGGAACGGACTCGCCTTCTGGCTCTTCTTCACCCCGTTCCTGGTCGGACTGTGCGTGTTCACGATCCTGCCGCTGATCTGGGGTGGGACGCTGAGCCTCTTCGAGGCCCGCGGCACCGTGCTGCCCACGAAGTTCGTCGGCCTGGACAACTTCCGCGGCTTCCTCGTCGACACCGCGTTCCTGCAGTCCCTGCGCACCTTCCTCGTGTTCGCGGTGTTCATCGTGCCGGTGACGATGGCGGTCTCCCTCGCGCTCGCCGTGCTGGTCAACGGACTGCCGAGGTTCCAGACCTTCTTCCGCTCGGTGTTCTTCCTGCCCACGGCGTGCAGCTATGTCGTCGCCTGCGTGGTGTGGAGGCTGTCGCTGTTCAACGGGCTCGAGTCCGGGATCGTGAACCAGCTGCTGGGCGTGGTCGGGCTCGACTCGATCTCGGCGTGGCTCTCCGCCTCGCCGTACTGGTGGATCGTGCTGGTCACCGTGCGCCTGTGGCTGCAGGTCGGCTTCTACATGCTGCTGTTCCTCGCGGGCCTCCAGGCGATCCCCACGCAGATGTATGAGGCGGCCTCGGTGGACGGGCTCAACCCCGGCGGCTTCACCATGTTCCGCCTGATCACGCTGCCGCAGCTGCGCACCACGTCCGCCGCGGTGCTGCTGCTCCTGCTCATCGCGTCCTTCCAGGCGTTCGACGAGTTCTACAACCTCACCGGCAACAACCCCGAGACCCGGCCCCCGCTGGTCTACCTCTACAACATCGCCCTCGGCCCCCAGCAGGACTTCGGTCGCGGCTCCGCGGGCGCGCTGGTGCTCACCGCGATCATGGTCCTCGCCGGGCTCCTGCAGACCTGGCTGGTCGGCTTCGGATCCAACGACGACGCCACCAAGCGCCGGTTCGGGTTCCTGCGAGGGCGCCGCCGTCGGCCCGTCGACGCGGCAGAGACAGAGACCGCGGAAGAGCTCGAGGCGACAGGGTCGACAGGGTCGACAGGGTCGACGGAGAAGACGGCGACGCCGGAGAAGGAGGTGCGGCGATGACCGCACAGCTCAACATCGTCGGCCAGAACCGCAGCAGCGTCGGTCTCGTGCTGCGCTATACGGTGGCCTCCGTGCTGGCGCTCGTGTTCCTGGTGCCGTTCTACGCGATGATCAAGACGGCGCTGTCCACGAACGACGAGATCTATTCGCAGGACTTCGTGTTCTGGCCGAGCGATCCGCAATGGCAGCGCATCCCGGAGCTCTTCGCGGATCCGCGGTATCTCGACGCCCTGATGAACTCCGCGATCATGGCGATCGTCTCGACCTCGCTGTCGATCCTCATCGCGGCGCTCGCCGGGTATGCGCTGGTGCGGATCCCGCATCCGGCCGCGAAGCCGATGTTCATCCTGGTCATCGTGGTGCTGCTGGTGCCGGCGACCACGGCGTTCGTCCCGAACTTCATCATCGTCGCCTCGCTCGGCTGGATCGGCACCCTGCAGGGTCTGATCGTGCCGGGCCTGTTCAGCGCCTTCAACGTGTTCCTGTTCCGGCAGTTCTACGTGAACTTCCCGCGGGAGATCGAAGAAGCCGCCTATATCGACGGTGCGGGATTCTTCCGCACCTTCTTCCGGATCGTCTTCCCCAATACGCTGCCCTTCGCCTCCGCGCTCACGGTGCTCGGGCTGATCGGTTCGTGGAACGCCTTCCTGTGGCCGCTGGTGGTGGCGGGTGACGGGCAGAATGCGATGACGGTGCAGATCTATCTGTCCTCGTTCCTCACCGCGCAGACCTTCGACTACGGCGGCCTGTTCATGGCGGCGACCGTCAGCCTGATCCCGGTGCTGCTGGTGTTCTTCGTGCTGCAGCGCTATCTCGTGGCAGGCATCGCGGCGACGGGGCTGAAGGGATGAGGGGCGAGCGCGCGCCCAGCGGGCGGGCCGATCCTGCCGGGCAGACTGAGTTCGTCGGACGGACAGAGCCCGTCGGGCGGGCCGATCCCGCCTGGTCGACACCGCTCGCGGATCCCGCCGTGGTGCGCACGGCCGACGGGTGGATCGCCTACGGGACCGGTCCGGTGGCGGGCGGCCGCGCGGTCCCGGCGGCGGTCTCGTCGGATCTGCAGCAGTGGCGCGGGATCGGCACCGTGCTGCAGGCCCTCGAGCCGGAGGCGGGGGATTCCTACTGGGCGCCCGAGGTCTGCGTGCGCGACGGCATCTGGTGGATGTACTACTCGGTGGGCCATGGCGATCGCGGTCACCTGCTGCGGGTCGCCCGGGCCGAGCGTCCCGAGGGGCCCTTCATCGACCAGGGCGTGGTCCTCACCCCGGATGAGCTGTTCGCGATCGACGCCTCCCCGTGCCGGCTGCCCGATGGCAGCTGGTGGCTGTTCTTCGCCCGCGACGTGCTCGACCATGAGCGGCCGGGCACTCACCTGGCGGCCGCGCCGCTGCTCACGCCGACCTCGCTCGGGGAGACGGCGAGCGTGCTCGCGCCGTATGCGGACTGGCAGATCTTCGCGCGTGATCGGGAGATGTACGGCCGCCGCTTCGACTGGCACACCCTCGAGGGTCCGCACGTGGTGGTGCGCGATGGCGTGCTGCTGATGACCTGGTCAGGGGGTTCCTGGCAGGGGCCCGGCTATCGCACGGCCTGGGCCTGGGCGACGTCGCCCGAGGGCCCCTGGACGGTGCCGGCGCCGGGGGAGGACGTGCTGCTGACGAGCGATGACGAGTTCATCGGGCCCGGCCACAACTCGTGCACCATCGGGCCCGAGGGCCAGGACGTGATCGCCTTCCATGCCTGGGACGAGGAGCGCACCGGCCGCTACCTGCACCTGCGGGAGCTCGAGGTGGGTACGACGCCGCCGTCCCTGGCCGTGAGCCGCCGGGCTCCGTGAGCTGACGGCTTGGGAGAGCAGACAGGTTGGGTGAGCAGACCGGTTGGGTGAGCCGCCGGCCCCGTGTCGCCAGGCTCCAGGAGGCCGCGTCGCCCGCTGTACTGTCCTGCCGCAGCGCCAGGCCAGGTCGAGCCAGGGCAGGCCAGGGCGCCGCGACGGGGTGGGACCGGGAGCGGATCAGCGGGTGTAGGTGAGGATGCGGTAGCGCAGACCGTTCTTCGCCTCGAGCCAGCCTGTCGCCGGATCGGCCGCGGGCGTGCCGAATCGATCCGGCACCTCGGGCGCCGTGGTGTCCCCGTCGACCTCGAGGTCGATCTCGGTGACCACCAGCAGGTCGGCATCCGCGATCGCCTCGCGGTAGACGGAGCCGCCGCCGATCACCCAGATCGTCGGGCGGGAATCGGCGTCGGGCGGTCCCTCGGTCTCGGTCACCTGCCCGGTCGTCGCCACCGTCTCCTCGGCGATCCGCAGCGCATCGGCCAGATCGCGGGCGCGCACGGCGCCGTCGTCGGCGAAAGAATCGTCACGGGTGATGACGATGTTCGTGCGCCCCGGCAGCGGACGGAACGTCGGCGGGAACGACTGCCAGGTGCGTCGGCCCATCACCACGGGCGAGCCCTTCGTGGTGCGCGAGAAGTGCTTGAGGTCCTCGCTCAGGTGCCAGGGCATGGTGCCGTCCGCGCCGATCACGCCGTCGCGGGCCTGCGCCCAGATCAGGCCGATCCGGGGGGAGTGCTCGGTGCTCGCACCGCCACCGGCCGGGAACGGTGCGGCACTCACACCGCCACCGGTGCCTTGATGCCCTTGTGGTGCTGGTAACCGTCGATCTCGAAGTCCTCGAGCTCGTAGTCGAGGATCGACTCGGGTCGGCGCGCGATCGTCAGCGTGGGGTAGGGGAACGGCTCGCGGGAGAGCTGCCGCGTCACCTGCTCGACGTGGTTGTCGTAGATGTGGCAGTCGCCGCCGGTCCACACGAAGTCGCCCACCTCGAGGTCGGTCTGCTGGGCGATCATGTGGGTCAGCAGCGCGTAGCTGGCGATGTTGAACGGCACCCCGAGGAACAGGTCGGCGCTGCGCTGGTAGAGCTGGCAGGAGAGCTTCCCGTCGTGCACCTCGAACTGGAACAGCGCATGGCAGGGAGCCAGCGCCATCTTCGGGATGTCGGCCGGATTCCAGGCCGAGACGATGAGGCGGCGCGAGTCCGGGTTCGTGCGGATCTGCTCGACGACGTCGCTGATCTGGTCGATCACGCCGCCGTCCGCCGTGGGCCAGGAGCGCCACTGCGCACCGTAGATCGGGCCGAGGTCGCCGTCGGCGCCCGCCCACTCGTCCCAGATGCTCACGTCGCGCTCCTGCAGCCAGCGCGCGTTGGTGTCGCCGCGCAGGAACCACAGTAGCTCCAGGATGATCGAGCGGGTGTGCACGCGCTTGGTGGTGATCAGCGGGAAGCCCTGGGAGAGGTCGAAGCGGATCTGTTTGCCGAAGAGGCTGCGGGTGCCGGTGCCGGTGCGGTCGCTCTTGGCGTTGCCGGTCTCCATGACCTCGCGCAGCAGGTCCTCGTAGGGGGTCGGGATGGTCACCGGGGGAGCTCCTCGAGACAGGGTGCGGTGGGTGCGGTGGGTGCGGTGGATGACGGGGTGGTCGGAGCGTGGTCGCCGGCCGCGCGATCCGTGGATTCACGGATCACCAGCGAATACGGGGTGTCGGCGATCCGGGGCGGCCCGTCGAACCCTTGGATGCGCTCGGTCAGCAGATCCAGGGCGGTGGCGGCGAGGGCATGCTTGTCCGGGGAGATCGTGGACAGCGGGGGCGAGGCGAACGGGGCGTCGGGGGTGTCGTCGTAGCCGATCACGGCGATGTCCTGCGGCACGCGACGGCCCAGTCGGCGCAGGTGGGCGAGGACTCCGATCGCGAGGTCGTCGTTGCCGCAGACGATCGCGTCGAGGTCCGGGTGCCGGGCCATCAGGTCCTGCGCACCGGTGAACCCGTCATGGCGATGCCAGTCGTCGACCGCCTGCACGAGGCCGGCATCCGGCTCGACCCCGTGCTCCTCCAGGGCGGCGACGTAGCCGTCCCGGCGCAGGGAGCCGGAGCTGTGCGGCTGCAGGCCGTGCTTGGTGGCGATCGCGCCGAGGAACGCGATGCGCCGCCGGCCCGACTCGAGCAGATGGGTCGTGGCGTCGAAGGCGGCGGCGGCATTGTCGATCCGCACGTAGTCGCTGCCGTGGGGCAGCTTCTCGGGCAGGTGCTCGCCGATGAAGACGGTGGGCTGCGTGGTCTGCTCCATGCGCGCGAACACCTCCTCCTCGATCAGCAGCGGATTGAAGATCACGCCGTCGCCCACCACGCGGTTGAATCCCTCGAGCACGGTGCGCTCGGCCTCCCGGCCGCCGGACGTCGAATGCAGGACGACGGTCTGGCCCCGTCGTTGCGCCTCGTCGATGAACTGCTGGGCGAGGTCGGAGAAGTAGGAGAAGGTCAGGGCCGGCACCGCGAGCGTGATCATCTTCGAGGCCCCGGTGCGCAGCTGCTGCGCCGCGGCCTGCGGGCGGTAGCCGACCTGCAGGATCGCCTCGCGCACCGTCTCCCGGGTCGAGTCCTTCACGTGCGGGTAGTCGTTGACCACGTTGGAGACGGTCTTGATGGAGACGCCCGCGAGCTCGGCGACATCGCGCAGCGCCGGGGGGCGCTTGCGGCCGGAGGCGGGGTGCAGGGGCATGGGGTCGATTCTCGCACCTGGAAAGAGGCGCGCGGGTGAGGTGCGGTGGTGAGCGGGCCGACAGGCCGACTGAGGGGGTGGACCGGATCCCGGAGACCCGTTGACGTGGTCACGACGGTATGGAAAGGTTATTGCAACGTTGTAGAACTGGCTAACGTTGTAGAACGGGCCGTCGCACAGCTGCGCACGGACCGGAGCCCCTACCCTCCAGAAGGACGCCGACACCGATGTCTTCGCACGTCTCCCTGACCCTGAACCCCGCCTTCCGCGTCGCCCCCGTGCGCCGCCGCACCTTCGGCGCCTTCGTCGAGCACCTCGGCCGCTGCGTCTACACCGGCATCCACGAGCCGGGCCACCCGTCGGCCGACGAGGACGGCTTCCGCACCGACGTCCTCGAGCTCACCCGCGAGCTCGGCGTGAGCTCCGTGCGCTACCCGGGCGGCAACTTCGTCTCCGGCTACCAGTGGGAGGACGGCGTCGGGCCTGCCGAGGACCGCCCCACCCGCCACGACCTCGCCTGGCACTCGAGCGATCCCAACACCGTGGGTCTGGACGAGTTCATGACCTGGGCGAAGAAGGCCGACGTCGAACCGATGTACGCCGTGAACCTCGGCACCCGTGGGATGGAGGAGGCGCTGGACGTGCTCCAGTACGCGAACGCCCCGCAGGGCATCGCGCTCTCGGACCAGCGCGCCGCCAACGGGCACCCCGAGCCCTACGGCATCTCGATGTGGTGCCTGGGCAACGAGATGGACGGCCCCTGGCAGGCCGGCCACAAGACGGCCGAGGAGTACGCCCGCCTCGCGACCGAGACCGCCCGTCTCATGCGCCAGGAGAACCCGGACCTCGAGCTGATCGTGTGCGGCTCCTCGAACTCGCAGATGCCCACCTTCGGCGCCTGGGAGAACACGGTCCTCACGGAGGCGTACGACCAGGTCGACATGGTCTCCGCCCACGTCTACTACTCCGAGAAGGACGGCGACCAGGCCTCCTTCCTCGCCTCGGCCGACGACATGGACCACTTCATCGACTCCGTCGTGGCCACCGCCGATCACGTGCGCGCCAAGCTCAAGCGCGACAAGCGCATCATGATCAGCTTCGACGAGTGGAACATCTGGTACCAGCACCGCGCCGAGTCCCGCCCGCCCAGCGGTGACGACTGGCCGGTCGCGCCCGTGCTCCTGGAGGACACCTACAGCGCGATGGACGCGGTGGTGTTCGGCAACCTGCTGATCTCGCTGCTGCGCCACAGCGACCGCGTCGCCTCCGCCTCGCTCGCCCAGCTCGTCAACGTGATCGCCCCGATCATGACCGAGCCCGGCGGCGGCGCGTGGAAGCAGACCACGTTCCATCCCTTCGCGCTCACCTCCCGCTACGCGGTGGGCGAGGTGCTCGACGTGCGCCTGGACGCCCCGAGCTTCGAGAACCAGCGGTTCGGGTCGAGCTCCGCGGCCGACGCCGTCGCCACCTGGGACGACGAGACCGGCACGCTCGCCGTGTTCGTCGTGAACCGCGGGGCCGACGCCCCCCTCGCCCTGGACGCGGATCTCGCCTCCTTCGGCGACCTCGAGGTCGTCGAGGCCCTCACCCTGCACCACGAGGACCCCTACGCCACGAACACCCAGGCCGCGCCCGAGACCGTGGTCCCGGCGGTCAACGACTCGGTGCGTCTGGAGGGAGGCCGCCTCGTCGGCGACCTGCCCGCGATCTCGTGGACCCTGGTGCGTCTGGCCCGCCCGGCAGCCTGACGCCCGCCGCCTGATCCCGGCTGCCTGACCCCGGCTGCCTGATCTCGTCGGCCGGTCCCGATCCGTTCCTCCCGCGGGAGCGGGTCGGGCCCGGCCGTCTGCCTCACCGCCCTGCCGCCCGACGCCCTGCCGCTCGACGTCCTCCGAGGAGAACCCATGACCGCCCGTGCCCGCACCCTCACCCCCGGGCTGGTCTCGGCCCTGAGCCCGACCGCCACCGGTTCCCCCGCCGCCGGCGCGACCGGGTCCACCGGCCCGTCCAGCACTCCGACGGGCGGCCCTGCCCGCGTGGTCGTCGACCTCGACCTGCCCGGCTCCACCATCAGCCGTCACCTCTACGGCCACTTCGCCGAGCACCTCGGCCGCTGCATCTACGAGGGCTTCTTCGTGGGTGAGGACTCCGAGATCCCCAACACCCGCGGCATTCGCGACGACGTGGTCGCCGCGCTGCGCGCGCTGAAGATCCCGAACCTGCGCTGGCCCGGCGGCTGCTTCGCGGACGACTACCACTGGAAGGACGGCATAGGCCCCCGCGAGGAGCGGCCCCGCATGGTCAACTCCCACTGGGGCGACATCGTCGAGGACAACTCCTTCGGCACCCACGAGTTCATGGACCTCGTGGAGCTGCTCGGCACCGAGGCGTACGTCAACGGCAACGTCGGCTCCGGCACGGTCGCCGAGATGAGCGAGTGGATCGAGTACCTCACCCGCGCCGACGACTCGCCGATGGCGTCCCTGCGCCGCGAGAACGGACGCGACGAGCCCTGGAAGGTGCCCTACTTCGGCATCGGCAACGAGGCCTGGGGCTGCGGCGGCAACATGCGGGCCGACGACTACGCGGCGCTGGCCCGCCAGTACTCCACCTACGTGCGCGATCACGGCGGCAACGAGGTCACCCGCATCGCGGCCGGTGCGAGCGATGACGACTTCGCGTGGACCGAGGCGCTCATGCGGGCCGCCACGAACCTCGAGAAGCGCGACGGGAAGGCCGGCCCCTACCAGGCCATCTCGATGCATTACTACACGATGTCGGGCCCCTGGGAGGACAAGGGCAGCGCCACCGAGTTCACCGAACAGGAGTGGTACCGCACCCTCTCCCGCGCCGCCCGGGCCGAGGAGCTCGTGGCCCGCCACGCCACCGTCATGGACCACTACGACCCGTACAAGAAGGTGGGCCTGGTGTTCGACGAGTGGGGCACCTGGTGGAACGTGGAGCCCGGCACCAACCCCGGCTTCCTGTACCAGCAGAACACCGTGCGCGACGCCCTGGTGGCCTCGATCCACTTCGACGGCTTCCACCGCCATGCGGACCGCCTGCTCATGGCGAACATCGCCCAGACCGTGAACGTGCTGCAGGCGATGATCCTCACCGATCCCGACTCCGGCGCCCTCGTGCTCACCCCGACGTACCACGTGTTCGCGATGAACGCCGGGCACCAGGACGCCCGCGCGCTCGCCGCCCACGTGCTGCTGCCGGAGGAGCCCGCCGAGGTCGACGGCCGCGCCCTGCCGATGATCTCCGCCTCGGCGTCCACCACCGGGTCGACCGCACTGATCTCGCTGTCGAACCTGGATCATGCGCAGGAGCGCACCCTCGTGCTGGACCTGCGCGGACGCACCGTCGCCGGGCACACCGCGCGCGTGCTCACCGGTGCGAGCTCCGCCGCCCACAACACCCCCGAGCAGCCCGAGGCGGTCGCCCCGGCCGAGCTCACCGACGTCCGCGACCACGAACGCGGCCTCGAGATCACCCTGCCCGCGCACTCCTTCGTGACCGTGGAGCTCCAGCTGGGGGAGTGAGCCTGGGCTCTGGGCTCTGGGCTCTGGGCTCTGGGCTCTGGGCTCTGGGCTCTGGGC
>NZ_JABUXW010000047.1 GCF_014897585.1 Brachybacterium tyrofermentans | reverse complement strand
AAGATCGGCAACGACGCCGACCGAGCGGACCTACCGACCCCATGAAAGATCGAGGCTAAGGCTGGGACTGCCGCCAGCGAGCTGGTCTAGCGATCGTCTCCGCGCGTACGAGTGCATCGGCGTCTTTGCTAGATCTCGTGTGGACTCCCGTCTACGGAGGAGAGCAAGTAAGCGACCGCAGCGAGTGTCAGGTGCCGGATGTAGTCGGCGAGCTGCGGGCTGACGTCCGTGGGCTCGAGGTGCCCGTGTCCGTCCCCGCCCTTGTTGCGCAACGGGGCTACAGCCGCCGCTGTCTTGACTACCTGGTCTCGTAGCCCAGCGATCGCCTTCGCGTTTGGGCTGGCGATCTCGCCAGGCCTCGTTGCCAGGCCGGCAGCTCTCATCGCCTGCGGCACGATCCCCGGCATGTCGCCCGGACGGGCGTCGGGTTCGTGCTCGTGCAGCAGATGCTTTGCCGTTGCCTCGAGCAGGTCCTTTGATGTGCCAAGAATCGAGGCCGGATCTAGATTATCCCTGCGAAGTAGAGCTTGTAGGCGATCGACTGTCTCACGGCCCCCTGCGGCGATATTCGGGCCCACAAATTTCGACTGGATACGCCCATCGGTGTCAAGGGTCGCTCCGGCGGCAGCAAGTGCGCTGCGCAACTTCTCAATAAGCTCGAGTCGCCCCGGGGTAGGTTGGGCGAACACGTTTTGGAAGCGCATCTCCTCGACAATGTCGTTCACGAACCATTTTACGGCGCCCTCGCCCTGAGCGTCTGCGGCCTCGAACGCAGCGCGTAGCCGGCGGGGCTTATTCAGGTTTTCCCCACGCTCATCAACTCGCGGAACATCGATGTCCCGCCGAGAGAATATGTCGTCGAGCCCGGTGTGCGATGGGTACCACGAATCCTCCATCAGCAACCGGAGGGCGTGGGCTGTGTCGAATGTCCAAGACGGTGCCATCCTCCCAGTGTCTCGTGCGCGCCGCTCTTTCTGCTGCCCTATAGGCATCGATAGGACGAACCGGTAGCAGGCTTGCGCCGCTGGGGCGGCGACCCTCGGTGTCCGTGACGGGTGTTCTTGCCCGCCGCAACCCCGCAGGCATGCCTCCAGCCCGGGCTTTCCCGCCACTCCAGGCCCGAGGAATCAGAGTTCCTTTTTTAGTACGTATAATAGAAGTTATGCGATCTTCCTGGTCGGTTGCAGTTCAGCGGGTTTTTGAGGGTCTCTTCGCACCATGGGAGGGGAGGCTGGCTGGGATGGGTCAGGCGTCCTCGTCGGTGAGGCCTTCCAGGGCGTTGTGGGCGGCGTGCTCGCGTAGGTGGTCGGCGGTGTAGGGGATGGTGAAGCGGACTTGTCCGTGGCCAGCGGCTTCGATGATGCCGTCGCGGATGAGCCGTCGGCGGTACTCGCCGGCGTATTGGGCGCTCACGCCCATGCGCTCAGCGATCTTCCCGGTGCGGGATGGGCCGTTGTCTTGGGCCATGGCGAGCAGGTATGTGCGATCAACGCTCGATAGCGGCCGCAGGGCGGGGGTATGGACGTGTCGGCCGAGGCGCCGTTGGGCGGCTGTGATCCCGGCGGTCACGTCCTCGGGAGTCACGGTGTCGGCGGTCTGGTGGGCTTTGAGGGCGTGGTAGCCCACCAGCTGGATCATGAACGGGTATCCGTCGACGGCGTCAGCTGCGACGTCGAGGGCTTGAATGTCGATCTCGCGGCCACTATCGGCGATCGTTCCCGCGAGGGCGGCTCGAACATCAGCGCGGCTCACGCGGCCGATGGGGTGGTGCTCTGCGCGGCGCAGGAACGTCGCCCCGGGATGGTCGAGGAGTTCCTCGATGGGAGTGGAGAGCCCCGCGGCCGCGAAAGCGAGCAGTCGTTCCTCTCGACGGCCGTACTGGATGATCTCGCCTAGCTTGCGGAGATCTTCGATATCGGTGGCCTGGACCTCGTCGATCGTGATCACGAGGCCTCGACCGGAGGGCTGGAGGGCATCGGTGAGCTCGGTGATCTGGGAGCGGAGGGTGGACTCAGCGGGGTAGCGCTCGGTCCAGGACGCACCGCCTCCGAGGGGACCGATGGTGCCACTCGCGGACTCGAGCTGCGACGGCAACTTGTCGGAGTGCTTCTGGAGCAGGCGCGGGAGGTGGTCTCGGGTGAGGCGCTCGAGGAGCCCGTTGCTGGAGCTCTCGGTGATGACCAGCCAGCCTGCGGTCTCAGCGGCTCGCCGGTATGAGTCGAGCAGCACGGTCTTTCCCATCCCTCGCTGCCCGGACAGGAGGATCGTCAGACCGGCGGGATCGAGGAGCCCGTCGAAGGTGTCCTCGAATTCGTCGAGCAGCTGATCGCGGCCTACCAGGAGGTGGGGGTAGGTGCCGAACGATGGCCTGAACAAGTTTCGCAACATCCAAAGAGTATAAAGGAATACGCTCGAATGCAAAGGGATCAAAAGGCTGCCGGGTCGTGGCAACACTAGTCTCGCGCGCCGGTCAGACGCCACCCTGGTGGCGACGCGGCATTGACTGCGTCGGCGCATCGTTCTCGAACCATGGGTCGCTCGGCGTTTTCATGGCCGCGATTCTGGCTCTGACGTTCCGACGCGTTGCACGAAGGCGTGCACCGATAGGTAGGTTGTCGACCCTTCCGGGACAGTACGCCGAGCACGGTCCTGACGCCCCGCTGGCCGTGAGGGGTCCTAATGCTCCGGGCGGCCTCGCGCTGCCGGGAGTCGGCAGATTTTGTCGCAATCCGAATGGTGGTTCGCCCCGAACTGGCAGGTCGATGGTCGGCGACCAGGGTGGTGGAGTTTCGCCGCCGCCCTTATGACACCTGCTCGAATCTATGAGCGCTGCCCGGAGGATCCATGATCATCAGCGAGTTCACTGACCGCGATGGTGACGCGCTCACGATTACCACGAACGCCGAGGGCGCATGGATCACCTGCACCAGCGCCCGGGATGAAGTGACGGTCGGCCCGTTTCCGTTCATAACCCTGGGGGCGGCCCTCGCCGAGGTTGGCCTCACAAGCACCGAGTTGCACGCACCCACGCCTGTGGGGCCGTAATGGCGGCGACACCCGTAGACGTTGTCGGGGGAGTGCGGGGGCGCGATCCGTGCACCCCATGAAGGGGAACCTGACCCTGCGGCTCACCTCCACCCGCCATGCTGCGCATACTCCGAGTGGTGGGGTCGGCACGGTGGGAGGACGGGTCGCTCGAGTGGCGCTGGTTAGTGATCGTCCGTGATCATCCACCGTTACCTTTCTCTGCAGGGGTACCTCTGGCAGGTTGAGACGCCGAACGACTACGGAGGGTCGCCAACGGCAACGGTCGTTAGGGCGATTCAGCACCGATGTGTGAATAGCTCGCGCTGGGGACCGCGGGGACGTCCTCGGCAGCAGGTGCCCGAGATGCGTCCTCGGATAGGACGGCGCGGAGGATCAGTGTGAACGCCTCGTCATCCTCGCGGAGGATCGCGGCTATGTCGGGCCTGCGGTCGGCGGTGGGGTACTGGGTGTAGTACTCATGCACTGCGGCGAAGAACCTGTCTTTCGCCTCCGGCGCCACCTCGGGGGAGTTTGCCTCGAGCCAGATTTCTGCCTCGAGGCGCTCACTCGGCGTGCTCACTAGGTGTCCTCTCGCTGTGGTCGGCCTATCCTGCGTACCCCTATTTGGCCAGATGGGACGTCATTGAGTGTATGAGAGGCGTTGCGGTTGGCTCCGCGTCCGACGGGCCGAGCACTACGCGCGGCGATCAGGAGAGCCGGACCCCGAGTCACCCCCCCCCATCGCTCCGAGAACTGCGAAACAGCGGTAGGCGCCCCTGTTGCTGCACCCACGGCGCCTCCCCATGCGCTTATTCCTCCTGGGGTGGGTTAGGAACCCTCGGCGCGGCCTTTTCGCCAGTAGCCCATGAATGCGACCTGGCGGCGGTCAATCCCGATGTCCTGGACAAGGTAGCGCCGGATATCTTTGACGGCGGCGGCTTCACCAGCGATCCAGGCGTAGAACGGGCGCTCACCCTGGGGAGTGTCGGTCCCGCTGTTGCGGGCTGCGCCGCTCAGGGCCCGAGGGACGTCCCACAGGATGGTCGCGTCGATATCGATGTCGTCGAGGTCAACTGCCTGGGCGTCGCTATCGGGAGCGGGCTGGACGGTCTCGCGGACGGCTGCGCGCATGAGGTCACCGTGGTCGCGTTCACCTCGAACGAGCCAGGTCACCTCCATGCCGGCGGGGACGTCGAGCGTGAGGATGTCTCCGGCGTGCGGGACTTCGAGGATCACGTGTCCGGTGAGGGTTTCTGCGGCGAATGGGGGCTGGGTGAGGGACTCGAGGATCGAGGCGATGGCCGGGACGGCGGTCTCGTCACCGGCGAGCAGGAGGTGACGGGCCGTGCCGGGATCGAACTCGATGCCACCTCGACCTCGGGGCACATCTCGAGCGGGTCCGATCACGTGCAGGCGGCTACCGATCTCCGCTGCGGTGGCCCAGTTGCTCGCAGGACCCCCATCGCTGGCTTCGCTGGTGTGCAGGACCATGTCGACGATCAGTTCACGCTCGGCGTCGCGCCACTCCCGCACGGTGTAGGTGCGCATGGATCCACGCACGTCCTCGTCGAGCTGTAGCCACGCCTGGTACCAGGACAGCGAAGGATCCTCGTGGTTGGCGAGGAACGAGGGGAGATCGAACGTTGGGGCGCCGTCGCCGGGCGGGATGATCAATTTGAAGCGGAGGTCTTGGGGGTGATGTTCGATGCCAAAGCCCTCCATCCCGGCGCCACTGAGCGTGACTCGGCGGAAGGAGTGACTGAGGTCCTCGATCGCGGTGACCTCGGCCTCGAACGCGGTAGCCGTCGGGCGTGGCATGGGGTGCTCCTGAACGTCGGGGCAGGTCGGGACGGGTGCCATCACGTGAGTGGAGGCCGACCTGTGTTACTTAGGTTAGCCTATCCTTGCACTAGCCATGGTGTGGTCGCAGCGCACTTGCGCGGGCTCCACTTTGTCCTACGTGTCCTCTCGCTGGTTCATCAGCGAGGTGGCCCCATCCCGATCGAAAGAGTCCGATGCAGCGTCGTCGCTTCCTCACCCTGTCCAGCCTCTCGGGCCTGAGCGTGCTCGGTCTCGCCGCGTGTTCGGGGTCCGAGTCCGCCAGTGAACAGGACCCCGGCCCTGGTGGTGAGCAGGCTTTCTCCTTTACTCCCGCGAACTACGACGGGGTCACGATTTCGTTGGACCAGGCCCCGGTGAGGATCGTCGCGGACATCTACTCCGCGGCGGCGCTGCAGCCGTACGGCATCGAGCCGGTCGGGGTTTTCGGGTTCGGCGCCACAGGGTCGGGCAAAGGGGACCTGGATCTTGATGCGCTGAATGTCCTGGGGCTCGAGGGTGAGCTCAGCCTTGAGAAGCTCGCTGCTGCAGCGCCTGACCTCATCATCGGGGTCGGGAACCAGGAGGGAACGGGGTGGACCTGGTGGGAGGACGAGGTGAGGGACCAGGCCACCGAGGTCGCGCCGTTCCTGCCCATTCGCATGGGTGGAACTCCGCCGGAGATGATCCAAGAATACCGTGCCCTGGCCCAGGCGCTGGGGGCCGACAGCGACGGAAGCGAGATCGCGACGGCCGAAGAGGACTTCAATGCCGCTCGTGAGCGGCTCCGGACGGTCACCGGACAGAAGCCGGACCTGACAGTCCTGGCGTTCAACACCACCGGAGACGTCATCTACACCAGCACCACCCTTGGCGTGCTGAACATGCTCGCTGAGGATGGCGTGGCGCTCGTGGGCCCCGAGGCCCCGGAGGAGTCCTCCTGGGCCGAGGTGAGTTGGGAGAGCATCGCGGACTACCCCGCCGATGTGATCCTTCAGGCCGAGACGTCGGTCGGGTACGAGGAGAACCCGCTGTGGCTGTCCCTGCCCGCCGTCGAGGCCGACCAGATCGGAACCTGGGACGACAAGCGGGCCTACACCTACGTCGCGCAGACCGCGTGGCTGAACGAGCTCGCGGCCGTCCTGGAGGACTCCGAGCGCATCATCCCGTGACGTCCCCACGGGCCTCTCGCCACCCCGCGGCCACCCACCCAACACCCCCCGCCGATGCCACGCAGCAGCTCGAGGTGGTCTCACGGCCACCCGTGATCCGGGCGATCGCCCCTCCCGCCCTCGGCGCTCTCACTGTCGTCGCGGTGATGGCAAGCCTCGTGGTGGGGGACCGCTCGATCTCACCCGGGACAGTCGTGGACGCGCTCCTATCCACGGACATGTCCGTGATCGATCATCAGGTGGTGTGGGGCTCCCGGGTTCCACGCACGGTTGCCGGGGTCGCGGTGGGGGCCGCGATCGCGGTTGCCGGAGCCCTCGTCCAGGCCCTCACACGTAACCCACTGGCCGATCCCGGCATCCTCGGGGTCAACGCCGGAGCCGCGGTAGCGGTTGCTGCCGGCGTGTCCCTGCTCGGTATCGGCGGGATGCAGGGCCAGTTGTGGTGCGCCGTGATCGGGGCGTTCATCGCGACGGTGGCTGTCCTTGCCATCGGGGCGGCCGGCCGCGGGGGCGCCGACCCCATCCGACTGACCCTGGCCGGCGTGGCTTTCGCCGCGGTCATGACGGGCCTGACCACGGCGATCACGCTGTTGGATGTCCGAGCGTTCGATGCGATGCGCACCTGGAGCGCCGGCTCCCTCGCCGTGCGGGGTATAGGGCCGACGCTGCAGGCCCTCCCGTTCGTCGCGATCGGGTTGCTTGCCGCCGCCGCCGCAGCGCGCTACCTCAGCTCCATCGCCCTGGGAGATGATCTCGCCACCACGCTCGGCGTCCCGCTCTTGCGGGCGCGCCTCTTGGGGATCCTGGGCATCACCACGGCCTGCGGTGCTGCCACGGCGATCGCCGGTCCCATCGGATTCGTCGGCCTCATGGTGCCTCACATCATCCGGTGGATCGTGGGCCCCCACCAGGGGTGGATCCTCGGACTCTCGGCACTGGCCGGCCCCTGCCTAATCCTCGGCGCCGATGTCCTCGCGCGCGTAGCGACCCCCGGTGGCATGCCCGTCGGAGTCGTCACCGCGTTCCTCGGCGCGCCCGTGCTGATCGCCATGGTCCGTACCCGGGCGGTGTCAGGCCTATGACCACACCGACAACCCACGCAACCACCACGAGGACACCGAAGGCACGGGGGCCCCGGGTGATCCCCGTCCCCACCCGCCTCGGGGGTGTCCTGCACCTGACGGTTCGCAAGGCGATTGTCACGCTCGTGATTCTCCTGGCGGCTGCCCTCGTGCTCGTCGTATCCGTCGGGACCGGTGAGGTCCCCATCCCCGCCGGCCGCGTCATCGGCGCGCTCCTGGGGACTGGGGACGCCGGCGACATCCTGGTCGTCCGGCAGTGGCGGCTACCGCGAGCACTGGTCGCTGTCCTGCTCGGGGCATCCCTCGGTATCGGCGGCGCGATCTTCCAGTCCCTCACCCGCAACCCGCTGGGAAGCCCGGACATCATCGGGTTCGGCACCGGCTCCTACACGGGCGCGCTGGTCGTCATCCTGTTCCTCGGCGGGTCCTCGCTGGGCACCGCCGGCGGCGCTCTCCTCGGTGGGATCCTCACCGCTTTCGCGGTCTACCTGCTGGCCCGCACCCGGGGAACGGGTGCCCGAGCCGGGCTCCCCGGGTTCCGTCTGATCATCGTCGGTATCGGTGTCTCCGCGATGCTCTCAGCGGTCAACACCTGGATCATCCTGCGCGCGGAGGTGGAGGACGCCATGCGCGTCGCGATCTGGGGAGCAGGATCCCTCAACGGTCTGTCCTGGAGCCACGTCCGCCTCTCCGCCGTGGCCGTCCTCCTCATCGCAGTCTTCGCCACGGTGCTCTCCGAGCGGATGCATTTGCTGGAGATGGGGGATGACCTCTCGACCTCGCTGGGCATCCGGACCGAGACCACTCGCATCCTGCTCATCGTCGTGGGGATCTCCGCCGTCGCGGTCGTCGCCTCGGTCGCAGGCCCGATCTCGTTCGTGGCGTTGGCGGCCCCCCAGATCGCTCGGCGCCTGACCCACGACAGTGGCGTCGCCATCGGCCCCGCTGCCCTTGTCGGAGCGTTCCTCCTGCTGGGCAGCGACTACATTGCCCAACGCATCCACCCCCAGACACCATTACCCGTCGGCGTCGTCACGGTATCGCTCGGCGGGGCCTACCTCGTCTGGCTCCTCATCCACGAAGGACGGAAGGGACGGTCATGACCACACGCCTCCAGGTCGACCACGCCACCATTGGCTACGGCGACCGCAGCGTTATTCAGGACCTCGACATCTCCGTCACCGACGGCTCGTTCACCGTCATCATCGGCCCCAACGCCTGTGGCAAATCCACTCTGCTGCGGTCGATGGCCCGCCTCCTAAAACCCACAGCAGGCATCGTCAGCCTCGATGGCAGGAACCTTGAGGACATGTCTTCCCGCGCGATCGCGCGCATCCTCGGCCTTCTGCCGCAGAGCGCGATCGCCCCGGACGGCATCCGCGTCCGAGACCTCGTCGCTCGTGGTCGCTTCCCCCACCGAGGGTTCCTGGCCCGTAACACCCCCCACGACCTCGAGGTCATCGACCAGGCGCTCGAGGCGACCGGCACGACAGACCTCGCCTACCGCCTCGTGGACGAACTGTCCGGGGGACAACGCCAACGCGTGTGGATCGCGATGGTCCTCGCCCAGGAGACCGACCTCCTCCTCCTAGACGAACCCACTACCTTCCTCGACATCGCTCACCAGATCGCCGTCCTGAACCTGTGCTCAAAGCTCCACCGCGGTGGAAGCACCGTCGTCGCGGTCCTCCACGACCTCAACCACGCCTGCCGCTACGCCTCCCACATCGTCGCGATGCGCGATGGCCGCATCGTGGCCCGCGGAGCACCGAAAGACATCATCGACGCCGACCTGGTCAGGGACGTCTTCGACCTTCCCGCCATGGTCATCGATGACCCCGTCACGGGCACCCCACTGGTCATCCCCACCGCTACATAGGCGGGGGAGCACGCTACTCGGGGCTCAGAAGCGATCGGGGACGATTGCGCTCAGTGCGCATAATCAGAGGTATGCGCCCTACTGAGCGCTCGCCCGACCTTTGGGTCTCGTTGGCACGGGAGCACGCCCCGCGGTAGCCGGTGGCATCAGGGGTAACCAGCCTGTGGCTTGGGCGGAGCCGGTCAGGCAGCGGGTAGCGGCCCGGTGACCCCAAGGATCTGGACCGACAGGCGTTCGCCTGCACGCGCGATCTGTGCTTCGACGCCGAAGACCTTGCGTAGGGTTGTGGAGGTCAGCACCTCGGCGATCTCACCCGCTGCGTGGACTCGGCCGCTATCCAGGACCACCGCTTGGTCGCAGTATTGGGCTGCCAGCGAGAGATCGTGCAGGACTACAACGACCGTCAGACCACCGCTCGTCAGCTGGTTCAGCATTGACAGCAGCTGGTGCTGGTGTTTGATGTCCAGGTGATTTGTCGGCTCATCCAGCAGTAGCACGGCGGGTTCTTGTGCCAGTGCACGGGCTGCGTGTACTCGTTGGCGCTCTCCACCGGACAAGGTCCGCCAGCGCCGGCGCTCGGTTCCCGTCATCCCCACTGAGCTCAATGCCAGGTCGCAGGCATCGACGTCGTGCGGGCTCTCGAGGGCTAGGCGTGCTCGGTGGGGCAGTCTGCCTAGGGCGACAACATCGGCGACAGTGAGATCGGTGTCGGTGTCGCTGGCTTGCTCCATCATGGCCAGCTGACGGGCTCGGTCCCTGCGAGGGAGCTCCTTCAATGGTCGATCTCCGACTCTTACCTGCCCGGATGTGGGAGCGGACACGCCCGCCAGGATATGGAGCAGCGTCGACTTGCCGGAGCCGTTCGGGCCAAGTAGCCCCGTGACCTTGCCTTGGGTAGCAGTGAAGTCGATCCCGTCCAGGATCGGCAGTAGGCGTCCCCGTACCGAGTAGGTGAGTTGCTCGCCGTGTAGCGACAGGGTCATGTCCGCTCCTTACGGCGCAAGACGATCAAGAAGGCCGGAACACCGATCAGTGCAGTGATCACTCCCACAGGCAGCTCCCGCGGAGCGAGAACTATCCGCCCAACCAGGTCAGCTAGCAGGAGAAAGACTGCGCCACCGAACGCACTGGCGGGCAACAGACGCCGATGCTGGGGACCGATCAGGGCACGGACCGCATGCGGGACGATCAAGCCGACGAAACCGATCGCCCCCACAGCGGACACCACGACCGCCGTCACCGCAGCGGTGGCGACCAGCGCGATGCTCCGCACCGCGGTCACAGGCACCCCGAGCGAAGCGGAGGCAACGGCACCGAAAGCGAAGGCATCGAGGTCGGATGCGATAAGTCGTGCCACCACCAGGGCAATGACGGTTACCCCGACACATAACGCGACAGCAGGCCAGCGCGCGGCTGCCAGTGACCCGGTCAGCCAGTACGTCAAGGCACGCGCGGCGTCCGCGTCGCCCCACCCGAGCAGAACCAACGATGTCATCGCGGTGAAAAGCTGCCCGACCACGACCCCGGTCAGGACCAGTCGTCCCGTGTTTGAGGCGTGCTGCCCGAGCAGGGCGAGGACCAGCCCGAAAGCGACCAACCCGCCGACCAGGGCGCCCGCCGCCAGGGAAAGTGCCCCCGCGCCGAGCCCGGTGACCATCACCAAAACAGCCCCGGTCGAGGCCCCCGAGGAGATGCCCAGAAGGTAGGGCTCCGCCAACGCATTTCGGGTGACCGCCTGCAAGAGCGCGCCGCAGGTCGCTAGACCAGCACCGGCCACCGCAGCCATGAGCGCACGGGGGGCTCGAAGTTGCCAGATCACCGAATCGGCCAACGTCGACAACGGCTCCACCGGCAGGCCGATGTGGCTCCCTAGCGATCGCAGCGTCTCTGACCATCCGATCTCACCGCCACCGACCACGATCGACACAAGAACGCCTGCGACGAGCACCAGCCACGCGCCGAGTACCGTCGCGATCTGGCGAACCCGCTCAGCGCTGCGCGAGGATGACGAAGTCATTGAGGTGCTGCCAGATCGGCCCCGCCTCGCGGAACTGCGCGGCACGCATCGCGGCGACATGGAACGCGGCGCTCAGATCCGGGTTCGGCGGTCTGTTCGCGAAGCGGCGCTCCCGTTCGGAACGAAGGGGCGCGAAGTGAGGGTGATCAGCGATTCGAGAAAACCAAGTGTCCCAGGTCAGCGCGCCGGATGCCTGATCGCGAGCCTGGGTAGCCGCGTCATCCCGGCGACTCAGCTCTTCGAACAACGGACGCCCCTCGAGCTGACGCAGATGATCGGCGTTCATCAGCACACCGCCAGGGAGCAGAAGCTCGCCCACCTCGCGGTAGACCCGGCTCAGCACATCGGCCGGCAGCCAGTGCAACGCGGTCGAGGACAGCACCGCGTGCGGCCGCCGACCACCCAGAGCCTCAATCCACGTCGGGTCCCAGAGATCCGCCTCGCGGAAGGTCACCCGATCACCGTGCTCGGCCAGGGCGAGTCGACCGAGCTCGAGCAGCATCGGGTCGTAATCGACAGCAAGACAGCTCATCCGCGGGAATCTCCGCAGTACCCGATCCGAGATCGACCCCGGACCGCATGCGAGGTCCACTACCAAAGCGTCCTCGGGAACCGTCTCGGCCAGCACGTCGAGCATCACGGCGAACCGGTCCTCGCGCCGGTTGATGTACGAGGCCTGCTGCCGGTCCCAGCTCTCCAGATGATCGCGGGCCCACTCGGCCACAGCATCGACACCCCTGCTCATCGGTGAGCCCCCTCAAGCTCGACCAATGCTTCTAACAACGTCTCCAGCCCATTGATGCTTCGCACGGACGAATCCATCTCGGTAGCTGGGATCACGACCATCCGGTCCTCCCGCACCGCAGCGAGCTGCGCGGTGACCGGGTCAGCACGCAGGGTCTTGATCTTGTCCTGTGCGCTGTCGCCGTCCAGGCCGCGAGAGAGGTCAGCCAACACCAGCACATCAGGATCACGCTGGGAGATCTGATCCCAGCTGGTCTCGGTCCACTGGGCGTCCAGATCATCGAAGGCGTTCTCGGCGCCGGCGAGCTCGGTCATCGTCTGCGGTAGGCCGGCATTTCCGGCCACGATGGGAGCGCCGTGATAAGTGGAGTAGATCCAGGCCACCTCCACCCCGTCCAGAGCCTGAGCCGAGGCAGCCACCTGATCCAAAACCTCCTGCTGCGCGTCGATCAGATCCTCGCCCCGGTCGGCCACATCGAAGATCGTCGCGATATCGGTCACCTCAGCGAAGATCTGCTCGAAGCCTCCTTCGGCAGAGACCAAGTTCGGGTCCTCGCAGTCGTTCGACGACAGATACGCCGGGACCTCCAGGTCACGCAACTCGCTGCGTTCTCCCACCGCATCGGGGGCAAACGCAGAGGCCCGCATCGAGTAGACAAAGTCCGGATCCGCCCCGCGAAACTGCTCCGCCGTCGGGTACTGATCGGCCAGTACCGGGATCTGCTCATAAGCATCTGCGAACTCCGGCGCGACAGCGTCATTCAGGTAGCTGGTACCCGCCATCGAGTCACCAAGCCCGAGCGCCAACATCATCTCGGTCGATCCCTGCTCCAGCGTGACCGCACGCGTGGGCACGCGATCGAACGCCAGTTCAAGCCCGCAGCTGGTCAGCTGAGCCGCTGCCACGCTGTCATCAGAGGAGGGGTCGGCCGAGGGGGAACTGCAAGCCGCGAGCACCACAACAGATGCCACCACAGCCATACGGGTAATGGGAAACATTCGCATGACATGAGTATATGTCGCGCATGGAGGCTCTGACCACAGGTAGGCCTCGAGTTGAGGTGATCCGTACGACACCGGCGCCTCGCCGCGCCGTACGTTAATCTCCACGCCTGTCGTCCTCGGCAACCCATCCGTCGCTCCGCTGCGGGTGGGGGATGGTCGATCGGGGAGCCCCGGAAGCTGATGCGCATAGTCGAAGTTATGCGGACCTGTTGCTTGCGCAGCTCGGCACCGTGCTGATCATCATCGCGAGTAAGTGGGCGGCGGTTCCGGTTGTTTGGCTTCCTGAGCGCCGGAAGGCCCCCGGCTTCGCGGGGAGCCGGGGGCCTTCGGTGAGGGTGATCGAGTGATCAGGTCGCTGAGGATTCGATCTGCTGGGGAGTGTTCTGCGTGGTGATCTCGATCTTGCGGGGCTTGGCCTTCTCGCTGATCGGGATCGTCACGCTGAGCACGCCGTTGTCGTAGCTCGCGGCGATGCGCTCGGTGTCCAGTCCCTGTCCGAGGCTGAGCTGGCGCAGGAAGGTTCCTCCCGTGCGCTCGCGGGTGATCCACTGCGCCTGCTCATCGGTCGCGAGGGTCCGCTCGGCGCGAATGGTCAGCAGCTGTCCATCGACATCGACATCGACGGACCCGGGATCGATGCCCGGCAGGTCAGCGGAGAGAACGTAGTGATCGCCGGCGCGATACAGGTCCATCGGCATCTGCCGAGGGCCCCGTCGCCCGGGGTCGAGGAAGTTGCTCGCGAGACGCTCCATCTCACGGAACGGGTCGTAGGTAGCCATGATGTCTCCTTCCTGTCGCGGCCACCTCCGGGAATGGTGGCCTACCAACCTTGAGTCCCTTCGACTCAACTGCGAGCAGATTAGCACTCTCCCCCGGAGAGTGCCAGCCTTGAAATCTGCCCATAGCGGCTGCTTTAGCTGCCCTCCCACAGCAGGGTCGGGCGCCCCCGGGTGCGCCGCGCGCCTCGGTGAACGACGGCTTGTGCAGCCCATTGTGCTTAGGTCGCGCATGGCCCGGGCTAACTATGCCATCGATATACGTATTACAATATCCGGCATGAGGAAGATGCAAGGTAATGAGGTCCCCGAGGATCAGGTCGATGCCTGGGTTGCTGAAGCCGAAGCTGGCTACGACGTGGAGCAGCTGCGCAAGCGCGGACGGCCCACTCGCGGTGAGCAAGCGGCACAGGTTGTGCCGGTGCGATTCACCGACGAAGAGATTTCCTCGCTGATGCAGCGCGCTGATCGCGAGCACCTGAATCGCTCCGAAGCGATCCGTCGAGCAGTGCGAGAGTGGACGACCGCGTGAGGGTCCGGCCCTCAGCGCTCAAGCACGACATTGCTCCCGAGGAGTCCATTCACGCGGCCAGCACTGCGGTCTACGTAGCGCCACTGGATGAGGAGAACCCGCAACGCGAGCTGCGCCTGGGGTTCGACACTCATGCCCGTCTTCTCGAGCTGGTGGTGTTGATCTGGGATGACGGCACCGAGGAGATCATCCACTCGATGCGCGCCCGCAAGCAGTACCTCACGCTCATCTCGTAATCCGATCCCGCCGCGAGGCCGGCAGCCCCGGAGTGGGCGCACGAGCGGAGACGCCTTGGGGGAGCCGCCCGTCTAGTGCGCATAATCAAGATTATGCGTACTAGGCCGGGGTGTCGTCGTGGTCGGGGCCGGGTCGCGCTCTAGCGTGAGCGGATGAGCGAGTTCTTCGAAGATGCGGCCCGGGACTGGATCGCTGAGCGGCGTGCCGTTGGTCGCACGATCAGCGTGGAGACGGCGAAGGCCTATCGCGGCGATCTTGCCTCGTGGAAACGCTATCTGGAGGCACAGTTGGGCTCCGTTGTGCGGGTGCAGGACCTTACGGGGCCGGTGATCAAAGCTGCACTGGCGGAGATGAACAACGCCGAGCTCGCACCGGCCACTCGCCGTCGCCTGGTGACGACTCTGCGCGGGCTGTGCCGGTACCTCGTCCTGGAGTCCCGTCTGCCAGTAGACCCTATGGCCGCGATCCAAGCACCCCGCACCCCATCACGCCTGCCGGTGGCGTTCACTGATGGCCAGATTTCTGCACTCCTTGCCGCAGCGCAGGCCGAGGACCCCAAGGCGCGTCCGGCAGCGCCGCTGCTGGACGTGGTGATCGTGCTGATCCTGGCGGCCGGCGGACTGCGCGCGAGCGAGGCCGCCGGCCTCCGCCTCCTGGACTACCGCCCGGGCGACGAGCCCTCCCTGCGAGTGCTCGGCAAAGGCCGCAAGGCACGCACCGTCCCCTTAGACCCCGGCGTCGCCGCGCAGATCGACATCTACCTGGCCTGGCGGGCAGAGCACGCCGCAGGCGATGCCGACACGACTCCCCTGCTCATTCGACCCGATGGCCGAGCACTAACCCGCGACACGATCTCCTACCGGATCAATCGGCTCTACGCACGCGCCGGCATCGTCAAACCCGACGGTGAAGCAGCCCATGCGCTCCGCCACACCTACGCCGTCTCGATGGTCGACGTTGGTGTTCCCATCTCCGAGGTCCAGCAACTCCTGGGCCACGAGAGCATCGCCACCACCGGCATCTACCTCAAAGCCTCCGCCGCGCACCTCCGAGCCGCATCCGCAGCGCCGTCAGCAGCGCGTCTACTCACCGGCCAGTAGTCGTAGCCAGTTGAGCGCCGCTCTCGACGGGTCGGTGCGGTCAGTGCGCTGCGTCGTACGCGTCGCGGATCTCCTTGGGAATACGGCCCCGTTCGCTGACCTCGTAACCGTTCTGGTTCGCCCAGGCGCGAATCTTGCCAGCATCGCTTGAGGAACCCACACCTCGGGTGCCGGGGATACGTCGTCCCCCGACACGGCGGGCTTTACTGGTCCATTCGCTGAGCTGTTCGCGCATCTGCTGGGCGTTGTCGTCGTTGAGGTCGATCTCGTAAGAGACGCCATCCAGGGCGAAGCTCACCGTGCCGGTGGCTTCCGAGCCGTCAGTATCGTCGGTGAGGATTACCTGAGTCTTGCGCGCCATTCTTGTGCTCCTTGCATGGTTCTGGACTGAATAGCGCGATAGTACCGAACAGATCTCCAAGAACCCTGCTTACTGCTCCGTCCTAGCCTCGATGTTTCATCGGGGTTGTGAGCGGGGGCGACCGGCGTCGTTGCCGGTGTT
>NZ_JABUXW010000046.1 GCF_014897585.1 Brachybacterium tyrofermentans | reverse complement strand
CCGTCAGCAAGGAAGTCCGTGTCCGCCTACAGGGAGATTGGCATGTCCGCTAGCAGACGGCGTGCACGTGTATCGGCCACGGGCAGGGGTGGACCGGGAGCAGCTCGAATCGACAACTATCGCGCCGCTGCGTCGGTGGAACAGCGACGACGCGGAGAGTCCGGGTCCCCAGCAGCTCGTTCTCCACGATCCGGCTCCGCGAGCTTGGCCCGATGACGACCCCGTGCCAAGGCTGGATCTCGTGCTCGAACATGCGGTTCGCTGCCTTCCTACCGTGGACGCGGCGGTACTCCTGGAGTCTGCCGTGCACAGGAAGCGGATGACTCTCTCTGCGGCTCGAGCGCTGGTGGAGGGTCTCCCGGCACGATTCCGTCGGCCATTGTCGAGGATCCGGGCCGATGCGGAGTCAGGGACGGAGACGACGGTGCGGTGGTGGTTGGAATCCCGAGGCGTCGGAGTGAGAGCACAGGCGAGGTTCCCTGGGCAGAGTCGCCGGATGGACCTGTTGGTTGGCCGCAGCCTTGTCGTCGAATGCGACAGCCGTCAGTTCCACGATGATCCGACGGGATATGACGAGGATCGCCGGCGGGATCTCTATCTCGTCGCGATGGGATATCAGGTCGTCCGGCTGACCTGGGAGCAGGTATTCCTCGACTGGGACGAGACAGAGAAGATGCTCCTCGCGGTTCTGCAGCGAGGGTTTCATCTGCGTTCTCCGCGCCCGGGGAAGGGGATGCTCGCAGCGTGACGCGTAGAGGGGCTGCGTGCGGCGTGATGCGTAGAAGGGCGCGTGGAGCGTGATGCGTGGCGGGACGCGTGGAGCGTGACGCTTTGAGGGATGCGTGCGGCGTGCCGCATGGAACGGCGCCTGGTGTGCAGGCCCCGTTCCATGCGGAGAGGCTGCACACCAGGCGCCGGTGGATGCGTACTGGTCTTGAGCTGGCGGTCAGGCCTTCGGTGCGGTCATGGAGAGGACGTCCAGGGCCGAGTCGAGCTGCTCCTCGGTGACCTCGCCGCGCTCCACGAAGCCCAGTGCGACCACGGCCTCGCGCACCGAGATCTGCTCGGCGACGGCGTGCTTGGCGATCTTCGCGGCGCTCTCGTAGCCGATGATCTTGTTCAGCGGGGTCACGATCGAGGGGGAGGCCTCGGCGTAGAAGCGGGCCTTCTCCTCGTTGGCGGTGAGCCCGTCGACCGTCTTGTCGGCCAGCACGGTGCTCGCGTTGGCGAGCAGGCGGATCGACTCCAGCAGGCTCGTGCCCATCAGCGGGATCTGCACGTTGAGCTCGAAGGCGCCCTGGGCACCGCCCCAGGCGATGGCCGCGTCGTTGCCTACGATCTTTGCGCAGACCATGAGCACGGCCTCGGGGATCACGGGGTTGACCTTGCCCGGCATGATCGAGGAGCCCGGCTGCAGGTCCGGGAGCGAGATCTCGCCCAGGCCGGTGTTGGGCCCCGAGCCCATCCAGCGCAGGTCGTTGCAGATCTTCGTGATCGATACGGCGATGGTGCGCAGCGCACCGGACATCTCCACCAGGCCGTCGCGGGCGGACTGCGCCTCGAAGTGGTTGCGGGCCTCGGTCAGCGGCAGACCGGTCTGCTCGGCGAGGTTCGCGATGACCTTCTGTGGGAAGCCGGCCGGGGTGTTGATCCCGGTGCCCACGGCGGTGCCGCCCTGGGGGACCTCGGCCGTGCGGGGCAGAGCAGCCTCGACGCGCTCGATGCCGTAGCGGACCGCGGCGGCGTACCCGCCGAACTCCTGGCCGAGGGTGACCGGGGTGGCGTCCATCAGGTGCGTGCGGCCGGACTTCACGACGGCCTTCCATGCCTCGGCCTTGGTCTCGAGCGACTCGGCGAGGTGGGCGAGGGCGGGCAGCAGCTTCTCGACGACGCCCGCGGTGACGGCCACGTGCACCGACGTGGGGAAGACGTCGTTGGAGGACTGCGAGCAGTTCACGTGGTCGTTGGGGTGGACCTCGAGGGCGTCGGTGGATGCGAGGGTCGCGAGCACCTCGTTCATGTTCATGTTCGAGCTGGTGCCGGAACCGGTCTGGTAGGTGTCCACCGGGAACTGGTCGTCGTGGCCACCGGCGATGACGGCGTCGGCCGCTGCGACGATCGCGTCGGCGATGGCGCCGTCCAGCACGCCGAGGTCCTGGTTGGCGCGGGCAGCAGCCTTCTTGACCTGGGCGAGGGCGTGGATGTGGGCGGGCTCCAGGCCCTGTCCGGAGATCGGGAAGTTCTCCACCGCACGCTGGGTCTGTGCCCGGTACAGGGCCGAGGCGGGGACCCGCACCTCGCCCATGGTGTCGTGCTCGATGCGATAGCCGTCCTGCGAGGCGGCGGGCGTGGACTGGGACATGGATGTGCCTCCCTGGTGTGGTCGTTCGGTGGTGCGGTTTCTGAGTGGTCGGTGGCGAAGAGATTCGGGACGTGAGGTCGGGGGGACGTGGGGACGACGTGGGACGTGGGGACGAAGCGGAGTTCGCGGGCCGGAGCGGCTTCAGCCGAGCTCGTGGCTCCACGGCGGGTTCGCCCCGGCCCGGGAGACGGTGATGGAGGCGAGGATCGCGGCCCGACGCAGCACGCTGGCGATCTCGTCCGAGGGGAGCGTGGACAGCTGCTCCCGGTGCTCGGCACCGAGCAGGCTCTTCGCCGCGAGGGCATCGAGGATGCCGGCGGAGAAGGTGTCTCCGGCGCCGACAGTGTCGACGGCGTCGACCACGACCGGCGCGACCTGCACCCGGCCGGAGCCGTTGAAGCCCACGGCACCCTCGCCGCCGCGTGTCATGACCACCAGGGACGGGCCCTGGTGCAACCAGGACGCGACGACGTCCTCGAGGTCGTCGGTGCCGTACAGCCAGGCCACGTCCTCGTCGGAAGCCTTCACGACGTCGCTGAGGGCGATGTTCGCCTCGACCTGTCCGCGGACCGAGGCCGGGTCGCCCATGAGAGTGGGGCGCGCGTTGGGGTCGTAGCTGATCGTGGAGCGGTCGCGGCTGCGGCGCAGCACGTCCTCGATGGTCGTGGCCCCGGGGGACATCACGGCGGCGATCGAGGAGGTGTGCACCGCGTCGACCTCGCCGGGCAGACCCGACGGGTCCGGATCCCACACCAGATCGAAGGTGTAGGTCGCGGCGCCGTCTGCGTCGAGCGTGGCTTCGGCGGTCGACGTGCGGTCCTGGATCGAGCTTCCCGGGGTCAGCCGGACCCCGGAGTCGGCGAGGTGGGCACGGATCGCATCGCCCCGGGGGTCCGGGCCGATGCGGGTGAGCAGGTGGGCATCGTGGCCGAGGCGGCTGAGGGCCACGGCCACGTTCAGGGGGGATCCACCGGGATGCTCACGACGCGAACCGTCGGCTTCGACGACGATGTCGGTGAGGGCTTCTCCGGCGATGAGGAATCTCGCAGTCACCGCACGATCATTGCAGGTTTCCCCGGTCTGGGCGAACGGAAGGGGCGGTGCCACGGTCAGCGGCGAGGCGACCGCCTCGTACGGGCCCGGCACCATCCTGTGAACGGGCGTTCGCTGCACCGGCACAATAGGGGATATGCACGTGCCCCCTGACGACGCCCCCGAGACGCCCGACGAGTCTTCTTCGGGGCTTCCGCAGCCGCTTCCGCAGCCGAAGTCCGCCTACGAGCTGCCGTCCCGGAAGAACACCGTGCTGCGGAACATGGTGTGGGCGATCGCGCTCACGATGGCCCTCGTGGTCGTCATCGCGATCGCATTCTTCGGGGTGGGGAGCACGAGCGACCGCACCCCGCTGGAGAACTCGGAGCTCGACGTCGCGGCGAGCGCCGAGCGGGCGCAGGACGTCGCCGGCTTCCCCGTCGCCGCGCCGGCGATGGGGGAGGAGTGGTCGGAGCGGTCCGCCCGTTTCGCTGACGGCGACACTCCTCGCTGGCAGGTGGACTACACCTCTCCGAGCGATTCGCTGGTGACCCTCACCGAGGAGTCCGAGGTGAGCGCCACGATGCTGTCCGCCGCGCTCCCCGGAACCGTGGTCGAGGAGGAGCTGACGATCGGCGGCACCGACTGCAAGGCGCTCAGCGGCGGCGAGGACGGCGCCGAGACGGTCGGGATCTCCTGCGAGGGCGAGGACTTCGGACTGCTGGTCCACGGCGAGACGGACCGCGAGGAGCTGTCCGCGCTGGCCGAGGCCGCGCTCGCCGATATCACGGGCTGAGCTCGTCACACGGGCTGAGTTCGTCTCAGCGGCCGAGTTCGTCTCACGGGCAGAGCTCGGCGGCGTGGGTCAGCTGTCCTGACGGCGGGCGTTGACCGCGTCGTCCAGGCGGACCCGCGCGCCGTCGAGCCACTGCTGGCAGCGGCGGGCGAGCATCTCGCCGCGCTCCCACAGCCCGATGGAGTCCTCCAGCCCGCCCTGCCCGGATTCGAGTCGGCGCACCACCTCGACCAGCTGGTCCCGGGCGGCCTCGTAGGACAGCTCGGCGATGTCCGCGGGGAGCGGCGCATCATCAGCAGGTGTGACCTCGGGGGCCGGCGATGCGGTCACCTCGGGGTCCAGGGGTGGGTTCTCGGCGGGGGACTGGGTCATGGGGACTCCTCGGACGCTGGATCGGAACGGGTGCTGGAGCAGGGCAGATGCCGGAGCAGGGCGGATGCCTGAGCCTGGTATCAGGTCGGGGGTGCCGGGGGCGTGTACGGGTCGGTCTCGACGTGCTCGACGCCGAAGCGCCCGCCGGCGACCCGGACGGAGAGCGGATCACCGACAGCGGTCGCGCCAGGGGTGCGCACGATCGTTCCGTCGGGGCTCTGGACCACGGCATAGCCGCGCTCGAGGGTCGCCAGCGGGCTCAGGGAGCGCACCTGGCGACCGAGGTGGTCGATCTCGTCGGCCGCCCGGTCGAGGCGAGCTCCGACGAGTGTGCGGGCCAGGGCGATCCGGGACCGGATCTCGTCGGCCCGGCCGGAGAGGATCGTGGCGGGGTTCTCCAGCACGGGCCGCGACCGCATCGCGTCCAGCGCCGACTGCTCCCGCTCGAGCCGGGCGCGGATCGCCGAGCGCAGGCGGGTGCGTCCCAGATCGAGCTGGTCCAGCTCGGCCTGGATGTCGGGGACGACGCGCTTGGCGGCGTCGGTGGGGGTGGAGGCGCGGACGTCGGCGGCGAGGTCGATGAGGGGCGTGTCCACCTCGTGGCCGATGGCAGAGACGATAGGTGTCTTCGCCGCGGCCACCAGGCGGGTGAGCTGCTCATCGGAGAACGGGAGGAGGTCCTCGAGGGAGCCTCCGCCACGGGAGATGATGATGACGTCGACGTCGTCCCGGCCATCGAGCTCCTTCAGCGCGGCGGAGACCTCTCGCACCGCCTTGACGCCCTGGACCGCGACCTCGCGGATCTCGAACTCCACGGCGGGCCAGCGGCGACGGGCGTTGACGACCACGTCGCGCTCGGCGGCGGATTCACGCCCACAGATCAGCCCCACCACCCGGGGCAGGAATGGCAGCGGCTGCTTGCGGGCGGCCGCGAAGAGCCCTTCGGCGGAGAGGACTCGCTTGAGCTGCTCGAGGCGGGCCAGCAGCTCGCCGAGGCCCACGGGGCGGATGTCGTCGGCCTCCAGCTGGAGCGATCCGCGCTTGGTCCAGAAGGTCGGCTTGGCGTGGACGACCACTCGCGCACCCGCGACCGGCTCGATGGGCAGCGCGCGCAGCACGTGCTCACGGATCGGGACCGAGAACGACATGTCCACATCGATGTCGCGCAGCGTCATGAAGCTCAGCCCGGCTCCGGGGCGGCGGTTGAGCTGGACGATCTCGCCTTCGACCCACAGCGGCGACATCCGGGCCACGTACTCGCCGACCTTCACCGACAGCTGTCGCAACGGCCAGGGATTCTCCGCCGTGGTCTGAGCGGCGGTGGCGGCCGGCGCGGGCCGGGGGGCGTCGCCGTCGCCTGCCTCCTGCACGGAACTCGTCTCGGTCATGGGAACACTCTGGCATGCCGATGGGACAGCTCGCTCGCCTCGCGCCGGATCGGGGACGGAGGACCGGTGGGGAGGAGAGGTCGCCTGCCCGTCGGCGACCTGCGCCCCCACTCTGCGGCCCGAACCTGTGCCCCGGCCCTGCGACCGTGCGGCCGTGCGGACCGCGGCTCCGCACCGACGGAACCTCCGCCCCCGTGACGTCCCTGTGGAGGTGTGGTGAGTCTTGCCGCACGTCCCTGCCGTTGTCCGGCGCCACCTCCTACGATGGAGCGGTGAGCAATGGAACCGTCCTTCTTGCCGAACCGCGCGGCTACTGCGCGGGAGTCGACCGGGCTGTGGTCGCCGTCGAACGAGCGCTCGAGCATTTCGACGAGACCGTGTACGTGCGCCACGAGATCGTCCACAACAAGTTCGTGGTGGACCGTCTCAAGGAGAAGGGCGCCGTCTTCGTCACGGAGGTCGACGAGGTCCCCGAGGGTGCCCTCGTGATCTTCTCCGCCCATGGCATCTCGCCGAGGGTGCGGGAGATGGCCGAGGAGCGGAACCTGCGCACCATCGATGCCACCTGCCCGCTGGTGACCAAGGTGCACAAGGAGGCCGTGCGCTTCGCACGGCAGGACTACGACATCCTGCTGGTGGGCCACGAGGGCCACGAGGAGGTCGAGGGCACTGCCGGCGAGGCCCCGGAGCACGTGCAGATCGTCAATTCGCCCGAGGATGCGGTCAACGTGACCGTGCGCGACCCCGAGAAGGTCGTCTGGCTCTCGCAGACCACCCTCAGCGTCGACGAGACGATGGAGACCGTCGACCGCCTGCGCGAACGCTTCCCCACGCTGCAGGCCCCGCCCAGCGACGACATCTGCTACGCCACCCAGAATCGCCAGGTCGCGATCAAGAAGATCGCCCCGGACGCCGATCTGGTGCTGGTCGTCGGCTCCCCGAACTCGTCGAACTCCGTGCGCCTCATGGAGGTCGCCAAGGAGGCCGGTGCGAAGGCCTCCCACCGCATCGATTCCGTGTCCGAGCTGCGCGACGAGTGGTTCGAGGGCGTCGGGACCGTGGGTGTGACCTCCGGTGCCTCCGTGCCCGACGTGCTGGTCCAGCAGCTGCTGGCCGAGCTCTCGGAGAGGGGCTACGGCGACGTGAAGCCGGTGCGCACTGCGACCGAGGACCTCATGTTCTCCCTGCCGCGCGAGCTGCGCCAGGAGATGAAGACCCAGGGTGTGGCCGACCGCCGTACGAAGCCCACCGGGGACGGCGCCACCGCAGAGTCCTGACCTGCAGATCGCGCAGGCCGCTCAGCCCGCGCGGTTCTCACGCGAGGGCAGGGACTTCGGGGCCGACGCGGGCGCGGCGAGATCCGCGATCTCTGCCTCCTCCAAGGTGCGGGCGCGACGGGTGAGCTGGTCGACCTCGTCGACCGCGGTGCCGGTCAGGCCCAGGTCCTCGAAGCGGCGAGCGGTGACCATAACCCGGGTCTGCAAGGATCCGACGGCCTCGTTGAACGCGGCGACCGAGGAGTCCAGCGAGCGGCCCACCTTGCCCAGGTGACCGGTGAACGTGCCCAGGCGGTGGTGGAGCTCGCGACCCGCGTCGAGCACCTCGCGGGCATCACGGTTCAGAGCGTCGGTGCGCCAGGTGTGCGCGACCGTGCGCAACAGTGCCACGAGCGTGGCGGGGGAGGCGATCACGACGTCCTTGCTGAAGGCGTCGTCCAGCAGGGTCGGGTCCGTCTCCAGCGCTGCGGCGAGCACCCCGTCGCTGGGCACGAACAGCACGGTGAACTCCGGGGTGTCTCCGAGCGCCTTCCAGTACGCCTTGGAGGAGATGACGCCGACGTGGTGGCGCAGCGCCTTCGCATGAGCCTTCCGACGGGTCGAGGCGCGCACGGGATCGGTCTCCTCGGTCGCGTCGAGGTAGGCGTCCATCGGGGCCTTCGCATCGATCACCACGTGCCGGTCCCCGGAGAGATGCACGACCAGGTCGGGCCGCTGCCCGGCATTCCCGTCGGCCCGTGTGCCGGCGAGCTGCTCGGTGAAGTCCACGTGCTCGAGCATCCCGGCGGCCTCGACGATCCGGCGCAGCTGCACCTCGCCCCAGCGGCCGCGCGCCGTCGGGGCTCGAAGTGCTGCGGTGAGTGCGCTGGTGCCGGTCTCCAGGGACTGCGCCCGCTGCGCGAGCTGCGCGAGGTGGGAGCGCAGCGCCCCTTCGGCCTCCAGCCGGGCGGCCTCGGAGCGGGCCAACGAGCGCTCCAGGTGGGCGAGGGTGGTGGTGATGGGGGCAAGTGTGCGCTGCAGCTCGACCTCGCGCTCCTCCTCGGCCGCGTCGCGGCGGGCGACATCGCGCTCGTGGCGCTCGTCGGCCAGACGCAGCAGGTGACCGGAGGCGTCCGTCCCGGCGCGCTGCTGCTGGTCGAGCGTCCGGACACGCTCGCGCATCACGAGCCAGCTGACGACGGCTCCGAGCGCCGCACCCAGCGCGATTCCCAGCAGGAGCATCTGTGTACCGGTCATGGTGTCAGCACATCACGGGGGTGTGACGGACGAGCGACGCCACGCCTGCCCGGCCTGTGCACCGGGCGTCCGGAGCGGTCGTTCAGCTCTCGTCCGTCTCCTCGACGATCTGGATGTCATCGAGGAGCCAGGAGCCGTCCTGGCGGACGAGGATGCAGTCGAAGGCCCCTTCAGAGACGTCGGAACCATCGGTCAGCGTCTCCGAGACGCGCACCGTCGCCCGGTCCCCGTCGACCTCGGAGCTCACGATCTCGTCCTCGAACTCGAGGCCGTCCTCCTCCTGCTGTTCGATGTCGTCGCTCCACACCTCGCAGGTGTAGTCCTCGCCCTTGAACTTCTCGGTCGTGACCTCCTCGAAGGTCTCGCAGTCCGCCGAGTTCCACGCTGCGAGGTACTCCTCGATGACATCCTCGGGCGTCTGCCGCAGGGCGAAATACCAGACGGCACCCGCCACGAGCGCGAGGACGACGACGATCGCGATGAGCGCGCAGACCCCTCCGAGGATCCAGGGGAGGAGGGAGCGTGACCTGCCCCCGGTGTGCGCGGTGTCCGGATGAGGGGCCATGTCGCCACCCTAGGGAGTTCGGTGCGTTCGCGTGCCCACTCCGGGAACTCCGGCCAGGCCGGCCATGACGACTCCCGCGGCGCCGGGCCCGAGCTCAGAGGGCTTCGGGCTCCTGGATGATCGTCGTGCTGTCGAGCCGCCAGCTGCCGTCCTCGCGCACGAGATGGATGTCGAAGATCCCTTCGGTGCTCTCTGACCCCTTCGTCGTCTTCTCCTCGACGTGCACCGTCGCGCGATCCCCGTCGACCTGGGAGTCCACCACCTCATCGTGGTACTCGATGCCCTCTTCCTTCTGCTGGGCGATGTTCTCCTGCCAGAACTCGCAGGTGTACTCCTCGCCCCGGTACGCCTCGGTGGTGATCTCCTCGTAGCGCTCGCAGTCGGCGGCGTTCCAGGTCGCGAAGTAGTCCTCCACCACGGACTGCGGGGTCTCGCGCAGCGCGAAGTACCAGACGGCGCCCGCCGCGAGCACGAGCACGACGACGACGGCGATGAGCGCACAGACACCGCCGAGGATCCAGGGGAGGAGCCTGCGAGATCTGTTCGGGGGGCGTGCAGGGTCGGGATGAGGAGCCATGTCGCCACCCTAGACAGATCGGTGCGCCGGCGAGAGGGGTCCGGGGACTCCGCTCAGGCGGCGGAGGTGCGTTCCCGAGCGGCCTGCACCTCGCCCATGTTCTCCGTGGCCCACGCGACCAGCACGTGCAGCGGATCCAGGAGCGACCGGCCGAGGGCCGTCAGCTCGTACTCGACGCGAGGGGGGATCTCCGGGTACGCGGTGCGCAGCACCAGCCCGTCGGCTTCGAGAGCCCGCAGGGTCTGGGTGAGCATCTTCTGGGAGATTCCGTCGACGCGGCGGGAGAGCTCGGAGAAGCGCAGGGGGCCGTCCTCGAGGAGGCCGACGACGAGCACGGTCCAGCGGTCGCCGATCCGGTCCAGCAGCTGGCGCGAGGGACAGTCGCGCGCGTAGGGGTCGTAGTCGAGCAAGGCCATGACAGGGGCTCCTGGTTCTGGTCGGGGCAGAGACGGCATGGGGACTCGTGGAGCGCAGATCCACGTGCAGAAGACGGTTACTGCGAAGTGCCTACTTCCTTGAAGAGACTAGGTCACCTACAGTGAGTGTCAAGCCCACGACGTCAGTCGGGGAGAGGGGGCGACGTCAGCCCCGCATCGATCATCGCGCTCAGCAGAGCGCCCGGAAGGAGAGTCCATGGCTCGCATCATCGTTCTCGGCGGCACCGGATACGCCGGAGGCCATCTCGCCGCAGAAGCCGCCGGTCGTGGCCACCAGGTCCTCGCCGTCAGCCGGACGGCCGCCGAGCAGCCTGTCGACGGCGTGGAGTACCGCACCGGTGATGCTCGGGACGAGGCGTTCCTGGCGAGCGTTCTCGACGGCGCCGACGTGGTCGTCTCCGCCCTCGCGCCCCGCGGCGACATGGCGGACAAGGGGGCCTTCCGCGCCCTGCAGTCCACCTTGGCGCGTCTCGCGGCGGAGAAGAACGTGCGGCTCGGCGTGATCGGCGGCGCCGGGTCGCTCCTGGTTGCCGAGGATGGCCCGAAACTCGTGGACACGCCCGAGTTCCCGACCGAGTTCGCCGAGGAGCCGCGCGTGCTCGATGCCGTCCTGCAGGACCTGCGGGAGTCCGACGAGAGCGTCGACTGGTTCTTCCTCAGCCCTGCCGGCGGCTTCGGATCCTTCGCCCCTGGCGAGGCGACTGGCATCTACCGCGTGGGCGGAGAAGTGCTGCTCACCGATTCCAACGGCACCTCGTTCATCTCCGGTGCGGACCTCGCGCTCGCGCTGGTCGACGAGATCGAGAAGCCCGCGCATCGCCGCGAACGCTTCACCGTCGCGTACTGAACCTGCTCCCGTGGTTCGGTGAGACCAGTGGCTCATCGTCTCCGGGCACGGGCTCCGCACAGGCCACGTAGAATCACGTCCCGTGGCTCTTACTATCGGAATCGTCGGTCTGCCCAATGTCGGCAAGTCCACCCTCTTCAACGCCCTCACCCGCGCTGAGGTCCTCGCAGCGAACTACCCGTTCGCGACGATCGACCCCAACGTCGGCATGGTCCCGCTGCCCGACCCGCGACTCGGCCAGCTCGCCGAGGTGTTCGGCAGCGAGAAGCTGGTCCCGGCCAGCGTCTCCTTCGTGGACATCGCCGGCATCGTCAAGGGCGCCAGCGAAGGTGAGGGCCTGGGTAACAAGTTCCTCGCCAACATCCGCGAGGCCGATGCGATCTGCCAGGTCACCCGCGCCTTCGCCGATCCCGACGTGACGCGTGTGGAGGGCTCCACCGACCCCTCCAACGATATGGAGGTCATCACCACCGAGCTGATCCTGGCCGACCTCCAGACCATCGAGAACTCGATGCAGCGCCTGGAGAAGGACACCAAGCGCGGACTGGTCGACGCCGCCGTGCTGCCCAACGTCGTCAAGGCGAAGGCGCTGCTGGAGACGGGCAAGACGCTCTACCAGGGCGCCGACGACGCCGGCATCGATGTCGCCGCACTGCGCGAGCTGCAGCTGATGACCGCGAAGCCCTTCATCTACGTGTTCAACACCGACGAGGAAGGCCTCGCGGACGCCTCCTCGCAGAAGGCCCTGAAGAACCTCGTGGCCCCCGCCGAGGCGATCTTCCTGGACGCCAAGTTCGAGGCCGAGCTGATCGAGCTCGACGAGGACGAGGCTGCCGAGATGCTCGAGTCCACCGGTCAGGAGGAGTCCGGCCTCGCTCAGCTCGCCCGCGTCGGCTTCGACACCCTGGGCCTGCAGACCTACCTCACCGCCGGCCCCAAGGAGTCCCGCGCCTGGACGATCCCCAAGGGCGCCACCGCCCCGCAGGCCGCCGGCGTGATCCACACGGACTTCGAGCGAGGCTTCATCAAGGCCGAGATCGTCTCCATCGACCACCTCCTCGAGGCCGGCTCCATGGCCGAGGCCAAGGCCAAGGGCAAGGTGCGTATCGAGGGCAAGGACTACGTCATGAAGGACGGCGACGTGGTGGAATTTAGGTTCAACGTATAAAAATGCCGCCTGAATAGGGTTTTCGTCTCTTCTGCCTCAAGCCGAGGAATTTGCCGGAGTTCCGATCTAGCGTGCGCAACCAGGCGAGTAAGTGCCTCAACCGCTTAGGTCGTTGGCATTCCGCGGTATCCAGTAGGCGTGACCCACACATGAGCGGTAACCACTTGTCGCCCGCTGTCTCGGGCGTTACGCAGAGACGGTACGTTGTCTGGATGGATATGCCCCCAAAGCACATCGTTAGTGTTCGCCGGCACTTGTCGCGTCAGCCGCTGTAAGGCGGCGATGCCCACACGTTGTCCGCGATGTGCTGAATTGAGGGCGATCTCCTGCATGCAGAAGCCAGTGAATCCGTAGGAATCATCACGCTCTGCGGCCACAATGCCCGCTGAGGTGCCACCCACGCGAATCTCGAAAAGTAGCCCTTCTTCCGCGGCATCCTCAAGCGACTCTGCGTCAGCCGGCACGGCCCACTGGCCCAGTTGCGGCCGTGATGGCTTTAGTGCTTCGTAGATTGCCGCGACGCGTTCTGCTGCTTCTTCCGGAGCGCAAGCAACGAGAGTCACATCGTCGTAGCGGTCGGCCAGAGGCTGCTCGCGCATCTCGGCTACGGGGCGTGCCACGATCAGCAGATCTGGCGTAGCTTGTCCAACATCCATACCCGAACCAGTGAGCGCTCGAAGTCGCTGTTCCGGGTCGGGTAGGTTGACGCGCATGCACAGCGGCGAGAAGGCGTCGAAGCTCGGCAAAACATCACCGAGAGCGGCAAATCCCAATGGTTCAGGCGGCAGTGATGTTGCGATTATGTCCACGAATGGCTTCTCAATGTCTCGCCCCCGGAACCGAATACCCGCGACGGCCCAATGTCCGTTCGGCAGTTCCACGCGTCTGTTCGCCCACGCGAGGGGGTCTTGGACGGGGAGCTGAACCATGTCCCGGATCTGGCCGCCCCACTCAGAATCTCCGACGAGGGCGAGGTTTGGCTCCAGCCATTCTGCTAGATTCGTCCGCCACTGTGGCGACCAGTTCTTGATCTGCGAGGAAGTCCATCGCTCGGCCGCTTCTAGTGCATGCGCATCAGGGGTAGTCATCCGGATGAGAATATCAGGGGAGTGGCGAACGGATATTGAGCATATAATCTGGCTGGTTCGCAGAGCGGCCAGGGAGCGTCTCGCCGTCTTGCGCAGCATCTAACTCGTGTCTGGCGGCAGAGGTTGGTATGTGCGGCGACGTGGTGGAGTTCCGGTTTAACGTCTAGCGTTATTGACGCCGGTCGTTATATCCTGGTCTCGTGATCAGATCGTTCGGGAGCAAGGACGCCGAACGATTGTGGCGTCGTGAGCGAGTGCGCTCGATCGATCATCGGATCCATCGGGTCGCACTGCGCAAGCTTCGTCAGGTGGGCTCGGCGGAGTCCATCGAGGATCTTCGGGTCCCGCCGGGCAACCGGCTCGAAGCGCTGAAGGGCGACCGCGCCGGGCAGCACAGCATCAGGATCAACGACGAGTGGCGGATCTGGTTCGTGCGGACCGACGCAGGACCGGAGGAGGTGGAGATCGTTGACTACCACTGAGAAGATTGCCCCGAACCACCCTGGGGAGGTCCTCATGGAGGACTTCATCGAGGGCTTCGGGATCACGCAGAACAAGCTCGCCGTGTCGATCGGCGTCCCGCCTCGGCGGATCAACGAGATCGTGCATGGCAAGCGGGGGATCACGGCGGACACCGCGCTCCGGCTCGGCAAGCTCTTCGGCACCACCGCACAGTTCTGGCTGAACCTGCAGACGCTCTACGACCTCGACCTCGCAGAGGATCGCGCGGCTGAGCAGATCGACGCCATCGTGCCGCTGCAATCCGCATGACCTTCAGCGGGATGGACGCCGCTGAGGTAGTCCGAGTCGTTGGCTGGCTCGAGGAGCGATCAGTCGTCTACCAGGTCAACGGCGGATGGGCCGTTGACGCTCTGCACGGTTCCCAGACCAGATCGCATGGTGATCTGGATGTGTTCGTCGACTCGACGACGGTCGACGCCCTCATGGAATGGTTGCTCGGTCGCGGATACAGCATCGTGGAGGACTGGCGTCCGATCCGAGTTGAGCTGCGCGCCGGCGACAGGGCGGTCGACATCCATCCGATGGACGTGGACTGTGTCGGCGACGGGGTCCAGCAGGGCTTCGGTGAAGACTCGTTCGTCCACCGAGCGCGCGAGCGCGCGGTCGGAGTGATCGGAGATCGCTCGGTAGTTGTCGCGTGCGCCGCGCGACTCATGGCGCTGAGGCTCGGTTACGACCTCCGGCCGGAGGACCGCCACGATCTCGACGTGCTTGGGAGGTTGGTCGCCGACCACTCTTGAGGTCCGTGGCGGGCAGTTGACGCAGATGGTTGTCCGTGCCGGAACTTAGTCGAGTTCCGGTTTAACGTCTAGCGTTATTGACGGACTCCGTTATACACTTGTCTCGTGATCAGATCGTTCGGCAGCAAGGACACCGAGCGCATCTGGCATGAGCAGTACGTCAAGCGCGTTGACCGGACGGTGCAGCGGGCGACCTTGCGGAAGCTCGAGCTGATCCATGCGGCGAAGGATGTCGAGGACCTCCGGGTTCCACCTGGCAACCGTCTGGAGCGTCTGGTTGGCGACCGACGCGGGCAGCACAGCATTCGCGTGAACGCGCAATGGCGTCTCTGCTTCGTCTGGAGAGAGGGAGGTGCAGAAGATGTCGAACTCATCGACTACCACTGAGGTCGATCTGATCGAGCCGATCCATCCGGGGGAGATCCTCATGGAGGACTTCATCGAGGGCTTCGGGATCACGCAGAACAAGCTCGCGGTGTCCATCGGTGTGCCGCCACGGCGCATCAACGAGATCGTGCACGGCAAGCGGGGGATCACCGCTGACACGGCGATCCGCCTGGCACGGTTCTTCGGGACGTCCGAGGAGTTGTGGATGAACCTGCAGTCGAACTACGAGCTGCGCCTGGAGCGCCGGGCGCTGCGCGACAAGGTCGCTGCGATCACGCCTCTCGTGGTCGCATGAGCAGCACTGCATGGGTTGCTGGGCTCGACCGGCAGGTGCCTGAGGACGTCGCGAGGTTGCTCACCACGGTCCCCGAGTGGTTCGCGCAGCCGGAATCCAACGAGGAGTACATCGAAGCAGCTCGCTCCAAGGAGACATGGACGGTCCGTAACAGCGAGGGAGTGGTCGTCGGTGTCACGCTGATCGATCGCCACTTTCCTCATGTCGCTGAAGCGCACCTCACCGTCGTCGACCGGTCAGTGCACGGGACCGGCGTCGGCACGGCAATGCTCAGGGCCGTCGAAGACGATGCGGTTCGCCGTGAGGTGCGGCTGTTGCAGGTGAAGACCCTCGGAGCCTCGCACCCAGATCCCGGTTATGCGCGCACTCGTCACTTCTACGAGCGGTGGGGTTTTCTGCCGCTGGAGGAGACCGCGCTCTGGGGTGAAGGCACACCCTGTTTGATCATGGTGAAGCCGCTGCCTGCCTCGCGAACAGCAGGCCTGCCCTGACGATCTCTGCATCATCGAGGTTTTTGAAGGGCGTGCGGGCGCGAATGTTGCGCAGGTTCCACCCAGAGGTGGGTAAGTACCGGAACTCGGAGGAATTCCGCGTCAATGTCTGAGGTCGATGGCTGAGTGGTCTCCACGTGGATGTCACCATGGAGCCGTGAGCAGCTCCCGATCACAGATCCGAATACGCTCCTACGACAGCGCTGACGCCGGCGAGACGCTGCGCATCTTCCACGACGCGATCACCGTCACGGCCTCAGCGGACTATACGCCGGAACAGATCGCGGCATGGGCGCGACCGGACGACCGCGATGTCTCTGGGTGGGATCGGTCGATGCTTGCGCGGGGGAGCCACGTCGCCCTCATCAGCGGGCAGTTGGCGGGGTTCTCCGATGTGAGCGCCGACGGGTATGTCGACATGATGTTCGTGTCCCCGCGATTCGCACGACAAGGTGTGGCGCGCGAGCTGCTGACATTCCTCGAGCTCCGGGCAGTGAAGACGTCAGCGCGTCGGCTTTCTTCGAATGTGAGCATCACGGCTCGCCCGCTCTTCGAATCGCTCGGCTTCCATGTGGTGGACGAACAGCATCCCGTGACCGGGGGCGTTGTGATGACCAATTTCCACATGATCAAAGAACTCGGCTATCAAGAGTAGCGCCGTCAGTTCCTGGCCACGCCGCCGGGGCTGCGGCACAGCGCGGCGGTGTGCGAGCGACTGAGTCGATCACCACCACTGACCAACTCGCTTCCACGACGAAGGAGGCAACGTGACCGCGACATCCCTGGAGCGCAGATTCCGTCAGGTCGATGTGTTCGGCGAGGATCCTTGCACCGGCAATCCGGTCGCAGTGGTCCTCGATGCCGAGGGGCTCGACGAGGAGGCGATGCGGAGGTTCTCGGTCTGGTCGAAGCTCTCCGAGTGCACCTTCGTGCTGCCGCCGACCGAGCCGGTCGCGGATTATCGGGTGCGCCTCTTCAGCCTGAACACTGAGCTCCCGTTCGCCGGGCACCCGACCCTGGGAGCCGCGCAGGCAGGGCTGGACGCAGGCGGCATCCCCGTGACGTCAGGCGTCGTGATGTAAGAATGCGGTGCTGGGCTGGTCCCCGTGCGCGTCGAGGCGGACCGCGTCGCCTTCACAGCGCCCCCACGAACTCGCTCGGGTCCCGTCGACCCCGACCTTCTCGCCGTAGTGATCAAGATCCTGGGGGTCGAGCGCGAACGGGTGCTGGACGCGGAATGGCTCGACAACGGCCCAGGCTGGGTGGGGCTTCTGCTCGATCACGCGGACAGTGTTCTGAAGCTGCGTCCAGACGCGACAGCGCATCCAGGCCGCTGGGACATCGGCGTGATCGGCGCTCACGACGTCGGCTCGGAGACGGCGTTCGAACTTCGGGCTTTCTTCACCGAGGGCGACGGGCCGCTGCTCGAAGATCCGGTGACAGGGAGCCTTAACGCTGCAGCCGCAGAGTGGCTCATCGCGACCGAACGCGCCATCGCCCCCTATGTCGCCGCTCAGGGAACCGCGATGGGCCGAAGAGGTCGCATCCATATCAGTGTCGACGACCACGCATTGTGGGTCGGCGGGCGAGCCGAGGTGGTCCTCTCAGGAACCGCTGTTCTGTGACGGTTCAGGAGCCAGAGGTTGGTCTGTGCCGGAATGCGGTGGAGTTCCGCTTCAACGTCTAGTTGCGTTCCGGTTCAACCTTTCTGATGCACCGCCCCGACCGCTCTCGAATGGCCGTGACCGGCACAGTAACGGCTGAGAGGATGGCTGGATGGCTGATGCTGACTACGAACCCGATCTCGTTCCCGAACTACTCGTCACCGACGTTGCGAAGAGCGTCGACTTCTGGTGCAGCCTTTGCGGTTTCGAGATCGCTTATGACCGCCCTGCCGAGGGCTTCGCGTACATCACCCGCGGACGCGCACACATCATGCTCGAGCAGCGCGGAGTCGGTCGCAACTGGCTGACCCAAGAGCTGGCTTCGCCGTTCGGGAGGGGAATCAACTTCCAGATCGGCGTGCCTGAGCTCGAGCCGATCCTCGCAGCACTTGCGAAAGCGGAGCGGTCGCTTTTTATGCAGCCGGAGACGAAGTGGTACCGCGTGAGTGATAGCGAGGAAGCAGGTGTCACGCAGTTCCTCGTGACCGATCCCGACGGGTACCTGATTCGATTCCAGAGCTCGATCGGGCGTCGAGTTGTCGCTGCCGCAATTGCCTCGGACGCCCTCAGTGACGAATGACCACTCGCACGCCAGACGAGGGATGAGAGGTTGGTATGTGCGGCGACGTGGTGGAGTTCCGCTTCAACGTATGAGTTGTCGGACGCTGCTCCGTGGCGTGGGGCGGTCCGTCCAAGTACGCTGACTGTCGTGCCTAGCCTCGATGTTTCATCGGGGTTGTGAGCGGGGGCGACCGGCGTCGTTGCCGGTGTT
>NZ_JABUXW010000045.1 GCF_014897585.1 Brachybacterium tyrofermentans | reverse complement strand
ACCGGCACCCGCCGACGCGGCACTTGCGAGCCTCTAACAAACCCGGGGCGATTCACTGCGCAGCAGCGGAAACATCGCCGCCGACCGCGTTGTCGTCGCAGCCGGCAACGGAACTGCGGAGCTCCTGCGTACCGCTGGATATGAACTCCCGATGGTCGATCAGCGTGACGGAGGGGCGGCTTGGGGGTTCCTCGCGGAAGTTCACGCTCCCGCTCACGGCCTTGAGCGACTTGTGACTACGGACCACGTCAACCTGCGGCCTGTCGGCACCGATCATCTTCTTGTGCAGGCGCTCGAGCTCGACCATGACGCCGGTCGGGGCGCAGAGGTGACTCCGGCCCTCGAAAGGGAGTATCTCGACCGGGTCTCCGCTCTGCTCGGACGAATCGATCTGGAGGTCACGGGTATACGGGTAGGCCATCGCGTGATTCCTGCGGACGGGATGACCGTCGCAGGGCCTATCGACGGGAATCCGGAGAGTGGCTTGTGGACGGTCGTGACGCACAGCGGAATCACTCTTGCCCCATACCTCGCCGAGACCGTAGCGGACGAGATCTGCCAAGGACGGCAGCGTCCGACGCTTGAGGGATTCCGTCCGACGCGTTTCGCAGCTGGCGACCCTGTATCCAGCGGGTACTCCGCCCCGATGGTTCCGGGCGAGCAGTGACTTCGTGCGCCCTCTCTGACGTCCACAACGTCTTGACCGCAACCCCTAGACCATCGCGAGCATGCGACGATTCTGGCAGCACTGGGCCCGATGCGGGCCGGCTTAACCTCGACGGGGCGAGGGCTGAACTCCTGACGCTGCCGACGTAGGGCACAGCGCCTCGAGAGCCAGCCCCCGTGCGCTCAGCGCGCCATGTCGACGAGGTGGTCGTGATCCATTCCCCGAGTGGTGTTCACGCCGAGGGTGAGCTCGTCGTTCGTCTCGGTGTTCACGTAGGTCACGTACACGTGGCCGGCGGCGCCCTCCACGGTGGTGCGCTGCCAGTGCTTGGCGGCGCCTTCGTGCGCGATGATCGCGCTGCGGGCGTCGGCCGTCGTGTCGCTGCGGAAATCGATCTCGTCGCCGGCGCCGAACTCCTGGATCGTGCGGTCCGCGTAGCCGACGGGACTGACTGTGGATGCTGGTGCCGCGGTGGCGGTCTCGGCAGGTGCAGGGCTCGACTCGTCGGCAAGTGCCGAGGGCGCGAACGCGGCCCCGGCCACGCCGACGGCGGCGATGGCTGCGAGATGACGGATGCGGATCATGGGCGATCAGACCTTCCTCAGGGCCCCAGGGTCGTCGTCGCACGCAGATCTTGACTCACGTCCGCCGCCGCGCTCGAGGCGTTTATGGCTTCCGTTGACCCACTCTTTGCCTGTTCGTGACCCGATGTCAAGGGGTCGAGCGGTGGAATCAAGCGCCGCCGTCGGTGAGGCTCGCTGACGGCAACCAGTCCGCCCCCAGCAGCTCCGCCACGTCGGTGAGGCCCGCGGTGTCGCCGCCCACGGTGTCGGACGCCGCCGCGATCCGCTCCACCATCACCTTGCTGACCTGCTCCTCGACCGTGTCCTGGGCGTAGGCGATGTGCCAGGGGGAGACCTGCTGGTCGCGGTGGGTGCGGCCGGTGACCTGTCGGCCGGCGATGCCTGAGAAGCGGGCCTGGTGGAACACGCCCACGCGGGGCTCGGTGCTCGCTTGGCGTCCGCCTTCGAGGGTCTCTCCGGCGTGCAGGCTGATCGAGGCGACCGTGGTGAACACGCAGACCTTCGCCTGGCCGGTCTGGAACTTCATTCGCTCTGCTTCGACGTCGAATCGGCCCTGCCCGTAGATCGTGGCGACCTCGAGGCCCGAGTCCCGCAGACGCTCGGCGATCGGATCCGCAGCGGTCCCGACGAACTCGACCGAGCAAGCCACCTGCCGCTCGGCCTCGACCTGCTGGGCGATCCACGCGACGGTGGAGTCCACGCGGATTAGCCCGGCCTTCTGGCGGAAGCGCAGCAGCGCCGCCCGACCCTTGGCGGTGTTGCGGCCGCGCCGGGCGATGTCCATCTCGCGGCAGAACTCTCCCCATTCGGCCTCGTACGCCTCCCGTTCCGTGGGCGTGAGCGCCACCGGCATCCCGGAGATCGGCACCGGCCCCCACGGCGCCGCGCGGTGCAGCATCGCGGCGGGCTGCTGATCCTCGAGCCAGCCGCGCACCAGTGCGAGATCCGCGGCGCGCCGGGTCGCGTCGGTGGTCCAGGTCGCGCCGTAGCGCCCACCGCGCTCCACGCGGACCCCGTGGCGCTCGAGCGCGGCGGTGAAGGTGACGGCGGGCTGGGTCGCCGAGATCCAGTCCTTCATCGGCTCGTCGTGCGCCTGCGCGTACGCCGGGGCGAGGTAGGGCAGCTCGAGCGGGGTGTGGCCGGGCGTCGCCGTGGTCGCGATGAGGAACGGGGCTGTCTCGTGGGGCAGCTTGTGGCCCGCGATCTGCGCCCAGAGCTTCCATCGTTTCGTCGTGGTCCGCCGCAGGGCGTGGGCCTCGTCGGCGATGATCACCTCCCACTCGTGGCCGATGACCTTCTCCAGGCGGTCCCAGGTGATCACCACCCACTCCAGGCCGCTGTCGCCCAGCGCCGTGATCGTGCGGCACCAATGCCCGATCGTGATCGCGGCGGGCCGGTCCGCGACCACGAGCACCCGCTTCGCCCCACGGAGGTCACCGACAGCGCTCGCACCGAGCACGGCAGAGATCGTCTTGCCCACGCCGGGCTCATCGGCCAGCAGGAACTGCCGCCCACCGGCTGCGGCGCGCTCCGCGATCGCATCAGCCGCCTCGTACTGGCTCTGGCGGGGCTCGAGGTCCTCCGCCGGCTCGGGAGGGGGCGTCGGGTCATCGGGGTTGAGGGTGTTCTCGAGGAATCGGCCGAGGGTGTGCGGGCCGGGCGCGTAGGGCGCGAGGTGCGCGGGCAGCGAGCGGCCGACGAACAGGTGCATCCTCACGGCCGGATGCCAGGCGGCACCCTCGACCTGAGTTCCGTAGGGGACATCGAGAACCCACAGTCGCTCGCCCGGGCCGGCGACCGGCAGCGGCCGCTGCGACTGGCTGGACCGCTTCCGGCGGGTGGACCCGCCGCGTCGGCGGGTACTGGATCGACGAGGGCTGGGCACCCCGCGACCTTACCGGTGTGCCCGATGCGTGCTGGGACGGCTCGCCCAGCGGGCATCTCACGCCCCTCGGCGATCCGATCGCCCTTCTTCTGCACCCCGGTGCTCTGGTGGGCCGCACCTCGCGGCTCGGCACGACCGACCGTGCGCGTTCGACGACCCCGGGGTGAGGGACCTTCTGCCGTTGTCCCGCGCGACCTGCGGGGCTACTGTCAGGAGCATGATCGGCGCGGCCGGCCGGCCGGCCCGCTCCTCGGCGCAGGGAGTTCACGCGATGGATATGACCGATAGTCACCCCGTTCCCGAGGCACGCGCCGCGCTGGAGCGGCTGCGCGAAGCGGTCGAGGGCAACTGCCTGGAGCCGGGCGATGGCGACTACGAGACGGCCCGCAAGGTCTGGAACGGAATGATCGACCGGTACCCGCTGGTGATCGTCCGGGCCGCGTCGGTCGCGGACGTGGCCCCGGTGCTGGAAGCCGCGCGGGTGACCGGGCTGCCGCTCGCGGTGCGCGGCGGCGGCCACAACATCGCGGGCCTCGGCACGGTGGACGACGGGATCGTGCTCGACCTCGGAGAGTTGCGGGACGTGCACGTCGATCCGCAGACGCAGCGGGTGAGGGTGGCTCCCGGCGCGCGAGCGGCCGACGTCGACGCCGCGACCGCGCCATATCGCCTGGCTGTCCCGCTGGGCACGGTGTCCCGGCCCGGAATCGCCGGGCAGACGCTCGGCGGCGGTGTGGGCTGGCTGATCCGCCGGGCGGGCCTGGCCCTGGACAGGCTGGTCAGCGCCGAGGTGATCACGGCCGACGGGCAGCAGCTCGTCGCGAGCGCAACCGAGCACCCGGACCTGTTCTGGGGGCTGCGCGGAGGCGGAGGCAACTTCGGCGTGGTCACCGCCTTCACCTTCGAGGCGGTGCAACTGCCGGATCCGGTGCTCGGCGTGAGCCTGTACTACCGCAGGCCGTACTGGCGCCGCGCGCTCGCCGCCTTCGAGCTGTGGTCGAGGAACCTCCCCGACGAGCTCACCACGATCGTGACGTTCATGCCCGCCCCCGAGGCGGCCGGGACCGACGAGACCTGGCTGATCATCCGCGGGGTGTACGTGGGCGAGAAGGAGCAGCAGGGCCAGGCCCTGCTGGATCGTCTGCGCCGGGCGGCACCGCCGGATGAGCAGACCGTGGGCCCGATCGACTGGGTCCGCTGGCAGAGTGCGGTGGATGACCTGTACCCCGACGGCTCCCGCGGCTTCTGGCGCAACATCGCGTTCAGCAGCATGGACGAGGACGCCCTGGACACGATCCTGGGGATCGCCGAGGCGATCCCGGGCCGCGGCACCGGCGTGGACATCCACCATCTCGGCGGCGCCTTCGCCCGCGTGCCCGAGGAGGCGACCGCCTTTCCCAACCGCACCGCCCGCTTCTGGATGACCATCTACGGCTTCTGGCAGGGGCAGGAGGAGGACGACCGCCTGACCGCCTACGCCCAGCAGGCCCGCGCCGCGATGCGGCAGCTCGGCGAGCACGGTGAGTACGTGAACTTCCGGGCCCGCGAGTACACCCGCCCGATCACCGACTTCACCCGCGCCATCTACGGGCAGGAGAAGTACCGCCGGCTCCAGGGCATCAAGCAGCGCTACGACCCGGGGAATCTGTTCCGCGAGAACTACAACGTGGCGCCGTAGGGGCGGGCGCACCTCGCCTGTGCACCGCCTCCACAATCGTCCTGTACTAGAACTAGTAGATGCGAGTACGGTGGTCCCATGGTCCACGTGACGCGCACCGAACTGAACCAGCAGACCGCCCGGGTCCTCGCACGCGTGCAGGCGGGCGAAGAGATCATCGTGACGGATCGCGGGCAGCCGATCGCACGCATCGCCCCGGTCGAGTCCGACAGGCGGGCACGGCGCCTGGCCGGAGGCACGCTGCAGCCCGCCTCGGAGTGCGGCGCCCCGGCGATCTCCACGCCGATCCGTGACTGGAGCACCGAGCAGATGATCGAGGACATGCGCGGGGAGCGGTCGTGATCTATCTGGACACCTCGGCGGCCTACAAGCTGCTCAGCCGCGAGCCCGGGGTGGTGGAGGTCGAGAGCCTCTTCGAGGACGGGGCGGCACTGCTCTCCTCCCGGCTCCTCGAGGTCGAACTCCATGCGACCGTCGATCGCCGCGGCGGCTCCCACGCGGACGTCGATGCGATCGTGGCCAGGATCGACCTCGATGCGGTCGACGGCGAGGTCATAGACCATGCCCTCTCGCTTCGTTCGGGTCTGCGTGCGATGGATGCCCTGCACCTGTCCACGGCGCTGCTGTACGGCGAGGCGATGACCGCTATCGCGACGTTCGACCGCGAGCTGGCGGAGGCGGCGCAGCAGTTCGGGCTGAAGGTCCTGCCCGGGCGGGGATAGCTCGCACAGCCACGCCCATGGCCTCGCCTATGGTCACGGCGCCTGCAGCTCAGGGGACGACCCTGCACTGTGCTGACATGACGAAGGCTCCTCAGACCTCAAGGTCGAAGGAGCCTTCGTGCTCCCGCACGGGGAGAAGCTGGGCGGCACCGAGAATCTGCGGGCTCCATACGTCCCGCACAGTCCCCTCAGCCCCCTGGGTGCACCCACTGACGTGAGCTCCAGGCGGTTGCCGCGTGTCGACTATAGCGGCTTGGCCCGCTGGTGCGCGGAGAAGCCTCCTCTGCGATGGGGCCAGGCATGGGCTGCTTGCCGTGGGCGGTCACGAGCGAATATCCCTACGACAGGGCGATCCCGATCTCGAAGGACCGCCGCCACGGCAGCGTGAGCTCGGCGATCCGCACGGCGTCGCCCGGGAGCACCGAGTCCAGGACCGCTTCGAGCTCGCGGTGGATCGCGCGTTCGGCACCTGCGACGCGCTCGTCGTCCGCCATCGGGAAGCGGTCCGGGAACAGGGACGGGCCGGAGTCGACTCGGACCACGGACTGGTACGCGAAGTCGTCGAGCAGACGGGTGAGGAGTGCGCGGCGCGCGGCAGCCGGGTCGAACGTGCCCGCGGCGCGGCCGACTGCTCCGGCCGCGGCGAGGGCCACGACGCTGCCCAGCGTGTTGCCCGCCGTGTTCCAGCCGCCGAACGCTTCCAGGCGGCCGAGGAGGTTTGCCTCCGCGAGTGCCCGCACGAGGGCCTCATCGGCGCCGTTGGGGTAGCGCACGTCGGCGAGTGCGACCTTCTCCCCGCCCTCGAGGCGCGCGCTGATGAGCGCCACGGTGCCCTGCACGGCGGCCGTGTCGACCCTCTCCGGGCGGCCTCGGAACATGTCGTGGCGCTCGGGATCAGGCGCGTGGAGCACGAGGGTGACGTCCCCGCCCGTGGTGACCTCGGTTGCTCCGGCGGCACGGATCTGCCGGCTCGCAGAAGCTGCCAGCGGCATGTTCTCGAACGGCGGGACCCGGGTCATGCCCTCGGGATCCGCGCAGGCCACCGAGAACGCCACCTCGACACTGGTCATCGCAGCGAGGGCGCGGGCCACGAGCACGGCACCGACCTCGTCCGCCCCGGGATACATGAGCACCTCGCGGCCACGGGGCAGCATCCTCATCCAGTGCCGCAGCCAGACCTGCTCCGCGCTGCCCGCGGCGAATGGTGCGGTGTCGTCGGCGGTGATCGCCAGGAAGTCGATCGTGCCGTCCTCGACGAAATCAAGCGTGGACAAGGTCGCCATATGGTTCCGCAGCCGGCGGCGGGAATAGTCCGTCACGACGGGCGCGGGCACGGACGTGAGCTCGTCGAGCGGCAGCACCTCGGCATCGCCGAGCAGACGATGCGCGTCGCCTCCTAACGCGTGCAGCTCCTTGCCGTGCTCCGCCCAGTACTCGGGCTCCTCCGCGGCGGAATAGGAGTTGCTCGCCCGGGTCACGAGGGACACCACCGAGATCGGGAGCTCCGGCCGGAGCCGGCGGACCTCGCGGAGCACGTCGAGCCGGGCGAGCACCTCACGCGTGCTGTCCCCGCTGGTCCGGCTCGCGATGAGGCCTCCGTACAGGAGCATGTCCGTCGAGACGACGACGTGTGCGGTCGACGGGCCGGCGGCGCGCTCGAGCAGCCACGCGCCGAGGGCCTCGGGGTCCCCGGCGGTGCGGTAGGAGGGAAGGAGCTCGGTCGGCGGGACGTCGAGGGTTACGCCGGCCACGGCGGCGACGTCGCCGGGGAGCCGTACGTTCACGGGTCGATCGTCGAGGGGGAGGAGCGCGATGCGCGGACGCCCCGCGGCGGTCTCGGGGAGCTTCTCTGGCACGGGGTTCGGGCCCTTCCTGGAGGGTGCGAGGTGATGGCCGGGGAGTGCGGCCGCCGCGATGGGCGGATGCGCAGATCCGAACAGGCGCGTACGGGAGTCGCGCACCCACCGAGCCTATGGCTCTCGACGGGCGCGGCAGTAGGGGCCCCTGTTGCGAAACTAGGAATACCGCAAAGACGGCTACGGATGAGGACGGAGAGGCACGAGGCTGAGCGAGGTCACCTCACCACGGGGCGCACGGACCGGGACTCGCCGCTCTGTGACAGGAGAGCAGGTCCGGGTAGTGCCCCTGAAGTGTCAGTAGCCCGTGGAGGATGGAAGACATGGCACAGCGACGTGAGAATCATTCGGGACAGAGCCACAAGTCGGGTGGGACCGGGGAAGTCTTCCAAGACGAAGAAGCAGTTCTTCCGAGTGCAGGGGGAGCGCGATGTGCTGTGGATCCGCAACAGCAGCGACTGGGCAAGAGTTCATCGCACGGGAGTGCACCTCGTGTGCCCGGATCGCGGGTGCGCTCAACGGCTCGTCGCTCATCAGAACGCTTATGGCACCAGGTACCTCAGCAACCACAAGGACTCGACAGGATGCAATCACTTCGTCCCCGCTGGCGGCGGCGGGAGGATGACCGACGAGCACCTTTGGCTCCAGGGGAAGCTCCGCGAGATCTGCATCGAACTCGGCTACGACGCCGAACTTGAGGTGGACGTCGCAGGTGCGCGGGTCGATCTGCGTGTGGAGTCCGCGCCGTTCCCCTTCGCCTTCGAGGTGCAGCGAGTCTCGACGGACTTCACTGCCAGACGTCAAGCGCGGGAACAGAACGGGATGCGCACACTGTGGCTTCTGCCCGAATCTGATCGTCAGAAGAACACAGCGAAAGGGAAGCGTAAGCGTGATCCACTGTTTTCCGAACCAAGCGTGCGCCTCGGGTACCGAGATGGTCCCAGCGCTGATGCCAAGGTCTTGACTGTCGACCAACTCCGCTCAGACGTCTGGCAAGGCGACGGCAGTACAGAGGTTCATCTCATTGCGGGCGTCACCGTCGGAAAGTTGGGCCACGACAAGCTGTCCTTCCGCTCGAGCAGATTGCCTCTGCAGGCGTTCCTTCAGCAAGTGCTTGATGGGAGCCGAGAGTGGTACCCGCAGCGGGCGATTCAGGGTGCGAACGGAGGGACTTGGGCTGGCTGGTTACTGGGCGACGACGTCAAGAAGTACAAGGCGGAAGTAGCAGCCGTAAGGGAAATGCGCGAGCGCCGAGAGGAAGCGGCGAGAGCTGCTGCCGAGGAAGCGGCCCGAGAGAAGGCAGATCGAGAGCGCGAGGCACGGGAGCGGCAAGCGGCAGCTGCACGTGCGGAAGACGATGAAGCTCGTGCCCGATGTGAGCGGGAGCAACGGGAACCGATGGCGCCGCGGGATATATCCGGCCCGCGAGAAGCCACGGACCCCGCTCTACCCCCAGAGCCTGTGAGGTCTAACTCTCGTAAACCCTGGTGGAGGCGGTTGTTGGGCTTCTTCGTCGGTTGACGCCATGTGATTGCTTGCGGGAACAAAATGCTACACATGTACGAAATGCTGGCCAGGTCCGTGCTCAGGGCGCTGCGACCAGAAACCTCCTAGGATCCTTCGGGCAGCCAGATCCAGCCCTCCTCGGCGGCCAGTTCTGCGAGCTCGGGAGGTGCCGGCGTTGCGAGTCCACGGTCGACGTCGCGGGCGACGACGGCAGCGATCACCGCGTCCAGCGCGTTGTCGTCGTCCACGCAGGCGTCTCGGTGGCCCGCCCATTCGAGCCAGGGGAGCCGTGCGGTCAGTTGCTCGGCGAGGGCTGCCCGCGACGTCGCACCCTTCGCGCCCTTGTAGGTGTAGCCCGCCAGCTGCCACGCCACGAGTGCCGCACCGGGATACACCTCGCACGCGATGCCGCGTCCGTCGGGCGTGACTGGGGCTCCCTGTTCCCGGAGCCGTGCGGCGATGCCTGCCCAGCGGATGGCGGGGTAGGCGATCTTGTCGGAGGCGACGCTCAGCGGGTTCTTTCCCACCCGGCGTCTCACCTCGAGGTCCGTTGCGCGGTAGAGGACGTGCCGCTTCCAGTCCGGGCCCGTGCTCGGCGGGGGAGTGAGGGTTGCCGTTCGGTGCGCCTCGAGCAGCTCCACGAACGACCGCGGCCACCCGAAGGGGACGTCGACACCGGTCTTCTGTGACGTCACAACCGCGGAGACGATCGTGTCGTCGTCCGCGCCGACCCGGACGTCCTCGACCATGACCTTCTCGCCCTCGTCGCGCAGCCACGCGATGCCAGTACGTTTCGGGTCTGAGGCGAGGTCGATGCCGAGGTAGGTGGAGCCGGGGTGCATCGCGCCACGATAACGGAGGCTGGTCCGAACGGCTCTGTGGGGATCCTTGACCGTGACGGCGCCGCTCGTGCGGCAGATCGAGTGACCCCCTGGGGTGATGTAGACGGGGCTCTAGGTCTACTCGAAGCTACTCGAAGAATTTTTTAGAGTAGCTTCGAGTAGCGTCGAGCAGGTACCGATGGCGTTCTACGTCATCGCGGAAGTGACCAGGTGGCGCGTGGGTCGCGAGGAGATTTCCCCTCCCAGTGGACGACGCCGCTTGCGCGTAGCTCCTCGAGCTGTGCTCGGACCCACGGTCGAGAGCGGCCCGTCGCCTCGACGAGTTCTCCGGTGCCCAGTGGGTGCTCCCTGTGTCGGAGTACGGCGAGGATCTCCTCGGCACCGCGGGGCAAAGCTGCCTGCTGCTCAGGACTCAGCCGACTGAGCGCGGTCAGGGTGAGACGTACGCTTCCGCTGGTCTGGTGGTATTCGGGGTCGACAAGGCCAACGAGACGCATCTCGTCGAACATGCGTCGGATTCCTTCCCCGCGCTCTTGGGTGATCCCGAGGTCGGAGCAGACACGAGCGATCCGAGGGTTTCTCGCGTATCGGGCGATATCCAGGGGCCTGGTGGGGTCCGCGAGTCCGGGGAAGCGGCCGGGGCTCTCGATCTCCACGCGCGAGGGGAAGATGTTCACACGGATGTGATCGCCAGCCATCGAATAACTACGGTGCACGACAGCATTCACGAGACCCTCGAGCCAGGCATCCTTCGGGACGAGTGACTGGTCGGTGAACCGCCCGTTCGTGTCGAGAGCGCGGCGGTGCGGAATCCAGGACTCAATGAGAGCGGCTGCCTCGTCGACGATGCGGGCGATCGGGCCTTCGAGTCGGGTGTCCATGCCGGACTCGACGGTCTGTCGACGGCCGGTGCCCGCAGTGTCGTCGCTGAAGCGGGTGACGCGCACATGTGCTTGGGGGAGCCAGTCCTGCGGATGTCGGCCGAGCAGGAGCACAGAGGCTTGGGTAAGAGTGCCGTCCCGGCGTACTAGGCTCCGTGCTCGCAGTGCGGTGAGGTCGTCAGAGGTGGCACCGATCGACTCGCGATACTCGGTCAGCTCATCGCCATCCAGATCCTCGATGGTCGCGTCGACGGCAGGTTCGTATTCGAACTGCGCGCTGCCCCGGTCGTAGTCGAGCTCTCGGCGCTGTGAGTAGGAGAGCTTCTTCGACTCATCGCCGACTCGCAGATACACCTCGCCGCTGACGGTCTCGTGCACATGTTCGCTCGGGGGGATGTCGATGCGAAGGATGGATCGCTCCTCGTCGAGTGGAAGTCGATGCACCAGCGTTCGAACCGGCGGAACGGCAAAGTCGATCCCGGCCTGTCGGAGCGCGTTCTCCTTATCCGCGGTGAGTAGCTCGCCGTCGTAGCCTCCGTCGCGAATCCCGATCGCCACTGTGCCGCCTTCGGCATTGGCGAAGGCAGTGAGTGCTCGGGCCAGATCCTTCGGTGCGATTCGAGCAGATTTCCGGTCGAACCACTGGTCTTCGGGAGCTTCGATGAGCCGCCGCAGACGGTCGTGAGCCGGTGCTGCGTTGAGGTCATGCAGGATCGCTGACGACATAGGCCTACTCTAAACTATTTAGAGTAGCTTCGAGTAGAAGGTCCTGAGGGCCCGGCCCGCCCGATCCTCAGGATCGTCGTCCCATCGCGCCCGGACCCGCAAGCGGATCCTGCTCCCGCAGCACGTCCTGCTTCCGGAGGATCTCGGCCCGCGCGGTGCCGAGCAGCAGGCCCGGATCGGCGAGTGCGATGCCGGACCAGCGATGGGGCAATGCGGCGGCCTCCGCGAGGTTGCGTGCCCTCTGGCTGGGATTGCTGCGCAGGTCGAAGGCACGCCGTAGGTCTTTCTCGTGCAGAGGCGCCGGGGCGTAGCCCATCAGCTCGTTGCCGCGGGCGATGAGCGAGACGATCGCCGCGGCGGTGTTGCGGGTGCTCGCCTTGCGTCGCAGCACCGCGTCATCGAGCTCGGCGATGCGCGCCAGCAGGCGCCGGCAGGCGGTGAGGAGCTCGGCGGTCTGGTCGGGGGCGGGCTGCCCCGCTAGGAGCGCGCTCACCCCGTCCACCAGGTGCGCGTCGATCTCGGCGGCGAGATCGCGCAGATTGTCGGGGAACTGCTCGAGCGGGAGCCTCTCGGTGGGCAGCGGCGTGGTGTCGAGCTCTGCGAGCACGTCGAATCCGCCGACGAGAAGAGCGAGATCCGCCAGGCGCAGCGCGGAAGGGTCCCCGAGCTCGAGCGCGAGGTCGACCTGCTCCTCGAGCCGCTGCGCACGCATCCGGGGATCAGCGCGACGAACCGGGAACTGCTCGAGCAGCGGGGTGATCTCACGAAGGGTCTGCGCGATCACGGAGGGGTCCTCTCCTGTCCGTTCGAGAGACCAGGCGACGAGCGGTGGCAGGATGGAAGGGACCTGTGCGGCCTGATCCTCGGAGAGGATCGGGGTGGTCGGCAGTACGTCGGTGAGCAACCATTCGGCGAGCTCCGGATTCCATGCCAGCGGGTCGCCGAGGCCCCCACCGAGCACGACCATCATGTAGGCGACCAGGTCTGCCGCCGTCTCGACGCGCTCCAGTCCGGCAGCGTGCGCGGAGGCAGTGAACTCCGCGACCAGATCGGTGCCGTCCTCGAGGATCCATGGCGGGCGCTCGGAGGTCGGCAGGGGAGCGCCGTCGAGGAGATCGTCCTCGTCGTACCCCGTCCCACCCGCTGGCATGAGGCCGACGACGAACTCCACGAACGGCCTCAGCATCGGCCACTGCTCCTCGGATCCCGCCGTGCCCTCGTCTGCGGGAGTGAGGGCGAGGGCCTGGCCGAGGCGAGTCCGAGCGTCCGCTGGGGCGACGACCTCCAGGGCCTCGTCCAGGGATGATCCCTCGCTCGCCATGATCTCGCGATACCGGTGGAGCACCTCCTCCATCGGTGCGCCGACCACGAAAGCGTCCTTCACGAACAGCGCCGGGGCTCGGGGGATGTAGGCGATGAGCACGGCCCGCACCCCGCGGGGGAGAGTTAGCTCCACCATCAGGTTCTCCCCGACCTCGTCGGTGATCGCCACGGTGTCGGTGATCGTGGCGTCCGCGAGGCCGGAGATCTGCGGCGGCATCGGCTGACGCCGGGAGGTGAGTCCCACCCGGGCCCGCGAGCGGAGGTCCTCATCGGGGCACATCGCCGCGATCATGTGCAGCAGCGCGGTGGTCTCCGCGACGTTGATCTCGAGGAAGGTGTCCATCAGGTCCACGCCCTCGGGGAGCTCCTCGGGGTGGTGCCGCAGATCCGCGAGCTCCACGACCAGCGGCGCCGCGGCAATCCAGAACACGGTCGGATCATCGGAGCGCAGCGCCGGGCGGAGCACCTCGATCAGAGGGTTATCTGCCGGAGGCACAGCGGAGGACGGCGCAGGTTCTGGCGTGTGCGGGATGTGCCGGCTCGCGGGGCGGTGAAAAGCGCCCTGCCCGAGCGGGTTGCGGTCGTGGCGACGTCGGCTCATGCGGATATCTCATCAGGAATCGGCCCACGGCGCGAGCATCTCGACGGCGTGCTGCTGCCGTTCTGCTATGCCGCTGGTGCCCGAGATCCCTGGCCTGTGCGGCCTCGCCGTTCTCCGTGGGAGTCGGACGTACAGGTCAAGCGTCCGCGCTGAGCCCCACCCCGAACCCCTCAGCCGGGTCCGCCACGGCAACAGCCAGTGTCGTGTCCGACTGCCCGTAGTACGCGAACCACTTCCCGCGGAACCTGACGAGCCCCTCGACGAAGGTGACGTTGGAGACCAGCCCGTGGGTGTCCTCGTAGGTCTGGGGGCGCAGCCACGGCTCCTGCAGGCGGGCCATGACCTTGGTGGGCTCGGCGGGGTCGATGAGGATCTGGCCGCAGCGGTAGTCGACGTCGACGGTGCCGTCCTCGTGGACCTCGCGGGTGGCGCCGTTGGTGAGCATCAGCAGCAGGCCGTCGTCGGTGAGCACGGGGGAGGTGCCGATCTCCACGAGCGCCTCGTCGAAGGTGCCGGGGGTGGGCAGGTACATCGGCTCGTCGTCGCTGGTGCCGGGCGTCCAGTGGATGAGGTCGTCGCTGGTGGCCCAGTAGATGCCGCCCTCGCCGAAGTACATCCACCACTTTCCGTCGATCTGCTGGGGCACGATCACGCCGGCCTTGGACCAGTTGTGTCCGCGCGGGTCCATCACCTTGAAGGTGTCGAAATGCTCGAACAGCGGGCCGTGCTTGGTCCAGGTGCGCAGGTCGGTGGAGGTGGCCAGGCACAACTGGGCCATCCGTCGGTCCCAGCCGGTGTAGGTGAGGTAGTAGGTGCCCTCGATGAACGCGATGCGGGGATCCTCGCAGCCGTACCGCTCGTAGTCGTGCTCGGGGGAGAGGATCGGGGCGTCCTCCCGCTCGAAGGTGTAGCCGTCGTCGCTGAACGCGATCCCGATGTGGGAGACGATGTCTTCCGCGTGGGCGCGGTACAGCAGCACCACCTGGTCATCGACGACGAGCGCCGCGGGGTTGTAGAGGTTCGAGGACTCCCAGCTGTCGCCCTTGGGGCGCAGGATCGGGTTGCTCTCGGAGGGGACGAACGGGCCGAGCGGGAACGTGGCTCCGCCGAACAGGGACACGGTGGACATGCTTCTCCTCAGGAGTGGATGACAGGGACGAACAGGGAGTTATCTGCTGCGGGGAGGGCGTCAGCCCTTGACCCCGGAGCTGATGTCGGAGGCTTGGAAGTAGCGCTGGAAGAACACGAACAGCAGCACCACGGGGAAGGCCAGGGTGGCCGCTCCGGCGAGGATCGCGCCGTTGGGGTTCGACGCTGTGCGGGAGACGTTGGAGATGTAGTTCGCCAGCGAGACCGCGAGCGGCTGCAGCTCGGCGTTCTTCGTGATCAGGAACGGCCACAGGAACTCGTTCCACGGCCCGATGAAGGTGATCAGGGCGACCGTCGCGATCGCCGGCTTCACCAGCGGCACCGCGATTTCGACCATGATGCGCAGCTCGGAGGCGCCGTCGATGCGCGCCGCCTCGAACAGGGACTCCGGCAGGGACAGGAAAAACTGGCGGAAGATGAACACGGCGGTGGTGTTGATCAGGAACGGCAGGATCATGCCCAGGTACGAGTCGCCCAGTCCGTAAGTGCGGGTGACCTGCACGTACAGCGGGATCATGAGCAGCTGGAAGGGGATCGCCTGCACGCCGAGCATGATCGCGAACAGCACGCCGCGGCCCCGCCAGTTCAGACGGGACAGCGAGTACCCGGCCACCAAGCCGAAGGTGAGGGTGCCGGCGAGCACGCCGAGCGTGAAGATCAGCGAGTTCGCGAGCGACCGGATCAGGTTCAGCCGCGAGTTGATGTCGGTGAAGTTCTGCAGGGTCCAGCCACCGGTGGGGAAGAGATCCGCCGGGGAGGTGGTCGGGTTCTCCTGGAAGGCGCCGACGGCCATGAACCAGAACGGGAACACGAACGCCAGGGCGAACACGGTCAGCACGACGTAGAGCATCACGCTGCTGCGTCGGGCGCCGCCGTGTCCTGCCGTGCGACGGCGCGTGGGGTGCGGGGTGGGGGTCATGTCAGTCCTCCCGTCCGGTGCGGGCGGCGAGGATCGACAGCAGGCCGATGCCGATCACCAGCAGCACACCGATCGCCGAGGCGACGTCGGGGTTGGTCTGCTGGATGCCCTTCTGGTAGATGAGCAGCACCGGGGTGGCGGAGGCGCCGTCGGGCCCGCCGCCGTTGGTGAGCAGGTACGGCTCGGTGAACAGGTTCGCGCCGGTGATGATCGCGAGGATCAGCACCAGGGCGGTCACGCTGCGCACCCCGGGCACGGTGACGTTCCGGAAGCGGCCCACGGCGCCGGCGCCGTCCATCGCCGCCGATTCGTACAGCTCCTTGGGGATGCCCTGCAGTGCGGCGAGGTACAGCAGGATGTAGAACCCCAGCTGCTTCCATGTCACGTACAGCGCGATCGACGGCATCGCCAGCGAGCTGTTGACCAGCCATGACGGATCCGGGGCCAGCGGGCCGAGGATCGTGTTGACGAGCCCGCCGGAGGAGAACAGCAGCATCCACACGCCGATCAGCGACACGCTCGCGGTGACGTACGGGATGTAGAACGCGACCCGGTATGCGGAGGCGAAGCGCACGATCTTGTTCAGCGCCGAGGCGAGCACGAGCGAGAGGATCGCGGTGAGCGGCACGTTGATCACCAGGAACACGGCGATGTTGCCGAAGGACTGCTGCACCTGCGGATCGGTGATCGCGCTGACGTAGTTCTCGAAGCCCACGAAGGGGTGCTCCACCACCGCGGTGGGCGCGGTGAAGAAGTAGTCCTGGAACGAGATCCACACCGCCTGGATCAGCGGCCACGCCATCACGGCGGCGAGGAACAGCACGTAGGGGAGCACCAGCAGCAGGCCCAGCGGCTGGGCCCCGAGGAGCCCGCCGAGCGGCAGCCGGGAGCGCCGGCTCCGCTCGGGGGCGTCACGGGTGGTGGTGGCGGTCATGATCAGCCCTGCACGAGCGTGTCGATCTCGTCGGCCGCCGCCTGCAGGGCGCCCTCGACGGGCTCCTTGCCGAAGATGACCGCGGCCGAGTACTTCTCCCGGAACGTCTGCCACACCTCGACGGAGTTGGGCACGTTGGGCACGTCGACGACCCGTTCGGACTGGCCGGCGAACACCTCGTAGTCGGGGTTCTTCGCGAAGTAGTCGCCGAAGGTGTCCAGCAGACCGGCGCGCAGGGGCATCTGCCCGGTCGCCTCGAGGAAGGCGCCGTCCTGCTCCTGCGAGGTCGCGAACTTCAGCACGTCCCAGGCGGTGGCCTGGTTCTTCGACGTGGTGAACATCGAGACGTTCTTGGAGTCCGCGAAGGTCTTCACCGTCTCCGGATCGGAGCCCTCCGCGGTGGGGACGGGCATGAAGCCCACGGGGAAGGCGTCCTTGTAGGAGCTGATCGCCCAGGGGCCGGCGGCCTGCATGGCGGTCTTCGCGGTCGCCATCGCGTCGTCGGTCGCCGCTTCCTTCGGGGCCAGCTTCTCGGCGTAGATCGTGGCCCAGAAGTCCGCGACCGCCGCGCCGTCGTCGGAGGCGAAGGTGGACTTGCCGTCCTCGACCAGCTGCAGGCCGTCGGTCTGCGCGATGTAGAGCGGGTAGAAGTCGAACCAGGGCTGGAAGAACTCGTTGGTGGGAGAGGGCCAGATCGCGGCCGGGGCGGCACCGGACTCGACGATCTTCCGGGCCCCCTCGAGGAACGAGTCGAAGCTGTTCATCCCGGGGTTCTCCGGATCGAGACCCGCTTTGGTGAACAGATCCTTGTTGAACATGATCATCACGGGGTTCGACTTCCAGGGCAGCAGGTAGTACTTGCCGTCGGCGTCCGCATAGCCCGTCGCGACATCCGCGCCGGTGCGGTCCTCGATGTAGCTCGCGCCGTCCTCGAAGGTGCTGAGGTCCACCAGGCCGCCCTGCTTGGCCCAGCCGGGCGCGGCGGCAGTGGAGATATTGAAGATGAGATCCGGGGTGGTGCCCGCGGTGATAGCAGCGGTGATCGCCTCTTCGGAGCTCTGGCCGGCGGGGATCTCCTGGGCGGTGATCTTCTCGTCGGGGTGGTCGGCGTTCCAGGCCTCGACCATGGCCTTGCCCCAGGCGACCTCCTGCTCGTTGTTGGAGAGCCAGATGGTGATGGGGCCGCGGGCGGAGGCGGCCTCGCCGCCACCGCCGCCCCCGTTGCCGCAGGCGGCGAGGGTGGTGGCGGCCAGCGGGACGGCGAGAGCGCCGGCGGTGAAGGTGCGTCGGGTGATGTTCATCGGTGAACTCCTCAGGGTGCGGTGCGGGTGGGGGTTCCGGGCGGGGCGGCGATGCTTCCGCGGGGGACGACGGTGGTGTGGTCGGCGAGCACGTGGCGCGGCTGTTCGCCGGCGATCTCGGCGAGCAGCGTGGTCACGGCGATCTGGCCGCGCTGCACGGCGCCGGTGCTCACGGTGGTCAGGGCGGGGGAGAGGTGGGCAGAGAGCTCGCTGTCGTCGTAGCCGCTGATCGACAGGTCCTCGGGCACGCGCAGGCCACGGCTGTGGGCCAGCGAGAGGCCGGAGATCGCCATCATGTCGTTGGCATAGAGGATCGCGGTGGGCGGATCGGCGCGGTCCAGCAGCTGCGCGGTGGCGTCGCGCCCGGAGGCGGCGGTGAAGTCGCCCTCGACCACGAGGGAGCCGTCCAGGCCCTGCTCGCGCATCGCGGCGGCGAACGCCTCCCGGCGGATCCGCCCGTGGATGTAGTGGTCCGGGCCTGCGACGTGGGCGATCCGGGTGTGCCCCGCCTGCGCCATGCGGCCGACGAGCTCCGTGACCGCCGGGCTGTCATCGGAGTACACCGTGGGCAGCCCAGCGGTCTCGCCCCCGGTGGGTTCCTCGGCGGAGAGCACCACAGCGGGCAGGCCCAGGCGCTGCACGAGCTCGAAGCGGGGATCCTCGACCTGCACGTCCAGCAGGATCGCGCCGTCGGCCCGCCCGGCGGCGAGGCGCTCGTAGACGAGGCGCTCGGCCTCGGGGGTGGTGACGGCGTGGAGCATGAGCCCCATGTCGTGCTCGGCCAGCACCCGCTCGCAGCCGGAGATGAACTTCGAGAAGAAGGCATCGGTGGCCAGCACCTCGGGGTCACGCGCCACGACCAGGCCGATCGCCCCGGTACGGGAGGTGGCCAGCGCCCGGGCGCGGTGGCTCGCGGTCCACTGCAGCTCCTCCGCGGCGTCGAAGATCCGCTGCCGGGTCTCCTCCGAGACGGGCCGCTTGCCGGAGTAGGCGAGGGAGACGGTGCCCTTGGAGACGCCGGCGTGACGGGCGACGTCACCGATCGTGGCCTTGCGGGGAGCGGTCATCGGGCACCTCCTTGTGCGTGGGGCGGGGCGAGCATCGTAGGCGGAACTCGGCTGTGCGTGGGATGGGCAAGCAACCGGGGAGACCTTGCGCAAACCGGTTTGATTGATCACTATCAAACCGGTTTGTTCCGCGCCTGTCAACTGCTCCGTCCGTGCCGGGTGCGCGCGCCGGGCACCGAACTTCGTTGACGATGCCGTGCGACACCGGCAGCGCGTATCAGGCCGACGGGGGCCAGCTGAGTCCCGTGAATCGGAGGCGCTAGGTGTTGCGGGTCATGACGTTGTAGTCACGGATCGGGGATGAAGGAACGGGTCCCTGACCGGCACGATGGGTGGTGCTGAAGCCGTCCATCTGCTGGAAGAGACCCGTTCCATGACCCACCGTAATTCGCCGCTGACCCCTGCCGGAAGGCTCCGCCTGGTCCAACGTGTCGAAGATGATGGCCGACCCATAGCCCACGTCGCTGCCGAAGCCGGCGTCGCTCGCTCGACTCTGACGAAGTGGGTCCACCGCTATCGCGCTGACGGTGCCGAAGCCTTGGAAGACCGCACCAGCGCCCCAGCACGGAGACCCTCGAGGCCACCGATCGAGGTCCTCGAGCTCATCGACGCTTGGCGGCGAGAGCACAAATGGTCTGCCCGCCGCATCGCTCTCGAGCTCGCCAGCCGCGGCCACCACTACTGCGTCCGGACCATCGGGCGCTGGCTGGAACGGCTCGGGATCTCCCGCCGCCGAGATCTCGACCCGACCGGGGAGAACAACCGTGAGCCCGGGAAGATCATCGCCCGTTTCCCGGGCCACATGCTCCACCTGGACGTGAAGAAGGTCGGGCAGATCCCCGCCGGTGGCGGCTGGCGACTCCACGGCCGGGGCAGCACCCGAACACGTCACCAGCGCGTGGGCTACACCTACCTGCACTCCGCGATCGACGGCTACTCCCGCCTCGCCTACACCGAGGCTCTTGAGAACGAGACCGCGGCAACCACCATCGGTTTCTTCTCCCGGGCGAGAGCGTTCTTCGCTGCTCACGGCATCACGCGTCTGGTCCGGGTGGTCACCGACAACGGCTCCAACTACCGCGCCAAGACCTTCGTCCGCACCGTGAACGCGCATGCTTCCCGGCATCAGCGGACCCGGCCCTACACGCCCCGGCACAACGGGAAAGTCGAGCGCTACCAGCGGATCCTCGCCGAGGAATGCCTCTACGCCCACGCCTTCTACTCCGAAGACGAACGGCGCGAAGCGATCAGCGTCTGGGTCCACCATTACAACTATCATCGGCCGCACACCGCCTGCGCTGATCAGCCCCCGGCCACCCGAGTCCACGAACGTGTCGACAACGTCATGACCTCATACAGCTAGGGCGTGCCGTAGTCGACGACGTGCTGACTGAGGGTGCGCGCGAGCTGTTTGGCCTGCCGCAGTGGGGCCTCGTCGCCAGCTGCGGTCTCTGAACCCTCTCCCGCCGCTTCGACATCCTCGTCGGCGGCGAGCAGGCTGGCTCCTCGATATTCACCTATCCCGCCGTGGACCCCGATGACCAGCGGATCTTCTACCGCACGGTGATCGACGACGCCTTCGGCGGGCGGGGCCTGGCCGGGATCCTCACCCGTACCGCGCTCGTCACCAGCGTCGCCGAGGGGCACCGGATCGTGGCCGTCTGCCCCTACGTCGCCCACTGGCTGCGCAGCCACGACGACATCGAGGGGTCGGTCGACACGGTGCGCCCGGTGCACCTCGAGACGGTGCGCCGCGCGAGCGCCGAGGCGGATGCCGCAGATTCCTGAGAAACCTGTCCCGGGCGGGTGACGACGGGGGCACTCCTTCAACCCGACCCCGTGGCTGTAACGTCATGACCCGCAACAACTAGGGCGTGTCTCCTATGTGTGAGCTGTTTCGTGCGAGAGCGTCGAGGGATGGC
>NZ_JABUXW010000104.1 GCF_014897585.1 Brachybacterium tyrofermentans | reverse complement strand
TCATGATTCTTACCGTTCCTCTCGGTACGGCTTACACAGACCATCTGACACGCCCCCGCCACACTCACTCCTGCACCCGCGCCGAGGAGCAGCCACGCGAACCTGCGGGCGGTGCGGGCAGAATCCCGCAGCGCGACGACACTGATCGTGGCCTCCAAGATCACACCGTCCACGATCAACGGCCACATCCACGCCTGCCCCTCCGGAACCCCGGACAGAACGGCAAGGTCACGGAGAGTGGTGAACGACAGCCAGAACGCGCCCAGCGCGAGCAGGATCGTCCCGGTCACTGCGAGCACAACCACGAACCGCGACACCCCAGCAGTTGGAGTCCCGCCCGGGCTCAGGTCGAGATCGCGCCGGGCACGAGCCGTCACTGCCGGGCCGGTCATGGCTACCTCCCGATCCCCGTCAAGGAGCGGACGGTCTGCGCGCTGGGGTGGGGCCTACCCCCGGTTCGTGGACACGGGGGTGTTTACGCTGCGAGCGCTAGCTT
>NZ_JABUXW010000044.1 GCF_014897585.1 Brachybacterium tyrofermentans | reverse complement strand
GAGCCCAGAGCCCAGAGCCCAGAGCCCAGAGCCCAGAGCCCAGAGCCCAGAGCCCGGAGCCCGGAGCTCGGGCTGGACGCCTCAGCTCTGCGGCGGACGGGTCGGGTCGTGGTCGTCCCCATGGATCGGCACGTGGGCCTCCGGGATGTCCTCGTAGCTGGCCGGATCGGAGATCGGCTCGAGGTGGGTGAGCACGGTGAGCCCGGGCAGGGCGCCCTTGAGCTCGTCCTCGAGGTCCTCGATGTAGTCGTGGCCGTGCTTGACGGTCCACTCGTCGGGGACGAGCACGTGCACGGTCATGAAGCGCTCGCGGCCCGCCTCGCGGGTCTGGAGGCCATGGAAGGTGGTGCTCACGCCGTCGGTGCGGCGGCGCAGGATCTCCGTGATGATCTCGTGGTCCTCGTCCGGAAGGGCCTTGTCCAGCAGTCCGGACACCGACTCGGTGAGCAGGCTGATGCCGGCGATGATGATGTTCACGCCGACGGCGAAGGCGACGATCGCGTCGAGCCTCTCCCACCCGGTCAGCGCCACCAGTCCCACGCCCACCAGGATGCCGGCGCTGGTGACGACGTCGGTCATCAGATGCTTGCCGTCGGCGCGGAGGGTGATCGAGTGGTGCGCCTTGCCGGCGCGCAGCAGCACCAGGGCGACCGCGCCGTTGAGCACGGAGGCGATCACCACGATGACCAGGCCGATGCCGAGGTTCTCGAGCGGGCGCGGGTTCACGAACCGCTCGACGGCGGTGACCATGATGACGGCGGCGGCCACGAAGATCATCAGGCCCTCGATGGCGGCCGAGAAGTACTCGGCCTTCGCCCGGCCGTAGAGGAAGCGCTCGGTGGCGGGACGCGCGGCGACGGTCAGGGCGATCAGGGCGACGACCGCGGCGACCAGGTTCACGGTGGACTCGGCGGCGTCGGAGAGCAGGCCCACGGAGCCCGTCATCGCCCAGGCACCGGTCTTCAGCACGATCGTGAGGATCGCGGTGACGATGGAGAGCCAGGCGAACTTCCGCAGGTCCACCTTCGTGCCTGAGGCGGGCCGTGGAGCGGCTGTGTCGGGATGCGGGGCGGTCATGCGCGGGAGTCCTTGTCGGAGGGGACGGGCAGGGAGGATTCTGGCGGCGGCGCTGCGGGTCGTGGTGCCGGTGGTGCTGCAGGTCGCGCGGTGGCCGGCATCGGGGGATCCGGGGCGAGGGTGCCGTCCGGGGCGATGTGCTCGAAGATCTGCTCGACGAGCGAGAGCACGTGCGGGTCCTCCACGGTGTAGAAGCTGTGGCGGCCTTCGCGATGTGCGGAGACGATGCCGGCCAGCCGCAGCTTGCTGAGGTGCTGGCTGATCGTGGGGAGGCTGAGTCCGACCTTGGCGGCCAGCGAGCCGACGTCGAACCGGCCCGTGATCATGAGGCTGACCAGGTGCAGACGGGCGGGAGAGGCGAGCATGGCGAAGGTGTCGGCCGCGGCGGCGAGCTGCAGCTCGGTGGGGTCCTGCCGGTCCAGCACAGGTTTGGACTCGAGCTCGGTGCGTGCATCCATCGGGTCTCCTGGGCGTCGTTCGGCGGGCGTCTCGATCCTCATATGGATTCGTCAGTTGCGCAAGTAGCGAAGTGTTGTTGGTGATGCGTTCGATGAGCTCGTCCGGAGGCCTTCAACTGCTCGACCAAATCCTGGCCCGACGGCTCACCGCCCGGCTGCTGCTTCTCGTTGGTCATGGTCATGATTCTTACCGTTCCTCTCGGTACGGCTTACACAGACCATCTGACACGCCCGGCTCGTATCGTGAGCCTCCATCGAGACACCGTCGTCCGAAGGAGCCCGTCCATGTACAACCTCTCCATCGTGCTGGAGGACAGCGCCCGCACCCGACCCGATCACACGGCCCTGGTTCTGGGCCCGCTGAGCCTGACCTACGCCCAGGTCGATGCCGCCGCGAACCAGGTCGCCAACCTGCTGGTCTCCCTCGGCGTCGAACCCGGGGACCGGGTAGCGCTGAGCTGCCCCAACCTCCCGCAGTTCCCGATCGTCTACTTCGGAATCCTCAAGGCCGGTGCCGTGGTGGTGCCGCTGAACGTCCTGAACAAGGCGCGCGAGGTCACCTACTTCCTCGACGACGCCGCGGCGAAGGTCTTCTTCTGCTTCGAAGGGACCGAGGAGCTGCCGATCGGCACGTACGGGCACGACGGCGCACAGGCAGCGGCCTCCCCGCCGCACCTCGTGCTGATGACGGCCGACCCGTCGGCCCCGAGCCCGTTCGACGGGGTGCCCACCCTCGCCGAGTCCGTGGCGCAGCAGCCCACCACCTTCTCCACGGTGCAGGCCCGCGAGACCGACACCGCGGTGGTGCTCTACACCTCCGGCACGACCGGGCGTCCCAAAGGCGCCGAGCTCAGCCATTCCAATCAGCTGATGAACGCCCTGACCTGCAACCGCCTGTTCGGTTCGCAGCCGGGGGAGGACACGCACCTGGTGACGCTGCCGCTCTTCCACACCTTCGGGGCGACCGTGAACCTCAACGCAGGATTCTCCATGGGGGCCACGCTGGTGCTGATGCCCCGCTTCGATGCCCGCCAGGCGCTCGAACTCATGACCGCACATCAGGTCACGGTGTTCGCCGGAGTGCCCACCATGTGGTGGGGCCTGCTCCACGCCCTCGACGAGGTCCCCGGGGCCACGGCGATCACGAAGACCCTGCGCCTGGGCATCTCCGGAGGCGCGCCGCTGCCCGTGGAGATCCTGACCGAGGTGCGCGAACGCCTGGGGATCTCGATCATGGAGGGTTACGGGCTCTCCGAGACCTCGCCGGTGGCCTGCTTCTCCCTCGCGGAGAGGCCGCGCCCGGGATCCATCGGGCTGCCGGTGTGGGGCGTCGAGGTCATGCTCATCGACCCCGCGGATCCGGACTGGGCGGAGGTCACCGAGGTCGGCGCCGTGGGCGAGCTCGTGGTGCGCGGCCACAACATCATGACCGGCTACCTGGGACGCCCCGAGGAGACCGCGATGGTGATGCGCGACGGCTGGTTCCGCACCGGCGACCTCGCCAAGCGCGATGAGGAGGGCTTCTACTTCATCGTGGACCGCTCCAAGGACATGATCGTGCGCGGCGGCTACAACGTCTATCCGCGGGAGATCGAGGAGGTGCTGATCTCGCATCCCGAGGTCTCCCTCGCCGCGGTGGTCGGAGTGCCCAGCGAGGAGCACGGCGAGGACATCAAGGCCTTCGTGATCCTCGAACAGGGCGCGAGCGTCACCGTCGAGGAGCTGCGTGCCTGGGGCAAGGAGCAGATGGCCTCTTACAAATACCCCCGCGAGCTGGTCATCCTGGAGGAGCTGCCGATGACGGCGACCGGCAAGATCCTCAAGCGCGAGCTGACGTGACCGTGCCGCGGGCGTGAGCTGACCCGCCCTGACAGCGAACGGGCCGGGACCGGCACCCCTGAGGGTGTCGATCCCGGCCCGGAAGCCCGTCGACGTCAGACGATGATGCGGTCAGACGATGACGGGCGACAACGCGATCAGACGACGACGCGGGTGGCCTCCGCCTCGGTGGGCAGGCCCGCCTCGCTGTAGGCGCGGAAGCCGCCGACCAGATCGGTGGCGTTCTCGAACCCGAGATCCCGCAGGTCACGAGCGGCGAGCGAGGAGTAGTAGCCCTCGTTGCAGACCACGACGATCGTGTCGTCGTGCTCCGGGCCACCGTCCATCCGGTGCGCGCTGCTGGGATCCAGCCGCCACTCGAGCACGAGGCGGTCGATGACGGTCGCTCCGGGGAGGTGGCCCTCGGGCTCACGGGTCGCCGCGGTGCGGATGTCGATGACGTGCGCACCCAGCTCGATCAGGTCGGGCAGCGCGGCCGGCTCGATGCGCTCCACGCCCAGACGGGCGGCGTCGAGGATCTCGTCGATCGTGTGGCGCGCAGGCGACTCGGCCCGGCGCCGACCGGCGCCGGCCTCGGTCATCGGGTGCGTCCCGAGGAGAAGGCCGCGAGGCCGCCGCCGACGGAGCCGTTCCCGGAGCCCTCGGAGCTGGTCGTGTAGCGCGCGGGGGCGCTGTCACGACGGCCGCCGCTGCGTGCGGGACGGCCCTCGCCGCCCTGCCCGCCGCGACCGCCCTGGCCACCGCGCCGGCCGCCGGCCGAGCGCTGGCCGCCACCGGAGCGCTGGCCGCTCTCGGGACGTGCGCCCTGCTCGCCGGAGCCCTGACCGCCGCGACCGCCCTGGCCGCCGCGACCGCTGCCCTGGCCTCCGCGACCACCCTGACCGCCCTGGCCGCCTCGGCCACCGCGACCGCCCTGACCGCCACGGCCGCCGCTGGTGCGCTCGGGGCGCTCGGCGGGCTCGGGGGAACGGGGCTCGTGCATCTCGGTGCGCTCGCCGGGGGCGAGCTGCGTGAGCACGGCAGAGGAGGGGTTGACCTGCGAGTGGTAGGTCGGCTTGATGCCGGCCTTGCGCATCAGGTCGCTCACGTCGCGCTTCTGATCAGAGGTCTGCACGGTGATGACGGTGCCCGACTCACCGGCGCGGGCGGTACGGCCCGAGCGGTGCAGGTACGCCTTGTGCTCGACGGGCGGGTCGGCGTGGACCACGAGGGCCACTTCGTCGACGTGGATGCCGCGGGCGGCGATGTCGGTGCAGACCATGGTGGTCGCCTCACCGGAGCCGAAGGCCTCGAGGTTCCGCGTGCGAGCGTTCTGCGAGAGGTTGCCGTGGAGATCCACAGCATCCACACCGCGGGCGGCGAGCTTGCGGGCGAGGTTCTTCGCGCCGTACTTGGTGCGGGTGAACATGATCGTGCGGCCGGGTGCGGCGGCGAGGTCGCGCAGCACGTCGAAGCGCGCATTGCCGTCGACCTCGAGCACGTGGTGCTCCATGGTGCCGACGGGGCTGGAGGCCGGATCCGCCGAGTGGGTGACGGGCTCGTGCAGGAACTGCTTGACGAGCTTGTTGACTCCCGAGTCGAGGGTCGCGGAGAACAGCATCCGCTGGCCCTTGGGCGGGGTCTTGTCGAGGATCTTGCGGACCATGGGCAGGAAGCCCATGTCAGCCATGTGGTCTGCCTCGTCGATCACGGTGATCTCGACGCCGCCGAGGTCCACGTGACCCTGTCCCATCAGGTCCAGCAGGCGACCGGGGCAGGCGACGAGCACGTCGACGCCGCTGGCCAGGGCCTTGACCTGAGGGTTCTGGCCGACGCCGCCGAAGACGACGGTGCTGCGCAGGCTGGTGGCCGCCGCGAGCGGCACCAGGGAATCGGCGAGCTGCGAGGCGAGCTCGCGGGTGGGGGCGAGGATGAGCGAGCGCGGCCTACGGGGGGCGCGGCGCTTGGGCTCGGCGATCAGGCGTGCCACCAGGGGCAGCAGGAAGGCGTAGCTCTTGCCGGAGCCCGTGCGGCCCCGGCCCAGGATGTCGCGACCGGTCAGGGAGTCCGGCAGGGTCGCGGCCTGGATGGGGGTGGGCTGGGTGATGCCCTGGGGCGCAAGAGCGTCGACCAGGACAGAGGGCACGCCGAGGCGTACGAAATCGGGGGAGGTCACGGAGATCCGTTCTGAAGATGCAGATCCCGCCCGATGCGTCCGGTGCCCAGGCGCTGCCGTGGCAGCGGCTCAGAGGCTGCGCTGTCACCACTGAGAGGTGGGACCTGTGCCGCGGCGGGATGACGGCACGCAAGCGCAACGGTAGACCGGGCTCCCTCCTGGGGGAATGATCGACGCGCAGGATGTGAGATACCACTGCCGCCACCCCCGTCGGCCCCGCCTGCAGGTGACCTGCGCGACGCGCACCGAGGGATCTTCTGCACCGGATCGCGTCCGCGTCGCAGCCCGGATCGCGTCCGCGTCGGAGCCCTGATCGAGTCCGCGTCGCAGCCCTGATCGAGCCCGCGTCGGAGCCCGGATCGCGCCCGCGCCGGCGTGCTGGCGGGAGCCGGTATCCTTCCCACGTGAGACGGTGGGGACGGGGGCGACGCCCCCTGGTGACAGGACGGACGAGGAGCGAGCGATGGCACGCAGAGTGAGCATCAAGGACGTCGCCCAGCGCGCGGGGGTGTCTTGGAAGACGGTCTCGAACGTGGTCAACGAGCGCCCTGTGGTGCGCGCCGACACCCGGGAGAAGGTGCTCGCGGCGATCGACGAGCTCGGGTACGTGCCCAACCACATCGGCCGAGATCTGCGCGGCGGCCCCACGAGGTCGATCGCCCTGGTGGTCCCCGAGCTCCAGAACCCCTACTTCGCCCGCCTCGCCGAGCGCATGCAGGCCGCCGCCCGCGAGCGCGGCTACACGGTGAGCGTGGAAGTGTCCCTGCACAGCGCCGAGGTGGAGCGGGCCCACGTGCGCGGCCGCACCGCCCGCCCCGTCGACGCGGTGGTCATCTCGCCCTCCGCGCTCGAGCCCTCCGATCTCCTGGACCGTCGCTCGGGGCCGCCGGTGGTGCTGCTGGGGGAGAGCCTCACGGCCGCTCCGAACGTCGTGCACGTGGCGATCGACAACGTCTCCTCCGCGGCGGATGTGGTCCGCCATCTCGTCGGCACCGGCCATCGGCGCCTGCTGTTCCTCGGTGCCGAGGGGGCAGTGCGCTCGACCGGCACGGACCGTCTGGCCGGGTTCACGGCGGCGAGCCGCTTCGCCGAGCTCCCGCTGGAGGACGCTCTGATCCGGGCCACCGGCGCCTGGGACCGGGAGTCCGGGCGCGAGGAGGTGCTCCGCGCGCTGGAGGAGGGCATCGCCTTCGACGCGGTGGTCGCCGGCAACGACCTGCTGGCGATCGGCGCGCTCGCCGCCCTGCGGGAGCGGGGACTGCGGGTCCCGGACGACGTCGCCGTCGTGGGCTGGGACGACATGGTCGAGGCCGCCTGGACCGTCCCCACCCTGACCTCGGTCGCCCCGGACCTCGACGCCCTCGTCGCGGCCGCCCTCGCCGCCGCGATCTCCGGCGCAGAGCGGGGAACCGAGCAGGATGCCGAGCGGGATGCCGGCCAGGCCGCCGCGGGCGCCGACGACAGCGGGAAGCGCGGGGCGAGCCGAACGGGTGGGGCGGAGACCGTGATCGCCCATCGGCTGATCGTGCGGGAATCCACCCGGGCGTGATCGCCCACCGGTTGATCAAGTCGGAGCCCCCCGGGCCGTGATCGGCGGGAGTCCACCCGAGCGCGACCGTCGGCCGGGCGAAGGCCCTGAGAATCCTCGGTTCCCACGTTGCAATCAGGGGTCGGGTGCGCTTGACTGGATCCTGACCGATCCGTACCGGCGCCTCGAGTGCGCCGGAGACTCAGCGCCGAGCACCACCGATCCCAGGAGCCGTTCGTGAACGCCCAGACCCCCGAACTCCCGGAGCACCTCAGCTCCCTGTTCTCCCGCGCCGACGAGCTCGCCGCACTGCTCGACGCCCCGCTGTCCGCGGTGACGGACGTGCCCCGCCCCGAGCATCCGCGCCCCCAGCTGCATCGCCCCACCTGGCTCACGCTGAACGGCACCTGGCAGTTCGAGATCGACCAGGGTGATTCCGGCCGGGACCGCGGACTGCTCGAGCGCGACCTGGACTCCGAGATCCTCGTGCCCTTCGCCCCGGAGACCGAGGCCTCCGGGATCGGGAACCGCGACTTCCTCGAGGCCGTCTGGTACCGCCGCACCGTCACCGTTCCCGCCGACTGGGAGGGGCTGCGCCCGATTCTGCGCTTCGAGGCCGTGGATCAGGATGCGACCGTCTGGGCGAACGGGGTCGAGGTGGCCCGCCACCGCGGCGGCTTCACCGGATTCTCGGCCGATCTCTCGATCGTCCCCGCCGTCGGCCCCGGCGCGGAGGTCGAGATCGTGGTGCGCGCCCGCGATCCCCACGGCGTCCCGCAGGCCCGCGGCAAGCAGTCCCACGAGTTCAAGCCCACCGCCGCGAACTACCACCGCACCACCGGCATCTGGCAGAGCGTGTGGCTCGAGGGCGTCCCGGCCGACGAGATCCGCTCGCTGCGCGTGCTGCCCTCGCTCGGCGGCCGCTCCTTCGCCCTGGACGTGCCGCTCTCGCGCACCACCGCCGGCACCCGCCTCGAGGTCGTCGCCTCCGTGCCCGGCGGGGACGAGGTGGCCCGGGCCGCGGTGCGCGCCGATCTGGACCTGGCCCCGCACCTGGAGCTCGCGATCCCCGAGGACGACGTGCGCGTCTGGGGCCCCGGCACGCCCGAGCTCTACGCCCTCACCGTGCGACTGCTCGGCGCGGACGGCGCCGTGCTCGACGAGGTCCGCTCGTGTGCGGGCCTGCGCTCGACCTCGCTGCGCGACCACGAGTTCCGGATCAACGGCGAGAAGGTCTTCCAGCGCCTGGTGCTCGACCAGGGCTACTGGGAGGAGTCCTTCATGACCTCCCCGACGGACGCCGCGATGACCACCGACATCCGCCTCTCCCTCGAGGCGGGCTTCAACGGCGCCCGGCTCCACCAGAAGGTCTTCGAGCAGCGCATGCACTTCTGGTCGGACCTGCACGGCTACCTCACCTGGGGCGAGTTCGGCGACTGGGGCGTCCACGGCTTCGGGCCGGACGGGGACAACCAGCAACCCCCGGCGACCTTCGTCGGCCAGTGGGTCGAGGCGGTCCAGCGCGACCTCAACCATCCCTCGATCATCGGCTGGTGCCCGCTGAACGAGACCCATCAGCTGATGCACGACCGCATCACCCAGCTCGACGCGGTCACCCAGGCGATGTATGACGCGACCAAGCTCGCCGACCCCACCCGCCCGGTGCTCGACGCCTCCGGCTACTCCCACAGGGTGCGCGGGGCGGACGTCTACGACTCCCATTCGTATGAGCAGGACCCGGAGCGCTTCCGCGAGGAGCAGTCCGGCCTCGCCGCCGGCGAGCCCTTCGCGAACCGGCGCGACCTCGGGCCCGACGAGATGCCCTTCGCGGACGGCGCCTTCTCCCTTCCCTACGCCGGTCAGCCCTACTTCGTCTCGGAGTACGGCGGCATCTGGTGGAACGAGGAGGAGGCGCGCAAGGCCGAGGAGGCCGACCGCGCCGGGAACAATGCCGCCGAGTCCTGGGGCTACGGCCAGCGGATCCGCAGCGAGGAGGAGCTCTACACGCGCTTCGAGGGCCTCACCCGGGTGCTGCTCGAGGACCCGCTCATGTTCGCCTACTGCTACACGCAGATGACCGACGTGTTCCAGGAGAAGAACGGCATCGTCGACTTCGAGCGCGGCCGCAAGCTCGATCTGGCACGACTGCGCGCCGTCCAGGAGAAGGCTGCCGCCTTCGAGCAGGAGGCCTGATATCGCGCGGGATCCTCTCTCGAGGGCCCGCTCGCTGACGCCGGGATCGCCCGGAGCACCACGGATAATCCCGTGACGCCCCGGGCGATCTCCTCCACGATGGGGCCATGGTCGATCAATCACGCCTGTGGGACGCCCGCACTGCCGCCGAGTACGACACCCCTGGGGAGGGCATGTTCGCCCCGGAGGTGCTGGGGCCGACGGCCGCCACCCTGGCGGGGCTCGCCGCCGGCGGCAGCGCCCTCGAGCTCGCGATCGGCACGGGCCGTGTCGCGATCGCCCTGCACGAGGCGGGCGTCGCCGTGACCGGCATCGAGCTGTCCGAGGCGATGATCGCCCGACTGCGCGAGAAGGTCGACGCCACGGAGATCCCGGTCGTCGCCGGCGATATGACCACCGCACGGGCGGGGGAGGGCTACTCCCTCGTCTACCTGGTGTTCAACACGATCTCGAACCTGCTCACCCAGGAGGAGCAGGTCGAGTGCTTCCGCAACGCCGCGCGCCACCTCGCTCCGGGCGGCTGCTTCGTGATCGAGCTGATGGTGCCGGACCTGCGCTCCCTCACCCCGGGGACCGGAGGGACGCTCGAGCACTCCGAGCCCGGCTACCTGCTGGTCGACACCTATGACACCCTGCGCCAGGTCCTCGTGTCCCATCACGTGCGCTTCGACCCCGAGGTGGACGGGTCCCGCGAGGCGAGCATCGGCCGCACGCCGCAGCGGTACATCTGGCCCGCCGAGCTCGATCTGATGGCGCAGCTGGCGGGCTTCACGCTCGAGAGCCGCTGGGCGGACTGGGACCGTGCCGAGTTCACCGCGGAGTCGGGCAGCCACGTGAGCGTGTACCGGCTCCCTACACTTGACCGGTGACCTCCACGACCAACGCCCTGCCCCCTACCTCTCTGACCTGGACCCCGCTGACCCTCGAGGACGTCCCTGCCCTCACCGCCCTGCTGAACCGCGTGGACGTTGTCGAGCAGTCCGGCGAGCCGGCCGAGGAGCCGAGCATCCGCGAATGGCTCTCGATGCCCGACCTCGACCTCGCCCGGGATTCCGTGGCGGTGCGCGAGGGGGAGGAGCTGCTCGGCTTCTGCGCCGTCGACGTCTCGACCGCCCCCGACTCGGAGGGGCGGGTGCGCTGCCAGCTCATGGGCACCGTCGACCCCGCTCGCCGCCGCCAGGGCCTGGGAACGGAGCTGTTCACCTGGGCCGAGGCCCGCGCCGCCCAGCTCGCCGCCGAGCGTCACCCCGACGTCGCGATCGCCGTGTTCCGCGTCTCCGGAGGCCGGGACCCCGAGGTCGACGGACAGGCGGACGCCGCGACGGAAGCACAGGCGAACGCACCGACGGACGCCCCGCTCACCGGTGGCGCCGAGGTGCGCCCGCTCCTCGCCCAGCGCGGCTACCAGCGCGCCCGCAGCTGGCTGACCATGGTGCGCGAGCTGCCCGGAGCGGCTCTCCCGACGGTCGATCTGCCGGGGGTGCGGGTCAGCGCCCCGGAGGATTCGGAGCGAGAAGCCACCCGCCTCGCCCACCTCGATGCGTTCGCCGACCATTGGGGATCGGCCCCGGTGACTGCGGAGCGCTGGAACATCTGGTGGTCCTCCCACACCTCGCGGCGTGAGCTCTCGAGCGTCGCGGTGGACGCCGACGGGTCCGTGCTCGGCTACGTGATCACCTCCGAGGACAAGCCCGGGGTGCTGCACATCGCCCTGGTGGGCACGCGCCCGTCGGCCCGCGGTCGCGGCATCGCCCGCGCAGTTCTCGCGCGGACCCTCGAGGCGGCATCGCAGGCCGGGTACTCGAGCGCCGAGCTCGAGGTCGACGCCGAATCGCTCACCGGCGCGACCCGCCTCTACGACGCCCTCGGCTTCGTGCGCGAGAGCGTCTACGCGACCTATGAGAAGCCGGTCGCCTGATTGCTGCCCTCGCCGCCCCGGCCTCCTGACATCGCCGGCTTGACCCCGTCCGCTTGACACCACCGCCCCTACTGTTCATAGTGAATATGGACAGTAGGGGCAGTTGATGGTTCTGGACGAAGGGGAGTGGTGCGCATGCACATCCCGCTCGACCCGTCCGCCCCCGAACCGATCTACGAACAGATCCGGGCCCGCCTCGCTGAGGCGATCCTGCGGGGCGACCTCCCTGCCGGTGAGGCCCTGCCCTCGATCCGGGTCCTCGCCCGTGATCTGCGGGTCAGCGTCATCACGACCACCCGCGCCTACAACGAGCTGGTGGCCGACGGGCTCGTCGACGCCGTGCGCGGCAAGGGCGTGTTCGTCCGGGCCCAGCAGCCTGACCAGGTGCGTAGCCGCGCCCTGGAGCGCATCGACGGCGCCCTGACCGAGGTCGTCCGCGCCGCCCGCACCGCCGGGATCAGCGCGGTGGATCTCCACGACCGCCTCACCTACGCCCTCGAGGAGGAGGACCGATGAGCTTCCTGCCCCCTGACCCGTCGTCAGCCCGCGACGCCCGCTCGCGGCGGCCTGCGCGGCTCGATGCTCTCGATGAGCCCGAGGACGCCGCAGTGGTCGTGCGCGATCTGGCTGTCGAGCTGCCTTCCGACGAGCGTCCGTATGCAGCACCGATCCAGGCCGTCCGCGATCTCTCCTTCACGGTGCCGGCTGGACAGGTGACGGCGATCGTCGGCACCAACGGCGCCGGGAAGACCACGACATTACGGGCGCTGAGCGGCGCGGTGCCCTTCTCCGACGGGAGCATCGAGGTGCTCGGCACGTCGTTGGGACCGGCCACCGTCGGACTGCCGGACGGCGTCGCCATCGTGCCGGATGCCCCCGCCTACCCAGCGCGATGGACCGCGCGCCACGTCGCTAGGGCGTATAGCTCGACCGCCCGGCACTTTGACCGTGCACGGTTCGACGCGTATCTCGTCGAGCATCGCGTTCCCGCAGGCAGGTCCGTCGGCGGGCTCTCCCGAGGGCAGCTCACCCGACTCGCCGTCGCAGCAGCTCTGGCGCACGATCCTCGCCTGCTCATCCTCGACGAGCCCTTGGCCCGTCTGGATCCGCTGGCCCGCACCGGGATGGTCGATAATCTCCGCGCCCTGATGGCACGAGAGGACCGCACCATCCTGCTCTCGACCCATGATCTCGACGGCATGGACCGATTCGTGGACCACCTCGTGGTGGTCGCTCACGGTCAGAACGTGCTCGAAGGTGACGTAGAGACGCTGCGCGAGGAGTTCCTCCTGCTCGAGCAGGCCAGTGCCGAGACGGGAGCCGACGGCGAAAGCATCGCTTCACCGCTGATCGGGGCTGTCACGACCGGCGGCACCACGCGCGCGCTGGTGCATCTCGAGGAGGCCGCGGGGTTGCCCCCAGGGGCCGATCTCCGTCGCCCCGGTCTGAGTGACTTGGTCACGCACTGGTTGCGCGCCGCGACGGTATCTCGTCGCCCTACCCCGAGGGAGGATGCGGCATGATCACGACCTGGCAAGCGTTCATCGCGGACCTGCGCCTGAACAGCGGGCGCTTCGGTGCCAGCATCCTGCTGTGCGTGCTGAGCCTCGCCGCCGCCGCTGTGCTGACGGACGCACTCACGGCGGTGCTCCCGCTCTGGGCGGCGCTGGCCTGGTACCGCTACGGCAGGGCGGACACGCTCGAGCGCGAGGAGCTCCGCGCAGGTCTCGGCCTCTCGCGCGCTGACCGGGTGCGGGGGAGGTCGGCGCTGATCGTCGTGGAGACCATCGCCCTGATCGTCACCGCGGGTGCTGCGACTCTGCTCTCCACGGCAGTGGGACGGGAACCGGTCAGCGGCGCAGGGCCGACGTTCACGGTCTCCGGTGCACCGTCGCTCTCGCCGCTCCTCGTCGTCCCGGTGGGAACCCTGTACTCCGGGACCGTGATGCTCGTCGTCGCGATCTTCGTCGGTGGCGAGTGCGTCACGCGTCGGCCGGGTCGAGGGATGCTCCTGACCTCATTGGCCGTCTACTTCTGCGCCGGTCTGCTCGGTGCCGTCGTCATCGGGCCCCTGATGACCTTCGATGTGCTCGGCAGCGGGGGCGGGCCGTCGCTGATCGCCGCGGCTGCGATCCTTGTGCTCGCCATCGTGCTGCTGTCCCTGCTGCTGAGACGGCGCGTGCGCGCCTGGATCGCTCAGCTCGACTCGGGCCTCCCGACGCATCTGGCGGTGACGGCATGACCCGTCCGATGCAGAGCTCGACGCATCCCAGGAGGCTCGCGTGAGTCAATTCCCTCCCGCTCTCGCTCCCGCCGCCCGGGTCGACAACCTGGCGGTGGATATCCCGCACCCCCGCGGCCGCTTACGTGCCCCGATCCGAGCTCTCGACGATGTCAGCCTCACGGCACCGAGGGGACGCGCCACGGCGCTGGTCGCCACCAACGGCGCCGGGAAGACGACGCTGCTGCGCACGCTTACCGGTGTCCTGCGGCCAGCGGCCGGCATCGTCGAGGTCCTGGGGTGCTCCATCGGCCCGGCGGCGTGCGAGATCACGACCGGGGTCGGTGTCGTGCCGGACGAGCCCGTCCTCCCCGAGGAGTGGACGGCGCGCGATGTGATCGCGTTGCGACGACGGCTGGGTGACCGTTTCGATGCCGACGGCTTCGCCCGGATGCTCCGGGAGCACCGCATCCGCCCGAACGCGATGATCTCCTCCCTGTCCGCTGGGCTGGCCACCCAATTCTCGATCGCGCACGCTCTCTCCGCGGATCCTCGGTTCCTCATCCTCGACGAACCGTTCGCGCGGCTCGATCCGCTCGCCCGGACCGACCTGCTGGACACTCTGCGCGGCTTCCTGGCGGAAGAGGAGGACCGCTCGATCCTGATCTCAACCCACGACCTCGACGGGATGGATCGCTTCATCGACCACCTCGTGGTGCTGCACGAGGGCCGCACGGTGCTCGAGGGCGACGTCGACGAGCTCCTCGAGAGCCACGTCGTCGCCACGTACTCCTCCGGCGCTCCGTCCGTCCCCGGCGGGGCGCGCACTGTCGGGGGCGACGGCGCCCGGGAGGCGCTGATCGCCGTCGAGGACGCCGTCGGTCTCCCTCCTGGGACCGCGCTGCGGGAGCCGACCCTGCCTGAGATCGTCAGCCTCACCCTCGCCGCCCGGAGCGGCCGCCACGACACGGAGGCTCTCGCGTGACCGCCACACTGCGCGGGACTTCCGGGGCACCGCCGAACCGCGCCCTCCGCCTCGAGCTCACCCTCCAACGCCCGTTGTTGTGGGGAAGCGGTGTCGTCGCGCTGGCGGTCCTGCTCCTCGCGGTCGGACAGCTCGCGCGGCTTGGCATCGTGCCTATCCTGCTCGCAGTCGCCGTGCCCGTCGCAGCAGGTCCCCGGGATCCGATGAGGGAGAGCGTGCTGCGGGGGACGCTCGGCATCTCTCGGGCCGCCCACGTGCGTGCCCGAGTGCGCTTCGTGCTGCTCGCACAGATGGCCTTGCTGCTCGTCGCGGCCGTCACGGTCCTGCTCGGCCCGCACGGCGGCGTGGTGGAGCCCGCGACCCTCGGACGGATCGAGGTGGCCGGATACTTCCTGCCCGCACCGACCCTTTACTACTGGCAGGACCTGGCGGTATGGGTGCCGGCTGTGATGTGGTCGCATCTCTGGGTGGGCCGTGACGCGCTGAGCAGCTCGTCGACGGTGGTGTGGGGCCGGGCTCTGCTGTCGTATTTCGGGATGTACCTCCTCGTGACCTTCGCGATCTACGGGGTGCAGATGCTCGTCCTGGTGCTCGGGACGGTGCTCGGTCGACAGGGCGCTGCGGAACCCGCGTCGTCCGTCGCATTCGTTCCCGTGGCAGTGGTGGCGATCGCTGGCGGCCTGCTCGTCCTGCATCAGCGCTCGAGGGTCTGGGCGCGTACGGCCTGAGCGCTCCGGTCGGCTGCGCGGTCGCTCACCGGCTCGGTGGCGTCTCCGGAAGGGCTGGTGTGATCGTCCCGGCGCGCACCGACCGGGCTGCGGGAGGATGGCCCCATGAGAGCAGTACGCTACGACGCCTTCGGTGAGCAGCCGTCCCTGGTCGGGGTCCCCGACCCCGAGTGCCCACCCCGCGGCGCGGTTGTGACCGTCCACGCCACCGGGGTGTGCCGCAGCGACTGGCACGCCTGGCAGGGCCATGACGACTCCGTGCACCTCCCGCACATCCCCGGTCACGAGTTCGCCGGCGTCGTCGAGCAGGTCGGCGCCGACGTCACGCGGTTCGCGCCGGGGGACCGGGTCACCGCACCGTTCATCCTCTCCTGCGGACGCTGCGAGCAGTGCCTCGCCGGAGCGCCCCAGGTGTGCCCGGACCAGCACCAGCCCGGCTTCGACCTGCCCGGATCCTGGGCCGAGCAGGTCGTGGTCATCGAGGCGGACCACAACCTCGTCGCCCTGCCGGACGGCATCGACATGACCCTCGCCGCCGGCCTCGGCTGCCGCGTCGGCACGGCCTATCACGCCGTGCTCACCCAGGCCCGCGTGGGCGCCGGGGAGAGCGTCGCCGTGTTCGGCTGCGGCGGACTGGGCCTCGCCTGCGTGATGGTCGCCCTCGCCGCGGGCGCCGACGTGGTCGCGATCGACGTCTCCGAGCACGCGCTCGCGGCCGCCGCCGAGCTCGGCGCGACGGCCCTCGCGTCGGGCCCCGACATCGTCGAGCGGGTGCGCGAGGCCACCGGCGGCGGTGCCCACGTCACCCTCGATGCCCTGGGCTCCGCGGCGACAGCCCGCACGGCGATCAGCTCGCTGCGCCCCCGTGGCAGGCACGTCCAGGTGGGCCTGCTGCTGGGCGAGGACGCGGACCCCGCCCTGCCGATGGGGCAGGTGATCGGGCAGGAGCTGCAGATCCTCGGCAGCCACGGCCTCGCCGTCGCCGAGTACCGCGACCTGCTCGCCGACATCGCGAGCGGACGCCTGGACCTCGGCCGCACCGTCGGCCGGATCCTGGACCTCGAGGACCTGCCCGCGGCGATGCTCGCCATGGACCAGCCGCCCACGACCGCCGGGATGACCGTGGCCCGCCTGCGCTGACGAGCGGCGACGCCGCAGCACGACGACGCGCCACGAGAGGAACCCCGCATCGGACGGCGCACGGCGCGGCCACGTGCAGGGACGTCGGCCCGCTGTGGAACGATTGGTCCATGACCATCACTGCTGCCGCCGACGGCTCCGCCCTGGGCAATCCCGGCCCGGCCGGCTGGGCCTGGTACATCGACGATTCCACCTGGCGCGCGGGCGGCTGGCCCCACGGCACCAACAACATGGGCGAGCTCAAGGCCGTGCTGGACCTGCTCGAGGCCACCGCCGTCGACGCCGATCAGCACCTGCACATCCTGTGCGACAGCCAGTACGTCATCAACTCGGTCACGAAGTGGATGCCGGGCTGGAAGCGCAAGGGCTGGCGCAAGAAGGACGGCAAGCCGGTGATGAACGTCGAGCTCCTCCAGGACATCGACCGCGCCCTGGCCGGCCGCAGCGTCGAGTTCGAATGGGTCAAGGGCCACTCCGGGCACGCGATGAACGAAGCGGCGGACGTGCGCGCCAACGCCGCCGCGACCGCTTTCTCCAGGAAGCAGGATCCGCAGGTCGGTCCCGGGTACACGGGCAGCTCCACGGGATCTTCCTCGCCCACGTCCTCTGCCGCTGCCACTGCCACTGCGCCGGCCGCTGCCCCAGCCTCAGGCGCGGCCTCAACGACCCCGTCCCGCCCCGCCCCGAGCGCGATGCCGGAGGACGACCTCTTCAGCCTGCTGGAGCAGCGCGACCCCGAGCCCGTCGCGACCTCTCGCGGCAGGGCCTCCTGCAGCACCGCCGGTGAGGACACGGTGCTCGCCGCCGACGCCCCTGGCGCGACCGACTTCGAGCAGATCACCGCGCGCGAGCAGGCGCTGCTGTCGGACCTGCTGCGTGCCGACGCCCCCAGCGCCGCCGAGCTGCTCCACCCGGCCTTCACCGAGATCGGTGCGAGCGGTCGCAGCTATGACCGCGACGAGATCCTCGCCCATCTCGCCCCGGTCCCCGGCCTGGAGGCCGATGAGTTCGTCGCCGACGAGCTCGCCCCCGGCATCGTGCTGCTGCAGTACCGGACCACAGGACCCTCCGGCGGCGTCGCCCGCAGCTCCGTGTGGGTGCGGGAGAAGGGCCGCTGGCTGCTGCGCCACCACCAGGGCACCCCGGCCGACAGGTCCTGATGACCCAGGTCGCCGGCACCGGCTCCGTACCTCTGGCCCGCCGCGCCGGTGGCCCGGACCTCGCCCGCGGCCTGGCTCTGCTCGGCATCGCCCTGGCCAACACGATCGGCTGGCTGCACGGCTCCTCGTGGACCGTGCTCCTCAAGCAGGTCGACGCCACCGTGCCCGACCGGATCGTCGACGTCCTGATCGGTCTCACGGCGGACAACCGCGGCTTCCCGCTGTTCGCGATGCTCTTCGGCTACGGCATCGGCATCATCTACCGCCGCTCGCGCGAGGCCGGGGAGCGCACGGGACACTTCGTGCTGCGCATGCTGCGACGCCACATCGCTCTGCTCGCGATCGGCCTCGCCCACGCGATCCTGCTGTTCAGCGGCGACATCCTCGTCGCCTACGCGATGGTGGGGATGCTCTGCGTGCTGTTCGCGACCCGTCACCGTGCGATCCTGCCGTTCGCCGCGATCCTCGCCCTGCCGGCGCTCGGCGTCTGGGGCTGGGTCGACGGGACGATCGGGCTGTCCGGATCCGACGGCTATGCCTCGGCCGCGGCCCCCGACTATCTGAGCAGCCTGCGCCTGCGCACCGATGAGGCCGGCGCCGAGGTCGCGACCTCCCTGGTCTCCGACATGGGGCTGCTGACCCCGATGGCGATCGGGGCGATCGCCGCCCGGCTGCGACTGTTCGAGGAGGTCGCCGCGAACCGCGATGTGCTCGTGCCGATCGCCCGCTGGGGCCTCGGCCTCGGACTCCTCGGCGCAGTCCCGCTGGTCGCCGTGCTCGTGCTCGACCCCGCCCATCAGCACCTCGACGCGGAGATCGTGCTCGGCAGCCTCGGGGTCCTGCACCAGTACACAGGACTGCTCGGAGCCCTCGGACTCGCCGCGGCGGCCGCTCTCATGTCGGACCACTTCCGACGGCCGGTCGGGGCCGACGGGACAGCCCCGACCGTGCCCGATGCCGCACGAGGCGCCGGGCCCGTCACGGCCCGTCTCGTGCACGGCATCGAGGCCCTAGGTGCGGTCTCGCTGAGCGCCTACATGGGGCAGTCGCTCGTGTTCCTCACTCTGTTCCCGCCCTACACCCTGGACCTCGGGGCCCGGCTCGGCACGGCAGGCACCGCGGTGATCGTGGTGGCCGTGTGGCTGGTGATGATCCCGTGCGCCGTGGCCCTGAAGCGCCGGGGCCGACGGGGGCCGCTCGAAGTGGTGCTGCGCCGTCTGGCAGGCTCGGCCTCACCCCGCGTCGTCCCCGACCGGACCTCGCACCCCAGCACGCTCGGAGGCCACCCATGACCGTCTACGCCGACACCCCGCGCTGGCCGCGGCACGGCACTCTCTGGGGCCACCTGATCTCCGACACCTCCCTGGCCGAGCTGCACCAGGCAGCCGAGCTCGTCGGCCTGCCGCCGCGGTCCTTCGACCTCGACCACTACGACTGGCCCGAAGCAGCACAGCCCCGCCTCGTCGAGGCGGGCGTCCACCTCGTCGACAACGGGAAGCTGACCCGGATCCTGATCCGCTCGGGGCTGCGCATCCCGCTCGTCGGCCGCCCCGCGGCACGCGCCCGCCGCAGCGCCGAGCACGCGGCCCAGCTGGGCCTGACGAGCGTTCCGCGGGATCTGATCGTGGGGCTCTGCGGGCATGTCGACCCGCTGCCGCCGGCGGCCGACGCCGCCCCCGCAGCCTTCCGCATGACCCGTGACGACCCGGCGGCGCCGCCCCGTATCGAGGCGCATCAGGAGGCGGGCCGCCTGGCCGCCGCAGAGCTCCTCGACCAGCTCGACGCCCTCGCCCGGGATCAGGGCGGCACGGGATTCATCGGCCAGGTGCTCGCCGACGGGAGCTGACCCGACAGCCGGACGCCGGCGCAGGGCACCCGGCATCGGCTCGGGCCGCCCGACGTCGGCGCAGGGCACCCGCGCACCGGCACCCACTGCTACTTCCGACGATCGTCCCGCTCGGGATCGGTCACCGAACGGACCTGGTCGGGACGGCTCTGTCGTCCCGTTTCGATCTCGGTGCCCGGCAGCTCGACCCAGAAGGTGGAACCGCCCTGAGGGGTCTCCGTCACACCGATGCTGCCGCGGTGCTGCTGCACGATCGTCGCCGCGATCGAGAGGCCCAGGCCCGCGCCGCCGCCCTGGGTCGCCGAGCGCACGCGAGAGGAGTCGGTGCGGTAGAAGCGCTCGAACACCTTCTCACGCTGGTCGTCGTCGATGCCGAGGCCGTGGTCACGGATCTCGATCCGCACCGTCTCGGGGGCCGTGTAGCCCACGGCGATCTCGACCGGCGACCCCTTGGGGGTGTGCCGGTTCGCGTTGCCCACGAGGTTGAGGATGACCTGGCGCAGCGAGGCCTCGTCGCCGAGGACACCGATCGACAGGTGGGGCTGCACCGAGACCGGGGTCCCGGACAGGGACACCACCATGACCTGGCGCTGGGGGTCCAGGGCGCGGAGGTCCTGGGCGGCGTCGAAGAGGGCGTCGGTGAGGTCCACCGGTTCGAGGTCGAGATCGGGGTTCTCGTCCAGGCGCGCCAGGCGCAGCAGGTTCTCGACCAGGGATCCCATCCGTCGGGCCTCGTCCTCGATCCGGCGCATCGCCGAGGCGACGTCCTCGTCGGTGCCCAGCGCCCCCATCCGATACAGCTCTCCGAATCCGCGGATCGCGGCCAAGGGGGTGCGCAGTTCATGGGAGGCGTCGCCGACGAAGCGCCGCATCTTGGCCTCGGAGAGAGTGGCGTGCTCCTCGGACGCGGCCTGCGCCGCGAAGGACTGCTCGATCCTCACCAGCATCTCGTTCAACGACAGGGCGAGGGCGTGGACCTCGTAGCTGGTGTCGGTGACCGGGACGCGCCGGGAGAGGTCACCGCCGGCGATCTGGGAGGCGGTCGCCTCGACATCGTGCAGGGGCTCGAGGGAGCGATGCGTGACATAGCCGCCCAGGCCCATGCCGACCAGCACCACGAGGGTTCCCACCAGCACGATGATCAGCGCCATCTCGTGCATCGTGCGGTCCACCCCGGTCAGCGGCAGCGCGACGTAGACGGCGCCGCTGTCGGGCCCGGGGGTGACCATGGCGACCACGCGCCAGCGGTTCTCCGAGGAGTCCAGAACGGTGAACGGCTGGCCTTCCCTGGCGGTGATCTGCTCTTCGCTCAGATCAGGGAAGGGGACCGTGACCTCGGAGTTCTCGTAGCGGATGACGTCGCGATGGATCACCTGGCCGTTCTCGTCGCGGATCTCCACCGCGTACTCGACCGGGGTGTACGCACTGCTGGGCGCCACGTCCTCCGCGTCCCCGGAGAGCTCCTCCTGGGCGAGGGCGAGCATCTCGCGGGTGCTCGCGTGGAGGTTGTTGTCGACCGACTCGATGAGGGTGCGGTTGAGCAGGAAGAGCGAGAGGCTCCCGGTGATGACGACGCCGACGACCAGCAGCAGCGAGATGAGAGCGACGATCCGTGTCCACAGGGACACGGGCCGCTCAGCACGCAGGGTCGGCAGCGCCAATCGTCAGCTGCCTTCGGCGGCGCGCAGCACGTACCCGATGCCGCGCTTGGTGTGGATCATCGGATCGCCGATGACGTCGATCTTGCGGCGCAGGTAGGAGATGTAGGACTCGACGATCCCGACCTCGCCGGACCAGTCGTAGTCCCAGACGTGATCGAGGATCTGCGTCTTCGAGACCACGCGGCCCGCGTTGAGCATGAGATAGCGCAGGAGCTTGAACTCGGTGGGGGAGAGCTCGATTGTGACGTCGGCCCGGTAGACCTCGTGGGAGTCCTCGTCCAGGCGGAGATCGCCGACCACCAGGGAGCTGTCGACGGTCGCATCGTGGCCGCCGTGCGTACGGCGCAGCACGGCCCGGATCCGGGCGACGACCTCTTCCAGGCTGAACGGCTTGGTGACGTAGTCGTCCCCGCCGACGGTGAGCCCGGCCACCTTGTCCTGGGTCTCGTCACGCGCGGTGAGGAACAGGATCGGGTACTGCTCGCCACGATCGCGCAGGCGCCGCGTGACCGTGAAGCCGTCCATGTCCGGCAGCATCACGTCGAGGACGACGAGATCGGGCTGGTGCTCGGTGGCCTCCCGGATCGCCTCGTTTCCGGTGGAGGCGGTGAACACCTCGAATCCTGCGAAGCGCAGGGAGGTGGCGAGAAGGTCGCGGATGTTCGGCTCGTCGTCGACGACGAGGAGCCGAGCCTCGTAGTCCTGTTCTGCAGTCGTGTTCATGCTCCTACCGTGCTCCTGCAGCGTGGGAATCTGCTGAACGTCTACTGGGTGTGTTCAGCGGACTGCGCGCTGGATCTTCTCCTGCTGCTTGCGCATCTTGCGGATCGTCCAGCTCATCTGGAACATCCGCACCGAGCCCACCAGTGCCATGACCAGCGCGCCGGCGATGGCAGCCAGGAGCATCGCCACACCGAGCGGCAGGTCGAAGGTCGCGCTGAAGTACTCGAAGCTCGCGCTCTGGCTGTTCTGGATCACGAAGATCAGCAGCAGCACCAGCACGATCGCGCCGAGGATCAGGGAGATCCAGAGCCCGGCGGTCTTGCCGCCGGAAGGCGGCGTCTCCAGTGGCTCCTCGACAGGCGCCCGATCAGCGGGCGTCTGATCGGCGGGAGTGTGGGAGGCGCGGCGGCCGGCGCCCTCGCGAGGCGCGTCGGGCGCCGTCCCGCTCGGGCGGTCGACAGGATCGGCGGCGGGGGAAGGCTCGACGGGTGCGCGGTCGGCGGAGGTCCTGTCGGCGGGTGCCCGATCGACTGGCTCGCGGTCGAGGGGACGTCCTGTGTTCTCGGGTCCGGTGCTCATGGTCGCTCCTTGATGTCGGGTCCTGGGGAAGTGTCCCGAGCGGCCTTCGGAGGAAGGTCGCCGCTGAGCACACTCTAGCCTCGGGATTTCATGGGGGTGTGGTCCCGACCGGCGGACGGCTTAGAGAAAGGTG
>NZ_JABUXW010000043.1 GCF_014897585.1 Brachybacterium tyrofermentans | reverse complement strand
GCCATCCCTCGACGCTCTCGCACGAAACAGCTCACACATAGGAGACACGCCCTAGACGCGGTATGGCTCATCCCGTCGGCTTGACAACTTTCATCCCGCTGGAGCTGGGCTCCAGTTCAAGGACCGTCTGGTCGGACTCGGACAGGATGGGGAGCCCATTCGGGGCGGAATGGAGCGCACGGGACATCCGGCTGAAGCTCGTGCGCGCGGTGAGCGTCCCCTTGCCCGCGAAGGCGACAGGGACCTTGCTCGAGTCGAGCTGCATGACGCTGAGATCTTCGAGTAGACGCACCAACCGTGCCTGCTGGTCGGCGATGTAGGAGAGTTCGCTGCGCAGCAGGCTCTCGATATGTGGCAGGGACCGGTTGGGGTTCGAGAACTCTGCAGCGACTTTTTCCAGGACCACCACGCGAGCTCGGAGAGCGAGCGCTTCGTAGGTCTGGGCGACCTTCCGCTCGAAATCGCTAGTCGGGTCATCCCGCTTGCCCACCAGCTCCTTCAGCAGATCGGGGGCGTAGACACGGTCCGCATGGGCGTGTTTGGCAACGGCTTCAGTCCACCGGCCGAGTCTGCTGATGTAGCTGTTGGTGAGCGTGTCCAGCTCACCAAAGGCGTGGGAGGCAGACGAGATGGACGGGATACTTGCCTGATCCAGCAAGTAGCCAGCGACCTTACTCGCCTGGCGATTCGCGGTCGCAAGGACAGAGCGTTCTTCCTGCTCGGCCCTGTCCTGCAGGTACTGAAGCATGCTGGTGATCGCCGCGAGCTTCTTATTCATCTGGTGCTGCGCGAGCATCTCTGCGGAAATGGCGAGCCCGACGGTCGCGATGAGCGGTCCGGCCGCAACGGTTGCGCCCGCGCCCGCGACCGCGGGGATGAGCCGGACCTGGCCGGCGATCTTCGTGGAGCCCGCGCCACGAACAAGACCCCGGAATCCGCCTCCGACGGCAGGAACGAGATCACGCGCGATCGCCCCGGTGGGTGTGATCGCACGGTAGAGCCCCTGGTAAGCCTGCGCATGGCTGAACTGTGCCGTCACCTGGCTGATCGCCTTGGCGAAGGCGCCAGAGCCCTGCGCCACCATCCCGGACGGTGTTCTCTCCGACGTCGAAGGCACGTGATCGATGAGGAGTGCTTCACGGTTCAAGAGCATGCGAAGCATCGCCTCGGTGCTCGGCTCCGAATTCAACGGAATGAGCGGAACGATGACAGCTTCTCGCGAGGATTCCACGGTTTCTCCAGTCTGAGGGGTGTTGGGCGCATCTTCTCATCAGCGACTGACACGGTTGGATGTTCGGCGTATCGAGAGCGCAACGAGGGACGGCCGTCGTTGGCCTTCTCCTACTCGCAACTTCCGCAGATGCCGGTCGCTGGAAGCTCCATGAAGCAGTTCGGGCAGGCGGCAATCGCGCGCTGTGTCGTCTCGTTGCCCGCTCGCCGGCCAGTTCTCTCCCGCGTGCTCGGAGTGGGAGGCAGGAACGGCCGGTCGGACATCGCTCGTCGTTCATGACCCGGCGTTGCCGGATCGACAAGGCCGGCTGAGAACTCGCCCGTCGTCTCATCCAGGTCGATCAACTTCATCATCAGGTGCTTCTCGGGATAGCGGCCTGCAATCTTCCGAGGGGTCTCCTCGAGGTCGCGTGCTGTCACCCAGATGACGTGGAACAGCGAATCACCGCTGTCGCGTGCGATCTGCAGGTTCCGGATGCGCTCGTGGTTGCCCGGTTTCGAGGCCCAGTCCCTCAAGCTGGGGTCGCCAAAGTAATCGACTGACCCATCGGCGCTCATCTCATGCTCCCAGATCGTGATGGTGACCTTCTTCGAATCAGGGCTCACGGCGGACCAGGACCACCTGGGATTGACGGGAGCTGAGTCGAAGAACGCGAACGCCTCGGCGAGAGTAGTGGTCTCCATCGTGCCTGCTTTCGTGAGGCGGGCATGCTGACCCTGATCAGACTACTGAAGTGCCGAGGTCCGCATGGCACCGTCCTGCGTGCTGCTCCAGGTTCCGTCCTCGTTGAGCGCCACTTCGCCCCGGTTATCGAGCCCTCCCGGGCTCATTGTCTCGCCGACGGGTGATCGTGGATGAGCAGTCCGCTCGAGTGACTGTTGATGCCGGGAATTGCGAGGGACATTTGCGAGGCGTCCTGGCCGGCGTGCAGGCGGTGGGCGAGTAGCAGCTGGTCGATGCGCGTGAAACCCCCCGGATGCGGGCTTACTGACCACCGTCCTGGTCGCGCTGGCCCTCTCGGCGGGAGTGGCCCGACGCTTGAGAGCGCCGTGGGGCGTTTCCTCCGCCACGCTGCAAGAGACGTGCCTGATGACCCTCTGCAAATGCTGGAGCGAGCGTTCTCGGCAGCGCCCAGGGGGCTGCCGCACGAACAGGTGACATCTTGACCGGATTGTGCGGTAGTTCCAGTCGTCAGTCCCCAACATCCATAGTGGGATAGATGCGGTAGTGCGGCTCGAGGGAGAGCTCCGCACCGGTCTGGATGACGAAGGCAGCAACGTCCCGTCCAATGACCGAGGTGTCGGAGCGAAGTCGCAAGATCTGGGGCCAGGTGAGATGCCCCCAGGTCGCCAGCTCGGTCTCGATGGCGCGGAAGCTCGCTTCGGGTATCGCGTACGTCTCGAGGTCGTTCTCTGTGCGGTGGCCGTCGACCGAGACCCATCCCCACCCCCGGAAGGAAGCGTATTTGCGGCCCGCTTCCGCTTTGACGCGGTTCAGTGCGACGGGCATGCTCATCAACGGTTTCACCTCGATGAGGAGACGCCGTCCATCGTGCAGCGCAGCAATGATGTCCGGGTAAAAACGTCGCTCTCGACCTCTCCATACATAAGTGATCGAGATTGGCTGCTCCTGGTACCACTCGATCGCAGAGCTCGCCTCGAGAGCTGCGAGCGCATCCCGCTCGAGTCCGGATTCGTAGCAGACCTCCCGCCCGAGCTTTTTGGAGAAGAAGCTCCCGGCTGCCTCACCAGGCTCAGTGAGGCGCAGAGCATGGAAGATCTCGGGCTCGACGGACTGCGGTGCGACGTCTGGCCACACGGCGTGCTCGATCCACCGGGAGACGGTCCTGTCCGCGCGCTGGCGAGATTTCTCTTCTCGCATATTCGCCATCTCGGCCTCGCGACGCCGCTTGGCGATCTTTGTGGCAAGTGACGCGGCATTGCGTGCGTCTCGAGCGGTGACTCCTGCGACGCCCAGCATGATCGGGATCGATGTTCTGCCAGGGGCGTTGAACTCAGCGGCAGCGATCGCCGCGATTCGCTCGACAGATTCCTCGTCAAGCTCCCCTGAGTCGGGAAGGTCGAGCAGTCTGGCGAGCATGTTCCCAGGAGTTCCCGGTCTCCGCGCACGCCGTACGAGAAGCGAGAGTGCTCGATTCTGTATCTGACGGATGCGTTCGCGAGTGACACCGAACTGCTGCCCGATCTCTGCGAGGGTGTGGGGGTCGTCGCCGATCCCGAGGCGCAGGCGAAGGATCTTCTGCTCTCGAAGCTTCCCCTCCAGCGACGCGACGGCTTCGCCCGAAAGCGTGGAGGCGTCGCCCGGCTCCCACTCAGCGGACCGATCTGCAATGTCGAGGTGCTCCGACAGCTCACTTCTTTCGGTCGAGTCACTGGGCGTGCCTGGTGAGGCCGACTGAGTTGCGGCTGCAACCGGCGCGGCTTGCTGACGGCGGGGAACGCTCCTTTTGATGTACGGGTTCTCGAGGACCTCGGAGGGACTATCGCGGAGATAGAGAGCCAGGACAGCGGGCGCAGAGTCGCTGCTGATTCTTCGCTGGTCCGGAGGCAGTAAGCGTCGACATGCCGACGTGATGCCTCCAAGGGGCCGCTGGTGGTCCTTCGCGATGTCACTCGCTGCCACGCCGGATCGGATCTCCTCGATCAGCTGCTCGTACTCGCTTCTCGCCCATGCTGCTCCCCGACGTGCACTGTCGTTCTCCGTGCGACGATCGGTGGCCTGGCAATTCGGCGCATCGAGCGAAACCGAAGGGCGGGAACTCTCCACGGGCGTGCTCTCTTCCGTCTCCGCTCACTTCCAGAGTGCTCGGGTACCGCCCACGAGCTGCGGGAACTCCTCGATCGAGTCGGGCTCGAAGACCTTCACTCCATCGCCGTCCGGAGCGGCCATTCTCCACCGAATGACTCCCTTGTGCTCGCCCTTCCACAGGACGATCGCTCCGCCCAGAGCGGTGGGGATCTTGAGCAGTGGCATCGCGTCATCGACCTCGATCCGGTCGCCGAGGTCGGGATGCGACGCGATCAGCAGCTGATGGACGCGGTCGCGTTCCATGAGACGTTCGAAGCCGTCGCTGAGTTCGTGTGTGGGGATCACGGTCGGTCCTTTTCGCGTCGAGGCCGCACGGTGCGTGCGAGGTGGGTGCGGATCTGAGTCTGCACGCGACGACTGACTCTCGACAGAGGCGTCGGGCGAAATGTGGATACTTCACGGCCGCAGCTCTTCGTGCGGCGACCGGCTGCCGCAGGCACGGCACTGCCGGATCTTCACAGTGCCAGCACGCGCTTGAAGCCCCATTCTCACGAGGACATGCATCGTCGCTGTCGGCGCATCGTCGCCAGTTCGTGACCTTCCAGAGTCTTCGAAGCCCTTCGAATGTCGCTTCTGACCAGCAAAGTGGCAGACAGGTGTTCTACAGTCGTCAAGGGACGATTCCATCGGAAGGAGAGCCGTGAGCGCACAGCTGGTCGAGGGGGACACAGACGTGATCTCACCGGGTTCCCTGGTGGTTGTCCGCGATGAGACCTGGCTGGTCACCTCCGTGGAGGACACCCCGGACGGTCCGCTCTACGGCGTGCGCGGCGTGAGCGACTTCGTCAAGGGCACCACGGCCTCCTTCTACGCCGCTCTCGACCGCGTGAGCGTCCTCGCCCCCGAGGATTCCAAGGTCGTCGCCGACACGTCTCCGCGGTACCGGAGCACTCGCCTGTGGATCGAGGCGACGCTGCGCAAGAGCCCGATCCCGGTCGATCATCCCGGTCTGACGGTGTCGACGCAGATGCTGGCTGATGAGCTTCCCTACCAGCGCGAGGCCGTGGAGATGGCGCTCGATCCCGATCGAGTGCGCCCCCGGGTGCTGATCGCGGATGCGGTGGGCCTGGGCAAGACGCTCGAGATCGGGATGATCCTCGCGGAGCTCATGCGCCGCGGTCGCGGCCGCCGCATTCTCATCGTGTGCCCCCGCCATGTGCTCGAGCAGATGCAGCATGAGCTGTGGACGCGATTCGCGATCCCGTTCGTGCGCCTGGACTCCGAGGGCGTGCAGGAGGTCAAGCAGAAGCTGCCGGCCTCGCGGAACCCCTTCACCTTCTTCGAGAAGGTGATCGTCTCGATGGACACGTTGAAGCAGGACCACTTCGTCCACGATCTCCGCCAGCACCGGTGGGACGCAGTGGTCATCGACGAGTCGCACAACGTCACGAATCAGTCCACGCAGAACAACAAGCTCGCGCACATCCTCGCTCCGAACACGGATGCGCTGATCCTCGCCTCCGCAACTCCGCACAACGGAAGCAACGATTCCTTCGCTCAGCTGATCAGTCTGCTCGAGCCCACCGCGGTGACGCCGAAGCGCGAGATCGCCGACGGCGCGACCGAACGCCTCATGATCCGTCGCCACCGCTACTCCGACTCGGTGAAGGACGTGGTCGGGGACAGCTGGGCAGAGCGCCGACCCCCGGAGATGCTCCCCGTGGGGCCTTCCCCGGAGGAGCTCGCGGTGGCTCGCGAGATCGCGGGCACGTGGACGCATCCGGCGATCGGCCATGGCCCGATGAGCGGCCGCGGCGCGCAGCTGTTCCCCTGGACGCTCGCGAAGTCCTTCCTCTCCTCCCCGGTGGCATTGCGGGAGACGCTCCGCAACCGCACGCGCGAGCTGCTCAAGAAGGCGGACGCCGCCGCGCTCGACGAGATCCCGCCCAGCAGCAGCTTCGCTGCGGAGGCCGACGCTCTCGCGCGCCTGGCCAGTTTGAACGACGCCTGCATCCCCGCCGACGGGTCCCCGCGGTCGGGCAAGTACGCCCGGCTGGTCCAGTTCCTGAAGGACAAGGGCGTAGCCGCTAAGTCCCCGGAGCGCGTCGTCGTCTTCGCCGAGCGCGTCGCGACCCTGTCCTGGTTGCAGCAGCATCTGCGCGAAGATCTCGGGTTGAAGGACGGTCAGGTGGCGGTGCTCCACGGTGGTCTCACCGATGTCGAGCAGCAGCGAGTGGTGGAGTCGTTCAAGCAGAGCACCTCGCCGATCCGGGTGCTCGTCACCGGGGACATCGCCTCCGAAGGCGTGAATCTCCATGCCCAGTGCCATGAGCTCGTCCACTTCGACGTCCCCTGGTCACTGATCCGCATCGAACAGCGCAACGGCCGTATCGATCGCTACGGTCAGCGCACGCCCCCGCAGATCACCGCGCTGCTCCTGGACCTCTCCGAGGTGGAGGGCTTCGACGGCGACATCTACGTGCTGCGTCGGCTGCTCCAGCGGGAGCAGGAGGCGCACCAGCAGCTCGGGGACGCCGCCTCTCTGATGCAGAAGTACGACGCCGCTTCCGAGGAGAAGGCGCTGATCGACGTGCTCCGCTCCGCGCAGGACGTGGACGAGGTTCTCCCCGAGGTCGCGGACGTGGACCCGGTCAGCGACTTCCTGAAGGCGCTTCTCGCGGAGGACGCGACACCCAGCCGACGCCGCGACGGTCACCGGGTCCTGCGCGAGGAGTCCTTCGACTCCGGACTGTTCCGCAGCGACGCTGACTTCCTCCTGTCGGGGTTGACCCAGCTGCACACCGAACCGGGCCGTCCCGTCTCCGGAGGCGGGGTCGACCTCGTGATCGACGAGGGCGCGGGCCTCATCCAGTTCACCCCGAACCAGGATCTCTCCCGCCGCCTGGACCACCTGCCGCAGTCCTACCTCGCGGACCGCCGCGTGAAGGAGACCGTCAAGCTCACCTCCCGCCGCGATGTTGCCGGGACCCGGCTCCGCGCCGCGCTGGATGACGGGTCCGGGACCAACTGGCCTGACGTCCACTTCCTCGGCCCGCTGCATCCGGTCCTGGACTGGATGAGCGACCGCGTCCTCGCCGGCATGTCGAGCGGCACCGTCTACGCCATCCACGGGGACGTGGATCGTCCCTGGGTGATCTTCCAGGGCACACTCACCACCGCGAGGGGACAGATCGTCTCTGCGAACGTCCTCGGCATCGCGGATGACGACGGCACTCCGCGCGCGCTCGCTCACACGGCCCCGTCTGCCCTTTTCCGCGAGATCGGGCTGGGACCGGAGTCGATCGGCACCCCTGTCGGCGCTCCGGAGCAGTACCAGGCGCTGCTGCGCGCCGCGGTGCCTGCCGCCCGCGAGCACATGGAGCATCGCGTCGCCCCGCAGCAGGTCGCCGCGGCCACCGCCCGGGCGGAACGATGGCGGCAGGAGCAGCTCGCCTGGGAGGCCGACGCCGCCTCGGCCCGCGGCCAGTCCGCGCTCCTCCAGACCAGTCGCGAAGCGGTCGAGGTGGAGAAGAAGCTGATCACGGAGATGCTGCCGGAGCGCACCTTCGTGCGCCCGCTGCTCGTCGTCGTTCCCCGTCCTGAAGTCTGAGGAGAGCCACCGTGGCTACCAGTGATGCCCTGTACGTCGTCGAGGACTGGATCAGCGAGCACTACTTCATCGCCGATGACAAGTCCGGAACGTTCACTGCCCGCGCCCGCGCCCTCATGGACTCCTGGCGCGATGCCGGGGACGAGGATCCGCAGTGGCGCAGCCCGCGGGAGCGCTTCACCAGCTCTCGCGCCGCGCTCGTTGCGCAGCTCGTCGCCCTCCAGGCAGAGGCCGCCGCACTGAGCGAGAACACCTCGCCCACCGCGCGCCGTGAGGCGCTCGCCGAGGGCTCCGTCGCGAGCGCGGAGGCGCTGCGCACGATCCTCGGCTTTCAGGACGTGCCCGCCGACGGCGGCGCTCCGGTGATCGAGCGCTGGGACGTGGAGAGCGTCGGCCCGCTGCGCCGCTTCTCGACCCGCGGCGTGGACGAGGCCCCTTTCGCGATGCTCGACGCCCTCGCGGTGGAGGACGTCGCCGACGTCCTCGCCAAGAGCTCAGGCCTTCTCCCCTCCGATGTGGTGCTGGGGGAGGGGACGGCCGATGAGCGGGTGCTCACCTCGGTGCCGCAGGTGCTCTCCGCGCTCGCCGTGGAGCGGGACGCCCCCGAGTTCATGCTCGTGCTCGCCGGGCGCTTCGCGGTCCTCGCGTCCTCGCATCTGTGGCCCCAGGGCCGGTATCTGGTCGCGGATCTGCAGACGATCGCCGAGCGCAACGATGTGAAGCGCGGCGGTGAGGTGGAGCGGATGCTCGCCACCCTGAGCGCCGACTCCCTCGCCCCGGATGCGTCCTCACAGATCTGGTGGACCCAGACGGTCACCGAGTCCATCGACAACGCGGTCGGCGTCTCCGAGGATCTCCGAGAGGGGGTGCGCGAGAGCATCGAGATCCTCGCCAACGAGGTCATCGACCGCCGCCGCCGGCAGAGCCTCGACCCGCTGCCCGACGAGCAGGCGCAGCCCCTGGCACTCCAGTCCCTGCGCTACCTGTACCGGATCCTCTTCCTGCTCTACGCCGAGGCGAGCCCCGAGCTGGGCATCCTGCCGGTCGGCGCGCCCGAGTACCAGGCCGGCTACTCGGTGGACCGGCTGCGGGACCTCACCCAGCGCGAGGTCCCGCTCGATGCGGCCAACGGCACCTACCTCTACGAGTCCCTCGACCTGCTCTTCGCGCTCATCAACCAGGGCACCTCTGTCGACGCCGACTCGAACGGCACCGAGGGACCGGCCCAGCACGGCGCCGGCACGCTCCGTTTCGAGAACCTCGAGGCGGACCTCTTCCGCCCGGAGCGCACCGCCCTGCTCGACGAGGTGGGGCTCGGCAACAAGGCCCTGCAGCAGGTGCTCGAGAACCTCCTCCTGTCCCGGGAGAAGAAGGGCAAGGCGCGCGGCTTCATCAGCTACGTCGCGCTCGGCATCAACCAGCTCGGCGCCGTCTACGAGTCCCTCATGAGCTATACCGGTTCCTTCGCCGACGAAGAGCTCGTGGAGGTCGCCCGCAACGGAGACCCGAAGAGCGGCTCCTGGGTGGTGCCGCTGGACCGAGTGGACGACTCGATGCAGTCGCATCTGGTGATGGTCGAGGACGAGGTGGGCAAGAAGGTGCCCCGCACCTATCGCCACGGCGAGTTCGTGTTCCGCCTCTCCGGTCGTGCCCGCCAGCAGTCCGCGAGCTACTACTCCCCGGAGGTCATCACCTCCTTCACCGTTTCCCAGGGTCTCGCTGAGCTCCTGGACCCCGTGATCACGGACGAGACAGACCTGCCGGATGGCGCGGAGGTCTTCGACGACGAGGACTTCGACCACGAGCCGATCCGCCGCCGGCGCACCACCGCCGCGGAGATCCTCGACATGTCGATCTGCGAGCCGGCGCTCGGCTCGGGCGCGTTCGCCATCGAGGCCGTGCGCCAGCTCGCCGGTGAGTACCTCACCCGCCGGCAGGAGGAGCTGGGGGAGCGGATCGACCCCGAGCAGTACGCCACCGAGCTGCAGCGCGTGAAGGCGTACATCGCCCTGCACAACGTGTACGGCGTGGACCTGAACCCCACCGCGGTAGAGCTCGCCGAGGTCTCGCTGTGGCTGGACACCATGGCTCCCGGGCTGAAGGCGCCGTGGTTCGGCCTGCGCCTCCGTGCCGGCAACTCACTGATCGGTGCCCGGCACAGCCTCTACTCGGCCGAGGCCCTCGCGTCCGCGCGACTGAAGACCGTCATCGAGTCAGCCCCGGAGGCGTTGCCGGTGACGACGATGCATGAGGAGCCAGCGGCCGACGGGAAACGCTCGAGCGTCTCGGGGAAGGTCTTCCACTTCCTACTCCCCGGTGAGGGCTGGCTCGCGGCAGCGAACGATGCGGAGATCAAGAAGCTCGCTCCGGACGCCGCGAAGTCCCTGCGCGATCACGCTAAGGGCTATGCCTCGAAGCTGACGAAGCCCCAGATCGCGAAGCTCGAACTCCTCTCCCAGCGGGTCGAGGAGCTGTGGGGCCTGGCTCTGCGCCGCATTGCCGAGGCGGAGCAGCAGTCCCGCCGGGCCATCCCCGTGTGGGAGGCAGAGACTCGCGAGGGCGGCGAGGTGACGCGCGAGCAGATCGAGGAGAGCCTTTCGGACGCGAACTCCGCGTACCGGCGCCTGCGCCTGGTGATGGACGCCTGGTGCGCCTTGTGGTTCTGGCCCGTGCTGCCAGACGATGAGATCACGCCGCCAACGATCGCGGAGTGGATCGAGACCCTCGAGCAGATCCTGGGCCGCTCGCTTGACGTGGTGAAGCACAAAAACTCTCGAAGTGATCTGGGAGCTCAGCAGGGTGCTCTGGGCCGCAGCGACAGCTGGTACGAGCTGGACACCATCGAGGTCATGTTCCCAGTAGGCGGCGCCGCCGGGATTGACGGGCTGTTGGAGCGCACCCCCTGGCTGCACCGCGCCACTGAAATCGCCGAGGAGCAGCGATACTTCCACTGGGAGCTGGACTTCGCGGCTGCATTCGACCGCGGAGGCTTCGACCTGCAGGTAGGGAACCCGCCGTGGGTACGGCCGCGGCCCGATGTGGCAGCGCTCCTTGGCGAATTCGACCCGTGGTGGGTGCTGGCGCACAAGCCGTCCAATGCAGACAAGTCTCGACGTCGTGGGTTGACCCTCGACCGACCGGGCGCAACCGAGACTGTGTTGCTGGGGTCCCGCGATGTGGAATCGACGGCAACCTTCGCCGGATCTGGCGCGATGTATCCCGAGATGGCAGGCACCCAGCCGGACCTTTACCGGAACTTCATGGCGCAGACTTGGGCGCATGCCTCGACCTCGGGGATCGTCACCCTCGTCCATCCGCCGACGCATCTCACCGATGCGCGGGGCTATGCGATGCGTCTTGAGACGTATCCACGGATTCGCCGTCACTGGCGCTTTATCAACGAACTTCAGTTGTTCCACGAGATCGGGCACCTAATTGGGTACTCCATTAACGTCTATGGAGGGCGGAGAGACGTAGATTTCCTTAGCGCAGTGGCCGTCTATCATCCGTCCGTGGTGGAAGGCTCACTGCGTCATGACGGTTCCGGTCCGGAGCCGGGGTTTAAGGACTCTCTCGGAAAGTGGGAGGTAACTCCGCATCGGGCGCGTATCCAGCGAAACCGGCGTGAGCAACTCGAGTTGTGGCACAAGCTCATGGAGTCGAGTGATTCAGAAGTCGTGGTCGAGTCGAGCCGCATGCTGTCCAGCGTGAATCACGCAGCAGAAGCAACGCTCACCGTTCTGTCGCGGGCTGCGAAAGTTGGATCATTGAATCCCGAGTACAGTCGAGGCTGGGATGAAAGTATCGACCGCGCGAAGGGGTACTTCGAGAGCAACTGGGGTGAGCCGGAGAGTTGGCGGGATGTAATCCTGCAAGGGCCGTCTTTCCATGTGGCCAACCCCCTGTTTGCGCAGATAAACTCGACGATGAAGAATTTTCAAGACTATTCGACGACGGACCTGGAGGTGCTGCCCGAGTCGGCCATCCCCGCCACCGAGTATGCGCCGAATTATGGCGAGGAGACTCACTTGAATGGTCGATGCGTCGCGGATACTTCGACCTATGATCGCGCCTACGGCACCTGGGTGCTCGAACGCAATGGGGAAGGCGAGGCCGTGCGTGCCACCGCGGTCCGTGATCACTACAGGGTGATTTGGAGGCGTATGGCTGCTCCAGGCGGCGAAAGGACGCTAGTGTCGGCAATATGTCCGCCCGGGGCGGCGCATGTAAACACGGTAGTATCCGCCGCACTCCCAGACCGAAGCCTTAGGGACCTTGTTTCGGTGGCAGGGTCTGCGTCATCAATGGTTTCCGATTTTCTTATCAGGTCGACTGTCTCTAATGACATCCATCCCCCATCCTTTGGGCGCATTGTGTCCGTTGGCCAGGTAGGCTTAATGCGTACTGCGTTAGAGTTGCGGACGGTTCTCCTGAACTGCCTCACCGACGCCTACGCCGAACTCTGGCAAGAGACCTACACTCCGGCGTTTCCGTCGGACGCCTGGACCGGAGGCCTTCAGCGCCCGAACCGCCCCGCCCTCGGCGACGTCGGCCCCGAATGGTCGATGTCGACGCCTCTGCGCATCGACGAGGATCGCCGCCAGGCACTCGTGGAGATCGACGCGATCATGGCGATCGCCACCGGTATCTCCATCGACGACATGGTGACGATCTACCGCACCCAGTTTGGGGTCCTCAACGACTACGACCGCGGGGAGGGCAAGAAGGCATACATCTTCGACGCGAACGGTCGGCAGATCCCAAGCACAATCCGCACCGCCTGGAACAAGGCTGGCAGGCCAGAGACCGGCTTGCCCCTGGAGGACCGCACCGCCGTGCACCCCAGCGCCACCGGCACGGGGCGCACCATCGTCTACGAGCAGCCGTTCCGGATCCTCGACCGGGAAGCGGATATGCGCCAGGCCTACGCCGAGTTCCAGCGCAGGATGGAGGAGCAGGCATGACCGAACTGCTGCCCACCCGGCAGGCCGCAGATCTCCGCCGCGCGATCACTGATTACGTCACCACCGCGATCTCGCTGGCCGATCCGTCGGTCGCGACCGCGCTCGACGCCTTCCTCGAGGACGAGAACGCCGGGATCTTCCTCGGCCCCTACCTCCGCACCCGTCTACCCTTCGCGGCCAGCGCGGGAGAGGACGAAGTGCGCCGGCTCGTGCCCTCGCTGCCTGCGGGCTTCACGCCCTACGCCCACCAGGCGCAGGCCTTCGCCCGACTCACCACCGTGCCGGATGTCCCCGGGGATCAGGACAAGCACGGGTTCCGTCTGCCCCAGCCCACGATCGTCACCACCGGTACGGGCTCCGGTAAGACGGAGTCGTTCCTGTACCCGACGCTTGACCATGTGGCCCGGGCGCGCCGCGAGAACGTCAGCGGGATGAAGGCGCTCATCCTCTATCCGATGAACGCGCTGGCTAACGATCAGGCAGGGCGCCTCGCGAAGGCCATCACGGAGAACCCGGAATACCAGGGGATCTCTGCCGCGCTCTACACCGGTGAGGCTTCCGCCCAGCCCTCTACGATCGTTTCTGCGAAGGGGCTCATCACTGACCGCGAGATGATCCGCGGCAGTGTTCCGGACATCGTGCTGACCAACTACAAGATGCTCGACCAGCTGCTGCTGCGTCGGGCCGACCGTCCCTTATGGGACGCTTCCGGCGCGTCCTTGCGCTACCTGGTGCTCGATGAGTTCCACACCTACGACGGCGCCCAGGGCACCGACGTGGGCATGCTCCTGCGCCGCCTCGCCATGGTGCTCGAGACCTCAGCCCCCGGCCGCGTGCACCTCACTCCGGTCGCCACCAGTGCCACGCTGGGCGATGGAGCGGATGCTGCCGACGCCATGCTCGAGTTCGCATCCACCGTGTTCGGCACCGAGATCGGCGCCGACGCCGTCATCACCGAATCCCGGGTGCCGCTCGACGAATTCGTCGCCCCTGCCGGGCATGCCGTGTCCGCGGCGGGCGAGGGCGACCGCCCGTTGCTGGTTCCCGCCACTCTTGTGGACGCCGCAATGACCCGGGCGACAGCACAGCATCTCGTTCCCGGCAGCGACCTTGACGCGGAGGCCCTCACCCGGGACGTGCTCGATGCCCTTTGGCGCAGCGAAGCGGACCCGGATGCGTCTGCCACGGAGCTCGCCGGCCGCCGCGGGATCGGCTCCCGGGAACTGCTGCTCGCCCACCCCAAGGTCCGCGACCTGCTCCGGGCCACGGCTCGTGCGGTGGCCCTCGACGAGCTCGCTCGCATTGCCTTCCCCGCCATCACGAACGATCAGGCTGCCCAGGAGTTCACTACCGCGCTGCTCGCCGTGCTCTCCCATGAGCGGGCCTGTGAGGACGCGCCTCGCAACTCCTTCCCCAACCTCGAAGCGCACCTGTGGCTGCGCGAGATCACCCGCGTGGACCGCGTGGTTGCCGCCGCGCCCTCCTTCCGTTGGTCTGACGCCGTCACCGAGGACGGCGACCTGGCCCTGCCGGCCATCTACTGCCGCCACTGCGGCCGCTCCGGCTGGGGCGCCACCACCCGCGCCGTCGGCGACGACCTCGACCTCACCCCGGACAGAATTCGCAAGGACTCCGCTGAGAAGAAGGGGCGCTTCCGTGCCCTCATTCTCGACATCTCCAGCGCGGGCGAAGCCGAGGATCGCACCACCGCTGAGGCCTCTCGTCGCCGTCACCTCAACCTCCACTCCGCGACCCTCGACCTCCACGGCCCCATCGCGGACGACCACGAGGCGTCCACGATCCGCGTGCTCGCCCACGCGAGCCTCGACGCGGATCAGCAGTCCATCGCCCAGGCGTGCCCGGCCTGCGAGGAGAAGGACGCCATCCGCTTCCTCGGAACGCGTCTCGCCACCCTGCTGTCCGTGTCGCTCACCAGTCTGTTCGGTACGCCCGGTCTCGACCTGCGGGAGAAGAAGGCGCTCGTCTTCGTGGACTCCGTGCAGGATGCCGCCCACCGGGCCGGCTTCGTCGAATCCCGCTCCCACACCTTGACGTTCCGCTCAGTCATCCACAGCGCCCTGACCGAGCAGCCCGAGGCTCTCGAGCAGACGGTGCAGCGGATGATCGAGTCCGCCACCACCGACGAACAGCGCTACCGTCTCCTGCACCCCACCATCACCGACTCCGAGCGCCTCAAAGCGTTCTGGCATCAGGACGTGGGCCGGCGTCGAGGGCATACCGCTGCGAGGCGACGTGCAGCAGAGGGGCTGGTGCGCGCACGCCTCCAGTTCGACCTCGGCCTCGAGATGGGATTGACCGGGCAGGTGGGCCGCACCCTGCTGCTCACCGGCTCCGCCCAGGCACAGGTGCGCGCCACCGACGGTGAACTCGACCAGCTCTCCGAGCGAGTGCTCGGCGAGCTCCCCCTGCTGCTGGGGGAGGAGAACGTCGACCAGGACCGCGCGGCACGGCGCCGCTGGATCCGCGGAGTGCTTGAGCGCCTGCGCACCCACGGCGCGATCAGCCACCCCTGGCTCGAGCCGTTCCGGAAGGAGGGCGGGCCCCTGTTCCGCCTCTGGGGCGGGCGCCCCCAGCAGGATGTCATGCCGGCCTTCCCCTCCGGCCGGGCCCTCCCACAGCTGCCCAGCGTCGGCGCTCGCGGAAAGACGTGCGAATTCGACGACGCGACCGGCCGCACCAGCTGGTACACCGACTGGACGGCCCGCTCGCTGAACCGGGACCGCGGTGTCGCCTCCACCTTCGTGCGGCCGCTGCTCGACGCGCTCGCCGAGCTCGAGATCCTCGACGTCGTCGATGCGAAGAGTTCCGCGCCCCTGCGTAGCTTCGCCCTGCGACCTGAGCGTATCGAAGCGTGCCTCCCGCCCCAGGGCACCTCCGGGCAGACCCCGTCCCTCACCTGTGACGACTGCCGCGACACCGTCACCGGCATGGCGACTTCGCTCGCTCAGCTCGACGGCGGGCCCTGCCTGCGTCACCGCTGCACCGGCCACCTGCGACCGCGCGGCATCGACGCCACCTACTACCGCTCCCTCTACCAAGGGGACATGCGCCGGGTCGTCGCCCGCGAGCACACCTCGCTGCTGACCACGGAGGACCGCCTGGACTACGAGACCTCGTTCAAGACCAGCGCCGAGACGCCCGGTTCCCCGAACGTCCTTGTCGCGACTCCCACGCTGGAGATGGGCATCGACATCGGTGACCTCTCCACCGTGCTGCTCGCGTCCGTGCCGCGCACCGTCGCCAGCTACCTCCAGCGCGTGGGCCGTGCAGGCCGCCAGACGGGCAACGCCCTGGACGTCACCTTCGTGGCCGGTCGAGGCCGCACCGCCGGCGTGTTCTACGACCCGCTGGACCTGCTCAACGGCAGTGTCCGCGCACCTGGTGCCTATCTCTCTGCCGAGGAGATCCTGCGCCGACAGTTCCTCGCATCCCTCATGGACACCCTCGCCGGGGACGACCGGATCACCCCGCCCGGCCGCACCACCCCCGTGCTTGCGACCGCCGCGCCCGGCAGCTTCCTGGGGAACGTGCTCACCGAGATGGATACCCGCGGCAGCGACCACGTCGAGCGTTTCCTGAACCGTTTCGTCACCGGCACCCACGCCTGGGACGGCCTCACGCAGCAGGCCGCCGAGGCACTGCGTGCCTGGGCCCTGCCCACCGGGGATGGCAGCAGTGAGTTGGCCGGAGCAGTCCAGAATGCGGTGAATCGCTGGAATGCGAGCCGTGAGGAGCTGCGCCGCCGACGGGCCCGCATCCAGGAGAACCTCGACAAGCTCGAGACCGTGCCCTCCACCGAGGAACGCGATCAGGCAAAGGCGGCGCTGCAGGCCGAGGACCTGCTGATCTCCGCCGAGCAGGAGGGGATCGGTGCTGATCCCGCACTCAGCGACGAGGAACGCGACAAGGAACGTCGGCGCCTGCGGGGCAGCGCCGGGCGCCTCGGCGCCGAAGTCTCCGCCCACGACAGCGCCCATTGGATCGGCGTCCTCGAGCTCTACGGCCTGCTGCCCAACTTCACCCTCGTCGACGACGCCGTGAACCTTGAAGCCACCGTCATCTGGCAGGACGAGGAGGGCCGCTGGCAGCACGAAGCCGCGAGCTACGCCCGCTCCGGCACCGCCGCCCTCACCGAACTCGCCCCCGGCGCCCACTTCTACGCCCACGGCCGCGAGCTCGAGATCGACGCGGTGGACATCGGCGTGGGCGGCAGCGCCCTGCAGCCCACCGCCTTCTGCCCGAGCTGCGGCCACGTGGCCACCTTCGACCGCGCCACCCCGCCCACCTCGTGCTCCGCCTGCGGCGGCCGCGAGGTGGCCGACTCCGGCCAGCACCGCGACGTCGTGGACCTCAAGCGCGTCTACTCGACGATGAGCCGCAACCGCACCCGGATCGGCGACGGTGACGACGACCGCCAGAAGGTCCGCTTCGAGACGGCGCTATCCGCCTCGTTCCACGGCGCCGTGCCCTTGCAGCGGTGGAGCGTGGTGGGCAGCGGGTTCGGCATGGCGTTGGACCGCGGTACCACCCTCACCCGGTTGAACCTGGGCCGCCCCCACCAGGTCGCCGACAAGATCCGCCTCTCCGGGCAGGACGTCACCGCCCCCGGCTTCCTGGTGTGCGCCCGCTGCGGCCACCACGACTCCGACACCGCCGGGAATCGTCCCCAGGATCACCAGGCCTGGTGCGATCTGCGCTATGAGCGGGACGGGGAGAACCGGGCCGCGCTGCTCTCGCGCACCATGCAGACCGAGACCGTGCTCATCACCCTCCCTCCCGAGATCCTCGAGGACTCGACCGAGGCGTTGCTGATCAATCTCACCGCAGCGCTCCAGCTGGGGATCGAGACTCGCTTCGGCGGCAGCATCGGCAACCTCGAGCTCGACGTCATCTCCCATCCCAGCCACAGCGGGCACCAGGCGCTGCTGCTCTCGGACACGATCGTGGGCGGAACCGGCTACCTCATGGAGCTCGCGACCGCGAGCAGCGTCTGGAACCTCCTCGTCGAGGCCCTGCACGCCTTGGAACAGTGCCCCTGCCGGGACGAGGGGCTCGCCGCCTGCCACCGCTGCCTGCTGCCCTACGTGCGGGTCGACGCGTACGAGTCCATGCGCCGCACCGTCGCGATCGAAGCCCTGCAGATCCTGCTCGCCACCGAGAACCCGCAGCCGGACACGATGGGCTGGGCCGTCGAGGAGAAGCAGGCTGACGCGGCAGGCGGCAGCGAATCCCCACTCGAGAAGCGCTTCCGCCGGGCGTTCCTCGCAGCGATGCAGGAGATCGAGGACGCGAGCGTGTCCCTCTCGGGAAGCTCGATCACCGTGCGCCGCGATGGATGGGTCTTCACTGTGTCGTCCCAGGTGGACATCGCCGGCTCCCGACCCGACTTCGTCCTCACGTGGCAGGGTTCCGACGTGGAAGGCATCGCCATCTTCACCGACGGCCGCGCGTTCCATGCGAGCCCCGGTGTGAACCGTGTGGCCGATGACGCCGTGAAGCGCATGCGCCTGCGTCGCGCCGGCTACCTCCCGCTCATGGTCACTGACGCCGACATCGAGGAGGACAGCGCCCGGCGACAGGCGGATGGCGACGACGCCCATGGCGTTCTGCCAGCCCTGCTGGTGCAGCCCACCGTGGACCGGTGGGCGAACTCGAACCGCACCACCCGGGATCTTGCGGGCCTCCTGCGAGCTACCCCGCTCGATCTGCTGGTCGACGTGGTGCGCACCGGCAGCACCCGTCGTCTCCAGCAGCTCGCCACCGACCTCCCGCAGCTGCTCGTCTCCTCGGGAGGTGGCACGTCAATCACGACCGTCACGCCTGAAGACGCGGATACCGTCGCAGCCGGCCTGCTCCTGGACCGGGCGCTTCCCGCGTTGTCCGATCCCACCCGGATCGCGGTCGGTCGCCGGGATGACGAGCTCGCTGTCCTGGGCCTGCTCGGCACGGGGGAGCGGCAGCTCGTACTCGTCCTCGACGACCGGGAGGAGGCGGTGCGACGTGACAGCTTCGCCGACGCCTGGCGGCAATGGGGGAGGCTCGCGAATCTCGCCCAAGGTGACCCCTACGGATCCACCGTGCGCCTGACCACCATGCGGCTCATCGACGCTGGGATCGACGTCGGCGTCGACGCGACCGGCCAGATTCCGGGGAGCGGCTCCGCGCAGGTGTCGTCGTCCTCCGTGGAGCAGCGGGGCCCGGCGGAGCAGCCGGCCGAACCCGTGACCTTGACCGAGCGCTCCCCGTCTACCGAACCGGAGTTTCCGGCCCCGTCGGACCCGGTCTCGCCAGAAGCAGCCCCGGCCGGAGCGCGCATTGCGCCGGGGGCGCTGCCAGGATCCGCCCCGGCTACGGGTGGTCCCACTGAGCTGTCGCCCGAGTGGCAGGCAGCGTACGACGACGCGTACTCCGAGGCGGAGCGCCAGGTCATCGCGCTCGCCGCGGAACTCGGTTTCGAGGTTCCCGTAGTGGGCGAGGAGTTCGGCTCCGGCGTCCCGCTCGATATCGCCTGGCCCGAACGAAAGGCAGCGATCGTCGTCGAGGACCTCGAGGAACGCTCCCGCGCAGCGCTGGAGAATGACGGTTGGACGATCATCCGGTATGGCACAGACGGAGCCCGTGAAGCTCTGGAAAAGGTAGGAGGATCCGCCTCATGAGCGACGGCATCATCTCGATCTCGGAGAGCTTCCTGGGATCCATCCCCCGGGAGCTCGCCGGCCAGGTCTCCGCGACCCTGAACATGCTGCGGTCGACCCCCGAATCACCGGGTCTGCATGTCGAGCCGATCCAGAAGGCCAAGGACGCGCGGATCCGGTCGATCCGCGTCACCAAGCAGTACCGCATCCTCGCCTTCCGCCTGAACTCCTCTGGGCAAGACCTATGGCTCATCGAAGGCGTCTACGACCACGACGACGCCTACCGGCGCGCACGCACCCTCTACCTTCGCGTGAACCCGGTCTCGGGCACCACCGAGATCCGCACCGACGAGGAGTCCCTCCGGTCAGGAAGCGGCGGGTACAGCGAATCCGAGGTCCAGGCACGAGCGGCTGCGGAGGCCGCCCGCCAGATCGCCGAGTACCAGCAGAGGGAGGCCGAGGAGAAGACCGCTGCCGAGCCCGAGACGCCGGAGCAGTCACCGGCGTCAGCTCCGGACCCATCCGGCGCATCTGCCCGTGTTGATGCCCAGCAGCCCAGCCTCTCCCCGGATCCTTCGCCCGGCGAGCCCATCCTGACCGTCACCGTGCAGGAACTCGTCGACGACCTCGGGATCGATTCGGACCTCGCCGAGCAAGCGGTCGCGGCGGACGAGACCACCCTGCTCGAGCTGGCTGCAGCTGCCCCCTCCTGGCAGGGCTCCGCCCTGCTGGATCTCGCCACGGGGGAGACGCTCGAGGCGGTCCGCTCCGCGTACTTCACGGGGACCAGTGGCGGCAGCGCCGCAGATACGCCCTCGGACACCCCTACCCTCTTCGACTCGCTCACGTCGGAGCAGTCCCGAGCCAGCTACCGGCTCATCCAGGACGACGCCGCCCTCGAGAAGATACTCGCCTCCGGGGACTTCGCGGAGTGGCGCGTGTTCCTGCACCCGCAGCAGCTCACGTACGTCAACGTGCGCACCCGCGGCCCGTATCGCCTCACCGGCGGCGCCGGCACCGGGAAGACCGTGGTGCTCGTGCACCGTGCAGTGCGCCTCGCCCGGGAAGCCGCAGAGGCGGGCAGCGCTGCCCGGATTGTGCTCACCACGTACACCCGTAACCTCGCGGCATCTCTCGAGGATCAGGTGCGCAGCCTCGAGCCGGATGCGCTCCGGGCCGACGCACTGGGACGAGAGGGCATACACGTGAGCGGTGTGGACCGGATGACGCACGACGTCGTCAACTCCGCCCGCGGCCTCGAGAGCATCATGCGGAGCGTTCTCGGGTGGGGCAGCGCGAGCCCCAAGTACTCGCGTGCCGCTCGAGACTGGAATGACGCAGTCTCCACAGCCCGCGCCGCCGGGAAGATCCGGGACGCTGAGCAGCCTCACGTGTCACCCAACTTCCTCGCTGATGAGTACCGCGAAGTGATCCTGCCGCACCGGGTCACCGACGAAGCCGGATACCTTCGGGTGCCGCGCGGAGGCCGTGGAACCCGGTTGGGACGCAACCAACGCCGCGAAACGTGGGCAGTCGTCGCTGCGTACCGGGAAGCTGGCAGTCGCATCGCCACCCTCGACTGGGACGAGACCAGCGCCGTGGGGGCGGCCGTTCTCGACCATCACGCCGAGGAGACCGGCCGCCGACCTGCCGATCACGTGCTCGTCGATGAGGGGCAAGACCTGCGACCCACCCAGTGGCAGTTCCTGCGCGCGCTCGTCGCCGAAGGCGAGGACGACATGTTCATCGCCGAGGACTCCCACCAGCGGATCTACTCCAACCCCGTGAAGCTCGGCCGCTACGGGATCAACATCCGTGGTCGCTCCCGCCGGCTGCGGCTCAACTACCGCACGACCGCGCAGAACCTCGGCTTCGCCCTGTCCGTGCTGCGGGGCGGAAAGTTCGACATCGCCGCCATGGAGGACGAGACACCAGAGAACGGCGACGGAGTCACCCATGGTGGCGACACGGGACGTTTCCGCTCCGCCCGCAGCGGGCCGGACGTCATGCTCATCCCCGCCCAGAACCTCGGCGAGGAGTTCGAGAAGGTGGCCCAGCTGCTCCGCGAGTGGACCGAGGACATGCAGGAGAAGGGCGAGGACATCTCGACCATCGGCCTGCTCACCCGCTGGGGATCCACTCGAGACCTGCTGGTCCGTGCGCTCGACGAACGCGGCGTCCCGGTCGCCTCGGTGGACCGCAACGTCACGTACCGCCGCAGGACACCGATGGCTATGACCTTCCATCGGGCCAAGGGCATGGAGTTCTCTCGCGTGGTGCTGTTCGGGGTGGATGCGAAGTCGGTGCGGACGCTGACGGAGGATGCTGCGTATGACGAGCAGGCGCGGGAGGCGGCGGAGTTGCAGGAGCGGTCGCTGCTGTATGTGGGAGCGACCAGAGCGAGGGATCAGCTGGCTGTCGCGTGGAGCGGTGAGGCTAGCCGCTACCTTGGCAAATAGTATGCGGCAATGACTAAAGGAGTTCTGTGTGCTCTGGGGCCTACTTGTATTTATATGCGTTTCGTATGCGGTTGTCCTTTCCATCTACGCATTGACGGTCATTTTAGATCGCCCGAAGATTCCGCGCAGGGATACCTTCTTCGAAATACGAAACCGAGCGATCACGATGCGAGACGTCGTACTACCTGCTGTTGCGGCTGCTTTGCTTGGGTTTTTCGTCAGTCTCGCGGCGAGTTTTGTTCACGAAGGTTTCTACTCACCATTCGCCGACCGGTACAGACTGAGTGGCGCTTCGTATATGTATAGCGCGACCGTGTGCGCACTCATACTGCTTCTGGGCTTGGTGCTCGCCATCGGAAAGGTGCGCGGCGATGCGAAAGGCGTGACGCGCCATCCCGCGTCGATCAACCGAGCTGCCGCGGTCTTGCTGCGAGGTCAAGAGATTGAAGGATTGGAGCCTCGCGATCTCGAGCGGAACCTGTCTGCCTGGCAGGCGCGCGCGGGAAAGTCTGCTGCAAGGGTGTTTCTGTGGAGGGGCGAGTCGCCCAACATGAATAAACTGTTGCAGTGTTCGCGCAGTGATCTTAAGAGAAACACCTTACCTAAGGGGTTTCCTGTGCGGCTTCTTACGGCTTCGGTTCGCGACTTCCGGTTGCGCGGCATCCTGGCGACTTGCGGGTTTTCTGCGTCTCTGTTTTCGGGAGTGCTGGCCATCATTGTTGCTCTTGCCTCGGAGTGGGGAAGTGGTGCGCTCGCCGTCGGGGTCGGAATCCCGTTAGTTTTCGTGGTATTGCAGGTAGTTTCGGGCTACCTGTATGTGAGGTATAACGCTAGGTTTGTGGTTCGTAACGGTGGTGTCAAAGCGTGGAAGCAACATGGGGTTCGCCGGCGAGTAGTCGAGCGAA
>NZ_JABUXW010000042.1 GCF_014897585.1 Brachybacterium tyrofermentans | reverse complement strand
AGGCGGATCAGCAAGCCGCTTGAAACTCCTCATCCACAGGTCTTGACAATATCTCCAGCAGAGCCACGATCTGATGCAGCACCTGACGGCCAGCAGTACCGGGCACGTCCACATCGACCACGAACGTCCGGCACATGCCGTGAGAGTTGTACAGCAGCGCCGCAGCCGGCTTCCCCGGCACCTCGTCCGTCAGATCCCGCTCATCGCGCGTGGAGTACTCCCACTTGTCTCTCCGGCCGTCCCAACGCCCGACCCGCACCCGAGACCGACCAGCGATCGACCACGCGAGCAGCCACGCCGCTTGTTGATCGGCTGTCACACTCCGACGTACCATGAGCCGTACACCTCCTGTCGATCTTCTTGATTGATGGGGACTAGGACTCGGAACAGGCCGCCAAACCTTTGAAGTTCCGAATCCGTCTTTCCGGAGCGCCGGCCCATTGGGTCGGCGCTCCGTTTTGCTCAGGCACTGCGCCTCACGACTTGCGTGCGGCGAGGAGATGCCTCGGGGTCGAAAAGCTCGGGCTGCAGGCGACCTGCTGACGTCCCGCCTCGAGACCGTCGCGGATGGCGCAGCTCCCGGGCTTGACGCGCCTGCCAGGCGGTCACAGTGATCGCATCTCGAGCCCGCTCGGCACGAGCACATTCGGCGAGGAGGGACCATTCGGGATGCCGTTCGGTCCCGAACAGCAGCCACCCCATCGCCCGCACTTGGCGCCTGCTCAGACCTACCCGAGCCATCGATGCGCTCTCACTGCAGAAGCGCGACAAACGCCGGCGCGTGGTTGCGCTCGTCATCCCGGCGCCCGCGTCGTCCGCGACTGCGATGTCTGCTGCGACGTCCAGCGCGGTTCGGACGGCGATAGCTCGAATCTGGAACCTCCCGACTAGCAAGCCAGCGAACTGTCGCGATACGCGGGGAGGTCCAGACTCTGTCGATTGCGGGCTTCGCGCCCACGCTGCAACCACATCTCTGCGCTCCAGGAAGGCTGCCCCCGAAGGTTCACTCATGCCCTCGAGGTGAGTGACCGGAGTGTGGCCGGCCCGTACCTGCCGAGCTTCCACGCCCATCCGCTCAGACAGCACCGCGCGAGACGTATTCGCCGACACAGCAGCCACGACGTACCCAAGGGGGTTGTCCATCGCCAGGATCCGTCGCACGTTGGCTTCGAGGTCCACGCCGGCCGTTCCGCTCACGACCATCACTGCTTCGGAGAGGACATCTGAGGGATCAGCCATGACCCCGCTCGTACCAACCTGCGCCTGGATCCAAGCTGACTTGCGCTGGAGCAAGTCACTCATCAGTTCCACGAAGTCCGCGCCAGCCTGCCCCTGCCATCCAGCAGGATCCGTAGCCAGCCGCTCGAGCAAGGTGCAGAAGCCCTGGTCGTCGCTCATCCCGTTGCGAGACATCAGCGCTCGCCCTCACGCCTGATCGCTCGAGGAGACGGTGCCACGCTCAGACTCCGCGGCTAGCAGCCACTTCCGCAGCATCTCGCCCTTGACCTGGACTGCTCCATCCGTGTCCACCACGAGCCGATAGGCCAGCTCCCCCCAGTTGGGAGGGCGCACCGAGCGTCGTTGCTCCATCGCCCACTCCCACAGCCCGCCATGCCCTGCTTGCCTGAGGAGTAGGTCTGCGCGGTCAGCGTTGGGAGTCATGACACATGACCATAGTCGCGTTTATCCGACTCGGCAACATGCATGCACGACCAGTCTGTGCATCTACGCGTCAGTGGAATAGGATTACCTGCATGAGCGCGATTAATGAACGACCAGACACGGAAGAGCATGTCGACGATGACGCCCGAATCTCAGCAGCCGTGCGGGCACTGGCTGCCGGCACCGGACTCAAGAACGCCGACCTCGCCCCTGTCCTGAACATCCATCGAGCATCGGTGTTCGCGAAGCTGAAGGGAGAAACTCCCTGGAAGGCAGGCGAAGTCGCCACCCTCGCGCGCTACTTCGATGTACCCGTCGGCGACATCTTCGACGGCCTCGGACTGTTCCGGGACACGAAGAAGCCCCACCGGAGAACCGGTGGGGCTTCGACTGTCGGTGCGCCATCAGGGATTCGAACCCCGGACCCGCTGATTAAGAGTCAGCTGCTCTAACCAACTGAGCTAATGGCGCCGAACAGGAAGAAACATTACCCCCCACCCTCCGAGTCGCCAACTCGAGAGGACCCTCTGTGAGCGAGCTGACAGAACACCTCCCGTCCGCGGACCTGACGGAGCGGGCGCGGCCGATCGCATAGACTTGCTCCTCCCAGGAAGTTCGACGCACGAGGGTCAGCAGGCCGTCGGTGAAGGAGGTCAGCGTGAGGATCGCGGTCACCGGCGCCACAGGCGTGCTCGGCCAGGAAGCTGTGGAGGCGCTCGTCGCCGCCGGGCATGAGGTCACCGGCATCACCCGACGCGACTCCGGGATTCCGATCATCGAGGGCCGCGGCGGCAGGGCAGTCGTGGCCGACGTCTTCGACGCCTCGGATCTCGCGCGCGCGTTCCGCGGGTACGACGTCGTCATCAACACCCTCGCCCACGTGCCGGTCGGCATGGCCGGGCTGCGCCCCCTCGCCTGGCGGGAGGACGACAAGCTCCACCTCGAGGCCTCCGTCGCGATCGCCAAGGCCGCGGCTCAGGCGGGCGTGGGCAAGCTGATCCAGGAATCCACGATCTATCTGTATCCGGACAACGGGTCGGAGTGGATCGGCGAGGATCTGCCGCTCAGCGTGCGCAACCAGGCGTTCCGCCCGCGCGTGGCCGAGATGCGCGCCGCCGTGGACTTCGCGGCCGCCGGCCGCAGCGCGGTCGTGCTGCGACTGGGACTCCTGTTCGGCCGTGACCCCCACACGACGCACGCGCTGAAGGCCACCCGTGAGGGCGACCCGATCCTGCTGGGCAAGCCGGAGAACTACGTGACGCTGCTGCATCACACGGATGCCGGGCGCGCCTTCGTCGCCGCCCTCCGGGCGGACAGCGGCTTCTACAACGTCGGCGGCGAGCCGATCACCAAGGCACGCTGGGCGAAGGATCTCGCGATGGAGGCGGGCGCGCAGAACCCCGCCAAGTTCTACCCGGAGATCACTCAGGCCATCGTCGGCACGAGGCTGGACACGCAGCGTCGTTCGCTGCGTGTCTCCTCCGTGCGGTTCATGTCCGAGACCGGCTGGCGGCCGACGGTGGGCCCGTCCACGCCGGGCTGGTCCCGCAGCTGACCTCCCCGCGCGAGATACTCGAGGGATGAGCACGACGCGCACTCCCCCGGCCGACGAGACGCGCTGCCCCTGCGGGCGCGGGGACACCTTCGGAGCCTGCTGCGGCCCCGTGCTGCGTCAGGAACGCCGTGCCGCCACCGCGGAGGCACTCATGAGGTCCCGCTACACCGCCTTCGCGGTCGGGGACGTCGAGCATCTCCTGAGGTCCTGGCACCCGCGCGAGCGCCCGGACCGCGACGAGCTCGCGGACTCGCTCGAGGACGGGACGCGGTGGGTGCACCTGTCCATCCTCACGACCTCGGCAGGCGGTCCCTTCGACGACGCAGGCACGGTGGAGTTCACCGCCGTCGCCCGCACCCCGCAGGGCGGCCAGGAGCAGCACGAGATCTCCCGGTTTGTGCGCGAGGACGGCACCTGGCTCTTCGTGGACGGCGAGCTGTAGGGGACCACGACGAACAGGCCCGGAGCAGGCCAGGAGCGGACGCGGCACAGCTCAGGACCCGGTGAGGGGCGGGCGAGCTGCACACAGCGAACGGCGCCGGTCACCGAGGTGACCGGCGCCGTCGGGCGCGCGGTGCGGGAATCGTCCGCCGGGGACTGCCCCGTGAGGTCAGTCGCCGGCTGCGCGGGCCTTCGCCGTGGCGAGAGCCTTGTCGAGCTCGGCCTTGGCCTTGGCTGCCGAGGCCTTCGCCTTCTGCGTCTGCGCAGACGCCTGCTCGGAGGCCTTCTTCGACGTCTTCTTGACGTTCTTCGTCGCGGCCTTCGCAGTCTTCGACGGCTTCGCGGGCTTGTCGTCACCACCGGAGAGGGCGATCGCCGCAGCGATTCCTGCACCGATGAGCACCACGCCGATGACGCCGCCTGCGATCGCTATCGGGAGCGTCGAGGCGGACTTGTCGTCACCGGCGTCGGAAAAACCCTTCACCGAACCGACGAGCTCGTTCTTCCAGCGGGTCGCCGCGTTCTTCGGGTTCACACGGTCGACCAGCTCGTCGATGTCCGACGCCAGGTTGTCCTGCCGCCGGTAGGCCTCGTCGCGCATGTCGTCCAGGCTGTTCTTCTTGGCCACCACTGCCTCCGGGGGTCGTCAGGGCTTGATCCCGCTGATCGTATCGCGAGCAGGAGGTCGCGAGGTGACCAGCCGGGAATCAGGCGTGATTCTGGGGTCGTCTGGCTGAACCGGTCGGTTCAGCCCTGGGTGCGTGCCAGGAAGTCGTCGGCGCCGCCCACGAGCTCCACGTGGCCGGTCTCGACGTCGGCAGTGGCCATCGCCGCCACCTCGGCGGCGAACTCCTCGACGGAGTACAGCTTGCCGGCGGCCTCTCGCCGCTCCTCGAGCGCACCGGGACGCGCACGGTTCAGCAGGGTCGCGGTGACCGTGCCCTCGATCATGTCGCCGGAGACGACCACGAAGGAGATGCCCTTCTCGGACATCTCACCGATCCGCGCGGTCAGCGCCTTCTCCCCCGCGTTCTTGGACCTGGCGACCTGCTCGTACTCGGGCATGGTCTCGACGTCGTCGATGAAGTGCGCCTGGTGGCTGGTCACGAAGACCACGCGGCCGCCGGTGGACAGCCGCTCGAGGCCCGCCGTCAGCGCATCGTTCTGCGCGTCGCGGTTCAGGCGCATCGCGTAGTCCTCGCCGAGGTCCGCCTCCATGCCGCCGGAGGCGTTCAGGACCAGCAGGTCCAGGCTGCCGAAGGTGTCGATGGCCGTCTGCATGAGGGTGTCGACGCCCTCGGCCTCGGTGAGGTCGGCGCCGACGGCGACGGCCTTGCCGCCGGCGGCCTCGATCTCCGCGACGACCTTCTTCGCGCGGGGTGCCTTCTGGCGGTAGTTGATGACCACGGCGGCGCCCTGGTCGGCGAGCAGCTTCGCGGTGGCGGCGCCGACCCCTCGGGAGGAACCGGTGACGACGGCGGTCTTGCCTGCGAGGGCGCTCATGGGGGACTCCTGTGATGCTGGGGATCGGGAACGACGAGGTGGAGGCTGCGGTCGCCCAGGACGGGCGAGGTGCATCGCGCCACCAGCCCCACGAGCCTACCCGGAGCATCCGGCGGCTGCAGATAGGCTGGGCGGGCGCGCGAGTGGCGGAATCGGTAGACGCGCTGGATTTAGGTTCCAGTGCCCCAGGGCGTGAGGGTTCGAGTCCCTTCTCGCGCACTCAATGAGCGATGTTGTAACCCGGGCCTGAAGAAACAGGTCTTGGGTTACAGCATCGCTCTCCTCGTCTGAGGACGAGCGTGCTTCGGCCCAGGTGAGGGCTTGCTGCTTCGTGGTCTCGTCGAGGATCGTGGCGAAGGGCGCTGCGGTGTCTGCGGCGAGGGTGTCGCCCTCGTTGAGGTAGATGCGGGTGAAGAAGGTCTGGTTCGCGAGGCGCTTGTTCTGGTCGTCGCAGCGTTCGTAGATCGTCGCGAAGTCGCGGGCGAGGTCGAGGGCTCCGTCGATGAGGTCGCGGGCTCCTTGGTAGTCGTTGTGGTGCTCGGCGATCTGTGCTTCGATCCCGTCGAGTTCGGCGCGAAGTCGGGTCTGGAACTTCTTCAACTGGTCCAGGGACAGCGCGTCGGCGAGGTGGGCTTCGAGGAGCTTGTCCTGCTCAGAGTGGATCTGCTTGCGGCGTTCGGTGAGATCGCGGATGGACTGGTTCGTGCCCGCGGTGAGCTGATCGAACTCGTGGGTGAGCATCCCCCGGAGCGCGTCGGTCATCGCTGGGGTGAGGGTGATCCGCTGGTAGTAGTCGGCCACGAGCTGCTCGACCCGGTCGACTGGGGCGTAGGGCATGTCGCAGGTGGTGCGCTTGTTGTTGCGGCCCAGGCAGATGAAGTACGGGTAGATGTTCCCGTGCCGGTTCTTCGCGTGGATGATCGTCATCCGTTGGCGGCACCGGCCGCAGTACAGGGTGCCTTTGAGGTAGTGGTCGTGTTTCTGGGTGCGGACTCCGGACTGGGCGTGGGCGCGGAGCACGGACTGCACCTGATACCAGATCTCGGGGTCGATGAGGCGTTCGTGGGCACCGTCGTAGCGGACGCCGCGGTAGACGACGTCGCCCTTGTAGTACGGGTTCTGCAGCATCCGATGCACCGACGACAACCCGAGCGGACGTGCGGGGCGTTTCGGCGTCGGCACGCTGCGCAGTCCCTTCTGGGTGAGTTCGGTGCGGAGCTGGGCGAGGCTGTAGTTCCCGGACGCGTACGCGGTGAAGGCCCACTTGACGAGGCGTGCCCGGTCGAGGTCGAGGGTGATGCCGCGCACTTCACGGCCGAGGTCGTCGCGGTGGAGGGTGTTGCGGTACCCGATCGGGGCGCGCATGGGGGTGCCGCCGGTGGAGGCTTTCTGGACGAGGCCTTTCATGACCTCGTTGGCGAGGTTCACGGAGTAGAACTCCGCGATCGAGGACATGATCCCGTGCAGCAGCATCCCAGACGGGGTCTCATCGATGTTCTCCGTCGCCGACACCAACAGCACGCCGGCCTCGCGGAGTGCGAGGTGGATCTCGACGTCGTCGGCACGGTTGCGGGCGAGCCGGTCAACCTTGTGGACGATGCAGTACGCCACCTTGTGCGCCTTGACGTACGCGATCATCTCCCGCAACGCGGGACGGTCGGCTTTCTTCGCCGACTCCCCCGCATCCACGAACTCTTTCACGATGGCCGCGCCAAGGGTGTCGGCTTTGGCATGGTTCGCGGCCCGCTGCGCCGGGATCGAGAACCCTTCGTCGCGTCCGCCCTTGGTGGCCTGCTCCTTCGTCGAGACCCGCAGGTAGGTCACTGCGGGAGCAAGCAGCGTTTCCGCAGACGGAACGGCGGGTGGTGTGGTCGTGTCAGTGGGATACAGCATGGCGGGGTTCCTCGACTTTCTCCCCGCCAGTGCCTGTTCTGGGCGGGTGGTGATGTTACCTTCCTTCGGCAGTGAGATCCCGGTCCGCGCCGGGTTTCAACACGTCCGGTCGCACGATCACCGGCTCGGCGTCGGTGGCGCGGTTCGCGTGGGCTTCGGCGAGGGTGAACCGAACGAACAGTTCCGTCAGCGCAGTCATGTTCGGACGCTCCCGGTGCACCACCCGGATCCCGTACGAGCGTTCCGCTTGCGGCACATACCCGGTCTTCCGCTGATACGGGCGACGCCTCGCGGCCATCACCCGGCCTGCTCTTCCTCCGAGATCACCTTCCGGATGACCGCGTCCTGCTCCTCACGCCGCACGGCAACCTGCTCGGCGACGAACGCGAGAAAGTCCTCCGTCCGCTTCACAACAAGGCGTTCGGCGGTGTCGGGCTCGGTCCAGTCCTCGGATTCCCCGCCGGGCCAGGTGGTGATGCGGGTGGGGCGGTCGCGGTCGAGGCGGGTGCCGGAGATCGTGACCCAGTCCCGCAACCGCTCCCTGGCGAGGGAGAAGTCGTGGTGCCAGGCGAGGGCTTGGTTGCCCTTCGCTTGGGGGTCGAAGCAGAACAGCCAGTGCTGGCGGAGGGCGGAGAGTTCCCAGAGGAGTTCGGGGTGCCGGTGCCACATCGGCGGGATGACCTGTGCGGGGAGGCCGTAGGTGTGGCGGAGCCAATCGACCCAGGCGTTGAGCTCGAGGAGCTCTGCTTCGAGGTCTGCGGGTGGGAGGGTGCGCCAGTTGATGGGGCGCGCTACCGCGGTGAGTGACTTCGCCAGGTCCGCCTGGAAGGTCTGCTTCGCGAACGCTCTCGCTTTGTCGGCGATGTCGGCGGGGAGCCCGGACAGGTCGATGCCGTCGAAGTCAGGCCCCTGCACGATCGGGTCCGAGCCTGACGGATCGGGATCGGGCAGGTCGGGTGGGGTGGGGTTGTCGGTGGTCATCAGAACTCCCGGAACAAGACGAGGCGAAGAAGGAGAGCCGCGGAGGATGCGGCGAAGTGAAGGCGGGTGCGGCGGCCAGGTGGAGGTGGTGGGGTTGCTGGTCGCCGCACCCGCGGCTTATCGGGCGACCGCGTCGCGCTGCACGGAAGCAGCGCTGGTCGCCGCGGGTGGTTCCGGGTCGAGCTGTGCTTCCCGTTCGGCGAGAGCCTGCTGCACCTGTTCCCGCGCGGGGGTCTCGCGGTGCGGGGTGTCGCGTTCGGGTGGGGTGCGGTCGACGGTGTAGCGGGTGAGGTTGTTGTCGTGCCCGATCCGGGACGCGACGAACTGCTCCCGTTCGGTGCCGTCGCTGCCGGTGTAGGTGAGGGTTTCGCCTTCGGCGATGAAGTTGTCGCCCTTGCGGAACTGCTCGTGGGCGAGCTCCGCGGAGCGCCGGAACATCACCAGGTCGGTGTACTCCGGTTCGAGCTGGGTGAATGTGCCGTCCTGTTCGAACCGGGCCTGCGGCTGCCCGACGCGCATGTAGACGCGGACGTCACCGTTGCGTGTGAACGTCGGCTCCGGGTCCGTGGCGACGAATCCGGAGAGGGACTGCTTGGTGCGGATGGTCATCAGCGAGTACTCCTATCGGTCTCACACCCGCGACTGCGGGGGCTACCGGACAGGTACGTGCCCCACCCCGGTGCTATCGGGCACCGCTCTGCAGCAGCTGCTCGACCTCGCCCCGGTCTGCCCGGAGTTGCTTCGCGTCGGCACGGGATGGCCAGGGGCGCAGGGTGGTGATGATGGGGCGTGCGGTGCGGAGCATCACCACCCCGGTCCCGAACGGGAGCGTGCGGAGCACGTCCGGGGGCAGGATCGGGACACGCCGGATCGACCGCTGTGACGAGTGCGCCCCATACGCGTCTGTCGTGACGCTGTCGGTGGTTTCGTCGCGGTCGCCGATCAATGTGGAGAGGTCTTGCAGGTCTCGGGAGTTGGAGGCTCCGCCGAGGATGATTTTGACGATGGAGGCGTCCCAGATCGCGTTCGCTTGGTTCTCACCCCACTTCTCCCGCGCCTGCGCAAGGGACTGCAACACGGGGAGTGGGGTGATGCCGGTGCCGCCACCTTCCGCCATCAACGTCGGCAGACTGGGCAAGGGCGCGAGGTTCCCGATCTCATCCAACGCGAGCAACAGAGGCGGGTCCATGCGTGCACCCGGTGACCGGGCGGCGATCTTCCTAGCCGTCTCGACAAGGTCTTCGATGAACGCCGCGACCAGCGCGGACGACGCCCCGGCGCCGGCACCGGTGGCGAGGAGGTAGAGGGTGCCGTTGCCGAGGAGAAACTCCTCCGGGTCGAACTCCTCACCCGGCCCCGGGGACACGGCGTCGAGAACGCGGGGATCGGCGAGGGCAGAAAACGCGAGGGACACACCCTGCCAGATCGAATCCCTCGTCCGCGGGTCTGCCTGCACCATCGCATCCAGCGAGTCCGCCCATCCTTCTGCCGCTCCCGGATGCGAGGAGAGGATGCGGACGGCGTCGGCCGCGAGGGTCGGGTTCAACGCCCACTGATACAGGGTCTTCGCACCCCTACCGTCGAGAGCGGCAGCATGAAGGAGGGCTTGGATCGCGGCGGTGGTCTTCCCTTCCCAGAACCCGGCGTCCTGGACACCGCCGAACCCGGTGGCAGTGGCGAGGCCTTTCGCGCGGATCATCGCCGTCAGCGGATCCTGGCAGCCCCGCACCGGCGACCACCGCATCCCCGCAGGCAACCCCGGGGCGAGCTGCTGCGGATCAAACACCGCCACCTTCCCTTTTTGCTCCCGTGCTTTCAACGTCGCGGTGAGGTTGTCCGGGCGTGTGGAGGTGGTGATGACGGCTCCGGGGGCGTCGAGGATCGCATTGATCACCACATGCAACCCCTTCCCTGAACGGGGCGGCCCGATCAGCAGAATGCTGTCTTCGACCGTCGCCCAGACCTGTCCGCCCTTCCCGGTACCGAGGAGATACCCGACCTCCTCGGGGTGAGGCTTCTCGGTGAGCAAGGGCCGCAACGTCGCAGCCTTCTTCACCAGCGCTTTCGGTGACGCGACGCGGGCGACCTCGGCGGCGGTCGCGGTCCCCGCGAGACGGTGCGGGTCTGTCTTCGACCGGGCACGGTGAACCGCCCGCACCACGAAGAACCCTGCCGTCCCGAGCACGCCGAGGAGCAGGGTGACGACGGCCCAGTAGGCGAACGGGTTCAGGCCTTCCGCGCCGAGCGCCACCCCGGGGTCTGCGGGGGTGGCGAGGACGGCGATCCCGGTCGTGAATCCGCCGGCCGGTTCGGGCAGGCCGGTGAGGAACGCGGCCGCGGAACCCGCGACCCGCAGGATCCCGGTGAACACGGCGGCGGCGACGAGGGATCCGAGGGTGAGGTTGATGAAGAGGTCGTTGGCGGGTTTCGCCTGCACAGGACCAGACACAATGAACGCACCTTCCCGACCCCGCAGAAAGAAGGCGGCGGGGTCAGGACAACAGGTACGACGACCAGCGGACGGTCAGCCGATCTGTTGCACCGAGGTGGTGCCGGAGATCCGCCCCAGCAGAATCACCTCACCGCGGATGCTGGGCTGCTCACCACGATCGATCAAGGCGCGTACCGTCCCGGTCGGGCCAGCGGAGCTGTGGCGCAGGATGAGAGCGACGGCAACGTCTTCACCGGGCACGAACCCGTCCGCGGTGAACTCCAGAAGGCTCGGCACCGTCACAGGTGCGGGCGCATGGTCGTCCGGTGGAGCGAACGGCGACCGCGACTCCGGCGTGGGCGGGGTGAGGATGTCCGCATGGACACTGCCGTCCAGTTCTCGCACCTCCACCCGAGTCGCTGACCCGAGCCGAGCGACGAGCTCGGTCACCGTCCCCGTGATCTCGTCTCGGCGGATCGGGGTCGCGGCGAGACGGTCACCGTTCACCGTCACGACCAGCATGTCCGCGTTCACGGCTTCGAGGAGGATCTGCGGCAACACCGCAGGCACCACCACCCCCGGTTTCGGGGTCACGGAGGGCTGCTGGGTGCGGGGCTGGTGACGGCGTCGAGGGGTCATGTCAGGAAGGTGCGACCCGGCCCCGAACGCCCCACTCTGTCATCGGCGATGGGGTCGGTGGTGAGGGCTTCTTCCCGGGCGATGAGCTCGCCCAGCGCGTCCGCCCACCCACCGGCGATCTGCAGCAACGTCTCAGAGTCACCGGAGGCGACTTCACCCTCGGCGAGCGTCACCCACGCCCAGCTCCCATCCGACTGCGGTAGCCGAGCCTCGGATGCCCACGTCCAGAACACCGGGACTCGGTCCTCGTCGGACCAGTCGACCCCAGGCGGGTACTGCTCCTCGATCGCGAACCGCGGCGACGAGCCGTGCAAGGGATACAGCACGAAATGCCCAGCCCCGAACGTCACCGGATCCTCATCCAACAGGATCAGGCGGTCCTGGGATTGCTGCTCGATCCGATGCAACCCGTCATCCAGCGCCATCATGTTCGGCACCAACTCCTCCTCCGACAACCCGTCCGAACCACGTGAGGCCTGGTGCTCCGGGGCATGGCCGTCTACGCTCAAGACAGGTCTCCAGAGCGTTCTGGATTCGTGAACTCGCGGGAAACCTGGGTCATTCGCTGGGTCGTGTCGAAGGCCCGATATTCCTCGGGATGTAGTTGGTGCTGGACCACGTATGACGATTCTTTGATCCGCCACAACCCCTGCCCCGTCCCCAGGGACGGGAGGAGTTTCTGTTCGGTGCCGGTGAGGCCGAGGGTCTTCCCGGTGGTGCCGATCTGGTCGGCTTCTTGCCGGTAGATGATCCGCGACTCCGCGTTCGCCAGCAACGAGTTGGCGAGGGAGCGCATGGCGGAGCCGTGGTCGCCGACGTTGTCGAGGTCGGTGAGCTTGTGAAAGATCAGCAGGTTCGCGATCCCGTAATGGCGGGCGAGACGCCAGTGCGCGTCCATCCGCTTCAACAACGCCGGGTGCGACATGAGCCGCCACGCCTCGTCGTAGACCACCCACCGTTGCCCGCCGTTCGGATCCAGCAGCGCGGACTCCATCCACGCCGATGAACACGTCATCAACACGGAGATAAGGGTCGAGTTTTCGACGACGCGGGACAGGTCGAGGGTGATCATCGGCAACGTCGGATCAAACGTCACCGTCGACGGCCCGTCAAAGAGGCCTTGGAGGTCGCCGGAGACAAGGCGACGCAGCGCGTGGCCGACCATCCGCCCGTCCTCGGCGAGGCGTTCGTCGTCTGTGGGGTCGGGGGTGAGGATGCGGTCGACGACCATCGGCAAGATCGGCACATCGTTACTCGCGACAACTGCCTGGAGGGCGATATCGATCACCGTGTGCTCCAACGGCGACAACGACCGCTCCAACACCGTCTCCGCTAACGCTCCGATCAGATCCCTGCGGCGCGACGCAACCGTGGACGCCCATTCCGCGTCGGAGAGCCCGCCGGGCCGGTAACCCTCATCGAGCGGGTTGAGACGGTTCCGTAACCCGTGCCCGAGGACGATTGCCTTCCCGCCCACCGCTTCTGCGACGGCGGTGTGCTCGCCTTTCGGATCACCGGGGACGTACACGCGGCGACCGAACGGGATGGACCGGGTGTAGAGGGACTTGGCGAGGGAGGATTTCCCGGAGCCGACGATGCCGGCGAGGACGAGGTTGGGGGCGGTGATGATGCCCCGTTGGTAGAGCACCCACGGGTCGTAGACGAAGGATCCGCCGGAGTACATGTCCTGTCCGACGAACACGCCCTGGGAGCCGAGGCCTCCTTCGGCGAGGAACGGGTAGGCGCCCTGCAATGCGGCCGAGGTGTCTTGATGCGCAGGCACCCGAAACCCCCGATACGCCCTGAGCGCCGCCGCCCCTGGCTCGCCGCTCCTGGGGAGATAGTTCGTCGACCGTGCCTCGGCACGCTCCGCGGCAAGCTTCGCCTTCTCCGCGGCGCGTTGCTCGGCGTGCTCGCGGGCGATGACTTGCCGGGCGGCGCGCTCCCGGGTCTTGCGGTTCTTCCGGCCGGTGCCGTCCTCGACGAGGACGGTGGAGTAGAGCTTCTTCGGGCTGGTGTGCTGTCCCATGAGGGGTGGCCTTCCGACGGAGTGTGCAGTGACACCGGTCAGGTACGCCTCACGTCTCAGATGCCTCGGCAGAGCGGCAGCGCTGCCGCGACGAACGCCTGCGCCTGCTGCCCGACCAACCTGCGCGTTTCGCACGACGCCTGGATCGCTGCCTGCTCGATCGCGGAGACTGCGGCTTCGAGCTCGTCGGCGGTGGGTGCGGAGACGGCGAGGAGTCCGGTGTAGCGGAGGACGCCGTGGCCGCTGGTGAGGTCAGCTTCCTGCTGGAGGACGTCTTGGTACTCGGCGGACTGTTGGGCATCTTCGATCTGCCCGACCTTCTGCCGCTGCGCCGCATCACTGATGTACTCGGTCTTCTTCTTCCGGATATCGCGTGCTGCCTGATCACTGCGGATCGGGTCACACAGCAGCGTGGACGCGCGCCGGATCCCACTGGAAAGCAGCACGGGGGCGAGGAACCCGGGATAGACGAGCGAGCGGGGCCACTCGCTGATCCACAAAACCGCGTGATGTGCGCTGTCGGAGCGCAGCTGGTCCCAGGTCTCTTCCACCGCGACGGGGCCAGCCGTCGCGAGGTCTTGTCCAATCTCGCCGGAGCGTTCCAGGGTGGCGGCGATCGCGGGGTCGTACGCACTGCGGAGCATGATGGCGAGCTGTCCCGGCGTGTACCAATCGGAGGGTTTGAGGTCTGCGGTGCGCAGCGCGGTGGTGAGGGTCTCCATCTCCTGCTTGAGTACGACGGCAGCACCTTTGAGGCTGCCTCCTGCGGTGCGTATCGCGTGGGACGCGGCTCTCATGTCCAGGGAGAGGGAGATGGTGGAGATGTGGCGTTCGCCTGCGGGGCCGGCCCGGTCGATGAGCTCCCGGTACGTGCGGGCGACCCAGGAGTCGTCATCATTGCCCTGCTCGGCCCACCACTGCGCGAGCCCCGACCCGGAGTCAGGGACGGTGCGCTCCAGGACTTGGAGGCGGGCGATCCGGGTGGACCGGCACGCGGTGGACAGCACGCGGCCCCAGGCGTGGACGCGGCGCTCTTGCTCGCCCGGGTCGAGGAGGATGAACGAGGGATGGGTCACTTCCACCAGCGCGGTCAATGTCTGCCCGTGTGGGTCGTGGACCATGACCGCACCGTTCTCGGGATCCTCGTACTGGCGTAATGGTGCCGCATCTCCCGGCAGCGCGAGCGTCCCCGCCGGACGAGGCTTCGCCACGCGACGCCGGTATCGGGTCTGGTGGAGCGCCTGCCGGAGGACCCAGTGCAGGGTGATCGGCACCCATTCGACGAGCTTCCGGCCCCCGACCGGCACCCAGGCGAGAGCTGTGGCGGTGCCCCAGATCGGCGACGTGTACAGGGCTGCGGGGCCACCGGTGTAGAGCGAGGCGATGAACACGGCGACCGCGACGGAGAGGGCGATGACTTGTGGGAGGGACAGGCCGAGGATGATGCCGCGTCGGGTGAGGCGGGAGAACTTCACCGCTGACAGTTCGAACTCGGTGCGGGTGGACGCGGTGCTTGCCATAAGGTGCTCCTGACGCGGTGGGTGTTCGGGGTCGCCGGTCAGGTACGGACACCAACAGGTGGCGGTGGCCCGTGAACCACCCGCTCGGGTCAGGTCGCTGGCTGACTATCCGGGGTGTGTTGTTCACGGGCCACCGCCCAGATGACGGAGTGCTTCACCTCCTCTCCGACGCCGGTCCTCTTGCCTCAGGTCTTCGGTGTGGGCTTCGGTGGCGGCGGAGCCTGCCCACCGCCGTCGTTCCCAGGCGGCGTCTGTGGCTTCGGCGCAGGCGCGTTCGGGGCCGGTGTTGTGGGCTGTGCGGGCGGTACGGATTGGTCCGGGGGTGGTGGGGCGGCTTGCCCCTCGCTGGCGGCTCCGGCGTGGTTGTCGGCGGTGCGGCCGATCGCGCCGCCGAGCTTCGGGCCGGCCTCCGCTGCACCCTTGGCGATCTTCGCCCCGGCGACAGCTGCGATCCCGACCGGGCCAGCAGCTGCTCCTGCCCCGGCACCGCCTGCTGCGGCAGCGCCGCCGCTACCGGCCGCTGCACCACCCGAGCCTGCCGCCGCACCACCCGAGGTTGCGGCCGTGCCGCCACTCGCTCCCGCAGGTGCTCCGGCAGCGGGCTGCGGTGAACCACTCGGTGGCGGCGGATTCCCACCACCACCGCCACCGTCGCTCTTGCCATCTCCGCCCCCGGCGTCGAGGATCTTCTGCGGGCCGCCACCGTCGGGTTTCCCGGGGAGCGGGAGGGGCCGGTTCATGGCCTGCTTCGACTCCTGCTCTGCGCTCATGACGTGGTACATGTCGAAGCCGACGAAGGAGATGAATTTGTAGACCATGTAGGGGGCGAACGCGGCGATGAACATCAGCACGATCCCCGCGATCGGATCCGCAATCGAGGACAGGTCCATGTCGATCGGCGCGTTGACCTGATTGATCGCCACCAGGAACACCACCACGATCACGAGCTTCGAGAAGATCAGCGCGAGCACAAACGACGCCCACTTCCCGAACCACCCCTTCGTCGCATCCCACGACGCCCCCGACAGCGCGATCGGTGCCATCACGACGGCGACGAGGATGAGCGCTTTGCGGATGAGGAGGCTGAACCAGACGATTGCTGCCGCGCAGATCGCGAGGAAGCTGAGGAAGATCGTGATGATCGCCCCGGCTCCTGGTGCGGCGAGGTTGATCGCGGTGAGCCCGGCGACCAGGACACCGATCTTCCCGCCCATTTCCTCCAACGTGGTCCCGGTGGCCTGGATGATCCCGATCGAGAGCTGGTCGACGATCTCCAGCAGTGTCGCCGTCAATGTGATGACGAGGAACGACCCGAGCACCGACTTCGCTAAGCCCAGGGCGGCGCGGGACAGGGCGGTCGGGTCGCGTCTGATCAGTCCGGTGATGAGTTGGAGGCAGAAGAAGATCAGCATGAGGAAGATCGCGATCCCGAACATCACGTTGTACACGCCCACATACCCGGCCCCGGTGATGTCGACCAGGGTGGTGGAGTCGAACAGCGCCCACACGCCCTGGAAGATCCAGGACGCAGCGTGCCCGATTGCTTGGGCGAGCCAGTCGAATGGTGCAGCGACGAGGGTGGCTGCGCCTTCGCCGACGGCGTCGCAGACGTTGCTGATGATGGGGACGTCACAGATACCAGCCACAACACCCCTCCCTTCCGTGGGTTCGGGGTGGTGGTTAGGAGACGGTCTGGCCGACGTTCCAGAAGAAGTTGATCAGCGTCACCGACGCGCCAGTGATGATCGCGGCCCCGCAGGAGATCAGCACCCCGACCTTCCCCCGCGACGCCAAATGCGGGTTCGACGAGTTCGACCCGAAGCCCCAGACCACAGCACTGACGATCAGGGCGAGGACGGACAGGATCAGCCCGATCGTCATCACCGCCCCCACCACGGTCCGCAGCGCGGCGATACCGGGCAGGCCGGAGTCGTTCGGGGAGATGTCGATGTTCGCGGGCAGCACCGCACTGATGGCGGTGAGAGTGTCGAGAACGGCAAGCATGGGTGGCTCCTTCACAAACGATCGCCCCGTACCCGGTCGTGCGGGGTCACTGGGACAGGTGCGATGCCGGAACGTGCGACCCGGCTCAGAGGGTGTCGCCGAGGCTCAACAAGAAGTTCATCCAAGTCACCCCGGCGCCTGCGAGAACGGCGGCTCCGAGGGCGACGAACACCCCGACTTTCCCTTTCGCGGCGGTCTGCGGGTTCCCGGCCGACGAGGACACGGCCCACACGATCCCGGAGACGACCAGCATGAGCACCGAGACGATCAACACGATCGTCAGCAGCGCACCGACGATCTCGATGAGGGTCGAGCGGCCTCCGACACCGGACAGGTCCGGGTAGACGTTCTCGGCCGGTAACAACATCAGGGCCAAGACGGTGGTGGGCATGCGGTTCTCCTCACGACAAACGGGGTGGGCGGGCACCGGTCAGGTGCGCCACCCACCCGGGTTCAGGGGTCGCTCTGGTCAGGTGGTGCAGCCCGGCCCGCCGCCGACCGGGGCGTCGATGCCTTCCACGCCGTGTTCTGCGAGCCACGGTTCCGGGTCGACGGCGGGGGCGTTCGCGCCGCCGGGGTGAATCTGGAAGTGCAGATGCGGGCCAGTCGACTGGCCGGAGGATCCGACGTCGCCGATGTGTTGCCCTGCGGTGACCCGGTCACCAGTGGTGACGTGGATGCCGTGTGCCCACATGTGGATGTACTTCGTCGCGACCTTCTCACCACCGATGGTGTGCTCGATGGTGATCTGCCCGGAGAACCCGTCGACCATCCCGGCGTAGGTGACGAGGCCGTCGGCGAGAGCAAAGATCGGGGTGCCGTCGGGGGCAGCCCAGTCTGTCCCCGCATGCAGGCGCAGTTCCCCGGTGATCGGGTGGACCCGCGGCCCGAACGACGACGTGTGCACATAACTGCCCTCCGGGAGAGGAAACACCAACCGGCCCGTCTCCGGGATGTTCGTGTCCCCAGGAACACCACCACCGCTGCGGGTGAGGGTGTCGAGGATGGTGCGGGCGACGGGCTCGTAGTTCTGATACCGATCCGGGTACGCAGACACTTCGACGGCTTGGGCGGCTTCGCCCTTGTCCATCTGCTGCCACCCCGGGATATCGAGCAGCCCACGCGGTGAGGGATAGTTGGGGCCGTCAGGTCCGCCATAGAACGCCCGCGCCTGATAGGTCGTGTCCATGAGCTCAGCGACCGTGCCCCACCCGGACTGCGGGCGCATCTGAAACAGACCCAGCGAATCGTGGTCGGACCCGTTGCCGTCGTTCGGATAGTTCCCGGACTCGGGGTAGGTGCCGGTGTTCGCGAGTTGCCGCAGCGTCGACTCCGTCAGCGCCGCCATCAACGCAATCAGAATCCCGTCCCGCCCCACCCCGGGGATGCTGCTGCCGACGGTGATGATGGTTCCGGCGTGGGTGAGCTGCTGCCGGTTCAACGTGAAGGTGTATCCGTCTTTCATGGTGACCTCGAGCGAGTCGGGGATCGGGCCGAGGACGACACCGCTGGCGATGCAGTTCCCCTGGTTGAGGACGGCGGGGTTCACGAGCACGCCGATGCTGAGTAGCCCCAGCATGGGGGCGAGCATCATGAACGTGGCTGCGGCAGCGAGGAACTTCTTCATGACCGTGCCCCGTCCTATCGGAGGGGGTTGTCGAGTTCGGACAGGCGCAGCAGATGGCACCGGTCGAACACCGGCTCACAGGACACGAACACCGTGAACGCCACCGCATGCGAGCTTTCGACGGGGTCGTCGTACCAGACGCCGTCCCGGTGCCTGATGCCCTCGACCGTGTAGGCCACCGTGCCGTCGGCGATCTGCCCGCCGGAGGCGGCGACGACTTCCTCCCACTGCTCCGGGATGTAGATGCGGTCGATCTCGATGTGCTGGCGGGTGCGGTATTCGGCAAGATCCCGCCACGTCGACGCCGACGGGAAATACCCGTCCAGGTCCGCGATCAGACCCGGCGTCTCGGTACCGGACGGGTCGGCGTCCTCGATCAACACCGCTCTGTGATCCGAAGGCGTCAGCAGGGTGAAGGTGTCCCAGTCGAACAGCGCCCCAGCGACCGCACGCACGTAGGTCTCGGGGTTGTTCGTGCGCGGCAGGGATGGCAACTCGGCCTCTTCCGGTTGTCCGTTCGGGTCGGTGGGGTGTACCGGTGCCGTGGACGAGTTCGGGGTGTGATTCCCGGGATCATCAGCGTCGCGGGGGCCGGTGATGAGGCCGTAGATGCCGATCCCGGCAAGCACCGCGATGACAAGCCCGGTTGCGGTGAGAGTGATGATCAGACGGCGACGACGCTGCTGGTCGTCGGAGTGAGGAGAGGACATGGGGCGGGGCCTTCCAGCAAGAGGGCGGGCGGGGTCACCCGATAGGTGCGCCGCCCGCCCGCCGTCTGCTCCGCGCTCAGCGGGTGAGGCCCGTGCCCTGGCTGGTGTGTCCGCTTGCCGGGGGGTCGGGCGCGAGTGCCGCTTCCCGCTCGGCGAGGACGTCGGCGAGCCCTGCAAGTCGTGTCGGCGCGGCCTCGGACTGCCAGGCAATCCGCCCGTTCTCACTGTGGGCTTTCATCACGAGCTGGACCACCTGATCCGTGGAGGCAGCGGCAACCGACAACCACCCACCCGCCTTCACCGCGTGATCGTGCCCCGCCGCCCGGTCACCGTCGTCGGTCGCGGCGAACGGCGCGTTCCGTTCATGCCAGGCCGCGAGCTGCTGCAGCCCCTGCTGGAGTCGCGACAACGCCAGATGCAACGACCCGAGCACGTAATACGTCTCCTGCGGGGTCTCGATCTGACGGGTCGCATACGCGAGTCCGCGCGCGGCTTGCGCGAGCTCGTCCGCGTCCTGGGACGGGTTATCAAACGTCGGCATCGCCGGCCTCCTCCCGCCCCGCACGGGCCTCTCGTGCATGGTCGAGGAAGCGGCCTGCTTCGGTGATGTAGGTCTCGACGAGTTCCCACTGCTCCCCGTCGGCGTACCTTCCGAAGTCCTCGGGGTTGTAACGGTCCCACCAGCCGTGCTCCCGACGCAGCAGATCAACGAGCTTGCGGATGGCATGCTTCTCCCGCAGCAACGGGTCCGCGTCCTTCCACCCCTCCCGCGGAGCAAGCGCGGCAGCATCCTTCCGCAACTGCCCCACCCGGGAAAGCGCCCGGGTCGCTTCCTTCATCGCATCCTTGGGATGCTCCTGCGCCTTCACCACCTCGAGCTCTGCCGCCGCCGCCTCTCGGACTGCGTCGGGCTCGTCCGGGTCGACCGCCCAACGGTCGAGGGTGTTGAGTGCTTGGAGGAGCTTCACCCGCAGGTAGCGTCCGTTGACCTTCCCATCCGTGTTCAACTCCAGGAGGGCTTCGGCGGCGGCCTGCCGCACCTCGGGATGCTCGGCATCGGACGCGGCAATCTGCTTGAGCTCCACGACCTGATCGAGCATCGAGTGCGAGTCCCTGCCGGTGACCGCTTTCGCTGCCTGTACCCGTGTCTTTCCTCCACCAGTAGCTCCTGTCTGCTGCGGGGGTGTTGAATCAACACCCCCGTGCATTCCACCCTGTGGCGCGGCATCTTGGGCCTGCGCGATTCGTTCGTCGCGGGTCTCGGAACCGAACCTGGTCGCGGTCTCACGCCGTTCGGCTTCTTCGGCGTAGAGCTGCTTGAGCTCCTCGTAGAGCTCTGCTTGTTCGATGGGGGTGAGCATCTTGTGGAGGGTGTTCTCGTCCTGGATCGCAAGAACAGTGGAGAGCTTGTCCGAGACACCCTGCACAACCCACACGGGCACGGTGCGGTGCCCGAGGGTGCGCATGACGGCGAGTCGGCGGTTGCCGGAGATGAGGACGTTGCCGGTGGTGATCACGATCGGTGACAGCAACCCGAACCGACGGATCGACTCCGTCAACTCCTCCAGATCCCCCAGATCACGCCGGTAGGAGTGACCATCGATGATCTGATCCGTCGCATGCTCCAACACCAAATGCCCCCGACTCACGACTCGCCCCCGTTTCCCTCTTGCTCGTCAGGTATGGAGGCCATCCGGCGGGAGGTTTCGACGAGGGTCTCGTCGCGGAGCAGGTCGGCGACATCGTCACCGAGCAGGACCCGGGCGAAGAGCCCGTAGTCCCCGCTCTTGCGCCGCCCGGTCTTCGTCCCGACGACCAGGCGGACGAGGCTTGCCCATTCGTCGGGGGTGTAGCCGAGGCGGATCGCGATGTGTAGTTCCTTGGCGACGATCTCGAGCGCGGAGCTGCCGGATGAGAGGCCGGTGATGCGGTGGGCGATGTAGTCCACGGCCTGCTCGACGGGACGGGCGGGCCAGTCGGTGAGGACGAGGAACACGCAGGTCGCGCGGATCACCCGATCCACCGACCGGTCCTCCCCGCCGTGACCGTCGGTGTGGAGGGGGTGGGCGTGGGGGTGGACGTCGTAGAAGAACTCCTCGTAGTGCCCGGCCCGCATCGGCTCCTCCGCGGGCCGTTTCGACGGCCGCCGCGCCTTGTCTTGCGACGTCATGTTCCGGTCGGCGTGGACCTCGGCGGCGATGCCGAGCGCGACGGCCCGCGTGATCACCGCCCAGGGATCATCCGCGCGCAGGGTGGTGGGTTGTCGCATCGCGAGGAATGCCTCGTAGGCGGCGTCGGCGGGGTCGCGGTGCCAGGCTTTTGCGATCGGCGCGTCCGGTGGCGTAGAGCATGAGCTCTGCGGCGACGGGGCTGGTGGCCCAGGCGTTGTGCTCGTTCAGCTCGGTGAGCAGCTCGCGCAGCCCCTCACTCGTGCGGAAATCCGGCAGCGGCAGTTCCGCCGATGTGGGTGTGGATGTGTGGTGGTTCAAAGCGACTCCTGAAACGTGATGAGATCCGTCAACAGATAGGTGCGACACCCATCCCGACGAACCCCGAAGAAGGGGTCGCTGACCACCGCCACCGCGGGCACGAGGGCCGTGCGGAGGCGTCACGGAGCCAGCAGACTCGCCGCGTTCGCGCGGATCTGTGCGGTGCCGTCCGGTGCGACGGTGAGCAGCCGGGCGGCGAGGAAGGTGGTTTAGGGGGTGTGGGTGTCGTTCGGCACTCGGGTGGTGCCGGGACAGGCAGCGGTCACCGGCTCACCCCCGTCCTCCCGACCCCACGCCCCAGGGCGCTCGTCGGACTGCGCAGATCTGGATCCAGAGCCTCCTGGCGGCGGGCGAGACGCTCCTGCAACTGGGCGCGGCCTTCATGGACCCCGTCGAGGACCGCGTCCCGCAGGCGCGTGTTCAGCTCGGCCCCACGGTCCAAGACGATGGCCCCGGCACGGGCAGCGAGATCCGTGGGTCGCACCCACTGCACCCCCGAACGAGGCGAGATCGGACCGGCACCGCCCCCTCGGGCGAGAGTGGGGTCGCCGTGAGTGGCGAACTCCGACGCCCGCGCATCCTCGGCCACGTCACCAGGCGTTGGCGTCGCTGGCGTATCTGTCTGCGCGTCCGCCTTATGGTCGTGTTCCGCGAGGCGCTGTTGGTCGATGTGCTGGGGGTCGGGGGTGGTGGGGTCAGTCATGGGGGTCTCCGTCCTGTTGACGGTCAGGTGCGTTCACCCACCGGCCGACGGTCGTGGGGTGCACCCCGAGCTGCGCGGCGATCTGCCGCTTCGACACACCCTCCGCATCGAGCGCAATCGCCCGAACCCGGGCATCTCCTCGCTGCCCCCGTCCTCCGCCGGTCGCCACCGGCCGCGCCACGGCCGTCGTGTCCCGAGGCTCGGGTGCTGCGTCCTGTTCGGACCGGTGTGGGGCGTCGACCGACGTGGCCGTGGTGGTCTCGTCGGCTACCAGCAGCGGAGGGGTCGATTCTCGAATGGTCGGGGTGGGTGTGGTGTTGCGGGTGAGTTCGACGGTGAGATGCGTCATCGCGAGCAGCACCAGCGGTGGTACCGACGCGACCAGGGCGGCGATGAGGGCGGGGACGCGGGTGTCGGCGGCGACGACCGCGTGGGTAATGTTCGCCGCCACAGGGCCTGTCAACTTGTCTGTGTAAGCGAGGTGTTCACAGGTAGGGGGTGATCCGT
>NZ_JABUXW010000041.1 GCF_014897585.1 Brachybacterium tyrofermentans | reverse complement strand
CCGTCAGCAAGGAAGTCCGTGTCCGCCTACAGGGAGATTGGCATGTCCGCTAGCAACTGGGGACGACAATGCTGTCGGCTCGGAAGCGTCACCATTCCGCACCATCAGCAAAGCGCTCACAATGATCCCGGACCTCGTGCGCGCCGGGCACATCTACACGATCACCCTCGGTGCGGGAACCTGGGACGAGATCGTCGCCCTGGAATACCGGGTCGTCTACGGGCAGGTGATCATTCAAGGGGCGTCCACTGACCGGAGCCTGCACAGAGTGCGTGCCGTCCGCTGCGACAGCGTCATCGGCTACCTCACGGTCAAGAACCTCACGACCACGATCAAGATCGCGTCGGGGGCATCGTTCCGGTTCTACCGGTGCGCACCGATGGTCGAGGTCGAGAACGTGAAGGCGGAATCCGACCCTGCTGTGGAGAAGGGCGTCGAGGGGGTCATCGGGCTGCTGGCCGACTACGGCTCCCAGGTGCTCGTGCGCGACTCCGACTTCGGCGGGAAGCGGTACGGGATGCGCTCCAACTACCTCTCCCGCATCTTCTCCCACAACAACACGGGCTCCGGGAGCACCTTCGGTCTCGGCGCTCGCTGGGGCGGGATCCTGTCGACGTACGGCACCCAGCCGACCGGTGACACGAACCTGACCAATTCCTCGGGCGGGATCCTCGCCTACGAGCAGGGCGGAAAGCTCGGGATCCCTGCAGAGCTCGGCCTGATCGAACAGAAGGGGCACGGAGACAACAGCCCCTCGATCAAGCAGTACTTCCTCACGTCGAAAATCACCGGAATCAACGGAGACATCTCGGGCCAGGCGATCCGGTGTCAGTTCCGCGCGCCACAGGACGGCTACCTGGTCGTGAAGGTCGGATACGGCGGCCAGACAAGCGGGAGCAGCGCCCAGTCCATCGAGAAGCACTTCATGGGCATGATGCGCCGCACTTCGATCGCCCCCGAGTCGAGTGCCCGTCTGACCTACCAGTCGATGGGTGACGACACGGTGACGCTCACCCACTCAGGTGCTGACGGCGTCTTCTTCGTGGACGTTGTCCCGCTCGCTGCGCTTGCCGGACGGTGGGGGCTGAGCATCGAGGTCACGTTCTTCCGCGCCCTGGAAGCCCCGATGCTGCAAAGCGTGACGGTCATCTGAGCGCTCGCCGCATGCGCTACTGCCGCCTCAACGAGGGCTATTGCTGACGTACCGTCAGTTCGTCACTGAGGATTTGTACCAGCCACTGTTTCTGGCCGCGCACCATCGTTACCGAGAGATCGCCGGCGGACGTGACGTAGCTACTGACGATACCGAGAGCCGTGCTGCGTCGGGGTGCGATGAGCGTGACCAGGCGCGGCCGCTGGAGGCTAGATTCGGCGACAAGGCGCGTGCTGGGCTGCATCGTTTTCCATTTCGTACCGATCCATCCAGCTAGCGAGGTCTCATCGGCGACTTCTTTCCGAAGCGTCGTCCCCCGGCCTAACCAGTACATGAGCAGTTCAGTGCCTCGACCAGCGAGGCGGTATCCGTTGTCGAGCATCCGGACGCGTAGATCCGGCTCGACGTGCCAGTGCTGCCGGATGGCTCGTCCCGCTGCGCGATTAGCGGAGTCGAAGACGATCCAGCAGTCAGGGCCAGGTAGGTAGATGATCCGCCGGCGCACATCGGCGCTCCCGTAGCCGTGGTCTCTGAGGGTGAAGTCGTGAGCATCGTCGGTGATCTGGTAGCTGACGAGCTCGACCGGGGCGTTGGCGGTGTGCTCGGCCCCGACGAGGAAGGCCACGTTGTGGGCTTCGCGGGACTTCAGATACTTCGGCTCGGGTGCGTCCCTCTGGTAGCTGTGGAATCCCGAGTCCACGAGCCATGGCTGGCCGGCTGAGTAAATATGGATGCTTCCACGGTCGCGGTGGGAGTGCGCGCCTAGCTCGACGCCGTGTCGGATCACCGCATGAGATTCGTCCGGCAGTGGCCGCGATTTCCCCCACCCGCTTCTACTCGTAATGAATCCGCCCTCGAAGACCGCCGCGTGCTCGGCGGGCGCAGTGCCTTCCTCCCCGTTGGACGCAACGAAGTCGGATGCGGCTGAGTACCCCCGCCCGACGCGCCCGCGCTGGGAATCACCGATCTGCGGCAGGGCACCGTTGGGCATGGCGAAGTGCGCCAGAACGTGACCGGCGGCGGTGAGGCGTTCGCTCACATCCTCGGGCGCGCTGAACCCCTCCAACTCGGCGCGCTCCCAGCCGCGCCTCCACCATGCGAGGTTCAGCTGGTGGTATGCGACCGATCCTTCGTCGTTCGTTCCCTGATGGTCGAACGACGACTTGAACTGTTCCCGCATCCGCGTAACCGCCGTCGCGATCGCGGAGGTATCCCTGAGTGCCGCGCCGAGGACGATCAGTCCCTGGTGCTGGTGCAGCCCGTGGTTTTTACCCACGATGTGCGACTCGTCCATGAGCCAATCACGGTGGTACTCGAGCAGCTCCACGAACCAGTCGTCGTCGCTGCCGACGAATGATGCTCCGAGGCTGAGCTGGATTGCTCGGTTCCCATCCGCCATGTCCTTCCAAGCGAAGTCTGACCCGGAGGACGATGCCGGCACGTTGGCTTCGCCCCATGACCGAACTATCCGGACCCACTCGGCGCGTGCCTCATCGTCCCCACCGAGCGCGGCCCATCGGAGCGGGTTCAGCCACCGGAGCGTGTGGTGCTGGAACCGCCAGTTCCGATCGTTGAACGGATCGGATACCCAATTCGTCGGGTCGCCGTACCAGACCGGCTGCGGCGGTAGCGAAAGACCGCCTTCCCGCAAGAGCTTCAAAGAGCCGACCTGGTTGCGGGGAGGCTCGTACGACGCGCCGAATGAGTGGCGATCTGTCACTGTCACATCGAGATCGGCAACAGAGAGTTTCCTGGGCAAAGGGGGCATTTCCCTAGCCTACGGTGCCAACGAGGAACTGAACGTGCGCCGCGTCGCAGTGGCCGCTGGGGGTGAACTTCATCCCGCCTGCACCCGGTCCATGATCTCCAACAGTTCATCGTCCGATGCGAACGGGTGTACGCGCATGTACGCCATCGCGTCATCTTCGTACCGCTCGCACTGCTCCGGCGTGAGAGATGAGGCGCGCACCTCAACGACGTTGAGTATTTCATCGGAGCACTCGCGGGCATCGGTTGTCATGCCTTGAACGTAGCGCGTATCCCGGGCATTCAAGACGAACGTCACCTGGCCGTGACCTGATCCGTCAGTAGCAACACACAAAAGGGGCATCGCATCTCGCGGTGCCCTTCCATCATGCCCGCACAGCGGGAGAACGGAGCATCACCATGCCTGACGGCGTGCAGACCCACGAAGACATCCCCGAGATCCCAGTAGGCATCGAGGTCTCCGACTCCACCGGCTCCGAGGCTCCCGACGCGGAGACCCCTGAGCCGATCACCTACCCTGAGGAGAGTGCCTGATGGCTACCCGCACACCCCAGCAGCGCGTCCTCGCGACCGCCGCCGCAGAGATCGGCTACTCCCGCTGGTCCGACCCGAAGCAGGGCACGAAGTACGCCCGCGAGACGCAGCCCGTGTTCTGGCCCCGCGACACCTGGCTCCTGGCGAACGGCATCTCCTACTGCGACCTGTTCATCACGTGGGTGTTCTGGAAGGCGCTCGGCAAGGACTTCGTGACCAGTGGCGCGCTCCCCGCCGGTCCGTCCTTCAACACTGATTACAGGGCGTCGAAGGGCGGCCGGATCCCCAAGTCTCAGGCCCGCCCCGGTGACGTCCTCGTGTTCGACTGGAACTGGAACACCGCCGCCACGAACCACGTCGGGATCCTCGAGCGGGTCCTGCCGTCCGGGAACTTCCAGACCATCGAGGGCAACACCTCGACGGGCAGCTCCGGCTCCCAGTCCAACGGTGGCCGGGTCGCACGCCGCACCCGTCGCCCCTCCCAGGTCCGCTACGTGATCCGGCCCGTATGGTCCAAGGCCGACCAGGGCGCTCCCGTCGCCGTGTCCAAGCCCGCGAGCAAGCCCGCCGTCACGAAGGGCGGCAAGCTCGTCGAGGACGGGCGTCTCGGCAAGGCTACGGTCAAGGTGCTGCAGAAGATCCTGAACGCGTCTCCGAAGACGAAGCGGAAGCTGACCGTCGATGGGCGTCTCGGACCGGACTCGTACAAGTCGCTGCAGGAGTACCTCGGCCACCCGGTCGTCGACGGGTTGATCGAGCACCAGTCCTACAAGCCCACCGAGCTGGGTAACGGCGTCGGCCCGCATGGCTGGGTGCACGAGGGCCGCGGCGCGAAGGGCTCGAAGACGATCCGCCGCCTGCAGAAGCATGTCGGCGTGAAGCAGGACGGCGTGCTCTACGAGGGCACCACGAAGGCGCTGCAGAAGGCGCTCAACGCGGGGAAGTTCTGATGCTCTCCTCCCCCTACCCCGTGCCGCGTCTGCGCACATGGCGGGCGGCGATGATCATCGGCTGGACCGCAGGCATCGCCGCCGGCGTCTGGGTCCTCACTGACCCGCCACTGTCGTACGACAGCATCGGCCTCGCCCTCACCATCGTCTGGGGCGCCATGCTCGCCGTAGGCTCCGGCCTCGCCGCAATCGGGCACCTCACCCAGAGGTACAAGCTCGAGCTTCCCGGCCTGGTCCTCGCCCTCGGCGGGGTCGTCATCTACGACTACCTGTCCTGGCAGCAGACGCTCACCACCTCGCCTGGATCAGGGCCGCGCGCGCTCCTCCTGATCGTCCTGGCGTGCACGCTCATCGCCCGCATCCGCGTCCTCATCTACATGGATCGACAGGCGCGCCAACGCGTGGAGATGAGGGATTCCGCTGTATGAGCTCAGAGGCCATCGTCACGCTGCTCGTCGCCATCTTCGGCGGCGGTACGGCAGCGGCCATCATCCAAGGCGTCGTATCCCACAAGAAGGGCGTCCGCGACTCTGACGTCGCGGAAGACCAGAACGCACTGCAGGGCTACAAGGATCTCGCGGCGGAGTACAAGACGGACCTCGCCGACCTGAAGCGAGAGATGCGGGAGACGCAGAAGGCGAACACGGAGCGGTTCACCCGGATCGAGGCAGAGCTCTCCCAGGAGCGATCCACCCGGTGGGCAGCTGTGCAGTATGCCCGCGACCTCGTCTCGCTGATCTCTCGCCTCCTGCCTGGCGCGTCGATCCCCGCCCCACCCGAAAGCCTCGTCGACCACATCATCATTCCCTCCCGAGAGGACCACCCATGAACACCCACCGCGCCATCACCCCCGCCGCCGAGCCCGCCCTGACTGTCGGCACGATCACGGCTCTCGTCTCTGCGGTCCTCGCCCTGCTCGTCGTCCTGGGGCTGACGCTGCCTGCTGGGTTCGAGGCGGCGCTGCTCGCCGTGATCGCCGCCGGCGCACCCATCGTCGCGGGCATCGTCACCCGCGCCAAGGTTGTCCCCTCGTCCCGCGTGGTCGAGCAGGAAGACCACGGCATGGTCGTCGCCGGCAAGGGCCACGACACCATCGCCGAGGGCGACCCGATCCGGGCCGTGCACGATGCCTGACCTGATCTGGCAGTGCCGCGAGTGCACCACCATGTGGAACTCCGAGCACGCCCGCGACGAATGCGAGCGGATCGACCTCGACGCCCGATGACGGACCCGCATGACTGCGCCCCACCCCTCAGCTACGGCTGGCGGGGTGGGGCGCTTTCGTCATGCCCGGGGAGCCCCGGCCCGCCCGCCGTACTCGTTGGGTACCGGCACCAGGCCCACACACCCGAGCGTCCGTACGGTGTCGCAGGCGCGGCATCGCCACGCCGGGTGCCCTCCCCCGGTCGCGCCGGCGCACTGGCAGAACTGGAAACTGACCCACGCGCCCGACTCGCCGCAGTCGCAGGGGCCGGGGTCGGGGTAGGTCCAGCCGTGAGGTGTGCGGATGAGGTCCATGGGGACATGATGCGCCGCCGGGGTGACGCCTGAAAGAACATACCCGAGACGCGCCGATACGGGATCCGTTCGCGATTGAACACACTACAAACACAATCGCCCCGCCACCGAGGATCCAGTGGCGGGGCGATTCGTGCTCTGACCTGTGGTGGGTCGTGAGGGGCTCGAACCCCCGACCTCCTGGGTGTAAACCAGGCGCTCTGACCAACTGAGCTAACGACCCGAGCGGGGCTGGACGCCCCTCATCCTCCGCAGAGGGAGGGCTCGCACCCCGCGAACGGGGTACAGATCATGCGGGAGATCAGTTGGTGCGGCTCGCGAGGCGCGTACCGGTCCAGTCCTGAGCCAGGCTCACCGTGCTCATCACGCGGAGACCGGCGGTGCCGGCGCTCTCCTGGATGTCCGCCGGGGCGACGTGGCCGTCGCGGCCGGCCTTCGGGGTGAGCACCCACACGGGAGCTCCCGGTGCGAGGGTCGTGAGCGTGTCGACCATGGCGTCGGTCAGGTCACCGTCACCCTCGCGCCACCACATGATGACGCCGTCGACGATCTCCTGGCAGTCCTCGTCCTCGAGCTCGTCACCGAGGACGTCCTCGATCGCATCGCGCAGGTCGAGATCGACATCGTCGTCATAGCCGAATTCCTGCACGATCTGACCCGAGGTAAAGGCCAGCGCCTCGGCAGGAGAGCTGGACGAAGGGGCGTCGGCCGACGGTGACAAGAAAGAGCTCCTCACAGGTTGGGATAAGAAATCGCAGCAGCATCGGGGGCGCTGCGGGCGCCGGGACCGAACTGTGCGGGCCCAATGCTATGTCACGAGCCGACCCACCGCACTTCGAGCAGGCACGTGGGTGAGATTAGCCAGGAGGGCGCGCCCGGACACCGCAGTCCCCTCCCCCGGCATGCCACCCTCGTCGCACCGACGAGGGTGGGACTCCCAGCACCGTGGCGGGTGTTCGGCGTCTCACATGTGGGGAGGACTTGTGAAGGCTCCCAGCGCCTTTCGCAACGGTAGGCTTGCCGGAACCGAGGCCGAGGAGCCGTGCCCACCGGCGCTCCACAGCTCCCCACGGCCGGTCCATCGCCTCCCGTAGAGAGAAGGACATCGTGACTTCGCACGAGACCCCTCGCCCCATCGGCATCAACCTGCCCAGTCATGCGCAGGATCCGGATCCGGAGGAGACGCAGGAATGGATTGACTCGTTCGACGGCCTCGTCGAGCATCGCGGCTCGGACCGCGCCTCCGAGGTCGTCCAGAGCCTGATCCAGCATGCCCGTGACCAGGATCTTCACCTGCCCGACTCCCTGGCGACCGATTACGTCAACACCATCGCGGCCGATGAGCAGCCCCAGTACCCCGGGGATGTGGAGCTCGAGAAGGAGCTGCGCAACATCAACCGCTGGAACGCCGCGATGCTGGTGCACCGCGCGCAGGCTCCCGGCATCGGGGTGGGCGGCCACCTCTCCAGCTACGCCTCGATCGCCACGATGTACGAAGTCGGCTTCAACCACTTCTTCCGCGGCCGCAACCACCCCGGTGGCGGCGATCACATCTTCTTCCAGGGCCACGCCTCCCCCGGCATCTACGCCCGCGCCTACCTCATGGGTCGGCTCGGCCAGGAGGACCTCGACGGCTTCCGTCAGGAGTTCTCCAGCGAGCACGGGATGCCGTCCTACCCGCACCCGCGCGCCATGCAGGACTTCTGGGAGTTCCCCACGGTGTCCATGGGCATCGGCCCGGTCGCCGCGATCGAGCAGGCCTCCTTCGACAAGTACCTCACCAACCGTGGCCTCAAGGACACCAGCGAGCAGCACACCTGGGCGTTCCTCGGCGACGGCGAGATGGACGAGGTCGAGTCCCGCGGCGCGCTGCACATCGCCGCCAAGGAGCACCTGGACAACCTGACCTTCGTCGTGAACTGCAACCTGCAGCGCCTCGACGGCCCGGTGCGCGGCAACGGCAAGATCATCCAGGAGCTGGAGAGCCAGTTCCGCGGCGCCGGCTGGAACGTCATCAAGGTGATCTGGGGCTCCGGCTGGGACCCGCTGCTGGAGTCCTCGACCGACGGTGCGCTCATCGACCTGATGAACGTCACGCCCGATGGCGATTACCAGACGTACCGCGCCGAGAACGGCGCCTTCATCCGCGACAACTTCTTCGGTCGCGATCCCCGCACGAAGGCCCTCGTCGAGGACCTCTCCGACGATGACATCTGGTGGAAGCTCAACCGTGGCGGCCACGACGCCAAGAAGATCCACGCCGCCTTCCAGGCCGCGATGGACCACAAGGGCCAGCCCACCGTGATCCTCGCCCACACCATCAAGGGCTACCGCCTGGGCAAGAACTTCGCCGGCCGCAACGCGACCCACCAGATGAAGAAGTTCACCCTCGAGGACCTCAAGGCGCTGCGCGACACGCTGCGCATCCCCTTCAGCGATGAGCAGCTCGAGAGCGGCAGCGTCTACGACGCGCCGCTGTACATGCCGGCCGACGACACCCCGGTCATGAAGTACCTGAAGTCCCGTCGCGGAGAGCTCGGCGGCCCCGTCCCCTCGCGCAGCACCGAGCACAAGGCGCTCGACCTGCCCGGGGACAAGGCCTACGAGGTGATGCGTCGCGGCTCCGGCAAGCAGGAGATCGCCACCACGATGGCCCTCGTGCGCCTGCTCAAGGACCTCATGCGCGACAAGGAGACCGGCAAGCGCTGGGTCCCGATCGTTCCCGACGAGGCTCGTACCTTCGGCATGGACTCGCTGTTCCCGACGGCGAAGATCTACAACCCCGACGGTCAGAACTATCTCTCGGTGGATCGCGATCTGCTCCTGGCCTACAAGGAGTCCACCTCCGGCCAGATCAAGCACATGGGCATCAACGAGATCAGCTCCACCGCGGCCTTCACCGCAGCGGGCACCTCGTACGCCACGCATGACTTCCCGATGATCCCGTTCTACATCTTCTACTCGATGTTCGGGTTCCAGCGCACCGGTGACTTCTTCTGGGCAGCCGGCGATCAGATGGCCAAGGGCTTCGTGATCGGCGCGACCGCCGGAAAGACCACGCTGGCGGGCGAGGGACTGCAGCACATGGACGGCCACTCGCCGATCCTGGCCTACACGAACCCCGGCACGGTCATCTACGACCCGGCCTACGGCTACGAGCTCGGCCACATCATCCGTGATGGCCTTCAGCGCATGTACGGCGAGGACGACCGCCTGCAGGAGGTCTTCTACTACATCACCGTGTACAACGAGCCGATGGTGCAGCCGGCCGAGCCCGAGGGCCTGGACGTCGAGGGGCTCCTCAAGGGCATGTACGTGCTCGACGACGCCCCCGAGGGCGACGGGCCCCAGACCCAGCTGCTCGCCTCCGGCGTCGGTGTGCCGTGGGCCCGCCATGCCCGCCAGCTCCTGCTCGAGGACTGGGGCGTCCGCGCCACGGTCTGGTCCGTGACCTCGTGGGCGGAGATGCGCAAGGACGCCCAGGAGGCGGAGAAGCACAATCTGCTGAACCCCGAGGACCCGCGCACCCCGTGGATCTCGCAGCGCCTGCAGGGCGTCGACGGCCCGTTCGTCGCGACCTCCGACTACGACTTCCTGGTCCCGGACCTGATCCGCGAGTGGATCCCCGGCCAGTACGGCGTGCTCGGAGCCGACGGCTGGGGCTTCTCGGACACCCGTCCGGCGGCCCGCCGTCACCTGAAGATCGATGCGCACTCCATGGTCGTCAAGGCCCTGCAGCTGCTCGCCCGCGAGGGCAAGGTCGATCCGTCCCTCGTGCGTCAGGCGATCGACAAGTACGACCTGACCAACGTCAACGCGGGCCAGTCCGGCTCCTTCGGCGGCGAGTCCTGATCACCCCACCGGCTCGCCCCTCCTGCGGGAGGGGCGAGCCGGTGGTCCTGTTCTCCCCGGGCCCTCCTCCTTGACGGGCCCGGCATTCGTTCGTCGTCGTCTTTCTCGTTCTTTCCCCTCTCCCCTTCCTGGAGGTTCCCGTGCTCGCGATCGTCTGCCCCGGCCAAGGGGCGCAGAAGCCCGGATTCCTGAGCCCGTGGCGTGAGCTGCCGGGCGTCGAGCAGACGGTGGCCTCTCTCTCCGAGGCGGCCAGCGTCGATCTTCTGCGCCACGGCACCGAGTCCGACGCCGACACCCTCCGCGACACCGCCGTGGCCCAGCCGCTGCTGGTCGCCGCCGGCATCGTCGCCGCCGCCCAGCTGAACGCCGACGGAGATCTCCCCGGTGCCGATGTGATCGCCGGGCACAGCGTGGGCGAGCTGACCGCCGCCGCGCTGGCGGGTGTGCTGAGCGACGAGGACGCGATGCGTCTGGTCGCGGTGCGTTCCCAGGCGATGGCGACGGCCGCCGCCGCCGAGCCCACCGGGATGGCCGCCGTCGTCGGCGGCTTCCGGGACGAGGTCCTGGCCGCCATCGAGCGCCATGGCCTGCACCCGGCGAACATCAACTCCGCCGCGCAGATCGTGGCCGCCGGCTCGCTCGACGCGATCGCGGCGCTCCGCGAGGACGGGCCGGCCAAGGCGCGCGTCATCCCGCTGCAGGTCGCCGGGGCCTTCCACACGCCCTTCATGGCGGGCGCCCGCGAGGAGCTCACCGCTTTCACCCCGAGCCTGTCCCCCACCGATCCGACGGTCCCGCTGGTCTCGAACGCGAGCGGCGAGGTCGTCACGGAGGGCTCGCGCTACCTCGACCTGATCGTCACGCAGGTCGCCTCCCCGGTCGACTGGGAGGCCTGCATGGCCACCCTGCGAGACCGCGGCGTGACCGCGATGATCGAGGTCGCCCCGGCCGGTACCCTGACCGGGCTCGCCAAGCGCGACCTCAAGGGCATCGCCCTGGCCAACCTCAACACCCCCGACGACCTCGACGCCGCCCGTGCAGTCGTGCGCGAGCACGCCGGCATCGCCCCCACCGCGGACCAGGAGAACTGACATGGCCGTTTCGCTGAAGCCCCGGCCCACCGTGCCAGGATCGCAGGTCCTCGCCTATGGGGCCGCCCGCGGCGACGTCATCGTGCCCAACGACGACCTCATCGAGCCGATCAACTCCTCGGACGAGTGGATCCAGCAGCGCACCGGCATCATCACCCGCACCCGCGCCAGCAAGGACGTCGGTGTCAAGGACCTGTCCCTGACCGCGGCGAAGGAAGCCATCGAGGCATCCGGCATCGAGCTGGAGACTCTCGATGCGATCATCGTCTCCACGATCAGCTTCCCGTACCCGACCCCCTCGCTCGCCACGCTGCTGGCCGGCGAGCTGGGCCGCCCCGATGTGATCGCGTACGACATCTCGGCTGCCTGCGCCGGCTTCGCGTACGGCATCGGTCAGGCAGACGCCCTGGTCCGCACCGGCGCCGCCCGCCACGTGCTGGTCATCGGCGCGGAGAAGCTCTCCGACTTCGTCGACCCCACCGACCGCTCGATCTCGTTCCTGCTCGGCGACGGCGCGGGCGCCGCGATCGTCGGCCCCAGCGACGAGCCGAAGATCGGTCCCACCGTGTGGGGCAGCGACGGCGAGAACTGGGACACCATCCGGATGACCAACTCGCTCGTGAACTTCCGCGACGGCGACGGCCCCTGGCCCACGCTCGAGCAGGATGGTCGCACCGTCTTCCGCTGGGCCGTCTGGCACACCGCGAAGAAGATCCGCGAGATGCTCGAGCAGTCGGGCCTGACGGTGGAGGACATCGACGTGTTCGTTCCCCACCAGGCCAACATGCGCATCGTCGACGAGCTCGCCAAGCAGCTCAAACTGCCCGAGAGCGTGGTGATCGCCCGCGACATCGCCGAGACCGGCAACACCTCGGCCGCCTCGATCCCCCTGGCCACGCATCGCCTCCTCGCGGAGGGCGCCGCCACGAGCGGTGACGTGCTCGTGCAGTTCGGCTTCGGCGCCGGTCTGGCCTATGCCGGACAGGTGCTGATCCTCCCCTGATCCCCGCGGCGTGCGGGCGGGCTGTCGCGCGCATCACGCCACCCGGGCCACATCGTCGCGGCTGCCGGGACACCGGCGGCGGCGCGGGTAGTCTGTCACCGCCACACAATCCATTCACCTAAGGAGAACCCCATGGCACACACCGAGAACGAGATCCTCGCGGGCCTGGCCGAGATCGTCAACGAGGAGACGGGTGTCGCGACCGAGGACGTCCAGCTCGCGAAGTCCTTCACCGACGACCTCGACATCGACTCCATCTCCATGATGACCATCGTGGTCAACGCCGAGGAGAAGTTCGACGTGCGCATCCCCGACGAAGAGGTCAAGAACCTCGCCACCGTCGGCGACGCCGTCAAGTTCATCGAGGGCGCGCAGTCCTGACCCCCTCCTGACGCCCGGGACACTTCTGTCCCGGGCGTCGCCGTTCGCACCACGCTCCCCGACCCGGAGGTCCGCCCGTATGTCCGCTTCCCGCTCTCGCGTCGCCGTGACCGGTCTCGGCACCGTCAATCCCCTCGGCGGCGACATCGCTTCCACCTGGGAGGCGGCCCTGGCCGGGACGTCGACCGCCCGCACGCTGGACAACGACTGGAAGGAGACCTACGGCCTGTCCGTGGACTTCGCCTGCCAGGTCGTCCCCGGCGCCCTCGACTCCCTCACGCGGCCCGAGTCCAAGAAGCTGGACCCCTCCGGCCAGTACTCGATGGTCGCGGCCCGTCAGGCCTGGGCCGACGCCGGCTCCCCCGAGGTCGAGCCCGAACGGCTCGGCGTCGTGGTCGGCACCGGTATCGGCGGCATCTGGACCACGCTGGATCAGTGGGACGTGGTGCGGGAGCGCGGCGCCCGCCGGGTCAATCCGTTCACCGTGCCCATGCTCATGGCGAACTCCTCGAGCGCCCAGATCTCCATGGAGCTCGGGGCCCGTGCCGGTGCGCACACCCCGGTCTCGGCCTGCGCCTCCGGCGCGGAGGCCGTCGCCCTGGGCATGAGCATGATCCGCGACGGCCGGGCCGATGTGGTCGTCGTCGGAGGCACCGAGGCGTGCATCCACCCGATGACGCTCGCAGCCTTCGCGAACATCCGCGCGCTGTCCGGCCGGGTCGATGACCCGCAGACCGCCTCGCGCCCCTATGACGTGGACCGTGACGGCTTCGTGCTCGGTGAGGGCGCAGGCATCCTCGTGCTCGAGAGCGAGGAGCATGCCGCCGCACGTGGTGCGCGCGTGTATGCCTATGCCTCCGGTCGCGGCATGGCGTCGGACGCCCACCACATCTCCGCCCCCTCGGCCGAGGGCCAGGCCCGCGCGGTGCGTGAGGCGATCGGGGATGCTGAGGTCTCGGCGAAGGACATCGTGCACGTCAACGCGCACGGGACCTCCACCCCGCTCGGGGACATCGGCGAGCTCAACGCCGTCGCGACGGCCCTGGACGGCGTCACCGACCAGATCGTGGTCACGTCCACGAAGTCGATGACCGGCCACCTGATGGGTGGCGCCGGCGCGCTCGAGTCGATCTTCTCGACGCTCGCGGCCTACCACCGCATCGCCCCGCCGACGATCAACATCGAGAACCTCGATCCCGAGACCCCGATGCGGATCGCACAGAACGCCCCGGTTGATCTGCCCGGCGGGGACATCGCCGTGCTGAACAATGCCTTCGGCTTCGGCGGTCACGACATCGCAGTGGTCTTCACCAGCGCCTGATCGTGCTCCGCCCCGTGCAGGGGCACGTTGCAGAGAACGCGGCTGCCGGATACGTTCCGGCAGCCGCGTTCTGGGCTCAGGGCTCAGGGCTCAGCTGACGCGGTGCAGCCAGCGCATCGGGACACCTTCGCCGGCGTGGCGATAGATCTCCAGCTCCTCGTCCCAGGCCTCGCCGAGCGCGATCGACAGCTCGCGGCGCAGAGCACCGGCGTCGTCTCCGGCGCGGTCCATGCACCCTCGCACGTGGTCCTCGGTGAGGACGGCGTTGCCGGCGCGGTCTGTGGCCGCGTGATGGATGCCCAGCTCCGGGGTGCAGCTCCAGCGCGCGCCGTCGCTCGAGACGGTCGCCTCCTGGGTGACCTCGAAGCGCACGTCGTGCATCCCCCGCAGGGCGCTGACGAGTCGGGGACCGGTGTCGTCACGGCCCCGCCAGGTCAGCTCGGCGCGCACGAGGCCTCGGCCCACGTACTGCTCCTCCCAGCGGATGCGGGAGGGCACACCGAGGACTCCGTTGGCGGCCCACTCGATATGTGGTGCGAGGGCTCGCGGCGCGGAGTGAATATAGAGAACGCCCTGAGTCATCTCGTTCCTTCCGGTCTCCGATACGTCTTCCCCAACGAATCGGAACCGCCCGGGTGATGCGAGATGCCGGACTGCTCATGCTTCTACTGCTGATGCAGAGCTTAGAGGGTTTCCCTGATCTGGCGCAATGCCCTCTTCTTGACGGACCGTTCGAGCCCGTCGATGTAGAGCTCGCCGTCGAGATGGGCGACCTCGTGCTGGATCAGCCGTGCGGTGATCCCCTCGCCGGCCAGCTCGATCTCCTGGCCGTCGACGTCGATGCCCACGCACCGGGCGTAGGCGGAGCGGGTGCGCGGGAAGAACAGGCCCGGCACGGAGAGGCAGCCCTCGTCGTCGTCCTGCAGCTCGTCGGAGAGCTCGACGATGACCGGGTTGAGGATGCAGCCGGTCCCGTGGTCCTCGAGGTTCCAGGAGAACGCGCGCAGGCTCACGCCGATCTGGTTCGCGGCGACCCCGGCGCGGCCGTCGTCATCGACCGTGTCCATGAGGTCGCGCACGAGGCCGCGGGTGCCGTCGGTGATCGTGCGGACCGGATCGCAGGTGGTGCGCAGCACCGGGTCGCCGACGACGCGGATCGGGCGGATGCTCATGCGCGCTCCTGCCCGTCACGATCGCTGTGTCCCTGCAGGTCATCGGCCCCGAGGATCGTGTGGGTGACCTCGACTCCGGGGACGACGGTGCGCTCGACGGTGCAGCCGGCGGCGACGGCACGCCCGAAGACCTTGCTGACCGACGCGATCTCGGCGTCGGTGAGGCCGTCCAGGGGCAGCTGGACCTCCTCGTCGATGCGGGGGTAACGGTTCTCGGAGGCGTCGGAGTCGCCGTGCGCCCACAGCCGCATGGCGAAGTCGTCGCCGAGTCGGCGGGCGAGGTTGACGTCGGAGGACATCCCGGCGCAGCCGATGAGTGCGAGCTTCAGGAGCTCGCCGGGGCTGATCTCGCCCTCGCCCTTGCCGATCGGGATCTCGACCCCGCGCTGATTGCGACCCACCAGGGTGCGAGGACCGGATCGGTCCGCCCAGACGCTGTCGGGACCGGCGGAGTCCGGGATCGGGAAGACCTCATCGGGGACGGCGGGCATCGTGCTCTCCTTCGCGAGAACCATCGGGCGGGAACAACGCAGCCCCGGGGAGATCCCCGGGGCTGCGTACCTGCTGTGGCTCCCGCAGTTGGACTTGAACCAACAACCCTTCGATTAACAGTCGAATGCTCTGCCGATTGAGCTATGCGGGATCGACCTGAGCAACAATAGCAGGACTCCTCGGCGGTCGCACCTCCGATTGCGGCTCCGACCGGCGAGTATGACCTATCTAACCTCGGATCGGAGGGGTGCTCAAGGCCGGTTCTGCGTCCGGGTCGGTCGACCCGCGCACGAGGAGCACGGGTTCGATCGCCCTGACCTCGGCGGCCTCGGATCCGGGCGCTCCGCCGGCGGTCGTCGCGGTGGCGTCGCCCTGGGGGCGCTTCCTGCTCGCCGCGATGATCTCCAGCAGCCGGGTGGCGGCGAGCCGTCCGTACTCGATCGCGGAGCGGCCGATCGCGGTGATGGCCGGGCGGTGCGTGCGGGCCAGCGCCGAGTCCTCATAGCTGGCCACCGCGATCTGCTCGGGGACCTGGACCCCGCTCTCGAGCAGCACATGAGTGCCGGCGAGGGCCATCTCGTCGCTGTCGAAGATGATCGCCGTCGGAGGCGGCGTGGCCGTGAGCAGCTCTGCCGTGGCGACCGCTGCATCCTGCGCACCGTATCCGGCGTCCTGCAGGCTCCCCTCGATGCCGAGCTCGGTGCAGCGGCCCAGGAACGCCCGATCGCGCTGTGCGGTGTGGAAGAACTCGGCAGTTCCGGCCACGCGGGCGATCCGGGAGTGCCCGCGGGAGGCGAGGTGATCCACGAGCAGGTTCGTCGCCTGGGCATCGTCGACGTAGACCGAGGGCAGGGAGCCGTGATGGCCGGGCCCTCCGACGACCAGTGCGGGCTGGCCGATCTCCTCCAGGGCCGGGATCCGCGGGTCATCGACCCGCAGGTCCACCATGACCACGCCGTCGACGCGTCGCTGCGCGAACCAGCGCCGGTAGGTCTCGATCTCCGCCTCCGGCGACTCCACCATCTTCATCTGCAGGGAGTAGTCCTGGGCGCTGAGCACCTCCTGCAGCCCGGCGGTGAACGCCCCGAAGAAGGCCTCGTTGCCGAGCACCTCGGCGGGACGTGCGAGGACCATGCCCACGGTGAGCACAGGGGCTCCGGCAAGGGCCCGCGCCGCGGGCGACGGCTCCCAGTCGAGCTCCCGGGCGATGTCCATGATGCGCTCGCGGGTCGCGGCGGAGACGCCCGGGCGTCCGTTCACGGCGAGGGAGACTGCTGCGGAGGTCACGCCCGCTCGACGGGCGATGTCGGCGATCGTGACCCGCTGGCCCCGGCCGCTGCCTGGCGCCGGAGAAGAGTTTCTGGTGGACATCGGGCGACCTCCTGGGTCGGCAGTTCGGCGCACGACCCCCGAACGCCGCTACTTGAGCGCTATAGTAACAGCTGGAAGGTAAGTGCCCTCCTGAGGCAGTGGGCGCGTGCATGCGCTCCACCCAGGATTCTCCCTCCAGCACGGCGACCACCACACCTGTTCGACGGAAGGACGATGATGTCTGCCCACGCCCCGGACCCGACCGGCACCCGCCCGGTGCGCTTCGGCGTGAACTACACCCCTCGCACGGGGTGGTTCCACTCCTGGCTCGACCTGGACCTCGACGCCGTCGGCGAGGATCTCGCAGCGATCGCCTCCCTCGGTGCGGACCATGTGCGCATCTTTCCCCTGTGGCCGCTGCTCCAGCCCAACCGCACCCTGATCCGGCCACGAGGCCTGGATGATGTGCGCGCCGTGGTCGACGTCGCCGCGACGGTGGGCCTGGACGTCGTCGTCGACGCCCTGCAGGGCCATCTGTCGAGCTTCGACTTCATCCCCAGCTGGCTGACCACCTGGCATCGCCGCAACATGTTCACCGATCCCGAGGTCGTGACCGCCACCGCCGCGTTGGTGCGTGCGCTGGCCGAGCGGGTGGCCGGAGCGCCGAATCTCCTGGGACTCACACTGGGCAACGAGGTCAACCAGTTCTCCGCCTCGAACCATCCCGACCCGGATGCCGTGGACGTCGAGCAGGCGAGTACCTGGACCGCGACCCTGCTGGATGCCGCGCGCCAGGGAGCGCCGCGCGGCCTGCACACGGTCGCGAACTACGACGCCGCCTGGTTCATGGATGATCACGCCTTCACCCCGGACCAGTCCGCGGAGCTCGGCGACGCGACCGTGGTGCACTCCTGGATCTTCGACGGCACCGGCCAGCGCTACGGCGCTCGCTCCTACGAGGTCGCACACCGCGCCGAGTACTACCTCGAGCTCGCCCGGGCCTTCTCACCTGCTCCGCAGCGTCCGCTGTGGCTGCAGGAGGTCGGCGCTCCGCGGAGCATCCTCGAAGAGGCGGACGTGCCCTGGTTCGTGCGCAGCACGGTGGAGACCTCCCTGGACTGTCCCGAGCTGTGGGGCATCACCTGGTGGTGCTCGCACGACGTCTCCCGCGACCTCGCAGACTTCCCACCGCTCGAGCACACGCTCGGCCTCTTCGACGAGCACGGGCGGATCAAGGGGGCCGGCGAGGCCTTCCGCGATGCGATCGCCGGTGCCCGGGAGTCCACTCCCCCGGCGCCGCGCGGCCGGGCGATCGCTCTGCCCGTCGGCCCGGATCCGCTGCTCCGTCGCAGCGCCGCCGCTCCCGGGGGCTCGGTGTTCGAGGAATGGATGGACGCCTCCCGCGCCGGGGAGCGGCCCACCGTGGAGGTCGTGCGCGAGAGCGCCGAGGTGAGGGCCGGGGACACGCGCACCGGAGGCGCGGCGGCCACTCGGGTGGGTGCCTGAGCGGACGCTGGTCGCCTCGCGGAGCGGCTCGCGCGCAACGGCCGCCCTCGCGGATCCCGCACACTGCCAGGGACAGCATCTCTCCAGGTCACGGGGCGAGATCATGGTAGATTCGTCGCGGCCCTGCACAGGGCGCACGGCCCAGTAGCTCAGCTGGTTAGAGCAGCGGACTCATAATCCGTCGGTCCCGGGTTCAAGCCCCGGCTGGGCTACCAGAAATGGCAGATGACCTGCATCTTCTCTCCGACTACTGGAGAGCTGGTGCAGGTCACTCTGTGTCTATCCTGTGTTCTGCTCCGTACCTAGGCACTCGCAGACGCAGGGAGTGAGAGCCGATCCGCCACGCCGAGGACGGCGACGGGAACACTGCCACGGTCCGTGTAGATCCCCATCGAGACCGCCTCTGTGTGGCCCAGGAAGCGCCCGGCCACGATGGGCGGCACGCCCGCAGACTTCATCCGTACGGACAGCGTGTGACGGAACGTGTGGAACGTGGCCCACGGGAAGCCCGCACCGTCCAGGGCCGTCCTCACGTCCTTGTTGATGTTGTCCACGTTGGGCGTGCGCCCCTTGGGACTCAGGAACACATGGGTCTCCCTGACCTTCTGCACTTCGGCGTCGTGGTGGTGAGCACTCAGGGCCCGCTCATCGCGGCGACGCTTCAGCATGTCCAGGACGTCAGAGCCCAGGAGCGGGATCGTCCTCCTCGAGGCGGCAGACTTCGGTGCCCCATGCCAGACGATGCCCTTCCCGCGCACGTGCTGGAGCGTGCCAGCGACGGTGAGGGTGGGCACGTCGGCGTCGAGGTCCAGATCCTCCCAGCGGATCGAGATTGCCTCTGCGATGCGCAGACCTTGAGACATCCCCAGCAGGATGAGGTCTGCGATGCCCTTCCGCACGGCGTCGTCGTCCTCGTAGATCTTCCGGTAGATGACGTCCGACTCCTCCGGGGAGAGCACGCGATCCTTGTCGTGCTCGGCACCGTTGCCGTGCTTGCGCTGGTCTGCCTTGGGTGTGGCGATCTTCGACATCGACGCCACAGGGTTGACGGGGATCTGGCGCGCCTTGACGGCGGCGGCGAACACTGCCGACCAGACCACCTTGCAGTGATTGAGGTGCGAGCCGAGCCCAGCGGCGACGAGTGCTTCCGCTTCCTCGTCCAAGTCGGCGGCTGTGACATCCGCGATGAGCATCCCCCTGATGCTCGACTCCTCCCGGAGCACGTACGCGTTGGCCACCTGGCGATAGGTGCGAGAGGTGGACGGGGACACGAGCACGCCCGTCCTGGTGTTGCGCAGCAGCCCTGCATCGATGCGCTTGACGTACTCCTGCACTGCGCCCTCGACGGTGGACGAGCCTCGCACCGTGCCCGTATCCGTCGCCGTCTTCGCCTCAGCCATGCGAGCCGTGAGCCGCGTACGTGCCCGCTCCTTCGACGTGTCCTCGACTGCCATTGGGCGTGGCCGCTTCGCCTTGCCGTCCTGGTAGAGCACCGTCGCTCGCCACTTCGACGGCTTGAGCTTCTCCGTCCTGATGGTGTCCTCCTTGACCCACCCCCCATCGACCAGGCCGGAGAGCTTGACGTCCCCGAACTCCCCTCGTGCCAGTGCCCTGCGTGCCATGTCCCTACTCCTCCGTGATGTCCTGCCCGATGATCGGAGCGTACGCATGACACAGAGTTGTTGTCAAGGTTCTAGCGGTGGTCAGTGCTGGTCATTGCACCCCCTCCCCCGGCCGGCCGACGTGCCCCCATGGGGTGGGCCCTGACCCCCTGATCGCGGTTCCTCCCGTCCCGCCTCGTGTTACCCTCCCCCTAATTGTACGCATCACATAAGGCTTCCCCATGGCCCCTCAACGCAGAGCAGAGCCCCGACCCCGGGCCGCTGGGGCTCGGAGCCGGGGCTCTGGTGTCGATCAGATCATGCGATGGGCGCAAGCCGGGCTCGCGCAGCGGATACGACCGTGCACACGTACTTCTCCTGCTCGGTCAGTCCGCGAACGAACCGCGCGACATCTCGGCCACCCGCGCCATTGCAGCCGGAGCAAGAGGGTGCCACCGTTTCCACGGCGTGCACTGCACCGAGCGCCACCGGGAACAGGTGGTCGATCTCCTCGAACGGGCCATCGCACCAAACACAGCGCTCGCCGTTGCCCCAGTGGGCGATCAGCTCCTCCTTCGTGAATGAGCGGACGACCGGGATGCACCCCGCCTTACGGGCGCGCTTGCGATAGTCGGATCCCCAATCGTGATGAGGGTTGGCAGCTCGGTGAGCTCGCCGCCGTTCATTCAGCCGCTCCCTGTTCTCGTCATGGAATGTCCGGGTGTACTCCGGGTTGGCAGCTCGCCACCTCGCCGTCGACTCCCGGCCCTCCTCGAGTCGACCGTGGTTGTACGCAGCCACACAGGACCGGCAGTCGGCCCGTCGCCCGCCCCGGCCGGTCCTGCCTCGTGGGAACTCCTCGAGCGGCTTCACCTCGTGGCACTTCGAACAGTCCTTCTCGGTCCCATCGAATGCAGGGCGCCGAGGCCTCGGCACGTACCGGGCCTTGCCATAGTCCCGCAAGCACTCCTTGCAGGCGCCGTGGTGTCCGTCGACGGTGTCCTTCCGGCGTCCGTACTCTTCGAGCGGCTTCACGACAGAGCACTTCTGGCACGGCTTCTCGGTCATCGCCGCGACACATGACCGGCACTCATCCCGACGCCCAGTCTGCCCGTGCAGCTTCGGGAACTCCATCGCCACCTTCGCCTCACCGCATCCGGTGCAGCTCTTCGTCATCGTCTCGCTCATGCTCACCACCAATCCTCTCGGTTCTCTGCTCGCCGCCGGCGCTTGCGCTCCAGCAGCCGTTCCCTGTTCCGGGCGTACCACTGCCGCTCCTGATGTCGGGCACCTTCGATGTTGCCGTCCCTCCGCGCCCGTGCTTCGTCACTCCTGCACGAACGGCACCGGGACCTCACCCCCGACGGCCTATCGGTCCGTGGGGAGAAGTAGGTGAGTGGAAGTGCCCGACCGCAGGGGCCCGTGCAGCGCTTTGCTCCGACGGGCTCACTCATGGACAGCCACCTCCAGCCGGTGCGACTGCACCGTGGCGGCGACTCCTCCGGGGAGGTGGACAGCAGGCTCCCGGCGCTCGGTCAGGGACAGCACCTCGAGCCCCTCCGTGCTGAGCTGGTCGGTGAGGCCGTAGTCCAGCGCTCGCCGGAGTGCGGCCGTGACCGGCCGGCCGAACGCCTCGGCGTAGACGACGCTCTGGACCACGAGCACGTCACCCTCGAGCTCGGCGCTCTTGAGGACTACGAGGAGGCGCTTCAGGGTGGTGGGCGTCTGGTGCGTCGTGGCGTCGAAGACGCGGTAGTCCAGAGCGTCGGTGACGAGAAGCTGGTGGACGATGGTCTCAATGTCGGTCTGGTCAATGCTCATGGGGGCTCCTGAAGAAGGGGTGAAGTCGGACTGGTCGGTCGTGGTGTTCATCGGTTCAGGAAGCTCTCGACGCGCTGGGCCTCATCGCTCATGCGGACGGCAGCCGCCTCGGCGATCAGCTTTGCCGCGTGCTCGTCAGCACCACGGAGAGCGGCGACCACGAGGGCGTCAGGATCGACCAGAGAGAACTCCTCATCCCCGATCAGCAGGGAGGACTGGGCTCCCCGGTAGCCGGTGCCGATGACCTTCACGCGGACCGGCAGGAGAGGGTCGACCTTGCCGTCCACGATGCCCTTCTGGGTCGCCTGGGCGATGATCGGGGACACGGCGCTGTTCCACGCCTGGGCCCCTTCACGAAGGCGTCGAAGGCCTTCGGCCACCTGTGCCTCGGCCTCTGCCTGCTCCCGCTCCCAGGCGCTGTGTGCTGTGCCCACTCCGGCCTTCCCGATCCCGTTGGCAGCTCGTGCCAGCTCGGCGGCATCGGCGGCGATCTGGGCGCTCGGCAGGACGGTGGCCGTCAGGTACTCGACCCGTGCACGGCGACGGTCCAGCAGGGCGGTGACGTCCTCGAGGCGCTCAAGGTCGGCGAGGATGGACCCTGCCTCTGCGAGCTCGGTGAGCTCCAGGTGCTCGAGCTCGAGGGCGATGACGTCCTCCTCGGCCTTCGTGATGGCAGCGGTGACGGCGACGAGGTTCTCGGTGGCGGTCGTGGTCTTGCTCGTGGTGCTCTTGGACATCTGGGATTCCTTCGTTTGGGGACCGCTGGCGCGGCCCGTCTAGTTGGTCGTGCTCTGTTTGGTCTGCGCTACGGCCTCGGGACCCGGGGCACCTTCGGTGCTTCCGGTCTCCGAACTCCGTGCGCTTAGGGGGTTGGGGGGCAGTGACGGCTCAAAGGTCAAGAGGGCAGCTACGCTGCCTCTAACTCTCAGGTGGTCATCGCTCTTGTGCCCACGTCGTACGTCGTCACCGTCAGGTCGATACGTCGGCACGTCGTGGGTGCTCACGCACCACCAGCTCCTAGGTGTTCATCCCTAGGGGCGCGTACGCGCCGCTGACTCTTGAGCTGTCACTGCCTCTTGACTCGTCGCCGCCCTCGCACGTCGTATACGTCGTCACCGAAGGTCGGCACGTAGTACGTCGTCAGAGGAACGGGTTCCTTATAAGGGAAGGTGCCCACCCCCTAAACGTGCAGGTCAGATGGGTATCTTGAGCTCAAACAAACTCCCAGTGATACTTTCATCTCGGAGGGTGCCCACCCTGCCCGCCCTTCAGGTCCAGTCCGACCCGTATGGCCGTGGCGCTGGGTGCGATGCCGTCCTGGCGCATCTTGGCGAGAGCGTTGGTCACCTGCTGGCCCGTCAGCCCGACGGCCTTTGCCAGCTCGCCGCGCCCGAACGTCGCAACCCCGTTGCGATCAGCCCGACGGCCACACTCGAGGGCCACCTTCGCGGCTTGCAGTGACCCGGTGGCGGCGACGTAGTCCAGTACCGCGAACGGGACGAAGGTGCCCTTCCTGAGCGGGGCTCGGCGAGCATCGACCGCCCGCAGCGCTAGCTCCAGACTGGCCTCCGGCATGACCTCGAATGCGGGTTCCGGGAAGACGTCGTCCGGCCAGTCTTCGGTGTCGGGATCGAACCGTCCGCCGCGATCGACGCCGGGTGCCGGATCCTCCCACCAGGCCGTGATGCCAGACCGCCCGCCGTGGCGGTGAGCCCAAGCATCGACGGCACCGATCGCGTCCGGGTGAACGATCAGCCCGGCATTGACCCGCTGAACTAGCTGGAGCTGATCGCCCTCCAGCGCGTCACACGCCCGCTGTGCCGTCCGGCGAGAGACCTCGGCGTGCCGCGCGACGGCGGCGACGGAGCACGGCATCTCCTCATAGACGGCGGCGAGCGCTCGCCGTTCCCGTGGAGTCAGCCCGCGCTGAATCGTCCTCGCGTAGCCCTTCGCGTCGTCGGTGTGGACATCCTCGGTGACGGTCTCGATCACCGTCCCCGTCGTCACCACATGGCCTCCAGATTGGCGTACTCGCAGGGATCCGTTCGCCGCTCCTCGCACCAGTCGCACGGCATGTGCCATGCGGCCCAGCCGTCCACGGCATCTCGAGCGCACGGCGCGTTGTCCCACTCGGTGCAGTAGGCGCAGTCCCAGCAGAACGGGTCCGTGGCGCACCAGGCGCAACCGCAGGACTGCCCCGTCGCGTCAAGGTTGACCTCGTGCAGCACGGCGTCAATCGTCTTCGTGTTCATGCCGCCGCCTTCGTGTCGTCCTGCTCGCTGTCCTCGACCTCAGCCCGTCGGCCGATCATCGACCGCAGCTCGAGCTCGGTCGATCCCGGGGCCAGCACGCCCCGTTCGATCAGCTCGTCGATCTGCCCGCGCACGAACGTCAGCCCAGCCATGCCGCCAGGGGTTGAGGAGCACCAGCGCTGAGCCTGCTTCGGCTTGAGTACGGCCACGCCCTCGTCATCCGCTAGCAGGATCGAGGCCAGCGTGAGCCGGGTCGCCGGGTGCAGGCGCGCCTTCTCCGTAGGTCGCAGCAGGGCCAGGGCCTCCGACTTGATCAGCTCGATCGTGATGATGTCGCCGCTCATCGGTCACCCCCTGCGAGGACGAGACGTGCCGGGGTGCTCCCCGCACTCAGGAGCCCCATTGCGACGGCGTGACGGAGCGTGGCGTCCAGATCCTTGTCACCGATCAGTACCCCGTCCCTGGGCCTGCGCAGCGCCCGCTTCAGCGCCGCACGGGATAATGGCTCCCAGCACTCCCCGTCGCCACGGGCGAGCACCTGGAGGGCGAGCAGGAAGGGCAGGAAGCCGTCGGCCAGGCGGAAGCTGTCGGCCATGGTGAGGGCGCTCATGCGGCCACCGTGGCCTCGAGCTCGTCCATCCACGCGGTGAGCGTGCTGAGGCGATACCGGACGCTTCGTCCGATACGGATCGGGGTCGGCTGGTGAGGTGCACCCGTGCTCCTCCAGTGCCGGAGCGTCTCCGGCTTCAGGCCCAGCATGTGCGCGGCTTCAGTCTCGGTGAGCAGTCGGTCTTCGGTCATGGTGGGACTCCGTTCTGCACCCTTCCGGGCGCACAAAAAAGGGCCGTCCGTGTGGACAGCCCTTCGTGGTGGTGGTGGTGGTGGTGCGAGCGGCTTGCGCGTGCGCCTGCTCGCTGGTGGGACTAGAGGAGAGGTGGTGCCGTGGGCCTACCTGCCCTCACGGCCGTACGGTCATGCTTCGTACCCCGAGGATCAACAACCCCTCTAGGTACATAGAGACAAAATTACACCGGCCATCCACGGCCGATCCGGGTACGAGTTTCTTCCGTGCAGGTCAGGAGCCTGTGCTCCTCCCTACCATCTGGTCGGATGGAACGGATCGAGACGGGTGACGTTCACCCCGGCATGACCATCAAAGACGCCAAGGCCGATGTGCAGCACGGCGAATGGCTGCCGATGCTCGCGCAGATCGGGATCAGCCAGCAGGACGCCAACCGCTACATGGCGATTGCCCGAAACCTGAAATCACCAAAGTTTGGTGATTTGCCCCCGTCCGCTACAGCCCTCTACGAACTGTCCCGCCTGACTCCCGAGGCTATCGAGCACGGGATCGGGGGTCCGGTCCTATCGGGGTCCGCTCTGCTTGGTGCCATGGGCCTGTTCGCTCTCACGGCCTCACGGTCATGCCCCGTACGGCGAGGATCAACAACCCTCTAGTGGCGCGTGTTTGAGATGGGTTTACGGTTTGCCTTCGTGAGGATGTCCTC
>NZ_JABUXW010000103.1 GCF_014897585.1 Brachybacterium tyrofermentans | reverse complement strand
TCGAGATCGACTGCCATGCGGCTGACCTGGGACTTCGAGAGCGAGTTGATGCCGAGGGTCTTCACCAGCTTGTCCATGCGGCGAGTGGAGACCCCGGCGAGATAGCAGTCCGCGACCACAGTGATCAGGGCGGATTCAGCGCGTTTGCGACGCTCGAGCAGCCATTCGGGGAAGTAGGTGCCAGAGCGGAGCTTGGGGACGGCGACGTCGATCGTGCCGACGCGGGTGTCGAGATCGCGATGGCGGTAGCCGTTGCGCTGGACAGACCGGTCGGGGCTGGGCCGGCCGTACTCGGCGCCGGCGACCGCGTCGGCGTCCGCGGAGAGGAGCTCGTTGATGATCGTCTGCAGCATCGTGCGCATCAGATCCGGGGAGGCTTCGGCCAGGGCTTCACCGAGCAGGCCGTGAGGGTCGACAATATGAGGAGCGGTCATCGTGATGACTCCGTTCGAGAGTGCTGTGAGAGGTTCACTCGAAGGATCACACGGTGACCGCGTCCTCGTCAGAGACGATCACGG
>NZ_JABUXW010000040.1 GCF_014897585.1 Brachybacterium tyrofermentans | reverse complement strand
AACACCGGCAACGACGCCGGTCGCCCCCGCTCACAACCCCGATGAAACATCGAGGCTAAGGATGGGGTCGCCTGTTTCAAGGCGCTGACCCGCGAATCGAAATCGGCGAAGAGCTCGGGGGATGCTCGCGGAAAAGGGCAGATTATGGCGGATACGCTCGTCGAGCGGGTCACAGGGGCGACGAGCGTCGATGCTATTCCTGTCGAGGTCACTCTGCTCATGACAGATACGACGTTGCTCGGTGCGGAGAACAAGTCTGCGTGGATGGAGGGATTCCCGATCCCCGGTCGCGCGGCACGCGATATTGCGCTCGGAGTCGCCTCTGCGCCAGCAGAGGAACCCTTCAGGGCATCGGATCGTCCTGGTGCTCCTGGTGCTCCTGGTGCTCCTGTTACCGAGCACTCGTCGCAGACACCCTCCGATGAGTCGCCAGAGGATGTGTCACCACAGCACCAGGCGATTCTCGAAGCCGCCGCAGAACCGCCGAAGGGGCCACAAAGCCCGCCGTTCAGCGAACCGCACGTCGATTTCGCCTCCTCGCCACCGGAGCGAGATAGCGCCTCATCGCCACCGGAGCGACGCGTGCTCGAGGACGCGAAACGCTGGATCCGACGTCTGTACACCGACCCGCGCACCGGCGAGCTGACCGCAGCGGATCCTCGTCGGCGTCTGTTCCGTGGCGCTGTACGTCGATTCATCCTGCTGCGGGACCAGAGATGCCGCACGCCCTGGTGCGATGCCGCCATCCATGATCTCGATCACTCGACCAGATACTCCGAGGGCGGAGGGACCACCATCGACAACGGCATCGGGTACTGCCAGCGCTTCAACCTGGTCCGGGAGATCCCGGGCTGGGAGACCAGCATCGAGCCCGCCGAGGAGGGGAAGCCGGCACGCCTGATCATCGTCACCCCTGCCGGCCATCGGTACAGCTCGACCGCGCCAGCCCTGGTGGATCCGGAGCTCGTGGCGACCGGGCTCGGGACGAACGGACCCGCGGCGAACGGAAGGGGGCCGGACGGAGTCGGAGCCGACGGCACCACTGCGCATGACCCGTCCGAAGACGACACAGCTGCGGTCTGTTCTGCGGCGGACGCCTCTGCAGAAGACGGCGCGGTGCGCAGCGCTGGCACCACCGGTGACGACGGCACGGTGGAGGACATCTCCGGCGGCGACGCAACGGGCAACGAGAGTGCTGGCAAGAAGCCCGTGCGCGACGAGATCACGGGCAACCGGATCATGGGTGACGGGACCCCGGGCGACGCGGCCGCACGCGCGAGCTGATCGTCCGGCCTGACCCCTGACGTGCTCTGCCCGACCCAGACGCACCCGGTCAGGGCGCTGTTGCAGCGAAGTCCTAGTCCGTGTCCCACGACGTGCACGCTGCCTAGCCGCGATGCTCTCGCCTGGCAGAATAGAGAGATGGAGCCGAAGACGACACCGCAGAGCACGCCCGTACCCCATCGCACTGCGGAGGGCGGCGACGCCGGGTCCCCGGGCGGCACCCGCCCGAACATCGTCTTCATCCTCACCGACGACCACGCCGCGCACGCGATCAGCGCCTACTCCGGCCGGGTCAACAGCACGCCGAACCTTGATCGGATCGCAGCGCAGGGAGCCCGTCTCGACTCGCTGTACTGCACGAACTCCATCTGCACACCCAGTCGGGCGACGATCCTCTCGGGCACCTACTCGCACATCAACGGCGCCGCGACGATCTACTCCGGTTTCGACTACCGGGTGCGCACCTTCCCCCAGGTGCTCCACGACTGCGGATATCGCACCTCGCTGTTCGGCAAGTGGCATCTGGGCCACGAGGAGCGCAACGACCCCCAGGGCTTCGACGAGTGGCGGATCTACCGCGGCCAGGGGGAGTACAACGATCCGGTCATGTACGGCATCGACGCCGACGGCGAGCGGGTCGATGCCGTGGTCCCCGGCTATGCCACCGACACCGTCACCGATCTGGCCCTGGACTGGCTGGACCGCACGCAGGCCGAGGACCCGGAGTCGCCGTTCTGCCTGCTCCTGCACCACAAGGCTCCGCACCGCAACTGGATCCCGCACCCCCGCCACGCGGACCTCTATCCCCTGGAGACGATCCCGGAGCCGGACACCCTCTTCGACGATCACGCGACCATGAGCCGCGCGGTCCGCGAGGTCCGCATGAGCATCGCCGACGACCTCACCGAGAACGACCTCAAGCAGCCCCTGCCCCCGGAGCTCCAGGGCGCGGAGAACCGCGAGGCCCGCACCCGCCGCAACTACCAGATCTACATGCGCGACTACCTCCAGACCATCCAAGCCATCGACGACTCCACCGGGCGGGTGCTCGCCGAGCTGGAATCGCACGGCTTGGCGGAGAACACGATCGTCGTCTACACGTCGGACCAGGGCTTCTTCCTCGGTGACCACGGCTGGTTCGACAAGAGGCTGATGTTCGACCAGTCCCTGCAGATGCCGATGATGGTGCGCTGGCCCGCCACGATCCCCGCCGGAACGGTGATCGATGAGCTCGCCACCAATGTCGACCTCGCCGCCACCCTGCTCGACGCCTGCGGCATCGACCCCGAGGAGACCCTTCCCGATCAGCAGGGACGCAGCCTCCTCCCGCTGCTGGACGGCACGGCGGACGACACGACGCGCGCCACCTGGCCTGATGCGATGTACTACCGCTACTGGGAGCACGAGGACCCCTCGCACGATGCCCCGGCGCACTACGGCATCCGCACCGCCACCCACAAGCTGATCCACTACTACGGGGACGGAATGGGGGCGCCCGGGGCGTCCGACGCGATCCGCGAGGCCGAGTGGGAGATGTACGACCTGGTCGCGGACCCCGCCGAGCTCACCAACATCGTCGACGACCCGTCGCACGCCGGGATCCGTGCCGAGCTCGAGAGCAGACTGGCGGCGCTTCAGGACCAGGTGGGGGACAGACCGTACGAGGGCCCGGACACCCCGCGTCCCGAGTGGGGCCGGTGACCCGTCGGCCCTGCCGGTGACTCTCGTACGGGGCTGATGCCGCGCTCACGTCGAGCGCGGCATCACCGTCACGAACAGGCCGATCGCGCCGAGGATGCCGATCACGAGCATCCATGATCCGACGTGCACCCCGGACAGGGCGACGACGAGGAGTCCCGCGAGGACGCTGACCGCGAGCACCAGCAGCAGTCCGCGGCCGCCCAGGATCCAGGCCGACCGTTCGAACACCCCGTGCGCGGGGAGCATCGCGGCCAGGGCAAAGGCGACGTGCGACAGCAGCAGGGCGAGCCCCACTCCGGCTGCCCGCAGCAGCGACAGATCACCCTGCCCGGCGAGCGCGAGGATGATCGCCGCGGGAGCCAGCAGGCCGACGTCGCTGTCCGGGCGCAGAGCCTGCACCAGCAGGGATCCCGTCACGGCGAGCGTGATGATGCCGGTGCCGATGTGCACGAACAGCCCGCTCGGGAGGGTCCCGACCAGGGCGAGGAGCATCGCGGCGATGCCCACCAGGCGGAGCAGCCAGTGCGTGGCGCTGACCCTCCGCAGTCCCAGCAGGAACTCGGCGATCGGATCGATGAACGCTCCCAGCCGCATCAGGACCTCCTCATCCGCGGGGCGGTGCGCGCCGCAGAGAGCGACAGCAGCACGGGGGCGAGCGACGACGGGCCCTCCCAGGCGGTCACCGGGACTCCGGCCTCCCGCAGCTCACGGATGGTGGTCTCGCGCAGCAGCCGCCTCATCGCCCAGGCCTCGGGCCAGAACCGGTCCGGGGAGACGCCGTCGGCGCGCAGCGGCTTCCCGTTCAGCACGGAGACGTCACCGATGCTCGGGGGCAGGGTGTCCACGACGATCACGTCGGCCCCATACGCCACGAGCTCGCCGATCTGCGTGATCACCTCCGTGCGGAGCAGCGGCGAGCAGACCACCGTGAGGGTGCCGGCTCGCACGGCCCGCAGGCGTCGGGCGGGGCGGAGCTGGTCGTCGTCCCGGCCTGCGCGGGCGAGGGCGTCGGTCAGCACGCGCAGCTGCCGCGGGCCGGTGCCGGCGGGGACCGGACCGATCAGGTGACCGATGTCGAAGACGGAGACGCGATCGCCGGCGGTCAGATAGTGCCGCGCCACGGCGGAGGTCGCGCGGATGGTCATGTCCAGGCTGGTCGGATCCTCGCCGTCCGCCCACGGAGCGGGAGCGACATCCGCGATCGTGTCCGTGACGATGAGGACCTCGGTGTCCTGCTCGGTGAAGGTGGCATTGGTGTGGAGCTGACCGGTGCGCTGGGAAACCCGCCAGTTGATCCGGTGCAGCCGGTCGCCGGTGCGGAACGTGCGCACCTCGGAGAGCGCGGTGCCATCCCCGCGCCGTCGTGACAGATGCACTCCGCTGACGCCGATCGGCGTGGGCACCTCGACCGGGGCATCGAGCACTGTCGCCGACGGCACGACCTGCACGTCCGGGGCGGAGAGCTCCAGCTGGTCGCGGAAGGCCCCGAGCTGGTCGGTGACCAGCACGTGCACGGGGCCGACGCGGACCCGGCCCCAGCGCTGGGCGCTGAGGCGCAGCTGCAGATGTCCGTCGCCGGCGGTGGAGCCGTACCGCGGGGCGAAATCCGTCTGGGGCCGCATCGGGAAGGTCGCCGCCGTGAGCACCCCCGGCGCGGTGGCCAGCGAGATGATCGCGGAGCCGCCCTCCTCGAGGGTGCGTCGGCTCGCCTGGATCCGAGGGGGCGCCGACTCCTGCTCGGGGGGCGCCACGAGCCGCAGAGCGAGCGCGACCAGGGCCCAGACCAGCAGCGGGAGTCCGGCCAGGATCAGCGCGGGCTTCCCGACCAGCACGGCGAGGGCCATCGCGGCGCAGCCGACGATGGCCGCGCGCAGGAGAGCGGCCGTCGGGCGCCTCCGGGCTCCCGGGGCCGACGGAGGCATGGAGGTCACGCCGAGGCGCCCGAGGTCGCCATCGCGGCGGCGTCGACGGCGGCGGGGACCGGGACCTGGTCGAGCACGGACTCGACCACGCCGGCGCCGGTCGCGTTCTGCAGCCACAGCTCGGGCTTCACGGTCACGCGGTGATCGAGGGCGGGATGCGCGAGGGCCTTGATGTCCTCCGGGACCACATAGGTGCGCCCCCGGATCAGCGCGAGCGCGCGGGCGCAGGTGATCAGGGCGAGGGTGCCGCGGGGTGAGGCGCCGACCAGCGCGTGCTGGTGGCGGCGCGTCGCGGCGACCAGCTCGACCGCATAGTGGCCCACCGACTCCTCGACGTGCACGTCCTCCACGGCGGACTGCACGGCGAGCAGCCCCTGTGCGTCGAGCACCTCGGGAACGGCCTGCTCCTCGCGGCGCCGGTCGATGCGCCGGGAGACGACCTCCCACTCCTGCGCGGCCGTCGGATATCCGAAGGACAGCCGCAGCAGGAATCGGTCCAGCTGGGCCTCGGGCAGGGGATACGTGCCCTCGTGCTCGACGGGGTTGGCGGTGGCGAGCACGTGGAACGGCTGCGGGAGCGGCCTGGTGGTGCCCTCCACGGACACCTGACGCTCCTGCATCGCCTCGAGCAGTGCCGACTGCGTCTTGGGAGGCGTGCGGTTGATCTCGTCGGCCAGCAGCAGCCCGGTGAACACCGGGCCGGGGCGGAACACGAACTCGCCCGTGCGCTGGTCGAACACCTCGGCGCCGGTGAGGTCCGCAGGCAGCAGGTCGGGCGTGAACTGGGCGCGCTTGAAGGGCAGCCCGAGCGCCTGGGCGAAGGATCGCGCCGCGAGGGTCTTGCCGAGGCCGGGCAGGTCCTCGAGCAGCACATGGCCGCCGGCGAGGATCCCGGTCAGCACCAGCTCGAGGGATTCGCGTTTGCCGATCACGGCGCCCTCGACGGCGTCGAGCACGACCTTCGCAGCGGCGGTGGCGGCGGTGGCCTCGGCAGGTGGCATGGGGGTGGGCTGGTTCATCGGTCCCTCTCCTCGCCGGTGGCGAGTTCTCGGAGATAGCGGTGCAGGGCACGTCGGTCGATCGGGCCGACGGGATGGCTCTCCGCGTCGGTGTGGCGGGAGTCGGCGATGAGCCGGGTGAGCTTCTCGCTCAGAGGCGGGGCGGCGGGGTCCTGCGCTCGCTCGTCGGCGATGTCGCCGAGCGTGCGCGCGAGGCCGCGGGCGGTCATCCGACGGTTGGGCTGGGCGCCGTGGATCAGGTCCTCGAGGCGCCGCACGCGCATGTCCCGGGCATGGGGCAGCGCGTAATCGGCGTCGAGGTCCAGCTCGGGCGCGTGCAGGGGATCATCGCGGGTCGCCCCGCTCTGGGCCATCCACCAGATCGCGCCGATCGCCAGCCCCACGGCGACCGGCAGCGGCAGCGGGATCCGCATGCCCAGCAGCGACAGCAGGCCGACGATCGCGAGCGCGATGAGGACCCCGATCGCGAGGCGCACCAGCAGCCGGGTCATCGGGCTCTGGGGGAGCTGCGGGCGCGGGCGGGTCATCGGACCTGCCCGTCGGCCGGGGTCTCGACGTCGGCGGTCAACCGGTCCAGCAGACCGATGGCCTCGTCGCGGTCGGCTTCGCAGAGCGGCTCGGGGTCGAACAGCGCCCGACGGTAGAGGTGTGCGAGGCGGTCCAGGGAGGGCCGATCCAGCTCCAGGGTGCCGAGCACCTCGACGACGAACTCGAGGGTGGTGCGGGAGGGCAGGCGCCGGATCCCGGCCTCGGCGATCGCGTGCTCCAGGGCGAGCCAGGCCGCGATCACCGCATCGTGCGCGTCGACCACCGTGGAGAGGCTGGCGCGGGCGTCGTCCAGGGCGGCGCGTGCCTGGGCGGGCGTGAGCTCCTCGTCCGCGGTGGCCTCCGCCAGCTCCGGGGCGGGACGGGCCAGCTTCCGCATCCGGTACAGCACCCAGATGGCCACGGCCAGGAGGACCGTGCCGATCACGAGCAGAAGCACCAGCGGCCCGCCGCCGGACTGGCCGGAGTCGGGCTGCACGGGCTGCTGGAGACCGGTCGGCATCTCGATGTCCGGCACCTCCTGGGGCTCCTGGGTGCGTGGCGAGAACTCCCACTGGCCCGAGCCGTTGGAGGTGATGCCGGGGCCGCGGTCCGCGGCGGCGCCGAGGGTGACCAGCGCGAGTCCGGCCAGCGCCAGGACCAGCAGCAGGGTGGCCACGAGGCGGCGATGGGTGCGGGCCATTGCGGTGGAGTCCGGTGCGGTGGCGTCCGTCCCGGGGGAGTCGTCGGTGCTCAGGGCGCCTCCCCGGTCGTGGGTGCGCCGGGAGCGGGGCTGCCGTGGGGGGACGCGACGATGATCGACTGCTCCCCGGCGATCCGGGTGAGGATCAGCGTCGCGGACTCGTCGCCGAAGCGGCGCGGGCGCAGCTTGCGCCGCAGCTCCTCGGGCTCCACCGCGGTGCCGCGCTTCTTGATCTCGAGCACGCCGAGGTGGTGCTCGCGCAGGTAGGCGCCGAGTCGCTTGAGGCCGAAGGGCATCACATCGCGCACGGCGTATCCGCGGGCGAAGGGGGTGTCCACCCGCGCATCGCCGGTCAGATAGGCGATGGTCTCGTCCAGGGTATGAGCCTCGAGCTCCCGGGCGAGGCGGCCGATGAGGCCCGCGCGGATCACGGCGCCGTCCGGCTCGTAGACATGGGCGCCGAGCGGGCCGGGGAGGGGGTCGGCATCGACGCCGCCGTCGGAGCCCGTGCCGCCGGCGGAGCCCGCTGCGCGGTCCAGCCGGTGCGCGCCGGTGCGGTCGATGAGCACGGCCGAGGAGCTCACACCCTCGCGGGCGAGGGGCCCGAACCAGGCCGTGGCCTCGAGGACCTGCCCGTGGTAGGAGAGCCACTGGGTCTCGATGTCCCGTGGGAGCGCCGACCGGTCGATGCCGGGGCCGAGCTTCGCCCCGAGCGGGCCCACGCCGCCGTCGGTGCCGAGCCGACGGGCGAGCTCGAGCACGGCGGACAGCGGTGGCTCGTACTCCTCGGGGTCGTGGAGCCGGCGGGTCCCGCTGCGGGTCGGGGCGCGGCGGGCCGGGTCCAGCCAGATGCCCTCGGTGTCGGTCGGATCGTGCCCTTCGGCCTGCCCCAGGCGCACCGTGGCGGCGGGGAAGGATCGCAGGTTCATGGTGGCGACGGCGACCGCGAGGGGATCGCGGTCCACGGCGTGCACCTCGAGACCCAGCCCGGCCAGGGCCATGGCGTCGCCGCCGATGCCGCACCCCAGGTCGGCGACCGAGCGCACCCCGGCGCGCTGGAAGCGTTCGGCGTGCATCGCCGCGATCGGGAGCCGGGTGGCCTGCTCGAGGCCATGCGGGGTGAAGACCATGGAGGAGGCGAACTCGCCGAACTTGTCGACCGCCTTGGCGCGCAGGCGGGACTGGGTCATCACGGCGGAGACCAGCTCGGCGGGGTGGCCGGCGTCGCGAAGCTGGGCGCCCTGTCGCAGGGCGTCCTTCTCGCGATACGGGGGAAGGGAGTTCAGCAGTGCCCACCCGCTGCTCTGCAGGACGGGCTCGAGGGCGCGCACGCCGGCCTCGGAGCCGTCGGGGGAGGGGGAAGCCATGCGGGCCAGGCTACCCGGTGGACATGTGTCGGGCATCACGGGTCCGTGGGGCGGCCCTGTCGAGTGCGGATCGGGGTGCCGGGCACCCCGACGAGGCCCACGGATCAGGTGCGGGCGTCGAGCCGATCAGCCTGAGCGATCAGGCGCGGGCGTCGAGCACGAGCTTGCCGCGGGTGTGGCCGTCCTCGAGCAGGCTGTGGGCCTTGGCGATCTGGTCCAGCGGCAGCACCCGGGAGACCTCCAGCGGGTAGCGGCCCGCCCGGATCCCCTGCACCAGGCGGTCCAGACGGTCGCGCCCGGGCTTGATGCGGGGCACCTTCGCGTCGACGCCGCGCTCGTGCGCGGGGGTGAGGTCCGCCAGGGTGGGCAGCGTGACCAGCAGGCCGTTCTCGGCGATGTGGTCGAGACTGGGCAGGAAGGTCGAGTGGTAGTGGGTGTCCAGGACGACGTCCACCCCGCGGCCCTCGGTCGCCCGGCGCATCTCCGCCTCCCAGTCGCCGGTGTCGTACGGGACCGGGACGGCGCCCAGCTCGCGGATCCGCTCGGCGTTGGCCGCGCGGCCGGTGGCCCACACCTGCGAGGCGCCGGCCTCGAGCGCCATCGGGATCAGGAGCTGCCCCACGCCGCCGCTGCCGCCGTGCACGAGGACCGTCTGGCCCGGTTCGATACGAGCGGTGTCCTCGATGGTGGCGATCGCGGTCAGGCCCACCAGGGCCAGGCCCGCCCAGCGGGGGAGGTCCTCGTCGTCGATCTCGTCGGGGATGGGGGCGAGATCGTCGGCCCCGATCGCGATGAGCTCGGCGGCCACGCCGCGGGGGTCACCGGGGGCACGCATGCCGAACACGCGGGTGCCGGGCATGAGGCCGCGGGAGCCGAGCTCGGCATCGTCGAGGTCGCTGCCGGCGCTGACCACGGTGCCGGCCATCTCGCGGCCGGTGCCGGCGGGCAGCTGCAGGTCCCGGGACATCCCCGAGGAGCCGTCGCGCACCTTGTAGTCCAGGGGGTTCAGGCCCACATAGGAGACTCGGACCAGCACCTCATCGGGCTGCGGCTCCGGGGGAGCGGCATCGGAGTGGAGGGTCAGGACCTCGGGGCCGCCGAAGCGGTCGAAACGGATCTCGCGCATGCCCCCATTCTGCACCCCCGGGCTGGCCGATGGCAGGGTGCACCCTGCGATGTGGATGGGGGATCATGGTCGACGAGCACGGACAGCGCCGCCCGCCGGCAGTCCGCCGCAGAGACGCACCGAGGAGGATCATGACCGCCCCGCGCATGGACCTGTGGCAGTGGCGTGATCTCCTGCTCCAGGAGATCCACCTGCCGCCCACCGTCGTCGACACTCCGGTGCACGAGGCCGTGGGCTCGGTGCTGGCCGTGAGCCTTCGCAGCCCGGAGGACCTCCCGGCGGTGCCGCTCGCGGCGATGGACGGCTTCGCCGTGCGCCGTGCAGATCTGACGCCCGGCCCGTGCACCCTTCCGGTCAGCACCGAGATCGCCGCGCGTCCCGGGGCTCTCGCCGCCCTCAGGCCGGGGACCGCGGCCCGCATCATGACCGGCGCCCCCGTGCCGGAGGGTGCTGACGCCGTGGTCGAGGTCGAGGCCACGGACACCGATCCCTTCGGGCCGACGCCGCGCACGGTGTCCTTGCGGCTCGACGCCGTCCCGCCGCGGCAGCGGCACATCCGTCGGCCGGGCGAGGAGGTCGCGTGCGGGGAGGAGCTGGCCCTGGCCGGGGACCGCGTCGGCGCCGGGCTGGTGGGCCTGGTGCGGGCGCTGGGCCTGCGCGACCTGCCGATCCGACGCCCGCTGCGCGTCGCGATCGTCGTCACCGGGGACGAGCTCATGGGCGATTCCCCCCGCCGCGGAGCGATCAGCGCATCAGCCGACGGAATGGAGGGGGCGCCAGCCCCCGAACCCGAGGTCGGGCTGGTGCGCGAATCCAACGGCGCGATGCTGGGCGCCGCCCTCCACACCGACGGCGCCGAGGCCCGCGCGTTCCACAGCGGCGACGCCCATGAGCAGCTGCGGAGCACGCTCGAGGAAGCGGCCGAGCATCACGATCTGGTGCTGACCACGGGCGGCATCGGTCATGGCGCCTTCGACGTGGTCAAGACCCTGCTCGGCGAGAGGGGCACCGGCAGCTCTCGCTTCGAGCACATCGCCCTGCGCCCGGGCGGTCCTCAGGGGTACGGGCATCTTCCCGACGGCACTCCGGTGGTCCACCTGCCCGGTACGCCCGTCGGCGCTCTGGTGGGCTACCACCTGTTCGTGCGTCCCCTGCTGGCGGGAGCCGGGGCGGAGATGCGACGGGTGCTCCGGGGCGAGGCGACTCCGAGGGACGGAGCCGTGAATGGCCCGGCGTCGCACTCGAGCGCCGCGACGAGCAGATGGCGGCGGCCCGATCACGTGCACGCGATGCCGGGCCGTCTGCGTCGGGACGCGGAGGGGCGGGAGGTCGTGGATCTGCTGCCGGGCCGACGGCTCACGCCCTACGGACGGGCCGACGCCATCGTGCTGGATGGCGGGCCCGACCGGCCGGTCTCCGAGGGGGCTGACTCCGGCGGGGCTGTCGCCGACGGGCCGGTGTCCGACGACGGCGTCGAGGCGGCCACCGTGCTCGTGGTCCCGCTGTGAGCGCGTTCGGGGTGCGAACAGGGTGCCGGCACCGCGCTGAGCACCGAGCACCGAGCGTTGGGCACTGAGCGTTGAGCATGGGGCACTGAGAACCGGCCCGGGTACGGAGGAGTCAGCCCCGACGGGTCAGAGCTTTCGGAGGGGGTGCTTCTCCAGCTGACGGGTGCGCGCCCGGTCGCGGTCGCGTGCCTGAGTGCGGCGTGCGTGCCGACGCTGGATGACGGACCGCGCCCAGGACACGGTGATCACGGCCGAGGCGCCGAGCCCGAGCCCGAGCGCGAGGGCCGCGAGCCAGGGGCTGTAGAACCATCCGGCGACGGGGAACATCAGCAGCGCCACGAGGCCCACCGGCCAGGGGCCGATGTCGCGATGGCCGAGCAGATCGGCGGCGATGACGGCCGCCGCGACGCCGAGGGCGAGCACGAGAAGGTGCAGAAAGGTCACGATTCGAGCATAGCCGTGTGCCTGGCAGGTACCGGGCGGTCAGTTCGTGACAGAACAGTGGACGAGGAGGCGTTAAAGTGTCCACGTGTGAGCGGGGAGACCTGGAGCACACCACGACCAAGGGCAAGCACGTGCGCCGCTCCACGCCGATGTGGCCGGTGACGATGACCGCCCGGTGCGAAAGGCCTAGTACGAAAAGTCCAGTACGAAAGGCCCGGGACGAGGGAGCAGCTGGGAAGCAGGGTTCTCATGGCGTGCCCGGAAGTACGAGAAGTACGAGCAATACGAGAGGACAGCAGGGGAATGGCTGAACATGTGTTGAGGAGACAGCGTGATTAGGTTCGTCTCCCTGAGAGTGCTCACCTACGCGATCCTGGCGTTCGTCGCCACGAGCTTCGCGTACCTGCTGGCCGCTTCTCTGATGCATCCCGAGGAAGTGCTCTACCCGCCGATCGCGACGGAGCCGTTGCCTCCGGCGACCGCACAGATGTACCTCGACGTGCGCAACGTCAACCCGGACACCCCGCTCTTCGAGCGGTACGCCACCTGGCTCGGCGGCCTGGTCCGCGGTGACCTCGGTGTCACCACCGGAACCAACAAGTCGATGACCCCGGTCATCGACGAGCTGGGCACCCGCATCCCGATCAGCCTGCGCCTGGTGGTTCTCGGCACCGTGATCGGAACCAGCCTCGGCATCCTCCTGGGCATGATCGCCGCTGTGCGTCGCGACTCCCTCGGTGACCGTGCCTCCACGCTGCTGGCCTTCTTCGTGCTGTCGCTGCCCACCCCGGTGATCATCCTGATCGTGCAGCAGATCAACCAGGGGGTGATGGATACGACCGGGTGGGGGCTGCCGGCCATCAACCCGATCAACCCCCTGCTCGAACCAGGTTCGTGGGAATCGTTCACGTACCAGGTCAAGGCCCTGATCATGCCGACGATCGTGCTCGCGCTCACCGCGGCGGCGTCCTACTCGCGGTACATGAAGGTCACCACGCTCGACGTGCTGGGCAGCGACTACCTGCGCACCGCCCGAGCCAAGGGCCTGACCCGGGGTCGCGCGATGAACCGCCACGGCCTGCGGATGGCGCTGATCCCCATGGGGCAGTACTTCGCCTTCGCCGTCGGCGGCGCCTTCTCCGGCTCCCTGTTCGTGGAGCTGATGTTCAACTGGCAGGGCATCGGGCGTTTCGCGATCTCCGCGATCCAGATGGCCGATGTCAACGGGACCGCCGGCGTGGTCCTGTACAGCGCCATCCTGACCTTGCTCTCCGCGACCTTCGCAGACTTCCTGCAGGGTGCGCTCGACCCGAGGATCCGGTGAGACGATGACGAACCCCAACGACATCCGCGGGACCGGTGACGCGGCGAAGCTGCGCGAGACCACCGAGCCCGACGCGAACCCGGTCCTCGGCTCCGCCGTGGACGATCCGCAGCTCCGCGACGCGGAGCTGCCCGAGGACAGCGCTCCGGCACGGGAGTCCCTTGGCCGCGGCGAGCTCCTGCGTCGGCGGTTCCTGCGCAGCAAGAGCGCCTGGGTCGGCATGATCGTCTTCGCCCTGCTCGTCGTCATGGCGATCGTCGGCCCGATGATCTACCAGTACGGACCGTTCGAGCGCGATCTGCGCAATGCGCTCACCGGTCCGAGCGCGTACCACTGGTTCGGGGTGAACGAGAACGGCCTCGACATCTTTGCCCGCACCATGCAGGGCCTGCGGATCTCGCTCGTGATCGGCATCGGCACTGCGGTGCTCACGTCGTTCCTCGCCCTCGTGGTCGGGATCGTCGCGGGCTACATCAGCCACAAGGGGAAGTGGGGAGCGTTCGGTGACGGCGCACTGGTCAACTTGATCAACCTCTTCCTGGTGATCCCGTCGATCCTGCTGCTCATGCTGTTCAGCCCGGCGCTCCAGCGAGCATCATGGCTGTGGATGATCCCGCTGCTGGCGGGCTTCGCCTGGATGCTCACGGCCCGTGTTCTGCGTGCCATGACCCAGCAGCTGGTGCGCACCGAGTACGTGGAGGCCGCCCGCTTCATGGGCGTCAACCCGATCATCACGATGACGCGCCACATCATCCCCAACATCGCGAGCTGGATCATCATCGACACCACTCTCGGGGTCAGCGCCGCGATCCTGGGCGAGACCGGGCTGTCCTTCATCGGCTTCGGCATCCAGTACCCGCAGGTGTCGCTCGGCACCGTGCTGCAGGGCTACAACATCTCCGCGCCGTACACCTGGGTGCCTCCGGCGGCAGTCCTCGCCGCCCTGGTCATCTCCGTCAACCTGATGGGCGAGGCGCTGCGTGACGCCCTCGACCCGACCAGCGGCTCCAGCCGGCTCTGAGGGGAAATCGAATGTCTGAACCGATCCTGTCCGTCAGGGACCTGAGCGTCACGTTCCCGTCCGAGTACGGCACCGTCCGCGCCGTCCAGAACCTCTCCTACGAGGTGTACAAGGGAGAGGCCCTCGCCATCGTCGGGGAATCCGGCTCCGGCAAGTCCGTGAGCTCCCTCGCGGTGATGGGGCTGCTGCCGCGCACCGCCACCATCACCGGTGAGATCGAGATGCTCGGGCAGAAGGTCTTCACCTTGAACGACCGCCAGCTCTCGGCGCTGCGTGGCAACTCCGTCTCCATGGTCTTCCAGGACCCGCTGTCCGCCCTCACCCCCGTCTACCGGGTGGGCCAGCAGATCGCGGAGGTCGTGCGGATCCACCATCCTGAGGTCTCGGTCAAGCAGGCCGAGAAGCGGGCGGTCGAGCTGCTCGACGCCGTCGGCATCCCGGAGCCCGCACGGCGATCCAACCAGTACCCGCACGAATACTCCGGCGGCATGCGCCAGCGCGCGATGATCGCCATGGCGATCGCGAACGAGCCCGAGCTGATCATCGCCGATGAGCCGACCACGGCCCTCGACGTGACGATCCAGGCCCAGGTCATGGACCTGCTGAAGTCGGCCCAGGAGATGATCGGCGCGGCCACCGTGCTGATCACCCACGACATGGGTGTCGTGGCCGGTTTCGCCGATCGGGTCCTGGTCATGAAGGACTCCCGGATGGTCGAGACGGGCGGTGTCGACGACATCTTCTACCGACCGCAGGAGGAGTACACGCGCAATCTGCTGGCCGCCGTGCCTCGGGTGGACATCGCCGATGCCGAGGGATCCAAGAGCGTGGCGGGCACGGCGATGCGCAAGATCGCCGACGCCGTGGACGCCGACGCACCGGTGATCCCCCGCGAGGAGCGCCCCGCCGTGCTCGAGGTCGAGGACCTGGCCAAGGTGTACCCGATCACCAAGGGCGCGATCGTGCGCCGGAAGGTCGGCGAGCAGCGGGCGGTCGACGGGATCTCCTTCGACATCCGCGAAGGAGAGTGCCTCGCGCTGGTGGGGGAGTCCGGCTGCGGCAAGACCACCACGCTGATGGAGATCATGCAGCTGCGCACCCCGCAGGAGGGCGTGATCCGCATCGGAGGCACGGAGACCGGAGCCCTGACCCGCAAGGATCGGGCGGCTCTGCGCTCGGACATCACCATGGTGTTCCAGGACCCGATGGCCTCGCTCGACCCCCGGATGCCGATCGCTGACATCATCAAGGAGCCGATGCGCGTCCAGGGCTACAGCAAGGAGCGCATGGACGAGCGGGTGGACTGGCTGCTGAAGATGGTCGGGCTGCTGCCCGAGCACGCGGCACGCTTCCCCACGGAGTTCTCCGGCGGTCAGCGCCAGAGGGTCGGTGTGGCCCGTGCCCTGGCCTGCGATCCGAAGCTGATCGTGCTCGACGAACCGACCTCCGCCCTCGACGTGACGGTCCAGGCCGGCGTGCTGGCAATGCTCGCGGATCTGCGGGCCCGGCTCGGCGTGAGCTTCCTGTTCGTCTCGCACGACCTCTCCGTGGTGCGCCACATCTCGGACCGCATCGCGGTGATGCAGAAGGGGAAGATCGTCGAGCTGGGGGACACGGAGGACGTCTTTTCCGACCCTCAGCATGAATACAGCAGAGAACTCCTTGCCGCGGTGCCGATCCCGGATCCGGAGATCGCGCGTCAACGCCGACGCAACATCATCGATCGGTCCCGTTTCGAGCGAGCGGACAACACGGAGGTGGGACAGGAGAAAACTTCCTGACCTGCAGGGAGTGTGTGTGGAGGCATCGGCGTCGAGAGGCGTCGATGCTTTCGTGCGCGTACTGAGGAAAAGCCGTGGCACCGGTCGTGAATCGTTGTGTTGCGAACCGGTAACAGGGCATTGATGAACCTCTCTCGGAGAACCCTCCGGTGCCTAGACTGAACGCACCGCAGGCGAGGACGCGACCACGGTGGTCACTGTCAGAGATCGCTTGCCGGTCACGACCATCGAGCGGGCACGAAGATCTCGGAGCCCGCGGCTGAAGGAGAATCACATGCGTTTGACGAGGCGTTCGATGCTGGGGGCGACGGCTCTGACCGTCTCGATGACGGCTCTGGCTGCATGCAGCAAGGACCCGGGCACCGGTGGGGGCGGCTCCGGCGGGAGCGACGGGGGCGGCGGCGAGCAGATCGCCGCGGATGCGAACGACATCAACGCCAAGGAGCGTGACGAGCTCGGCGAGGGTGGCGTGCTGCGTCTCGCGAACAACGCGTTCCCGGCGAACTGGAACCCGTTCCACAGCGATGGCAACGAGGCGAACACCTCCGACATGCTGCGCGCGATCTTCCCGCTGGAGATCTGGACGTCGGACGCCGCCGGTGAAGTGATGCCGAATCCCCTCTACGCCAAGCGTCTCGAACTGTCCTCCGAGGATCCGCAGGTCATGGAGATCGAGCTCAACGAGGGATTGACGTGGTCGGATGGAGCCCCGATCGACTACAAGTCGATCGAGAACGTCTTCAAGACCATGGACGGGTCCAAGGAGGACTACGGCATCGCCTCGTCCGAGGGGTACAACAAGGTCGAGAAGATCGAGCAGGGTGACAGCGACCTCGTCGCCGTCATCACCTTCAAGGAGAAGTACGCCGACTGGATCGGCCTCGCGGCTGTCATGCCGGATTCCCTCGCGGAATCCGCGGATGCCTTCAACACGGGATGGCTGGACGAGCCCAAGGTCACTGCCGGTCCCTTCAAGATCGGCAAGATCGATGCCGGCAACAAGACGGTGCTTCTCGAGCCGGACGAGAATTGGGGCGGCGACAAGGCTCTGCTGCAGCAGGTCCTGTTCACCACCATCGAGGATCCGGCAGCGACGGCGACCAGTTTCCAGAACGGTCAGCTCGACGTCATCGAGACCACCGTCCCGGCCACCTACTCGGTCGTCGAGCCGATGATCGGCGACGGCGCCACCCTGCGGAAGGCCGCAGGCCCCAACTGGACCCACATCACCCTGAACGGTGCCGAGGGGCGGCCGCTCGCTGACCAGGCCGTGCGCCAGGCGATGTTCCGCGCCATCGACCGCGAAGAGGTCTTCCTCTCGGTCAACGCGACCATGCCGTACCCGAAGGACACTGAGTCGCTGAACAACCACCTCCTGATGACCAACCAGGAGGGGTACCAGGACAACTCGGGCGATCTGGGCTCCTACGATCCCGAAGCCGCCAAGAAGCTGCTCGAGGATGCCGGCTACACCATGGAGGGCGACAAGGCCACCAAGGACGGCAAGCCGATCGAGATCACCTACGTCTACAACGACGGCTCGAAGACGAACGAGGCCGTGGTCCCGGTCGTCCAGGAGCAGCTCGCCGCCGTGGGCATCACGATGAAGGTGCAGAAGGTTCCGCCGACAGACCTCTTCGCCAAGTACGTCATCCCCGGCGAGTTCGACCTGACCCTCTTCGGCTGGGTCGGCAACCCGTTCCTCTCCTCGGGTGACTCCATCTGGAAGTCGAAGGGCGAGCAGAACTTCGGCAAGGTCGGGGATGAGGAGACGGACAAGCTCATCGACCAGGCCGCTGTCGAGACCGATCCTGCGAAGCGCCTCGAGCAGATCAATGCGATCGACGCGAAGCTGTGGGAGCTCGCTGGAACCATCCCGCTGTGGCAGTCCTACGACTTCTTCGTGCAGAACGACGACCTCGCGAACTTCGGTGCATGGGGCTTCCAGCGCCCGGACTGGACGAAGATCGGCTACGTGAAGGGCTCGGCCAAGCTGGAAGGCTGACCCGACCCTGACCAGGAGGCCCCGAGCGGAGACGCTCGGGGCCTCCTGTGTGCCTGGTGCCTGGTGCCTGGTGCCTGGTGCCTGGTGCCTGGTGCCTGGTGTCGCGGTGCTTCGTGGCGATGGGCCGCGTCCCGTCGCTCTCCCACTCGGGGTGGCTGTGGGGGAGACTTGTCGGCATGACGCGTCATGAGCACAAGGCCTCCGGGCCTCCCCAGATCCGCGATCGCATGATCGAGGCGGCTCGGCTCGTCTCGACAGCGGCCGAGGAGCGGTACACGCGCCAGATGCGTCTGCCGCAGCTGGGCGAGCTGGGCCAGCGCCGGCTCGCGGCGGCGAAGGTCGCCGTGATCGGCGCCGGAGGCCTCGGCGCCCCGGTGCTGTCCTACCTGGCCGCAGCCGGCGTCGGCCGGATCACCGTGTTCGACCCGGACACGGTCGACGTCACGAACCTGCACCGCCAGGTCCTGTTCACCACGGCGGACGTCGGCCGCTCCAAGGCGGTCGCCGCCGCGGAGCATCTGCACGCCCAGAATCCCGAGGTCGCGGTGACGCCGGTGGTCGGCGTGGTCACCCCGGCCACGGCGCTCGAGCAGCTCGCCGGGCACGACCTGGTGCTCGACGGCACCGACAACTTCCCCACCCGCTATCTCGCCTCCGATGCCTGCGAGATCCTCGACCTGCCGCTGGTGTGGGGGTCGATCCTTGCCTTCTCCGGGCAGGTCAGCGTGTTCTGGGGAGCCGGTGGGCGCGGTGTGACCTACCGCGACGTGCACCCCGTGCCGCCGCGGCCCGGGGAGGTGCCCAGCTGCTCCGAGGCAGGCGTGCTCGGCATGCTGTGCGGGGTGATCGGCTCGAGCATGGCGATGGAGGCCGTGAAGGTGCTCGCCGGCATGGGCGACGTGCTCTTCGGCCGCCTCGCCCTCTACGACGCGCTGCGCGCCCGCTGGGACGAGATCCCGATCGCGCGCGATCCGCGGCGGGCCCCGGTCACGGAGATCGAAGATGTGATGCTCACCTGCGGGCTCCCGGGGCCGACGGGCCCGGCGACCGACGAGGTCGCCGTTGCGGATCTGCCCGGCCTGCTGGCGTCCGGGGTGCGGGTGATCGACATCCGGGAGCCCGCGGAGCTGGCGGACGGCATGGTGCGCGGCGCCGAGCGACTGCCGATGGGTGCGCTGCTGGCCGGAGCCGATGCATCGCTCGGGGGTGCTGTGCTCTACTGCGCCGCTGGTTCCCGTTCGGGCAGCGCCCAGCGATCGCTCGCCGAGCGCGGTATCCGGGTGAGGTCGCTGCGAGGTGGGTTCGCCGCCGTGGTGGGCGAGTCCGGTGCCGTGGTGGAGGTCGTGAGAGCAGAGGATTGATCTTGGCTCAGGGGTTTCCGTGATCAGCCGCCGGCGAAGGGCGGCAGCACGTCGAGCCGGTCTCCGTCGTGCAGCTCCTGATCGCGGTCGGTGCAGGCCACGGCGTTGACGAGGATGCTGGAGCGGTCGATCACGCGGGCGGCGTCGGGGGCGGCGCTGCGCAGGAGATCCGCGAGCGCCTCGCGCACGGACCCGCCCTGCACGGTCGCGGCGTCGGCCCCGTATTCAGCGGCGGCGCCGGCGAACAGGCGCACGGTGAGGGTGGGGGCGGGGGTGGAGTCGTCGTGGGTCATGGCTCTCCTGTCTCAGCCGCCGATCGCGCTCATGGGGCGGTCGGGCTGGACGAAGTCGTCGCGGTCCATGCCGTGGCCGGCCTTCTTGCCCCACTGGGCGGCGCGCCAGATCTGCGCGATGTGCTCGTCGTCGGCCCCGGAGCGCAGGGCGCCCCGCAGGTCGGTCTCCTCGCGGGAGAACAGGCAGGTGCGCACGCGGCCCTCGGCCGTGAGCCGGGTGCGGCGGCAGTCCGCGCAGAACGGCCGCGTCACCGAGGCGATGATCCCGACCCGGCCGCGATGGAGGCCGGAGATGCGGTCCTCGACCTCGAACAGCTCGGCGGGGGCGCCGTTGCGGTCCTCGGCGACCGGCGTGAGCGTGTAGCGGTCGGCGAGCATCGAGTGGACGTCGGACGCGGAGATCATCGTGCCGCGGTCCCAGATGTGGTCCGCATCCAGGGGCATCTGCTCGATGACGCGCAGCTGCAGCTCACGGGTCAGGCACCAGTCCAGGAGATCCGGGAGCTCGTGGTCGTTGACGCCGGGCAGCAGCACCGCATTGACCTTGATCGGGTCCAGGCCCGCCTCGCGGGCGCCCTCGACCCCGGCCAGCACGCGGTGCAGCAGGGGGCGGCGGCTGAGGCGCTCGAAGGTCTCGGAGACCACGGAGTCCAGGGATACGTTGATGCGGTCCAGGCCGGCATCGCGCAGTCGCGCGGCGCGGTGGTCGAGGCCGATCGCGTTGGTGGTCAGCGAGATGTCCGGACGCTGGGGGAGCGCGGCGACTCCGGCGATGATCTCCTCGAGGTCCGGTCGGGTCAGCGGCTCGCCGCCGGTGAAGCGCACCTGCTCGATGCCCAGGCGCTCCACACCGATCCGTACCAGGCGCACCACCTCGTCGACGCTGAGCATCTGCTCCTTGTTCAGGAACGTGAGGCCGGAAGCGGGCATGCAGTAGGTGCAGCGCAGGTTGCAGAAGTCGGTGAGGGAGAAGCGCAGATCTGTGGCCTCGCGGCCGAAGCGGTCGGCGAGGGCCGGGGTCGCGGGGCGGTCCGAGGTGTCCGGGAGCGCGGTGGTGGTCTCGTCCGTGGTGCGCAGCTTGGGGATGCCCAGGCCGATGCGTCGTGATGCCATGGTGCCGCCTCCTCTCGCGATGGTCCGGCGGAGCCGGGGAGCGGCCGCCGCGATGCAGCAGGAATGCTCCCGCCCGTCCCAGGATAGGCGTCTTCCCCGGGAAGGGGCCGGGACGTCGGCCCGAGGGTCTGTTCGGCGCGGGTCTGTTCGGTGAGTGCCCCGTCGGCGGCGGTCCTTCCGGCCTGGTCGCCCGACGCGCCTATCCTGGACGGGGCCGCGGACGTCGTCGGCCCGTACCTCGCCCGACGGGAGACCTCACACGATGGCCGGTGCCGAGCGCATCCCCCTGACCGATCACGTGGCCGACGCGATCGCGCTGCTCGCCGACGTGCGCCACGGCGACGTGGTGCCCCTGGACGGTGGGGCCGTGGGCCGGGTGGCCCGCGGCGATGACCGGGCGCGGGTCGACGTCCCCGGCGTCGACAACTCCCAGATGGACGGATACGCCCTCGCGAGCGCCGATCTCCGTGCGGCCCTCGGCACGGAGGACTCCGGCCCCGCCGCGGGAGCTCAGGCGCTGACCCTGCCGCTGGGCCCCACGATCGCCGCGGGGGACGCCCCTGGGACCCTCGCCCCGGGCAGCGCCCGACCGATCATGACCGGCGCGCCGATCCCGGACGGCGCCGACCTCGTGATCCCGGTGGAGGAGAGCGCCGAGGGCCGCTTCGCCTCGGCCCTCGTCGCGGACTCGGGTGCTGCCCAGTCAGAGTTCGCTGAGCGGGCCGTGACGCTGACGCCCCTCTCGGACGAGCCCGGGCGCTTCGTGCGCCGGCGCGGATCGGACACCCTGCGCGGGGACACCGTGCTGCGCGCCGGGCAGGTGCTGACCCCCGCGCGGATCGCCCATCTCGCCGCCTGCGGGCTCGGCGATGTGGAGGTCGAGGCGCGGCTGCGGGTGATCGTGCTGTCCACCGGCAGCGAGGTCGCCGGACCGGACGCCGCCCCCGTCGACGGCGGGGTGTTCGATGCGAACGGTCCCGGCCTGGCCGCCGCCCTCCGCGCGGCCGGGGCCGACGTGGTCGCCCGCGCCACCGTGCCCGACGACGCCGCCGCACTGGTGGACCAGCTGCGGGAACTCGTCGCAGAGCACGACGCGGACCTCGTGGTGACCAGCGGGGGAGTGAGCGCCGGGGCCTTCGAGGTGGTGCGCCACGCCGCCGCCGGCACCGGCGTGACGATGGCCTTCCCGAAGGTCGCGCTGCAGCCGGGCGGACCGCAGGGCATCGGCACCCTCGACCTGCCCGGCCGTCGGGTGCCCTGGCTCGCCTTCCCCGGCAACCCCGTCTCCGCGCTGATCAGCTGCGAGCTCATCGCCCGTCCCGCGCTCGGGGCGCCGCCCCGCACACGGCTGCGGCTGCCGGTGCAGCTCGAGGCGGAGGATTCCTCGCCGCCCGCCCTCGAGCAGTACCGGCGGGCGCGGCTGCTGCCCTCGGGACGGGTGCGCCTGATCGGCGGCGCGTCCTCCCATCTGATCGGGAGCTTCGCCGCCGCCGATGCGCTCGTGATCGTCCCCGCCGGGATCGACGTCGTGCGCGACGGCGACACCCTGGAGACCCTGCTGATCCCTGGAGGAGAGTCATGAGCGACGCTGCAAGCATCCCCGTCGGCCTGTCCCATGTGCGGGCCGACGGCTCCGCCCACATGGTCGACGTGACCGACAAATCCGTCACCTCCCGCGAGGCGACTGCCCGCGGCGTGCTGCGCACCCGCGCGGATGTCGTCGACCGCATCGCCCGCGGAGACCTGCCCAAGGGGGAGGCTCTCGCGACCGCCCGCATCGCCGGGATCATGGGCGCCAAGCGCACCAGCGATCTCGTGCCGATGTGCCATCCGCTGCCGCTGAGCGGGGTCGAGCTCGACCTCGCACCGCAGGGGGACCGGGTGGAGATCACGGCGCGCGTGCGCACCCAGGGCGTCACCGGCGTCGAGATGGAGGCGCTCACCGCGGTCACCGTCGCGGCGCTGACCCTGTTCGACATGATCAAGGCCGTGGATCACCTGGCCGTGATCGACGGCGTGCAGGTGCTCGCGAAGTCCGGCGGCAAGAGCGGGGACTGGACCCGCGAGAGCGAGATCGCCGGGACGGCGCGCATCGCATCGGAAAGGGAAACCGCAGACCAGAAGCGGACGACACGAGAGCTGACAGCACAGGAACCGACAGCGCACGAGCCCACAGCACACGAGCCCACAGCACAGGAGCCGACATCATGAGGACGATCCCGGCCCGACGCGACGATTCCGACTGCCAGGTCAGCGAGGACCCGTCGGCCCCGCTCGCACTGCGCGGCACCGCGCGGGTGCTCATCGCCTCCACGCGCGCGGCCGACGGCACTTACGAGGACCGCACCGGTCCGCTGCTCGTGGACTGGCTGCGCGGGCGGGGTCTCGACCAGGTCGAGAAGCGCGTGGTCGCCGACGGGCCCGACGTGGGCGCGGCGCTGCGCGAGGCGATCGACGCAGGGATCGACATCGTCATCACCTCCGGCGGCACCGGCGTCAGCCCCACCGACGTCACCCCCGAGCAGACCGCCCCGGTGCTGACCCGGGAGATGCCCGGCGTGCTCGAGGCCGTACGTCGACGGGGCGCCGAGAAGACCGCCACCTCCCTGCTCAGCCGCGGTCTGGCCGGGATGGCCGGGGACAGCTTCGTGGTGAACCTGCCCGGCTCGCGCGGCGGGGTGAAGGACGGGATCGCCGTGCTCGATCCGATCCTCGACCACCTCCTGGACCAGCGCGACGGGGGAGGGCATCCGGAGCAGGAGCAGGCTGGGCCCGGGCATCAGCAGGATGAGCGGGCTGCTGCGGGGTCTGCCTCCGCACCGACCGTCGATGCCAGCCGCGGCGCGACGCCCTTCGGGGGGCCGCTCGAGGAGCTGCGGATCCCTGGGGACCCCGAGATGGGGCCGGCTCAGGAGCGCGTCCTGGTCGCCTCCGTGGGTGAGGACGCGGTCTCCGTGGCCGCCCTGATCGAGGCGGTGGAAGACCCCCGCTGCGGCGCCGTCGTCACCTTCGACGGCGTGGTGCGCGACCACGACGGCGGCCGCGGCGTCGAGCGCCTGGAATACACCGCGCACCCCGGCGCGGCCGACGTGATGGCCGAGGTGGCGCGTGAGATCGCCGAGCGCTACCCGGACACGCTGGTCGCCGTCGCGCACCGCTACGGACCGCTGGAGATCGGGGACAGCGCCCTGGCGTGCGCCGTCGCGGCCCCGCACCGCAAGCAGGCCTTCGTGGCCTGCGACGATCTCGTGGACACCGTCAAGCAGCGTCTGCCGATCTGGAAGCACCAGCACTTCGAGGACGGCGAGGACGAATGGGTGGGCGCACTCGGGTGATCGGGTGCTGGACACCCTCCCGTCACCTGCGATGGCTACGGTGAACGCATGCGCATCCTCCACCTCAGCGACACCCACCTCTATGGCGATCCAGCCGCCCGTCACTACGACCGCATCGACACCACGGCGGCGCTGCGCGGGCTGCTCGAGCGCTTCGACGCGGTCACGGGCCTCGATGCGATCGTCCACACCGGCGACGTCTCCGAGGACGGCACCGCGGAGAGCTACAGCCTGCTCCACGAGATCCTCGAGCCCTTCGCCGCCGCGAAGGACGCGACCCTCGCCGTGGTGATGGGCAACCACGACGTCTCCGCGACCTATGGGGAGACCATCGCGCTCGGCGATCGGGGCACCTCCGTGCAGGACAGGGTGGTCGCGGTGCCCGGCGGCGGCCGCATCGTGGTGCTCGACTCCAGCGTCCCCGGAGCGGGCTACGGGCATCTCGAGCCCGAGCAGCTGACCTGGCTCGGCGAGGTGCTCGCGGGGCCGGCCCAGGGCGCGCCCGGTGAGAGGGATGCGGCCGCAGGAGAACCAGCCACGGGCGGAACGGTGCTCGCGATCCATCATCCGCCGCTGGTCGGGGCGACCAAGCTGCTGCGCGGGCTGGATCTCGACGGGCTCGACGAGCTCGCGGGCGTCCTCGAGGGGACCGACGTGCGGATCGTGCTGTCCGGGCACTACCACCACGAGATGACCGGCGCCATCGCCGGGATCCCGGTGCACGTGGTCCCGGGCATCACCAATGTGGTCGACCCCGTGACGTCAGGGGACCGCGAGCAGTCTCGAGCCCAGTCCGGTGCGAGCCTCATCGAGATCGGCCAGGGCGCGCCCCGCGTGGTGACGTCGGTGTTCCCCAACCTCGGGGACGACCTGGACGATGCGGAGATCCCGGTCTACGACTTCGGGCCAGAGCAGGTCACGGCGATCGTCGAGGCCGCCGGGCGCTGACGCTGGTCGCCGGCTCCGAGCGCCGACGCTGGCTCCGAGCGCTGACACCGGGTCTGGGAACGACGAAGCCCCTGCGGATCATCTCCGCAGGGGCTTCGTGATGCAGTGGGGACGGCTCAGTAGCCGAAGCCGTAGGGACGCACGCCCTGGGTGCTGAGGGGGGTCGTGACGGTCGGGGTGCTCGCGGAGTTGCCGTGGCGGGCGGCGCCGGACTCGACGATGTCCTGCGCGACGCGGGAATCGGAGCGGCGGCGGAGCGCGGCGGTGAGGGTGCGGAAGATAGCCATGGTGGGGGCTCCTGTGGTTCGGAGGGGGAGAGGACCGCGCCCTGGATCGCAGGTGCCGCAGCCGGTTCGATACCCCCATATCTATCACCGCGCCGACGCCCGGTCACGCCCTCGGAGGGCACTCATTGCCAGGGTCACAATAAAGGTGTGACCTGGTGCGCATCAGCAAAATGTGCAGGACTCGTGCCGGTCGGTGCCGGTGGGTGCAGAGGCGCTCAGGTGGACGGCTCCTTCGCAGTCAGAGCGAGTCGGCTGGCGCTCAGAGCGAGCCGACTGGATGGTTCGCAGGAGCAGGAGCAGGAGCAGGAGCAGGAGCAGGAGCAGGAGCAGGAGCAGGAG
>NZ_JABUXW010000102.1 GCF_014897585.1 Brachybacterium tyrofermentans | reverse complement strand
TGCCGCACCCACTACGCCGCGAACCTGATGAGCATCTGTCCCAAGGGCATGTGGCCTGCAGTGAAGGCGATGCTGCACAGCGTCTACGACCAGCCCGACGCGACAGCCGTGAACGCCCAGTTCGAGCGGCTGCTGGACTACGTCAGCGAGAAACTGCCCGACGTGGCCGAGCATCTCGATGCCGCCCGCGCCGACGTTCTCGCGTTCACCGGGTTCCCCAAAGACGTCTGGGTCCAGATCTGGTCGAACAACCCCACCGAGCGTCTGAACCGGGAGATCCGCAGGCGGACCGACTCGGTGGGCATCTTCCCCTCTCGCGAGGCGATCGTCCGGCTCGTCGGCGCGGTGCTGGCTGAGCAGACCGATGAATGGGCCGAGGGTCGCCGCTATCTCGGCCTCGACGTCCTCGCCCGATGCCGCCTCACCATCACAACCAGCCCCGTGAACGAGGTGAACGCCGATGCCCTGCCCGCACTGACAGCCTGACCCCTCATCGAAGGATCGCTACACCACTACCTGGGACTTGACC
>NZ_JABUXW010000003.1 GCF_014897585.1 Brachybacterium tyrofermentans | reverse complement strand
CCGTCAGCAAGGAAGTCCGTGTCCGCCTACAGGGAGATTGGCATGTCCGCTAGCAGTGGGCCCGCGAACATGTCCCGCACAGCCGGAACTCTGGTCATAGCCCACCTGCCATCGCGGGAGCCGACGTTGACGCATCGCAGTCTGGTGATCTCGCACCCGCTCGTCGCGCTTCAAGAGATCGCCACAAGGCTGTCGCACGTGGAGCTCGTCGTCTGTCTCGATGCGTTGGCCGCCGACCAGTTCGGGACAGAGCTCCGGATGCGGAGATCGCAGATCGAACAGTTCGTCGCCTCATCGCAGGGGCCCGGTGCGCCGGCGCTGCGTCAGGCGTTGCCGCATCTGCGAGAGCGCTCCTGGTCGCCGATGGAGACGAAGCTCCGGTTGCAGCTACTCGGTCGGGGATTCCCGGAACCGTCTCTGAACGTCGAGGTTGTGGAGTCGACGACCGGAAACAGGTTCTACATCGACCTCGCCTACGAGGACGAGAAGATCGCGATCGAGTACGACAGCGAAGCACACCGGAAGGACGTGGTCACCTGGCAGAAGGACGTGAACAAGAACGACGTGCTCCATGACGCGGGGTGGAAGGTCATCCGGGCAACCATCGCTGACTATCGGAAGCCCGCAGAGTTCTTCGCACGGCTGGAGGATGCTCTTCGCCGCCGACGGCCCTCCGTTGCGTGAATAGCCGACGACCCTCCGTCGCGTGAATAGCTGCGACGGTGCGGGTTCGGGAGCCGCGAGGCGCCGACGGGCCGATCCCTGGTGATTCGTGACGCGAAAAGTTCCAGAGGATGGGAACCTTTCTCGTCACGACGCCAGCTCGAGCAGCTCGTGCTCGAAAAGGTGCCGGGTTCGTGGCACTTTTTGTGACGCGACTCGACGCGACGTCACGCGACGCGATGCGACGCAACTCGACGCGACGTGACGCGGCGCGACTCGACGCGACGCGACGTGACTCGACGCGACGGGAGCGGCGGCTGAGTCGACACCGGGGTGAGGCGCCCGAGCCGGAACGCGTTCGGGAGCAGGGCCTGCGCGGTGGGGGAGGGCCACTTCCCGGCGACAGCGGAGGGGGCGCGGTCTCGGTAGGCTCGGGGCATGAGCACCGTCGCCACTGAGTCCTCGACCGTCCTGCACCTGACCGGTCCCGTCCTCGTCGGCCCCGAGCAGGAGATCAGCGGAGCGTGGGTCGTCGGAGGTCGGATCCACCACGAGAAGCCCGAGCTGCCCGCCGGCGCCGAGATCCGGGAGCTCGACGGATTCGTCGTGCCCGGGCTCGCCGACCTGCACTGCCACCTCGGGATCGGGGACGACGGGGAGGGCACCTCGCTCGCCACCGCACGGGAACAGGCACTCACAGATCGCGACACCGGCGTGCTCCTGATCCGCGATGCCGGCTCGATCATCGACAATTCCCCGCTGCAGCAGCAGGCTGACCTCCCACGGCTCGTCCGCTGCGGCCGCCACCTCGCACGGACCCGTCGCTACCTGCGCGGATACGCTCATGAGCTCGAGCCCGAGGACCTGCCTGCAGCGGTCACCCACGAAGCGCAGCGCGGGGACGGCTGGGTGAAGCTGGTGGGGGACTGGATCGACCGAGAGGTCGGCGACCTGACGCCCTGCTGGAGCGGTGAGGACCTCGCTGCCGCGGCCGATGCCGCCCACGCCGCCGGTGCCCGGATCACCACGCACACCTTCGACGAGGCGACGGTTCCGCTGGCCCTCGATGCCGGATTCGACTGCCTCGAGCACGCCACCGGGCTGACCGACGAGACGATCGAGCGGGCGGCCGCGACCCGCACCCCGGTGGTCACCACGCTCGTCAACATCGACGAGTTCGAGACCTATGCGTCGCAGGGTGAGGCGAAGTTCCCCGCCTATGCCGCGCACATGCGGCGTCTGCGCGCCGGACGCTATGAGCGCACCCGTGATGCTCATGACGCCGGCATCCCGCTCCTGGTGGGCACCGATGCCGGGGGAGTGCTCGGCCACGGGATCATCCATGACGAGCTGGACGAGCTGTCTCGGGCAGGGCTCACGGCGACCCAGATCCTCGAGGCTGCGGCGTGGGCGCCGCGACGGTTCCTCGATGTGCCCGGCCTCGAGGACGGTGCCCCGGCGGATCTCCTCGTCGTGCCCGAGGACCCGCGAGCAGGCCATGGCACGCTGCGCCGCACCCGCCACGTCGTCCTGCGGGGCGACGTGGTCCACAGCCACTGAGTGGTCCTCGCTGCCTGATCGGTCCTCGCCCACTGAGTGGTCGCCGGATACTGAGACGGCCCACGGTCGCGTGTCGGTTGCCGCCCGCACCACGGGGCGCACCCCGTAGCATTCCGGCATGGATTCTCGGCCTGAACCGGACGACGCCGCCCGAACCACGTCCTCGGAGCCCGCTGATGTGCAGGGCGCTGCCGCCCCGGCGAAATGGACCCTGATCGGGCCAGGGCTGCTGGTCGCGGCGACCGGCATCGGGGCCGGTGATCTCGTCGCGACCCTCGTCGCCGGTTCCCGGTTCGGCTACGCCCTGCTGTGGGCCGCCGTCGTCGGCGTGGTGATCAAGATCTTCCTGGTGGAGGGGGCCGGTCGATGGACCCTCGCCACCGGCCACTCGATCTTCGAAGGGTGGCGCAGGCTGGGCCGCTGGACCTCCTGGTACTTCGGCCCGTACATCGTGATCTGGGGCTTCGTGTACGGCGCGACGGCGATGTCCGCCTCCGCCCTCCCGCTCGTCGCGCTGGTCCCGAAGATCCCCGTGCTCGGAGACATCGGAGCGGTCACGCAGATCCCCTTCATCGCCTATGCGGTGCTCACCGGTCTCCTCGGTGCCGCGGTGGTCTGGCTGGGCCACTACCGTCGGCTCGAGCTGATCATCGCGGTGCTGGTCGGGGTCATGTTCGTGACCGTCGTCGGAGCCGCTGCAGTCACCGTCCCGAACCTCGGCCAGATCGCCGCCGGGCTCATCCCGCGCATCCCCGACGGCGGGCTCATCTACGCGCTGAGCATCGCCGGCGGTGTGGGAGGCACCATCACGCTGGCCGCCTACGGGTACTGGTTGAGCGCGAAGGGCTGGTCCACACCTCGCTGGATGCGCGTCATGCGCCTGGACAACTCCGTGGCCTATGTGATCTCGGGGATCTTCGTGATCTCCATGCTGATCGTCGGAGCGGAGCTGCTGTACTCCGCCGGGATCGCCGTCCAGGACGGTGATCAGGGGCTCGTGGAGCTCGCCGACGTCCTGGCGAGCCGCTACGGGGAGGCCATGAGCATCGTGTTCCTCATCGGTTTCTGGGCCTCGGCGTTCTCGTCCGTGCTGGGGGTCTGGAACGGCGTGTCGATCATGTTCGCCGACTTCTTCGGTGCCGTGCGGAAGCTGCCCGAGGGCCACCATGACCGGGGCGTCGGCGGCCGCTATTACCGCTTCTACGTGCTCTGGTTGACGTTCCCGCCGATGCTGCTGCTCCTGCTGGGCAAGCCGATCCAGGTCATCGTGGCCTACGGCGTCCTGGGCTCCCTCTTCATGCCGTTCCTCGCGCTGACGCTGCTGTTCCTGCTGAACTCCCGCCATGTTCCGCGGCAATGGAGGAACGGCTGGGTGCTGAACCTCGTGCTGGGGATCGTCGCGCTGCTGTTCATCGTGCTCGGAGTGAATCAGCTGATCGGCGCCCTCACGTCCCTGGGCTGAGACGGGGGAGGGTCGACCGGTGCTGATCCGACAGGCAGCCATCTATCAGGCACCCATCCGGCAGGTGAGGATCCGGCACGTGCTCCTCCGAGGGGCGCCCATCCGGAGGGTTCGCCGCACAGACTCGAGCATCCGCACAGAGCCCCGGCGAGACGACCCCTGTGGCCTGCGGCACGACTGTCCCGGAGCCCGCTCGGACCGCTGTGCCCTGGTGCACACGGGCCCGGGTGGTGCGAAGGTGCGGTTCCCTGGCATAATCGGCGCCGTATGCGCTCGGGTCGGCCCTCTACCCGCCCGAGCACGACACCCCGAGGACCGTCAGCGCCCGCATGACCCCACAGGCTGCGGCGGAACTCACCCGAACATCCCTGAAGGAGAGTCCACCCACGTGGCTGTCAAGATCCGACTGAAGCGCATGGGCAAGACCCGTGCACCGTACTACCGCATCGTCGTCGCCGATTCGCGCAAGAAGCGCGACGGCGCCGTCCTCGAAGAGATCGGCAAGTACCACCCGACCGAGCACCCCTCGGTCATCGAGGTCGAGTCCGAGCGTGCGCAGTACTGGCTCGGCGTCGGCGCACAGCCGACCGAGCAGGTCGCTGCTCTGCTCAAGATCACCGGTGACTGGCAGAAGGCCAAGGGCGAGACCGCTGCTGCGGGCACCCTGAAGACCGCTGAGGTCAAGAAGACCCCCGAGGAGCTCATCGCGGAGGCCGACAAGGCCGCTGCTGAGTCCCGCGACGGCGCGAAGAAGGCCAAGGACGCCAAGGCCGCCGAGGCCGCTGAGACCGCCGAGGTCGAGGCCGGTTCCGAGGAGGCACCTGCCGAGGGCGAGAAGCCCGAGGACGCCGAGGCCGCATCGACCGACGAGGCCTGATATGAGCACCCGCGCGGAAGCCCTCGATCATCTCGTCCGCGGCATCGTCGACGATCCTGAGGCCGTGAACGTGACGGAGAAGTCCACGCGTCGCGGCCCACTGCTCGAGGTCCGGGTCGGCGCTGCCGACCTCGGTCGCGTCATCGGCCGATCCGGCCGCACCGCCCGTGCCCTGCGCACGGTCACCGCGGCCCTCTCGGATGATGATGTGCGCGTCGACATCGTCGACGTCGACCGGCGCTGAGGTGCCCCGCACGACCTCTCGGAGCGGCACTGCTGGCAGAACGGAAACGTTCCAGCAGTGCCGCTCCTGGCATTCCCGGGGCCCGTCCGGAACGGCGGGCGCATCCGGTATGACGGTGCCGTCGAGCCGACGGGTGCACGGCGGCCTCGCCCTGCTCGCGGCGACGCTTCTGCTCACGGGGTGCACCGCGGAGGGCCCGGCCACGGGGAACAGCTCGCCGGCCGAGCCACCCTCCGTGGAGGAGCCGGCGTCGGCTGACCCCGCGCTGGCGGAGGCCTGTGCAGAGTTCTGGGGCGACCCCGACTACCGGTCGCCGCAGTCCCGCGTCGTCCTGGACCGTGCGGCCACCGCCCCGCAGGCGGGTCCGTCGGACCCCTTCTTCTACGCCATCACCGGCGACGACATCGACGCGACCTTCGAGCAGGCCACCGGGGAGGCTCAGGATGCCGTCGCGGCGCTGAGCGACTGGTTCCGCACCGAGCCCGAGAAGGGCGCGGAGGCCGATGTCGAGTCCTTCCAGGAGGTCTGGCGCGGTCTTGCCGGCGTCTGCGCGAGCTCCTCCGCCGCCGCGGCATGGACGCTCGAGGCCGGCGACGACGGTACGAAGCCGGCGGCGCTGGTCTGCGCCGATGTGTTCGACACGCCGGGTACTCTGACCCGGTTCGCGAATGCGAACGTCCTGACCTCGAACATGTTCAAGCTCGTCGGCCGCAGCCCGCAGACCGTCCCGTCGGATCGGATGGAGGATGTGCAGGCCACCGACGATCTGCTCGCCGCCGAGATCGCCGCGGTCGACGACGCGGGCGTGCGCGACGCCCTGACGGCGGTGCGGGCTCCGTTCCAGGATGCCCTGGAGGGCGACACCTCCTCCGACGGCCTGCAGGAGCCTCTTGAAGGACTCGGCGCGGCGTGCAATGCCGCCGGATACTCCTCTCCCGACTCCGGAGAGATCGACAACGGCGACCCCGCCGCAGAAGACGAAGGATTGGTATGAGCACCCTCGACGTCACCGTCGCCACCATCGGCAAGGCCCACGGCCTGCGCGGAGAGGTCGCCCTGGTCCTGCGCACGGATCAGCCCCAGGAGCGATTCACGCCCGGCGTCACCTTCGAGGTCGACACCGCGGCCGGCCCCCGCACCCTCACCCTGCTCGGCACCCGTCGTCAGCAGGACCGCTGGTACGCCACGTTCGACGAGGTCGCGGACCGTACCGAGGCGGAATCGCTGCGGGGCGTGGAGCTCAGCGCCGCCGTCGACTCCCAGGAAGAGGCCGACGAGGACCCCGACGCCTGGTATCCCTCCCAGCTGAAGGGCCTCGCCGTGCGGCACGTCGACGGTCGCGAGCTCGGCACCGTCCTCGGGGTGGACCACTACCCGGCGCAGGATCTCCTGGTCGTGCGCACCCTCGACAAGCGCCGCGTGCAGCTGCCGCTGGTCGAGCAGCTCGTGCCCGAGGTCGACCTCGAGGCCGGGGTCGTCACCGCGAACCCGCCCGGCGGTCTCTTCGACGAGCTGCCGGAGGACGAGCGGGGACCCGAGCCCGAGACCTCCGCACCGGCGAAGCGCACGAAGGGCTGAGCTCAGGATGCGCATCGACGTCCTGACTCTCTTCCCGGACTACCTCGCCCCGCTCGAGCTGTCCCTGATCGGCAAGGCCCGACGCGACGGGATCGTCGATCTGCAGGTCCACGACCTGCGCACCTGGACCCATGACCGCCATCGCACCGTCGACGACACCCCGCTGGGCGGCGGCGCCGGGATGGTCATGAAGCCCGAGCCCTGGGCGGAGGCCTTCGCCGCCGTCCGCGCGGTCGGCCAGGAGACGCTCGGAGCCGACGTCGAGCCCCTGATCGTGTTCCCCAACCCGGCAGGAGCTCCGTTCGCCCAGGCCACCGCGCAGGAGTGGTCCCAGTGCGAGTGGATCATCTTCGCCTGCGGGCGCTACGAGGGCATCGACGAACGGGTCTACGAGCACCTCGCCGACACCGGCTACGAGATCGCCCTCGCCTCTCTCGGCGACTATGTGCTCAACGGGGGAGAGGTGGCGGTGCTGGCCATCACCGAGGCGGTCGTGCGGCTGGTCCCGGGCGTGGTCGGCAATGCCGAGTCCCTGGTCGAGGAGTCGCATTCCGACGGCCTGCTGGAGTACCCGCTCTACACGCGCCCGGCGAGCTGGAGCGACCCGGCCGGAGTGCTGCGCGAGGCGCCGCAGATCCTGCTCTCGGGCGATCACGCGAAGATCGCCGCCTGGCGCCACGAGCAGTCCGTGGAGCGCACCCGGCAGCGGCGACCCGACCTCCTCGCAGAGGCCGACGGTTCCGGATCGTCGTCCTGACCGCGATGGCGTGACGGACCCGACACCGGGTTCGCGCGCTGACCGGCATAGTTGCTGAGCCGTGGGCTTGCCGTGCTCACCGTGCCCTGGCAGAATGTCCCCTTGTGCGCACCGCGCGTTCCTCTGCCTCAGGGGAGGGACGCGATCAGCGGTCGGGCAGTTCCGTGGCGATGGGAGTCGCCGCCAGAAGCCCAGCACACCGGCACGAGGAGTTCGCTCCTCGCCGGATCGACAGTTCATGAAGGGCATCCCGGCTCCGCCGGAGGACCCCGCGAACGAAGCTGTCCGACCTGAGGCGGAGGCTGGAGAAACATCATGCAGAAGCTCGACGAGCTCGACAAGGCATCCCTGCGCGAGGACGTCCCCGCGTTCCGCGCCGGCGACAACGTCAAGGTCCACGTGAAGGTCATCGAGGGCAACCGCTCCCGTATCCAGATCTTCCAGGGCTACGTCATCGGCCGCCAGGGCCACGGCGTGGGCGAGACCTTCCGCGTCCGCAAGATCTCCTTCGGCGTCGGCGTGGAGCGCGTGTTCCCCGTGCACGCCCCGACCGTCGACAAGATCGAGGTCGTCACCCGCGGCGACGTGCGTCGCGCGAAGCTGTACTACCTGCGCAACCTCACGGGCAAGAAGGCCCGCATCAAGGAGAAGCGCGACCACTCCTGATCAGGGCATGACCCGAGATCGAGTGCGCGGACGGCGGCGGCCCCACCCTGTGGTGGCCGCCGCCGTCTGTCTCGTGCTGGTGCTGCTGGCGGCGGGCGTGGTCCGGTACTTCGTCGTCCAGCCGTTCCGGGTCCCCTCGGCGTCCATGGAGCCCACCCTGCTCCCGGGGGACGTCCTGCTGGCCGACCGCTCCGAACGAGGACGGGCCGACGTCGGCGACATCGTGGTCTTCGACGGCACCGGATACTTCGCGCCCTCGGCGGAGGACGGCGACCGGTACTGGGTCAAGCGGGTCATCGCGACCGGCGGGGACCGCGTGGCCTGCTGCGACGAGGGCGGCCAGCTCACCGTCAACGGCCGAGCGCTCGCGGAGCCCTATCTGCGCGCCGGCATGGTGCCCAGTGAGATCGAGTTCGACCTCGAAGTCCCTGAGGGCCGCATGTTCGTGCTCGGCGACAACCGCTCCGACTCCACGGATTCCCGACACCTGCTCGGCGCCCCGGGCGGAGGGATGATCCCGGTGGACCGTGTGGTGGGGGAGGCCGACCGACTCGTGTGGCCACTGCCTCGTGCCGGTGCGCTGTGACGCGCAGGTTCACCGGATAGGATCACGGCGATGAACGAGTCCGAGGAATCCCCCAGTGCAGTGTCCGAGCCCGAGGACGCCGCGCACGGCGAGGACCCCTCGGACACCCAGCACGGCTCGGGGCACAGTCACCGCCGCGCGCGCATGCCGCTGTGGCTGGACACCATCGTCACCATGGCCGTCGCCCTCGTGATCGCCGTGCTGGTCAAGACCTTCCTCATCCAGCCGTTCTACATCCCGTCGGCGTCGATGAACCCGACCCTCGTCGAGAACGACAAGATCCTGGTCTCCAAGCTCACCCCGGGGGTGTTCGACCTGCACCGCGGCGACGTGATCGTCTTCGAGGACCCCGACAACTGGATCGACGGCGACGCGACTATGGATCCCACGCCGCGGGTGCGGTTGATGATGATCCTCAGCGCGGTGGGCCTGGCTCCGGACCCCTCCCAGGACCACCTGGTCAAGCGGCTGATCGGCCTGCCCGGCGACCATGTCGTGTGCGAGGAGAAGGGCGGGGCGCTCCAGGTCAACGGTGTCGAGCTCGACGAGCCGTACATCAACCCGGAGACCGCCGCCTGCCAGGCGGCCTTCGACGTGACCGTGCCCCAGGACAACGTCTGGGTGATGGGCGACAACAGGTATGCCTCAGCGGACTCCGCGTGGCACGAGTCCCAGGGTGAGAGTGCCTTCGTGCCCGAAGAGGACATCACCGGCAAGGCCGAGGTCATCTTCTGGCCCGTCGGCCGCTGGGACGGCCTGGGCGATGGCCGCGACGCCTTCTCCGACGTTCCCGCGCAGCCGTGACCGCCGTCGTTCCCACGCTTGACGTCGAGCACGCCCTCGCGGCGCGCTGCGGCCCCGGGCGTCGCGTGATCGTCGGTCTGGACGAAGTGGGCCGAGGAGCCCTCGCCGGCCCGGTCGCGATCGGTGCCTGCGCGATCGAGGTCGTCGACGGCCGCATCCGGGAGCTGCCCGCCGGGGTGCGGGATTCCAAGAAGCTCTCCGCCGCACGTCGTGAAGCACTCGTCGCTCCCATCGAGGGCGCGGCCCATGCGACGGCGGTGGGATGGGCGAGCGCTGCGGAGATCGACGAGATCGGCATCATGGAGGCCCTCACCCGGGCCGCACTGCGCGCCCTCGATGCCCTCCAGGTCGAGGCCGACGCCATCCTCCTGGACGGCAACGTCGATGTCCTGTCGGCGCAGCTGGCCACCGCCGACCGGCCGGCTCCGCTGGTCGAGCTGCGGGTTTCGGCAGACAGGGACTGCGCGAGCGTCTCCGCAGCGAGCATCGTCGCGAAGGTGGCCCGCGACGCCATCATGGTGGAGCTGGACGCCTCGGCCCCGGAGTACGGATGGGCGTCGAACAAGGGCTATGGGGCGGCCGTGCATCGCGAGGCGATCGACAGGATCGGAACCCACGAGCATCACCGGCGCACCTGGCGGCTGGGATCGCGCCCGGCTCCCGGCACAGGGACAGGCGCTGTCATCGGCGCGGTCGCTGCAGCGGCGACACCCCAGTCGGCGATCCCGATCCCGGCCCCCGCTCAGGTTGCCAGCCCCGCTGGCGTACTGTGGAGCGACCAGTGGCACCCCCAGCAGGACCAGCAGAAGGAGGAGCGTCGGTGAGCGCGCAGGACCTCGAGAATTACGAGTCCGACCTCGAACTCCAGCTGTTCCGCGAGTACCGCGACGTGGTCAGCCTGTTCACCTACGTGGTCGAGACGGAGCGACGGTTCTACCTCGCCAACCAGGTCGATCTGCAGGTCCGCTCGGGCGGCGGCGAGGTCTTCTACGAACTCCGCCTGGCCGACGTGTGGGTCTGGGACATCTACCGCTCCAACCGCTTCGTGCGGTCCGTGCGCGTGGTGACCTTCAAGGACGTCAACATCGAAGAGCTCAACAAGCCCGACATCTCGTTGCCCTGAGCCCTGAGGCGTGGCCGTGGCGGGAGCGGGGTGGGGCGTGAGCGAGGGCCGCGGCTCGGAAGCGCCAGCGCCGTAGACCAGCGCCGTACATCAGCACCGTGGACAGCCCCGCCGATCGACTGCTCGCCCACGGGGATCCGGAGCGGGTGACCTTTCCTCCCCAGAGGGTGCTTGTCCCCAAAACTCTCGCCCCTCGGGTGAGGCCGACGGGGCCGAGCCAGGCTGAGCGGTATGACACGCCTCTCACCCACCTCGTCGCCGCCCATCTCCTCGCCGCCCGTGCCTCGGGGCCGGATCCCACGTCCCGCGGACGATCACGGCCAGAGCGTCGCCCGTTCCTCACCGATCACAACAGCCACGGGCACAGGCACATCCACAGCCCCTGACTCTGACCCCGCTCGGCCGCCCCGTGGTCCGTCCCGGCTGACCGGTCCCGCGGCGGAACCCCCGGTCCTCGGGCCGTCGGCTCCGCCTCGGCAGCGTCGGGTCGCCGAGATGTCCACGGCGGAGCTCGGCAGAACGGGGGAGGACCTCGTCGCCGAGCACCTGATGGCCTGCGGATGGCAGATCGTGGAACGCAACCTGCGCCTGAGCCAGGGGGAGCTGGACATCGTCGCCCTCGCGCACACCACGCTGGTCTTCGTCGAGGTGAAGACCCGTCGCACGTTCGTCACCGGGGTCCCGCAGGCCGCTGTGACCGCGGCGAAGCTGCGTCGTCTGCGGCGCCTTGCCGGGGAGTACCTCATGGAGCGTTCGACCCCGCACCGCGATGTGCGCATCGACGTCGTCGGGGTCCACGCCCACCTCGACGGCACCTTCTCCCTCGAGCACCTCGAGGCGGTCTGAGCATGGGCCAGGCGCGCACGCTCTCGATCAGCCTCGCCGGGCTCGACGGCACCTTAGTCGAGGTCGAGGCCGACGTCTCCGCCGGGCTTCCGGCCTTCTCCCTCGTGGGACTGCCGGACTCCTCGATGCTCCAGGCGCGCGATAGGGTGCGTGCCGCCGCCGCGCGCAGCGGCGTCCGACTGGCGGCGCGGCGGATCACCGTGAACATGACTCCGGCCTGGCGGCGGAAGCAGGGCTCCGGGTTCGACCTCGCGATCGCCATGGCGGTGGTCGACGCGCAGGGCGACCTCAGCGTCCATGTCCCCGGCGACACCGTGCTGCTGGGAGAACTCGGTCTGGACGGTCGGCTGCGCCCCATTCCGGGCGTGCTCCCGGCGCTGCTCGCCGCCCGCACCTTGGGGATCAGTCGAGCGATCGTGCCTGAGCAGAATCTTCTCGAGGCGCGGCTCGTGGAGGGGGTCGAGGTGGACGGCGCCGCTGACCTGACCAGCCTGTTGCATCGGTTCGGCGCAGATGTTCCGCCGTCCCCGATGCGGCAGGTGCTGGATCTGACCGGTGACCGGACAGCCCCTGCCGAGCATCCCTCCGCCCCGCCCGGAGACTTCGCCGACGTGGTCGGCCAGGCTCAGGCCAGGCGCGCTGCAGAGGTCGCTGCGGCGGGGGGCCACCATCTGCTCCTGATCGGTCCGCCGGGCGCCGGGAAGACGATGATCGCCTCGCGCCTGCCCGGCATCCTCCCGGCGCTGGAGATCGATGACTCGCTCGCGGTCTCGGCGATCCATTCCCTCGCGGGGCGATTCGACGCGCACGAGGGCCTGCGCCGCACCGTGCCGTTCGAGAGCCCTCATCACACCGCGACGACTGCAGCGGTGGTGGGCGGCGGCGCGGGCCTCGCTCTGCCCGGAGCGATCTCCCGGGCCCACGCCGGGGTGCTCTTCCTCGACGAAGCTCCGGAATTCCCGGCGCGTGTGCTCGAGGCACTTCGCGAGCCGCTCGAGACCGGGGACATCACCCTGCACCGGGCTCGGGCCGTGACGCGGTATCCGGCGAGATTCCAGCTCGTCATGGCGGCCAACCCGTGCCCCTGCGGCAAGTCCTACGGGAAGGGGGACGGCTGCACCTGCTCCCCGCTCCAACGCCGCCGGTACATGGCGCGGCTCTCCGGACCGGTGCTGGACCGCGTGGACATGCAGATACTCGTCGGCCCCGTCGACGTCCACCGTGCAGGGGAGCAGGAGAACGAATCCAGCGCGACGATCGCGCTCCGGGTCCGGGCAGCACGGGAGCGCCAGCGGAGCCGATTCGCCGGGCTTCCCTGGTCCCTGAACTCCCAGCTTCCCGGCGCCCGGCTGCGACGAGATTTTGCTCCCGAGGCGTCGGAGCGTCGCCTCCTCGATCACGCCGTGGCCCAGGGACGTCTTACCCTGCGCGGCCACGACCGGGTCCTGCGCCTGGCGTGGACCCTCGCCGATCTCGACGGGGCGGACCGCCCCGGTGCCGAGCAGATCGGACTCGCCCTCACCCTGCGCGAAGGAGAAGCACGATGATGCCCCCGCACACCCCCGGAACAGGTCCCGCCCGAGGGCCCCACCCGGCCCCGGGACCGGAGACCGAGGACAGGGTCGCCCGTATCACCTGGTCGGTGATCGCGGAACCCGGCGACTCGATCGCTCTGCTCGCCCGAACCCTGTGCGGGCCGGCGCAGGCTCTCCGCCTCGCCCGGGAGGGGTCCGCAGCGGACCTGCTGACCAGACTGGGCGGAGAGCTTCCCAGCGACGCCTCCGAACCAGCTGGCGGCACGAGCCGTCTGCGGGCGGACCGCGCCCTGGCGCGCTGGCGATCACGGCTGTCCACGGTCGACCTCGACGCAGTCCTCGAGGACGCCCGGCGTCGAGGCATCCGCATCATCACCCCCGAGGACCAGGAATGGCCCGAGCTGCTGGGGGACCTGCAGGAGACTGCACCGCACTGCCTGTGGCTCCACGGGCCGGGCCGCCTCGACGATCTCGTGGGTGGCCGATCCGTCGCCCTCGTGGGCTCGCGCGCTTCGACGGCCTATGGGGAGGACGCGGCGGGGAGCCTCGGAGCGGACTTCGCCGCGCGTGGCGGGACGGTCGTCTCCGGCGGCGCCTACGGGATCGACGCCGCCGCCCATCGCGGAGCTCTCGCCGCACCGGACGGGGCCACGATCGCCGTCCTCGCCGGGGGCCTGGATCGGCTGTATCCGCGCGGGAACACACAGCTGCTCGAACGGATTCGGGAGCGACACCTCCTGGTGAGCGAGGCGCCGCCCGGCACCGCGCCCACGCGCTGGAGGTTCCTGGCCAGGAACCGCCTGATCGCGGCACTGTCCCAGGCGGTCGTCGTGGTCGAGGCCTCCTGGCGCTCCGGGGCGCTGTCCACGGCACGTCTGACCGATCAGCTCTCCCGGCCGGTCGGGGCCGTCCCTGGGCCGATCACCTCGGCCGCAAGCGCAGGGTGCCACCGCCTGATCCGAGAACGCGGAGCAGTGCTGATCACCGAGCCCGCAGAGGTTCTGGATCTGCTGCCCGGAGGCCCAGCGTCCGGCGAGGGCCGCTTCGCCGCCCAGGACGAGCTGGATCTTCTCAGCCCGTCGGACCGCCGGGTGCTGGATGCTGTCCCTCCGCGCTCGAGCCTCCCTGCGGGTCGGATCGCCCAGGAGATCGGGTTCGAGCTCGACGAGGTGACGGCGGCTCTGGCACGCCTGGCCCTGCTGGGGCTGGTGGAGACCACGGGCGAGCGGACACGACGCGCCCGTACGCCGCGCTGAACCCCGGCCGGCTCGGGACATGGGAGAGACTGATACCCATGAGTCGCGCCGAGGAGGAGATCGACGAGGTGCTCGTGGAAACGTTCGCCGAGCATCTCCGGCTCGAGCGCGGCCGCTCCGAGCACACGGTCCGCGCCTATCACCGCGAGGCCGCCGGTCTTCTCGAGCATCTGCGAGGCGTCGAGCGGATCGACCTCGTGGAGCTCGACGTCGCGGCGCTGCGGTCCTGGCTCGCCGCGCGCTCGGAGACTGGTGCCGGAGCGAGCACACTCGCCCGCTCCGCCGCCGCAGCACGTACTTTCACCACCTGGCTCGCGGCCACCGGGCGCATCCCGCACGACGTCGGGGGCCGGCTGAGGGCACCGCGTCGTGGCCGTCACCTGCCCACTGTGCTCTCAGGACAGCAAGCCGCCTCCTTGCTCGATGGCGCGGAGGAGGGGAGCGCAGGTCCAGGGGAACCTAGGTCTGGTGCTGGTGCTGGTGCTGGTGCTGGTGCTGGTGCTGGTGCTGGTGCTGGTGCTGGTGCTGGTGCTGGTGCTGGTGCTGGTGTTGGTGCTGGGGCCGGGGCGGTCGAGGACCCGCTGCAGCAGGCCGTCCTGCTGCGGGACGCCGCGGTGCTCGAGCTCCTCTACTCCTCGGGACTGCGCGTCTCCGAGCTGGTCGCCCTGGACCGGCGAGGCATCGACCATGCCCAGAGCACCGTCAGGGTCCTCGGCAAGGGGAGCAAGGAGCGGATCGTCCCCGTCGGGCGCCCAGCCCTGGACGCGGTGGAGAGATGGGAGCGGGACGGACGACCGCACCTGCTGCAGAACAGCCTGTCGGACAGGCCCGAGGAGCCGGCACTGTTCCTCGGGGTCCGGGGACGCCGGCTCGGAGACCGCGCCGTGCGCACGATGATCGATCACTACGCGGCACAGGCGGGTATCGCCAAGCACATCTCACCTCACACTCTGCGCCACAGCGCTGCAACGCACCTCGTCGAAGGAGGAGCAGACCTGCGCAGCGTCCAGGACTTCCTGGGGCACTCCTCCCTGGCGACCACCCAGATCTACACCCACGTCAGCGCCGATCGGCTGCGGCGGACCATCGACCAGGCCCACCCCCGCGCCTGATCCCGAGAGAGCCGCGCGCATCGCGGCGGGCCGTTCGTCGGGATGCTTCCGTTCCGTGCGCTCTCACGCAGCCAGGACAGGCTGCGCCCTCCCACGGGTGCTCGTCGTGCCAGGGCCTTTCGCCCGGGAGGCGGTCGATGACGGAGCGCTCGCGGAGGGCCGGACACCTGCGGCCGACGGGGCCGCCCGAACGGCCAGCGCGCCGGTCGGGCCCCTCGAGCCATTCGGAGTCGCAGCGCCGGCCCAGGGGAGCAGGACGCTGGGACCTCTGCCCCCGAGCAGCAGGAGCGGGTCGAGATAGTCCTGACCGCGCCGAGCACCCAGATGCAGGCAGACCTCCGCAGGGCAATGCGAGGCCTCACCATCGGCGACCGTCCCCAGCACGTCACCGGCACCGACCGCCTGGGCCTCCTCGACCGAGCCGGCGACCGGCTCGTAGGTGGATATCAGCCCATCGGCGTGCATCACCGAGACGACCCCTCGCCCTGCCACCTTCCCGGAGAACCGTACGGTCCCGGCCTCCACCGCACGGATCTCGGCCCCCTCCCCGGACACGCGGATGTCGATGCCGCGGTGACCCGGACCGTAGCGATGCGGGGGAGCCTCGAACGGGGCGGCCACCTCGTGCGGAGCCGGGGTCGGCCATTGCCAGCGGCTCGAGGGCTCTGCACGAGCAGGACCGGCGAGCGAGAAGGACACCAGAAGGCACAGCACCACCAGCAGGACACGCAGCGCTCGCAGCACCGGACGCGGGCAGAGGGGCGGTCGAGGCGGGATAGGGCGAGCTGTCATGCTCCGCATCCTCGTGTGCGCGACTCGTGGTGTCCGGACTGGAGCAGAGACTGTGGATGAGCGCCCTCTGGGGAGGATCGGTCCGCAGGCCCGATGGTCGGCCAGGTTCGTCGAACCGTCCTGCGAGCCCGACCTGCCGGCCAGTCCTATCGGCCAGTCCTGCTGGTGCAGACGCGACGCGACACGCGTTCCGTCACGACCCGACACGGCGCCACGCGTCCCGACACGGCGCGACATGGCGCCACGCGTCCCGACACGACACGAAGGTGATGCATCCCGCGCTCGACCGCGGTGGGACGTCGGATAGACTTCTGGGAGCATCCGGTCCGTCCGGATGACTTCGCGTGCCCATCAGGGTCCGCCGATCAACGGTCCTCGGCCGCTCCGCACCACGGTGCAGGGCACAGTCGGGGCGATCGGTGCTCCCGGGCACCAGGCCTCGCACCGTCCGGTGTGGAGGAACAACCGAGAATGCAGGCCCTGCGCGATGACCACGGACGCCTACCAGCGAGTCGTGCGAGCCCAGGCCTGAGAACAGAGGACACCATCATGGCAGTCGTCACCATGCGCCAGCTCCTGGAGAGCGGCGTCCACTTCGGTCACCAGACCCGTCGTTGGAACCCGAAGGTCCGTCGCTTCATCTTCACCGAGCGCAACGGCATCTACATCGTCGACCTCATGCAGACGCTGACGTACATCGACAAGGCGTACGACTTCGTCAAGCAGACCGTTTCCCACGGCGGAAGCGTCCTGTTCGTCGGCACCAAGAAGCAGGCTCAGGAGCCCATCCAGGAGCAGGCGACCCGCGTGGGCATGCCCTACGTGAACCAGCGTTGGCTGGGCGGCATGCTCACCAACCTGCAGACGGTCTCGCAGCGCGTGAACCGCCTCAAGGAGCTCGAGCAGATCGACTTCGAGGATGTGGCCGCTTCCGGTCGCACCAAGAAGGAGCTGCTGATGATGCGTCGCGAGAAGGACAAGCTGGCCAAGACCCTGGGCGGCATCCGCGACATGGCGAAGGCCCCCTCCGCCGTGTGGATCGTGGACACCAACAAGGAGCACCTGGCCGTCGACGAGGCGCAGAAGCTCAACATCCCGGTCGTCGCGATCCTGGACACCAACTGCGATCCCGACGAGGTCACCTACCCGATCCCGGGCAACGACGACGCGATCCGCTCCGTCGCCCTGCTGACCCGGGTCATCGCCGACGCGGTGGCCGCTGGTCTGCAGGAGCGTCACGCCAAGTCGACCGGTGGCGAGAAGAACGTCTCCGCCGTCGCCGCGGAGCCGCTGGCCGAGTGGGAGCAGGAGCTGCTCAAGCAGTCCGAGGTCCAGCAGGAGGACGCACCGGCCGAGGAGTCGGTGGCCGCCGCTGAGGAGACCGCTGCTGCGGAGACCCCCGCCGCAGAGGCCCCCGCCGAGGAGAAGCCGGCCGAGGAGACCCCCGTCGCGGAGTCCACCGAGGCCCCCGCTGCGGAGTCCACCGAGGCCCCCGCCGCCGAGTGACCATAGCGGGCCCGGGAACGCCCTCGGCGTCCCCGGGCCCCTCCACGGGGCGGCGCTCGCCGCCGCCCCTCCCTCCAGACATCAGCTCCTAGAAGGAAGAGGAACATGGCCAACTACACGGCAGCAGACATCAAGGAGATCCGCGAGTCCACCGGCGCGGGCATGCTCGACGTCAAGAAGGCTCTCGACGAGTCCGACGGCGACAAGGCGAAGGCCGTCGAGATGATCCGCGTCAAGGGTCTCAAGGGCATCGCCAAGCGCGAAGGCCGCACCGCCTCCGAGGGCCTCATCGCCGTCGACGTGCGCGATGGCGAGGGTGGCCAGACCGGCACCCTGGTCGAGCTCAACTCCGAGACCGACTTCGTGGCCAAGAACGACAAGTTCGTCGCCCTGGGCGACGAGGCCGTGGCCGCGGCCGTCGAGTCCGGCGCGAACGAGCCCGAGGAGCTCGCCGACACCTCGTTCGGCGAGGCGCTGACCAACGCCGGCGCCACCATGGGCGAGAAGATCCTGGTGCGTCGCATCGGTCGCGTCTCCGGCGAGGCCGTCTCCTCGTACATGCACCGCACCAACAAGGACCTGCCCCCGCAGGTCGGCGTCCTCGTCGCCTCCGACAAGGCCGGTGCCGAGGTCGGGCGCGACGTCGCGATGCACATCGCTGCGTTCTCCCCGGCGTACCTCACCCGCGAGGAGGTCCCCGAGGAGATCGTCGCCAACGAGCGTCGTATCGCTGAGGAGACCGCCAAGAACGAGGGCAAGCCCGAGAAGGCGATCACCAAGATCGTCGAGGGTCGCCTCAAGGGGTACTTCAAGGAGAACGTCCTGCTCGACCAGGCGTTCGCCAAGGATCCGAAGCAGACCGTCGGTCAGATCGTCGAGAACGCCGGCGGCAAGCTCACCGGCTTCGTCCGTTTCCGCGTCGGCGGCTGACACACCGGGAACGGGGCCCTGCGGACCCGATCCCACTCGCGGCGCGTGAGCGTCGCCACCGCCCTGCGGCCCCGCACCATCGGTGCGGGGCCGCACCGGTATCATCGCCGAGGACCCAGCGCGGAAGGACCGACATGACCCAGACGTTCACGTCACCGATACCTGTTCTCCCGAAGAGAGAGGACGGACGTCGTGTCCTCCTGAAGCTCTCCGGTGAAGCCTTCGGCGGAGGCGCCGTCGGCGTCGACCCCGATGTGGTCTCCCGCGTCGCGGGAGAGATCGCCGAAGGAGTTGCCCAAGGCGTCGAGTGCGCCATCGTCGTCGGCGGCGGCAACTTCTTCCGCGGCGCCGAGCTCTCCCAGCGTGGCATGGATCGCCGCCGCGCCGACTACATGGGCATGCTCGGCACCGTCATGAACTGCCTCGCCCTGCAGGACTTCCTCGAGCAGCGCGGAGTCTCCACCCGCGTGCAGACCGCGATCGAGATGGGCCAGGTCGCCGAGCCCTACATCCCGCTGCGCGCCGTGCGCCACCTGGAGAAGGGCCGTGTGGTCATCTTCGGTGCCGGCGCCGGCATGCCGTACTTCTCCACCGATACCGTCGCCGTGCAGCGTGCGCTCGAGATCGGCTGCGAGGAGGTGCTCATGGCCAAGAACGGGGTGGACGGGGTGTACGACTCCGATCCCCGTACCAACCCGGACGCGGTGAAGCTCGAGCACATCACCTACAACGACGCCCTCCAGCGCGGCTTGAAGGTCGTCGACTCCACCGCCTTCAGCCTGTGCATGGACAACGCCCAGCAGATGATGGTGTTCGGGCTCGACGCCCCGGGCAACATCACCCGTGCGATGCGCGGAGACCGGATCGGCACGGTCGTCACCCACGACTGAGCGGTCAGCGGTGGGGAGCCCCCGAGGAACCCGGAGCCCCCGCCGACGGCGCCCACCGGGTGCGGCACGCCCGCACCGCCTGATCAGCCATCCCGCCGCGACGATGCGGGACAATGGACCTCATCACCACCCACCGAGAACCGAGGAGCAGTCGTGAGCGACGACACCGCCAGCATCCTGAAGGACGCGAAGGGCAAGATGTCCAAGACCGTCGACGTCACCAAGGATGAGTTCACCTCCATCCGCACGGGCCGCGCCAATGCCGCCATGTTCCAGGGCATCACGGTCGAGTACTACGGTGCGCCGACCCCGCTGAACCAGCTCGCATCGCTGCAGTTCCCCGAGGCGCGCACCGTCATCGTGACCCCGTACGACAAGTCCGCGACGACGGGCGTGGAGACGGCTCTGCGCGAGTCGGACCTCGGTGTGAACCCGACCAACAACGGCGACAACCTGCGCGTCGTGCTGCCCGCTCTCACCGAGGAGCGCCGCAAGGAGTACGTGAAGCTCGCCAAGACCAAGGCCGAGGACGGTCGAGTGGCCGTGCGCGGTTCCCGCGGCAACGCGAAGAAGGCCATCGAGAAGCTGGTCAAGGACAAGGAGATCGGCGAGGACGAGGGCACGCGCGCCGAGAAGGAGCTCGAGAACCTGACCAAGTCGTTCATCGAGCAGATCGACGAGGCCTTCGGTCTGAAGGAAACCGAGCTCGAGACCATCTGAGGTCTCCCACGCTGCCTCGGCCCGCTCAGTGAACACGGACTCGGATCCCACCCCACGCCCGGCCGCCACGACCACCGTCGTGGCGGCCGACGGCGCGGGCGACCCTGCTCCCGACCACGCGAAGCGACGAGGGCCGGGCCGGAACCTTCCTGCCGCGATCGCCGTCGGCGCGGTGCTCGGCGGGGTGCTGCTGGTCTCGCTGTTCGTCGTCCCCCAGGCGTTCCCGGTGCTCGTCGCGATCATCGTCGTGCTCGCCGTGCTCGAGCTGACCCGCGCGCTCGCCCACGGCGGCCTGCGGATCCCGGCCGTCCCGGTGCTCGTCGGAGTGATCGGGATGGCGATCTCGACGGTCGTGTTCGACGTCCAGGGACTGCTGATCTCCACCGCAGTGGCGGTCTGCGTGCTCATCCTGTGGCGGGTCTCGGAATCGATGGGTCTCACGGCGCTGCGCGACGTGGCCGGGGGAGTGTTCGCACTGTCCTGGGTGGCATTCCTGGGCAGCTTCACGCTGCTCCTGTTCGGGATGGAGCAGGGCCCGCTGCTCGTGATGCTCGCCGTGCTCGGCCCGGTGGGCAATGACATCGGAGGCTATGTGGCCGGAGTGCTGTTCGGCTCCCACCCGATGGCGCCGGGCATCAGTCCCAAGAAGAGCTGGGAGGGCTTCGCCGGCTCGCTGATCCTGGGTGTCGCCTCGGTGACCACCTTCGGGATGCTCGCGCTCGACGTCCCCTGGTGGGCGGGCGCGGCCCTCGGTGTCGTGCTCGTGGTCGTCTCCACCTGCGGCGATCTATCCGAGTCGCTGCTGAAGCGCGACCTCGGAATCAAGGACATGGGGCACCTGCTCCCTGGCCATGGAGGCGTGCTGGACAGGGTGGATTCCATCCTGCTCGCCGCCCCCACCACCTACATCATGCTGGAGGTCCTGCTGCCATGAACAGCGCCGACGAACGAACCGACAAGGCCGCGTCCACCAAGAACGCGGACCTCCCCGACCTCTCCCGAGAGGCGGTCCCCGGTCAGAAGATCGCCCTTGCCCCGGGGCAGCTGCAGCTGCGCCCCGCGCGTCGCGGCAAGGCGCCAGCCCACCTCGCGGACCTCACGATGGAGGAGCGGGTCGCAGCGGTCAAGGAGATGGGCCTGCCCGGCTTCCGGGCCAAGCAGCTCTCCGTGCACTACTTCGAGCACTTCACGACCGACCCCGAGGACCTCACCGATCTTCCCAAGGACGGCCGGGATGCGCTCGTGGAGCGCTTCTTCCCGCAGCTGCTGACGGAGGTCTCCCGGCAGTCCGCCGATCACGGGGCCACCCAGAAGTTCCTGTGGAAGCTGTTCGACGGCTCGATGGTCGAGTCCGTGCTGATGCGCTACAGCGACCGCGTCACCCTGTGCATCTCCTCCGAGGCGGGCTGCGGCATGAACTGCCCGTTCTGCGCGACCGGGCAGATGGGCCTGACCCGCAACCTGTCCACCTCCGAGATCCTCGAGCAGGTGCGCATCGCCAACAAGATGCTGGCCGACGGCGAGCTGCCCGGCGGCACCGGGAAGGTCTCCAACATCGTGTTCATGGGCATGGGTGAGCCGCTGGCGAACTACCGTCCCGTGGCGACCGTGTGCCACCGGTTGAACAAGCCCACGCCCGAGGGCTTCGGCATGGGCGCCCGCCACATCACCGTCTCCACGGTGGGGCTGGCCCCGGCGGTGCGGAAGCTGACCAAGGAGAAGATCCCGCTCACCCTCGCCGTGTCGCTGCACGCCCCGGACGACGCGCTGCGCAACGAGCTCGTGCCGATCAACACGCGCTTCGACATCGACGAGATCCTCGACGCCGCCTACGAGTACTTCGAGACCACTGGCCGACGGGTGAGCATCGAGTACGCCCTGATCCGTGACATCAACGATCAGGCGCACCGTGCCCAGCTCCTCGCCGATCGACTGATCTCCAAGGGCGGTGCGCATTGGATCCACGTCAACCCGATCCCGTTGAACCCGGTGAAGGGGTCGAAGTGGACCGCGTCGGATCCGTTCGTGGAGAAGCAGTTCGTGCAGACCCTGCGGGACAACGGCATCTCGGCGACCATCCGCGACACGCGCGGCAGCGACATCGATGGTGCCTGCGGTCAGCTCGCGGCGGAGGTCATCGAGACCGACGAGCACCGTGAGGACCGCGAGGCGCGGATCGCGCGCGTCGAGGCCGTCGCCGCCGGCGAGTGACGAGCCACCGATGAAGATCACCTTCACCCGGAGCAGGTTCTCCGAGGCGTATGAGATGGACGCGGTCGACGCCTTCATCGACCGTCTGGAACTGGCGCTCCGGCGCGGCGACGGCTCGCTGGGTGCGGAGGACGTCCGCACGGTCGTGTTCGCGCCCGTGCGGTTCGCGGCCGGCTACGACATGGCCGAGGTCGACGCCTTCCTCGACCAGGTCGCGATCGAGCTCCTCGAGGGCAGGATGGAGTACGACCCGGCGCGCGACTACTCCGTGCGAGGCGATCGTGGTGCCGCACGGGCACCCTCGGCTGCTCCGCCGCGGCCCGAGCCGGCAGGGAGCCACCCGGCCGAGCAGCGCGGATTCCTCGCGCGGCTCTTCGGCGGCGGTCGCTGAGCGAGGCGCCCACTCCCATGACGACCATTCCCATGACGCTCGCACCCATGAACCTCGCATCGATGAACCGTCCACCCATGAACCGCGTCTCCACGCACCGCACCTCCCCGAACCCCACCGCCCACGCCGCTACAGTGGGACACCGACAGCACCGAGGAAGGATCCACTGGTGAGCACATCGTTCGAGCGCGTCTCCCGTTTCAGCGTCGGATACAACATGCGGGAGGTCGACGAGTTCCTCGCCCGCGCCCGCACCGCCTACGAGGGACGTGACCCCGCGTTCAGCGGCGGCGACATCACGTCGGCGAGCTTCGGCACGGAACGCGGCGGCTATGACATGCGCGTCGTGGACGAGGCGCTGGACCGCCTCTCCGACGCCTTCGCCCTGCAGTCCCGTGACGACTCCATCGCCGAGAAGGGCGAGGACGTCTGGGTCGCCCAGCTCACCGAGCGGGCGGAGACCCTCAAGGAGCGTCTCGAGCGCCCTGCCGGTGAGCGCTTCGCCCCGGCCGAGCAGGGGGAGCCGTCCTACGACCGGACGGATGTCGACGCACTGTGCGATCAGCTGGTCGCCTACTTCACCGACGGGCTGCCGATGAGCGTCGACGACGTGCGTCGCGCCGCCTTCCGACGTCGCCGAGGAACCGAGGGCTACCGCGAGGCCGTCGTCGACGTCTACCTCGACCATGTCGCGGACGTGATGGCCTCCGTGCCGTGATCGCGGCCCCGAGCGTCATGACCGGTACGCCCTCCGCGCGACGGCTGGTGCTGCTGGGGGCGACCGGCTCCATCGGGGCCCAGACCCTCGAGGTCCTGGCCCGGTATCCGGACATCGCCCGACTGCACGGCCTCGCCGTCGGCGGCTCGCGCCCGGATGTCGTCGCCGATCAGGTGGCGCGTCACCGCCCTGAGCGGCTCGTCGTCGCCGATCCTGCGCGTGCCGAGGCCGTCGAGCGGGCCGTGACGCTCGCCTGCAGCGCGGCCGGCATCACCGCACCCTCGATCGAGGCCGGCCAGCAGGCGGTCGTCGACCTCGCCGGCTCCCTCGGGGGGCAGGACGTCGTGCTCAACGCGATCACCGGCTCCGTCGGTCTGCTGCCCACGCTCTCCGCCCTCGCCAGCGGTGCCCGCCTGGCCCTGGCCAACAAGGAGTCCCTCGTGGTCGGCGGCCACCTGGTCACCGACGCCGCCGCGCCGGGGCAGATCCTCCCGGTCGACTCCGAGCACACCGCGATCGCGCAGGCCCTCGCCGGGGTGCGTCCGGATCAGGTGGATCGCCTGGTCGTGACCGCTTCCGGGGGACCCTTCCGCGGGCGGAGCCGTGCCGAGCTCGGCGCCGTCACGCCGGAGCAGGCGCTCGCGCACCCCACCTGGGCGATGGGACGCGTGATCACCACGAACTCGGCGACCCTGGTCAACAAGGCTCTCGAGGTCGTCGAGGCCTGCTTCCAGTTCGATCTGCCCGAGGACCGCGTCGACGTGGTCGTCCATCCGCAGTCGATCGTGCACTCCATGGCCACCCTGGTCGACGGCTCGACGATCGCGCAGGCGAGCCCGCCCGATATGCGCCACGCCATCGGCTGGGCGCTCGCCCACCCCGAGAAGCTGCCCGGTCTCGCCGCCTCGCTCGACTTCACAACCGCCCAGTCGTGGACCTTCGAGCCGGTCGACGAGGTGACCTTCCCGGCGATCTCGATCGCCCGGGCGGCGCATCGTGAGGGCGGGGGAGCGATGGCCGCGTACAACGCCGCGAACGAGGAGGCCGTCGAGGCGTTCTTCACGGGCGGCCTCAGCTTCCTCGGCATCGTCGAGATGATCCGCGCCGTCCTCGAGCATCCGGGGCGCCCCCGCGCCGAACTCGCCGCCGGGGTCGACGGCGTGCTCGCCGTCGAGAGCTGGGCCCGCGACACCGCCCGCATCCTGATCTCTGAGGGAACCACGAAGATCCCCGGGGTCTCCACGACCTCCTCGAACCCCACGAATCCCGCAGGCCCCGCGAGCTCCGAGACCGAGCGATGAGCATCGCGCTGTTCGCGCTCGGGGTGCTCGTGGTCGGGCTCGGGCTCGCGCTCTCGATCGCTCTGCACGAGGTCGGCCACCTGGTCCCGGCCAAGCTGTTCGGCGTCCGCGTCACCCAGTACATGATCGGCTTCGGGCCGACGGTGCTCTCCCGCACCCGCGGCGAGACCGAGTACGGGCTCAAGGCGATCCCGCTGGGCGGGTACATCCGCATGATCGGCATGTTCCCGCCGCACAAGGGGGAGCCGGAGGGCACCATCCGCGAGGACTCCACCGGATTCCTGCAGCAGATGTCGCAGATGTCCGAGGACGCCAAGGAGTTCGAGTCCTCGCAATACGGGCAGGAGGACGCTCATCGCACGTTCGTCGCGCTGTCCGTGCCGAAGAAGCTCGTGGTCATGCTGGGCGGGCCCACCATGAATCTGCTGATCTCGATCGTGCTGATGACCGTGATGGTCAGCGGCATCGGACTGCCCGCGGTGACCCCCACGGTGCAGTCGGTCTCGGAGTGCGTGCTCCCGGCCGAAGCCCCTGCCGATGCTGGCTGCGAGGGCGAGCAGGAGGCCCCGGCCCTCGCCGCGGGGATCCGCCCCGGGGACACGCTGCAGGAGATCGACGGGCATCCGATCGACACCTGGTCAGATGTGACCGTGGCGATCCGGGCGAGCGGGGACCGCACCGTCCCCGTCGTCGTCGAGCGGGACGGCGAGACTCTGCATCTCGAGGCCACCCCGATCGTGGATGCCCGTCCCGTGCTCGATGCGGACGGCGCCGCGGTCTATGACGCCAACGGCGACCTGATGACCGAGCAGGTCGGCTTCCTCGGTGTCTCGGGCACCCCGGATCTGGTTCCGCAGTCGCCGGCGCTCGTGCCGGAGATGGCGTGGTCCGCGTTCACGCAGACGGGGAAGATCATCCTGACCCTGCCGGTGCGGCTATATGACGTGGCGCAGGCTGCGTTCGGCAGCGAGGAGCGCGATCCCAACGGCCCGCTCGGCGTCGTCGGGGTGTCGCGCCTCGCCGGTGAGGTCGCCTCCGCGGACCAGCCGGGCTTCGAGCTCAAGGAGAAGGCCGCGACCCTGATCTCGATGCTGGCGTCGCTGAACATGGCGCTGTTCGTGTTCAACCTGGTGCCGCTGCTGCCCCTGGACGGCGGGCATGTCCTGGGTGCGCTGATCGAGGGCGTCCGGCGGCGGATCGCCCGCTGGCGAGGACGGCTCGATCCCGGGCCGGTGGACATGTCGCGGCTGCTGCCGCTGACGAATGCGGTCGCGATCATCTTCATCCTCATGACGGTGCTGCTGCTCTACGCCGACATCGTCAAACCCATCACGCTCTTCCCCTGACGCCGCGTCCCTGACCGACGTCGGTCCTCGCGGATGCCGCCTCGGGAACGTATCCGGTGCCCCGAAACCATGTGCCTCGCGCCACGACAGGCGTGCAGGAGCGGTGGAGGTGTCGCACCTGACCCTCCAGAGCGTCGGGACGAGTCCATAATGGAGGGGTGACTTCAGTGAGCCTCGGCATCCCCTCCGTCAAGACGCCGCCTCCGGTCCTCGCACCGCGGCGGACGACCCGCAAGGTCAAGCTCGGCGATCTCTACGTCGGCGGCGACGCACCCATCACGGTGCAGTCGATGACCACGACCCCGACGCATGACATCAACGCGACCCTCCAGCAGATCGCGGAGCTGACCGCCGCGGGCTGCGACATCGTGCGCGTGGCCTGTCCTCGGCAGGAGGACGCCGACGCCCTCGCGGCGATCGCGGCGAAGTCCCCGATCCCGGTGATCGCCGACATCCACTTCCAGCCGAAGTACGTCTTCGCCGCGATCGAGGCTGGCTGCGCGGGGGTCCGCGTGAACCCGGGCAACATCCGTCGCTTCGACGATCAGATCAAGGACATCGCCCAGGCCGCCAAGGACCACGGCACCGCGCTGCGCATCGGCGTCAACGCCGGCAGCATCGACCAGCGGATGATGACGGGCGACCGCGTCACCCCCGAGGCCCTCGTGGCGTCCGCGAAGTGGGAGGCGTCCCTGTTCGAGGAGCACGACTTCCACGACTTCGGCATCTCGGTGAAGCACAACGACCCCGTGATCATGGTCGAGGCCTACCGTCAGCTCTCCGCGGAGGGCGACTGGCCCCTGCACCTCGGCGTCACCGAGGCGGGCCCGGCGTTCCAGGGCACCATCAAGTCCTCCGTCGCCTTCGGCATCCTGCTGAGCGAGGGCATCGGTGACACCATCCGTGTGTCGCTGTCGGCCCCGCCGGTCGAGGAGGTCAAGGTCGGCATCCAGATCCTGCAGTCGCTGAACCTCAAGGATCGCAAGCTCGACATCGTCTCGTGCCCCTCCTGCGGCCGCGCCCAGGTGGACGTCTACAAGCTCGCCGACGAGGTCACCGAGGGGCTCAAGCACCTCGAGGTGCCGCTGCGTGTGGCCGTCATGGGCTGCGTCGTCAACGGCCCGGGCGAGGCCCGCGAGGCCGATCTCGGTGTCGCCTCCGGCAACGGCAAGGGCCAGATCTTCGTCAAGGGCAAGGTCATCAAGACCGTGCCCGAGTCGGACATCGTCCCGACGCTGCTGGCCGAGGCGAACCGCATCGCCGCCGAGATGGAGGGTGAAGACGCCGAGGCGCCCGGTGCCCCGTCGGTCTCTGTGAGCTGATCGCGCGTGTTCCGTCGCGGAGGGCGGGTTCGAGCAGTTCGTCCCGCGGGGCTGGACGTCGCGATCGCGCATGCCCTGAGGGACCCGGCGACCAATGCCCTGGCCGGTGCGCGTCTGCGCGATGTGGGCCGCAGCGCCTCCGTGGCGCAGGAGTTCTCGCTGGCAGGGGATGAGACCCGGCCCGACGGCCTGCTGTGGCACGGCGTGAACCTGTCTCCGATGTCGGCGACCGGTCTCGCCCTGGGAGAGTTCGGAAGATTCCTCTCGGCTCGGAACCGGCGGGCCAGCTCCGTGGTCGGCGACCGCGCCGCGGTCGAGGCGATGTGGCAGCACCTCGCGCCGGGCTGGGGTCCTGATGTGCGCGAGTACCGGTGGAGCCAGCCGCTGCTCAGCGCGCAGGATGAGGTCATGTCCGGTGCTTCGCAGCTGCGGGCGGCGCTGCCGGGCGAGGAGCGAGCGGTGTTCCCGGCCGCCGTGGCGATGTTCCGCGAGGAGGTCGGCATCGATCCCCTGCTCGGCGACGGCGGCCGCTCCTACCGGACCAGGATCGATGACCTGATCCACCTGGGCCGGACCTACGTGATCATCGAGGACGGCGAGGTGCTGTTCAAGGCCGACGTCGGCGCCCTGTTCGGTCCCGTCGCCCAGATCCACGGAGTGTGGGTGCGACCGGATCAGCGGGGGCGAGGCGTGGGCCGTGCGGCCATGGCGGACCTGGTGCGACAGGTGCGCCGAGACCACGCTCCGCAGGTCACCCTGTACGTCAACGACTTCAACGAACCGGCCCGCCGCGCCTATGCCGCCGCCGGATTCCACCAGATCGGCGAGCTCACCACGATCCTGTTCTGAGTGTTCTGAGTGTTCTGCGCCGGTACGGAACCGGGAAATCCGGTGGTGTGGAGCGACGGGGATGCCTAGCCTGCTCAGATGAGCGAGAACCATCGGCGGCACCAAACACACGACGTCGACCTTCCCGGCGGCCACCTCATCCTCCTGGTCGGGCCCCCGGCGGTCGGCAAGTTGAGCGTCGCCACGGAGATCGGGCGCAGGACGGGCGCGATCGTCGTCGACAACCACCTGGTCAACAACGCGGTGTTCGTCCCGATGGGCCTGGGCCGTGGTCTCGGGGTCGAGCTGGCCGATACCGACGCGCTGCGGGGCCGGGTCCTCGACGTCGTCCTGGAATCGACCCATCTGGCCCCGCCCGGACTCAGCCACGTCTTCACGATCTGGCTGCCCGACGGTCCCGGGAACGCCGCGCATGTCGATCGACTGCGGGCTCTGGCTGGCCGTCGCGGAGCCCGATTCGTGCCGGTCTGGCTGACGGCGTCGCCGGAGGCGCTTCTGGCACGCATCGACGCGCCGGGGCGCGCGGAGCGCAGCAAGCTCACCGACCCCGAGGTGCTGCGCGATCTTCTCGAGCTGCCGGTCCTGCCACCGCCCGAGGACGCGATCACGCTGGATCTGTCGACCATGGGGCCGGAGGACGCTGCAGCTCAGGTGCTCCACGCCCTGACCTGACGGGGTCGGCCCGCGTCAGATTCGCAGGGTCACGTCGACGCGAGCGCGTCGAGCGTGAGCAGCACGTTCGCCGCGGTCCAGGCGAGCGGGGCGACCGCCGCCGGGCGGCCGTCGAAGAGGACCTTCTCCGGCAGGGAGCCCGCATCGGTGCGGTGCGCTGCGAGCCAGCCGAGGATCTCGAGCGCGGCGTCGACCTCTCCGGCCCGGGCGAGGGCGAGGGCGAGCAGGCTCGTCGACGGGGTCCAGCTGACGCCGTCCTCGCGCCAGGACGCCCCCGGGGCGATGCCGCCTCCCGGACGGGCGAGCTCCTGACGCAGGTCCAGCAGCTGCTGGGCCGATGCCACACCGTGGCATCCGGTCGCATCGAGGACGGCGAGAGCGGAGTCGGATCCGCCGCGGCGCCGGTAGCGCTGGAAGCCATGGGCGCCGAAGGAGTCGGTCAGCACCGCGGAGAACGAGCGGGCGGCCTCCTGGTCCTTGTCGTCCCCGGTCAGCTCGCCGACGGCGCGCAGACCCGCCAGGGCGCTGGCCATGAGGCCGAGCGTCACGGCGCGCTCGCGCACCTCCCAGTAGTCGGGGGAGACGGGAGGCATTTCGGTCCCGTCCTGCGTCTCCCGGAGCAGCGCATCGCGGGTGGTGCTGATCAGGGGCGCGAAGTCCTCGAGGAGCTGGGGCCGGTCGGCATCGGGAACGGTCCGCGCGACCTCGGAGAGAGCCCACAGCACCAGACCGGTGCCGTCGAACTGGCGGTCCCTGCCATCCGGTGCCCGATCTGTGCCCGGTGCATAGCGCGCCTCGAACCACCCATCCTCCGCCTGGATCGACTGCAGATGGGTCAGGACGCCGATCGCGCGGTCCACATGCCCCACGCGGGCGAGCGCGACCGCGCAGAACGCGGCATCCCGCGGCCAGATGTATCGCCAGCTCGTGCTCCAGCCGGCGACCGGGGCGGGCAGATCATCCGCGAGCACCCACAGGTCGCGCAGAGCGGATCCCGCGAGGTCCCGGAGGACGGCGCGCATCTCGTGCCCTTCCTGTGCTTCGTCGACCCGTGATCTCCACGAGGCGGTTCCCTCCCAGAAGTCGTGCGCACGCCGGAGGACGGGGGAGGACGTGGGGAGGCCCGAGTGCAGGCGGGTTCCCGGGAGCAGCTCGGACATCGACTCGGGGGTCCTCACGAGCACGCGTGACTGGTTCGCGGCATAGGCGACGGTCTGCGAGTACAGGGAGATGACGGTGCGCGGGTCCGTGGCGGGGACGGCGAGGCGATAGGTCAGGTACCCGCCGGTTCCCACGACGCCGAGGGCGCCGACGGTGCCCGCCGCACGCAGGGCCTGTCGGCGCGACGTGTGCGAGGATCCGGGATCCTCTCGTGCTCGCGGGTGCATCCTGCCAGGGTACGTCGGTGCTCGTCTGCCGGCACGGCGGCCAGTACGATGGACCCCGCGTCCGCCCCCGGTGGCGGTAGCGCCCAGTCCCTGCTGTGAAAGGCCTGCCCCATGCTCCGTCTGTCGTCGTCGTTCGTCCGCACCCTGCGGGAGGACCCGGCCGACGCCGAGGTCGCCAGCCACAAGCTGCTCGTGCGCGCCGGATACATCCGCCGCAGCGCACCGGGTGTCTACACCTGGCTGCCGCTCGGGCTGAAGGTGCTGCGCAAGGTCGAGGCCATCGTGCGCGACGAGCAGGACGCCATCGGCGGCCAGGAGCTCGTCTTCTCCGCGCTCCAGCCGCGCGAGCCGTACGAGGCCACCGGGCGCTGGGAGGAGTACGGCCCCCAGGTGTTCCGCCTCCAGGACCGCCGCGAGAACGACTACCTGCTCGCGCCCACCCACGAGGAGACGTTCACCCTCACGGTGAAGGATCTGTACAACTCGTACAAGGACCTCCCGGCGATGCTCTACCAGGTGCAGACCAAGTTCCGTGACGAGGCGCGTCCCCGGGCTGGGCTGCTGCGCACCCGCGAGTTCATCATGAAGGACGCCTACTCCTTCGACATCGACGACGCCGGCCTGGACGTCTCCTACGAGAAGCAGCGCGGCGCCTACCAGCGCACCTTCGATCGCCTCGGTCTGCCCACCGTGATCTGCCGCGCCGACGCCGGCGCGATGGGCGGCTCCCGCTCCGAGGAGTTCCTCCACCCCACGCCCGTCGGCGAGGACACCTTCGTGGTCTCCGACGGCGGCTACGCCGCCAACGTCGAGGCCGTCACGACCGTCGCCCCGCCGGCCCTGGACGAGGCCGCCATCGCCGGGCTGCCCGCGATGCACGTCGAGGACACCCCGTGGGCGAGCACCATCGCCGCGCTCACGGACTTCTCCAACGAGGCCTTCCCCGGCACGGGCCCCATCACGGAGTCGGGGGAGTGGACCCGCTACGAGATGCTCAAGCACCTCGTCTACCTGCTCACCTACCCCGACGGCAGCACCGAGCCGCTGGTCATCGCGCTGCCCGGCGACCGCGAGGTCGACGAGAAGCGCCTCGAGTCCGCAGTCGCGCCCGCCGTCGCCGCACCGTTCACCGATGCCGACTTCGCCAAGCACCCCGTGCTGACGAAGGGCTACATCGGCCCGGAGGGCCTGGGCCTGGAATCTCCCTCGGAGATCCGCTACCTCGTGGACCCTCGCGTCGCCCCCGGCACCTCCTGGGTCGCCGGCGCCGGCGAGAAGGACAAGCACGTCTACGACCTCGTCTTCGGCCGCGACTTCACCGCCGACGGCACCGTCGAGGCCGCCGAGGTGCGCGACGGGGACCCTGCGCCCGACGGCTCGGGCCCGATGCGACTGACCCGTGGCATGGAGATGGGACACATCTTCCAGCTGGGCCGCAAGTACGCCGAGGCGCTCGACCTCAAGGTGCTCGACGTGAACGGCAAGGCGGTCGTGGTCACGATGGGCTCCTACGGCATCGGCGTGACCCGCGCCGTCGCCGCCATCGCCGAGCTCCACCACGACGACAAGGGACTGGTGTGGCCCCGTCAGGTCGCCCCGGCCGACGTGCACATCATGGCGACCGGCAAGACGCCGGAGATCTTCGAGGAGGCCGAGCGGATCGGCATCGAGCTCGAGTCCCGCGGCCTCGAGGTGCTCTACGACGACCGCCCCAAGGTCTCCCCGGGCGTGAAGTTCAAGGACGCCGAGCTGCTGGGCATCCCCACCTCCGTGGTGGTCGGCAAGGGCCTGGCGACCGGCGTGGTCGAGATCCGGGACCGCGCGACGGGATCCATCGAGGAGGTCGCCCCCGAGGCGGCCGTCGAGGCCCTGGTGTCGGCGGTGCGCGGGGCCTGAGCCCCCAGCAGGGCCGCCGCTGCCAGCCGGCGGCGGCCCCGGGCAGCGGTGCTCAGCCGCCGTCGCTCGGCGCGGGGTCCTCGATCTCGAGGCCGGGCAGCGGGGGCATCTCCTCCGTGCGGGTGGCCAGCAGCTCGCCCTCCTGCATCGTGGCGAGGATCGACAGCGGACGGCGGTCGAACGGGGCGGCTCCGACCAGCGCGGCATGATCCACCAGCAGGCCCTCGGCGAGCATCCTCGGGAGCTCCGCGGCCATCCGGTCGTCCAGCGTGCCGCCGGGAAGCGCGTAGACGGCCTGACGGGGCACGACCGGGGCGCCGTCCTCCTCCGCGATCGCCGCGAGGGATTCTGCGCGAGCGCGATGGCGGTCGCTGTGGGCGAGGTCCGCCTCGCGCTCGCCGGCGTCCGTGGTCCGGGCCGCGAGCACCTCGTAGAGGTAGCCGACGTACCACTCCTCCTGCTGCGCCCGCTCGATCGTGGAGTGGTAGTCCACCTCGGCGCCCACCGTCGCCGGGTCCGTCGTCGGCACCTCGCGCGAGGGCACGATCTCCTCCGCCGGGCGCAACGGGGCCACCTCGCCCGCCGCAGCGGCGACGTGGAGGCGTCGTGCGCTCCATGCCGAATGCGCCGCGATCGCCACGACCGGACGGGCGAGGGATCCGGAGACCTGCCGTGCCGCATCGGCCGCGAGCAGCCGCAGCTCCACCAGCACCGCGAGGAGCCCTGCTGCGTCCGTCGGCGCGTCGGAGGGCGGGGGAGGAGACGTCGAGGCCGGGTCGGAGCCGGCCGTCGCCGCGCGCTCGGCCTCGGCACCGGTCAGCAGGGCCGCACGCTGTGCGGGCAGTGCGGCGACCAGCATCGACAGCACGCCGGGCAGCGCGGGGCCCGTCGAACCATCGGCGGTGGCGCCGGAGGGGTCGGGCGCCCCGTCGTCCGAGTCCGAGTCTCCGTCTGAGCCCGCGAGCGCCTCCGCACCGGCGATCGCGCGGTCCAGCACGTCGAGCAGATCAGCCCGGTACAGGTCATCGATCCCGGGCGGAGGGGGCGTGTAGGCCTCGGGCCCGCCTACGGCGATCCGTCCGCATCCGGGCAGCCCGGCGAGGGCGAGGACGCCCAGGGCGCCCGACGCCAGGACCCTGCGCCGCGAGGGAAGTCGGGCAGCAGAGGGGGAGTCGGTGGGAAGGAGCACAGGAGGATTCTCGCATCGAGGCCCATCCGGGAGGCATCCGCGCCGCGCGCGCACTATCCTGGGAGTGACCCTGCCGGTGATCTGTCACCGGCGGGCACAGGTACCTATATGCAGGAGGAGGTGAGCGAGCGATGAGCGACCTCGACGGCCAGACGGCCCACACCGCCCTGCGGGAGGCAGCATCCCAGGTCCTGGACAACCATGACCTCGTGCTCGAAGAGATCGTGGTGACAGGCCCCCGCTCGATGCCCGAGGTGCGGCTGATCGTGGATCTGCCCGAGGACCAGCTGGGCAGCGCAGATCTGGACGCCGTCGCGATCGCTTCGCGCGAGCTCTCCGATCTGATCGACGCCGACGACTCCCTGCTGGGCCCCGACCCGGTGGTCCTGGAGATCACCACCCCCGGGGTCGATCGGGAGCTCACCGCCGTGCGCCACTTCCGGCGCTCGCGGGGCCGCCTGCTCTCCCTGACCGTCGACGGCACGCTGTACCGGGCACGACTGCTCGCCGTGACCGCCGGTGACGTCCTGATCCTGCGTCAGGAGCCCGGCCGGGACGACCGCGGCCGCCCGCTCCGTATGCCCCAGGGCACCTCCGAGCGGCTGGATATCCCGGTCGCCGAGGTCTCCACCGCCCAGGTGCAGGTCGAGTTCGACCCGCCTGCTGATCTTGCGCAGCTGATCGCTGACGCTGACGCTGACGCCGACCCCACCGCATCGAAGGAGAGCTGAGATGGACATCGACATGGGTGCCCTGCGGGCCCTCGAACGGGAGCGGGACATCCGCCTGCCCGTCCTGCTGGACGCGATCCGTTCCGCTCTGCACGCCGCCTACCTGCACACCGATCATCCGGTGCGGGATTCCGAGGTGATCATCGACGAGCGCACCGGCCAGGTCGCCGTGATGGCGCGCGAGCGCAACTCGGACGGGACCGTCCTGGAGGAATGGGACGACACCCCGGAGAACTTCGGGCGGGTCGCCGCCTCGACGGCGCGACAGGTGATCTTCCAGCGCATCCGCGACCTCGAGGACGAAGCAGTGCTCGGCGAGTATGCCGAGCGGGCCGATGACATCGTCTCCGGGATCATCCAGCAGGGCCGCGATCCCCGGATGGTGCTGGTCGATCTCGGCGAGGTCGAGGCCGTGCTGCCCCCGCACGAGCGGGTCCCGGGGGAGGACTACTCCCACGGCAAGCGCCTGCGCGCCTACGTCACCGAGGCCCGACGGGGACCGAAGGGCCCCCAGATCACGCTCTCGCGCTCGCACCCCAACCTGGTGCGCCGGCTGTTCGCGCTCGAGGTGCCCGAGGTGGCCGACGGCAGCGTCGAGATCACCGGGCTCGCCCGCGAGGCAGGTCACCGCACCAAGATGGCGGTGCATGCGACGGTTCCCGGGATCAACGCCAAGGGCGCCTGCATCGGCCCCATGGGGGCTCGCGTGCGCTCGGTGATGAACGAGCTGGCCGGCGAGAAGATCGACATCGTCGACTTCCACGAGGACCCCGCCACGTTCGTCGCCAACGCGCTCTCGCCCTCGAAGGTCTCCAGCGTCACGGTCATCGACGAGGTGGGCCGTGCGGTCCGCGCCGTCGTGCCCGCCGGGCAGTTCTCGCTCGCCATCGGCAAGGACGGGCAGAACGCGCGCCTGGCCGCCAAGCTCACCGGGTGGAAGATCGACATCCGCCCGGACGACGATCCGAACGCGTACCCCGCCTCCGCCCAGGAGGCGGTGGAGGAGAGCGCGTCCGTCCCGGTGGCCCACACCGCCGCCCCGACGGATGAGGCGCCTGCTCAGGCCGATCGGGCGCCCGCTGCCGGAGATGCCGTCCCCGAGGACTGAGCTGCCACGGATCTGACGGAGTGAGGTGTGGCCCACGCCTCCCGGGTGAGCGCCCGTCGCGGCGCGTCCGCTACACTGGGGAGGCTGTTCGTCGAGGTGTGATGCAGACTGCACGCGGTCTGGATCATGGTCCGATGGAAGCGTCCGGAACGGAGGTGGAGGCGTGGTCACCCACTCTGCACCCCATCGTCCCGAGCGCACGTGCGTCGGCTGCCATCAGGTGGCCCCGCGCGACCAGCTGGTGCGTCTGGTCCGGGAGTCCGCTCCCGGAGGCGTCATCCCGCGAGTCCTGCCCGATCCGACCGGATCGGCCATGGGTCGCGGTGCGTGGCTCCATCCCGAGGCATCATGTCTCGAGCTCGCTGTGAAGCGAGGCGGCTTCGCCCGGTCCTTCCGGGGCGGCGTCGACACCGGGCATCTCGTCCAGGACCTCGAGAACTCCGATTTCACCCGAACGTGGAACAGGTAGAAGAACCATGGATATCCGATGAGTACTCACCAATGAGCACCCTCAGGAATTAATGGTCCGCGCCCTCTTGTCGGCCGGACCGAGACAGGAGAAATGTGGCTAAGGTCCGCGTCCACGAGCTCGCCAAGGAGCTCGGACACCCCAGCAAGGCCGTTCTGCAGAAGCTGCAGGACATGGGCGAATTCGTTCGCTCCGCATCCTCGACCATCGAGGCGCCCGTCGCCCGTCGGCTGCGTGAGGAGCTCCCCGCCAAGGGTGGGGACAGCTCGTCCGAGAAGAGCGGCACCGCCGCCCCCGCAGGCGACGCAGAGCGCAAGTCCGGTGGAGCGCCCAAGCCGGGCGGTGCCCCCAAGCCCGGCAGCGCCCCCAAGCCCGGCTCGAAGCCCGCCCCGGCCGCTCCGGAGCAGCCCGCAGCATCGGCTCCCGAACCGACCCCGGCACCCTCCGCCCCCGTGGAGAAGGCCGAGCAGCCCGCTCCGTCCGAGCAGGCCGCCGAGACCGCCGCGAAGCCCGCGAGCGATCAGCCGTCCGAGCCCGCCGAGAAGCCGGCGACCGACGGTCCCTCTGCGTCCGCCAGCAGCGCGCCGAAGCCCGGTGCTGCGCGCCCGGCGCCCGCTCCGAAGCCCGGTGGCGAGCGTCCCGCGCCCCGCCCCGGTGCAGCACGCCCCGGCAACAACCCCTTCGCCAGCTCGCAGGGCATGCCCCGCGCCGGGTCCCGCAAGCCGGGCCAGGGCGGCGGCCGTCCCGCACGAGACGGCGCTCCGCGTGAGGGCGCGCCGCGTCCGGGCGGTCCCCGTCCGGGCAACAACCCCTTCGCGACCTCGCAGGGGATGCCCCGTCCCGGATCCAAGCCCCAGGGCCAGGGTCGCAGCGGCGATCAGGCCGGTGCCGGTCGTCCCGCCGCCCGTGAGGGTGCGGCTCCCCGTCCGCCCCGTCCCGGGATGCCCACCCCCGGCATCATGCGCCAGCACTCCTCCGGCGGTCTGGCCGATGCCCGTCCCGGCGGCGGCGACAACCGCGGCCGCGGTGGTCGTTCCGGTGGCGGCCCCGGTGCTCGTCCCGGCGGCGGCCCCGGTGGTCCCGCAGGTGGCGGCGGTCCCCGCGGTCGCGGTGGTCGCGGCAGCACGCAGGGTGCCTTCGGTCGTGGTGGCAAGCCCGCCCGTTCGCGCAAGTCGAAGCGTGCGAAGCGCGCAGAATTCGAGCAGATGTCGGCGCCCGCACCGGGCGGCGTCTCGATCCCGCGCGGCGACGGCAACACCCCGATCCGCCTGCGCCGGGGAGCCTCGCTCTCCGACTTCGCCGACCGCATCGATGTGAACCCCGCGTCGCTGATCACGGTGCTCTTCGCGATGGGCGAGATGGCCACGGCCACGCAGTCGCTGAACGAGGACACCTTCGATCTGCTCGGCACCGAGCTGGGCTACAAGATCGAGATCGTCTCCCCGGAGGACGAAGAGCGCGAGCTGCTCGGACAGTTCGACATCGATCTCGATGCCGAGCTCGCCGAGGAGGACGACGAGGACCGCGTGCCGCGTCCGCCCGTGGTCACCGTCATGGGTCACGTCGACCACGGCAAGACCCGCCTGCTCGACACGATCCGTAAGGCGACCGTCGGCGCAGGCGAGGCCGGCGGCATCACCCAGCACATCGGTGCCTACCAGGTCCCGGTGGAGCACGAGGGCGTCGATCGTGCACTGACCTTCATCGATACCCCGGGCCACGAGGCGTTCACCGCCATGCGTGCCCGCGGTGCGGACGTCACCGACATCGCGATCCTCGTGGTCGCCGCCGATGACGGAGTCATGCCGCAGACCATCGAGGCGCTCAACCACGCCCAGGCGGCCAACGTGCCGATCGTGGTCGCGGTCAACAAGATCGACAAGCCGGATTCGAACCCGCAGAAGATCCGCCAGCAGCTCACCGAGTACAACCTGGTGGCCGAGGAGTACGGCGGCGAGACGATGTTCGTCGACGTCTCCGCTCGGGAGAACCAGAACATCGAGGCGCTGCTCGAGGCCGTCCTGCTCACCGCGGACGCCGCGCTGGAGCTGACCGCGAACGCGGACAAGGACGCTCGTGGCGTGTCCATCGAGGCGAACCTGGACCGCGGTCGCGGCCCGGTCGCCACGGTGCTCGTCCAGCAGGGAACCCTGCGGGTCGGCGACGCGATCGTCTGCGGCACCGGTCACGGCCGCGTGCGTGCCATGCTCGACGAGAACGGCGAGAACATCACCGAGGCAGGCCCGTCCCGCCCGGTGCAGGTCCTCGGTCTCACCTCGGTGCCCGGCGCCGGTGACTCCTTCCTGGTCGCCCAGGACGAGCGCACCGCCCGCCAGATCGCCGAGAAGCGCGAGGCCGCCAAGCGTGCCGCCGCGCTGTCCAAGGCCCGCAAGCGCATCAGCCTGGAGGACATCACCAAGTCGATGGCCGACGGCAAGGTCGAGACCCTCAACCTCATCCTCAAGGGTGACGCCGCCGGTGCCGTCGAGGCGCTGGAGGAGTCGCTGCTCGGGATCGAGGTCGGAGACGGCGTCGATCTGCGGATCATCGACCGCGGTGTCGGTGCGATCACGATGAACAACATCAACCTCGCCGTCGCGTCGGACGCCATCATCATCGGCTACAACGTGCGGGCCGAGGGCCTCAACGCGGAGTACGCCGACCGCGAGGGCGTGGAGATCAAGTACTACTCGGTCATCTACAACGCCATCGACGAGGTCGAGCAGGCCCTCAAGGGCATGCTCAAGCCGGAGTACGAGGAGGTCGAGCTCGGCTCGGCGGAGATCCGCGAGATCTTCCGCTCCTCCAAGTTCGGCAACATCGCCGGCTCGATCGTCCGCGGCGGCCTCATCAAGCGAGGCGGCAAGGCGCGCATCACCCGTAACGGAGTGGTCGTCACGGAGAGCCTCGAGATCGCCGGGCTGCGTCGCTACAAGGACGATGTCACCGAGGTCCGCGAGGGCTACGAGTGCGGCATCAACCTGGGATCCTTCAACGACCTGCAGATCGGTGACGTCGTCACGACGTACGAGATGCAGGAGAAGCCCCGCAGCTGATCCGATACCGGCCGGGCGCCCCGCGGCGCCCGGCCGCATCCGCAGGGGAGGAGAGCCGCATGTCCGTCGCGACTCTCCTCCCCTGCAGCTGTCCTCCCGGACGCGCCCGGACGGACACCTCCTCCGGGGCCGGGACGCCCCCTGCCCGGCGACGATCCTGCTGCCGACATCCCTCCTCACCCCTCGCAGATCCTCACCCCGATCAGGAGATTGACCGATCATGAACGACAGCCCCCGCGCCCTCAAGCTCGCCGACCGCATCAAGGTCATCGTGGCGACCATGCTCGACACTCGGGTCAAGGACCCGCGCCTCGGGTTCGTGACCATCACCGATGTGCGCGTCAGCGGCGACCTCCAGCATGCGACGCTCTTCTACACCGTCTTCGGCACGGACGAGGAGCGCGAAGGTACCGGCGCAGCCCTCGTGAGCGCCACCGGCATGCTCCGCCGCGAGGTGGGCCGACAGACCGGCGTGCGCCTGACCCCGACCCTCGAGTTCATCGCCGATGCGATCCCCGAGAACGCCCGCGTCATCGAGGACCTCCTCTCCGAGGCCCGCGGCCGCGACGCCGAGCTCGCGAAGTCGAAGGAGGGCGCGGCCTACGCCGGCGACGCCGATCCCTATCGCGTCCCCCGCGAGGACGAGGACGAGGACGACGAGATCGACGAGGACGAGACCGACGACGAGACCGACGACTCGGACGAGGTCGACGGCGAGACCGCTGCCGATCGCGAGGACGAGCAGGGCCCGTCGACCGGTGTCAGCGGGCGCGAGGGCGTGTGAGCGCCCCGCACGGCATCCTGCTGGTCGACAAGGCGCCGGATCGCACGAGCCACGACGTCGTGGCCCGGGTGCGCTGGCTGCTGGGAACCAAGAAGGTCGGCCACGCCGGCACCCTGGACCCCATGGCCACGGGCCTGCTGATCCTGGGGATCGGCCAGGGCACCCGGCTGCTGACCCATCTGGTGGGACTGGACAAGACCTATGAGGCCACGATCCGCCTCGGCCTGTCCACGACCACCGATGATCGTGAGGGCGAACCGATCGGGACGCCGAGCGATACCGGGGGGATCACCGACGCCTCGATACATCAGCAGCTCGAGCAGCTCCGCGGTGACATCCAGCAGGTGCCCTCGACCGTCAGCGCCATCAAGGTCGACGGCAAGCGCGCGTATGCCCGTGCCAGAGCGGGGGAGCAGGTCGAGCTGGCCGCACGCCCGGTCCGGATCTCCCAGTTGGACGTGACGGCGCGCCGCGAGAGCGACGGCTATGTCGACCTCGACGCCGTGGTCACCTGTTCCTCGGGAACCTATGTGAGGGCTCTGGCCCGGGACCTGGGCGCCGCACTGGGCGTGGGAGGCCATCTCACGGCCCTGCGCCGCACCAGCATCGGTCCGTTCACGGTGGACGACGCCGTGCCGGTTCCGGCTCGGGGCGAGGGCGATGACGTGCACCTGCCCCTGCGGGGACTGGGCCGCAGCGCGGGCGCCGTGCTGCCCACCCTGAGCGTCTCCGCCGAGGAGGCGCGGGATCTCGCGGACGGCCGGCGCATCCCGCGAGCCGCGGCGCCCTCTGCGGCGCCTGCGTTCCCCCGGAGCGCCCCGAGGGGCGGGGGAGAGGAGCTGGACCTGGTCGCCGCTCTCGACGCCGACGGAGCCCTCTGCGCCGTGCTCCGTCCCGACGGCTCGAGCTGGCGTCCCGCCCTCGTGATCCCGCTCGAGGCACGGTGCTGACCGACGGACGGTGCTGACCGACGGACGGTGCTGACCGACGGACGGACGCTGTCGGCCCTACATCATGACGAAGCCTCCTCCCGGAATCCGGGAGGAGGCTTCGTCATGCGTGGGCGGGCGTCCGCTCAGTAGTGGGACTCGACGCGAGTGCCCATCGACGCCCAGTCGTAGAGCCACTTCGCATCGGACACGGTCATGTTGATGCAGCCATGCGATCCGGAGTACCCGAAGGACGAGCGCCACGGTGCTCCATGGAAGCCGTAGCCGTTATGGAAGTACTGCACCCACGGCACATCCGGGGTGAGGTAGTACTTCTCGTGCCCCTCGGGGTAGTACGCGGCATTGGTCATGTCCTGACGGTCATACCGCAGGTAGATCTCGAAGGAGCCGGTGACGGTCTCGTTCCCCTCCTTGCCGTCGACGATGGACCGCGGGCCCCACACGGGGGTGTCGCCGACGTAGGCGGTGACCGTCTTGTTGCTCAGGTTGACGTCGATCCACTTCTCGCCGGTGGGCTTGTCGGCGGGAGTCTCCTCGTCGGAATCCTTGGACTTGTCCTTCTCGTCCTTGGACTTCTCGTCCTTGTCCTTCTCGTCCTTCGCGGCGTCCTCGTCCTTCTTGTCCGCGTCCTTCGTGTCGTCGTCCTTCGCGTCCTCGTCCTTCTTGTCCTTCTCGTCGTCCGGGTCCTTCGGCGCGTCGACCTCGTTGACCTCGGCCTTGATCTTCTGAGTCTCGAAGGCGGCCTCGAGGGGGGTGGTGCCCTGCAGGGCGGCGATCAGCTCGTCGGCGACAGCATCGGTGTTGGTGATCTTGAGACCGTCCTCCTTCTCGGCGACCACCTTGACGACCTTGCCGTCCTCGTCAATCTGCTCGATGCCGTCCTTGGCCTCGACGGCGTCATCCGTGGCGCGGTCCGAGACCCACTCGCGCACGGCGTCCTCGTCCACGCTGATCGCCAGCGCCTCGCCGGCCTTGTCCGGAGCCACCGAGAGCCACCCGGAGCGCTTCTCGGCGGAGACCTCGTGGGTCGCGTCGTCCGCGCCCTGGATGGACATCGGCTGCTCGAGCAGGGAGGAGATCGTGCCGACGGTCTCCTCGGCCTCCTCGGTGGTGATCGCCGGGGCGATCTCCTCGATGGGCTGCTCCACGCTGAAGCTCTCGAGCGCGGGGGCCTTCTGCGTCACCGTGTCCACCAGGACCTTCGGGTCCACGCCCTGGCCGTTGCGGCCGGGGACGGCGTTCCACGTCTGCGCGTCCTCATCGAAGGTGACCTCGGCGTCGACAGGCTCGGTCTTGTCCTCGGGGACCAGGCTCTTGGCGAAGTCGGCGACTGCGGCGTCGTCGACGGACACGACCGGGGCGACCGGGTGCTCGCCGGACCAGGTCGACGAGATGACCTCGGCCACGGAGTTCTCGCGGTCGAGAGCGGCTGTCGCGGTGGCGTCGGCATCGACGGTCACCCCGAGATCAGCGAGCGGGACCTCGACCTCCTGATCGCCGGCGGTCACCGCGACGGAGACGCCCTCGCCCTTCTCCGCGACGAGCGCGGAGATCTCGTCAGCGGACTTGCCGGAGACGTCCTGCCCGAGGATGGTGGTCCCCGGGAGCGCGCGATCGTCGAACTGCTTGGCGTAGGCCATCGCGCCACCGGTCAGGGCGACGGCGATCACCGCGAGGATGGCGATCACGATGAGGAGGGCGCGGCGACGGCCGTGGCGGCCGGTGGGTCGGGACGGGCCGCCCAGCGACGCCGATTCGGTCACGTTCGTCATGGATTCTGATCCGTTCTCCGCGGCCGTCTTGTCTGCCCCCGCATGGAACGCCGGAGGGCACAGGGGTCCCTCCCCGGCGCCGCATTGTCCTTCAGAGTAACGGAGCAGGCGTGCTTCGCGACATGCCTGCGCCGCCGAGCTTCGTCACAGGTACGTCACAGCTTGTCCGGCTGTCGGGGCGGCGTCGGGTCTCCAAGGCATCGGACCACGGCTCGGCGACAGGCTCGTCGCACGGGCCCGTCGCCCGCGGGCGAGTGCTCGGGCGTTACAGTGTTCCCCGTTCCTCGGTGCTCCTGCCCGAGATGCTCCGCCCCCGGGTGGAACCCCCGTGGGTGCGTCCGAGCACCCGGCCCTGGAAGGACCTGACCGCGCCGTGACCCGCACCCCCATCTGGCACTCCGTGCAGGACGTGCCCGCCGATCTCGGGGCCACAGCGGTCTCCATCGGGAACTACGACGGGATCCACCGCGGCCATCGCTATGTGCTCGAACAGCTGGTCCACCACGCCGAGACGCGTGGGCTCTCGCCGGTCGCTCTCACCTTCTGGCCGCATCCGCGACACGTCATGGGCACGCCCGGCGAGCCGCCGCTGCTGACCGGGCACGAGGACCGCGACCGCCTGCTCCTCCTCGCCGGCGTCCACGGCGTGTTGGACCTCGAGTTCACCCATGATTTCGCGCTCTACTCCCCGGAGGACTTCGTGCGGGTCTTCCTCGTCGAGGGCCTCGGCATGAAGTGCGTCGTGCTGGGCGAGGACGCTCTGTTCGGCCGGGCGAACGCGGGGGATATCGACACCATGCGCGAACTGGGCAGGAAGTACGGCTTCGAGGTCGTCACGGTCTCCGACCTCGGTCCCGACGGGGAGGAGGGCGGGCGCATCTCCTCCTCGGGAATCCGTGCCGCGCTGCTGACGGGTGACATCGAGCTCGCGACGGAGGGTCTGGGTCGGCTGCACACGGTGACGGACGTCGTCCATCACGGTTTCCAGCGCGGCCGCGAGCTCGGCTTCCCCACGGCGAACCTGGGATCGTCGCCGGCCGGTCTGATCCCGGCCGACGGGGTCTACGCCGGTCATCTCACGGTGGTCGCGCAGGATCGCGCGCACGCCGGGACGGACCCTCTGGCCGGAGCGGCGGCGACCATCTCGATCGGCACCAACCCGACCTTCGAGGTCGACGGCGCTCCCCGGCGCACCGTGGAGGCCTACGTGCACGGCGCCCATGACCTGGACCTCTACGGCGACACGGTGCGGCTCGAGTTCGTGGCCTTCCAGCGTCCGACCCTGAAGTTCGACTCGGTCGAGAGCCTGGTCGAGCAGATGCAGCGGGACGTCGAGGTGACCCGCCGCACTCTGGGTCCCGGTCCCTCCCGTCCGCCTGTCGAGGGCTGATATCCTGGTGCCGCCGTGAATTCGGCCGCGGAGAGTCAGTCCGCCCCACCCAGATGTCTGCAGTGCTCGTCCTCGACGTGCGCCCAGGCAGGGAATCCGGGGCGAGGCTCGCCCAGAGAGCCCGGGACAGCAGGTCCCGGAGCGCCGCGCAACGACCACAGGAGAACCATGGCCTTCGACACCGCCACCAAGCAGGAGATCATCAAGGAGTACGCGACCGCCGAGGGTGACACCGGTTCGCCCGAGGTCCAGGCCGCGCTCCTCACGCATCGCATCACCTACCTGACCGAGCACCTGAAGACCCACAAGCACGATCACCACTCGCGCCGCGGTCTGATGCTGCTGGTCGGTCAGCGCAAGCGCCTGATGAAGTACCTCCAGGCCACCGACATCGAGCGTTACCGCTCGCTGATCAAGCGCCTCGGCATCCGCCGCTGATCGCTGTCCGCCGCTCGCCTCCAGAGGCGGGCGGCGGTTCCGTCTGTCCGCTGACGCGGACGCCCCTCCGACACCCCGCCCCGACCAGGTTCGGTCCTCGGCAGTGACCTTCGGGGCACGGATCCCCCTCACGGGATCGTGCACCGCGTGTGACTGACGAAGGCCGCACCGGCAGGGCAACCCCCTACCAGAGGAGATCCACATGGCCATGGAAGGCCCTGAAATCACCGCGACGACCGCGGTCATCGACAACGGCTCGTTCGGCCGTCGTGAGGTCCGCTTCGAGACCGGACGTCTCGCCCAGCAGGCCGCCGGCGCCGTCGCCGTCTACCTCGACGACGACACGATGATCCTGTCGGCCACCGCCGTCTCGAACCGTCCCAAGGACCACTTCGACTTCTTCCCCCTGACGATCGACGTCGAGGAGCGGATGTACGCCGCGGGTCGCATCCCCGGCTCGTTCTTCCGTCGCGAGGGCCGTCCCGGCACCGACGCCATCCTGGCCTGCCGCCTCACCGACCGCCCGCTGCGCCCGGCCTTCGTCAAGGGCCTGCGCAACGAGGTCCAGATCGTCCTCACCGTGATGGCCAACGGCCCGGACGACGCCTACGACGTCGTCGGCATCAACGGCGCGTCCGCCTCCACCCAGATCTCCGGTCTGCCCTTCTCGGGTCCGATCGGCGCCGTGCGCATCGCGCTCATGCCGACCGCCCAGGGTGGCCAGTGGGTCGCGTTCCCGACCTTCTCGCAGCTCGACGAGGCCGTCTTCTCGATGGTCGTCGCCGGTCGCATCGTCGAGGATGACGTCGCGATCATGATGGTCGAGGCAGAGGCCACCGACAACGCGTGGACGCTCATCAAGGAGCAGGGCGCAATCGCTCCCACCGAGCCCGTCGTGGCCGAGGGTCTGGAGGCCGCGAAGGTCTTCATCCGCAGCCTGTGCGTCGCCCAGCAGGAGCTCGCCGCCACCGCCGCCAAGCCGGTGCGCGAGTTCCCGCTCTTCCTCGACTTCCAGGACGACGCCCACGACGTCGTCGAGGCCGCAGCCACCGAGCGTCTGGCCGAGGTCATGTCCATCGCCGCGAAGACCGAGCGCGAGGAGCGCACCGAGCAGCTGCTCGGTGAGCTGACCGAGGAGCTCGCCGGCGAGGGCAAGCAGCTCGAGGGTCGCGACAAGGAGGTCAGCGGCGCCTTCCGTGCGCTGACCAAGCAGGTCGTGCGCCAGAAGGTGCTCACCGACGGCGTCCGCATCGATGGCCGCGGCCTCCGCGACATCCGCGCGCTCTCCGCCGAGGTCGAGGTGCTCCCGCGGGTGCACGGCTCGGCGCTGTTCCAGCGCGGCGAGACCCAGATCCTGGGCGTCACCACGCTGAACATGCTCAAGATGGAGCAGCAGATCGACTCTCTCGGGCCGGTCACGCGCAAGCGCTACGTGCACCACTACAACTTCCCGCCGTACTCCACCGGTGAGACCGGTCGCGTCGGCTCCCCGAAGCGTCGTGAGATCGGCCATGGCATGCTCGCCGAGCGCGCCCTGGTGCCGGTCCTGCCGTCCCGCGAGGAGTTCCCCTACGCGATCCGTCAGGTGTCCGAGGCCCTCGGGTCCAACGGCTCCACCTCGATGGGCTCCGTGTGCGCCTCGACCCTGGCGATGCTCAACGCCGGTGTGCCGCTGCGCGCCCCGGTCGCCGGCATCGCCATGGGCCTGATCTCCGACACCGTGGACGGCGAGACCCGCTACGCGGCGCTCACCGACATCCTCGGTGCGGAGGACGCCTTCGGCGACATGGACTTCAAGGTGGCCGGTACCAGCGAGTTCATCACCGCGATCCAGCTCGACACCAAGCTCGACGGCCTCCCGGCCTCCGTGCTCGGCGGTGCGCTGTCGCAGGCTCACGAGGCACGCCTGGCGATCCTCGGTGTGCTCAACGAGGCCATCGACGCGCCGGACGAGATGAGCCCCCACGCTCCTCGCGTCATCGCCGTCACGGTCCCCGTCGACAAGATCGGTGCGGTCATCGGCCCGAAGGGCCAGATGATCAACCAGATCCAGGACGACACGGGCGCGGACATCACGATCGAGGACGACGGCACCGTCTACATCGGTGCGACCGACGGCCCCTCGGCCGAGGCGGCACGCTCCGCGGTCAACGCCATCGCCAACCCGCAGGTCCCCGAGGTCGGCGAGCGCTACCTCGGCACCGTGGTGCGCGTTGTCGACTTCGGCGCCTTCGTCTCGCTGACCCCGGGCAAGGACGGCCTGCTCCACGTCACCCAGCTGCGCAAGCTGAACGACGGCAAGCGGGTCGAGAGCGTCGAGGACGTCGCCAAGGTCGGTCAGAAGATCGAGGTGGAGATCCGCGAGGTCGACGCCCGCGGAAAGATCTCCCTGGCGGTCTCCGAGGACGACGAGAAGCCCTCCGAGGAGAGCTCCTCCGGCGAGAAGTGATCCGCACAGTGATCTGTTCGGCCTTCTGAGGCCGTAGCTCCCAGGACGGGGAGGCACCATCGGGTGCCTCCCCGTCCTGCTGTCCCGGGGCGAGTCGACCGGCTGTTCCGGCACGGGTCCCTCGGGGGCGGGGTGAGCGTCGTGGAGCTCGGGGAGGGTCGAGGCCGGGGATGTCGAGGTCCGGGAGGGAGGGCGAACTCTCGTCCCGATGCCGGCCAGGTCGTGGAACAATCGATCGATGCCTTCCGACCTCGTTTTCGATGATCCCGCCTCCGACGTGATGCTCGATGCCGCCACCGGTGTGCGGCGCAGCATCCTGCCCGGCGGTGTGCGTCTGCTGACCCAGACCGATCGCAGCGTGCGCAGCGCGACCATCGGGCTCTGGCTGCCCGTCGGATCGCGCGACGAGCGTCCCGAGCATGCCGGGTCGACGCATGTTCTCGAGCACCTCCTGTTCAAAGGCACCCAGCGGCGCTCCGCGATGGACATCGCCACGGCCTTCGACGAGGTCGGCGGCGATTCCAACGCCATCACCGCGAAGGAGCACACCCTCTACTACGGCAGGGTCCGTTCCTCCGATGTGCCGATGGCCGTGGACGTCCTCACGGACATGATCACGGCGAGCCTGCTGGAGCAGGAGGCCCTGGCCACCGAGCGGGAGGTCATCCTCGAGGAGCTCGCCATGGCCGAGGACGATCCGACCGATGTGGGCTACGAGACCTTCCTCGCCGACGTGCTCGGCGCCGAGACCGCCCTCGGCCGCCCCGTCGGCGGCACCGAGCAGTCCGTGAACGCGCTGAGCATCGAGGATGTGCGCGCCCACTGGGATACGCACTACCGACCCGACAACCTGGTCGTCACCGCGGTCGGGGACATCGATCACGACGAGCTGGCCGAGCTGCTCCGGACGGGGCTGCGCCGCGGGGGCTGGACGCTCGAGGAGGGGGCTCTGCCCCGCCGTCGGCCGCGCTCGGAGGCTCCCAGGGGGACCACGGCGAACAGGTCCGTCCAGGACGTCTCCACGATCGCCTCGCACCGGCTGATCCGTCCTGCGGAGCAGAACCACATCTACCTCGGCGGCCAGGGCCTCTCGGCTCTCAGCGAGGACCGCCACACGCTCTCGGTGCTCATGTCGGTGCTCGGCGGCGGCATGTCCTCACGCCTGTTCCAGAACATCCGGGAGCAGCGCGGCCTGGCCTACTCGGTGTACTCCTTCAGCGGCGGCTACCGCGACGCCGGCCTGTTCGGGATGTACGCCGCCTGCCGTCCCTCCCGCACCGCGCAGGTCGTCGAGCTGCTCGCCGAGGAGCTCGACCGGATGGGCGCCAGCGGCATCGAGCAGGAGGAGCTGTCCCGCGCCAAGGGTCAGATCACCGGGTCCTTCGCCCTGGGGCTCGAGGACACCAGCAGCAGGATGGGCAGGCTCGGCACGATCGAGCTGGTCCACGGGACGTACACGAGCGTCGACGAGACGCTCGAGAAGATCGGCCGGGTCGACGCCGCGGCTGTGCAGGAGCTCGCCGCGCGCCTGGCGGGTTCCTTCAGCACCCGGGTCGAGGTCGGCCCGGAGTCCTGAGCTCCTGCCCCGCCACGCAAAGCCTGACAGCCCATCCACCCCGATCCGTCGAGGAGCACCCCATGACCAGCACTGACCAGACCCCCCTGCGCGTCGCCGTGATCGGCGCGGGCGGCCGGATGGGTTCCGAGGCCTGCCGCGCCGTCGAGGCCGCGACGGACCTGGAGCTCGTCGCCGCGCTCGGGCGCGACGACGAGCTCTCCACGATCACCGACGCCGGCGCGCAGGTCGCTGTGGACCTCACGGTCCCGTCCGTGACCGCCCAGAACGTCCGGTGGCTCGTCGAGCACGGCATCCATGCCGTGGTCGGCACCACGGGCTGGACCGAGGAGACCCTCGGCGACCTGCGCTCGCAGCTCGAGGGAGCTGACGGGGTGGGCGTGCTCATCGCCCCCAACTTCGCGATCGGTGCCGTGCTCGCCATGCGCTTCGCCGAGGTCGCCGCCCGCTACTACGACAGCGCCGAGATCATCGAGATGCACCACCCGGACAAGCTCGACGCCCCCTCGGGAACGGCCCGCCACACCGCGGCGGCGATCGCCCGTGGGCGCAAGGCCGCCGGACTCGGGGCAGTGCCCGATGCGACCCAGAAGGATCCTGACGGAGCCCGCGGCGCAGTCGTCGACGGGATCCACGTGCATGCGGTGCGACAGCGCGGCCTGGTCGCCCATGAGGTGGTCCAGTTCGGAGGCCCGGGGGAGCAGTTCCAGCTCCGCCACGACTCCTTCGACCGCGCCAGCTTCATGCCCGGCGTGCTGCTGGGCGTGCGCGAGGTCGCTGCGCACCCGGGCCTCACGGTGGGCCTGGACGGCTACCTCGAGCTCGGCTGAGCGGGCACGTCGATGCGTCAGAAGATCGTCGTCGTCGCCCTCCTGCTGATCACGGCGGCGTACTGCTGGGGACTGGGCTGGATCGCGTGGGGCTTCGTGCGCGCCGGGAGCGCGCTGGGCTACGGGCTCGCCCTGGGGATCGTCATCCTGCTGGGGCTGACCGTCTGGGTGACCTGGCGGGAGGTGCTCTTCGGGATCGGCGCCGGTGACCTCGCCCGCCGCTACGAGCCCCCTGCCGATGCCGACGCCGAGGATCCGCGCGCCGAGTTCGAGGCCGCGCGCGCGGCGGTGCAGGACCGGGGCGAGCAGGACTGGACCGCATGGTTCCGCCTCGCCCTGGCGTACGACGCGCTGCGTGATCGCAAGGGCGCCCGGATGGCGACCCGGCGGGCGATCGACGCCCGTCGGGCTGATGTTCGTCGAACTGGTGTCGGACGGGCTGGTGTTCGTGGAGCTGATGCTCGACGGGACGGGGCCGGTCGCTGATCAGGCCCAGCCGAGGGCGCGCAGGCCGGCCGCCGCGACCGCCGCGGCGATCACGACCATGAGGAACGGGGCCCGGGCCAGCAGGAGCACCGCCGCCACGGAGATCGCGGCCAGGCGCGCATCGAGCACGATCTCCGCGCCGCTCGCGGCCGTCTGCGTGGCGACCAGTGCACCCAGCAGGGCGATCGGCAGCAGCGTCGTGATCCGGGCGATCCGCGGCCGGTCCAGGACGTCGGGCGGGGCCTGGTAGCCCAGCCACTTCTGCCCGAAGGACAGCACGGACGCGGCGATCACCGCGACCCAGAGCATGCTCATCGTCGGTCCTCCGTACGCGGTCGCGGGTCGGGAGGGGTCTCGCGCCGCGGGGGTTCTGCGGAGCGGCGCGCGGGCAGCAGCCCGGCGAGCACGGCGACCAGGGCGGCGGCCAGGACCGGGAGGCCCGGAGGCAGCGAGGGTGTGGTCACGAGCGCGATGAAGGCGGCGGCGACGGCGATCGCCACCGCATCGGCCGACCGCAGGCGAGGCCACAGCAGGGCGAGGAAGGCCGCGGCGGCCGCGGCATCCAGACCCCAGGCCCGGGGGTCGGCGACGAACTGCCCGGCGACGGCCCCGACCAGGGAGAACAGGTTCCAGAAGACATACACCCACACGCCGGCCGCCCAGAACCCTGCCTGCCGCTCCCGCTCATCGCTGCCGGAGGCGGCCAGGGCCGCGGACTCGTCGATGGTCAGCTGCACCCGGGCCAGCCCCTTCACTCCGTGCCGGGGGAGGGAGCGGGCGAGGATCAGTCCGTACAGGGTGTTCCGCACGCCCAGCAGCACCGAGGCCAGGGCGGCGCCGAGGGCAGATCCGCCGCCCCCGATCACCCCGATGAACGCGAACTGGCTGCCGCCGGTGAACATCACGGCGGAGAGCACCATCGCCTGCCAGACGTCGAGCCCGGAGGAGGTGGCCAGAGCGCCGAAGGAGATCCCGTACAGACCGGTGGCGAGCCCGATCGAGAATCCGGTGCGACGGATCCTGCGCACCGGGTCCACGGTGCCGGGCGCCTCCTGGGGAGTGCCGGGTGAAGCAGTGGTCATGATGGTGTTCACTGTACGGTCACCTGGGCGGACGTTGCCTTCCTGTCCGGTCCTCGGTGTGAGATCGTGAGGCCATGACGGCCACCTCGGACCCCCTCGCCCAGACCGCCTCCGGCGACGCCCTCCCACTGCGCGCGAAGGTCCTCCTGCTCGACATGGATGGCACCCTGATCGACTCCGGGCCCGCGGTGGAGCGCGCCTGGAACACCCTGCTGCGAGAGCTCGGGACGGATCTCGAGTTCGGGCACGCCCAGCACGGGAAGCCTGCCCGCCAGGTCCTCGCCGAGCTGATGCCCGAGCTCGATGCGGACCAGCTCTCCGCGGCCCATGCCCGGGTCGAGGCGCTCGAGATCGCCGACGTCGGATCGATCGTGACCCTGCCCGGCACCGAGCGGCTGCTGCGCGAGCTCGACGAGGCGGCACAGCAGCTCGGTCGTGCCACCTGGACGATCGTGACCTCCTGCACCGCCCCGCTGTTCGAGGCGCGGTGGGCCACCACCGGGCTGCCGGTGCCTGCGCAGATGGTCACGGCGGACCAGGTGAGCCGCGGCAAGCCGGATCCCGAGCCGTACCTGCTCGGTGCCCGACGGCTCGAGGTCGACCCTGCGCAGAGCATCGTCCTGGAGGACTCCGTGGGCGGGCTGCTCTCCGGCGCCGAGGCCGGGGCGCGCACGGTCGCCGTGACGAGCACCACCCCGGCCGCCGAGCTGTCGCCGCTCGCGGACGCCCTGGTCACCTCGCTGGACGACCTGGAGATCCGGGTCGATGGCGATGACCTGGTGCTCGCTCGACGCGGTAGCTGAACGTCACGCCGCGCCTGCTCTGCGCAGGTGCTCGGCGTTGATAGGCTCAGGCGGCCGATCCCGGTCCGCACGCCTTTCACGGGTGCCGGTCGGATCCGGTGTCCGCGTCGCCTCGACGTGACGCCGCCGCGGATCGGAGCCGTCCCCTTCGAAAGGACCCCTCTCATGTGCGGAATCTCCGGAAGCTACGGATTCGGTGCCGACACCGAGGGCATCGCCCGGCGGATGAACAGCGCTCTGGCCCACCGCGGGCCCGACGGAGAAGGCCTCTTCGTCGACGGTGAGACCGGCCTGGCCCACCGACGCCTCTCCATCATCGACGTCGCCGGCGGTGCCCAGCCGATGACCACCGCCGATGGCCGGTACACCATCGTCTACAACGGCGAGACCTACAACTACCTGCCGCTGCGCGCCGAGCTCGAGGAGCTGGGCCACACCTTCCGCACCGACTCGGACACCGAGGTGCTCCTCGAGGCGCATGCCGAGTGGGGCACCGCGGCGTACGACCGTTTCAACGGCATGTTCGCGTTCGCGATCCACGACGCGCAGACCGGCACGGTCACCGTGGCCCGTGACCACTTCGGCATCAAGCCCCTCTATTACTGGATCGACGAGAGCGCCGAGGGCGCCGGGGGACGCCCCCAGGTCCTGTTCGGCTCCGAGATCCGTGCTCTGCTCGCGGCGCAGCGCTTCGACGCCGCACCGGACGACCGCGCCGTGTACCGCTACCTGAAGTTCCGTGTCCAGGACGACGACTCCCAGACCTTCTTCCGCGGCGTGCGCCGCCTCATGGCGGGCGAGGTCCTCGAGATCAGCGCCGACGGCACCTCGGTCACGTCCTTCACCAGGCTCCAGGAGGAGCTGCGCGAGATCGCCGAGCGCCCCAGCCGTCCGTACAGCCAGGAGGTCGTCGACGAGTACCGCGAACGCTTCCAGGAGTCAGTCCGGCTGCGTCTGCAGTCGGAGGTCCCCGTGGGCACGTCCCTCTCCGGCGGTCTGGACTCCTCCGCGGTCGCCGCCGTGATCGCCCGTCACCTGCGCGAGCAGCCCCAGGACGAGAACTTCAGCGCCGTCGGCAGCCGTCAGAACACCTTCTCGGCCGTCTTCCCGAACTCCTCGAACGATGAGGAGGCCTATGTCGACAAGCTGCTCAGCGACAACGCGGGCCAGATCACGGCGCACAAGATCCATCCCCAGCCGGACGCCTTCCTCGAGGACCTGCGTGACTTCGTGCGCACCCAGGAGGAGCCGATCATCTCCACCGGGCCGTACGCCCAGTACGCGGTGATGCGTGAGGCCAGCCAGCACGTGACGGTGCTGCTGGACGGTCAGGGCGCCGACGAGATGATGGCCGGGTACAACCCGTACTTCTACGTCTACCTGCGCCAGCTGCGTCGTCAGAAGCGGTTCAAGGAGCTCGCGAGCGAGATCGTCGGCTCCCGCGACATCCTGCGCAAGCTCGCCCGCACCAAGTACTCCGGGCGCACCTCGGTACCGATCGAGGCGCTGCTGAACTCCGGCTTCGTCTCCGAGCACAGCTCGGAGAAGGTCACGTCCGTGCAGGACGACATCAAGGAGCGCCTGCTCGAGGACACCTTCCGGTCCTCGCTGCCCTCCCTGCTGCGCTACGAGGACAAGAACACGATGCGCTTCAGCATCGAGGGCCGTGTGCCCTTTGTCGACAAGGAGCTGCTGAAGTTCCTGTTCTCCCTCGACGAGTCCGCCATCATCCACGACGGCTGGAACAAGCGGATCCTGCGCGAGGCCATGGACGGGATCCTGCCCGACATGATCTCCAAGCGTCGCAACAAGATCGGCTTCACGACCCCGGAGGGCGAGTGGTTCCGCACGATCGCCCCGGAGCTGATGGACATCTTCGCCTCCGAGTCCTTCGCGAGCCGCCCCTACTTCGACGCCCCCAGCGTGGTCGCCCTGTTCGAGGACTACATCGCGAACCCCGGCAACCACGGCACGATGATGTTCTGGCGCCTGCTGAACGTCGAGCTGTGGATGCGCACCTTCTTCGACGACGCGGAGGGCTCCACGCGGGCGCTCGGCGATCGTGCCGCCGCCGACGAGCAGGCGGAGCTGGCCGCCGCGGCCGCTGCGGCCCCCGTCGACGCAGCTCGGGAGCCCGAGACCGAGGAGGAGCCCAAGAGCGACTACGTCGCCAACCCGGCCAAGGAGCTCGACCTCGTCTCCGAGCCCGACGGCCACACCTGGCGCCGTCTGCCTCTGCAGACCGCCCTGGTGGCCCGCGGGGACGATGTCGAGTCGCTCGCGCGCGAGCGGGTCGAGGCCTTCGCGGCATCCCTGCCCGCGGATGTCGTGCCCGACGGGTCCCCGTGGTACTTCGTGATCAGCGAGAAGATCATCGCCATCACGCAGGGCCGCTCCTGGTTCACCTGGGAGATCAAGCCCCGGCGGTCGGCGAAGGTCCTCAGCCGCTTCGTCACCCGCACCCCGGCCGGCATCGGCCTGGGCGACCCCACCACGATGGAGCTCGCGATCCGCGAGGTCGGCCTGCCCCGTGTCGTGGCGGCCTCGGCCGCCGGCGCGGCCGGCAAGGTGATCGGCAAGCGCGGCCTGTTCTACGAGGTCGTCGGCGCGAACGTGCGGGCGATCGACGGGCCCACGCCGTACTCGGCCTTCCCGTCCAACGTCTCCGCGAAGCTTCCCCCGAAGGACCCGGACGCGGTCTCGGCGACGATCTCCGCGGCGATCCGCGGAGCGGACATCCCTGCGGCGCTGCGCGACAGCTTCGTGGGCACCGTGGTCATGGACGCCAACGACATCGGGCGCAATGTGCTGGGATCGGACGTCGACACCCCGAACGAGCGCCTCGAGGCGACGTTCGCGGACAACCCGCTGGGACAGGGCCGTCAGCGCACCCCGCTGGCGATCCTCGTCGATCTCGGAGCCGCGTCACGGCGCTGAGCAGGACGGGGCCTGCATTAGGCTCCTGGGATCAGGACATCTCTGGGAGGAGATCATGACCAGCACCGACATGCGCCCCGCACGGCCCTTCGGCGCGGTGGGGACCGCCGTGGTCACGCCGCTCACGCAGGACGGCCACGGGGTCGACCTCGACGCCGCCCAGAAGCTCGCGGTGCACATCAGCGAGCACGGCAACGACCTCATCGTCGTCTCGGGCACCACGGGCGAGGCGCCCGCGCTCACCGACGTCGAGAAGCTCGAGCTGGCGCGGGCCGTGCGCGCCGCCGTCGGCCCCGAGGTCAAGGTCGTCGCCGGGGTGGGCACGTACGACACCGCCCACTCGATCGATCTGGCACGGGCCCATGCGGAGCTCGAGGGGCTCGACGGCCTGCTGGTCGTCACGCCGTACTACTCCAAGCCCAGCCAGGCCGGGGTGATCGCCCACACTACCGCGATCGCCGACGCGACCGATCTCCCGGTCATGCTCTACGACATCCCGGGGCGCACGGGCATCCCGCTCGCCTACGAGACCCTCCTGCGGCTGGGCGAGCACGAGCGCATCCTCGCGGTCAAGGACGCGAAGGGCGATCTGCAGCAGGCCAGCCGGGTCATGGCCGAGAACGGTCTCGCCTACTACTCCGGCGAGGACGCCCTGAACCTCCCGTGGCTCGCGATCGGCGCCTCGGGCGTGGTGTCCGTCGTCGGCCAGGTCGCGGCCGAGTTCGAGAAGCAGATGGTCGAGGCCGTGGACCGCTCCGACCTCGCGGGCGCGCTCGAGGCGCACCGCCGTCTGGTCCCGCTGGTCGAGGCCATCATGAGTCAGCTCCCCGGAGCGGTCGCGGCCAAGGCGGCTCTCGCCCTGCAGGGAGTGCTGCCCCATGCCGCGATGCGCGGCCCGCACGTCCCGGCCGATGCGGACCAGCTGCGCGCCCTCGCCGCCGCGCTCGATGCAGCGGACGGCATCCCGCCGTGCGATCCGTCCCGCCGCCCTCTGTGATCCCAGCGGTGCAGCGGTGGGCTCCGGCCCACGCCGCGCCTCCCCGTCGAGGGCGTGAGATACGACCGGTGTGACGGGCCGTCGCGCCGCCTCCCGGGTCCGACAGGGGTCGGGCGGTACCCTGGGTGACATGGCGACACGTACGTCTTCCCCCGCACGTGCGTCGAAAGGCTCGTCCCGGAGCTCGTCCGCCGGTACCTCGCGTACCGCCGGTTCCGCGGCCCACGATCCGTCGACGCTCCCTCTGCCGGTGCGCGCAGTGCGCTCCGGCTATCTGGCGATCGCCCGGATGATCGGCGGCCTCGTCCGTTCGATCGGCGTCGCACGCTGGGAGGTCTCACCCGACCAGCGACGGGACGGCTATGCGCTGTTCCTGCTCCTCATCGCGGCCCTGGTGGCCGTCGTGGAGTGGTGGCAGTCCGCCGGTCCTGTGTTCGGCGCCGTGCACACCGTGGTCGCGGGCACCTTCGGCATCTCCTCCATGGTGATCCCGCTGCTCGCGGCCGGATGGGCGATGCGCATGTTCCGCCGTCCCGACCAGGTGCGCGCCAACAGCCGCATCGCGATCGGGATCCTGCTGCTCCTCACCGCGATCTCGGCGATCGCCTCCGTCTCCGCGCGGCTCCCCGCCCCGGCGGACGGCATCGACGCCCTGGCCCGCGGGGGAGGGGTGCTCGGTTATCTCGCCGCCGCCCCGCTCGAGGCCCTGCTCCCGCCGGTCGCGGTGATCGTCATCCACTCCGTGGTGATCGCCTTCGGCGTCCTGGTGCTCACCGCGACGCCTGTCGAGTCGATCCCGTCCCGCCTGCGCGATGTGTACGACGTGATGGTGGGCAGCAGCGAGGAGGAGGACGCCGAGCGGGTCGCCCTCGGGCTGCGCCCCCGCCGCGTCGACCCCGCAGTCCATGAGCAGGCCACCCAGGCCCAGTCCACTGGCCGCCCGCGCCGTCGCAGCCGCCGGGAGAAGGCCGAGGACGAGGCCACCCGGGACCACGAGAGCTTCGGCTACGCCGGCGACGAGGCCTTCGAACAGGGCGTCACCGCCGAGGAGGCCGCCGCGGCCGCGGCGAAGAAGGGTCGGGGCTCCCGCGCGAAGCGGGCCTCGACGGCCGACTCCGCGGAGGTCTTCGACGTGGTCGAGGACGAGAACAACCGGGCCAAGACCTTCCCCGGCAAGGGCGCCCCTGCCGCTGCCGGAGCGACCACCCCGATGCCGACTGCCGCGGCGAAGGCGCCGGTCGCGAGCACACCTGCTGCGACCAAGGCTGTTCCCACCAAGCCTGCCGAGGAGGAGAAGGCGGACCTCGTGCACCCGCCGATGGGCGACCTGCCGCGGGCCGGCGAGCAGCTCGAGCTGGCCGGCGATGTCGTGTACACGCTGCCGGAGTCGTCCTTCCTCCTCGAGGGTGCGCCGCACAAGACGCGCTCCGAGGCCAACGACCAGGTGGTCGCTGCGCTCGAGGAGGTCTTCGAGCAGTTCAACGTCAACGCCAAGGTGGTCGACTTCTCCCGCGGGCCGACGGTCACGCGCTACGAGGTCGAGCTCGCTCCGGGCACCAAGGTCGAGAAGGTCACGGCCCTGGACAAGAACATCTCGTACGCCGTGGCGAGCTCAGACGTGCGCATCCTCTCTCCGATCCCGGGCAAGAAGGCCATCGGCATCGAGATCCCCAACACGGACCGCGAGACGGTCGTCCTCGGCGACGTGCTGCGCAGCTCGGTCGCGCGTCGCACGGAGCACCCCTTGGTGATGGGCGTGGGCAAGGACGTCGAGGGCGGCTATGTCATCGCCAACCTCGCCAAGATGCCCCACCTGCTCGTCGCGGGTGCCACCGGCGCCGGCAAGTCGGTCTTCGTGAACTCGATGATCACGTCGATCCTCATGCGCGCGACCCCGGAGGAGGTGCGCATGGTGCTGGTCGACCCCAAGCGCGTCGAGCTCAGCATCTACGAGGGCATCCCGCACCTGATCACCCCGATCATCACCAACCCCAAGAAGGCCGCCGAAGCCCTGGAGTGGGTCGTGAAGGAGATGGACGCCCGGTACGACGACCTCGCCGCCTTCGGGTACAAGCATGTGGACGACTTCAACAAGGCGGTGCGGGCCGGCGAGGTGAAGCTGCCTGCGGGCAGCGAGCGACGCCTCGCCCCCTACCCGTACCTCCTCGTCGTGGTCGACGAGCTCGCGGACCTCATGATGGTGGCCCCGCGTGATGTCGAGGCCTCGATCCAGCGCATCACCCAGCTGGCGCGCGCGGCCGGGATCCACCTGATCCTCGCCACCCAGCGTCCCTCGGTCGACGTCGTCACCGGCATCATCAAGGCCAACGTGCCCAGCCGCCTCGCGTTCTCGACCTCCTCGCTGCAGGACTCGCGCGTCATCCTCGACTCCGTCGGCGCCGAGAAGCTCATCGGTCAGGGCGACGCCCTGTTCCATCCGATGGGCAAGGCGAAGCCGATGCGCGTCCAGGGCGCCTGGGTCAACGAGTCCGAGATCCACAAGGTCGTCGACCACGTCAAGACCCAGATGAAGCCGAACTACCGCGAGGACGTCCAGGTCGTCGCAGCCAAGAAGCAGATCGACGACGACATCGGCGACGATCTCGACGTGCTGCTGCAGGCAGCTGAGCTCGTGGTCACCACGCAGTTCGGCTCCACCTCGATGCTGCAGCGCAAGCTGCGGGTGGGCTTCGCCAAGGCGGGTCGCCTGATGGACCTGCTGGAGTCCCGCGAGATCGTCGGCCCCTCGGAGGGGTCCAAGGCGCGCGACGTGATGATCCACCCGGACGATCTCGCCTCCGCCATCGCCCGTATCCGCGGAGAGGACGTCCCCGGGGACGACGCCGAACAGCCCTACGGCGCCGACCAGGCGGTGGACCTCGAGGAGACCGACGCGCAGGATGCACCGGCCCCCGAGGCCGCCCCGGCCGCAGGCACGGAGGACCGGTACGGCTCTGATCCGTTGGCCGACGACGGCTCCGAGCCGGCGACCGACTACTACGACGACGAGGGCGGCGAGGACAGCGAGGACGCCTGGAGCCTCACCGGGCGGTGAGCCTCCGCCCCTCCACCCCACTCGGGGTACGAGCCCCGAACCCTTCCGGACACCCCATCCACCCCGCGAGCGCAGGAGCATCATGACCACACCCCGCACGGACCCTGTGCCGCTCTGGAACATCGCCAACATCCTCACCATGGTGCGGTGCGCGATGGTGCCGCTGCTGGTGGTGCTCGCCGTCCTGTACCCGGACACAGTCCCTGGCCGTCTGCTGGTCGCGGCCGTCTTCGTGGTCGCGATGATCACGGACTTCCTCGACGGATATCTGGCGCGGAGCCGGAACCTCATCACCGACTTCGGCAAGATCGTCGATCCGATCGCCGACAAGGCGATGACGGGGGCGGCGCTCATCATGCTCTCGATCTGGGAGTACGTGCCGTGGTGGATGACGATCCTGATCCTCGTGCGCGAGATCGGCATCACCGTCATGCGCTTCACGATCCTCAAGTACGGCGCTCTGCCGGCGAACATGGCCGGCAAGGCGAAGACGATGGTCCAGACGATCGCGATCACCTTCTGCCTGATCCCGTTCGAGCTGTGGTGGGAGCCGGCCCGTTGGGTCGGGCTCGCCCTGGTGCTGCTCGCCGTGGTGCTGACCGTCTGGTCCGGCCTCGTGAACCTCAAGGACGGTCTGCGCCTGCGCCGCGAGGCCCTCGCCGGACGCGCCTCGTGAGCACCGGCCCGGAGGCGGTCATCACCCGGGCCGCAGAGCGAGGGCTGATGATCGCCACGGCCGAATCGCTCACGGCCGGCGCCGTGGTGGCCCGCCTGGTGGACGTGCCCGGCGCGAGCGCGGTGATCGCGGGCGGAGCCGCCTGCTATTCGTATGCGGCGAAGACCCGTGTGCTGGGAGTCGACGCGGCACTGCTCCGGGACCGCGGGGCGGTGAACGCCGAGGTCGCCGGGGCCATGGCCGAGGGTGCGCTCGATCTCTACGACGCCGACCTCGCGATCGCCACCACCGGGGTGGCCGGCCCCGGCCCCGATGAGCGCGGTGCGGCAGAGGGCACGGTCTGGTTGGGACTGGCCCGACGAGGCGCTCCGACCTCCAGTCGTGAACTGCATCTCAGCGGAGGCAGGGCACGGATCCGGGCCACGACCGTCGACCTCGCGATCCAGATGCTCGCCGAGGAGCTCGAGGACTGAGTCCCTGTGCAGGTCAACGCGTGCTGTGCGGGGAGCCGCGCGGACCCTCTCGCTGTCCACAGCTCCCAGGGATCCCTGGGATCGAGGCCACTACACTCTGGGGAACACTCTTGAGGGGTGTGGCGTTGTGGTGGACGTGATGACTTCTCTGCACCGCACCCCCGAGGTGTTCCATCAGTTCAACCAGAGGAAGGGAGGCAAGGCCATGGTCCTGTTCCGTCAGGAGCTCGGAGACGTCCTGCGCGACGCGCGTCGCAATCAGGGGCGCACGCTGCGCCAGGTGTCCTCCGATGCGCGCGTGTCCCTGGGCTACCTCAGCGAGATCGAGCGCGGCCAGAAGGAGGCCTCCAGCGAGCTGCTGGTCTCCGTGACCGATGCTCTCGGTCTCCCGCTGTCCTTCGTCCTGCGCGAGGTGTCCGACCGGATCGCCGTCTCCGAGAACGTCAGCATCCCCGACACCGTGCCCGAGGGCCTCGCCGACGATGCGAGCCCGCTGGTCGGCGCCCACTGAGGTGCGTCGCAGCGAGTTCACGGAGCTGGCCGACCACGTGTTCGGCCCGGTCCTCGCAGGAACGTATGTCCGGGACCTCGTGCTCGAGGGAGCCGGCGGCATGACCGCCGCGCAGGCTCTCGAGCACGGGGTTCCCGTGCGTCGGGTGTGGGTCTCGTTGTGCGACGCGATGGAGGTCCCGGAGTCCCGTCGCTGGGAAGTGCCGCTGGAGCAGCGCCGCCGCTGACCTCCGCGTGAGCCGCTGACCGCTGCGCGAGCCGCTGACCGCTGCGCGAGCCGCTGACTTCTCCGCGCACGCCGCGGGCCTCTGCGCGCACGCCGCAGAGCCCGTGGTCGCGCCGCCCGGTTCGACCCGACACGACGACACGACGCGACACGCCGCGACACGGCCGATGGGCTCGCGTGTTCGAACGTCTGTTCGGTACAGTGGTCCCCGACGGTCACCCGGCACGACAACCGCGAACTCGCCTTTCCTCCCCACACCCCGGTCTTCCACAGGGGGTGCAGGGCGGCGGCGAATGTCGGGGGCCCCGCTTACTGTGGCCGTACGGTCAATACGTCGGCCCCCCGGCCCCCTGGAAGGAACCAAGCACATGGCTGCACCGAAGTCTTCGAAGCCCGCCGTCACGAGGTCCACCGCGAAGGATCGCGACTCCTCGCTGGACAACGCGCTCGCACAGATCGACCGCCAGTTCGGCAAGGGCTCGATCATGCGCCTGGGCGACGACACCAGGCCGCCCGTCGAGGTCATCCCCACCGGTTCCGTCGCGCTGGACGCCGCACTCGGCATCGGCGGCCTGCCCCGCGGCCGCATCGTCGAGATCTACGGACCGGAGTCCTCCGGCAAGACGACGCTCGCACTGCACGCGGTCGCCAACGCCCAGCGCAACGGCGGCATCGCCGCCTTCATCGATGCCGAGCACGCGATGGACCCCGAGTACGCGAAGAAGCTTGGCGTCGACACCGACGCACTCCTGGTCTCCCAGCCGGATACCGGTGAGCAGGCGCTCGAGATCACCGACATGCTGATCCGTTCCGGGGCCCTGGACGTCGTGGTCATCGACTCGGTGGCCGCCCTGGTCCCGAAGGCGGAGATCGAGGGCGAGATGGGCGATTCGCACGTCGGCCTGCAGGCCCGCCTCATGTCGCAGGCGCTGCGCAAGCTCACCGGCGCGCTGTCCGCCTCGGGCACCACCGCGATCTTCATCAACCAGCTGCGCGAGAAGATCGGCGTCTTCTTCGGCAGCCCCGAGACCACCACCGGTGGCAAGGCGCTGAAGTTCTACGCCTCTGTGCGCATGGACATCCGTCGGATCGAGACCCTGAAGACCGGCACCGATTCCGTGGGCAACCGCACCCGTGTCAAGGTCGTCAAGAACAAGATGGCCCCGCCCTTCAAGCAGGCCGAGTTCGACATCCTGTACGGCGAGGGCATCTCCCGCGAGGGCGGTCTGATCGACCTCGGCGTCGAGCATGGCATCGTGCGCAAGTCCGGTGCCTGGTTCACCTATGAGGGTGACCAGCTGGGCCAGGGCAAGGAGAACTCCCGCCAGTTCCTCAAGGACAACACGGACCTGGCCGTGGAGATCGAGGAGAAGATCCTGCGCACCCTCGGCGTCGGCAAGTACGCGGCCGAGCAGGCGGCGCCGGAGGACGAGGCGCTCGATCCGCTCGAGGCGCCCCTCGCCGAGGACGAGTTCCTCGACGAGGACGTCCCCGCCACCATCTGATCCATGGCGGATTCTCAGCTCGATGTCGGCGGCAGCCGTGGCCCGGAGGCCGCGGCTGCCGCCGACATCGATCCGGGAGGGCCGCGCACCGCCTCGGAGATCCGCAGCGATCTCTCGCAGCGGACCCGCCGGATCCTCGACGCTCCTGACCATGCCGTCGATCCGTACGACGCCGAGCGCGAGAAGGCGATCGTCCATGAGTGCCGCTACCTGATGCGCCTGCTGTCGCTGCGCAAACGGTCTGCGGGGGAGATGCGTGACCGGCTGGCTCAGCGCGAGGTCCCCGCGGACGTCGCCCATGAGGTCATGGCGCGCATCGACCGGGCCGACCTCATCGATGACGCCGCCTTCGCCCAGGAATGGGTGACGCAGCGGCGCTCGATGCGAGCGCTGGGAGACGAGGCGCTGCGTCGCGAGCTCGCCTCGAGGCGCGTGGAGTCCGATCTCATCGAGGACGCCCTGGGAACTGGGGAGGACGACGAGGAGGAGCGCTGCCGGGATCTGGTGCGCTCTCGGATCGGATACCGCGATCGAGAGCAGCTGCGCAGCGAACGCGATGGCAGCCACCGTCGGCGGCTCTCCCGCCGTCTCGACGCCCTGCTGACCCGGAAGGGATACCCGGGATCCCTCGCCGTGCAGGTGATCGCCGCGGAGCTGCGAGCGGCCGCGGACCCTGCAGAGGGCTGATCGCCGACCGATCCTCGACGGCCCGTGCGGCACACACCGGCCCGGAGTCGCGCCGTATCCTGGGGGGACTATGTCCCTCAGCTCTCTCGCCACCGATCCCCTGATGACCGACGACGCGCGCAACGCGCCGCGAGGCACCTATCAGGTGCGCACCTTCGGCTGCCAGATGAACGTCCACGACTCCGAGCGCCTCACCGGGATGCTCGAGGAGTCCGGGTACGCGGCGGCACCGGCGGGCGCCGACGCCCGTCGCGGCGAGGTCGACGTGATCGTGTTCAACACCTGCGCGGTGCGCGAGAACGCCGACAAGAAGCTCTACGGGACCCTCGGTTCGCTGCGCCCGGCGAAGGAGGCGAATCCGGGGATGCAGATCGCCGTCGGCGGCTGCCTGGCGCAGAAGGACCGTGCCGAGATCGTCGAGCGCGCCCCCTGGGTCGACGTCGTGTTCGGGACCCACAACATCGGCTCGCTCCCGGTCCTGCTGGACCGCGCCCGCCACAACGCCGAGGCGCAGGTCGAGATCCTCGAGTCCCTCGAGGTGTTCCCATCCACGCTGCCCACCCGTCGGGAGTCCGCCTACGCGGCATGGGTCTCGATCAGCGTCGGCTGCAACAACACCTGCACCTTCTGCATCGTGCCCTCGCTGCGGGGGAAGGAGAAGGACCGCCGGCCGGGGGAGATCCTCGCCGAGGTGCGCGACGTGGTGGACTCCGGCGCTCTGGAGGTCACCCTGCTCGGGCAGAACGTGAACTCCTACGGCGTGGAGTTCGGCGACCGCGGCGCTTTCGCGAAGCTCCTGCGGGCGTGCGGGGAGATCGAGGGGCTCGAGCGGGTGCGCTTCACCTCCCCGCATCCGGCCATGTTCACCGATGACGTCATCGACGCAATGGCCGAGACCCAGAACGTCATGCCCCAGCTGCACATGCCGCTCCAGTCCGGATCCGACGACGTGCTGCGCCGGATGAAGCGCTCCTACCGCAGCAGGAAGTTCCTCGGCATCCTCGAGCGGGTGCGCGAGCGGATCCCGGAGGCGGCGATCACGACCGACATCATCGTCGGCTTCCCCGGGGAGACGGAGGACGACTTCCAGCGCACGCTCGATGTCGTCGAGGCGTCACGCTTCTCCAGCGCCTTCACCTTCCAGTACTCGATCCGTCCCGGCACCCCGGCCGCGACCATGGACGACCAGATCCCCAAGGAGATCGTCCAGGAGCGCTACGAGCGACTCACGGCTCTGCAGGACCGGATCACGTTCGAAGAGAACACTCGCCTGGAGGGCAGCGTGGTCGAGGTGCTCGTCGCCGAGGGGGAAGGCGAGAGGGAGCATGCGACCCATCGTCTCTCCGGCCGCTCCCGCGACCACCGCCTGGTCCATCTGGCGCTCCCGCCCGGTCTGCCCGCCGCGGACCGGCCGCGCCCGGGGGACCTGGTCACCGCCACCGTCACCCGCGCGGCGCCCTACTACCTCATCGCGGACAGCGCTCTCGGCGCCATGGACGGATCCCTCGCCCCGGAGCAGTTCTCCGTGCGTCGCACCCGCTCCGGGGACGCCTGGGAGGCCGGGGTGAGCGGCACGGACGGCGGATCCTCCTGCGGAACAGGCGGCGCTGCCGCGCCGCCGGGACCGGTCACCCTGGGCATGCCGAGCCTGCGTCGTCCCTGAGCCTGCTCTGGCGCTGTATAGCGCAGGGCCCGCGAGAACCGCGGACCTCAGGCTCAGACGTCGAGCTCGTCCAGCTCGGCGCCGAGGCGCTCCTCGAGGCTGTGGAAGAACGCGATCACCGTGCTCAGCCCGCACTTGATCGCTGAGTCGACCTGGGAATCCAGGGCGCCGGCGCGGAAGTCCGCGGCGAGCTCGCCGTAGACGCCGAGGAGCCCCTCGGACTCGCGGCGCACGTACACCTTGGGCCAGATCCGGTTCATGTTCCACTCGTTGCAGAGCTTGACCATCTCGACCTTGCGGGAGAAGTCCACCGAGTGGCTCCAGCGTCCGCGGGTCTGCAGAACAGCCTGCTCCTCGCCGGAGAGCATGAACTGGAAACGGTAGTCGTCGAAGCGCGCGCGGAGGATCTCCGCGTGCTCGTCGTCCTCGACGAAGGCATATCCGTGCCGAGCAAGGCTCTGCTCGATGCGGGCCATGGTCATCGGGGCGAGCCCGTGAGTCGAGTCCGGCAGTGCAGGGGACTCGTGCGGTGCAGTCACTTCCAACCTCAGGCAATGCAGTAGTCGTGGTCGACGGCCCGGCGGCGCCGGGTCGCGGCTCACACTACTCCCTTCCTCGGGGAATCGGCCTGCCACCAGGCGTGATCCGGCTGACCTTCGCCATCGGCGCAGGTAGTCTGCCAGGCATGGACCTTCCTGCGACCGTGCGGCCCGAGACATCACCGCTCCAGGCCGGACTCCGCGCAGAGCACACCGCCCTTCCGGTGGTCGCCGTCGTCGGAGCCACGGCGACCGGGAAGTCGGATCTTGCCATCGCGCTGGCCCGGCGGCTCGACGGCGAGATCATCAACGCCGACGCCCTGCAGTTCTATCGCGGCATGGATATCGGCACCGCGAAGGTGACCAGTGCCGAGCGCGAGGCGATGCCCCATCATCAGCTCGACATCCTGGAGGTCACCCAGGAGGCGAGCGTCTCCGCGTACCAGGAGGGCGCACGCACAGCGATCGCGGAGATCCGCTCCCGGGGACGGCGACCGATCCTCGTGGGCGGCTCAGGGCTGTACGTGCGCGCGGCCCTCGACGAGATCGAGTTCCCACCCACCGACGCGAAGACCCGCGCCCGCCTCGAGGCACGCGCGACGCGAGAAGGCCCGGCCGCGCTGCATGCCGAGCTCACCCGCAGCGACCCTGAGGCCGCGGCGAAGATCGGTCCGGGGGATGCTCGCCGGATCGTGCGCGCGCTGGAGGTGGGGGAGTTGACCGGCCGACCCTTCGCCGCCTTCCTGCCCCGGCCGATCTACGCGGAGCCCGGCACGGTGCAGCTCGGGCTGCGCCTGGATCGAGCGGAACTGCACGAACGCATCGAGCAGCGGGTGCACAGGATGGTCGAGCTCGGGCTGCTCGACGAGATCCGGGCACTCCGCGACCGTGGCCTGGACCAGGGTCTCACCGCTCGCCGCGCGATCGGGTACGCGCAGGGTCTGGCCGTCCTGGACGGGACGATGAGCTGCGAGGAGGCGATCGAGGCGACGATCGTGGGCACGCGCCGCCTGGTGCGCAAGCAGGACACGTGGTTCCGCCGTGACCTCCGGGTGCGCTGGATCGATGCGGTCCCAGACCCGCAGCGCACGGGCGACGTCGTGCTCGAGCGGGCGCTGCACGCGATCAGGGACGCGGGCGAGCTGGGCGGGCCGGACGGGCTGGGCGGGCCGGACGGGCTGGGCGGGCCGGACGGGCCGGCGACGGCATAGGCTCGTCCCATGACCGACAGCATCCGCTTCACCAAGGGCCACGGCACCGAGAACGACTTCGTCATCCTCGATGACCCGGACGGTGCCCTGGACCTGGAACCGCAGGCCGTCATCGCGCTCACGGACCGTCGGGCCGGTATCGGCGGCGACGGCGTGATCCGCGCCGTGCGCACCCGGGCCGCCGGCATCGACGCCCCGGTGGATGCCCCGGAATGGTTCATGGACTACCGCAACGCCGACGGCTCGATCGCGGAGATGTGCGGCAACGGGGTCCGCGTGCTCGCCGCGCATCTGCTGCGTGCGGGGCACGTGCAGGGCGACAGATTCGCCGTCTGGACCCGCGCCGGGGCACGGTCGGTCGACGTCCTCGAGCGCGCGGAGACGGACGGGGCTCCCTGGTCGGTGCGCATCGGCATGGGGAGGAGCACGAGCCTCCAGGGGGAGCGCACCGTCGAGGTCGCCGGGCAGGCGCTCCCGGTCACGGACGTCGATATGGGCAACCCGCACGCCGTCGCCTTCCTCCCGGAGGGCACCGCTCTCGAGCAGCTCGACCTGACGCATCGGCCGTCCCTGGACCCCGAACCTCCCGCTGACGCGAACATCGAGCTCGTCGTCGAGCGCGGGCCGCGCCACGTGGCGATGCGGGTGTTCGAGCGCGGGGTGGGCGAGACCCGCTCCTGCGGGACCGGGATCGCGGCGACCGCTGTGGCGGCGGCCCTGCGCGCCGGCGACACCAGTGCAGAGCCCTGGACGGTGGATGTTCCCGGTGGGCGCCTGCAGGTGGGATGGACGGCGACCGGTGAGGTCACGCTCACCGGCCCGGCGGTGCTCGTCGCCGACGGCGTCACGCTGGTCTGACGGGACCCACCTCGAGCACGCGGAAGCCCTTCGCGCTGGCGACCTTCGCGACCTCTCGATCGGGCAGCTGCTCCCCGAGCCACCGGGCGAGCGGATCCGCTCCGAGATTCTTCCCGACAACCAGCGCGGCAGTCCCCTCCGGGGTCAGACGGGCCGTCCACTGCAGCAGCAGGTCATGCAGCGCCGGCTTGCCGATCCGGATCGGCGGGTTCGACCAGATCGCATCGAGCATCAGATCCTCCGGCACCTCGTCGGGGGCGACGACGCGCACATTCGTGAGGCCGGCTCGCTCGACGTTCTGCGCCGTGAGCTCACGAGCGCGCTCGCTGACGTCGACCGCCCACACCTCTGCGTCAGGATGCGTGATCGCTGCGGTCAGGGCGATCGGCCCCCAGCCGCATCCCAGATCGAGGATCCGTGCCCGCGCCGGCGGCTCCGTGATCTCGTCGAGCCGGTTCAGGAGCACGGCGGTGGCCTTGTCCACACCGTGCCCGCTGAACACGGAGGCGCTGGAGACCAGCTCGAGGTCGCGGCCGGCCAGGCGCACCGCAAGCGGGAAGCGCCGGGCATCGGTCGTCGGGGAAGGGGTGAAATAGTGCTCGTCCACCTGAGCAGGATACGGACTCCGACGGCCCGGGAGGAGCACGTCGAGGAAGGATGACCACAGCACCGCTATCCGCTCACCGCAAAATGCCTCGACCACGGCCCGCGGTCGTGGGACTCTTGTCAGGACAGTTCGTCCCCCATCTTGAGGAGTGCCCCGACCGTGCCCATCGCCTTCCATCCCGAACCCGACTCCGACACCGACGTCGACGGGACCACCACGGGAGGGACCGGGGCCGCGGCGCACACCGACAGCGCAGGCACCCCGGCCATCCCGGAGGAGACCGCGCCGGCCGTGGGCCGACGAGACGCGCTGACCCAGCGGATCCTCTCCCGCAGCGCGGCATCCGCCACCTACGATTCCTCGTCCGACGGGGAACAGTACGACCTCGCCGACCGTCAGGCTCTGCGTCGCGTCGCCGGGCTCTCCACCGAGCTCGAGGACGTCAGCGAGGTCGAATACCGACAGCTCCGCCTCGAGCGAGTCGTGCTGGCGGGTCTCTACACCTCGGGGAACACCGGGGAGGCGGAGACCAGCCTGCTCGAGCTCGCCGCGCTCGCCGAGACGGCGGGCTCCGAGGTGCTCGACGGCGTGCTTCAGCGTCGTGCACACCCCGACCCCGCGACCTTCCTGGGCAAGGGCAAGGCGGCAGAGCTGGCCGAGATCGTCGCCGCCAGCGGTGCTGACACCGTGATCGCGGACGGCGAGCTCGGCCCCGGCCAGCGCCGCGCGCTCGAGGACATCGTCAAGGTGAAGGTCATCGACCGCACCGCGCTGATCCTGGACATCTTCGCCCAGCACGCCAAATCCCGCGAGGGCAAGGCGCAGGTCGAGCTCGCCCAGCTCGAGTACCTGATGCCGCGTCTGCGCGGCTGGGGCGATTCCATGTCCCGGCAGGCCGGCGGTCAGGTCGGCGGCGCGGGAGCGGGCATGGGCTCTCGAGGCCCCGGTGAGACCAAGATCGAGCTGGACCGTCGTCGGATCCGTGATCGGATGTCCAAGCTGCGCCGCGAGATCAAGGCGATGACCCCGGGGCGTGAAGCCCAGCGGGCCGACCGCCGCCGCAGCCAGGTGCCGGCGGTCGCGATCGCCGGCTACACCAACGCCGGCAAGTCCTCCCTGCTCAACCGGCTGACCGGTGCCGGGGTCCTCGTGGAGAACGCGCTCTTCGCGACCCTCGACCCGACGGTGCGCCGCTCCACCACCCCGGACGGCCGCGAGTTCACCTACGCGGACACCGTCGGCTTCGTGCGGCACCTGCCCACGCAGCTGGTGGAGGCCTTCCGCTCGACCCTCGAGGAGGTGGGCGACTCCGATCTGCTGCTGCATGTGGTCGACGCCTCCCATCCGGATCCCGAAGGCCAGATCAAAGCCGTGCGGACCGTGCTCGGCGAGGTCGAGGGCTTCGATGTGCCCGAGGTCATCGTGCTCAACAAGGCGGACCTCGCCGAGCCCGAGACCATCGCCCGCCTGCGCAGCCAGGTCGAGGACTCGATCGTCGTCTCGGCCCGGACCGGCATGGGCATCGAGGAGCTCCGGGATCTGATCGCCGAGCACCTCCCGCGCCCGGCGGTCGAGGTCGAGGTGCTCGTGCCCTACTCCCGCGGCGACCTGATCGCCCGCGCGCACACCACCGGCGAGGTGCTCTCCGAGGAGCACGTGATGGAGGGCACGAAGCTCCATGCCCGCGTGGATGAGGCGCTTGCCGCAGAGCTGCACGGCGCGGCCTGAGGGGTCATCGGATCCGGCGCGGATACGCTGATCCGATGACCACCGCCACCGATCATGAGGCCGCCCCCGGGGCAGCCGATATCCAGCTGTCCACCCTCATGGAGGCGGCGGTCGAGGCGATCGGCGGCGTGCCGCGCCCCGGCCAGCAGACCATGGCGGAGGCGGTCGACACGTCGATGTCCGGAGGCCGCCACCTGCTCGTGCAGGCAGGCACCGGCACCGGCAAGTCGCTCGCCTATCTGGTCCCCGCGCTCCGCCATGCCCTGGTGAGCGGCCGACCAGTCGTGATCTCCACCGCGACGATCGCCCTGCAGACCCAGATCGTGCGCAAGGACCTGCCGCGCCTGGTCGAGGCGGTGGCCCCGCACCTGCCGCGCACGCCCACCTTCGCCCTGCTCAAGGGGCGTGCGAACTACCTCTGCCGGCACAAGATCGACGGCGGGTACCCGGTGGACATCGACCCCGGCGCGCTGTTCGCCGAGGCCTCGACCGATCCGTCGCGCTCGGGCAGCGAACGCCTGGGGGACCAGGTCAAGCGCCTGCGGGAGTGGTCGGAGGAGACCGACAGCGGAGATCGTGACTCCTTGGAGGATGCGGTCTCCGATCGTGCCTGGCGCCAGGTGTCCGTCACGGGATCCCAGTGCCTGGGCGGGACCTGCCCGATGGTGGAGTCCTGCTTCGCCGAGCGCAGCCGCGAGCTCGCCCGCGAGGTGGACATCGTGGTCACCAACCATGCCCTCCTGGCCATCGACGCCTTCGACAGCCACGGCATCATCCCCGAGCACGACGTGGTCGTCTTCGACGAGGCGCATGACCTCTCCGGGCGCGTCACCAGCGCCGTCACCGATGTCCTGAACCCGGGCATGCTGCGCGGCACCGTGCGCGACTTGCGCGGGCTCGGCGTCGCCGGGACGGCCCTCGACGATGCCTCGGAGGAGCTGCGCGAATCCCTCGAGCTCGCCCCCGACGGCCGCGTGATCGGTCCCCTGCCCGACCGCCTCGCCGATGCGATCCAGCAGCTGCGGATCGAGGCCCGCACGGCCCACTCCGACGCCAAGGACGCCGGTGACGACACGACGACGGGGACCGCCGGCACCCGCAAGACGGTCCGCGCGAACCTGCAGGAGATCATCGACGTCTGCGAACGCCTGGGGGCCCCGGCCGACGACGACGTCGTCTCCGTCTCCCATTCGCAGGCCACGGGGCGTTCGAGCATCCAGGTGGCGCCGCTGAGCGTCGCCGGTGCGATGCGTGGGGCGATCCTCGAGCACCGCACTGCCGTCCTGACCTCCGCGACGCTCGCGCTCGGGAATCGCTTCGAGCCGGCCGCCGGCGAGGTGGGGCTGGCCAGGGTGGACCGGATCGGTGCCGAGGAGGTTCCGATCGCGGCGGACACCGGTGCCTGGGCCGGGGTGGACGTGGGGAGCCCCTTCGACTACCGCCGCCAGGGCATCCTCTACACCGCGCGCCATCTCCCGCCGCCGGGACGGGAAGGGCCCTCGACGGCGATGCTCGATCACCTCACCGAGCTGGTGGAGGCATCGGGTGGGGGAGCGCTGTGCCTGTTCTCCTCGCGCCGCGGCGCCGAGCTGGCCGCCGAGCATGTGCGGGCCCGCCTGGACCTCACGATCGAGGTCCAGGGCGAGGACTCGATGGCGAACCTGGTGCGCAACTTCCGGGAGGACGAGGACGCCTCGTTGTTCGGGACCCTCACCCTCTGGCAGGGGGTCGATGTCGCGGGGCGGGCGCTGCGCCTGGTCACCATCGACAGGATCCCGTTCCCGCGTCCCGACGACCCTCTGACCGCGGCCCGGCAGGAGCGGATCAGCCGTCACGGGGGCAACGGTTTCATGTCGATCTCCGCGCAGCACGCGGCACTGCTGCTGGCGCAGGGGTCCGGGAGGCTGATCCGGTCCCAGGAGGATCGCGGGATGGTCGCGGTGCTCGATCCGCGGCTGGCCACTGCGCGGTATGCCGGATTCCTCCGAGAGTCGATGCCTCCGCTGTGGCCCACCACGGATCCCGAGGTGGCACTGGGGGCCCTGCGGCGTCTCGCGGAGGGCTGAGCCCCTCGACGTCGTCAGGAGGCAGGCCGAGCGGAGGCCCTCGACGTCGTGATGCGTCAGACCGAGCGGAGCCCCTCGACGGACGTCGTCATGCGTCAGACCGAGCGGAGCACGGCCACGACCTTGCCGAGGATCTCGGCGTGGTCACCGAGGATCGGGGCGAAGGACGGGTTGTGCGGCATGAGCCACACGTGGTCGTCACGCTGCACGAAGGTCTTCACGGTCGCCTCACCGTCGATCATCGCGGCGACGATCTCGCCCTTCTGCGCCTCCTTCTGACTGCGCACCACCACCCAGTCCCCATCGCAGATCGCAGCGTCGATCATCGAGTCGCCGACCACCTGGAGCAGGAAGAGGTCGCCGTCGCCGACCAGCCGTGAGGGCAGGGTGAAGATGTCCTCGACCTGCTCCTCGGCGGTGATGGGGACGCCGGCCGCGATCCTTCCCACGAGGGGCACGGAGACCGAGTTCGGGGTGATCTCGGGTGTGGACGGGAAGTCGGGCGTCCCGTCGTCACCGGGCATGACGACCTCCATCGCGCGGGGGCGCTTGGGGTCGCGGCGCAGGAAGCCCTTGCGCTCGAGGGCCTGGAGCTGGTGGGAGACGGAGGACGAGGAGGTCAGGCCCACCGCGTCACCGATCTCGCGCATGGTGGGCGGGTAGCCGTGCGCGGCGATCTCGGCAGTGATGGTCTCGAGCACGAGCCGCTGCCGAGGCGTGAGCCCTGCCGTCACTGGATCCTCCACGGCGTCGTCGCGGACCCGGCTCGGCTTGGGGGTGCTCGGCGTCATGGTGCGGGCCTCCTGGCTTCGTCTGTCGGACCCTTGCGGTTCCGTTGTCGTGTTGCCCAGCCTAGGGCGGCACGCACGGGATTCCAAACAGGTGTTCGAGGTTCCTCTTGCGTGTCGCGGCGATGGGGGGCTACAGTCGCACAGACATTCGATCGAACAGGAGTTCGGACATGCATACGAATATGGCTACGGTTCTTCCCCTCCCGCAGCACCGTGATGAGCGGGCTGAGCGTTCTGCTCGATCGGACGTTCGACTCGTCATGACCCGGCGCGGCCGGATGCTCCTGACGGCGATCGCCTTCCTGCTCGGGCTCGCCGTCGCCGCGGCGGCACTGCTGGTGTTCGGCATCCCCGCCGCTCTCGCCGGCGGAGCCGACGATGATGCGGTGACCGTGACGGTCCAGGAGGGCGACACCCTCTGGGGCTACGCCGAGGAGTATGCGCCGGAAGGGATGAGTCCCCATGAGTTCGTCGTGGAGGCGCGCACTGTGAACCAGCTTCCGACCGGACGGGTGTCCGTCGGTCAGGAGCTCGAGATGCCCGTCTTCGACGGCGCATCGCGCTGATGCGGGTGCGGGCCGGTATCCTGAGGGGATGCACTGCCCGTTCTGCCGCCATCCCGACTCGCGAGTCGTGGATTCGCGTACCTCCGACGACGGTGCGACGATTCGTCGCCGCCGCCAGTGCCCGAACTGCTCGCGTCGATTCTCGACCTCGGAGACCGCGTCGCTTTCGGTGCACAAGCGCTCCGGCGTGAGCGAGCCCTTCAGCCGGGCGAAGGTGATCTCCGGGGTTCGCAAGGCGTGCCAGGGGCGGCCGGTGACCGACGATCAGCTCGCCATGCTGGCCCAGCGCGTCGAGGAGGACATTCGCTCCAGCGGGCAGGCCGAGATCGATGCCCATGAGGTCGGTCTGTCGATCCTGCAGCCGCTCCAGGAGCTCGACCTGGTGGCGTACCTGCGTTTCGCCAGCGTCTACCAGGCCTTCGATTCGCTCGACGATTTCGACGCGGCCATCACCCGACTGCGCGCCGAGGCGACGACGGCGGGCTGATCCGCCGGCATCGCGGCCGGAGTCAGACATATCTGTCCGGTCCGGACACCAACTTCTGTGGATTCTGTGGAGATGGTCCAGGGCCGTCCCCGACTGTGCATAAGATATCCCTCGTGCACTCTTGCAGTGCACACCTGATCGGCGGTCGCGGAGGGGAAGCCGCGGCCGCCGATCGCCGTTTCAGGCGGGAGCGATGCCCGCCGGGAGCTCCCGCGAGTGGACCACGCCGAGATGACGCGTCGCGCGGGTCATCGCGACGTAGAGGTCGCCGGCCCCGTGGGCTTCGATCAGCTCGATCGGTTCGAGGATGATCACGCCGTCGAACTCCAGCCCCTTGGCCTCCTGGGCGGTCATCACCGCGATGGCGTCGTCGACGCCCGAAGAACCCTCGCCCACGTCCGGCAGTTCGCTGCGCCTGCTCAGCTCGGCGAAGAGGTCGGGGACCCGCTCCGACGCGGCGATGACCGCGAGCCGTCCGATGCCCTCTTTGTGCACGACCTCGACCGCATCGGCGGCCACCCGGGCCAGGTCGATCTGCTCGCTGCGCTGGATCAGGGGGTCCCGGTCTCCGTCACGCACCGAGCTGACCTCGGTGACGGGCAGGTTCTGGGCATGCGCCATCGCCATCGCGCGATCCATGATGCGGCTCGGCGTGCGGTAGTTGACGGTCAGGTGCTCGACCTGGAGCCGGTCCTGGATGTACGGGCTGAGGGCGTCGCTCCACGAGGTGGTGCCTCCTGCAGAGGAGGTCTGTGCGACGTCGCCGACCACGGTGAAGGACTTGGTGGGTGCTCGTCGCATCAGGGCGCGCCAGCTCATGGGCGAGTGCTCCTGGGCCTCGTCGACGACGACATGGCCGTAGGTCCAGCTGCGCTCGGACGATGCGCGCTCGGCGAGCGTGCGGCCGTCGCGGACCCGGTTGACCTGGTCGGCGAGGTCCTCGGCGCGCACGATCCCGGAGCTGTCGATGTTCTCGATGACCTTCCGGGCGTAGTCGACATCCGCCTCGCGCTGCGCGGCCGCGTCGCGGGCGCGGGCCTCGGCTGGCGCGGAGTCCTCGCCGAGGAGCTCGGCGACCTCGTCGAGCAGCGGGATGTCCTCGACCGTCCAGGGGGCGTCCTTGGGGCGCACCAGGCGTTCGATGCTCTCCGCGAGCGCAGGCGGGGCCGCCGCACGCAGACGATCGGGTCGGGAGAGCAGGATCCGTAGGAACCCCTGCGGCGTGTAGGGCAGCCAGGCCAGGTTGAGCTGTCTCTTGATCTCGGAATCGTTGCGGAGGTCCGACAGGAGGTCCGGGCGATCCTCGGGCACCACGGTGTGGCCGCCGGCGGCCAATGCCTTCTCGTACGACTCGGCGAGCCGGTCCATCGCCACCCGCACGAAGATGGTGCGTGCCATGTTGTGCGGCTTGCGCGACGCGCGGGCCTCGCGACGGGCGGCGCGGAGGGCGCTCCGGGTCAGGGTGATGGGCGTGCCGTCGATGCGCAGGCGGATATCTGCGTCGGGCACGATCTGGCGCTGTCGGATCGCCCGGTCGAGGAGCTCGGCCATGGCGATGTCGCCCTTCAGCGCGGCGATCTCGTCCTCATCGTGGAGGAACGTCTCGATGCCCGGGTACAGCTCGCCGGGGGTGAGCATCACGACGCCGGATTCGCCGAGGCTCGGCAGGACCCGTTCGATGTAGCGCAGGAACCCGGGGGTCGGCGCCATGATCAGCACGCCGGTGTGCTCGAGGCGGCGGCGATGGGTGTAGAGCAGGTAGGCCGCCCGGTGCAGGGCGACCGCTGTCTTCCCTGTGCCCGGACCGCCCTGGACCACGAGCACGCCACGGTTCTCGGAGCGGATGATGCGGTCCTGCTCGGACTGGATCGTGGCGACGATGTCACCCATCCGCCCGGTGCGGTGGCCGGAGACGGCGGCGAGCAGAGCGCCCTCGCCCTGGAGCACGACGTCGTGGTCGGCCTCCTCGAGCACGGACTGGTCCAGAACATCGTCCTCCAGACCGTTGATGGTGCGGCCGCGGCTGATCAGATGCCGGCGCAGGCGCACCTGCTGTCGGTCGGTGCTGGTGGCCTGGTAGAAGGCGGCGGCAGCGGGGGCGCGCCAGTCGACGAGGAGCTGCTCGCGCTCGGCGGTGAACAGTCCGATGCGGCCGATGTAGTGGCGTTCCGCGTCATCCATGTCGAGGCGTCCGAACACCACGGCGCGTGCGACGGATCGCAGCAGCGCCAGCCGGTCCTCGTACAGCGCCATGAACGAGTCCCGTTCGGACCGGTTCTGGTGCGTCGAGGCGTTCTGCGAGGCCTGCATCTGCTCGAGATTGCGCTCGACCTGGTCGATCAGCACGTCCAGGCGTGCGTAGAGGCGATCGGCATAGGCTTGCTCGTGCGCGATCTCCCGGTCGATCTGTCCCTCAGCATCGTCCACGGATCTGCTCCCTCTGACGGTGAATCCTTCCGCCGGACCTCACGGGAAGGACCCAGGGTCGGCGGAGCACAGTGGTCCATTATGGTGGACAGGCCTGGATGTGCGTGCCATCCGGCACGTGACATCCAACCGGCCGCGAGGGAGGAGACGCTGATGCGTGACCCGCGTGACCTGTACCGTTTCGAATCCGCCGATGTGCTGGCGGAGGTGCCGCGGACCGGTCTGACCTTGGTCCATGCTCTGCCGGGTCTGGTGGATGCCGGCAATGCCTGCCGGATCGCCTCGACCTATCTGCGCGACGAGCTCCGCCACCTCCGGTTGGTCACGTTCGACATGGACGAGCTGCTGGACTACCGGGGGTCCCGCCCACAGGCGGTGTTCGACGGGACCTCGTACACGAGCGTCGACATCCCGGAGCTCACGCTGTCCCTCATGTACGACGAGTCGGATCGCCCCTTCCTCTTCCTCGACGGGCCGGAACCGGACCTCCAGTGGCGTCGTCTCGCGGAGGCGCTGACGGACCTGGTCGAATTCTTCGACGTCGAGCGCGTCGTCGGCATGCAGGCGGTGCCCATGGCGGTGCCACACACCCGGCCGATCGGGCTCTTCGCACATGCCAACGATCCCGCCCTCCTGGGGCGGCCGTCGACCCGGCCGACCCCGGCGCCGGGCACGATGCTCGGAGACGACGAGGACGACTCCCCGGAGATCCTGGTTCCGGCGGCCTTCGGCGCGCTGCTCGAGCTGCAGCTCGGTCGCGCCGACCATGCCGCCATGGGCTACGCCGCCCAGATCCCGCACTATCTGACGCGCACCGACTTCCCAGCTGGGGCGCTCGCCCTGCTGCGTCGGGTGAGCGATGCCGCGGGCCTCGACCTGCCCTTGGTCCATCTCGGCGACCTGACAGATGCCGCCACGGTCGCCCTGCAGGGGACCCTCGAGCAGAACTCCGAGGTGCGCCAGATCGTCACTGCTCTCGAGGAGCAGTACGACTCCCTCAGCGAGGGCAGCGACCAGTCCCCGCTCTCGACCACGATGGATCTGCCGACGGCGGAAGAGCTCGGGGAGCACTTCGAGCGATTCCTGGCGGACCACGACGGGGAGAGTCCGGACGAGCCCCGTTCGGCCTGAGCCGGGGCCGACGCCTGCAGTCCTTCGTGGAGCCGGGATTCCTGGAGCCGGACCGGATATCCCGGCGCTGGGCCGTAGTTTCGACAGCAGACCGGCAAGTCGTTACCCCTTCGTGACCGTTCGGTCGACTTCGCAGTGTGAACGGGGACACTGCCGTGGCAGAATGGCGGCGTTACGGAGATGCAGGTTTCGCAGGACAGTCCGTCGAAGGTGCTTCGGCACAGCAGTACGGCTTGCACCTGACGTCTTCCGCTTCGGCGGCGGGCGGTTTCCCGTGGCACCGCGATCGCGTACCGCGATCGTTGATGGACGACACAGAAGGTGACAGGTATGGCACAGGGCTCGGTCAAGTGGTTCAACGCCGAAAAGGGCTTCGGATTCATCGAGATCGACGGAGGCGGCGCTGACGTCTTCGTGCATCACAGCAAGATCGACATGGACGGCTACCGCGCGCTCGACGAGGGTCAGCGTGTGGAGTTCGAGGTCAGCCAGGGCGACAAGGGCCCGCAGGCCGAGCAGGTTCGCCCGGTCTGATCGACGGCAACCCCGTTAATCTCACGGACCGGCCAGGAGCACATGCTCCTGGCCGGTCCGTCGTCGTGTAAGGAGTCTGTGGCCTGTCCGGTGGCGGCGCCTCGACCTCAGGCCTGGCCGAGCACCCGTCCGGCCCGTGTGAGCGCCTGGACCTGGGAGGGCTGGGCCAGGCGCACGGACACCGCATCCGAGCGCAGATCGCGGTCGATCCCCTCGGGCAGCGGGCGGTTCGAGGCCAGGAGCACGCAGTTCCCGCGGCGCTTCCCGGAGAGGTGGGCCGGCTCGGCGATGACGCCGACGTGGGGGAAGACGGCGCTGAGGGTTGCGACCTCATCGGCCATGAGCCCGGTTCCCGGGGGAGCGGCGCAGTTCGCGAGATAGAGCCCCCCATCGCGCAGCACGCGAGCTGCGTGCTGCGCCGTCTGGACGGTGATGAGGGACTCCGGCGTCATCGCACCGGAGAACACGTCCCGTACCAGGACATCGAACCGATCGTCCCGCCACGCCGTCAGTGCGTCGACGGCATCGTCGATCCGAAGACGGAGCTGGGGCGAGCGGGGCAGGTCGAACCAGTCCCGGACCTGGTTCGCGAGGAGCTCGTCGAGCTCGACGACGATCTGCTTGGACCGAGGGTGGCGCATCGCGATCGCCCGGGGCAGCGAGCATCCGCCCCCACCGAGGTGGGCGAGCTGCGGGGAGGCGGCGCCGCCGGGTTCCGCGCGACCGTCCCTGCCCGGATCCAGATGCTGGTCGATCGCGATGAGCATCCACCGCATGTACTCGAACACCAGATGCTCAGGATCCGGATGCAGATGCGAGGACGGCACCCCGTTGACGTCGAGCAGCACGGAGCCGTCGTTCTCGAGGGTGAGCCGGGCGATCCCGGTGGAGATGGGGATGGCGGTATCGAGCGGTCCGAGGTGCTCGAAAGGGGCGTGGCGCACACGCTCGCGACGGGACATCGTCCCACTGTAGGAGACCGGGAGCCGGGTCTGGGGTGCACGCGCCGTGCGGGCCCTGCACCTCTTCGCCCTTCCTTCCTCCCCAGCCGCCGATCATCCACCGCACCAGTCGTCACGCCCCGTCTGTCGGACCCCCTGCCTATGGTTCGAGGACGAAGCGGATGGCGAGGAACCCGAGCATCCGCACCGCCGCAGCACGGAGAGGAGGCAGAGATGGCGACGACCGCATCGAGGACCCGGGGGAGCGCTACGGTCCTCTCCGGCGATTCCCGCTCCGTCAGGCTGCGCCTCGCGCATCTCGACCAGGACCAGGCCGATCTGGAGCGTGCCCGGGATCTTCTCCACCAGGGAGAGGCCGCGATCGCCGACGACCCCCGTGAGGCTTTCGAGCTCATCCACCGCGCAGCGCTGCGCGGCGCCGGGATCATCGTCGCGCGCGCCAATCGTGACCGCCGCCGCCGGCTTCCACTGAACGTGTGGACGGCCTTGGAGCGCATCGGCGGTGAAGATGCGGAGCGTGCGAGCGATATGGCTCCTCTGGTGGCGGAGCGGTCCCGCTTGGACCGGGATGCGTCGGCCGTCCCCGATCCTGTCCTGCTGCAGGCCCATCTCGAGCAGACAGCGCTGCATCTGAGGAGCGTCTCGGAGCGCCTGGTCTCCGATCTGCCCTCTCCGATGACCGCGCTGGCCGGCTGAGGGAGTTCTGGCCACGGACCGTCCCGCGCGCCGAGTACAGTGCCACCACGAAGGAGGTGCCGATGGCAGCGCAGGACGGTGTCGGACCGACCGTGGAGATCCCGGGAATCCTCCATCTGGACATGGACGCCTTCTTCGCGTCCGTCGAGGTCCGTGACCATCCCGAGCTCAGGGGACTCCCCGTCGTCGTCGGCGGGGCCGGAACGCGCGGCGTGGTCGCTGCGGCCAGCTATCCGGCCCGGACCCGCGGGATCCGCTCGGCGATGCCGATGGCGAGCGCGCGCCGACTCGCCCCCGATCTGGTCATCGTCCCGCCACGCATCGCTCGCTACCAGGAGACCTCCGCTCTGGTGATGGAGCTGTTGAGTTCCGTCGTCGCCGATATCGAGCAGATCAGCATCGATGAGGCGTTCCTCGACGTGCGCGGAGCGCGTCGTCTCTTCGGGGGACCTGACCAGATCGCCTCCCTGCTGCGCAGCCGCATCCGTGACGAGCTCGGGCTGCCCAGCTCCGTCGGCGGCTCGGTCTCCCGCGCCGTCGCGAAGATCGCCTCGGCGCGGGCGAAGCCCGACGGCCAGCTGATCATCCCGGCGGAGCAGACGGCGGAGTTCCTCGCCCCGCTGCCGGTCTCGGCGGTCTCGGGGATCGGACCGAAGGCGGTCGCCTCCCTGGAACGTATCGGGGTGCGGACCATCGGCCAGATCAGGGAGATCCCGCCTTCCACCCTGGCGCGGGCACTGGGCCCCCGCGCCCCCGAGATCATCCACCTGGCCACCGGCAGCGATCGGACGGGACTGGGACACCGGGTCCGGGATAAGTCGCTGGGCACAGAACGGACCTGGGACGAGGACCTCACCGACGCGGACGAGGTCCGGCGTCGCATCACCTCGATGGCGGATGACGTCGCGCGCCAGCTCCGTCGCAGCGACGCCGTGGCCCGCACCGTCGTCCTCAAGCTGCGCAGTCCCGACGGGACGACCATCACGCGCTCCTCGACCCTCGATCAGCCGACGTCCAGCGGGGAGCGTCTTCGTGAACAGGTCGTCGCCCTGTGGGACAAGGAGCGTCACCGGCTCCGACGGATCCGCCTGGCCGGCGTGAGGGTCACGCATCTGACGGCGGAATCGACCTCCGCGGTCCAGCAGGAACTGACCAGCCGGTCCGCCCTCTGGCGGGATCTGGAGACCGCGATGGACCGGGCCACGGACCGTTTCGGGACCGCCAGCCTCAGCAGGGGCTCCACCTTGGGACCAGCCGCCGACGGGGCGCAGCGCTCGGCGTCGTCCCGCGATCCCGAGGACGATCGGGACGCCCGCGACGGCTCAGGTCTGTGATGCAGTGCCCCGAGTGTTCCCATTACCCAGGAACTGGCTCTAAACTGGGTGAATCGCCGATGAGGGCACCGGAACCTGATCGGCAGCTGGGGCGCCGAACGGGGCGCGTGAGGACCGGGGACAAGGAGCGGGACCATGCCGCTGTCTGAACATGAGCAGAAGATGCTCGACGAGATGGAGCGTCAGCTCTTCGCTGATGATCCACGTCTCGCACGGGCTTTTGCACCGACGAAGAATTCGCGACGGAGCGGACGGCGGATAGCCATCGGCCTCGGCGCCGTGCTTCTCGGTCTCGGAGTCCTGGTGCTAGCCGTCTCGCTGCCGGCGATCTGGCTCGGAGTGATCGCCTTCCTGGGGATGCTCGCCGGTGCCATCTACGCCGTGACCACGCCGAGCTCGGCCTCCCAGGGGGACACGCAGGGACCCTCGGGAGGGGGAGGCGGCCATACCGGCCCCACCGCACCGAATGATGGTCATGGCGGGACCTTCATGGGCAAGCTGGAGCAGCGCTGGGAGAAGCGCTCGGGAGATGACCCCCGGCGCTGACGGCCGACCTGTCGGCGGGGAAGGGTGCCCGTCGCGGTTCCACAGCCTGCCCCGAACCCGGAACATGCCTCGACTGAGGCTCCGCACTGAAGCACTGAAGCACTGAAGCACTGAAGCACTGAAGCACTGAAGCACTGAAGCACTGAAGCACTGAAGCACTGAAGCACTGAATATGTGAAGCCCCGGCTCTGTGAGCCGGGGCTTCGTCGTGCCCGGCGATGGGGTCGCCTCCGATCAACGCTGCTCGGAGGCCGCACAGAGGCCGCAGAGGCCGCGCGGAGGCGCCGAGAAGGCGCCGAGCAGGCGTCGGGAATGGCGTCCGTCCGTCACGGCTGACCGGACGGTTCGTCGGATGACCCGCGGCTTCCACCTCGGTGCCAGCGCTCCGGCGCGGCCCGTCACGGCCTGCCACGGCCCATTCCCCACTTCACCCCACCAAGCCCCTCCCTTTCCCTCCACCGGAGAGGCGACACGGAGGCGAGCAGCACGCTCGGACCTCTGACCTGCGGTGATTCGAAATCGTCGCATTCGGCAGCGGGGTGTGACGAGTCGATGTCGGGCGATGGGTGGCGGAATCGACTCGCCGCGAGCAGATTTCCCCCCACCTTGCCCCACCCGGCTGACCAGCAGTGATGTGTGCACTGGGGGGAGATTGGGCCCGAAACAGGGCCCAGTGTGGGGAGTAGTGGGGTAAAGTGGAGCGTGTTGGGAGGAGATGGGGTTCGGTTCTCGAGTCGCGGCAGGTAGAGGAGGTGCTGGATGTTCCTCGGCACCTTTACGCCCAAGCTCGACGACAAGGGGCGCCTGATCTTCCCGGCCAAGTTCCGCGACGAGCTCGCTTCGGGACTGGTCATGACTCGTGGGCAGGAGCACTGCATCGCCGTGTATCCGCTCGCCGAGTTCCGCCAGAAGCTCGAGGAGGCCCGTCGGGCTCCCACCACCGATCAGCGGACTCGTGACTACCTGCGAGTGCTGCTCTCCGGAGCAGAAGACGTCATCCCGGACAAGCAGGGCCGCATCACCATTCCGGGCCACCTCCGCGGCTACGCGGATCTGGACCGGGAGTGCGCCGTCATAGGTGCACTCGACCGACTCGAGATCTGGTCGCTCCCGGCGTGGGAGACCTATCTCGAACAGAAGGAAGAAGGATTCGCCGAGACCTCCGAGGAGGTGGTTCCCGGCTTGTTCTGAGTTCGACTCGACGGACATCCGTCCTGTGAGACCTCTCGTCGTTCCCGCCCCGATGCAACTTCCCCGGTGGCGGGTCGGGAACGACGAGGAATCTGACAGGACGGCACCGCGACCAGGATGCGGAGTCGACCGACACGAAGGATCCCCACGGATCCGGCCACAGCACATCGCACGAACAGCACGCAGGGGAGAGGTGACATGGACGAGACGCAGCACGACCTGCCGGCAGAAGAGCGGCACGTCCCCGTTCTGCTGGCCACCTCGGTCGAGCTCCTCGTCCCCGCCCTCCAGGAGCCCGGCTCGGTCTACGTCGATGCCACGCTCGGCATGGCGGGCCACGCCACCGCTGTCCTCCACGCCGCACCCCATGCGCGACTGGTCGGCATCGATCGCGATCCCGAGGCTCTCGCGCTCGCCCGCACCCGGTTGGATCGCGAGGGAGTCGGAGATCGGGCCACGCTGGTCCACGCCACGTACGACGAGATCCCCGAGGTGCTCGAGGAGCTGGGGCTCCCCGGAGCACACGGCGTGATGATGGACCTGGGCCTGTCGAGCTTCCAGATCGACACCACCGATCGTGGCTTCTCGTACTCGGTCGATGCGCCGCTGGACATGCGGATGGATACGGCATCGGACGGACCGACGGCGGCGGATCTGCTGCGCGACCTGCCCGAGGCGGAGATCGCCCGCATCCTCCACGACCTCGGCGACGAGCGCTTCGCCAAGCGGATCGCACACCGGATCGTCGAGCAGCGTCAGACTGCTCCGCTGACCCGCAGCGGCGAGCTCGTCGAGCTTCTCGACCGCGCCATCCCCGGGGCGTCGAAGGCGAGCGGCGGACATCCTGCCAAGCGCACCTTCCAGGCGCTGCGGATCGCCGTCAACGAGGAGCTCGAGATTCTCGCCTCGGCGATCGAGTCCGCACTGGACTGCCTGCACGTGGGAGGCCGGATCGTCGTGGAGTCCTATCACTCCGGCGAGGACCGCCTGGTCAAGACTGCTTTCGCGCGGCGTACCCGGTCCTCCGCCCCTCCGGGGCTGCCGGTCGAGCTCGAGGAGCACAAGCCGAGCTTCGCCCCCGTGGTCCGCGGCGCCTTGAAGGCCGACGAGACCGAACGAGGGAGCAACTCCCGGGCCGCCTCCGTCCGCCTGCGCGCCCTGACCCGTACCCGATCCGCCGAGAGAGCTCACTGACATGGCCAGCACTTCAGCCGTTCACGCCCCCGCGGTCCGTCCCGTCCGGGGCCCGCGGAGCACCTCCGCAGCCCGCCCGCGCCTCGCCATCGTCGCTGCGCCGAAGACCGCCGGCAGCTCGATGCCGTTCACGATCCTGTGCACCCTGATCGTGACGGCGACCCTGGCGGCGCTGCTCTACATGAACATCCAGATGTCGGATACCAGCTACGAGATCACGCGGCTCCAGAGCCAGTCCCAGCGACTGACGGAGGAGAAGCAGGCGCTCACCGAGACCGATGAGCGTCTGGGCACGCCCCAGGAGCTCGAGCGCCAGGCCCGCGAGCTCGGCATGGTCCCGGTCACGGATCCGGCATATATCGACCTCGACACGGGCAAGATCATCGGTGAGACGTCCTCGGCGGCGCAGACTGAGGTCAACCCGGAGCTGGCGCCCGTGGCCCCAGAGGCCGCCGTGCCGCCGGCTGAGATCTACGACAAGCCCACGACGTACCACGGCATGGGCAACGAGGGAGTCTGACCATGGCGCGGTCACGCTCGTCCCGCAGGACACGCACGACGCAGACCACCGGCCGCCCACGAGCTCGTGCCGGGGCCGCCCGTATGCCACAGGGCCGACTCGGTGCACCGGCTGTCCGGCACCGGCTGCTGATCTGCCTGATCATGGCGGCGGTGCTGATGATCTCCGGGCGGCTCGTCTGGGTCCAGGGGCTCGATGCGAGCGCACGGGCCCAGGAGGCGATCGACCAGCGCACCGTCACCCGCACCATCCCGGCGCTGCGTGGCGACATCCTGGACCGCAACGGCACCACGATGGCGAGCTCGGTCGAGCGCTACGACCTGTGGGTCAACCAGCTGCAGGTCGACGAGTACCTCCAGGGGTCGAAGGATGCCGAGGTCACGGGTATCGACGCCGCGGCCCAGGAGCTCGCTCCCGTGCTGGGCTGGTCCGTCTCGGACACCAAGGCGAAGCTGACCGGTGATCGCGGCTTCATGTATCTGCAGAAGAACGTGGACCCCAAGGTGCGCGACGCGATCATCTCCCTGAAGATCCCGGGCATCGGCGCGGATCGCGTTGCCGATCGCATCTACCCGGCCGGATCCGTGGGTGGGAACATCCTCGGCTTCGTCGGCGCCGACGGCTCCGCGCTGGCCGGCACCGAGTACTCCTTCGACGACGAGCTCAGCGGCACGGACGGCAAGACCAGCTACGAACGCGGCGCCGGTGGCCAGATCATCCCGACCGGCACGCAGCAGACCACGCCGGCCGTCGACGGCAACGACCTCGTGCTGACGATCGACCGCGACCTGCAGTGGAAGGCGCAGCAGATCGTGGCGGGCGCCGTCGACAAGTGGGAAGCGACCGGCGGCAGCGCGGTGGCGATGAACGCCCGCACCGGCGAGGTGCTGGCGATGGCCGAGTACCCCTCCTACGATCCCAACAACCCGACGACAGAGGACGGCCAGTACCTGGGCAACAGGTCCATCTCCAACGTCTTCGAGCCGGGCTCGACCGGCAAGCTCTTCACGCTCGCCACGGCGCTCGAAGAGGGCACTGCGACCCCGGAGTCGCAGTACGAGATCCCGTACGAGCAGTACTTCGAGGGTGAGCGGATCAAGGACTCCCACTACCACCCGGACCAGAAGCTGACCCTGGCCGGGGTGCTGAAGCACAGCTCCAACGTCGGCACCGTGCAGATCTCCGAGAAGCTCGACCCCCAGGTGCGCTACGACTACCTGCGGGCCTTCGGTCTCGGGGAGACCACGGGTGTGCAGCTGCCCGCCGAGTCCGCCGGCATCGTGCATCCCCCCGAGGACTGGACCGGCCGCACCCGCTACACCACCGCCTTCGGGCAGGGCTACAGCGTCAACGCCCTCCAGATGGTCTCCGCCGTGGGCACCTTCGCCAATGACGGGGTGCGGGTGAACCCCTCGCTGGTCTCCGGGGTGCGGCAGGACGATGGGACCGTGCGTCCGCTCGGCCAGCCCGACAGCACGCGGGTGATCTCCTCGGACACCGCCGCCACGATGCGTGGCCTGATGGACAACGACATCGAGGACGGCGACAACAACGCCTCGGTCACGGGCTACGCGACCGCGGGCAAGACCGGCACCGCACAGGTGGGGGACGACGGATACACCGCGTCGTTCATCGGGTTCGCCCCGGCGGACGACCCGGAGATCGTGGTCGGCGTCTTCGTGTTCGGCCTGGACACCTTCATCTCCGGCAACACGGCCGCCGCCCCCGCGTTCTCCGAGCTGATGACCTTCACCCTGCAGAACCAGGGCATCCCCCCGACCGGCGTTCCCGGTCGCGAGTACGAGAACGAGTGGTGAGCCCCCGGTGACCATCCCCGCAGAACCCGCAGATCCCGCAGAACCCGCAGATCCCGCAGAGCTCGCCGAACAGGAGCCCTCGGACCAGAGCCCCGGGGGCCAGGACACCCTCGCCGCCGAGACGCCCCGTCCCCGGCATCCCCACGGGGTGAGCGCAGCGGAGCTCGCCGCCGCGCTCGGCGCCTCCGCGCCCGATCGCGACATCACTCTGTACGGCGTCACCCTGGACTCCCGCAGTGCCCGGGACGGCGACCTCTGGTGCGCCCTGCCCGGTGCCAACGCGCACGGGGCCGACTTCGCCGCCCAGGCCCGGGAGCAGGGCGCTGTGCTCGCCCTGACCGATGAGGCGGGCCGCTCGCGATGTGAGGCCGCCGGGCTTCCCGCCCTCGTCGTCGAGGACCCTCGAGCCGCCACGGCCACCGCCGCCGCGATCGTGCAGGGTCGGCCCGCCGAGCGACTGCGGACCATCGGAGTGACCGGCACCAACGGGAAGACCTCGGTCACCACGGTCCTCACCCGCGTTCTCGACCAGCTCTCCGTGCCCGCCGGCGTCATCGGCACCAGCGGCACCGCCTATCGCGACGGATCCGGCGCCGACCACCGGATCGGGACGGTCCGCACCACCCCCGAGGCCCCCGAGCTCCACGGCATCCTCGCCCGCATGCTCGAGGACGACGTGCAGGTGGCCTCGATGGAGGTCTCCAGCCACGCCCTCGTGCTCCACCGCGCCGACGAGGTCGTCTTCGACGTCGCGTGCTTCACGAACCTCAGCCAGGACCACCTCGACTTCCACGGCACGATGGAGGCGTACTACGAGGCCAAGCGGACCCTGTTCACGCCCGAGCACGCCACGCACGGCGTCGTCTGCGTCGATGACGAGTGGGGCCGACGCCTCGCCCACGAGGCGAGCATCCCGGTCATGACCTACGCCACGCTCCCCGGAGTCGAGGCGGACCACACGGCCCGTGATATCCGCGCCGAGGGCTTCGGCAGCACCTTCGCCGTCGACGGTCCGGACGGTCCACGCTCCCTGCACGCCGCGCTGCCCGGTCGCCACTACGTGGCCAACACGCTCGCCGCCGAGCTCCTCCTCGCCGCGATCGGCCTGTCCGGTCCCGAGACGACGGCGGCGCTCGGCGAGGCCGGCACCGTCCCCGGACGCATGGAGCTCGTCACTGCGGAGCCCATCCGCGGCGTCGTCGACTTCTCCCACACCGCGGCCGCCCTCGAACAGGCCCTGATCACTCTGCGCGCCGTCCCGGGCACCCGCCGACTGATCGCCGTGATGGGCGCCGGTGGGGATCGGGACCGCAGCAAGCGGCCTGCCATGGGCGAAGTCGCCGCACGTCTCGCAGACGTGGTGATCGTCACGGACGACAACCCGCGTTCCGAGGACCCCGCCGAGATCCGACGAGCTGTGCTCGGCGGCATGCCCGAGGACACGAAGGCGCAGGTCCACGAGGTGGACGGGCGGCGTGCGGCGATCGAGCTCGCGGCGAGTCTGGCGGACGTGTCCGACACCATCCTCGTGGCCGGCAAGGGCGCAGAGACCGGACAGCAGATCGGCGATATCGTCCATCCGTTCGATGACCGCCTCCGACTGCGCACCGCGCTGTCCGGGACCGGGACCAAGTGCGCCGACGACACGGACGGAGAACGCTGACGATGCTGCAGACCACAGCTGGGGAGATCGCTGGGATCACCGGAGGTCGACTCGTGGGTGGAGCGACCGGTGACGAGACCGTCACCGGAGCGGCCCGGATCGACTCCCGAGGGATCGAGGCCGGTGACCTCTTCGCCGCCTTCCTCGGTGAGCACGCCGACGGGCACGACCATGTCGCCGCGGCGCAGCGGTCCGGGGCGGCCATCGCCCTGGTGACCCGGGACCTCGGTCTCCCGGCGGTGCTCGTCGACGACGTCCGGACGGCCCTGTGGGACCTCGCCCGGGCACAGCTGGCACGAGCCCGCCAGGAGCGCGAGGACCTCGTGGTCTTCGCGATCACGGGCAGCGCCGGCAAGACCGGCGCCAAGGACCTCCTGGGGACGATCCTGCGGACCGCAGGAGAGACGATCGCCCCCGTCGGCAGCTTCAACAACGAGCTCGGCCTGCCGCTGACCGTGCTGCGCCTGGACGCCGGGACGCAGTACCTCGTCCTGGAGATGGGCGCCCGCGGCGTCGGCCACATCAAGCAGCTCACGGACATCGCACGCCCCGACGTCTCCCTCGTCCTGAACGTGGGCAGCGCCCATCTCGGGGAGTTCGGCAGCGTCGAGGCCATCGCCCGTGCCAAGGGTGAACTGGTCGAAGCGCTCGAGCCCTCCGGCAGGGCGATCCTGAACGCCGAGGACCGTCTGGTCGCCGCCATGGCCGATCGCAGCGCGGCTCCCGTGCTCGGCTGGGGCTTCACCACCGGCGATCTGCGCGGAGAGGACCTCGCCCTCGACGTGGACGCCCGCGTGAGCTTCACCCTCGTCGTCCCCGACGGCCTGACCACGCTGCAGGGCGAGGACATCCCCGCGGGTCGGTTCCCGGTGCGTCCGGACCTGCTGGGCGACCATCAGGCGGCCAACGCCCTGGCCGCCCTCTCGGCAGCGGTCTCCGCTGGGGTGGCCCCGGCCGCCGCTGCCGCCGCCCTCGAGGATGCGAAGCTCGCCTCGGGGCAGCGGATGGAGGCGCTGCGCGCCGGCGGCGTGATCGTCATCAACGACGCGTACAACGCCAACCCGGATTCGATGCGCCAGGCGCTCAAGACCCTCGCCCACCTCGGCCGGGGCCACCGCACGATCGCGGTGCTCGGCGAGATGCTCGAGATGGGGCCGGACTCCGTGCGCCTGCACGATGAGATCGGCCGCCTCGTGGTGCGCCTGAACATCGGTCAGCTGTATGCGATCGGCAACGGCGCCGCGCCCATCCACCACGGGGCGAGCCTCGAAGGCAGCTTCGGGGGCGAGTCCGAGTACCTCGATACGATCGAGGAGGCGATCGCCGTGCTGGAACGAACGGTGGTGCCCGGTGACGTGGTGCTCCTGAAGTCCTCGCGTGACGCAGGACTCCGTGAGATCGCCGCGCCCCTGATCGACCACCTGCAGCGACGAGACGGTGCCCTCCCGGAGCATCCGGCAGACGAAGGAGACGACGCATGATCGCGATCATCATCGCGGGAGCGACGGCCTTCCTGCTGTCCATCGTGGGCACGCCGCTGTTCATCAAGCTCCTGGTGCGCAAGAGCTACGGCCAGTTCATCCGGGACGACGGCCCGACCTCGCACGCCACCAAGCGCGGCACCCCGACCATGGGCGGCGTGGCCATCATCCTGGCCACGATCCTCGGCTACGGGCTCTCGCACCTCTTCCTGCTGACGGCGCCCTCCATCTCGATCCTGCTGGTGCTCTTCCTCATGGTGGGGCTCGGGGTCGTCGGCTTCCTCGACGACTACCTCAAGATCTCGCAGCAGCGCAGCCTCGGACTGCGGCCGCGCGCGAAGCTGATCGGTCAGTTCCTCGTCGCGACCGCCTTCGCGGTGCTCGCCCTGCTGTTCCCCGACGGCAACGGCAACACCCCGGCCTCGACCAAGATCTCCTTCGTGCGGGACGTCGAGTGGCTGGATCTCGCCTTCGCGGGCTCCGTCGTCGGCTTCATCCTCTTCGCGATCTGGGCGAACTTCCTGGTCGCCGCGTGGTCCAACGGGGTGAACCTCACCGACGGCCTCGACGGCCTCGCCAGTGGCGCCACTATCATCTTCACCGCCACCTACCTGGTCATCGCGTTCTGGCAGTGGCGCCAGGTGTGCAATGTCGACCTCGACGCCGGGGGAGTGGTGCACTGCTACGACGCCCGCGATCCGCTGGATGCTGCCGTGCTCTGCGCCGCGATCATCGGCGCCTGCGTCGGCTTCCTGTGGTGGAACACCTCGCCCGCGAAGATCTTCATGGGCGACACCGGGTCCCTCGCCCTCGGCGGCGCGATCGCCGGGCTGACCATCGTCACCCGCACCGAGATCCTCGGCGCGGTTATCGGCGGCCTGTTCGTGGTCATCGCCCTGTCGGTCATCATCCAGGTGGGGAGCTTCAAGCTCACCGGGAAACGTGTGTTCCGCATGGCCCCGCTGCAGCACCACTTCGAGCTCAAGGGCTGGAACGAGGTCACGATCGTGGTGCGCTTCTGGATCGTCGCCGGCGTGCTGGCCGGCCTCGGCCTCGGCATCTTCTACCTCGACGCCCTCCCGAGGATCACCTCATGACCGCCGCGGAACCCGCCCCCGCGCCCGGCAGCGGGCGTGCCAACGTCGAGAACCTCGCCTGGCCGGGCCTCGACGTCGCCGGGCTGCGGATCCTGGTCGCCGGCTTCGGCATCTCCGGCTATGCGGTCGCCGATCAGACCATGCAGCGCGGCGCGCACGTGCTCGTGGTCGACGGCTCCGACACCCCGGAGATCCGCGAGCGCACCCAGATCCTCGAGGTGCTCGGGGTCGAGGTGCGCCTGGGCCGCGAGCACACGCTCGCCCTGCCCGCGGACCGGGAGATCGACCTCGTGATCACCTCCCCGGGCTGGCGCCCCGACCAGCCCCTGCTCGCCGCCGCGGCGGCCGCCGGGATCCCGGTGTGGAGCGAGATCGAGCTGGCCCGACGGATGCAGGCGGCCGACGGCCCCGCCTGGCTCGCCGTGACGGGCACCAACGGCAAGACCACCACCGTGACCATGCTCGAGACGATCCTCCAGCACGCCGGGCTGCGCGCCGTCGCCTGCGGCAACGTCGGCCTGCCCGTGATCGAGGCGGCCCTGGACCCCGAGGGCTTCGACGTGCTCGCCATCGAGCTCTCCAGTTTCCAGCTGCACTGGACGCAGAACCTCGGCTGCGAGGCCGCCGCCGTGCTCAACGTCAGCGCCGACCATCTCGACTGGCACGGCGGCGCCGAGCAGTACGCGCTGGCCAAGGGACGGATCTTCCACGGTGTCCGCACCGCGTGCATCTACAACGTCGCCGACGAGATCACCAGACGGCTGGTCGAGGATGCCGATGTCCTCGAGGGGGCCCGCGCGGTCGGGATCTCCCTGGGCACGCCCGGCCTGTCCGAGATCGGCGTGATCGACGGGATCCTCGTGGATCGTGCCTTCCTCGCCGAGCGGCGCACAGCCGCCGCCGAACTCGCCACGCTGGAGGACCTCGCCCACCTCGGCCCGCACGGCGCCGGGCCTCACCTCGTGCTCGATGCCCTCGCCGCCGCGGCGCTCGCGCGCGCCCATGGCGTCCCGACCGAGGCCGTGCGCGACGGGCTGCGGGCCTATCGCGTGGGCTCCCACAGGGCGCAGCTGATCGCGACGATCGACGACATCAGCTTCGTCGACGACACCAAGGCCACCAATCCGGCGGCCGCCGCCGCGTCCCTGCACGCCGCGGACCGCGTGGTGTGGATCGCCGGGGGCGACACCAAGGGCGCCGATCTCGACCCGCTGATCGCGGCCACGACGGACCGCCTGGTCGGAGTCGTCCTGCTCGGGGAGGACGACCAGCCCTTCCGTTCCGCTCTGGAGCGACACGCCCCCGAGGTCCCCGTCCGTCGCATCGATCCGGGTGACACTGACGATGTCGCCGGGCGCTCCCGACTCATGGAGGACGCGGTGCACGCCGCCCGCTCCCTCGCCTCGGCAGGGGATGTCGTGCTGCTGGCACCGGCAGCCGCCTCCATCGACCAGTTCCGTGACTACGCGGAGCGGGGGGATCTCTTCGCGGCGGCCGTCCATCGACTGCCAGGAGCGAGCACATGACGATCGAGGAGACCCGACGGGACCCCCGTCGGTCCACCGGCGTCGTGCGTCCCGATGAGGACCAGCCGCTCGGCAGCATCGGCTCCCGCATGCGGGAGGGCGTCGGCTCCTGGCTGAAGTCCCCGGCGCTGGACTTCTACGGCCTGATCGTGATCGGCACCCTGCTGGTCAGCGTGGGTTTGGTGATGGTGCTGTCCTCCTCTGCGGTCCTGAACATCTCCCGTGGGAACTCCGGGTTCGCCGGTCTGTTCCGCCAGGGGACCTTCGCGGCCATGGGACTCGTCCTGCTCTTCGTCGCCGCCCTGCTGCCTCCGGCCTTCTATCGCAAGGCGGCCTGGCCCCTGCTCGGAGTGGGCATCGCTCTGCAGTGCCTGGTCTTCGTGCCGGGCCTGGGCTGGGCGGTGGACGGCAACCAGAACTGGATCCGGGTCGCCGGCCAGACCCTCCAGCCCTCGGAGTTCCTCAAGCTCGCCCTCGCCGTGTGGCTCGGAGCCGTGCTGGCCGTGAAACGGCCGCTGCTGCACAGACCAGGCCATCTGCTGTTCCCCCTGGTCCCGGGAGCGGTCCTCGCCCTGGGCCTGGTGATGGCCGGCCACGACCTCGGCACGATGATGATCATGGCCATGCTCGTCGCCGGGGCCGTGTGGGTCTCCGGCGTCCCGCGACGCTGGTTCCTGGCGGCCGGGGTCGCGGGTCTGGTCGCGGTCATCGGTCTGACCGTCACGAGCGCGAACCGCATGGCACGCATCGGCAACTGGATCCATGGGATCTGCGAAGGCGACTCCTGCTATCAGTCCGACCAGGGCCTCATGGGCCTCGCCGAAGGCGGCTGGTGGGGCGTGGGCCTCGGCCAGTCCCGTCAGAAGTGGGGTCGCCTCCCCGCCGCCGAGGACGACTACATCTTCGCCATCATCGGCGAGGAGCTGGGTCTCATCGGCACCCTCGGCGTGCTTCTGCTCTTCACCGTTCTCGCGCTGATCCTCTTCCGCATGATCACGCGGATCGACGACCACTTCATGCAGATCACGATCGCCGGGATCAGCGCCTGGCTGCTGGGCCAGGCCTTCGTGAACATGATGGTGGTCACCGGGATGCTGCCCGTGATCGGCGTCCCGCTGCCGTTCATCTCCTCCGGCGGCTCCGCGCTGCTCGCCTCCATGGCGGCGCTCGGGGTGCTGATCTCCTTCGCGCGCCGTGAGCCCGGCGCCCCCGAGGCGATCAGCGCCCGGATGGCCTCCGTGCGCAGCTCCGTCGGCGTGCTGCCCGCCCCGCGCGACAGCGCCTCCGGCTCGACGAAGCGCCGCGCCGGGTCGAAGCGCTCGAAGGCCACGAAGACCACGAAGAGTGCCAAGAGCGCGAAGAGTGCCAAGAGCGTGAAGGGCACCAAGAGCTCGAGTCCCTCGACGTCCTCGGGATCGTCCCGCTCTTCCGCCCGTTCGAGCACCTCGCCTGCTCGTCGTTCCCCCTCGTCCCGAAGGACCCGATGACCACGACCACACCGCCCCGCATCCTGCTCGCCGGGGGTGGCAGCGCCGGGCACGTGTCCCCGCTGCTGGCCACCGCTGCGCAGATCGTCCGACGCACCCCGGAGGCCGAGGTGCTCGTGCTCGGCACCCCCGACGGGCTCGAGACCGATCTCGTCCCCGCCGCCGGCTTCGAGCTGCTCACGATCGACAAGGTCCCCTTCCCCCGGCGCCCGAACGGCACCGCGCTGCGCTTCCCGGGGCGCTTCGCGGGGACCCTGCGCCAGGTGCGGGCGATCCTGCGCGAGCGGCAGATCGACGTGGTCGCGGGGTTCGGCGGCTATGTGTGCCCGCCTGCCTATCTCGCGGCGTTCTCCGCCCGCCTGCCCGTGGTCGTCCATGAGGCCAACCGGCGTCCGGGGCTCGCGAACCGGCTCGGTGCCCGCCGCGCCGACGAGGTGCTCACCGCCTTCGACGGCTCGAGCCTGCCCGGCGCCCGCCGGATCGGGATGCCGATGCGCGACGGCATCGCCCACCTCGATCGTGCTGCCCGCCGCGCCGCCGCACGGGAGGCCTTCGGTCTGGACCCCGACCGGCCCGTGCTGCTCGCGACCGGCGGATCCCTCGGTGCCCTGCGGCTGAACACCGCGGTCTCCGAGGCCGCGGAGAGCTTCCTCGACGCCGGCGTGCAGATCCTCCATGTCACCGGCCGCGGCAAGGCGGAGGGTCTCGTCGAGCGGCCCGGCTACAGAGTCGTCGAGTACGTGCTGTCGATGGAGGACGCCTACGCCGCCGCGGACCTCGCCCTGACCCGGTCAGGCGCCGGCACGGTCAGCGAGCTGACCGCCGTGGGGCTGCCATCCCTCCTGGTGCCGCTCCCGATCGGGAACGGCGAGCAGGCTCTGAACGGGCAGGACGTCGTGGCCGCCGGTGGCGCACTGATGGTGGCGGACGCGGATCTGGATGCTGAGGTGCTGCGCACACAGGTCCTCCCGCTGCTCCAGGATGCCGAGCGCCTGGGCGCCATGGCCGAGGCTTCCCGCACCTTCGGCATCTCCGATGCCGCCGAGGTGATGGCCGACGTCGTGACCGGCGTCGCACGCCGAGCCTGACCCGGTCTCCCGACCGATCCGACTACGGTGATCCCATGAGCTCCGCTGCAGTCCCCACCGGCCCCTCGACGCAGCGCGCGCCGCGCACGATCCTGCGTCCCGGGGGCGTCATCTCGCAGCCCGCGTGGCCCACGGATCGTCCGATCCGCAGTGTCCATGTGATCCGTATCGGGGGCGCCGGGATGTCCGCCGTCGGCCGCCTCGCTCTGGAGGCCGGGCTCCGCGTGAGTGGGTCGGACTCGCAGGACGGCCAGTTCATCGCCCCGCTGCGCGAGGCGGGCGCCCGGATCACCCTCGCTTTCGACGCCGCGTCCCTGAGTGACGATGTCGACGTCGTGGTGGTCTCCACCGCGGTGCGCGCCGACAACCCCGAGGTGATCGCCGCCCGCGAGCGCGGGATCCCGGTCATCCACCGCGCGGCCGCCCTGGCGGGCCTGCTCGCCGGCCGTGACCTCGTGGCCGTGGCCGGCACCCACGGCAAGACCTCCACGACCGGGATGGCCGTGATGGCGCTGCGCGGCGCCGGTCTCGACCCTGCCTGGGCGCTCGGCGCCGCGGTCCCGGACCTCGGTCGCAACGCCGGCTTCCGCGCCGACCCGGTCCTGACGGCATCGGGCTCCGGCACCTCGGGCGGCACCGAGCGATCGGACGCTCCCGGCACGGCTCACGCCGTGAGGGGCGGCTCGACGGCCCCCGCAGTGATCGAGGCCGACGAGTCCGACGGGTCGTTCCTCGCCTTCGCTCCGCGCTCCCTCGTGGTCACCAACCTGGAGCCGGACCACCTCGACTTCCACAGCGACGAGGAGACGCTCACCGCGGCCTTCGACGCCCTCACCGGGCAGATCGTCCCCGGCGGGCAGCTCGTGGTGTGCGATGACGATCCCGGTGCCCGCGCCCTCGGCGCACGGGCCGCGCAGCGCGGCGTCGCCGTGACGAGCTACGGCACCGGCGCGGACTGCGACTGGCAGGTGCTCTCCGAGACCGGCGGCGCCGGGGGCACCCAGCTCGAGCTCGGCACCCCCCGCGGCACGCTCCGCACCACCCTCTCGGTCGCCGGGCATCACAACGTGCTCAACGCCCTCGGCGCGCTCGCAGCGTCCGCCGCTGCGGTCGCGGACGCCGAGCTCAGCGCCCTGGCGTCGGGCCTGTCCGTGTTCACGGGCGCGTCGCGGCGCTTCGACGTCGCAGGGACCGTCGGCGGCATCACGGTGGTGGACGACTACGCCCACCACCCCCGGGAGGTGGCGGCGACCATCGCCGCAGCCCGCGGCATCGTCGAGGACCAGGGGCGCGGCGGCCGGGTGCTCGTGGTCTTCCAGCCGCACCTGTTCTCCCGCACCCGGGACTTCGCCGCGGACTTCGCGACCGCGCTGGCCGCTGCCGATCGCACCTGGGTGATGCCCGTCTACGCGGCGCGCGAGGATCCCGATCCGCGCATCGACGCCCGCACCATCACCGATCACGTGACCGGCGAGGCGGTTCTGCCCGTCGCCGGGCCGGAGCAGGTCGCCGCCGCAGTGCGTGATGCCGCCGCGCCCGGTGACCTCGTGCTCATGCTCGGCGCCGGGGACATCGTCGAGACCACTCCGTCGGTGCTGGCGGCGCTGGACGACGGTGCGGAGGAGCGCTGATGGCACGGCGTCCCTCGGTGCCACGCCCCCGCACCACCGCACGGCGGCCCAGCACCGCACAGACCCCGCGACGACCGGCGCCGGGAGCGGGGCCGGGCTCGGGTCACGGGATCACGCCCGCACCGGGGGACGGCGCCACAGCGCGCCCCGCGCCGTCGACCCGCCCCGCACGGTCTGCCGGCTCGGCACGCTCCGCACCCTCCGAACCCTCCGCACCCTCCGCGGCCTCTGCGCCGTCAGCATCCTCGACGCGTTCCGCGTCATCGGCACGCTCCGGCACGTCCGCTGCATCGGCTCCCTCGGCCAGCTCCGCTGCGTCTGCCACCTCCGCTGCATCCGCGAACCCGGCGCCCCGCGCCGCCGCGCGCATGCCGCGCACCTCGAGCGCCGCCGTCGGTCGACCGGGCCCGCAGGCGCCCGCCGAGACTTCCGCAGCCGATCCCGGCACCGGGGGCGGCGGCCGGGTGGTCCAGGCCGCGGGGCGCTTCCGGGAGATCGTCGCCGGGCGGCCCTGGCGCCGTCGCCGACGGGCGATCATCGCCGGCGCATCAGGTCTCGTCGTGCTCCTGGTCGCGGCGGTCCTCGTCGCCATCTTCCTGCCGGCCCTCCAGCTGCGGGAGGTCTCGGTCTCCGGCCTCGGCTACGTCCAGGAGGACGAGGTGCGCTCCGTGCTGGATCAGGACCTCGGCGACAGCGTCCTGCTCCTGCCCACCACGGACATCGCCGAGCGCGTCGAAGCGGTGCCGGGGGTCGAGAGCGCAGAGGTGCACCGCTCCTGGCCCGACGGCGCCACGGTGACGATCACCGAGTCGGAACCGGTCGCCGTCCTCACCACGACGGATGGGACCTCCGCCGTGATCGACGGCTCCGGGCAAGAGCTGCCCGCCGACGCAGGGGAGGGCGCCGAGCTCATCCCGCTGACCGTCGACGGAGGATCCGCGGATCCGGAGGGTGCCGCCACCGCACTCAGCGAGGTCCTCGCGAGCATGCCGGACAGCCTGCGCGGCTCCGTCCAGACGATGACCGCCTCGAGCGCGAGCGATGTCCAGCTGGTCCTCGCCCTCGAAGACGGCGGCACGAAGACCGTCGTCTGGGGGGACGCCGCCGATTCGACGCTCAAGGCCGAGGTGGTCCTGGCACTGATCGAGCAGCCCGGCACCGAGATCGACGTCTCCTCCCCGGTCGCACCCGTCACGCGCTGACCCGCCGGTTCGGCCCGGGCAGGGTGAGGCTTTCCACGGTTCGGGGCCGACACGCGCCCGACACGCACCCGTGGTGTTTGCGTGGGAGTGAAGTCCTCCCTAGCGTCAAAGGAAAGAAGAGGTGCCCCGAACTCCAAACCTCGAGTCGAGGTTGAGAGTTTCGGCAGTCGGTGACCAGGCGCGACGCAGGCCCCTCTTCGCAGGTGAACGACAAGAGCAAGGACCTCAAACGTGGCCGGAACCCAGATCTCCCTAGCAGTCATCAAGGTCGTCGGCGTCGGCGGCGGAGGTGTCAACGCTGTCAACCGCATGATCGAGTCCGGTCTCAAGGGCGTCGAATTCATCGCGATCAACACCGACGCCCAGGCGCTCCTCATGTCGGACGCGGACGTCAAGCTCGACGTCGGCAAGGAGATCACGCGCGGTCTCGGCGCCGGCGCCGATCCCGAGGTCGGCAAGCGCGCGGCCGAGGACCACGCCGAGGAGATCGAGGAGGTCCTCCGCGGGGCCGACATGGTCTTCGTGACGGCCGGCGAGGGCGGCGGGACCGGCACCGGCGGCGCCCCCGTCGTCGCCAAGATCGCCCGCAGCCTCGGGGCGCTCACCATCGGTGTCGTCACCCGCCCGTTCACCTTCGAGGGGCGTCGCCGCTCCACCCAGGCGGATTCCGGCATCGCCGGCCTGCAGGCCGAGGTCGACACTCTCATCGTGATCCCCAACGACCGCCTCCTGTCCATCGCGGACAAGCAGGTCTCCATGCTCGACGCCTTCAAGAGCGCCGACCAGGTGCTGCTGTCCGGTGTCCAGGGCATCACCGATCTGATCACCACGCCGGGTCTGATCAACCTCGACTTCGCTGACGTGAAGTCGGTCATGCAGGGCGCCGGCAGCGCCCTGATGGGCATCGGCTCGGCGCGCGGCGACGACCGCGCCCTCCAGGCCGCCGAGCTCGCGGTCTCCAGCCCGCTGCTCGAGGCATCGATCGACGGCGCCTACGGCGTGCTGCTCTCCATCCAGGGTGGCAGCGACCTCGGCCTGTACGAGGTCTCCGAGGCCGCTCGTCTGGTCCAGGAGGCCGCTCACCCGGACGCGAACATCATCTTCGGCTCCGTCATCGACGACGCCCTGGGTGACGAGGTCCGCGTGACCGTCATCGCCGCCGGCTTCGAGAGCGGTGGCCCGGCCCAGCGTCAGGACGTCACCCCGCAGCAGCGTCCGGCCCCGCGCCAGGAGCCGGTGCAGCCGCCGCGCGCCGCCCAGGAGCCGCGTCCGGCCGCCACGTCGCAGCGTTCGCCGTCGGGCTCCGGTGCCGCCGCAGCCCCGGGTGCCTGGGGCCTGCCGCAGCAGACCTTCTCCCCGACCCGTCCGGGGTCGGACGATCCGGAGACCGAGGTGCTCGAGTCCACCGAGGCCGATCAGGAGTACGCCGCGCCGCAGCAGTCGCAGTTCCCGCCGCAGCCCGCGCCCCGCGCGCCGCAGCAGGAGCCGGTGCGCCCCCCGCGCATCGAGGAGCCGCCGTCGGACGATGACGACCTCGATCTGCCGTCGTTCCTCAAGTGACATCAGCTCTCCCAGCACGGGCCTCGCGACTTCGCGGGGCCCGTGCCCTGTTCACGGGGCGTGCCGGGGGAGTGGGGGCCGGCGACTACGCCACCTTGAACCTCGCACGCCACGTCGGCGATGACGACGGCGTCGTCGAGCGCAACCGGGCGCTCGTCGCCGCCGAGATCGGTCTCCCGCTGGTGTTCGTGGATCAGGTCCATTCCGCGGACGTCCACGTGCTGCCCGAGACCGGCCCCGTCCCCGTGCTCACCGCCGATGCACTGGTGACACGTCGTCGCGATGTGGCGCTGGCGATCATGGTCGCGGACTGCCTCCCGGTGCTGCTGTCCGACGAGCAGGCGGGCGTCATCGCCGTCGCCCATGCCGGCCGAGCCGGTCTGCTCGGCGGCGTGCTCCAGAACACCCTCGCCGCGATGGCCGAGCTGGGAGCGGCTCCCGCGCAGATCTCCGCGAGCATCGGCCCGTCGATCTGCGGGCGCTGCTACGAGGTCCCGGAGGAGATGCGCGCGGACTCCTCGGTCGCTCTGCCTGCCACGTGGTCCGTCACACGGTGGGGAACCCCTGCGCTCGACCTGCGTGCGGGCGCCCTCAGCGTGCTGACCGCCGCCGGCATCCCCGCGGCGGAGATCGATGAGGATCACCCCTGCACCCTCGAGCGCGAGGAGTTCTTCTCCTATCGGCGGGAGTCCCGCACAGGCCGGCTCGCCGGGGTCATCCGCCGCCGCTGACCGCCGCCGCACAGGCGAGACATAGGAGGTGGCACGGGGCGCGACACGGGTGGCGACACGCCGACGGCCTCCCTGGGCAGAGGAAACCCCTGCGGTACTTTCGAGGCACAGGGCTCCCACGCACTCCCCGTGCTTCCCCGGAGCCCCGGTCAGCGTGAACAACAAACTGGGAGATCTGCGATGGGTAACTGGCGCAACGCCATGGTCGCTCTCGGCCTCGCCAACGAGGTCGACGATGAATACTACGAGGACGAGCGGCAGCGCCCGGAAGAGGCCGCCGCTCCGGCTCGCCGCACCGAGCGAGGCGCCGAGCCCGCACCCGAACGGGAGGCTCAGGTGACCCCGATCCGCCAGCGTTCGAATGTTGTGGCCATGGCCCCGGCAGTGGAGGAGTCGATGCACCGCATCACCACCATCCATCCGCGTTCCTACAACGACGCGAAGGCGATCGGCGAGTCCTACCGTGACGGCGTGCCCGTCATCGTGAACCTCTCCGACATGCAGGACGGCGATGCCAAGCGCATGGTCGACTTCTGCGCCGGTCTCGTCTTCGGTCTGCGCGGCAGCATCGAGCGGGTCACCTCCAAGGTGTTCCTGCTCTCGCCGGAGTTCGTCCAGGTCGACGGAGATACCTCTGCCGACGAGGGCAGCTTCTACAACCAGAGCTGAGCGCCTTCATGCAGCTTGTCGCGGGAGTGCTGTACCTCGCAGTTCTGCTGTACCTGATCGTGCTCATCGCGCGCCTGGTCCTGGAGTGGATCCAGTCCTATGCGAGGGACTTCCGCCCCCGGGGCATCGTCCTGGTGCTCTTCGAGGTCGTGTTCACGCTGACCGATCCTCCGGTGAAGGGCCTGCGACGCCTCATCCCGCCCTTGCGCCTGGGCTCGATCGTGCTCGATCTGAGCCTCATGATCCTGCTCGTCGTGGGGTGGATCCTGCTCTCGGTCCTGGCCGCTTTCGCGGGCTGACGGGGCGCGCCGCGACCTCGCGGCCCCCTCACGGCTTTCCTCAGCAGTCGTGGCAGGCTCCCACTATCCGCTAGGCTGACGGAACCGCGCGTCAAGCGCACGACGACCCCTGACTGATGAGAAGGTGACCCATGGCTCTGATGCCCGATGACCTGCTGTCCAAGCGGTTCACGCCGGTTCGGTTCTCCGAGGGCTATGACATGGACGAGGTGGACAACTACCTCGATAACGACATCCTGCCGCGCCTGCAAGAGCTGATCGACGAGAACAACCGACTGACCAAGGAGCTCGAGGAGGCGCACAACCGCCTCGCCGAGGTCGAGTCCGCGCCGGCCCCCGTGGCCGCCGAGTCTGCCGAGACCCCTGCGGTCGAGGACGACGTCGTGGCGGACGATGTCGTGGCCGACGAGGCCCCGGCCGCGTCGACGGACGAGTCGGATCTCGACGCGACGGCGGCGAACACCGTCGTGGCAGATGCCCCCGCCGAGCAGTCCTCCGCTGCCGCCGCAGCCGCTCCCGCCGCCGCGGGTGGCGCGGACGCCGCTGGCATCATCGCCCTGGCGAACCGTCTGCACGACGAGTACGTCAAGAACGGTGAGGACGAGCGCGATCGCCTCATCACCGAGGCCAACGACGAGCACAAGCGCATCGTCGGCGAGGCCGAGGAGAAGTCCCGCAGCACGCTGGCCGAGCTCGAGACGAAGAAGGCGGACCTCGACAAGACGATCGAGGGCCTGCGCACCTTCGAGCGCGACTACCGCAACCGTCTGCGCAACTACCTCGAGAACCAGCTCCGCGATCTCGACACGAGCGAGACGCAGGACAAGCAGGCGAACTTCGGTCTGTGAACCACGCTGATCAGTCGTCGACGAGCGCCGGGCCCCTGGGGTCCGGCGCTCGTCGCCGTCCGAGCCGGGGTGTGGTCCTCGGCGGCATAGCAGCAGTGGGCGTGCTGCTGGCCGTCGTCGACCAGCTCACCAAGAACTGGGCCGTCGCGAACCTGCCCGAGCTGGATCCCCAGCCGTTCCTCGGCGAGATCCTGCACCTGACCCTGCTGTACAACTCCGGTGCGGCCTGGGGCATGGGCTCCGAGATCACGCCCGTGGTGACCGGATTGCAGATCGCGATCGTGATCGGCGTGCTCGTCTTCGCGGTCCGCTCGGTCCGCTCGCTCTGGTATACGCTCGCCCTGGGCCTGATCCTCGGCGGCGCCCTGGGCAACATCCACGATCGCCTGCTGCGCCCTCCCGGTCCCTTCCACGGCGCGGTCGTCGACTTCCTCGAGCTGCCCCACTGGCCCGTGTTCAACGTGGCCGACATGGCGGTGGTCGCAGGGGCGATCCTCGTCGTGCTGCTTGGTGTGATCGGAGTTCCGGCGGATCCCGCCGAGGTGGAGGCCGAGGAGCGCGCCCGCGCCGAGGCCGACGACACTGCTGGGGCCGACGACGCCGCTGGGGCCGACGACGCTGCTCGGGCCGATGACACCGCTGGGGCCGGCGGCGCTGCTCGGGCCGACGACGTCGAGCACCCGGAGGAGACCCGGTGAGCTCCTCGCGCACCCTCATGGTCCCCGACGGGCTGGCCGGTGAACGGGTCGACGTCGGCATCTCCCGGATGCTGGGCCTGTCCCGCACCCGCGCCGCTGACCTCGTGATGGCAGGCCAGGTCCTGGTCGATGGCAGCGTCCCGGCGCGCTCCACCCGGCTCGAGCCCGGCTCGATGGTCGATGTGGAGCTCCCGGACGAGCGGCCCGCCGCGCAGGTGCGGCCGCAGATCGCCGACGGCATGAGCCTCGTCCACCAGGACGAGGACATCGTGGTGGTCGACAAGCCCATCGGCGTCGCCGCGCACCCCAGCGCCGGCTGGTCCGGGCCCACCGTGCTCGGTCATCTGGCCGCGGCCGGCGTGGGTATCCGCACCAGCGGTGACCCCGATCGGCAGGGGATCGTGAGCCGCCTCGATGTCGGAACCAGCGGCCTGATGGTCGTGGCCCGCACCGAGCGCGCCTACACCACGTTGAAGGACGCCTTCCGCGCCCGGGAGGTCGGCAAGATCTACCACGCCGTCTGCCAGGGCACACCGGATCAGGCCGCGGGAACCATCGAGGCGCCGATCGGTCGGTCCCCGAACCACGACTACAAGTTCGCGGTGCTTCAGGACGGCAAGCACTCCGTCACCCACTACGAGACTCTCGAAGCCCTGCACGGCGCGACGCTGCTGAAGGTGCGCCTGGAGACGGGGCGCACCCACCAGATCCGCGTGCACATGGCAGCCCTGAAGCACCCGCTGGTGGGAGATCCGCAGTACGGCTCGGATCCGGGACTCGCGCAGAAGGTGGGGCTGATCCGGCAGTGGCTGCACGCGATGGAGCTGACCTTCGTGCACCCGGCCACGGGTCGCTCCGTCACGTACACCTCCCAGTACCCGCAGGACCTGCAGGACGCGCTCGACGCCCTTCGCGCCTGAGCGCGTGCACGTGCTCGGTCGTGCCCGTGCCTGTGCCCGTGGTCCGTCGTGACCGTGAGCGTGGCCGTGCTCGAGGTCGCGCTTGCGTCGGGGCGAGGGCCGGAGCCGGGGTAGCGTCGAGGCATGACCGACGAGCAGACCTCCACCGCGCTGAGCCCCACGCGGGATGCGGCCCTGGCCCGAGCAGATTTCCCCTTCACGAAGGTGGCGCGACGGCTCGGCATCGACCCGGCTGAGGCCGAGGTCGCCCTGCGGGACGATGACCGTGCTCGCGCCGCGATCGCGCGCACCGTCCACGACTTCCTGGAGGCGGACGACGCCCGTCGGGCCGGGAAGGCGCCCGCCACCGCGATGGCCCTGGACCCCGACTTCCCGACCGGGGTGGGGATGGCCCTGGTCGGCGCGGCCGTGCTGTGGGAGGCCCGCGATCTGGTGCCGAAGGTTGCGCTGAGGGTCGCCAAGGACCACTACGAGGACGGGGCGGACGAGCTCGCCGCGAGCTACATCGCCCTGGTCCAGGAGTCCGTGGACCCGGGGGAGGACAGCCGTGGCGACGCCCTCGCCTGGGCCGCGCAGTCCCTGCTCGTCTCCGTGCTGCAGCGCTCCGGACCCCCGGCCCAGGCCGACGAGATCGCCCGCGACCTCGCCGCCCACGCGATCCCGATCGACCTGTGGCGTGACGACGACCCGAGCCTGCCGGACGACTCCATGTCCTGGCACGGCGGCGCCTTCGTGGGCGGCATCCCGCCGCGTCGGGACGAGCGCAGCCTGAGCTTCGAGGACGTCCACGACTACATGAACACCTTGTTGGCCGAGACGCGCCGTGAGCAGGAGGCCGAGGGCGACGGGGCGTGAGCCTCGCTTCCCACACGTCGCTGCTCAGGAGCAGGCGCCCGCTCCGCGTGCTCCGTGCACAGGTGCCCACTCCGCGTGCTCCGTGCGCAGGCAGTTCGATCGTGCGGTGACGCAAAAGGTGCCATCGGAGTGGAACCTTTCTGAGCATGGCGGGCTGGGAAGCCGGCAGGCTGGCGGCTGGGGAGCTGGCGGGCTGGCGGGCTGGCGGGCTGGCGGCTGGCGGCTGGCGGCTGGCGGGCAGGCGGGCCGTCGGGGGAGAGCCCGTTCGGGACGCGCAGGGCTGCTTCTGGGGAGTCGGCCTCGAGGCCCCGAATATTCCCGACCCGTCGGACGCGCCGGGGTGACCTCCCCGACGCCCATCTGATGGCATGTCGGCCGTCCGGACTGGCTAGTCTGGAGGGTATGTCCGACGATTTCGTGCACCTCCACGTCCATACCGATTATTCGCTCCTGGACGGGGCCGCGAAGATCGACAAACTCGTCGACGAGACCGTCCGCCAAGGCCAATCGGCCGTCGCGATCACGGACCACGGCTACCTGTTCGGTGCCTATGAGTTCTACAAGACCGCCAAGGCGGCCGGTATCAAGCCGATCATCGGCATCGAGGCGTATGTGACGCCGGGGACCAGCCGTCATGACCGCACTCGCATGCAGTGGGGCACCCGGGAGCAGCAGCTCGCCGGCGACGACGTCTCTGCGCGCGGCGCGTACACCCACATGACCCTGCTGTCGCGCTCCACCGAGGGCATGCACAACCTGTTCCGTCTGGGCTCGGCCGCCTCGCTCGACGGGCAGATGGGCAAGTGGCCTCGCATGGACCGCGAGATCCTCTCCAAGTACTCCGAGGGACTCGTCGCGACGTCCGGCTGCCCCTCCGGCGAGGTGCAGACCAGGCTGCGCCTGGGTCAGTTCGACGAGGCGGTCAAGGCCGCCGGCGAGTTCCAGGACATGTTCGGCAAGGAGCACTACTTCATCGAGCTGATGGACCACGGACTGTCCATCGAGCAGCGCGTGACCAAGGACCTGATCGAGGTCTCCAAGGCCGTCGGCGCGCCGCTGCTGGCCACCAACGATCTCCACTACGTCACCGAGCAGGATGCGACGATCCAGGACGTCCTGCTGTGCATCAACTCCGGGTCCCGGCTGAACGACCCGGATCGCTTCAAGTTCGGCGGCTCCGGGTACTTCCTGAAGTCCGCCCAGCAGATGCGCGAGCTCTTCCGCGAGTTCCCCGAGGCCTGCGACAACACGCTGCGCATCGCCGAGATGAGCGAGGTCGAGTTCCGCACCACGGACGACGGCGCCAACTACATGCCCAACTTCCCCACCCCGGAGGGGGAGGACGAGGAGTCCTGGTTCATCAAGGAGATCCAGCGCGGGCTGGAGTACCGCTACCCCGCGGGCATCCCCGACACGGTGCAGGCGCGCGCCGACTACGAGGTCCGCGTCATCCTGCAGATGGGTTTCCCCGGGTACTTCCTGGTGGTCTCCGACTACATCAAGTGGGCCAAGGAGCAGGGCATCCGCGTGGGACCCGGCCGTGGCTCCGGCGCCGGCTCGATGGTCGCGTACGCCATGCGCATCACCGATCTCGATCCCCTCGAGCATGGCCTCCTGTTCGAGCGGTTCCTGAACCCCGACCGCGTGTCCATGCCCGACTTCGACGTCGACTTCGATGATCGCCGCCGCGGCGAGGTCATCGAGTACGTGGAGCGCAAGTACGGCGACGACCGCATCGCGCAGGTCATCACCTACGGCGTCATGAAGACGAAGAACTCCCTCAAGGACGCCTCGCGCGTGCTCGACTACCCGTATGCGATGGGCGACCGCCTCTCCAAGGCGCTCCCGCCCACCGTCATGGGCAAGGACATCTCGATCAAGGGGATCTTCGACCCCGAGGACAAGCGCTACGCGGAGGCGGGCGAGTTCCGTCGGATCCACGACGAGGACCCCGACGTCCAGAAGGTCGTCGAGATCGCGAAGGGCGTCGAGGGTCTGACCCGCGGCTGGGGTGTCCACGCCTGCGCGGTGATCATGTCCAGCCACCCCCTGGTCGACATCGTGCCGATGATGCGCCGTCCCTCCGACGGCCAGATCATCACCCAGTTCGAGTATCCGACGCTGGAGACCCTCGGCCTGCTGAAGATGGACTTCCTGGGGCTGCGCAACCTCACCGTGCTCTCCGATGCGGTCGCGAACATGGAGCGCAACGGGAAGGTCCCCCCGGACCTGGAGACGCTGCCCTTCGACGACGAGAAGACCTACGAGCTCCTGCAGCGCGGAGACACCCTGGGCGTGTTCCAGCTGGACGGCTCCGGGATGCGCACCCTGCTGCGGCAGATGAAGCCCGACCAGTTCGGTGACATCACCGCCGTCTCGGCGCTGTACCGCCCGGGTCCGATGGGCATGAACTCCCATACGAACTACGCGCTGCGCAAGAACGGCCTGCAGGAGATCACGCCGATCCACCCGGAGCTCGAGGAGCCGCTCTCGGAGATCCTCGGCGAGACCTACGGCGTGCTGGTCTACCAGGAGCAGGTCATGCAGACGGCGCAGAAGGTCGCCGGCTACAGCCTGGGTCAGGCCGACATCCTCCGCCGCGCGATGGGCAAGAAGAAGAAGGCGGAGCTGGACAAGCAGTTCGCCTCCTTCGAGGCCGGCATGAAGGACAACGGGTACTCCACCGCCGCGGTGACGGCGCTGTGGGAGACGCTGATGCCGTTCGCGGACTACGCCTTCAACAAGTCGCACTCCGCCGCCTACGGGGTGGTCTCCTACTGGACCGGCTACCTCAAGGCGAACCATCCCACCGAGTACATGGCGGCGCTGCTGACCTCCACCCAGGAGAACCGCGACCGCCTGGGGCTGTACCTCGGCGACTGCCGGCACCGCGGCATCACGGTGCTGCCGCCGGACGTCAACCAGTCCGACCTGTACTTCTCCGCCGTGGGGGAGGACATCCGGTTCGGCCTCTCAGCCATCCGGAACGTCGGCGCGAACGTGGTCGAGGAGATCATCAAGACCCGTCAGGAGAAGGGCGCGTTCACGTCCTTCACCGACTTCCTGGACAAGGTGCCGCTGAGCGTCTGCAACAAGCGCACCATCGAGTCGCTCATCAAGGGCGGCGCCTTCGACGAGCTCGGCGCGAACCGTCGCGCCCTCGTGCTCATCCACGAGGACGCGGTCGACTCCGTGGTCGACGTGAAGCGCAAGGAGGCCCAGGGGCAGTACGACCTCTTCGGCGACGTCTTCGGCGACGCGGGCGGGGACGACGTGGCGACCGGATCCGCGGCGACCATCGTGATCCCCGACCTGCCCGAGTGGGATCGCAAGGAGAAGCTGGCCTTCGAGCGCAACATGCTGGGCCTGTACGTCTCAGACCACCCTCTGTACGGCCTCGAGCACGTCATCGCCCAGAACTCCTCGACCTCGATCAGCTCCCTCGCGGATGACGGGGCCGTCGAGGACGGTGCCATGGTCACGATCGCCGGGCTGATCACCACCCTGCAGCGCAAGACCACCAAGAAGGGCGACATGTGGGCGATCGCCACGGTCGAGGACCTCGAGGGGTCGATCGACTGCCTCATGTTCCCCTCGACCTATCAGACCGTCGCCACCGAGCTCGCGGAGGACCTCATCGTCTCGATGAAGGGCCGCGTGGACACCTCCAAGGGCATGCCGGAGCTGCGCGTCATGGAGATGACGATCCCGGAGACCGGGGGCGGGCCCGACGGTCCCGTCACCATCGCTCTGCCCGCGATGCGCGCCACGACGAAGGTGGCCCAGCAGCTGCGCGGGGTGCTCGAGGACAACCCCGGCTCCAGCGAGGTGCGCCTGCGCCTGCAGGAGCCCGGCCGCACCACGCTCATGCAGCTCGACAAGCGGCTCTCCGTGAACCCGTCGGCCGCGCTGTACGCCTCGCTGAAGACGCTGCTGGGACCCAGCTGCCTGCAGTGACTCGGCGGGTGAGAACGCCGCGACGTGCGACAGCGCCACGACGGGCGACAGCGCCACGACGGGCCTGACACGACGCGAGTGACACGACAGGAGTGAGATGACAGGCGCGCTGCGGGTCGGGACCTACAACATCCACCACGGGGCCGACGGCAAGGACCGTCTGGACCTGGGTCGCACCGCTGCGGCGATCGCCGCCCTGCGGGCCGACGTGATCGGCCTGCAGGAGGTCGACGTCGGCTACGGTCCCCGATCGGACTTCGAGGACCAGGCGGCCCGCCTGGCGGAGCTGCTGGGCCTGCAGATGTGCTTCGGGGCGGCGATCGACCGTGCCGGCGCCGACAGGGCCAGCGGCGATCGCGCTGTCACCGGCCGGACTGGGGCCGACGTGACCTCTACTCATGGGGGAGAGCGGCAGCAGTACGGTCTCGCGCTGCTGACCCGGCACGAGATCGTCGCGCACGCGATGCATCCGCTGCCCGGCCATCCGGCCCTCGGCGCGCTCCACGAACCCCGCGGTCTGCTGAGCACCACGGTGCACCCAGCTGGCCAGGAGCCCATCGACGTGCTGGTCACGCACCTCGACCACGAGGACCCTCGGCACCGCACCGCGCAGGTGCTGAGGATCCTCGAGCACGCCGCAGCCCTGGAGGGTCCCGCCGTGCTGCTCGGGGACTTCAACGCCGACCCCGGGGCCCCGGAGCTCGCACCCCTGTCGGCGAGCGGGTGGCGGGAGGCCGCCACCGACCTCTCCCCGGACCCGCCGCGCTCGCCGCTGGCCTCGATGCTCGCGGCGGCGCGGCCGCTGGGGAGGTTCCCGGGGCGGGCGACCTTCCCCTCCCGCCTGCCCCTGCGCCGCATCGACTCGATCTGGGCGCGCGGCGGCCTCGAGGCGACGGCGCTCGAGGTCGGACCCAGCCGCGCCTCGGATCACCGCCCCCTGGTGGCGGCCTTCGAACGGGTCCCGACCGCACGCTGAGCGGCACCACTATCGTGGGGACATGAGCGCTCCAGAACCTGCCACGGACCCGGCGACGATCCTCCCCGACGACCTCCTGGACACCTTCCGGGAGCGCGCGGTGGTCCACGACCGCGAGAACACCTTCCCGCGCGAGGACCTCGCCGATCTGCGCGAGGCCGGCTTCCTGCGCCTGCTGGTGCCCTGGGAGCTGGGCGGGCTCGGCGCGAGCCTGCTGGAGGCCAGCAGGATCCAGCGACGCCTCGCGCAGGCCGCGCCGGCGACCGCCCTGTCGATGAACATGCACCTCGTGGTCACCGGCGCAGCCCTGCATGCCCATCGCCTCGGCGTCGGCCCCGTGCGCACGATCCTCGAGGACGCCGCTGCCGATCGCCTGTTCGCCTTCGGCATCTCCGAGGCCGGCAACGACGCGATGCTCTTCGACTCCGGGACCAGCGCCGAGACGGAGGAGGACGGTGGATACCGGCTCACCGGCACCAAGATCTTCACCTCCCTCGCTCCCGTCTGGGATCGCATGGTCGTCCACGGCCGGGTCGCCAGCGCCAGCCTCACGGATCCCCGGCTCGTCTTCGGCGTGCTCGAGCGGACCGAGGACGTCGAGACGCTGGACGACTGGGATACGCATGGCATGCGCGCCTCCCAGTCCCGCACCACCCGCCTGCACGGGGCCCGGATCGAGCCCGACCGGATCCTGACCGACACCCCCGTCGGCCCCAACCCCGACCCCTTCGTGATGGGCATCTTCGGCGCCTTCGAACTGCTGATCGCCTCGGTCTACACCGGCATCGCGGAACGCGCCGTCGCCGTCGGGGCGCAGATCGCCGCGACGCGCCGCAACGTCACCCGGGACCTGGTCCACGCCGACGACCCCGACATCCGCCGGCGCCTCGCCGACGCCGCGATCGGCATCGACGGCTCGGTGCTGCAGATCGAGAAGGTGATGGCCGACCTCGACGCCCTGGGAACGGGGGAGACCGGACCCGGGATCACCGATCACGGAGCACGGTGGTTCCTGCACTTCTCCGGCGTGAAGGCCCGCTCCACCGAGGCCGCGATCAGCGCCGTCGACCAGGTGCTGCGCGCCAGCGGCGGCTCCCAGTTCTTCCGGCGCAGCGAGCTCGAGCGGCTCTCGAGGGATGTGCGCGCGGGCATGTACCACCCCAGCGACGACGAATCCGTGCACGCCACCTACGCGAGGGCGCTGCTCGGTGAGATCGGTGCGACTGGTTCGATCGGTGCGACAACCACGATGGGTACGACGGACACGACCGGTGCGACCGGCACGGCCGACGCCCCTCAGGATCGCTGAGCGCAGTGAAGGTCATCATCGCCGGCGGCTCCGGCACCCTCGGGCGAGCCCTGAGCGAAGCTCTCACCGCTGCCGGGCACGAGGTCGTGGTCCTCACCCGATCCCCGCGCCCGGAACGGGAGCGCGGCATGGTTCGCGACGTCCGGTGGGATGCCCGCACTGCGGGCGGCTGGACCGCCGAGCTCGCCGGCGGAGAGGTCGCAATCGTCAACCTCGCCGGGCGGCTCGTCGATGCCCGGCCCACCCCGGCGACCATCGCGGATCTCACCCGATCCCGGGTCGAGGCGACGAGAGCGCTGGTGACGGCGAGCCGCGATCTGGATCGGCCCCTGCGACGCTGGGTGCAGGCCTCGACCACGGCGATCTGGTCCGACGCGGGCGAGGAGAGACTGGACGAGAGCAGTCCGATCCCCATCGGCCTGCCTCAGATGACCGGGGTCGCCGAGCAGTGGGAGCGGGCCCTGGACGGAGCGCACAGCGACCACACGGCCATCCTGCGCACCGGCGTCGTGCTGGAGGCGAACACCCCGGCGCTGGACCGCCTGCTGCTCCTGGCCGAGCTCGGCCTCGGCGGACCCGTGGGCACCGGTCGCCAATGGGTCTCCTGGATCCACGTCCGGGATTGGGTGCGGATCGTCCTGACGGCTCTCGGACTCGAGGGGCCCGAGCTGCCAGCAGGGGTGGTGGTCGCCTCGGCGCCCCATCCGGTGCGCAACGCCGAGCTGATGCGCATCCTGCGCCGGGCGGTCGGCCAGCGGATCGGTCTGCCCACTCCCGCCCCCGTGCTCCGGCTGGGCGCGCTGCTGCTGCGCACGGACCCTGCTCTGGGGCTCACGGGGCGTCACGCCACGTCGAGCGTGCTCGACCGGACCGGATTCCGGTTCGAGCACCCTCATCTCGAAGGGGCAGTCCGGGATCTGCTGCCACCGCGTCCTTCTCGCTGAACTGCGGCCTTGCGCAGCTGCCGCTCGAGGATCCCGGGCGCTCTGCGGCGCCCAGCCCGCTCTGTCTCGTCTCGCCGAGCCGATCCGCTGCCGCGAAGGAAGAACGCCCCGGGCCCTCCGCGAGGAGGGACCGGGGCGTTCCGCGGGACGTCGAGGCGATCAGGCCTCGTCGGCGGGAGCGGAGTCGTCCTCGGCGTCGGCGAGATCGCCGAAGCCGGACGTCTGCTCGGCCTGGTCGGCCTGCTCACGCACCTCGCGGCCGCCATCGGCGGCACGCTGGAGCGTGTCCTGGAAGTCCACACCGGTGGTGGACTTGACCATGTCGAGCACCTGAGCGAGACCGAGCGAGATGTTCTGCCCGATCTTGGACTCACCATCGGTGGAGAACACCGACAGGTTGGAGATGTTCGAGTACGGCGCGGCGAGCTCGTTGGCGACCGCAGGCAGCACCTCGAGCACCTGGTTGAGCACGGCGGCGTCGTTGAACTGCTTGTACGCCTCGGCGCGAGCACGCGTGGTCTCCGCCTCGGCGTCACCCTTGGCGCGGATCGATGCACCTTCGGCGTCACCCTTGGCACGCAGGGCATCAGCCTCGGCCTGACCCTCGAGGCGCACAGCCTCGGCGTCCTTCGAGCGGCGCTGCAGCTCGATCTCGGCCTCCGCACGACCCCGTGCCTCGATGGCGTGGGCCTCGGCGTCCGCGGTGACCTTGCGGGACTCGGCGCGGTTGCGCTCGTCCTGCAGCTGGGCCTCCGACTCGGCGATGTGCGCGTACTTCTTGGAGTCCGCATCCTGCTGCTCGGCGTAGCGCTTCGCCTCGGCCGGCTTGTGGACCTCGGCGATCAGCTGCTTCTCCCGCAGGTCGTTGTTGCGGACCGCGATGAGCTCCTCCTGCTCGATGATCTTCTGCTGCTGCGCGGCGCGCGCCAGCGGACCGGAGGCATCGGCGACGGCCTGACGGGCGTCGGTCTGCTCCTTGATCTCGGCGTTGCGGATGTCGAAGGACTGCTTCGACTCGGCCTCCTGCTGGAGGTTGAGGTTCGTGGCCTGGGTCGACTCACGATTCGCGTCGGACTCGGCGATCGCGGCGCGCTTGGCGACCAGGGCGGCCTCGGGCCGCCCCCAGTCGCGCAGGTACGAGCCGTCGTCCTCGATCGAGGAGATCTGGAAGGTGTCGATGACCAGACCCTGGTTGTTCATCGAATGCTCGGCCTCGGCCTGGACCTGGTTGGCGAAGGAGGCGCGGTCACGGATGATCTGCTCGACGCTCAGCGTGCCCACCACGGCGCGGAGCGTGCCCGAGAGGATCTCCTGGGTGTAATGGTCGATCTGCTGCTGCTGATCGAGGAAGCGCTGCGAGGCCTTGCGGACGTCCTCGATGTTGCCCCCGACCTTGACCTGCGCGACGCCGCGCAGGCGCAGGAAGATGCCGTTCATCGAGTAGCCCTCGACCTCGACCGGGATCTGGCGCGAGCTCAGGCTCAGCACGAAGGCACGGTCGACGATCGGACGCACGATCGCCCGACCACCGATGATCACCCGGGCGCTGCCGGACTCGAGGTCGATGTCGCCGGTCGGGCTGGCCTTCGCGTTGCGACCGGTGATGATGAGCGCCTCGTTGGGCGCCGCGATCCGGTAGCTGCGCATCAGGATGAGCAGCAGGATCAGGATGACGACGATGATGACGACCGCGCCACCGATGAGTGGTATCAGTGCTTCCATGGGTTCCCCTCGAGTTTTTCAGGCATGCCTCCATCATCCTTTCATCGAAAGGGCAGGGGCGGGGCTGTGCTCCAGGACCGGGGCCGTCTCGTGACCTGACGGCCTGCCGACCGTCGTCTCACGATGTGTCAGAGTCGTCCGCATGGCGGGATTTCGGGTCTACAGTCGATCGCCGTGAGTACCGCCCCGTCCCCGTCCCCTTCCACCTCGGCACCCGAAGCCGCCCCCGCGAACACCCGCGGCCGCGTCATCACCGCCTCGATGGTCGGCACGACGATCGAATTCTTCGACTTCTACGCCTACGCGACCGCCGCCTCGCTGGTGTTCCCCGCTCTGTTCTTCCCCACGCAGACCCCGGCGAACCAGCTCTTGAGCTCTTTCGCGATCTTCGGCGTCGCCTTCGTGGCCCGCCCGTTGGGCTCCCTGGTCTTCGGCCACTTCGGGGACCGCGTGGGCCGCAAGACCACCCTGGTCGCGAGCCTGCTGGTGATGGGCATCGCGACCTTCCTCATCGGGGTGCTTCCCACTGCCTCGACCCCGGGGTTCACGGTCCTCGCCCCGGCGATCCTGGTGCTGCTGCGGTTCTGCCAGGGCATCGGCCTGGGCGGCGAATGGTCCGGGGCGGCGCTGCTGGCCACCGAGAACGCCCCGCCCGGCAAGCGCGCGCTCTACGGAACCTTCCCGCAGCTCGGCGCCCCCATCGGGTTCATCCTGTCCAACCTGCTGTTCGTGGTCCTCAGCCTGCAGCTCACCGACGCGCAGTTCATGTCCTGGGGCTGGCGCCTGCCGTTCCTGCTGTCCTCGATCCTGGTGATCGTGGGCCTCTGGGTGCGCCTGAAGCTCATGGAGAGCCCGGCCTTCCAGAAGGTCATCGACGAGGAGCGAGTGGCCGCCATCCCGATCGCGCGCGTGTTCCGCACCGCCTGGAAGCCGCTGATCCTCGCTACGGTCGCCATGGTCGCGACCTATGTCCTCTTCTACCTGATGACCGCCTTCCTCATGGTGGTCGGGACCACCGAGGCCGACGAGGGGACCGCCCGCGCCGCCGCCGAGGCCGCCGGCAAGCCCTTCGACGCCGCGGGCTTCGCTCCCGGACTCGGGTACGACCGCCCGCAGTTCCTCACCATGCTGATCATCGGCGTCGTGTTCTTCGGCATCTTCACCCTGGTCTCCGGTCCGCTCGCAGATCGACTCGGCCGCCGCAAGCTGCTGCTGACCGTCACCGCCGCGATCGGAGTCTTCGGGCTCCTCATCGAGCCGATGGTGCAGGCCGGAACGGTCGGGGTGATGGCGACCCTGATCCTCGGCTTCACACTCATGGGCCTGACCTTCGGCCCGATGGCGGCGTTCCTGCCGGAGATGTTCTCCTCGGACGTGCGCTACACCGGCAGCGCCGTCAGCTACAACATGGCCTCCGTGATCGGCGCGGCCCCCGCGCCCTACGCGATGATCGCGCTGTGGCAGCTGCTGGACGGCCCGCTGTGGCTCGTGGGCGGCTACCTGACTCTCGCGGCGATCATCACGATCGTGGCCCTGCTGCTCGGCAAGGAGACCCGCGAGGTCGACTACCTGGCCTGAGCCGCGAGATCGGCTGAGCTGAGGAGCGTGGCCGGACTGGAACCTAGCCTCCGGCCGGACCGTCGTCCTCAGCACGTTGGACGAGTGTGGCCAGCTCGGAACAACGACGGCGCCCCCGGACCTGCTCCGGGGGCGCCGTCGTCGTTCCTCGCGGTGGGCGTGCCCGCCCGTCGAGGTTCTGCAGGGGCTGTCTATGCGCTGAGGTGGCGATATCGCCAGCTCCCCTCAGCATCGGCCCGCGCAGGACATGCGGGTCCACGCGGGACATATCGGCCCGCGCAGGACATGCGGGTCCACGCGGGACAAATCGGCCCGCGCAGGACATGCGGGTCCACGCGGGACATATCGGCCCGCACGGAACATACCGGCCCGCACGGGACATGCCGGGCCGAGCGGAACGTGCCGACGGGCGGTCGCCGGTGCTCGGCCCGTGCGCTCAGCCCTGCTGGCGGTGCTCGTGGTAGTAGCGGATCAGCGCCGACGTGGAGGAGTCCTCGGAGGAGATCGCCTGCTCGTCCCCGGCGACGGCAGGGGCGAGCCCCTTGGCGAGCTGCTTGCCCAGCTCCACCCCCCACTGGTCGAAGGAGTTGATGCCCCACACGACGCCCTGCACGAAGGTGATGTGCTCGTACAGCGCGATCAGCTGGCCCAGCACCGACGCGGTGAGCTTCGGGGCCATGATCGAGGTGGTGGGGCGATCACCGGAGAACTCGCGGGCCGCCACGAGAGCACCCTCGGTGCCCTCGGCGCGCACCTCCTCGGCCGTCTTGCCGAAGGCGAGCGCCTTGGTCTGGGCGAAGAAGTTCGCGAGGAACAGCTCGTGCACGTCCTGCTCGCCGTCGGCCAGGGCATGGTTCGGGGTGGCGAAAGCGATGAAGTCCGCCGGGATGATCCGGGTGCCCTGGTGGATCAGCTGGTAGAAGGCGTGCTGGCCGTTGGTGCCGGGCTCGCCCCAGAACACCTCGCCGGTCTCGGTGGTGACGAGGGAGCCGTCCCGGCGGGTCGCCTTGCCGTTGGACTCCATGGTCAGCTGCTGCAGGTACGCGGGGAAGCGGTGCAGGTACTGGGAGTAGGGGAGCACCGCGTGGGTCTCCGCCTCGAGGAAGTTCACGTTCCAGATGTTGAGCAGGCCCATCAGCAGCGGCACGTTCTTCTCCGCGGGGGCGGTGGCGAAGTGCTCGTCCATGGCGTGGAAGCCGGCCAGGAGCTCCTCGAAGGTGTCCGGGCCCAGCACGGTGGCGAGCACGGTGCCGATCGCGGAGTCGACGCTGTAGCGGCCGCCCACCCAGTCCCAGAAGCCGAAGGCGTTCTTGGGGTCGATGCCGAAGGCCTCGACCTTGTCCAAGGCGGTGGAGACGGCGACGAAGTGCTTCGCGATGGCCTCCTGCTCCTGCTCCACGGTCAGGCCGGCGTTCTCGCGCAGCCCCTGCAGCAGCCACTCGCGCACGAGGCGCGCGTTGGTGAGGGTCTCCTGCGTGGTGAAGGTCTTCGAGGCGACGATGACCAGCGTGGTCTCGGGGTCGAGGTCCCGGGTGGTCTCGTAGGCGTCGGTCGGGTCGATGTTCGAGAGGAAGCGGGCGCTCAGACCGTCCTGCGCCTGGGGCCTCAGCGCCTCGTAGACCATCACGGGGCCCAGGTCCGAGCCGCCGATGCCGATGTTCACGACGGTCTCGATGCGCTTGCCGGTCACGCCGGTCCACTCGCCCGAGCGCACGGAGTCGGCGAAGTCGTAGACCCGCTGCAGGGTCTCGTGGACGTCCTCGTCGATCTGCTGTCCGTCGATCTCGAGGGCGGGGGAGGCGCCGGCGGGGCGGCGCAGCGCGGTGTGGAGCACCGCGCGGTCCTCGGTGGTGTTGATGTGGGCGCCGGCGAACATGGCGTCGCGGTGCGCCTCCACGCCGACCTCACGGGCGAGCTGCTGCAGGAGCTCGAGGGTCTCGGCGGTCACGAGGTTCTTGGACAGGTCGACGTGGAGGTCCGCGGCGTCGGCGCTGAAGCGCTGCGCACGCTCGGGGTCCGCGTCGAACCATTCGCGCAGTGACCCGGTCAGCTCGAGGTTGTGCGCCTCGAGGGAGGCCCACGCGTCGGTGCTCGTGGGATCGATGGGGGCGGAGGGCGTGGTCGGAGCAGTCATGAGGCCATTCAACACCCTTCACGAGAAGAACGTCGTGCCCGGTCAGTGTGTTTCAGCTGCCCTGGTCAAGGTGGTTGAAAAGGGCCCGAGACCGATTTGTGACCGACTGATGGATAGTTCTTGACAGGTGAGGGTGCACACTGAGGGATGCGTCGTGCGCAACGGAGCGCGACGAATCCAGCTCAGTCATCCCAGGAGATCCCATGGCTATTTCGCGACGATCGATGATGCTGGGCACCGCCGCCGGCGGTGCCGCAGCTGTCACCTTGGCCGCCTGCTCCGGCGGCGACACCGGTTCCGGTTCCGGCAGCGATGCCGGCGGAGGAACGGGCGAGCCCATCCTCGCCAACGGCACCGAGCCGGAGAACCCCCTGGTCCCGACGAACACCAGCGAGGTGGGCGGCGGTCGAATCATCACGTCGGTCTTCTCCGGGCTCGTCTACTACGACGCCGAGGGCAAGGTCGAGAACGAGGTCGCGGAGTCCATCGAGTCCGAGGACAACCAGAACTGGACCATCACGATCCGTGAGGGTCTGAAGTTCTCCGATGGCACCGCGCTCACCGCGCAGAACTTCGTGGACGCCTGGAACTTCGGCGCCAACACCGCGAACGCCCAGAAGAGCCAGTCCTTCTTCCAGCCCATCGAGGGCTTCGACGAGGTCGCCGCCGATGACGCGACCAAGGACCTCACGCTCTCCGGTCTGAAGGTCGTCGACGACACGAGCTTCACCGTCAAGCTGGTCTCCACGCAGGCCGACTTCTCCTCGCGCCTGGGCTACTCGGCCTACTCGCCGATGCCGCCCTCGGCTTTCGAGGACATCGACGCCTACGGCGAGGCCCCCATCGGCAACGGCCCCTACATGGTCGACTCCTGGACCCACGACGCCGAGATCGTGCTCGTCCCGAACCCGGAGTACGACGGCCCCCGCGCCGCCCAGAACTCCGGCGTCACCTTCGTCGTCTACGCGGATGACGAGACGCTCTACAACGACATGCTCTCGGGCAATGTCGACGTCTCGGACATCATCCCGACCTCGGCCCTGTCCACCTTCGAGGACGAGCTCGGTGACCGCGCCATCAACGCCCCGGGCGCGGTGTTCCAGTCCTTCACCATCCCGCAGGACGATCCGGACTTCTCCGGGGAGGCGGGCAAGATCCGCCGCCAGGCACTCTCGTACGCCATCGACCGCACGGCGATCTGCGACTCGCTGTTCTACGGCACCCGCAGCCCCGCGACGGACTTCGTCGCCCCCGTGATCGATGGCGGCGGCGCCACCGACATCCCCGGCGCGGAGGTCCTCGAGTTCGACGAGGCCAAGGCCAAGGAGCTGTGGGCCGAGGCCGAGAAGATCCAGCCCTTCAAGGGCCCCTTCACCCTGGCCTACAACGCCGACTCCCCGCACAAGGACTGGGTCGAGGCCGTGTGCAACTCGGTCAAGAACACCCTCGGCATCGAGGCCACGCCGAACCCGTTCCCCGCCTTCGGCGAGTTCCGTGAGCAGATCACGGCCCGCACGATGGAGGGTGCCTTCCGCTCCGGCTGGCAGGCGGACTACCCCTCCGTCTACAACTTCCTCGGCCCGATCTACTCCTCCGCCGCGGCGGACGGCAAGGGCAGCAACGACGGCGACTACAAGAACCCGGAGTTCGACGACCTGCTGAAGGAAGGCCTCGCCGCACCGGACATCGACGCCGCGAACGAGAAGTTCCACGCCGCCGAGGCCATCCTCATGGAAGATCTCCCGGCCTTGCCGCTGTGGTACCAGAACACCTTCGGCGGGTTCTCGGACCTGGTCTCGAACGTGGAGTACGGCTGGGACACCGTCCCGCTGTACTACGCGATCACCAAGTGATCCTCTGATCGCGACCTCCGGCGGGAGGCGGCCCTGGTGCCGTCTCCCGCCGTCGCACGTCCATGTGCCGGGGCCATGGACGGACGGCTGTTCCCCTTCTTTCCTCGCCCCGCGCTCCCTCAACCGAAGGTGACCGACGTGATCTGGTACATCGGGCGGCGACTGCTGCAGATGATCCCCGTCTTCCTCGGCGCCACCCTCATCGTCTACCTGATGGCCTTCGTCTCCTCCGGCGACCCCATCGCGGCGATCGCGGGTGACAAGCCGATCTCCCCGGCCGTGGCCGACAAGCTGCGCGCGCAGTACAACCTCGACAAACCCGTGCTCATCCAGTGGCTGATCTATCTGGGGAATCTCTTCCAGGGAGACTTCGGCATCGGGTTCAACGGCCGGCCGATCATCGACCAGATCAAGGCGGCCTTCCCCGTCACCTTCCGGCTCGCGATCATCGCCGTCGTGATCGAGAGCGTCTTCGGCGTGGTCGCCGGTGTCATCTCGGGTCTGAAGAAGGGCACGCTGATCGACACCACGTTGCTGATGGTGTCGCTGCTCGTCATCGCGGTCCCCACCTTCGTCATCGGCTTCATCGCCCAGTTCGTGCTCGGCGTGCAGCTCGGCGTCGCCCCGGTGAACGTGGGGCGCGACCCCTCGTGGCAGAACCTGCTGGTACCCGGCGCCGTGCTCGGCGCCGTGTCGTTCGCCTATGTGCTGCGCCTGACCCGCACCTCGATCGCCGAGGTCGCCACCGCGGACCACGTGCGCACGGCGACCGCCAAGGGACTCTCCCGCGGCGGGGTCGTCTCCAAGCACATCCTGCGCAACTCCCTGATCCCGGTCGTCACCTTCATCGGTGCGGATCTGGGTGCGCTGATGGGCGGCGCGATCGTCACGGAGGGCATCTTCAACATCAGCGGCATCGGCTCGCTGCTCTTCCGCGCCATCATCGACGGCGAGAGCCCGATGATCGTGTCCGTGGTGACGCTGCTGGTGATCATCTTCCTGGTCGCCAACCTGATCGTGGACCTGCTCTACGCCGTTCTCGACCCGAGGATCCGCTATGCGAAGTGAACCCGTCACCCGTTCCGTCCGACCCGCGGCGACGCACTTCGTCGCCCCGCTGGACGAGACCCCCCTGCAGGCGGTCGACGCCGTGGACACCACGTCCGCGCCCCGCTCGATGTGGGCGGAGGCCGGCCGCAACCTGGTCCGCAACCCCGTCTTCCTGATCTCCGCGGCACTGATCGTGGTCATCCTGTTCGTCGCGGCCTTCCCGGGTCTGCTGACCGGGCAGGACCCGAACTACGGGGACATCTCGAAGGCCAATCAGCCGCCGAGCAGCGAGCATCCCTTCGGGACCACGAGGCAGGGCTATGACGTCCTGGCCCGCGTGCTCTACGGGACCCGCACCTCGGTGATGGTCGGCTTCTTCACGATGATCCTGGCGACGCTCATCGGCGGCGTCCTGGGTGCCCTGGCCGGCTATGTGGGCGGCGTCTTCGATGCGATCCTGTCCCGCGTCACGGACATCTTCTTCGCGATCCCGCTGATCCTGGGGGCGATCGTCATCGCCAACCGGGTCGAGTCGATGAACGTGCCGATGGTGATCCTGGTGCTGGGCGTCTTCGGCTGGACCAACGTCGCCCGCATCATGCGCGGCTCGGTCATCTCGGTGAAGAACCAGGACTTCGTGACCGCCTCGACGGCACTGGGCGCCAACTCGGTGACCAACCTCGTCAAGCACGTCGTGCCCAACGCGATCGCCCCGGTGATCGTCACCGCCACCGTGAACCTCGGTGTGTACATCGTGGCCGAGGCGACGCTGTCCTTCCTCGGCGTGGGCCTTCCTGCGAGCTCGGTCTCCTGGGGCGGGGACATCTCCGACGCCCGACCGGCGCTGCGCACCCAGCCGATGATGCTCTTCTACCCCTCGATGGCGCTCGCGATTACCGTGCTGAGCTTCATCATGCTCGGCGACGCGGTGCGCGACGCCCTCGATCCGAAGGCGAGGAAGCGATGACCACCTCCACGAACACCGCAGCAGCCCCCGACGCGGGGAGCGCAGCGGGCAACGACCCGCTGCTGGAGATCTCTGATCTCGAGATCACCTTCGGGACCACGAACGGAGAGGTCCGCGCCGTCCGTGGGGCGAGCCTGTCCGTCTATCCCGGCGAGACGGTCGCGATCGTCGGCGAGTCCGGCTCCGGCAAGTCCACGACGGCGATGAGCATCGCCCGCCTGCTTCCGAAGAACGGCTCGATCACCGGCGGCAGCATCCGCTTCGGCGGACGGGACATCACCGCGGTCCCGACCCGGGAGATCCTCGCCCTGCGCGGCAGCGAGATCGGGCTCGTCCCGCAGGACCCGATGAGCAACCTCAACCCCATGTGGAAGGTGGGCGCCCAGATCACCGAGGCGCTCGCCGCCAACGGGGTCGCGCGGGGGGCCAAGGCCCGTGCCCGTTCCGTGGAGCTGCTCGAGGAGGCCGGCCTGCCCGATGCGGCGCGCCGGGCGAACCAGTACCCTCACGAGTTCTCCGGCGGCATGAAGCAGCGCGCCCTGATCGCGATGGGCCTGGCGGCCCGTCCCAAGCTGCTCATCGCAGATGAGCCGACCAGCGCGCTCGACGTGACCGTGCAGCAGCAGATCCTCGATCACCTCGACACCCTCACCGAGGAGCTCGGCGTGGCGGTCCTGCTGATCACCCACGATCTGGGCCTGGCCGCTGAGCGCGCCCAGCACCTGGTGGTCATGTACAAGGGCCAGATCGTCGAGTCCGGTCCCGCGATCGAGCTGCTGCAGAACCCGCAGCATCCCTACACGAAGCGGCTGATCGCGGCGGCGCCCTCGCTGGCGTCGCGTCGTCTGGTCTCCGGATCGGGCACACCCGCGGCGGAGGAGACGGACGGGGCCTCTGCTGTGCAGCGGCCGACGTACTCCGCCCCGAAGCTGTCGGGTCCGAAGGTCCCGTCGCTGACGGTCTCCACCCCGACGGGCCCCACCCCAACCGACCCGTCGACGCAGGCCGAGCACGCGGGCCCGCAGTTCGGCTACGGCGAGGTGAGCTCCGATGCCGTGATCCAGGTGCAGGACCTCACCAAGGAGTTCCCGATCCGCGGGAACGTGCCCTGGAGGACCACTCCGTTCACCGCGGTCGACAAGGTCTCCTTCGAGATCGCACGCGGCACCACCACGGCGATCGTGGGGGAGTCCGGCTCGGGCAAGTCCACCGTGGCGCAGATGGTGCTGAAGCTCCTCGAGCCGACCTCGGGGCGTGTGCTCTTCGAGGGCAAGGACGTGACCACGTACAAGGGCAAGGAGCTGAAGTCGCTGCGCCGCCGGGTGCAGCCGATCTTCCAGAACCCGTACGGCACGCTGGACCCGATGTACTCGATCTACAACACGATCGAGGAGCCGCTGCGCCTGCACGGCATCGGCGATGCGAAGAGTCGTGAGGCGAAGGTCCGCGACCTGCTCGACAAGGTCGCGCTGCCGGCGGAGATGATGCGTCGCTATCCCAACGAGCTCTCGGGCGGCCAGCGCCAGCGCATCGCGATCGCGCGTGCCCTGGCCCTGGACCCGGAGGTCGTGATCTGCGACGAGGCGGTCTCCGCGCTCGACGTGCTGGTCCAGTCCCAGGTGCTCGAGCTGCTCAACGATCTGCAGTCCGAGCTGGGGCTGTCCTACCTCTTCATCACCCACGACCTCGCCGTGGTGCGACAGATCGCCGATCGCACGCTGGTCATGGAGAAGGGGAAGGTCGTCGAGCAGGGGACCACCGACGAGGTCTTCCACGCCCCGCAGCAGGACTACACCAAGCGCCTGCTGGCGGCGATCCCCGGCGGCTCCATCCCGCTCGCGGGGTCGGAGACCATCGACGTCGACGCCCCGGACGCGGCGGTCGAGGACGAGCAGGTCGACGGTTCGCCGCAGGACGACGGCGTCATCGACCCGTTCTCCGAGGCGGGCCACGTCTGAGCACTCTCTGATCCGGCGAGCACCTGATCCGAGGAACGATCGCTCCCACGAGCGATTGCTCCTCACAGCGGCTGTTCCCGAGAGTGAGTGAGCCCAGGAGTGAGTGAGCCGATGAGCGAGGACCCCGCTGCGGCGGATCGTGCGCGGGCCGAGGACTCGGCCCGCGCACGAGCGGCGAAGGAAGCTGCCTGGTCCTCCCTCACCCGACCTCGTCTCTCGCGCAGCATCAGCGGTTCGCGGAGCAGTGGCTTCGGCGCGTCCCGCAGCAGCGGCGTCGGCGGCGTTGTCGGCGATCTCCTGCTGGAGATCGCCCTCGCTGTCGGCGTTCATGCGCTCTGGCCGCTGCTCGCGCGCTGGATGTCCTTCCGCCGAGCGGCCGCCCTCATCGCGGGCATCGGGGTCGGGATGCTGTGGGGTGCTCTCGTCATCCCACGGTGGGCGTTCCCCGCGATGCGGGACACCGACGGGAGCATGGTCGGTCCGCTCCTGACGGGCGAGGTGGCGTCGATCACACTCGCACTGCTGCTCCTGGTCTTCGGCGGAGGGATGATCGCACTGCTCGCCGGTCAGCGGCGGCAGCTGGCGGCCTCGGCGGGGGCGGACCGCGGCGACTCTCCCGCCGACGAACCGGTGCAGAATCCGCCGATCCGTCGGGAATCCGTCCGCGGATCGGCTCGGGCGAGTCTTATGAGGGGCGTGAGGTGGCTGGAGCTCGTGGCGATCGCGGCCTCCTGGATGTTCGCAGTCTCCCTCCTGACCTGCTCCTTCTTCTACGCGGATCCGGTCACCGTCGCCGAGCACGTGGCAGGGGAGGAGCCCGGCTCCGTCTGGAGCCATCCGGTCGCCGTCCAGCTGGTGCTCGGGACGCTCATCGCGCTGACCGTCGCCGTGGTCGCGGGTCGGACAGCGTCGAACGTCTCATCGACAGACCGCTGACCTTTGTGCTCCAGGCCGATAGACTCACCGAGGCCCTGGAGCGGGCCGCACAGCGGTGCGGTCAGGCGCTGCACGGTCCCCGACCCGACGCGCAACCTGAAACGAGCCCTCGCGTATGACTCTCCGCCTCCGCAACGACCTGCGAAACGTCGCCATCGTCGCCCACGTCGACCACGGCAAGACCACGCTCGTCGACGCCATGCTGACCCAGGGTGGCGCATTCGGCGACCACGACACGCACGATGAGCGGGCGATGGACTCGGGCGAGCTGGAGCGCGAGAAGGGCATCACCATCCTCGCGAAGAACACGGCGATCCGCTACGTCGGCCCGTCGGCCGCAGGGATCGGCGAGCCCGATGGCATCACCATCAACGTCATCGACACCCCCGGCCACGCCGACTTCGGCGGCGAGGTCGAGCGCGGCCTGTCCATGGTCGACGGTGTCGTGCTGCTCGTGGACTCCTCCGAGGGCCCCCTCCCGCAGACCCGCTTCGTGCTGCGCAAGGCGCTGGCCGCGAAGCTCCCCGTGATCCTCGTGGTCAACAAGGTCGACCGTCCCGACGCCCGCATCGAAGAGGTCGTCGGCGAAGCCACCGACCTGCTGCTGGGCCTGGCCTCCGACCTCGCCGAGGAGATGCCCGACATCGACCTCGACGCCGTGCTGGACGTGCCCGTCGTCTACGCCTCCGGCAAGGCCGGCCGCGCGTCGACCACGCAGCCCGCCGACGGCACCCTCCCCGAGGAGGAGACCGTCGAGCCGCTGTTCAAGACGATCCTCGAGTCGATCCCGGCTCCGAGCTACGATGACGAGGTCCCGCTGCAGGCGCACGTGACCAACCTCGACGCCTCGCCGTTCCTGGGCCGCCTCGCGCTGCTGCGCATCAAGAACGGCGAGCTGGCCAAGGGCCAGCAGGTCGCATGGTGCACGCAGGACGGGACCACCAAGCAGGTCAAGATCACCGAGCTGCTGGAGACCAAGGGCCTGACCCGCGTTCCCATGACCGGCGTGGCCCGTCCGGGCGACATCGTCGCCGTGGCCGGCATCCCCGAGATCATGATCGGTGAGACCCTCGCCGACCTCGCGGACCCGCGCCCGCTGCCGCTGATCACCATCGACGATCCCGCGATCTCGATGACCATCGGCATCAACACCTCCCCGCTGGCCGGCAAGAACGGCAAGGGGCACAAGCTCACCGCCCGCCAGGTCAAGGACCGTCTCGACCAGGAGCTGGTCGGCAACGTGTCCCTGAAGGTGCTCCCCACCGAGCGTCCCGACGCCTGGGAGGTGCAGGGCCGCGGCGAGCTCGCCCTGTCGATCCTCGTCGAGCAGATGCGTCGTGAGGGCTTCGAGCTCACCGTCGGCAAGCCGAAGGTGCTCACCCGCGACATCGACGGGCGCAAGCATGAGCCTGTCGAGCGCATGACCATCGACGTGCCCGAGGAGTACCTCGGCACCGTGACCCAGCTGATGGCGTCCCGCAAGGGCCGTATGGAGACCATGAGCAACCACGGCTCCGGCTGGGTGCGCATGGAGTTCACCGTCCCGTCGCGCGGCCTGATCGGCTTCCGCACCCGGTTCATGACCGAGACGCGCGGCAACGGCATCGCCTCGTCCTACGCCGACGGCTTCGAGCCGTGGATGGGGAACATCGAGTTCCGCGCCACCGGCTCGCTGGTCGCCGACCGCGCCGGCACCGTCACCCCCTTCGCGATGATCAACCTCCAGGAGCGCGGCTCGTTCTTCGTCGAGCCCACCTCCGAGGTGTATGCAGGCCAGGTCGTCGGGGAGAACTCCCGCAACGAGGACATGGACGTGAACATCACGAAGGAGAAGAAGCTGACGAACATGCGTGCCGCATCGTCGGACTCCTTCGAGAACCTGGTGCCGCCGCGCCGGCTCACGCTCGAGGAGTCCCTCGAGTTCACCAACGACGACGAGTGCGTCGAGGTGACCCCCGAGGTCGTCCGCATCCGCAAGGTCCTCCTCGACGCCAACGAGCGCAACCGCGCCCGGTCGAAGGCCAAGTCCGGGAAGTGATCCCGTGACGGACGCGAGTCCTCGGCCGACGAGGCCCACGACGGTCGACACGACCTCCATCCCCGCCCGGATCCTCCAGGTGGTGATGGGGGTCGTGCTGACGGTGATCTCGGTGCTGCTGATGATCACGACGCATCGGATGCAGCTGGATGTGCTCGGCCTGGACCTCCCGGTCGGGCTCCTCCTCGGCGCTCTGTTCCAGATCGTCGCCTGCGTGTTCCTCTACGCCGCGACCGGGGCCCGGCTGCCGCTGCTGGTGCTCGGCGGTCTCTGGGGCCTCCTCGCGGCGCCGTTCCTGGGCAACGGCGCCGGTGGCGGCGTGCTGATGCCGGCCGTCATCGGCGATCAGCCGCAGTACTCCGGGTGGATCGTGCAGGGCCTCGGGATCGCGATCCCGTTCCTCGCGCTGCTGGCCATCACGCTGTGGCGACACCGGCGCCCATGAGCACGTCCCGTCGTCCCGACTGGGCGACGATCCCGAACCTCGTCACCCTCGTCCGGTTCGTGCTGCTGGCCCCGGTGTGCGCGCTGCTCCTGGACGGCCCGGACACCCTTGCCGTGGTGCTCCTCCTGGCCTGGGCATCGACCGACTGGATCGACGGGATGCTGGCCCGCGCGCTCGACCAGACCAGCCGCACGGGCGAGATCATCGACCCGATCGCGGACCGGCTGGGACTCGCCGCCATCACGGCGACTCTCGCGGTTGCGGGACTCCTGCCCTGGCTGGCCCTGATCATCATCGTCGTCGCTGATGTGGCGATGGTGCTCCTGGCCACGCGCGCGGCGCTGGGAGGCCGGCTCGAGGTGTCCCGGATCGGGAAGGCGCGCACCTTCGCGCTCATGACCTCGGTGTTCCTGCTCGTGGCCGCCGCGGCTTGGGCTCCGGGCCTGCTCGGTGCGGTGCGGGTGCTGCTGTGGATCTCGGTGGTGCTGCACGTGCTGTCCGCTGTCGACTACATCCTCAGGGCGACCCGGGCCCCGGCTCAGGCACAGATCCAGGACCGGGCCCAGGCTCAGACTCCGGAGCAGGCGCGGCCCGAGGACGGCGCACCGGCGGGGGAGGAACCTCCTTCGCGGCGATGACCAGGGCCCGCGGGACCCGCCTCTCGCCGCGCCGGGTCATCACCTGGATGGATGCCTCGTCGACCTCCAGGATCGTGCCCAGGGCATCGCTCATCGATTCCCCGTGCGGAGAGGCCTCCCGGTCGATCGCGTAGCGCAGCACCACCCGGGTCCCGACCTGGAGGAACGGAGCCCAGCCGGCGCGCATCCGATGCCCCGGGACAGAGACGTCCCGGGGGTCGTCGAGGGGGCCGTCAGAGGGATCGCTGGGGTGCCCGTCGTGCCTGGTCATCCTGCGAGGCTAGCGCGACAGAGGTGTTCGTCGTGTCACGTCCGCCGCTCGGGCCCCGGATCGGCGGGACCGGGCAGGTCGGGGATGACAGAATGAAGGCGTCTCCCTGCCGGAAGGATGCTGCCCATGACCTACGTCATCGCCCTGCCCTGCGTCGACGTGAAGGACCGTGCCTGCGTCGACGAGTGCCCCGTGGACTGCATCTACGAAGGCAATCGGATGCTGTACATCCAGCCCGACGAGTGCGTGGACTGCGGCGCCTGCGAGCCCGTGTGCCCCGTCGAGGCGATCTTCTACGAGGATGACACCCCGGATCAGTGGGCCGACTACTACAAGGCCAACGTCGACTTCTTCGACGATCTCGGAGCGCCGGGCGGCGCGGCGAAGATGGGCGTGATCGACAAGGATCACCCGCTCGTCGAGGCCCTGCCCGCGCAGACCAATCCGCTGGCCTGACCGATGAGCGACATGTCCCGGACCTCAGACTCCTCCACGGCTTCCCGGACGTCCGCCGGCAGCGTCCGCCGTGGCCTCGCGGCCCGGCTGCCCGCCTTCCCCTGGGACGCGTTGGCCGACGCCAAGCGGCGTGCGTCGGCCCATCCGGACGGCCTCGTCGACCTCTCCGTGGGCACCCCGGTGGATCCCACGCCCACCTCGGTGCAGCAGGCGCTCGCCGCCGCCGCGGACAGCTCCGGCTACCCGACGACCATCGGCACCCCGGCGCTCCGGGCGGCTCTCGTGGACTTCGTGCGTCGTCATCGGTCCGCTCCCGAGCAGCTCGACGTCGACGGCGTGCTGCCCACCGTCGGCTCCAAGGAGCTCGTCGCGCACCTGCCCTTCCAGCTCGGCATCGGAGCAGGAGACGTCGTCGCGTTCCCGCACATCGCCTACCCGACCTACGACATCGGCGCCCGCTTCGTCGGCGCCGAGCCGCTGGCGGTGGACATGGCGGACCTCGCGGCGCGCGGTGATGCGGCATTGCCCGACTCGTCGGACGCGAGCCGCATCCGACTGCTCTGGCTGAACTCCCCGTCGAACCCGACCGGTGAGGTCCTCACCGCTGCGCAGATGGCGGCGATCCTCGACTGGGCCCGCGGCCGCGGCATCGTCGTGGCCTCCGACGAGTGCTACGCGCTGCTGCCGTGGACCGTCGACGAGGTCCCCTCGGTGCTGGATCCGCGCGTGAACGGCGGCGATCTCGACGGCGTGCTGTGCGTGTACTCGCTGTCCAAGCAGTCCAACCTGGCCGGCTACCGGGCGGCCTTCGTCGCCGGTGACCCGTCGCTGGTCGGGGAGCTGGTGGCCGTGCGCAAGCAGGCCGGCATGATGCTCCCCGGGCCGATGCAGGCCGCGATGACCGTGGCCCTCGGCGATGATGCGGCCGTGGCCGCGCAGCGGGAGGTCTACCGCTCGCGCCGCGCCATCCTGGAGCCTGCGCTGCAGGCCGCCGGCGGCACGATTCACGGCTCCCAGGCCGGCCTGTACCTGTGGACGAGCTTCGGCGAGGACTCGATGACCAGCGTCGAACGTCTCGCTGACCTCGGGGTCCTCGTGGCTCCGGGGATGTTCTATGGTGAGGGGGGCGCGAACTCCGTCCGCGTCGCCCTGACCGCGACCGACGAGCGGATCAGCGCCGCCGCCCGGCGCCTCTCGCACCCCTGAACCCTGCGCCCTGCGCGCACCACCGATCCGATACTGCACAACGGAGAGCCCATGGATCACGCGAACCCCTCTGCCCAGCTCACGCACGGCGAGAAGTCCCTCGAGCTGCCGATCGTCCCTGCTGTCGAGGGGAACTCGGGCATCTCGATCGGCCCGCTGCGCAAGGAGACCGGTGAGGTCACCTACGACCCCGGTTTCATGAACACCGCGAACGCGAAGTCGGCGATCACCTTCATCGACGGCGACGAGGGCATCCTGCGCTACCGCGGGTACCCGATCGAGCAGCTCGCGGAGAAGTCCTCCTTCCTGGAGGTCTCCTACCTGCTCATCAACGGCGAGCTGCCCACGAACGGCCAGCTCGACAACTTCGAGGCCCAGGTGGAGCGCCGCACCCTGCTCGACGAGCGCTTCAAGCGCATGTTCGACGGCTACCCGCGCGACGCCCACCCGATGGCCGTGCTGCAGGCCGGCACCTCCGCGCTGTCGACCTTCTACCAGGACTCCCTGGATCCCTTCGACGAGGAGCAGGTGCGGCTGTCCTCCGTACGGCTGCTCGCGAAGATGCCCACGATGGCCGCCTACGCGCACCGCATCGCCCAGGGCCATGCGCTGCTGTACCCGGACAACCGGCTCTCGCTGATCGAGAACTTCCTGCGCCTGACCTTCGGCTTCCCGGTCGAGGACTACATCGCCGACCCGGTCGTGGTGCGCGCGATGGAGCAGCTGCTGATTCTCCACGCCGACCACGAGCAGAACTGCTCCACCTCGGCCGTGCGCCTGGTGGGCTCCTCGCAGGCGAACCTGTTCACCTCGATCGCCGCCGGCATCGGCGCGCTCTCGGGCCCCGCCCACGGCGGTGCCAACGCCGCGGTGATGGACATGCTCGACCAGATGCAGGCCGAGAACATGGACCCGCGCGACTTCATGGAGAAGGTGAAGAACAAGGAGGACGGGATCCGGCTCATGGGCTTCGGCCACCGGGTCTACAAGAACTACGATCCGCGCGCTCGCATCGTGAAGAAGATCGCCGACGACGTCTTCGAGCGCCTCGGCATCCATGACGAGCGCCTCGAGCTCGCGATGAAGCTCGAGGAGATCGCCCTGAAGGACGACTACTTCGTGGAGCGCAAGCTCTACCCGAACGTCGACTTCTACACCGGGCTCATCTACAACGCGATCGGCTTCCCGACGGAGATGTTCACCGTCCTGTTCGCGATCGGCCGCTTGCCGGGCTGGATCGCCCAGTGGCAGGAGATGGTCCACGATCCCGAGACCAAGATCGGGCGCCCGCGCCAGATCTACACCGGTCACTCCGAGCGGTCCTACGTGCCCATGACGGGGCGCACCGGCACCAGCGAGCTGCGCCTGGCAGGGCTCAAGGCGGATCTCGACGGCCGCGACTGATCTCTGCACTGCCCGCGCGAGACGGCGCATGACGACCCTGACCACGACACCCCGCGAGGGGCGCTGAGGTCAGGGTCTCGTCGTCGAGGTCAGGGTCTCGTCGTCGGTGCGACGTGGCGGGACAGCTCGTCGTCCGGGGTCACCTTCCCTGCAGCGCGGCGCGCAGCTCTCCGGCCCGGTTCGAGGTGATGGCGTCGACCCCGAGGGCGGCGAGCTCGCGCGCCCGATCGATGTCGTCGACCGTCCAGCAGGTCACGGCGAGGCCCTGCGTCCGGGCGAGCACGATCGACGCCGCGTCCACCAGCTCGTGCGGCGGGTTCCAGGAGCTCGGCCGCAGCTGCTCGACGAGAGCGTCAGGGAGAGGGTCGAGAGTCTTCCACGTCAGCCGGATCTCGACGGTGGGATCCGCGGCCCGCACCGCCTGCATCGCGGTCTCCTCGCCGCAGAACACGACGTCCACCCCGGCCTCGCGGGCCACGCCCACGGCCGCGCGCGCGAGATCGTCGGCGGGGTCGTCATCGGGGATGTCGAGCAGCAGCCGTGCAGGGGTGGCGGCCAGGGCGTCGCGGAGCAGCGGGACCCCCTCAGGGAGCTCTGCGGTGCGCTGGTCACTCACCGGGCGGTCGATCCCCCACAGGCGCGCGGTGGTCGCATCGTGCAGGAGCACGCAGTCCCCGTCGGCCGTCAGCCGGAGGTCGACCTCGACCATCTCCGCGCCGTCGTGATGGGCGCGCCGGATCGCGGCGAGGGTGTTCTCGACCTCGTGGATCGGGTCGCCGCGGTGGGCGACGATCTGCGGGACGGGCTGCCGGACGGGGAGGGCGTCGCTCATGGGGGAGAGGCTACGCGGGACCCCGCGCACTCCGTCACCCTGCGTCGGCCCCACGGTCGTCAGGACCCGCTGACGAGCACCACGACCTGGTCCGGGTCGCCTCCGTCGATGGCCGACCAGGCCGCAGCCTCCTCACCCCGCTGGGACCGGTCCCAGGTGCGTCCCTGGTAGGACACCTGGACCACGCCGTCGTCCGCCGCGCGGGCGACGGCCCAGTTGGCGACCGCCCAGCCGACGGACGGGTCCCCGTCGGCCCCGATGACCAGCGCCGTCGCGCCTGCGGACGCCGGGACCTGCGGGGCGGAGGCCGCGGCGCCGGACAGCGCGGAGGTGAGCCGGCCCGCCTCGCTCAGGCGCGGGAACTGCCGGGTCAGCTCGGCACGCAGCTGTTCGGGGGAGACGGTGGAGCCGACGTCGTCCAGGGAGCACACCAGGTTCGCGTCGGACTGACCGGTCAGGGCGGAGGCGTACAGGCGCCCCTCGGTCTCGTGGTCCCGATAGGCCTCGGGGAAGCCGCTGCGCTGGACCTCCTGGGCGACGTCGTTGATGTCGGCGGTGGCGTATCCGTCGATCTCCTCGAGCACGTCGTAGAAGGCATTGGTGGAATAGACCGGATCCAGGATCTCCTCCGCGCTGCCCCAGCCCTGCGAGGGTCGCTGCTGGAACAGTCCGAGGGAATCGCGGTCCCCGTGGTCGATGTTCTGCAGCCGCGATTCCTGGAACGCGGTCGCCAGAGCGATCGAGGCGGCGCGCGGGGGCAGACCGCGGTCCACGGCCACCGCGCTGATCAGCGCGGCGTTCGCCGTCTGCTCCGTCGAGTAGCGGTGCGAGGTGCCCAGCCCGCTCGCCGTGCAGGTCCCGGCGTGCGCGGGGGAGCCGTAGCGCTGCAGGGCGAGATAGGAGCCGCCCGCGATCCCGGCGAGCAGCAGCACCATCACCAGGGGGATGACGAGGTGGCGGGTGAACGAGCGCTGTGTGCCCGTGCGTCGCGCCACCTCGTGCCCCCTCGTGCGATCAGTTCGCGTGCAGGGCGGCGTTGAGCTCGACGGTCTGACCCTCGCGGGCCACCGCCTGGACCGCGCCGGTCAGGGAGTTGCGACGGAACAGCAGGTTCGGCACCCCGGAGAGCTCGCGGGCCTTGACGACATGCGGTTCGTCGGCGCCGGCACCCTGCTGGCTCTGCTGGGTCTTCTCGCCGACGACCTCGACCTTCGTGCCGGCGGTGAGGTACAGGCCGGCCTCGACCACGCTGTCGTCACCGAGCGCGATGCCGATCCCGGCCTCAGCGCCCACGAGGGCCCGCTTGCCGATGCGCACACGCTCGGTGCCGCCGCCGGAGAGGGTGCCCATGGTGGAGGCGCCGCCGCCCACGTCGGAACCGTCCTCGACGATGACGCCCTGGGAGATGCGGCCCTCGACCATCGAGGTGCCCAGCGTGCCGGCGTTGAAGTTCACGAAGCCCTCGTGCATGACGGTGGTGCCCTCGGCGAGGTGGGCGCCCAGGCGCACGCGGTCCGCGTCGCCGATGCGCACCCCGGTGGGCAGCACATAGTCGACCATGCGCGGGAACTTGTCGACGCCGAACACGGTGGGGGTGCGGCCGGCGGCGATCAGGCGCAGGCGGGTCTCCTCGAAGCCGGCCACGGCGCAGGGGCCCTCGGAGGTCCACACGACGTTGGTGAGCGTCCCGAAGAGTCCGTCGAGATTCTGGGCGTTGGGCTGCACGAGACGGTGGGAGAGCAGGTGCAGGCGCAGGTAGGCGTCGGAGGTGTCCTCCGGGGCGGCGGCGAGCTCGAGCGCGCGCACCACGACCTCCTGGGTGGTGCCGCGCACGTCGTCGGTGCGGGCGGCGGCGGCCAGCTGTGCGTGCAGCGGCTCGGACTCCGGGGCGGCGGGGGCCTCGCCGAGCTGCGGGGCGGGGTACCAGGTCTCCAGGGTGGAGCCGTCCGCGGCGAGCGTGGCGAGGCCGATGCCCCAGGCGTGGGTGGCGGGGGAGGGCGTCGTCGTAGTCATGGGGTCAGTCTACGAAGCACGGGCTGGGGAATGCCCGTCCTGCCCAGCGACCAGCGGGGAACAGCACATCCTGGTGCGGCTCCGGGTCAGTCGTGGTGCCCGGCGGTGTGCTCGCCGGGCGCCGTGCGGAGGGGGACCGCAGCCCAGAGGACCTGGTACGAGAAGGCCTCGTGCGTGGAATCGGGGTCGCCCGGGATCTCGACGCCCTGCTCGTCACGGTTGAGCGTGTCGTAGTCCGAGAGCGTGGCCTGGATGAGCGCGTTCAGCTCCTGTGCCTGCTCCCTCGAGAGGCGGAGGTCCGAGGCGTAGAGCGAGGTGATGTCCGCGTGGTCCGGGGCCGCCCTCTGCCGCGCGATCTCGGCACCCCAGGCGGAGCGCATCCGATCGAAGGCCGCGAGTGAGGTCGCCCCCGAGGCAGCGAGATACTCGGCATCGATGCTGGTCGGATCGTTGGTCGAGTGCCTGCCGCTGCGGAAGGAGAAGGAGCTCTGGGTCAGCTTCCACACCCGGTCGCGGCGGTCGCGGGCCGCCTCGGGGGCCTCCTCGATCACGCCGCCGCGAGCGAGGATCCGCAGGTGGTAGCTCACAGAGTTCGCGGGGATCGAGAGGTCGGCGGCGACATCGGCCGCACGGGCCGTCCCGCGACGTCCCACCCGCTCGACGATGTCCAGGCGCAGGGGGTGGGCGAGCGCTCGCAGCTGCTCCTGCGTGGCGTGCCGCGGGGGAGTGGTCGCGTCGTCGTCCGAGGTGGAGCTCATGACCCGAGTGTACGGAGTTCGGCGAAGCGTGCACCATGTGATGCGCAGGGGTTGCTGCGCACGGGAGACTGCGCAAGAAGCAGTGCGCACCATTTGTTGTGCAAGGGGCGAAGTCGGTCTACTGTTCTCGGCATGACGACCGCCGCACCCGCTCCGCCGCCCTTGCGCCGCAATGCCGAGTACCGCCGCTGGCTGGTCGGGGACATCTGCCTCGAGCTGGGCACGGGCATCGGCACCTTCGCCTTCCCGCTGGTCACCCTCGTGGTGACCGGCTCGCTCGGGGCGACGGGCCTGGTCGGGATGATCCAGGGGATCGGCGGCCTGGCGGGGCTGATCCCCGGCGGCCTCCTCGCGGATCGATTCGGCCGGCGGCGGCTGCGTCTCCTCGCCGGCTCGACCGGGGTGCTCCTGCAGGCGATCCTGGTCGCGGTGCTCGTGGCGGGCTGGGGAAGCGTCGCGGTGCTCGCGGTGATTGCGTTCCTGGACAGATTCCGCGCCGCGCTGCTGGGTGCGGCCTCTGATGCGATGCTCAAGCAGATCGTCCCGCCGGCGCAGCTGGCGCGCGCCGCCGCTGTCAACGAGGGGCGCGACGCCGCGGTCGAGATGGCCGCGGGCCCGGTGGGCGGCGCCCTCGTCGGCCTGTCCGTGGTGTTCCCGCCGCTCGCCCAGCTGCTTGGGAACCTCGGCTCGGTGCTCGCCACCTGGAGGATGCGGGGCCGCTACCTCCCGCGGGCAGAGGATCACGCCCCCACCCGGGTCCGAGATGATCTGCGAGAGGCCGTGGCCTGGACCCTCTCGCAGCGGGTCCGCATCCAGCTGCTCGGAGTGGCCACCCTGGTGAACCTCGGCATGAACGGTCTGCTGCTGACAGTGCTGCTGCACCTCACCGCCAGCGGCGTCCCGACAGGGCGCGTCGGTCTGTTGAACACGGTGTTCGCAGCCTCGATCCTGCTGGGCGCATTCCTCGCACCGCGCCTGGTGGACCGGGTGTCCACCGGGATGCTGGTCACCGCGCCCATCCTGCTGATGACGGTGGCCGGGGTGTTCGTCCCGTTCGCGCCGGGGCTGCTGGCGATCGGTGCGGCCTACGCGGTGATGGGGATCGGCCTCGCCCCGCTGAACGCCGCGGCCCAGGGCTTCTTCATGCACATCACCCCGGTGTCGATGCAGGGTCGGATCGGCGCGCTGATGGGGATGGTCGCGATGGGGCTCATGCCGCTCGCCCCGGCGGTCGCGGGCTGGGGACTCGAGCTGACCGGTCCTCGACCCACGATGATCCTCTTCGCTGTGATCATCGGGCTCGGTGCCCTGGTGGTGCTGGGCGGGAAGGACCTGCGCCGCGTGCCGGTCGCCTCGCGCTGGGAGTCCTACGCCCGAGAGCAGGGGCTGAGCGCCGGGGACTGACCAGCGCCAGCGCCAGCGCCGTACAGAGCACTGGGCGACCGACGGGTCAGGACTCGCCGAGGCCCGTGTCCTCGAGGAGATCCGGGTTCTGCTCTGCGGCCTGGGCGCCGAACCGTTCCGCGCCCTGCGCGCCGAACCATTCCGCGGCGCGGGCCCGGCGCACGATCTGCTCGAGGCGTCGGCCGCGAAGCTGCACCGCGATCACGGCCAGGAGCAGAGCGAGCACGCCGCCGCCCAGCAGCCACAGGGCCAGCGTGGTGGCCTCGGAGTCGGCGTCGCTGAGCAGCGTGATCAGCAAGATGGCGGCGCCCACACAGATCGCGATCACCCCGGCGGCGACCAGCACGGCTGGGCCCACCCCTCGCAGCAGGGCGGGCCCCACGGAACCGCCCTGCAGCGGGCGACGCAGCGGGAGGCCCCGACCCAGCTGGCCGGGCCGGGAGACCGCCCAGTCCAGCAGCTGGTGATCGCGCCGACGAGTCGCGACCGCGCCCACCACGGCCCCCGCGATCAGGCACAGCACGGTGCCCACCAGGAGCGGGACGATGCCGTCCGGGAGGGCGTCGCGGCTCATCCCGGCGCCGTACTCGGTGCGCAGGGCCGCGACCGTGAAGCAGGCCAGAGCGCCCAGCACCAGGAGCGTCTCGAGGATCCGCAGGGGGAGCTGACGGGCGGAGCGCTCCGCCCGGCTCGCCGAGTCCAGCTCGTCGTCCTGCGGATCGGGGCCCTCCTCGAGCACCACCCGCCGTTCATCGGCAAGATGCTCCACGAAGTCCTCGCCGTGCCCTGCGGCGCGCAGCGAGGGGGCGTACTGGGCGCGCTGCCCGGCGGTCAGCCACGCGGTCATCACGATCGCGTCCGCCCGGGCACGTTCTGTGGGCAGCTGGCTCGAGCTCGCGATTGCCCGGATCCGTGCGGCGTGCTTCCCGCCGAACGGGCCGCCGGACACGGCAGGAGCACCGTGCTGGAGGTGTCTCGGCGGTGGCTGCGGGATGTTCGTCATGCCACATATGCTCCCAGACCGGGACCGTCCAGGAGCGGATCTGCTCGCGCCATACTGGTGCGATGACCGCCGCCACCGACCTCGCCCGCACCGTCGCCGTGATCGGTGCCGGCCCCCGGGGGACAGCGATCATCGAACGGCTGGTCGCGGCGTCGCACCGAGACGAGTGGCACGGCGGGCTCACCGTGCACCTCATCGATCCGTACGTCGGCCGCGGCGGGGCCGTCTGGCGGCACGACCAGCCCGACGTGCTGCTGATGAACACCACCACCTGCCAGACCACGATGTACCCCGACGCCTCCTGCCACCCCCTGGTGCCCTCCTCGCGCCACGAGACCCTGGCCGACCACCTCGCCGCGGAGGGCCTCGCCCCGAGCGACTTCGCCTCCCGTGCGGCCCACGGGCGCTATCTCGCCCACGTGCTGGCCACCGCCGAGGCCGACGCCGACCCCGCTCGCCTGCGGATCGTGCAGCACGCAGCCGAGGCCGTCGACGTCACCGGGCTGGCCGACGGAATCCAGCGGGTGCGGCTGGACGACGGGCGCGTGCTGCGCGCCGACGCCGTCGCGCTCGCCCTGGGGCACCTGCCCACCGCGCTCGGCCCCCGCTCCCAGCAGCTGGCCGACGCCGCCGAGCGCCATGGCCTGGTGCACCTCGCGCCCGCGAACCCGCTGGACGTGGACTACGCCGCCCTGCTCGGCAGGGAGCGGGTCGCCGTGCAGGGGATGGGGCTGAACTTCTACGACGCGGTCGGCATGCTCACCAGCGTCGCCGGCGGCAGGTTCGTCCCCGACGAGGGGGCCCCGTCGGGCCTGCGGTATCTCCCGGGCGGGCAGGAGCCGGTGCTGATCGTCGGCTCGCGCTCCGGCATGGTCTACCGGCCCAAGCCCGACCTCGGCGCGGAGGTGCCCGAGCCCTACACGCCGCAGATCCTCACCGGGGAGCGGGTGCTCGAGATCGCGGTGCGCTCCGCCGGCGTGGACCACGAACGGGACGTCATGCCGCTCATGCTCGCTGAGCTGCGGCGCGCGCTGGAGGGGGCCGGGCACAGCGAGCTCGCCACCGACGAGGCCCTGCTGCACCTGCTGTTCCCCTTCGGGCGGCGCGGCGGGGACAGCGCCGACCCCCATCGGCACACGCGCGACGTGCTGCGACGGGCCCTGGACGACGCAACGGGGCCGGACCCTGCCTGGCTGCTCGTGTACCGCGTGCTGATCGCCCTGCGCGTCCAGGTCAACCGCCTGGTCGATCTCGGTGCCTACACCACCGAATCGGTGCGCGGCGACATCGACAAGCACCTGCGCAATGCCTTCGCCTCCTGGGCCTCGGGGCCTCCGGTGCTGCGCGCCCGCCAGGTGCTCGCCCTGGAGGAGGCCGGTCTGCTCCGCTTCGCCGGCCCACGGATGCACCTGGACATCGATGAGGAGGCAGGGCGCTTCGCGGTGCGTGCGGCCGACGGGACGACCACGCTGTGCGACGGCGTGCTCGAGGCCCATCTGCCTCCGGTGGACCTTCCCGCCTATCGCAGCCCGCTGCTCGGTGCCTGGCGCGAGCGCGGCGAGGTCCAGAAGGATTCCTGGGCCTCCCGCGGCAGCCGGCGCCGGATGCTCACCGGCTCGATCGCGGTGGACGGCCTGTACGCGCCCGTCGGCCTCGACGACACGGTCTACGAGCGCCGGCTGCTGGTGGGCGTGCCGGTGAGCACCGCGCAGCCCGGCTCGGCGATCAGTGCGGAGCCGGGCACGTCCGCCCAGCTCCTGCGCCATGCCGAGGCAGTCGCCCTGCGGCTCGCCCGCGCCGGTGGTGCGCTGAGCGCGGACTGACCCCCGCGCGCGCTGCAGCCTCGCTCGCAGCCCCCGACCGGAGGGGCACAATGGCCGCATGCACAACAGCGTCGCCCCTGCCCTGGACCCCCACGCCGACATCGTCGAGCTCACCGCCGCGATCGTCGACATCGAATCCGTCTCCGGGAACGAGAAGCCGCTCGCCGACGCCGTCGAGGCCGCGCTGCGCGAGCACGCCGAGCACCTCGAGGTGATCCGCGACGGCGACACCGTCATCGCCCGCACCCGGCGCGGCCTGGAGCGCCGCGTGCTGCTGGCAGGCCACCTGGACACCGTGCCGGTCGCCGACAACCTGCCCTCCTCCCGCCGCACCCGCGACGGCCGTGACGAGCTCGTGGGGCGCGGGACCTGCGACATGAAGGGCGGCGATGCGGTGTTCCTCCAGCTCGCCGTCGAGGCCGACGCCGCACCGGTGGACCTCACCTGGATCTTCTACGACCACGAAGAGGTCGCAGCGGCGGACAACTCCTTGACCCGCATCGCCGCCGAGCATCCCGACTACCTCGAGGCGGACTTCGCGATCCTCGGCGAGCCCACCTCGGCGGGCGTCGAGGGCGGCTGCAAGGGCACCATGAAGCTCGAGGTCACCGCCCGCGGCATCGCCGCGCATTCGGCGCGGGACTGGGTGGGGGACAACGCGATCCACCACCTCGCCCCCGTGCTCGAGCGACTCGCGGCCTACGAGGCCCGTCGCGCCGTGATCGACGGCCTCGAGTACCGCGAATGCCTCAACGCCGTCGCGATCTCCGGCGGCATCGCCGGCAACGTCATCCCCGACCTCGCGAGCATGACCCTGAACTACCGCTTCGCCCCGGACACCTCCCCGGAGCAGGCCGAGGCGCATGTGCGCGAGGTGCTCTCCGGTCTCGACCTCGACATCGTGGTCACCGACTCCGCTGCCGGCGCCCTGCCCGGCCTCGGCGATGACGCGGCCCGCGACTTCCTCGCCGCCCTCGGCGATGTGCCGGTCTCCGCCAAGCAGGGCTGGACCGACGTGGCCCGCTTCTCGGCGCTCGGCACCCCGGCGGTGAACTTCGGGCCCGGCGACCCGCTGCTCGCCCACACCGATGACGAGCACGTGCCGCTCGAGGATCTCCGGGTGGCGCTCGCCGCGCTGCGCCGCTGGCTGGGCGTGTCCGCTCGGTGAGCGGGCGCCGCGGGGGCGGCCGCACGGTTACGCTCGGCCCATGACTCCCGAGGAACGAGAACGGCATCGCAAAGGGCCGGTGACCCTGCGCGGCACGCAGCGCCCCGCCCGCACCACGGACCAGCGGCTGCTGGAGGAGAACGCGCCCGGTGACTGGGTGCATTCGGACCCGTGGCGGGTGATGCGCATCCAGTCGGAGTTCGTGGAGGGCTTCGGGGCGCTGGCCGAGCTGGGGCCGGCCATCTCGATCTTCGGGTCCGCGCGCCTGCGTGAGGACGACCCGTCCTACCAGTGCGCCCGCGAGATCGCCCAGGGCATCGTGGACCTCGGCTATGCCGTCATCACCGGCGGCGGCCCCGGCATCATGGAGGCCGGGAACCGCGGCGCCCAGGAAGCGGGTGGTATCTCCGTGGGCCTCGGGATCGAGCTGCCCCATGAACAGGGGATGAACGAGTATGTCGACCTCGGTGTCGACTTCCGGTACTTCTTCGCCCGCAAGACGATGTTCGTGAAGTACTCCAGCGGCTTCGTGGTGATGCCCGGCGGCTTCGGCACCTTCGACGAGCTGTTCGAGGCCCTGTGCCTCATGCAGACCCACAAGATCGACATGTTCCCCGTGGTGCTCGTGGGCCGCGCCTACTGGCAGGGCCTGCTGGACTGGCTGACCAGCGCCGTTCTCGACGGGGGCACGATCAACCCGGGAGACATCGACCTGCTGCGCGTGGTGGACACCGCGCAGGAAGCCCTCGACGTGCTGCGCGAGTCGGCACGGAGATGAGCGCAGCCACCCCCATCGTGCTGCTGCTCCTGCTGGTCGCAGCGGTGGTCGCCGTGCTCATGGTGCTGCTCGCGACGGGCCGGATCGGATCCGGAATCGAGGCTCCTCGGGGGCATCGGCGGGCAAGGCGCCCGATCCGGTCGAAGAACCTGAGATAATAGCCACCGTACGCGCGCTGCCGGAGGCCCCGTCCGGGGGAGCCACTCTGGGCAGCGACACCATCAAGGAGGCACGCCATGGCTGCTATGAAGCCGCGCACCGGGGACGGTCCGCTCGAGGTCGTGGAAGAGGGACGCAGCATCATCATGCGGGTTCCGCTCGAGGGAGGCGGCCGTCTGGTCGTCGAGATCGCCGCGTCGGAAGCCGTGGAGCTTCGTGACGCCCTGCAGGGCGTCATCCCGTCCTGACAGCCGGGCCAGGCCGCCGTCGACAGCCCCGCACCTACCAGGTGCGGGGCTGTCGACGTCTCGGAGGGTCGTGCCGCGGCCGACCCGGTCCGCTCAGGGCGAGACGGGGCGCAGGACCGCGGCGAGCACGCCGTCGCCGCTGCCCGTGAGGGCAGGCACCAGGTCCTCGGACTCGGCGACGGCCCTGAGCAGGGCGCGCACTGAGCGGGTATCCGCGTCGCGGGAGGCCGGATCCGCGACCCGGTCGTGGAAGAGCGCATGCGGGATCACCAGCACGCCGCCCGGGCGCAGCAGGCGTCGGGCATGGGCGAGCAGATCCACCGCATGCGGGGCCTGTGCCGGGAAGCTCACCAGGTCATAGGCGTGATCGGTGAGGCGGCCGACGACATCTCGCGGGTTGCCCGCGATCGTGCGCACCCGCGGCGAACGGATCTTCGCCTCGGTGAACGACTGCCGCGCGGCTCGCTGGTTCTCGACCTCGGGGTCGATCGTGGTCAGCACACCGTCCGGGTGCATCCCGGAGAGCAGATAGAGGGAGCCGACGCCGCTTCCGGTGCCGATCTCGACGGCCGCCTTCGCCTGCACGGCCGCGGCGAGCACGCGCATCAGGGCGCCCGCCCCGGGCAGCACCGGAGTCGCTCCGAGCTCGTTGCCCCGCTCCCTGGCACGGGCGAGGACGCCGTCGTCGGCGAAGAGGATCGACTCGTCGACGAACTCCTCACCATGGGCCCAGCTGGCCACCTTTCCCGACGACATGACTGCATCCTTTCCGTGGGCCCATACGATCTGGCCCAGACTATGTCAGGAACCGGGCGAGGCTGGGACCCCACAGCCGTGCGCGATGCCATAATGGCATTGCATACCAGCGGACGACACATACAGGTGGGACATGGGCGGCACCGGATTCATGGGACTCGGCGGGTGGGAGTTCGTCATCCTCATCGTCGTGTTCCTCGTGATCGTCGGCCCGCAGCGGCTCCCGGGCGTCACGCGCCAGCTCGTGCAGTGGGTTCGCCAGGCCCGTCGATGGGTCGACGATTCCCGGGCGACCGTCGAGGACGAGATGGGCATCGCCATGGAGGATCTCAAGAAGTACGATCCTCGCCAGTACGACCCCCGTCGCATCATCCGGGAGGCCTGGGGCGACACCGATATCGAGGAGCTGCTGCCCAGCAAGGAGTCGCTCTCCGTCGCAGCCGGGGCCGGAGCGGCCGGCGCGGCGTCGAAGGCCAAGTCCTCCAAGAGCGGCAAGTCCTCCAAGGGCTCGAAGGACGACAGCCCTCAGCGGGCCCCCTTCGACCCCGAGGCCACCTGAGCCTCAGCACCCTGCACCCAGCACCCAGCACTCAGGACCCGGCCCTCTGCACCACCCGGCAGTCAGCACCTCGTGCCTGCACCGGGTGACCCCGCGTGCGGCGTGATGCTCAGTGCCGCGCCACGGTCAGCGGCAGCTTCATCCCCTCCAGGCCGCGCGGCTTGCGCACCAGCGCCCGGGCGACGCCCTTGAGCGCCATCGACGTGGGGGAGTCCGGGGAGGAGAGCACCAGCGGGATCCCCTGATCGGCGCCCTCGCGCAGAGCAGGATCCAGGCCGATACGGCCCAGCACGGGCACGTCATGACCGACGGCCCCCGCCAGGGTCTCGGCGACCCGGTCGCCGCCACCGGAGCCGAAGACGTCCATCACCGTGCCGTCGGGCAGGGTGAGGCCGGCCATGTTCTCGACCACCCCGGCGATCTCCTGCTCCGTGGAGCTCGCGAGCGAGCCGACCCGCTCCGCGACCGAGGCGGCGGACTGCTGCGGAGTGGTCACCACGACCATCTGGGCCCCGGGCAGCAGCTGCGCGACCGAGATCGCCACATCGCCGGTGCCCGGCGGCAGGTCCAGCAGCAGCACGTCCAGGTCACCCCAGAACACGTCGGAGGCGAACTGCTCGATCGCCCGATGCATCTTCGGGCCGCGCCACACCACGGCCTGGCCCTCCGGCACGAACATCCCGATGCTCATGACGGCCACGCCGTGCGCCTCGGGCGGCATCAGCAGATCGGAGACCTTGGTGGGCTGGTCGGTGATGCCGAACATGCCGGGCATCGAGAAACCGTGGATGTCGGCGTCGATGACCCCGACCCGCATCCCGTCGGCGGCCATCGCGGCGGCGAGGTTCGCGGTCACCGTCGACTTGCCGACACCGCCCTTGCCGGAGGAGATCGCGTAGATCCGGGTGAGCGAACCGGGCTGGTTGAAGGGGATCTGGCGGCGCCCCTGGCGCAGCCGGTCCGTGAGCTCGCGCCGCTGCTCCTCGGTCATGGCGCTCGTGCTCACCTCGACCCGGCTGAGCCCGGGGACCGTCGCGGTCGCCTCGGCGGTGTCCCGCTCGATGCGATCGCGCATGGGGCAGCCCTCGATGGTGAGCAGCACCTGCACGCGGGCGATGCCCTCGTCATCCACGGTCACCGAGTCGACCATCCCGAGCTCGGTGATGGGCCGATGGATCTCGGGGTCGATCACCCCGGCCAGCGCCTCATGGATCTGGGCGACACGGTCGTCGGCGGGCACGGAATCAGCGGTGGTCACAGAGTGTTCTGCTCCTTCGGGAGTTCGATCGGGAGTTCGATCGGGAGGCCGGCGGTGCCGGAACTGTCGGAGGCGTCGGAAGAGCCGGTGCGTTCGCGCTCGCTCAGCACGGCATCGATCTCCTCACGCAGGATGGTGCGCAGCGAGTCCGCGTCCAGCGGGCCAGCGGCGCCGCGGTCCCCCCGGGAGCCGCGCCCGCCGACCGCGTTGCGGCCCTCGGTCCCCGACTGGTCCGCTTCGAGGTCCTCGAGCAGATCGCGCAGCTCGCCGCGCACGAAGTCGCGCGTGGCGACGTCGTTGAGCGCGAGACGCAGCGAGGCGATCTCGCGGGTGATGAAGTCCGTGGTCGCATGGTTGCGATCGTTGGACTGGCGGTCCTGCTCGGCCTGCACCCGGTCGCGGTCGTCCTGGCGGTTCTGCGCGAGCAGCAGCAGGGGCGCGGCGTAGGAGGCCTGCAGGGACAGGATCAGCGTGAGCAGGGTGAAGTTCAGCGCGCGCGGATCGAACTGCGCGGAGACCGGGGCCAGGGAGTTCCAGGTCAGCCAGATCGCGCAGAACAGCGTCATCCCGACCAGGAAGGCCGGGGTGCCCATCATGCGGGCGAACCCTTCGGCGCCGCGGCCGAAGGCATCTCCGCGGAACGGGTTGCGCAGGAGGGCGGTGCGGCGGGGCGACGGATCATCGAGCGGTGCAGGGTTGTGCTCGGCCATCATCAGCCCTCCTTCGCGGTATCACGGGCGGTGGCCCGGGCGATCTCGGACAGGTCGATCTGTCCGGTGGTGGGAACGGGTTCGTCCTGCTCGCGCCAGTCATCGGGGAGCATGTGGTCCAGCACGTCATCGACGGTGACCGCCCCCAGCAGGCGGCCCTCCTCGTCGATCACCGGGATCGAGACGAGGTTGTAGGTGGCCATCTCGCGGGTCACCGCGGACAGCGGTGCGGTGGGGCGGACGGCGACCTTGTCGTTGTCGAGGATCTCGCCCACGGGCCGGTCGGGACGCTCCCGCAGCAGCTGCTGGAAATGGACGATGCCCAGCAGCTTCCCGCTCGGGGTCTCCAGCGGGGAGCGGCACACGTGCACGGTCGAGGCCAGGGCGGCGTGCAGCGCCTCTCGGCTGATCATGGCCAGGCAGTGCGCGACCGGGGTCTCCGGGGCCACGATGAGCGGTTCCGTGGTCATCATGCCGCCGGCGGTGTACTCGTCATAGGCCAGGAGCCGACGGACGTCCTCGGCCTCCTCCGGCTCCATGAGGTTCAGCAGCTGGGAGGCGACCTGCTCGGGAAGCTCCTGGACGAGGTCCGCGGCGTCGTCGGGGTCCATCGCGTCGAGGATGTCCGCCGCACGGGTGGCGTCCAGCCCGGTGACGACCTCGACCCGGATGTCCTCGGGTAGCTCCTCGAGCACGTTCGCCAGGCGCTCGTCGGCCAGCTCCCCGGCCAGTTCGATGCGGCGCTTCGCGTCGAGCTCCTGGAGGATCTCGGCGAGGTCGGCGGGGTTGAGGTCCTGGTAGGACGCGGCCAGCAGATGCGCGGACTGCTCCTCCTGGGTGCCGTAGAGGCCGGTGACCTCGTTCAGCTCCACCGTGAGTGTCTCGCCGCGGGACACGAGACGGCTCAAGGAGCTGCCACGGCGAGGGCGCCGGAGGTGCAGCCGGGAGACCTCCCAGTCCTTGTGCCGGTTCTGGTCCAGCGCGATGTCCAGCACCGTCGCCCCGCCGGTGCCGTCGGTCAGGGTCACCGCACGATCGAGCAGGTCGCCCACCACCAGGAGCTCACCGGAGCGCTTCTCGAAACGGCGCACGTTGAGCACCCCGGTGGAGATCACCTGGCCCGGGGAGATGGCGGTGACACGGGTGATCGGGAGGAACACGCGTCGCTTGCCGGCGACCTCGACCACGAGGCCGACGGCGCGCGCCGCGCCGCGCGACTGCGGGAGCACGACGATGTCCCGCACCCGTGCGACGGCATCCCCGAGGGGATCGAAGACGGTGGTGCCGACCAGACGTGCCGCGTAGAAGCGCGGCGGCGACGTGGTGCTCACCGCCGGAGCTCTGCGATCCAGCGCTCGACGTCCTCGACCCGGCGCGGGGCGGCGGCGGAGAGGTTCTCCACGCCGTCCTCGGTCACCAGGACGTCGTCCTCGATACGCACGCCGATGCCCCGCAGCTCCTCGGGGACCAGCAGGTCGTTCTCCTTGAAGTACAGCCCCGGCTCGATGGTGAAGACCATGCCGGGCTCGAGCTCGGCGTCGAGGTACATCTCGCGGCGGGCCTGGGCGCAGTCGTGCACGTCCATGCCCAGGTGGTGGCTGGTGCCATGGGGCATCCAGCGACGGTGCCACTGGCCCTCGGGGGAGAGCGACTCTGCGGCGGTGCCGGGCAGCAGGTCCCACTCCTCGAGGCGGGCGGCGAGGACCGTCATCGCCGCGGTGTGCAGATCACGGAAGTGCAGACCCGGGCGGGCGACGGCGAAGGCGGCGTCGGCGGCCTCGAGCACGGCCTCGTAGACCCTGCGCTGGACGGGGGAGAAGCTCCCCGAGACCGGGAGGGTACGGGTGACGTCCGCCGTGTACAGCGAATCGATCTCGACGCCGGCGTCGATCAGCACCAGCTCGTCCCCGCGCACCGCCCCGGTGTTGCGGGTCCAGTGCAGGGTGCAGGCGTGGTCGCCGGCGGCGGCGATGGTGTCATAGCCGACGCCGTTGCCCTCGGCGCGCGCGGCGGCCGCGAAGACGCCCTCGATGACGCGCTCGCCGCGTTCATGGCCGACGGCCTCGGGCAGGCGGGTGATGACGTCCTCGAAGCCGCGGATGGTCGCATCGACCGCCGCGCGCATCTGGCGCACCTCGTACTCGTCCTTGACCAGCCGCAGCTCGCTCGCGGCTTCCTTCAGACGGTCGAACTCCGCCGTGGCGTCGGCTCCGTCGGTGAGGCCGTTCTGGGTGCGGATCTCCTGGACCATCGCCTCGACGGCGGCATCGACCGAGGGCATGACCGACAGCGACAGCTGGGCCCCGACGTCCTTGGCGAGATGGTCGCGCAGCTCGTCGATGTGGCGCACCTCGATGCCCAGACGCTGGGAGGCCTCGGCGACGGTGGGGCGCCGCCCCACCCACATCTCGCCGTAGCGGGAGTCGGCGTAGAACTCCGAGGTGTCGAAACCGGCGCGCGGGCGGAAGAAGTACGTCGCCACCGCACGCTCGGGATCCTCGGCCGACGGCTCGACGACGAGCACGCTGTCGGGCTCCTCGTCGGTGCCGAGCCCCGTGAAGTAGGCGAAGGCCGTCTCCGGGCGGAAGGGGTAGTCGGTGTCGTTCGAACGGACCTTCAGCACACCGGCGGGCAGCACCAGCCGGGTCGCGGGCAGACGGCGCACCAGGGCATCGCGTCGCGCGGGCGTGAAATCCGCGGCCTCGCGACGCTCCGCATCAGGGACCGTCTCGTCCCACCCGGAGGAGATGAACTCACGGAAGGCCTCGTTGGTGGGTCGCTGGCTGCGGGTGTCACCGCGGCTCGCGAGGTCCTTCGTGTCGTCCGTGCGATCTGTGCTGGTTTCGATGCTCTCGGTGCTCACCCCCCGATGGTCTCATGACGCGGACTACGCTGGGCGTATGAGTGAGCGGTCCAACCAGCCCCGCGCGGCGCGCATCGACCTGCATGCCCACACGTCCTGGTCCGACGGCACCTGCGATGTGCGGGAGCTCTTCTCCCGTGCGCGGAAGGCTGATCTGGATGTCCTCGCCCTCACCGACCACGACACGGTCGCCGGGTGGCAGGAGCTGCCCGCCGCGGTCGCCGCGAGCGGCGTCGCCGCGGTGCCGGGCATCGAGGTCTCTGCGGAGCACGGGAGTCTGAGCATCCATGTCCTGGCCCTCCTGGTGGATCCGTCGCCGGAGACCGAGCTGGCCGCCGAGATGGCCCGGGCCCGCGCCTCCCGCGTCGACCGTGCCCGTGCGATGGTCGAACTGATCTCCCAGGACTATCCGATCACCTGGGACGACGTGCGAGCGCAGGCCGCCGGCGAGTCGACCGTGATCGGACGGCCCCACATCGCCGACGCCCTGGTCGCCTACGGGGCCGTCACGGACCGCTCCGCTGCGTTCCAGGAGATCCTCAAACCCTCCGGGCCCTACTACGTGCCGTACTACGCGCCGTCCCCGGTCGCGGCGGTGCGCGCGATCCGGGACGCCGGGGGAGTGGCGATCGTGGCCCATCCCGGCTCCGTGACCCGCGATGCGGACCTGCCCCTGGAGCTGCTCGAGGAGATGGTGGAGGCGGGACTGGCGGGGGTCGAGGTCGACCACCGGGAGCACGATGAGGCAGAACGCACGCGGTTGAAGGACTTCGCCGCCTCGCATGACCTCCTGATCACCGGCGGCAGCGATTACCATGGCGCGGGAAAACCCAACCGGCTCGGAGAGAACCTCACGCAGCCGGACGTCCTGGCCGCGATCACCCACCGCGCCACGAGCAGCACCGAGGTCATACGCTAAGTGAACCTGGTCGACCTGAGCTTCCTCACGGGAGTGTTCGTCACCCTCTTCGTCATCATCGATCCCCCGGGCACCGTCCCGATCTTCCTCTCCCTGACCAGCACCATGACCGCGAAGCAGCGGTCCCGTGCGGCCCTCGTCGCCGTCGCGGTCGCGATGCTGATCATCACCGTGTTCGCGGTGTTCGGGCGCTTCATCCTCGACTACATGCACATCTCGCTGCCGGCGCTGCAGTTCTCCGGGGGCCTGCTGCTGCTGATCGTCGCCCTCCAGCTGCTGGCCGGCAAGGAGGGCGAGATGGCGGCGAGCGAGGGGGTGAACGTGGCTCTGGTGCCGCTGGGCACCCCGCTGCTGGGCGGTCCGGGAGCGATCGTGGCCGTGATGCTCTTCGTGCAGCAGACCGGCGGCGAGGCCTCACGGGTCATCTCGCTCGTGGTCGCCATGGTGGCCCTCGCGCTGGCGATGTATCTCGCGATGCGTTTCGCGGGGGTGATCGCCCGGGTGCTGGGTGACGGCGGCGTCACACTCGTCACCCGGATCTCCGGCGTGCTGCTGGCGGCGATCAGCACCCAGATGATCTTCGACGCGATCCGTTCGTTCCTGGTCAGCTGGGGCGTCATCGCCGGATGATCCGCACGATGCCTGTCCCGGCGTGAGCAGTCCCTGAGCAGGTACTGAGCAGGTCTGAGTCGGCCTGAGCTGGCCTGGGGATGGTTTGGAGAAGACGGAACAGGACGACGGCCCTGCCGCGAGCTGGTGCTCGCCGCAGGGCCGTCGTGATGTCCTGGAAGGTCAGGCGTCGGAACCGGAGTTCTGCGTCTGCTGGCCCTCGCCGCCGCGGCTGCGACCGCGGCCGCCACGGGAACGACGCCGACGCGTACGGTCCTCGCCGCTTCCCTCGGACGTCTTCTCGCTCCGGAGGCCGGAGCCGCGGGACGAGGCATTGCTGGACGCGGCGCTCTCGGACGCTGAACCGTTCGACGAGCCATTGTTCGACGAGCTGTCGTTCGACGAGGAAGCACCCGAGTCGGAGACGACGTCGCCGTTCACCCGGCGGGTGCGGGAGCGGGTGCGGCGGGGACGGTCGCTCGCCCCGTCGGCCGACTGCTCACGCGGTGCTCGATTCTCGCGGGGAGCCCGCTCCTCACGAGGTGCTCGGTCTTCACGGGGAGCCCGGTCTTCACGAGGTGCTCGATCCTCGCGCGGCGCGGAGCTGCGCTCTCCGCGCCCGCCCTCACGACCATCGCGCCCGCTGTCGCGGCCACCGCGACCGCTGTCACGTCCGCCGCGGCCACCTTCACGACCGCCACGACCACTCTCGCGACCGCTGTCACGCCCGCCACGGCCACCATCGCGCCCGCCACGTCCGCTGTCGCGACCGCCGCGGCCACCATCGGGCCCGCCGAGATCCTCGAGCGTCTCGGCCTCGAGACCGTCGCGGGTGCGCTTGTTCTTGGGCAGGGTGCCCTTGGCCTCGGTGGGGATGTCGAGCTCGGCGAAGAGGTGATCCGACGTCGAGTACGTCTCGACCGCTTCGGCAGAATCCAGCCCCAGCTGACGGGCGATGAGCCCCCAGCGCGCCAGGTCCTCCCAGTCGACGAAGGTCACCGCAGTGCCCTTCTTGCCCGCGCGGCCCGTACGGCCGGTGCGGTGCAGGTAGGTCTTGTCGTCGTCCGGGCAGTTCCAGTTCACGACGTGGGTCACGTCGGTGACATCGATGCCGCGGGCGGCGACGTCGGTCGCGACTAGCACGTCGATCTTGCCGTTGCGGAACGCGCGCAGGGCCTGCTCGCGGGCGCCCTGGCCGAGGTCGCCGTGCAGCGGGGCGGCGGCGAAGCCACGATCGGCGAGATCGCCGGCCACCCGGTCCGCCTGGCGCTTCGTGCGCATGAAGATGATCGTCAGGCCTCGCCCACGAGCCTGCAGGATCCGGGCCATGACCTCGATCTTGTCGAGCTGGTGCGCACGGTAGACGACCTGCTTGATGTCGGCCTTGGTGCGCGCACCGTCATCGGGGTCCTGGGCACGGATGTGCGTGGGACGGTTCATGAAGCGACGGGCCAGGGCCATGATCGGGCCGGGCATCGTCGCGGAGAAGAGCATGGTCTGGCGCGTGGTGGGCACAGCCTGCAGGAGCTTCTCGATGTCCTCGAGGAAGCCGAGGTCGAGCATCTCGTCGGCCTCGTCGAGCACCGCGGTGCGCACCTGGGACAGGTCCAGGTACTTCTGGCGCATGAGGTCGATCAGACGACCCGGGGTGCCGACGACCACCTCGACGCCGCGCTCGAGCGCCTCGATCTGGGGCTCGTAGGCGCGACCGCCGTAGACGGTGAGGATGCGCACCGGCCGCTTGGCCGACGCGGCGATGAGATCCTCGGCCACCTGCACCGCGAGCTCGCGCGTGGGCAGCACGATGAGGGCCTGCGGCTTGCCGATGGGTCGGTCGTCCGGGTTGTCCTCGCCGGGGGCGATCGCCGCCTGCAGCAGGGGGATGCCGAAGCCGAGGGTCTTGCCGGTGCCCGTCTTCGCCTGGCCGATGATGTCGCGCCCGCGCAGGGCGATCGGCAGGGTCATCGACTGGATCGGGAAGGGATGGATGATCCCCTTCGCCGCGAGGGCATCGACGATGTCGGAGCGGACGTCGAAGTCCGCGAAGGTCTGCTGAGGCTCGACGGCGACAGGAGCCTCGTTCGTGTTCGGGGTGCCGGAGCTCAGCTCGACGGCGGGGGAGGCCGACACGGCCTCATCGATGTGCGGGATGGATTCAGGCACCATTCAACTCTCTGGTCATGGGTAAGCACTGCCATGGTAGCCCCCGGGGCCGCCGTGCATCCGTCATCAGCCCTCGCCGGCGTCGCTGACCTCGGGGAGCGGACTGACCGGATCCGTCGGGGTGACGCGTTCCTCGTCCGGCAGGCCCTTGCCCGGCTCGACCTCCTGGTCCTCGGGGATCGGGGCCTCGGGCGTCTCGGCGCCGTCGGGGACCTCGAGCTCCGGGACCTCCGTGGGCATCTGGGTGCGTTGGATGGATACCGAGACCAGGCCCAGGCCGCCCATGACGATGTCGTCGTACGCGACGAGGCGCCGGGTGTCCTTGTCGAAGTAGAGCATCCTGGCGGTGAGGTCGAGCGGGGCGTCACCCTTCAGCACGGGCAGCACGCCGCCTGAGGCGAGCGCGCCGCCGGTGGAGCCGACGGTGAACCAGTCCGTGCCCGAGCCATCCCGGTCCAGCTCCACCTTCGAGGTGTGCATGTGGCCCGAGAGCACCATCGGCACGCGACCCTCGAGTCCCTGGGGCTGCGTCGGATCATGCATCAGGGCGAGGTCGACCGGAGCATCGGGGTGCGCCTCGTCGTAGGCAGTGATGGTGTCCCCGAGCTGGAATCCGCTCGCGGCCATCGCCTCGGTGCCCTCGCGCCAGCCGCCGGCGTCGGAGTCGTCGTCCGCGGCGAAGCGGGGATCGCCGATCCCGGCGATCCGCAGGCCGGCGACCTCGACGACCTCGTTGTCCACGACGGTCGCATTGGGCTGCTCGGCGATCTTCGCCGCGGACGCCGCACCGTCGTGGTTGCCGCTGACGTAGACATAGGGGATCCCGAGCCCGCCGATCACGCTCAGCTGCTGGGTCTCCACCGGGGTGCCCCAGGAGACGATGTCGCCGGTGTCGATGACCATGTCGATCGCGAACTGCGTGTGCAGCTGTTCGATGACGTCGTAGGCCTGGGGGTTGTCGTGGATGTCGGAGACATGGAGGACCGAGATCAGGTTGTCCTCGTCGAGTCCCACGGGCAGGGAGTCCGCGGCGATGTACAGGGCGGAGACCTGACCCACGAACTCCGCGAGGGTGCTGCGATAGTTCTGGTAGTCGGCGGCCGTGGCCTGGCCGATGTCTGCGATGTAGGTCGCCTGCGAGAGCAGGCCGTCGAACTTCGGCTGGTACAGCGAATCGGGTCGGAACGTCACGGAGGTCATCGCGACCGAGACGCCCACCAGCGCCACGGCGCTGCCGCCGGCGATGAGCGCACGCCGCACCCGACGGAAGGTGAGGCCGACGATGAGACCGGCGCCGGCGGCCGCGAACAGGGCGTTCAGGACGGCATTGAGGGCGGCCGCGCGGATGATCGCCTCCGGCGCGGTGCGGGTGAGCTCGGTGAAGCCCGTGCTGGAGTAGAAGAGCGCCTCGGCCTTGGCGATGTCGACGCCCTGCACACGCGTCTCGATGCGCACGGGGGCCGTGTGGGTGTCGAAGGAGACCTCGCCGACCGGCGGCAGCAGGAGCACGGTCTCCGAGGTCAGCGACGGGCGCAGGTGCACGCTCGCGGTCAGCGGGCCGATGTCGACCCGGGTCGCGGGGACCAGCATGAGGCCCACGATCGCTCCCAGCAGGGCCACGACCGTCGTGGTCGAGACGTGCAGGGCTCGGAGGGTGCGCACCCGGCGACGGCGATGCCGCGCCGCGGCCTCCGCTGCCGTTTCCGGGTCAGCGGCGGTGTCCTCCGACGTCGGGACGGCATGATCCGTGCCTGTGGGGGATTCTGCGCCCCCAGGAGTACCCGCCGAGCCCGCCGATCCTGACGGACCGTTCCCCGTTGACGACGAGGTCATGGATGCTCAGCCGAGGAAGCCGACGCGGCGGGGCTCCTCGGTGGAGAGCTCCGCGTACGCGACCTTGGCGCCGGGGACGAGCACGGTGCGGCCCTTGTCGTCGACCAGGGTGACGGGGGAGCCCTCGGCGACGGCGGTGTTCAGACGCTCGAGCAGTTCCTCCGCCTTCTCCGTGGACTCGATGACGATCTCGCGGGGCGAGTGCTGGATGCCGATGCGGATCTCCATGGCGATGTCCTTCCCTCCGCCTCTGAGGCGGGGACGTCCGATGCTAAATGTCAGAAAGCCTACCCGGCGGATCAGGACGAGGCGGGGGCGTCCGCTCCCAGCGCAGAGCCGGTGGCCGCCGTGCCCTCCCGAGGCGTGAAACCGGCCAGTCCGTGCACCATGAAGGTGGACATGACCTCGAGGATCTCCTCGCGCTCGACATCATCCTGCGCGTCGTGCAGCAGCAGCGCCGTGGTCTGGGTGGCGGCGATGAGCCCCCGTCCGATGATCCTCGACTGCGCCGTGCTCATCTCGCGGAATGCCGTGAGCACCTCGGCCAGGTCGATCGCCATCTGGTCGAGCACCGCGCTCGCCCGCTCCTGCACCTCGTCGGAGATCGACTCGTTGCCGGTGAACAGCCTCAAGGCGTTCTGGACGGAGATCAGCTCGTAGAAACGGGTGATCCCGTAGCGCACCCGCTGCGTGGTGTCGCCCTCGAAGGCGCCGATCTCCCTCACCTCCGCCAGGAGGCCCACGGCGATGATGTCGATGACTTCCAGGTACAGCGTGACCTTCGAGTCGAAGTGCTGGTAGAGAACGGGCTTGGTGACCCCGGCGGCCGCCGCGATGTCGTCCATCGACGTGCCGTGATAGCCCTTCCGGGTGAACACCTGTGTGGCGAGCTCCAGGAGCTGGGTGCGACGCTGGGCGCGAGGCATCCGTGTGGTGGGTGACGGAGACATGCTCATCGACCTCCGGAGGGGATGACGGGGTCCGAGTGATGCGTGACACTCTACCGCCCCGTCACCGCCCGCCGGGACGGTTCGAACGTCCTCCGCGTGAGGTGGAATAGGGGAATGACGATGAGCAGGACGACGAGCGGTGCGGGGCGGAGCCCGAGCGAGGGGATCCGTCTGCTCGGACCTGACCTGGCCGCCCTCCCGGCGGTCCTCCCCGCCGGGGAGCTCGACGGCCCGCAGCAGGATGCGCTGGAGCTGCTGCTCGGTGGGGCCGACGTCATGGTGCACGGCGGGCCCGCGAGCGGGCGCACGACGCTCGCCCTCGCGGCCGCGGCGCAGGCCGGGGAGAGGACTCTGCTGCTGGCGCCGCGACGCCACGCCGCCGGGCGCCTGCGCGACGCTCTCGCCGTGCAGGGAGCGGGCGAGGTGCGGGCGATGACGCCGCCCGCCCTCGGCCATGCCCTGCTGCGGGCCGACGCCCTCTCCCGCGGTCTCGGCGAGCCGAACCTCGTCACCGGGGCGGAGCAGGACTCCCTGCTGGCGGAGCTGATCGCCGGGCGCGAGAGCTGGAACCTCGAGGTCGATCCGGGAGCCCGCACCCTGCCCGGCTTCCGCACCGAGCTGCGCGACCTCATCACCCGCGCCACGGAGCTCGGGCTGGCGCCGGGCGATCTGGACCGCCTCGGTCGTGAGCGCGGCAGGCCCGCCTGGTGCGACGCCGCGGCGATCCTGCGCGACTACCTCGGTGTGCTCGACCTCGAGGCCTCTGCTGCTCTGGATGCCGGGCCCCGCCTGGACTCCGGGGGCCTGGTGCGCCGCGCCGTCCGCCTGCTCGAGGACCCCCGGACCGCGGCCCCCTTCGACACCGTGGTGGTCGACGACGCCCAGGACCTCACCACCGCCGGCGTCGCCCTCGTGGCGGCGCTCGCCGCGGCCGGGTCGAGCGTGATGATCTGCAGCAGCCCGGACTCCGCGGTGGATACCTTCCGCGGCGCCCTGCCGGATGCCGCGGACCGACTGCGCGATCTCCTGCGTCGGCCGCTGTCCGAGATCACCCTCACCGGTTCCCCGGGGATCGCCCCGGGCATCGTGGCCGGGGTCGATTCCCTGCGCGGCCGGCTCCCGCTGGCCGGCGCCACGGCGGACTCCCGCCGCCCCCGAGCGGCCGACGGCCCCGGGATCGCCGTGCTCCAGGCCGACGACCCGCTCGATGAGGCGCGCCTGATCGGCTCCGCCCTGCGCGATCTGCACCACCGCGAGCAGATCGACTACGACGACATGGCCGTGGTGTGCCGCTCCGGCTCCGCCGTCGCCGACGTCGCCGATCTGCTCTCCCGCACCGGTCTGCCCGTGCGCGTGCCGCGCCGACCCCAGCCCCTGCGGGAGGTGCCGGTCATCGCGGACCTCCTCACAGTCCTGGAGGTCGGACTCGCTCCGGAGGGGACTCCCGTGGACCCGCAGGTGGCCGGTGACCTGCTGCGCGGTCCCTTCGGCGACGCGGACACGCTGCGGCTGCGGCGCATCCGGCGCCTCCTGCTGAGCGCGCAGCGCTCCCTGGACCCCGCCTCGGAGATCCCCAGCGACCAGTTGCTCGCGCGGGCGCTCGTGGAGCCGGAGGTCCCCGGCCTCCCGGACCCCGAGGACCGGGACCGCGCCGCCGCCCCGGTGCATCGGGTGCGCGCGATGATCCGGGCCGTGCGCGACCATCGCACGGCCGATGCCGAACAGATCATCTGGGAGGCCTGGGACGCCGCAGCGCTCGCCGGTGGCTGGCGCCGGGCGGCGCTCGGGGCCCCGGGCGATGTCGACGGGGCCCGTGCACGGCTCGCCGGTTCCCGACTGGATGCGCTGCTCGAGCTGTTCGCCGCGGCCGAGCGGCTCACCGCGCGCCGCCCCGGTGCGGGGGCCCTCGACCTCGTCGAGCAGATCCGCTCGCAGGCCGTCGTCGAGGACACGCTGGCCCCCGCCGCTGCCCCGCGCGGCCGGATCGCGGTGCTCACCCCCGCACAGATCGCCGGCGAGCATCGCGACACCGTCGTGCTCGCCCGGCTCCAGGAGGGGGCCTGGCCCGACCTGCGCCTGCGCTCGACGCTGTTCGGGGCGGCCGAGCTCTCCCTGCTGGCCGCCGCCCGGCCGGGCGCGGAGCTGCCCTCGGATCCCGAGTCGCTGCGGGCCATCCAGCGCAGCCAGGTGATCGCCGACGAGCTGCGGCTCGCGATCAGCGCCATGGCCCGGGCCAGCACCCGGGTGCTGGTCACCGCCGTCCAGGACGAGCAGCTCGAGCCGTCGGCCCTGCACGAGGCGATCGCGTCGCTCGCGGCGCGCGCCGGCGAGCCCTGGATCGACCTCGACCGGCTCCGTCAGGACCCGGGCCCGGCCCCTGATGCCCGACAGCTGGTCGCGGCGCTGCGCCGCAGGCTCCATGACGAGGACCCGCAGCGTGCGCACGATGCGGCGCTGGCCCTGCACGCCCTCTCGCGCGCTGGCGCGCCCGGGACGGATCCGAGCAGCTGGTACCACCAGGATCCCAGCAGCACCGCGCCGTTGCACGACGAGGGCTCCGTCATCGGCCTGTCCCCGTCGGCCCTCGAACGGGCGGTGGACTGCCCGCAGTCGTGGCTCATGGAGCGCGCCGGCGGCACCCGCTCCGGCGGGCCCGCGCAGCTCATCGGCACCGCACTGCACCATCTCGCGCAGATCCATCCGCAGGGCCCCGAGGGCGGGGCCGAGGACCTGCTCGAGGAGCTGCACACCCTGCTGCGATCGGTGCCCGGCACCGAGACCTGGTCCGGGCGCCGCCGGGTGCGCCGGGCCGAGGACGCCGCGCGCCTGCTCGCCGAGCATCTGCGCACCGCGCCCGAGGCGCTCGCCGTCGAGGTCCCCTTCGAGGTGGACCTCGGGCGGGTACGGCTGCGCGGCAGCATCGACCGGATCGAGGGGGATGCGACCGGACTGCGGGTCGTGGACCTGAAATCGGGGAAGAACGCGAAGTCCGCGGCCGCTGCGCAGGACGACCTCCAGCTGGCCGCCTACCAGGCCGCGGTACGTGACGGCGCGCTCGCCGAGCAGCTCGGGGACGACGCCCCGGAGCGGCTGAACGGGGCCCAGCTGGTCTACGTCGGCACCGGCGGGAAGAAGGCCGCCGTGCGCACCCAGATCGCGTTGGGCCAGGCGGAGGACCCTGCCTGGTTCGACTCCCTCGTCGCCCAGGTCTCCGAGGACGTCGCCGGCCGCGCGGTCACCGCACGCCTGAACTCCCATTGCTCCCACTGCGCCGTGCGCAGCAGCTGCCCGCTGCAGCCCGAAGGAGGCCAGCTATGACAGAGCACATCGGCCCCGAGCCCACCAGCCCCGGGCGGCTCAGCGCAGGGACCCTCGCCGCCCTGCTGGACCAGCCCCCGCCCACGCCCGAGCAGGTCGCCGTCATCGAAGCCCCGCTGGCACCGATGCTGGTCGTGGCCGGCGCCGGCTCCGGGAAGACGGAGACGATGGCCTCGCGGGTGGTGTGGCTGATCGCCAACGCGATCGTCGAGCCGCGCCAGGTGCTCGGGCTGACGTTCACCCGCAAGGCCGCCCACGAGCTCTCCGCCCGGATCTCCGCCCGGCTGACCGCCCTGGCCGCCGCGATGCGCGCCGAGGGCCTCACGCTGCCGCCCGGGCTCGAACGCGGCCACGACGAGCTGGTGGGGCAGCGCCCCCTGGTGCACACCTACAACGGCTTCGCCCTGGACCTGGTGCGCGAGCACGCCCTCGCCGTCGGCATCGACCCCGAGCTGACCATGATGTCGACCTCGGCGTCCTGGCAGCTCGCGCACTCGATCGTCGAGGGCTGGGACGACTCGCTGGACCTCGAGGCCTCGCCGGCCACGCTCACCGCCGCCCTGCTGTCGCTGACCTCCTCGATCGCCGACCACCTCGTGACCCCCGAGCAGCTGCGCGAGCATCTCCAGGAGATCCACGACCACCTCGGCGGGATCCCGCTCCAGGTCGAAGGACGCCGACGCACCACACCCAAGGCCGTCGCCTCCGTGCTCACCTCCCTCGAGTCCCGCCTCGCCCTGATCCCGCTGCTCGAGCGCTTCGCCCAGCTGCGGACCGACAGCTCCGCCATGGACTTCGCCGACCAGGTCTCCCTCGCGGCCCGGGTGGCGCGCGAGGTGCCCGCCGCGAGCGCGCTCGCCCGACGCATGCACCGCGTGGTCCTGCTCGACGAGTTCCAGGACACCTCCGTCGCCCAGCTGCAGATGCTCACGGACCTGTTCGGCCCCGGGCATGCCGCGTGCGCGGTCGGGGATCCCCAGCAGGCCATCTACGGGTGGCGCGGCGCGTCGGCGGCCTCCCTCGCCGGCTTCGCGACGACGTTCGCCACCCCGGAGCAGCCCGTGCTGCAGCGCACCCTGTCCACCTCCTGGCGCAACGACCAGGCCGTGCTCGCCGTGGCGAACACTCTGGCCGCGCCGTTGCGCTCGGCCGACGCCGGACTCACCATCCCCGAGCTCCAGGCCCGCCCCGGCGCCGGTGAGGGCGCCGCGGAGATCCTCGAGGCCTCCGACGAACGGGCGGAGGCGCGCGCCATCGCCGACTGGATCCTCGCCCGCCGCGCCGAGATCTCCGAGGCGGTGCCCGCCGGGGCGGACGGGGCAGACCGCGCAGGGGGCTCGGCAGAGGCTGCGGAGCAGGCGTCGGCCGCCGTGCTGGTGCGCGCCCGCCGCCAGATCCCCGCCCTCGTCGAGGGGCTCGAGGAGCGCGGCCTCGCGGTCCACGTGGTCGGCCTCGGCGGGCTCCTGCATCGCCCCGAGGTGGCCGACGTGCGCGCCGTGCTGCAGTGCGCGCACGACCCGGGGCGCGGTGACGCCCTCATGCGCCTGCTCACCGGGCCGCGCTTCCGGCTCGGAGCCCGTGACCTCTCCGTGCTGGGCCGGTGGCGGGACCGGATGGGCTCACGCCTGCGCCGCACGGCCGACGCCCCCGGCGGCGAGGACGAGGCCGAGTCCGTCTCCCTCGTGGACGCCGTCGACGACCTCCCGCCCGCGGACTGGACCGACCCGTCGGGCCGCTCCCTGTCCACCACCGGCCGGGACCGTCTGCGGCAGATCCAGCAGATCCTGAGGGAGATGCGGCGCCTGCTGCCGCTGCCCCTGCCGGACCTCGTGACGGCCGCCGTGCGGGTTCTCGACGTGGACCTCACCCTGCTCGCCGCGGACCCGGGCTCGAGCGTGCTGGCGGACCTCGAGGCGCTGCGCGACCACGCCGCGGCCTTCGACCGCACCGCTCAGCGCGGCGGGCTCGGCGCCTATCTCGACCTGCTCGAGATCAGCGAGGACGAGGAAGCGGGGCTCGCCGTCTCCGCCTCGCCCGAGCACACCGAGGAGGAGGGCGACTCCGGCGCGGTGACCATCGTGACCATGCACTCCGCGAAGGGGCTCGAGTGGGACCTGGTGGCCGTAGCCGGCCTCACCGAGGGGTCCGTGCCCTCCTACGACCTGCGACGGGCGAAGACGGACGAGGCGGGCCGGGTGCGGGTCCCGGACAACGGGTGGCTGGACAAGCTCGCCTCGGCGTCGGTCCCCACCGCCCTGCGCGGCGATGCGGACACCCTGCCCGAGCTGGCCTGGGCCGAGGCGGACACCCAGGTCGATGCCGAGGGGCTCATCGAGGACTACCGCTTCGCCCAGGGCGAGGAGTCCCTGCGGGAGGACCGCCGGCTCATGTACGTCTCCGTCACCCGGGCCCGGCGGCGCCTGCTGCTGACCTCCGCCGCCTGGCGCGCAGGGCTGGCCACCGCACGACCCCGCTCCCGCTATCTGGTCGAGATCCATGACCTGGTCCCCGAGCAGTTCCGCACGGTCCAGGAGGTGCCCGAGACCAATCCGCTGGAGTCGGAGCGGCCTCAGGCGCAGTGGCCGCCGCCGCCGGGGGAGCCCGAGCGGCGCCGTGCCCGCGCCGCCGGGATGCTGGACGCGATCCCCGAGGCGGCGACGAAGGGGCCGGCCCCGGAGGTCACCGACCCGGCGCTCGCCGAGATCGTGCGGCGGGCGATCGACGACCTCGAGCAGCAGGCCGCGCCCCCGCTCGTGCACTCCCCGCCGAGGCTGTCCGCCTCCCAGGTCGTGCACCAGGCGCAGGATCCGCGCGGCGCGGCGATCGATCTGCTGCGTCCGCTGCCCCGCCGGCCGTCCCCGGCCGCCGCCCGCGGGACCGCCTTCCACGCCTGGCTCGAGTCCCGGTACGACAGCACGGCGTTATTGGATCTGGAGGACGTCCTGGACCTGGGGGAGGACGAGGGCCCGCATCGCGACGACCTCGCCCTGCGCGAGGCCTTCGACTCCTCGCAGTGGGCGCAGCGCACCCCGATCGTCGTCGAACACCCGGTGCAGACCCGGGTAGGGGAGATCGCCGTGCGAGGCGTCATCGATGCGGTCTTCGAGGATCCCGACAGCCCCGAGAACTCTGACAGCACCGACAGCGAGCGTCCCGGAGCTCGGGGCGTGATCATCGTGGACTGGAAGACCGGCCGGGTGCCGCGCCCCGCTCAGCTGCGGGAGCGAGCCCTTCAGCTGTCGCTGTACCGGCTGGCCTGGCACGAACGCACGGGGCTCCCGCTGGAGCGGATCCGCACGGCGTTCCACTTCGTGGCCGACGACGTCACCCACGAGGTGCGGCGGCATCCGTCCCGCGAACGGATCGCGGAGATGCTCACCGGGGGGTGATCACCCCGGGACCTGCTGTCCCGCGCGTCCTCGCTCAGGTGCCCACCTCGGGCGTCGTGCCCGGGCCCTGCCGTCGGGCTCTGCCTCAGGCCTGCTCGCTGCGGGAGCCCGTCTCCTCGCGGGAGCTCATCTCCTCGTAGGCGCGCTCGGCCTCGTCCCGGGCTAGCTGCGCGAGATCGGCGTCGAGGTCGGCGATCATGCCGCGGGCATCGGAGACGATCGACTCGTCGCCGGTCTCCAGCCCGTGCGCGAGCCACTCGGCGACCGCGAACTCGCCGAGGGCCTGGGCCCTCTCCACCAGACGCGGATGCGGCGCGGTGGGCAGCTCCTCGCAGTAGGCGGCGTACAGGTCGTCGAAGCGCTCCGGATCCAGCGAGGAGATCAACCAGGCCAGGTCCGAGGCGGCGTCCGCGACACGGGACGAGGACCAGTCGCGCATGGCGCTGACGTCATCGCCGGAGGCGAAGAGGCTCTCCTCGGACAGATCGCCGTGGATGAACTGCGCCGAGATGTCCCACAGCTCCTGGTCCTCGAGCAGGGCCTCCCACCGCTGGGAGACGGCCGCCGGGAGATGTCCGCTCTCCGCGGCCGTGGCGATGCGGGTGCGGTGCTCGGCATGGAGCACCTCCGGGGTGAAGGACTCCACCCCCGCCGCTTCGGCCGCATAGCGCGGGACGGTATGGATGCGGGCCAGGACCCGCCCCAGCGACCGGGCCAGCTCGGGGGAGTGCTGGAGATCATCGAGCATCAGCGGCCGGCCCACCGGGGCCTCGGTGACGGCTGCGCGGCCGCCCTCGGAGAGCTTCACGAACCCCAGCACCGGGGGGATGATGCCGTGCAGCGGGGTGCCGGAGAGGGCGTCCGCCACCTTCAGATCACGCTCCAGGCGCACCCCGGAGGCGGTCGAGGAGGGGGAGAGGACCATGACGCGGCGGCCCTGCTCGCCGATGACCCCGGCCACGTCGAGGTCATCGATCGGGGTCGCGATCGGGGTGGTCCTGACCGGGATCAGACCGGGGACCGCTGCCGCGGCGAGAGCAGCCAGGGAATACGAGTTGCGATGCACGCGTCCACCGTACCCGGGTGGTCGGCCCGATCCACGTAGGCTTCCGGGTATGGCGAATCTCCGCGGCCCGCATCTGCACACCCCTCTGACCCTCCTCAGCTCCGACCGGGACGCGCTCAGCCGCGTCGACCCGGCGATGGTCGCCCCCGGCGACGACGCCAGGTACCTGGTCTCCCGAGCCGGCGAGACGGCCTTCCAGGAAGCGGAGGACGGTTCCCTCCAGCTGGCCTTGGAGACCGCGGACCCCCGCGCCGGCGGCACCCAGCCGCTCGTGCTGCTGGGAGTGCGGGACGGGCTGCGGATCCTCGCCGTCGAGATCCTCGAGACCAGCGCCGAGATCGACGATCCCGGCCGTGACCTCCGCGACCTCCGGCGCATCGCCGATCAGCTCGATCCGGCCGACGCCGACCTCGCCCTGACCGCGGTGGCGATGGGTGCCTGGCATCGGTCGATGCGGCACTGCCCCCTGTGCGGCGCACTGCTCGAGGCCGAGGTGGGCGGCTGGGTGCTGCGTTGCCGTGACGACGGCTCCGAGCACTTCCCGCGCACCGACGCGGCCGTCATCATGGCCGTGCGCGACAGCGAGGACCGCCTGCTCCTGGCCCGCAACGCGAACTTCCGCAACCGCTTCTACTCGGTCCTGGCCGGCTTCGTCGAGCCGGGCGAGAGCCTCGAGAACGCTGTGGCCCGTGAGGTCGCCGAGGAGGTCGGGATCACGGTCGAGGAGGTCGAGTACGTCGGCAGCCAGCCCTGGCCCTTCCCCCGCTCCCTGATGCTCGGCTACCGGGCCTGGGTCCCCGGGGCGGTCGAGCTCACGCTCCAGGAGGACGAGATCGCCGAGGCGCGCTGGTTCACCCGCGAGGAGCTCGCCGCCGCGCTCGCGGCCGAGGAGATCGAGATCCCCAACAACGCCTCCCTCGGTCGTGCGCTGATCGACGACTGGTACGGCCGCTCCGCCGAGGCGTGAGGGACTCGCCATCCACAGCGGTGCCCGGAACGTCGGGCGCCGCTGGCAGGATGGCCCCGATGACCGAATCAGCCCTGCCCCCCGCCCCGACGACTCCCACCCCGGGTGACGCCGAGAGCATCCTCGCCGCGCTCGACCCGGAGCAGCGTGAGGTCGCCAGCACCTTCGGCGTGCCCCTGTGCGTCCTCGCCGGCGCGGGAACGGGCAAGACCCGCGCCATCACCCACCGCATCGCGTACGGGGTGGCCACCGGGCAGCTGAACCCGCGCCACGTGCTCGCGGTGACCTTCACCGCGAAGGCCGCCGCGGAGATGCGCTCGCGGCTGCGGGATCTCGGCGTGCCCGCCGTGCAGGCGCGCACCTTCCACTCCGCCGCACTGCGCCAGCTGCGTCACTTCTGGCCGCGGGTGGTCGGCGGGCCCGTCCCGGAGATCATGGCGAACAAGTTCGCCGGCGTGGGCGAGGCCTGCCAGCGACTGCACCTGAGCGTGGACCGGGCGGCGCTGCGGGACATCGTCTCCGAGGTGGAGTGGTCCCGGGTCACGATGCTCACCCCGGAGTCGTATCCCGAGGCGGCCGCCGCCGCGAAGCGCCCCGGCGTCGCCGGCTTCGACTCGCGGTCCATCTCCCGGATCCTCACCCAGTACGAGGAGGTCAAGAAGGAGCGCGGGGTCATCGACTTCGAGGACGTCCTGCTGCACCTCGTGGGCTTCCTCTCCGAGCGGGCCGACGTCGCCCGGGAGATCCGCGGCCAGTACAAGCACTTCGTCGTCGACGAGTACCAGGACGTCTCCGCGCTCCAGCACACCCTGCTGCGGCTCTGGCTCGGGACCACCGACGACGTCTGCGTCGTCGGCGACGCGGCCCAGACCATCTACACCTTCGCCGGTGCGCGCGCCTCCTACCTGCTGGGATTCCGCAGCGAGTTCAAACGGGCCCGCACCATCCGGCTCGAGCGGAACTACCGCTCCACCCCGCAGATCGTGCGCCTGGCCAACACGGTCCTGGACGGCGCCCGCGGGCGCACCCGGGACAACCGGCTCACCCTGGTCGCCCAGCGGGAGGACGGCCCCCCGCCCCTGGTGGAGTCCTTCCCCGACGATCCGGCGGAGGCCGACGGCATCGCCGACCGCATCGGGGCGCTGATCGCCGAGGGCCGCACCGCCGCGGAGATCGCGATCCTGTTCCGCACCAACAGCCAGTCCGAGGCCTTCGAGCAGGCGCTGACCGCCCGGGGCATCGGCTACCTGGTGCGCGGCGGCGACCGCTTCTTCGAGCGCCAGGAGGTGCGGCGCGCCATGGTCTCGCTGCGGGCCGCCACCCGGGTCGAGCAGCTCGACCCCGGCCGCGCCGTGCGCGACATCCTCTCGCAGCAGGGATGGTCCGAGACGGCCCCGGAGACCACCGGGGCGATCCGGGACCGCTGGGACTCCCTGAACGCGCTGGTGGGCCTGGCGGACACCGTCACCGCCCGGCCCGGTGCCACGATGACCGATCTGGTCCGCGAGCTCGAGGAGCGCGCCGAGGCGCAGTCGGCCCCGGTCGTGGACGGCGTGGCCCTCGCCTCCGTGCACGCCGCGAAGGGTCTCGAGTGGCCCGTCGTGTTCCTGGTGGGAGCGAGCGACGGGCTGATGCCGATCTCCATGGCCTCGACCCCGGCAGAGGTCGAGGAGGAGCGGCGACTGTTCTACGTGGCTCTGACCCGGGCCCGCGACCTGCTCACCGTGAGCTGGTCCGCCGCCCGCACCCCGGGAGCCCGGGGGAGCCGTCGAGCCTCCCGCTTCCTGGACGGCGCGCTCGATCATCCCGAGGCCGGCGGGAAGCGCCCGGGAGCCGACGCCCGCCGCACCGGCCGCCGCAGCGCGACCGTCTACTCCGAGTGCAGGGTGTGCTCCCAGGGGTTGGTCTCCGCCCGGGAGCAGCGCCTGGGCCGGCACGAAGGGTGCCCTCCCACCGCGGACCCAGCGCTCCTGGAGGCGCTGCGGTCCTGGCGGCTGGACCGCGCACGGGAGAACGGCGCCCCGGCCTACTCCGTCCTCACCGATGCGGCCCTCGAGGCGCTCGCCGAGCGGCGACCGGGCACCGAGCGCGAGCTGCTCGCCGTGCCGGGCATCGGCCCCGGCAAAGCAGAGCGGTTCGGTCCTGCGCTCCTCGCCCTCCTCGCCGAGCACCCGGCCTGAGGCTCCATCGGGCTGCAGCGGCCACTGCCGGCCACTGCGGGCTCGAACTGCCTCGGCCGGACCCCGTGCGTAGCCGCTCCGGAAGTCCTGAAACCGCAGGTCAAAAAATAGATGTGACTTCTGGTGAACGTGTGTAGACTCATGCTTGTCAATCGTCCACGTCGTGGTCCGGGACACCGGGACGCGCGCATTCGAAAGGGGGTGGCCTCAGTGAACATCATCAGGAATCTCGCAGGAGATGGACTGCGCCCCCTCGGCGCGCCCTCCCTTCTGCCGCGCGTACGGGGCTATGCCCCCGCGGTGCCCAGCCTGAGCTGACGAGGCCTCCCCTCGCTGCCGGTGCGGCACCGCCGCCGCACCTCCGCCCGAAAGGGCTCGTCCCCCGACGATCTTCAAAGCAGCGAGACGATGACTTCTCTACTCACCACATTCCTGAACCCCGCCGACACCGCAGCGCATCTGCTGCCGTGCCACGACACCGCCGCCGCGGACCTCTTCTTCTCCGAGCGTCCGGCTGATCTGGAGCAGGCCAAGAGCCTGTGCGCCGACTGCCCGCTCCTCCAGGAGTGCCGCCAGGGCGCTCTCGAGCGCGAAGAGCCCTGGGGCGTCTGGGGCGGTTCGATCTTCGATTCCGGCCGCATCATCGCCGTCAAGCGCGGTCGCGGCCGTCCACGGAAGAATCCCGACCAGAACGCGGCATGAGGACCGTGACGGTCCCGGATCGCCGAAGGGGCCTGCAGGCCGGCCTGGAACAGCCCGGGGCGGCCTGCAGCGTCCCCAGAGCGGCCGGCAACGCTCACGGGCGGCCCGCAACGTCAGTGGGCGACCCGGAGCGGTCACGGGCGGATCGGCACCGCCCGAGGCCGCATGCACGAGGGGCGAGACACCGTCATGGTGTCTCGCCCCTCGTCGTGCATCAGGCCGGTCGGATCAGGCTGTCTCCAGCCCCTGATCTCCTACCGCTCGTACCTCGCGGTACGTCGATCAGGAGTGTCAGGATCGCCTGATCTCCTACCGCTCGTACCTCGCGGTACGTCGATCAGGCCTTGCCCAGGATGCGGTTGAGCTTCGTGCCGCACTCCGGGCACACAGCCTTCGCCATGCGGCGACCGTTGGAGACGACGACGTTGCCCTCGGCCTCCCGCTTCTCGCGGCACTTGACGCAGTAGAACTCTCCGGCATAGGTCTCGTCGGCCATATCCGCTCCTTGTGGGAATCGATGGTGATGTTCGGTTCCCCGGACGCGCAGCTCTCGCCGCGAGGCCGGGATCGATCCACTGTAACGGGGGGCGGTGGAGCCGAACGAATCGAGGGATGCTCCGAACGGGGCGGCCCGTCGCGCGCTTCGGGATCAGGAGGCTCAACGGAGAGCCGAGGAAGTGCGCGCGACGAACCGACAACGGAGGCCCCGTAGGCGCAAAGAGGCCTGAAGGGCCGTGGGACCCCGGGGGCGCTCAGCACCACGCGCACCTTCCCCGTGTGCGTCCTGCTAGTTATCCCGGGGTCCCACGTGCAGGGAAACCTAGCCCCTGGGAGCGGCACCGGTCAAAGGGCCGTCGGGGACCGACTGTGGACAACCCCGCAATGGGTGTGGACAGGTTCGGGACGGTGCGGCGGCGACTGTGGAGGAAGATGCATTCCTGCAGGTCACGGCCCCGAAAGGTTTCCTCTCGCGGGCTCGGTTGTGGATGAAGATATTCTGCCCCGGATCGTGCCAGGCTTCTCCCCATGAGTGATCTCGTCCTCCAGGAGAACGTCGCCGGCCCTCGCGGGGAGCGGGTGATGGTCCGTCGGTCGGCGCGCCGGCGCCGCACGGTGTCGATCAGCCGGCGCGACGGGGATCTCGTGATCGCGATCCCCGCGACGTTCAGCGCGCGGCAGGAACGGGACTGGGTCACGAAGATGGTCGACCAGCTGGTCAGGAAAGAGGCTCGGACCACGAGGACCCGGCGCGGTGATGAGGCTCTCGCCCGGATGGCCCGAGAAGTCAGTGAGGCATATCTCGGGGGCCGGGCCCACCCGTCCTCGGTCACGTGGTCCACCCGCCAGAACCACCGCTGGGGGTCCTGCACGCCGGCCGACGGCACGATCCGGCTCTCGCATCAGCTGCAGGACATGCCGGACTACGTCGTGCGCTCGGTGATGATGCACGAGCTCGTCCATCTCCTCGTGCCGGGCCACGGCAAGGAGTTCCAGGCGCTGATGGCGCTGTACCCCCAGGCGCAGAAGGCGCAGGGCTTCCTGGACGGGTTCTCCTGGGCGCGGAGCCTGCCGTCCGCGGAGCTGGACGGAGATCTGGAGCACGAGCCGGACCAGGACTCGGTCCGGGATCCGGAGCGACGAACGCAGGCTCAGTCCGAGTAGCTGGCCAGGATCGGGGCGAGCGCGTCGAGCTTCGCCGCCATATCGGGCACGGTGCCCTCGGGCAGGTGCGCGGTGGAGCGGGACGGGCCGCCATCCAGGAGCGGCCAGGGGATCCAGCGCACCTCGGGGGACTCGTCGCTCGTGGCCAGGGGCGTCGCAGAGGCCGGACCGGGGGCGCGCAGGAGGAACTGCACGTCCCAATGCTCCGCGCAGGCACCGAAGGCCGCATCGAGTTGATGACTGTGCAGGACCGCGGGGCCCGGCCCCACGCGCTCCAGCGCGGACAGGCCGACCTCTTCGGCGACCTCGCGGCGCGCGGCGAGCTCGAAGCTCGTCTCGCCCGCTTCGAGATGTCCGCCGGGCTGCACCCAGAAGCTGCCCTTGCGATGCCACACCAGAGCGATGTGCTCTCCGGGAGCGTCGATCACCACGGCGCTCGCCGTGAGGTGGCGGGGGCCGCCCTCGCGATAGAGGGCGTTCGGGGAGCCCTGCAGCAGCGCCGTGTACTCCGCGGCCATCTCGGGGCCGGAGGCGGCGTCGCGGGCGAGCTGCAGCTCCGCGAACGCCGCCTCGAGCGGATCAGCGCCCATCGGGAGTTCCCGGCTCCTCGTCCTCGCCGGACGTCCCCTCGTCGGGGGCCTGATCGCCGGAGCCCCCAGTGCTGGAGCCCCCATCGCTGGCGTCTCCAGTGCCGGAGTCCCCATCGGCGGAGTCCTCGCCGTCACGAGGGCTGCCGCCGTCGGCGTCCCGGCGCAGGCCGCCCTTGTCGTCCTCCCGGGGCGCGGAGCCGGAGTCGGCGCCGCTGAGGAGCTTCTCGAGCTCGGCGTCGAAGTCCGTGGGGATCTCCACGTCTGCCATGCCGTCGGGGACGTCCTGCGCAGCTCCCTGCGGAGCCTGCGGGGTCTGCGGTGCCTGCGGGCGCCCGGAGAGCACTTCGGCGGTGGGCAGCAGATCCGGGTGATCCCAGGTCGCCTCGCGGCCCTGCTCGCCCTCGGTGGCCAGCACGCTGTCCCACCAGGTGAGGGCCTCGCGCACGCGCCGGGGGCGCAGCTCGATGCCGATCGTCCGGGCCAGCATCTGCTCGGCAGGGCCGCCGGCGGCGCGGCGACGCCGCAGCACCTCGCGCATCGCCTCGAGCTCAGGGAGCTTCCCCTCGAGCGCCTTGGTCGTGACGTGATCGACCCACGACTCGATCAGCGCCAAGGTCGTGGCGAGCTCCTCGAGCGCACGCTCCTGGGAGGCCCGTCGGGTGAAGACGAACATCTCCTCGGGGCGCTTCGCCTGCATGGCCTGGGGGTCCGAGAGGTCCAGGTCCCGCACCATCTCGTCGAGGGCGTCGAGGTCCAGGGTGATGCCGCGGGCGAAGTCCTCGATCGCGGAGAACAGCGCCTTGCCCAGCCACGGGGCCGCGCTGAACAGGGCGGTGTGGGCGATCTCGCGGGTGGCGAGGAAGATCCGTGCGGCGGAGGGATCCAGGGTGTGCGACGAGATCAGGTCGTCGACGTTCGCGGCGACCAGCGCCGGCTCGCCGTCGCGACCCAGCGGCAGCGACAGATCGGTGGTGCCCGAGGCTTCGCGGGCCAGGGAGCCGATGGCGTGACCGAACTGGACGCCGAACATCGTGCCGCCGATGCGCTCCATCATGCCGGCGGGATCGCCGGGCAGCCCGGAGGCGTTCCCGCCCATCGCGGAGAGGTCGCCCATCTGGCCCATCTGGGAGGCGATCGCCTCGCCGATCGCTCCGGCCATGTACTTCGCGACGGGCTCGACGATGGTCTTCCAATGCGGCAGCGTCCGATGCAGCCAGGTGCCGCGGCTGAACACGGCCAGCTCGGCGGTGGGCACGTCGAAGGCGATCACGGGGTCCAGCCACAGCCGTGCGACCTGGGCGGCCTGGCGCAGATCGTGGATCTGGGCGTCGGTCGGATTGGGGTCCCCGGGGGTGCCGGTGGGCTCCGGTGCGCCGGGGACGCCGGCCATGCCGGCGGCGGTGCGCCGGGCGATGTCCTCGGCCATCTGCCAGTTCACCGGGTTGTCGCCCTGGGCGGCGAACATGCTCTGCATCTGCGCGGCGGCGGCACGCAGCTGCGCAGGGTCCTGGGGCAGGTTCGCCTGTTCGGCGAGCGCCGACAGGTCCAGCCCGTCGAGGGCGCCTTCGGGGAGCGCGTCCCCGAAGGTCTCCTTGAGGAAGCGCTTGAGCGCCTCTTCGTCCATATCGCCGGGTCCACCCGGGATCGGATCAGTGTTCATGGCCACCTCCAGCAGTCCGTGGGCGCCCAGCGTACCGAGCGCATCCGGGAACAGGGTGAAGGCTTCGCGTGAGGCACAATGTCGGGGTGATAGACGACCAGTCCCGGCCCTCCCGAACCCGGCGGGCCCGCGCACTGCTCTCGCGCCAGGTCGAGGACGCGCAGCTCGCCCGCCCGGTGGTGGCCCTGGTCTCGATGGTGGTGCTGTGCCTGATGATCCTGGGCGCCTCGCTGATGCCGGTGCCGTACGTGATCGAGCAGCCGGGCCCGGCGATCGACGTGCTGGGCTCCTATGACGATGAGCAGATCATCGTGATCGACGGCGCGAAGACGTACCCCACCGAGGGGACGCTGATGATGACCACCGTCTCCGTCGATGGGGGGCCCGGCTACCGGGTGACCCCGGTCGAGGTGGTCGCCTCCTGGTTCGATCCCACGAAGTCCGTGCTGCCCCGCGAGGCGGTCTTCCCCGAGGGGCAGACCCGTGAGCAGACCGTGCTGACGAACTCCGTCGCGATGGGCTCGTCCCAGCAGGGTGCGGTCGCCGTCGCCCTCGAGGAGCTCGACATCGACTTCGACCCCGTGATCATGATCGGCGGGGTCGAGCAGGACGCTCCGGCCGACGGCACCCTCGAGGCCGGTGACGTGATCGTCTCTGTGGACGGACGCAGCGCGACAGATGTCGCCGGCTACCAGGAGCTGGTCCTCGGCACGCCGAAGGGCGAACCCGTCCCGATGACCGTTCGTCGCGACGGTGAGGAGCTCGACCTGGAGGTGCCCGCCGAGATGGTGGACGGTGCCCCGAAGATGGGCGTCGTGCTCACCTCCGGGTACGACTTCCCGATCGACGTCGAGATCGCCGTGGGGGACATCGGCGGCCCCAGCGCCGGGATGATGTTCTCCCTGTCGGTCTACGACGAGCTGACCCCGGGCGCCCTAACCGGTGACCACCAGATCGCCGGGACGGGCACCATCGCCGCGGACGGCACGGTCGGCGGGATCGGCGGGATCCGCCAGAAGATGGTCGGTGCGCACGACTCCGAGGCCGACTACTTCCTCGCCCCTGCCGCGAACTGCGACGAGGTCGTCGGCTACGAGCCCGACGGACTGGACGTCGTCGCGGTCTCCGACTTCGACGGGGCCCTGAAGGCCACCGAGACCATCGCCGAGACCGGCAGCACCGACGGTCTCCCCACCTGTGACGACGTCGCGAAGACGTCGCAGAACGAGGACTGATGAGTAAGCGCAACCGCCGCCGCACCCCGCCGAGCCCCACCGTGGTCTTCGACTACGGGGGAGTGCTCAGCGCCGGACACGACCCGGTTCCGGGCATCCACGACCTGCTCGGCGGCGACATCGGCGCCGTCCGCGAGGCCCTCTGGGCCCACCGCGACAGCTACGACCGGGGTGCCAGCACGCCGGAGGAGTACTGGGGCTCGGTGGCCATGGCCGCCGGCGTCGAGCACCTCACCGAGACCGAGGTCGGCGAGCTCCAGGCTGCGGACAACCGGTACTTCCTGCGACTGGACCCAGCGTCCCGGGAGCTGCTCCACGACCTCGCCCGCAACGGCGTGCGCCTGGCGCTGCTGTCCAATGCCTCCGAGGCGTTCGGCGAGGCGGTGCGTCGCGCCGACTGGTTCGAGGCCTTCACCCTCGCGGTCATCTCCGGCGAGGAGCGGGCGGTCAAGCCCGGGCGGGAGATCTACGAGATCCTGCTGGACGTGCTGGCGCACGAGACCGGGGGAGTGTCGATCCCGTCGGCCGTCGTCTTCTTCGACGACCGCGAGGAGAACGTCGCCGCCGCTCGGGCGCTGGGGATCGATGCGCATCTGTGGCCGCGCAACGGCGAGGAGCAGGCCGACGGCGCCGAGCACGGGGCGGCGATCGCGCGCCGCGTGCTCACCGAACGGGGCGTCCCGCTGGACTGAGCCCCGTTGGACTGAGCCGCGCTGGGTCAGAGGATCTCGCCGCCCATCAGCACCGTGCCGAGGACCCACCACGGCACGAAATGGGCGACGGCCACCTGGCTCCCTGCCGCGACCAGCAGCACGGGCCAGCGCGTGTCGCGGCTCGTGGCACGGACCACGAGCGCCGCGATCAGAAGGAGCAGGAACAGGACCAGCGCCGCCCCGCCGACCAGGAGGCCCGCCGGGCCGGCGATGACACCGAAGGTCGCCGCGGCGGAGAGCAGCACCACCCCGGCTCCGATCCCTCCGATCACGGAACCGGCCACCAGTGCGATCAGACGTTCCCACCAGGCGGTGCGGTCCGGCACCAGCAGGGACCCGAGCTGGAGCACCACGGAGATCACCCCAGCGAGCGCCGTCGCCGAGGTCAGGACCATGACGGCCAGATCGTTGCCCCGGTCCCACCCGAGGTTCTCGAGCATCACCCAGATCGAGCCGACCCCGCCGAGGATCGCCAGGATCGCCGCCAGGACATGGCAGCACAGCAGCAGGGGCAATCGGCTTCGGCGCGGTGCGGTCTCGATCATGGCGGCACCGTAGCGGCTGGAACAGAGCAGCGCCTAGGCTCCAGTCGTGGACGAACCCCCTGTGACATCTCCGAGCGAGCCCTCGAGCCCCCGTGGTGACGCGCTGCTCGTGGGCCTGCACCTGGTCGCCGTGGTGCTCGCGGCCTCCAGCGGCTATCTCGCCCGCTGGTCCTTCCATGCGAGTACCCAGCCCGAGGCTGACGCGACCGCTCTGGAGCTCCTCGTGCTCGTCGCCGTGGCCGGTGGTCTGCTCTCCCTCGCCCTGCAGGTGGCGACGCTCCTGGTGCCGAGCGTCGCCACACGAGGGGCGCGCCTGCTCGCGCACAGCATCGGGGTGGTGGCGAGTGCCGTACCGACCGCGCTCATCGCCCTGGCCGGGCTCCTCACCATGGGGTCTCTGCTCCCTCAGGCCGGGGACGCGATGAGCCTCCTCACCTCGCTGGTGCTCCTGGCCTGCCTGGCAGGTTCCGGCTACCTCTCCATCGCCCGTTCGCAACGGCGCCGGGCGATGCTCCTGCTCGCCGCGGGCTCGGCGCTCGTGGTGTCGTTCTTCAGCGTCTGGTGGTTCGTCAACGGCCTCGCTCTGGCGGTGAACCTGCTGGGGCTCGATCCGGCGACGTCGGGGTAGAGTCGGGCAGGCGACACATCCCGTGCGGCACCGCGTCGCGGCGCGCCGGTGAGAATCCACCAGACCCCTCTCCGAACAGGAACACGCGTTGGCTGAATTCATCTACTCCATGTACAAGGCCCGGAAGGCTGTGGGCGAGAAGGTCATCCTCGATGACGTCTCCATGAGCTTCTACCCGGGTGCGAAGATCGGCATGGTCGGCCCCAACGGCGCCGGCAAGTCGACGATCCTGAAGATCATGGCCGGGCTCGATACGCCCAGCAACGGCGAGGCGAAGCTCTCGCCCGGCTACAGCGTCGGCATCCTCCTGCAGGAGCCGCCGCTGGACGAGTCCAAGACCGTCCTGGAGAACGTCCAGGAGGGCATGGGCGAGCTGTTCAAGAAGGTGCAGCGCTTCAACGCCATCGGCGAGGAGATGGCCGAGCCCGACGCCGACTTCGATGCGCTGATGGCCGAGATGGGCACGCTCCAGACCGACATCGACGCCGCCAACGGCTGGGATCTCGACTCCCAGCTCGAGCAGGCGATGGACGCGCTGCGCTGCCCGCCCGGAGACGAGATGGTCACCCATCTCTCCGGTGGTGAGCGCCGCCGCGTGGCGCTGTGCAAGCTGCTCCTGGAGAAGCCCGACCTGCTGCTGCTGGACGAGCCCACCAACCACCTCGACGCCGAGAGCGTGCTGTGGCTCGAGCAGCACCTCACGCAGTACGAGGGCGCCGTCATCGCCGTCACCCACGACCGGTACTTCCTGGACCACGTGGCCCAGTGGATCGCCGAGGTCGACCGCGGTCACCTGTACCCCTATGAGGGCAACTACTCCACCTACCTGGAGAAGAAGGAAGAGCGCCTCAACGTCCAGGGCAAGAAGGACCAGAAGCTCGCCAAGCGCCTCAAGGAGGAGCTGGAGTGGGTGCGGTCCAACGCCAAGGGCCGCCAGGCGAAGTCGAAGTCCCGACTGGCTCGCTACGAGGAGATGGCCGAGGAGGCCGAGCGCACTCGCAAGCTCGACTTCGAGGAGATCACGATCCCGCCGGGCCCGCGCCTGGGCAACCAGGTCATCGACGCCAAGGACCTCAAGAAGGGCTACGGCGAGCGGGTGCTCATCGACGGGCTCTCCTTCACCCTGCCGCCCAACGGCATCGTGGGCGTCATCGGCCCCAACGGCGTGGGCAAGACCACGCTGTTCAAGACGATGGTGGGCCTGGAGCCGATCGACGACGGCGAGCTGAAGATCGGCAAGTCCGTGCAGATCAGCTATGTCGACCAGAACCGCGAGAACATCGACCCGGAGAAGAACCTCTGGGAGGTCGTCTCCGACGGGCTGGACTACATCCAGGTCGGCAAGGTCGAGATCCCCTCACGCGCCTACGTCAGCCAGTTCGGCTTCAAGGGCCCGGATCAGCAGAAGAAGGCGGGGATCCTCTCCGGTGGTGAGCGCAACCGCCTGAACCTCGCACTGACCCTCAAGCAGGGCGGCAACGTGCTCCTGCTCGATGAGCCCACCAACGACCTCGACGTGCAGACGCTCGGATCGCTCGAGAACGCCCTGCTGGAGTTCCCCGGCTGCGCCGTGGTCGTGTCCCACGACCGCTGGTTCCTGGACAGGGTCGCGACCCACATCCTGGCCTACGAGGGCACGGAGGAGGACCCGGCGAACTGGTACTGGTTCGAGGGCAACTTCGAGTCGTACCAGGCCAACAAGGTCGATCGTCTCGGTGCGGAGGCCGCTCGTCCTCACCGCATGACCTACCGTCGCCTGACCCGCGACTGAGGGCCCGCTCCTCGCGGAGAGAATCCCTTGCCGAGCGCCCCACGATCGATCACCTGGTGATCGGCCGTGGGGCGCTCGGCGTTGAGTCGTCGTGCCGTTGTGCCGTCGAGCTGTCAAGCCATCGGGCCGACGGGCCGGATGCTGTCCGTTCCTGCAGGCGGGAACCACCTCGCCATCCGTCCAGAAAGTTCTTGCAGGAGAGGGGCGTTCGGCGCGTCCGACCGACGGCCGCGAGCCTCGCATCGACGCAGGCTGTGAACCAGGATTCGGCGGCGTGCGCGGCCTGCCGTCCGCGCGCAAGATCGGCGCAAGGGGAACGGTGATCCCGGGTACCCTACGAGCATGAAGCCGCTCTCCACGATCACGGTGTCCTCGGAACTCCCCGGTGCCCTCGAGCCCCTGCGCGAGCTCGCCCTGAACCTGCGCTGGACCTGGCGGCGCCAGACCGCCGACCTCTTCCGCGCCCTCGATGCCGACGCCTTCACCGCGAGTGGCGAGAACCCGATCGCGATGCTCTCGCGCGTGTCGGCGGGACGGCTCGCCGAGGCCGCCCGTGACGAGTCCTTCCTGGGCCGCATGCGCTCCGAGGTCGGCGACCTGCGCACCTACCTGGAGTCCGGCCGCTGGTTCCAGCGCATGGTCCCCGGCGCCTCGGCCTCCGGCGCTACGGCCACCGGTGCCACTGGGACCCCGTCGGTCGCCTACTTCTCCATGGAGTTCGGGATCAGCCCGACGCTGCCGATCTACTCCGGCGGCCTGGGCATCCTGGCCGGTGACCACCTGAAGTCCGCGTCGGACCTCGGCGTGCCGCTGGTCGCCATCGGTCTGCTCTACCAGTGGGGCTACTTCTCGCAGTCGCTGGACCGCTCGGGCTGGCAGCAGGAGAACTACAAGCACAACGACCCCGAGAAGCTCCCCGTCGAGCCCGTGCACGGGGCCGACGGCGAGCAGCTGACCGTCGCGGTCGTCCTCCCCGACGGCCGCGAGGTCACGATTGCGCTGTGGAAGGCCCAGGTGGGCCGGATCCCCCTGCTCCTGCTGGACACCAACCTCGAGGTCAACGACGAGGAGGCCCGGCAGATCACCGATCGCCTCTACGGCGGCGACCACGAGCACCGCATCGTCCAGGAGATCGTGCTGGGCATCGGCGGCGTGCGCGCCGTGGAGGCGTTCGCCGCCGCGACCGACGTCCCCGCCCCGACCGTCTTCCACCTCAACGAGGGCCACGCCGGCTTCTCCGGTCTCGAGCGCGTGGGCCGGTTGATGCAGAGCGGCGCGGGCTTCTCCGAGGCCGTCGCCGAGGTGCGAGCCGGGACCGTGTTCACCACCCACACGCCGGTGCCCGCGGGCATCGACCGCTTCGAGGCGGATCGCCTGCGCCAGTACCTCGGCGCCGACGACTCCGGCATCTCCCGGCTGATCCCGGCGCTGCCGGTCGAGGCCGCCCTCGCCCTGGGCATCGAGGAGGGCGGGGACATCTTCAACATGGCCCAGCTCGGCTTCCGCATCGCCCAGCGCTCCAACGGCGTCGCGAAGCTCCACGGCGCCGTCTCCCGCGCCATGTTCCAGGATCTGTACCCCGGCTTCGACGTGCCGGAGGTCCCGATCGGGTCGGTCACCAACGGCGTGCACCGCCGCACCTGGACCTCGTCGGTCATGGACGACCTGTTCAAGAAGGCCCTCGGCGATGTCGACGTCTCCTCGCTCAGCGACTGGAGCGCGCTGTCGACCCTTAGCGACCACGAGCTCACCGAGGCCCGGGACACGCTGCGCGAGTCCCTGGTGACCATGGCGCGTTCCCATGTCCGGGAGTCCTGGCTGCGCCGCGGCGCGGACGCGGCCGAGCTCGCCTGGACCGATCACATCCTGGATCCCAAGGCGCTGACCATCGGCTTCGCCCGTCGCGTGTCCACCTACAAGCGGCTCACCCTGATGCTCAGCGACCCCGAGCGGTTCAAGCGCATCCTGCTGGACCCGGAGCGTCCGGTCCAGATCGTCATCGCCGGCAAGTCCCATCCGGCGGACCGCCCCGGCAAGGAGTTCCTCCAGCAGCTGGTGCAGTTCGCCGACGACCACGGGGTGCGCCACCGGATCGCGTTCCTGCCCGACTACGACATCGCGATGGCCTCCGTGCTGATCGCCGGATCCGACGTCTGGCTGAACAACCCGATCCGTCCCGAGGAGGCCTCCGGCACCTCCGGGATGAAGGCCGTGCTCAACGGCGGCCTCACGTTCTCCGTCTCCGACGGCTGGTGGGACGAGATGAAGGACGACGAGGCCGGCTGGACGATCCCCACCGCGGGCGTCGAGGACCAGTCCGAGCGCGACCGGCTCGAGGCCGAGGCGCTCTACGAGATCCTCGAGGGCCGCATCGTGCCGCAGTTCTACGAGCGCGACGCCCGGGGCCTGCAGCACACCTGGATGACCACGGTCCGGTCCTCGCTGGTGGCGATCGCTCCGCAGATCACCGCGGCCCGCATGGTGCGCGACTACGTCACGGAGCTGTACCTCCCCGCCGCCCGCGCCGCCTCCGCGTTCCGCTCGGATCTCTCGCTCGCCTCGACGTTCACGGCGTGGAAGGCCGATGTGCAGGCGGCCTGGTCCGGCGTGCGCGTCTCCGCGGTGTCGCTCGAGGGCGCCGTCGATCGTGCGGCCTCCAGCAGCTCCGAGAGCTCCAGCCGCGCCGAGATCACCAGCGGCGCCGAGATCACCAGCGGCGCCGAGATCTCCCTCGTGGCCCAGGTAGATCTCGCCGGTCTTCGCGCTGAGGACGTCCTGGTCGAGGCGGTCCTGGGCGCGGTCGACGCCGAGGGTGAGATCATCGACGCCCAGTTGATCCCGCTGCAGAGTGAGGAGAACGGCCGGTGGACCGCTCGTCTTGCGCTCTCCGTCCCCGGCGAGGTGGGATACACCGTGCGGGTCACCCCGCAGCATCCGGTGCTCGCGCACCGTGCAGAGCTCGGCCTGGTCGCGACCGCCTGAGCAGCCCGCAGCATCCGAACGGAAGGTCCCGACCCCGTGCCGACTCGTCGTCAGCTCCTGCTCTCCTCCGCGGCGATGGGGGTGGCCGGGATCGGGGCCCTCACCGGGTGCTCCGAGGAGGCTCCCCCGGACGTCGATGATGCCGACACCCTGCGGATGCGGGTGTGGGACGACGCCGCGGCCTCCGCCTACGAGACGTCCATGGCCGCCTTCTCGAAGGAGTCCGGCATCGACGTGCACGTCGAGGTGATGGGCTGGGACGACTACTGGAAGCAGCTCCCGCTGGATGTCGCGGGGGAGTCCCTGCCGGATGTGCTGTGGATGAACACGGCGAATCTCGCGGAGGCTCATGCCAGCGGTCAGCTGATCGAGGTCGGGGAGGTCGTGGCCGATGCGGCCGCGCAGTGGGAGGAGTCCGCCACCGACCTCTATCGGATCGACGACGCCCTGTGGGGCGTGCCGCAGGTCTGGGACCGGAGCATCCTGGTCGCCCACCAGGAGCTGGTCGAGGCCGCGGGAGGGGACGCCGCGGAGCTGCGTTTCGAGCCCGGCGCCGAGACGGACAGCCTCCGTGACCTCGCCCGAGAGATCACGGTGGACGGTGAGGGCCTGCATCCCGGCGACAAGGGGTTCGACCCCGCGGCTCGCGCGGCGTTCGGGTTCAGCGCGCATCCGGACCGATCGGCGGTGCTGGGACCCTTCATCGCCGGCCACGGCGGCGCCTGGCAGGACGAGAAGGGCGCCTTCACCTTCGCCTCGCAGGAGGGGATCGAGGCCGTGCAGTACCTCGCGGACCTCACGGCGGGCCATCTCGCGCCCGACGGCGCCGAAGCGGTCACCGACGAGACCCTGTGCCAGAGCCTGTTCGTCGAGGGCAAGCTCGGCCTCCTGCAGACGGGAACCTACGACCTCCATGTCCTCGCCGAGGGGATCAAGGAGGCGTTCCCCTGGTCCGTCCACCCACCGGTCGCCGGGGCCGAGGGGCCGCGCCCACTGGTGCACGCGGTCGCGGCGGTCGGGATCACGCCCGACGACGATGAGGAGCGCGAGGAGGCGATCGGGGAGCTGCTGAGCTGGCTGGGGAGCGTGGAGGGACAGCGGCCGCTCGCGGAGAACCGCCTCGGCATCCCCGCCCACCGCGATCTCCACAGCGTCTGGCAGGAGGAGTGGAAGGCCGACGGCGTGGACGTCTCCGTCCTGGCGGAGGCGCCCGGTGACGTGGCCCTCCCGGAGACCGGGAACCGTTCGGCGGAGGGCACAGGGGCAGCGCTCCCGATCATCGCCGAGGTCTTCACCGGCACAGCGACCGCCGCCGATGCGCTGCCGAAGGCTCAGGACGCGGCGGAGGACGCCACCGGCTGATCCGCTCAGTCCGTGGCAGGACCCTCGCGGGTGGCACGGACCTCGATGAAGAGCTCATCGGGGTCGAGCCGTCCCGCGGTCTCCACGATCACGACGACCATGTCCGAGCTCGCCCAGGTCTGATGCACCTCTCCCGGCTCCCAGAAGGCCGCCTGCCCCGCGGAGATCGGTCGGCGCGAGCCGCCGTCGGCCGAGACCTCCCCGTGCCCGCTGAGGACCGCGAAGACCTGCCGCATCCCGGCCGGGTGCTCGCCGAGCGTCCCACCGGCGGCGAGGTGCGCGATCTGGACATGTGCGCGCTCCGCGTCCGTGATCCGCGGCAGGAAGTCCATCGCGACGCCGCTGCTGGCGAAGGCGGTGATCTGCTGCCTCGGAAGGGTCACGATCCTCATGCGGTCATCGTACGGCGGGGGCCGAGGACCGTCGGGCGCCACCGTGGCCGCGCTGACGGACCCTTCGCCGGCCGGACCACGGGCCTGCCTATACTGGCCCGCGGACACGGGGTGCGCCGTCCGGCGCTGAGATCACACCCGTGGAACCTGATCTAGTTCGTACTAGCGAAGGGATGTCCTCAGTGGCTCCGTCGTACCCTGCCCGAATTCCCCGCGTGCTGTCGATCGCCGGCACCGACCCCTCCGGAGGAGCCGGCACCGCTGCGGACCTCAAATCCATCACGGCGGCCGGCGGCTACGGCATGAGCGTGGTGACCGCGCTGGTCGCGCAGAACACCCGCGGAGTGCGCGATATCCACGTGCCGCCGGTCGCCTTCCTCGACCAGCAGCTGCGCGCCGTGAGCGATGACGTGCAGATCGATGCGGTCAAGACCGGGATGCTCGGCACCGCCGCGATCATCGCGACCGTCGCCGCCTGGCTCGACGAGCATCCGCCGCACATCCTGGTGGTGGATCCGGTGATGGTCGCGACCAGCGGGGACAGCCTCCTGGAGCCGGACGCGGAGCAGGCGATGATCGACTTCTGCGCCCGCGCCACCGTGGTCACCCCGAACATCGAGGAGCTCGCCCGGCTGGCGGGGACGGAGCGCGCGGCCGACGAGCAGGAGGCGCTCGCGCAGGCCCGGCAGTGGGCCGCACGGACCGGGGTCGCCGTGGTGGTGAAGACAGGTCATCTCGAGGCTCCGCAGGTCACGAACACGTGGGTGGAGCCCGATGGTCTCGAGCACCGGGTCGACTCGGCGCGCCTGACCTCGACCAGCACCCATGGCACCGGATGCTCCCTCGCCTCAGCGCTCGCGACACGGCTGGGCGGCGGCGGGACCCCGCAGGCGGCTCTCACCTGGGCCACGCAGTGGCTCCACGAGGCGATCGCCCACGGGGAGGCGCTGCGTGTCGGAACAGGCCACGGTCCCGTGGACCACTCCCACCGCGCCCGCAGCCTCGAGGCGGCAGGGGAGTCGACCCCCTGGCTCGAGCCCGGCCGGATCCCGGTGACGCTCGAGACCCCGGAGGACGTGCCGGCCCTCGCGGCGGTCGGTCCTCACGCGGGCACCCCGGATCCCACCGACGCCGGCGCAGTCGGACCTGCCCTAGAGCCCGCCGTCGCACCGGCCGGACCCTGGACGCGCGCCTTCTGGTCGGCGGGGGAGTCCCTCGCGCGAGCCGTCGCGGACTCGGACTTCGTGCGCGCCCTGGTCGACGGCAGCCTCCCCGACCGGGAGTTCTCCTTCTACCTGGCTCAGGACGCGCTGTATCTGCGCCGGTACTCCCGGGCGCTCGCGGCGCTGTCCGCTGCGTCGAGCGAGCCCGAGGCTCAGGTGTTCTGGGCGCATGGCGCGGCGAACTGCCTCACCGTCGAGTCCGCTCTGCACCGCAGCTGGAACGGCGACCGGGAGGAACCCGAGATATCGCCTGTGACCAGTGCGTACACCGACTTCCTGCTGGCCGCGACCCAGGGCGAGGACCGCGTCGTCGCCGCAGCCGCCGTGCTGCCCTGCTACTGGCTCTACGCCCAGACCGGGGCCACGCTGCCGGCTGTCCCGGAGGGCCACCCGTATGCGGACTGGCTCGACACCTACCGCGATCCCGACTTCGTCACCGCGACGCAGGGCGCCCTCGACCTGATCGAACGGGAGCTCTCCGCCGCCGCGCCGGCGGCACGCTCCGCAGCCCTTCGCGCCTATCTCGTCGCCTGCCGACACGAGCTCGAGTTCTTCGACCAGGCACTGCGCCTGGCGGCGCCGGCTCCCCAGAGGCACCGCGCCCTCGCTCTGGACGGTGCGCTGTGAGCGCCCCCGCCACGCCCCGACCCGACGTCGAGCGACTCCCTCCCCAGGGACGGGCAGCGCTGCGGGCCGGAGTGGTCGGCAACTGGATCGACAACATCCACGTGTTCCTCCCGCTCACCGCGCTCGCCCCCGCGATGATCGTGCTCGCCGGTCCCGCGGCGGCGGCCTCGACGGGGTCCCTGATCGTCGTCGCGATGCTGCTGGGCCGTCCGATCGGCGGAGTCGTCTTCGGACGCATCTCCGATCGGCTCGGGCGCACCCGCACCACGCGGGTCGCGATCGCCGGCACCGCCGCCTGCGCGCTGGTGATTGCCGCCATGCCCACCCACGAGGTGCTCGGCGTCGGCACGATCGCCCTGATCCTGGCGCTGAGATTCCTCGGCGGGATCTTCGTGGCCGGCGAGTACTCCGCGGCGATCCCGCTGGCCATGGAGTGGTCGAGGCCGCGCCGCCGCGGGCTCCTGAGCGGGCTGATCCTCTCGATGGCCCCGTGGGCGCAGGCGAGCATCGCCTTCGCCGTCGCGATGCTGCTGGTGATCCTCGGCCCGGACGCCTACGCCGCCTGGGGCTGGCGGCTGCTGTTCGTGCTCGGGGCGGTCGCCTCGCTCGGCATGCTGATCTACTACAGCCGGCAGGTGGCCGACGCCCCGGTCTTCCACCGGCAGGCCCGCAGGGAGCAGGACAGGGCGGAGCGCGACCGGGCGGAGCTGGACCGGACAGCCGCCGCGCGACCACGAGCCGGGCTGCGCGACATGTTCGTCGGCCGCTGGGCACGGACCTTCTGGCAGGTCTTCGTGCTGATGACGGGGCTGTGGCTGCTCACGAACACCACCGTGCTGCTGCTGACCGGCCGCCTCGCGACGGACACCGGGCTGCCCGCCACCGGGGTCTCCCTGGCCATCGGGATCGCGTCGATCGCGCAGGCGATCGTGATGGCGATCGCCGGGCACCTGTCGACCAGCATCGGCCGACGCCGGGTGTTCCTGGTCTGGGGCGCCTGCGCCGCCACGCTCGGCCCCCTGCTGTGGTGGCTCGCGGTCACCTCGCAGAGCGTGGGGCGGGCGGCGGTCTTCGCCGCCCTGCTGCAGGTCATCACCGTCGCCGCCTACGGGCCCGTGGCGGCCTACCTCTCCGAGCGGTTCCCGACGGAGGTCCGCTCCACCGGCTACGGCATGGGCTACAGCCTCTCCCTCGTGATCCCGGCGCTGTATCCGTTCTACCTGCCGGGGATCGAAGCCCTCCTCGGCCGCGACGGGTCCGTGATGGCGCTGATCTCCCTCGGCGGCGCGCTGCTCATCCTCGGCGCCGCACTCGGGCCACGGCTCGGGCCGGGAGAGGTCGACGCCGAGCTCGACCGCGTCGTCGGTGCACCGACCACCACCGTCGACCCCACCTACCCGTCCGCCGGCGAGAAGGAGACCTCCCGATGAGTCCCCTGCAGCACGATCCAGCCCGCGTCGGTGCCCCTGATAGCGCCCCTGACGCGGACCTCGAGCCGATCGCGCACGTCCTCGACGCGGTCCGACGGCGCGAACCGCTCGTGCACTGCCTGACCGCGACCGTCTCCATGGGCCTCGTCGCGGACGGCCTGCTCGCCGCGGGCGCCCGCCCGATGATGACCGAGACCCTCCAGGAGGCACCGACGCTCACCACCCTCGCCGACGCGCTCGTGGTGAACCTCGGGACCCTCAGCACCGACGCGATGGACGGCATCCCGGCAACGGTCGAGGCTGCGGTGCGGGATGGCCGCCCCTGGGTGCTGGACCCGACGGCGATCGGGATCGCCCCGGTGCGCACCCCGCTGGCGCGCACCCTGCTCGCCTCGTCCCCAGCGGTGGTGCGGGGAAACGCTTCCGAGGTGCTCGCCCTGGCCGGCGAGGGGAACGGCGGTCGCGGTGCAGATTCCGGTGCGGATCCCGGGAGCGCCGAGGACGCCGCCGCCCGGATCGCGGCGCGCACCGGCGGCGCCGTCGCGGTCTCGGGGGCCGCTGACCTGATCGTGTCGACCCGAGGTCGCTTCCGTCTGGAGCGCGGGACGCCCTTGCTGACCAGGGTGACCGGCACCGGATGCCTGCTCGCCGCGCTGACCGCCGCGTGCCGGGCGGTCGAGACCGACGATCTGACGGCGGCGCTCGCCGCGAGCACCTGGATGGCGCTGGCGGGGGAGACGGCGCAGGAGCGGTCCTCCCGGCCCGGCTCCTTCCGCCTCCACCTGCTCGACGCCCTCGACGAGGTGGGGCGATGACCCGGGAGCGGCCCCTCACGATGACTGCCACGCAGAGAGTCCCGACGGCAGCTCCGAAGGTTCTGGACCTGCGCTGCTACCTGGTGACCTCCGGTACGGGCCGACGCACGGTCGAGGCGGCCGCGGCCGCGGCGGCCGGCGGTGCCGGGATGATCCAGGTCCGCGCCAAGGACGCCTCGACCGCTGAGCTGCTCGAGCTCACCTGCACTCTCGCGGCGGCCGTCCACGAGGCGCGGCCCGCGACCCGGGTGGTCGTGGACGACCGCGCCGACGTGGCCTTCGCGGCGCGGCGTCGGGGCGCCGAGGTGCACGGCGTCCACCTGGGGCAGGACGACCTGCCCGTGGCCGAGGCCCGAGCCCTCCTGGGACCGGAGGCGATCATCGGCCTGACCACGGGCACGCTGGCGACCGTGCGCGGGGCCGAGGAGATCCACCACCTGCTCGACTACGTCGGCGCCGGCCCGTTCCGCCCCACCCCGACGAAGGACTCCGGTCGCGAGCCGCTCGGCGTGGACGGCTGCGCGGCCCTCGTCGCGGCGACGCGGCTCCCGGTCGTCGCGATCGGCGGCATCACCCCCGCGGACGTCCCGGCGCTGGCCGGGATCGGGATCGCCGGGGTGGCGCTCGTGCGCGCGATCATGGACGCCGAGGACCCAGCTGGCATTGCCCGGGACGTGGTCGCGGCCCAGTCCTGACGGCTCAGGAGCCGTCCTTCACCCGGATCATGCCCTCCTGGGTCACGGTCGCGACGAGGTCGCCGGAGCGGTCGAACAGCTGGCCGTGGGTCAGGCCGCGCCCGCCGGAGGCTGAGGGGGAGCGCTGCACGTACAGCAGCCACTCGTTGGTATCCACGTGCCGGTGCCACCAGATCGCGTGGTCGATCGTGGCCATGCGCAGACCGGGCGTCATCCAGCTCAAACCCTGCCGGCGCAGGATCGGCTCGAAGGGCGTGTAGTCGCTCGCGAAGGCGAGGATCGCGTCGTGGAGCAGCGGCTCCGCCCGGACCGGGGCGATCATGCGCATCCACACCATCTGCGTCTCGGTGGCCTCCGGGGACTCCGAGGTGGGATCCGGGCGCAGGTAGATCGGGTCGGTGACGTGGCGGATGTCGATCGGTCGCTGGGTGGCCCAGTAGCGGGCCACCGGGTGGTCGATCCCCTCGAGCACCTGGGCGGTGGTCGGAAGCCCCTCGGGATCCGGGGCCTCGGGGGCGCGCTCCTGATGCTCGAGACCCTCCTGCTGCTCCTGGAACGAGGCGGTCATCGCGAGGATGGTGCGCTCGCCCTCGGTGGTCCCGTCGGCCCGGGTGCGGCCCGGCTGGGTGGCCAGCACGCGGCGCACCGAGAAGGAGTTCCCGTCGCGCAGCGCATCGACCTGGAAACGGATCGGGTGCGCCGGATCGCCCGGGGCCAGGAAGTACGAGTACATGGAATGGATGCGGCGCCCCTCGGGCACGGTCCGGCCCACAGCGGTCACGGCTTGGCCCATCACCTGCCCGCCGAACACATGGCCCCCGGGCTGCGGGGAGGAGTCCGCCTGGAAGGCGGCCACGGTCGCGGGCGTGGCGAAGTCCGGGGCGATCTCGATCGCGCGCGGGTCCAGCAGCTCGATCAGGCCCGCTGCGACAGCCGCCGGGTCATGGAGGGGTGCGCTCATAGGACTGATCGTACTGGTCCATCTCGACGGGGGACGGCACGGACCGACACAGGCAATACGATGCTGACCATGGCCGACACCACATCAACGAACCGCAGTGACCATCGTGGGCATCCAGAACCGGCTCCCCGGGTCGAGCAGGCAGAGCAGGTCGAGCAGATCCGGGGCGCGGCGCACGTCGACATCGCGGTCCCCGTCCGCTGGACCGACCTGGACGCCTACGGGCACGTGAACAACGCCGCGATGGTGCGGCTGCTGGAGGAGGCCCGCATCGGGGCCTTCTGGCCGGCGCCCGAGGAGCAGATCGCGCTCGGTGCTCCGGCGCCGGCCGCCGCGCTGCCCGGAGGCGGGGTCGGTTCGACGATCAGCACCGTGATCGCCTCGCAGCGCATCGAGTACGTGCGATCCATGGGTCACCGCCGCGACGGGGCCGTGGTGCGCCTGTGGATCTCCCGCCTGGGCGGGGCGAGCCTGAGCGTGGACTACCTCGTGCTCACGCGCGATGATCCCGACGGCGCGGCGCCCTACGCCCGTGCCCGCACCGTGGTGGTGATGATCGATGCCGAGGCCGGCACCCCGATGCGGCTGGACGCCGCGACACGCGCGCAGCTCGAGCGGTTCCAGGGCGAGGGGCTCACCTTCCGCGACTGACGGGCTCGCCCCGGGCGCCGGACGCCCTCAGGTCAGATGGTCCGGGATGGTCCGCCCGGCAGCCGGGGCCTCGCCGCCGTCGACCGTGTTCACCATCGACTGCGCGGCCCGGTCCATGTAGTCCCACAGGGTGTCGGCGTGCAGCGGCGGCAGGTCGAGGGAGTCGATCGCCGTGCGCATGTGCCGCAGCCAGGCGTCGCGGGCCGACGGCGAGACCGGGAACGGGGCATGGCGCATCCGCAGCCGCGGGTGGCCGCGCTGCTCGCCATAGGTCTTGGGCCCGCCCCAGTACTGCTCGAGGAAGGTGCGGAAGCGGTCCTTCGCCCCGGTGAGGTCCTCCTCGGGATACATCGGGCGCAGCACCGGATCCTCGGCGACGCCCTCGTAGAAGCGGTCGATGAGCGCCTCGAACGTGGGGTGGCCGCCGACGGCCTCGTAGAAGCTGATCTGAGCAGGCGGGGTGGTCATGGGAGCTCCTGGAGGTCGGGATTGATCACGGCTGAGCAGATCACGGCTGGGCGATGTCGGTGAAGCGGGGCTGGGCGAAGGAGACGTCGGCCGCGGCGAAGGCGGCCCGGATGCGGCCACGCAGCTCGCGCTCCACACCCCACTGCTCCCCGGGCGAGGTCTGGATGATCACGCGGCGCTGGTAGCGGTTGCCGTCCACGTCGAGCATGCCGCTGATGTTCGCCCCGGACTGGACCAGCTGTGCCCAGTCCGTGTCCTGTGCCAGCTCGTCGGTGACGGAGGTGAGCACCTGGGTGACGATGTCGTCGTCGGCGTCCGCATCGATATCCAGCACCACCACGGCGTTGGAGTAGCCGCGGGAGTAGTTGCCGACCCGGATGATCTCGCCGTTGCGCACGGTCCACAGCACGCCGTCGATCCCGCGCACCTGGGTCACGCGCAGGTTGATCCCCACCACGGTGCCCTCGGCGTACTCGAGGTCCACGTAGTCGCCCACGGCGACGATGTCCTCGAACAGCATGACGATGCCGGCGACGACGTCCTTGATGATCGTCTGCGCGCCGATGCCGGCGGCCAGGCCGATCACGCCGAGCGAGGCGATGACCGGGGCGATGTTCACCCCGATCTTGTCCAGGATCATGACCAGGGCCACGGCCCAGATCATGAGGTGCGCGACATTGCGGGCCACGCTGGAGAGCGTCTCGGCCCGCTGCTCCCGTCGTGCCTGCGCCGCCTTCTGGGCGCGCGCGTCGCGCTTGACGACCGAGCCGGCCACGCTCGAGAGCTTCGTGCCGGAATCGGCCATCGTGCGGAAGAAGCGTCGCAGCAGCCAGCTGGCCACCATGGTGGCGAAGGTCGCGGCGACGAGGATCACCACGATCAGCAGACCGCTGCTGGTCAGCCACCTCACGAGCTGATCCATCACGGACAGCGCCTCGTCGGTGCCGGGGCTGGAGAGCAGGGTTCCGAGGTCGAAGGGTTCGTCAGGCATGGTCCTGACCATAACGCCCACCGGTGCGCAGAGCCTGGAGAGCGGGGGCGAGCAGGAGACCCACGAGATAGAGACCACCGAGCACGATGGTCACCACGCCGACGGGCAGGGCGGTGGGCAGCACGTGCTGGGTCACGAGGTCGGCGCCGCTGAGCAGCACCGCCCCCATCGCGGCGCTCGCCGCGAGCGGGATGCCGGTGCCGCGTACCAGGCGCTTGGCGAGCTGCGGGGCGGACAGCGCCACGAAGGCGATCGGCCCGGACAGCGCCGTGACCGCGGCCACCAGCACGACCGCCAGCAGCAGGATCCGGCGCCGGGTGCGCTCGACGGCGACACCGTGCACGGCGGCGACGTCGTCGCCCAGCTCGAGCTGGCGCAGGAGGGGCACGCACAGGATCAGCAGGGGAACCACGACGACCAGCAGGATCAGCACGGGGACCAGCCCTGCCCAGTCGAGGAGGGACAGCGTGCCCGCGCCCCACATGCTCGCGGCCATGGCGACCTCGTCCTGGGCCTGCAGCAGGATCCACACGTTGACCGCGTTGAGCATGGCGGACATCGCGATGCCGACCACGATCAGCCGGAATCCCTGCACGCCGTCGCGCCGCGCCAGCAGGTACACGATCAGGGCGGAGCCGATCCCGCCCACGAGGGCGCCGACGGTCGTGGCGGCGCCTCCGAGCAGGCCGGCCGCCGCAGGGGGTGCGACGAGGGTCAGCAGCAGCACGCCGGTGTAGGCGCCGGTGGAGAAGCCCAGCACGTCGGGGGAGCCCAGCGGGTTGCGGGTGAGGGTCTGGAAGATCGCCCCGGACAGGGCCAGCGCGGCCCCGAACACGACCGCAGCCAGGGCGCGTGGCAGTCGCCACTCCAGCACGATGGTGCTCGCGAAGCCGCCGCGGCCGGTGAGGGCCTCGAGCAGCTCGGGCAGGGTCAGCGGGAAGTCGCCGCGGGACAGGGCGATCAAGGTCAGCACGAGGGTGATCAGCCCCAGCACGGTGCAGACGACGACGGAGCGGGTGCGTCGCGCGGTGACCGCGGTCCTCGCGGCGCTCACAGCCCGCTCGCCCGTCGTCGTCGGACAAGCACGATCAGCACCGGGGCGCCGAGCAGGGCGCTGACGATGCCCACGGGCACCTCGCCGGGCCACATCACCACGCGGGCGATGACGTCGGCGAGCACCATGATCACCGCGGACAGCAGCGCGGCCAGGGGCAGCAGCCGGGTCTGGTCCGGGCCCACGATCCAGCGCGCCACGTGCGGGGCCATTAGGCCGAGGAACACGATCGGTCCGGCCAGGGCGGTCGCCGACCCGGCCAGGAGGGTGATCGCCAGGACCAGCAGGAAGCGGGTCCTGCGCACGTTCGCCCCGAGCGAGGCGGCCATGTCCTCCCCGAGGAGGAGTGCGTTCATCGGCCCGGCGAGCGCGAGGGCGAGCACGAGACCGGCCAGCACCACCGGCAGCGCAGGCAGCGCCGTCTCCCAACCGCGCTGCGAGAGGTCCCCGCTCTCCCAGCTCAGCAGGATCGAGTACTCCCGCGGGTTCGACAGCCGGAACGCGGAGGTGATCCCGGCGAGCACGGCCCCGATCGCGACGCCGGCGAGGGTGAGCCGCTCGGGCGTGATCACCCCGGCACCCAGGGTGCCGATCAGGAACACGGCGAGGGTCGCCACGAAGGCACCTGCGAGGGAGGCGGCGACGAAGGCGACGGGGGAGGAGACCCCCAGGAGCACGATCACGAGCACGATCGCGAAGGCCGCGCCGGCGTTCACCCCGAGGATCCCCGGCTCGGCCAGCGGGTTGCGGGTCAGCACCTGCATCAGGGCGCCGGCGACCCCGAGGGCGGCGCCCGCGCTCAGGGCGATCACGGTGCGGGGCAGGCGGAGGTCGACCACGGCCGAATAGTCCTGGGCGATGACGCCGAGCGCCCGGGCGCGCTCGGGCGAGGACTGGCCGGACCCCAGATGTGTGAGCGAATCGATGAGGATCCGGCTCACCGTCGTCGGGGGCACAAGGCGGGAGCCGACGTAGAGGCTCGCAGCGCAGAGCAGAACCAGCGCGACCAGCGCGAGGCCTGTCGCGACCAGGCGCCGCGGGCGCGGTCCGGCTCTCCTGATGCGGGGCCGGCGCGGGGCCGTGAGGGGTGAGCGTCCGGTCACAATCTGCTTCCCGAGGGGGTGAGGGGCCTGTTGGCCTCCTAGAGGGTAAGGGTAACCTCGCCTACGGTTCACACGGGACCATCACTCATCCCACGGAGCACCCACCATGATCACTCGTCGTTCGCTCGCCGTCGTCCTCGCCGCCGGCTCCGGCCTCGTGCTCGCCGCGTGCAGCGACTCGCAGGCGGAGAACTCCGCCGACGGGCCGACCCGCGCGGGATCCGAGGGCGGGGCGTTCCCGGCGACGCTCGACACGGCCTTCGGCGAGATCACCCTCGAGGCCACTCCCCAGCGCATCGTCGCACTGGGCTGGGGCGATGCGGAGACCGCGCTGTCCCTGGGTGTCCAGCCCGTCGGAGCCTCCGACTGGCTGGCGTTCGGCGGCGAGGGCGTCGGGCCCTGGGCCGAGGGCCTGTACGACACGGCGCCGACGATCATCGAGACGCTCGAGCCCTCCTACGAGGCGATCGCCGCGCTCGAGCCCGATCTCATCCTCGATGTGAAGAGTTCCGGGGACCAGGACCGCTACGACCGTCTCTCCCAGATCGCCACCACGGTGGGGGTCCCCTCCGGCGGGGAGAACTACCTCACCACCCCCGAGCAGCAGCTGACGATGATCGCGACGGCGCTCGGGGTCCCGGAAGCGGCTGACGCCCTCCAGCGGGAGATCGACAGCCTCTTCGCGGAGGCCGCCTCGCACCACGAGCAGTGGGACGGCCTGAGCGTCGCCGCCGCCACGCGGACCTCCGAGGGCTGGGGCGCGTACGTCGACGGCACCGAGCGGGTGGAGTTCCTCAAGCGTCTCGGATTCGTCCAGTCCCCGGCGATCGCCGAGCTCCCGGCCACCGAGACCGGTTTCAGCGTGGACGTCTCGGCCGAGCAGCTCGACCTGTTCGACGCCGACCTCATCGTTGCGTTCCCGATCTACATCGAGACCACCGAGATCACCGAGGATCCGCAGTGGCAGGCCATCCCGGCGGTCGCCGACGGCCGCGCCATCGTCCTCGAGGGTGACCTGTCCTCCGCCTACTCGCTGGGTTCGGTGCTCTCCACCAAGTACGCCGTCGAGAAGATGGTCCCGCTGATCGAGAAGACGCTCGACGCCTGAACACCGGGCTCTCGCAGCCGATGGGCGCCGCGCACCGCTGAGGTGCACGGCGCCCATCGGCGTCGAGGCGGGGTCAGGTGAGGCGTCTCAGCGGACCCGCGAGGAGATCAGCCGACGTCCGCGGTGCGGACCTTCTCCTGACGAGCCACGGTGTCGCGACCCTCGATGATGATGCGTCGCAGGCCGAAGGGGGCTTCCTCCGCGTCGGCCAGCCATGCGTCGGCGTCGTCGAGCACGCCCTGGCCCCCGTACGAGGAGGGGAAATAGCCCGAGACGAGACGGTTGGCGATCTCGTTGGACCGCTCCGCCCAGACCGCACTGATCGCCGCGAAGTACCGCTGGCGGTACGGGGCGATTAGGGTCTCGTCGACCACACGGCGGAAGCCCAGGATCACGGCGGTGATCGACTCGTTGGCCAGGGTGTCCTTCTCCATGGTGCGCCGCCAGGCCTTCGCCTTGGAGACCTCCGTGGGCAGGGCGGCCTTCGCGGTCAGGGCGCTCTTGCGGCCGGACTGGGTGTCGTCGGAGGCGAGCTGCTCGTCGATGCCGGCGACGTCGATCCCGCCGAGCACGGCGAGGGAGATCACGAGCTTCCAGCGCAGATCGGTGTCGATGGTCCGGCCGGGGAGCGTGACCGATCCGCCCAGGAGTCCCTCGAGGGTCCCGCGGTGCTCGTCGGAGCGGGCGAGCCGGGCGAAGGACTCCACGAACTGGAGCTGGGCGTCGGACCCTGCGTCGGCGCCCTGGGCGAGCTCCCACACCGCGCTCGCGGCGTCGAGCGTGCGCCCGATGCGCTGATCCGGGGCGGCGTACGGCCCGGCGACGGTCTCGAGCTGCTGCAGCAGGGTGCGCACCACGGAGGAGGAGTCCTCGCCGGTGATGTTGGCGAGCACGAGCTGCTGGTAGCGGCGGCTGGGCAGCTCGCCGTCGCGCACCATGTCCCAGGCGGAGGACCACAGCAGGGTGCGGGCCAGCGCATCGTCCAGATCGCGCAGGTGATCCATCGCGACGGCGAGGGAGTCGTCGTCCAGGCGCACCTTGGCGTAGGCGAGGTCGCCGTCGTTGACGAGCCACAGGTCGGCGCGCTTCCCGACGAGGTCGGGCACCTCGGTGAGGTCGCCGTCGACGTCGATCTCCACGGACGACGTGCGGGCGAGCGTGCCGCCCTCCAGCGAGAAGCCGCCCACCTGCAGACGGTGGGGGCGCAGCGTCCGGTGCTCCTGGGGAGCGGTCTGCTGGATCGCGAAGCTGGTCACCGTGCCGTCCTCGGCGCGCTCGATCAGCGGGCGCAGCGTGTTGACGCCGGCGGTCTGCAACCACAGCTGCGACCAGGTGCTGAGGTCGCGGCCGCTGGTGGCCTCGAGCTCGACCAGAAGGTCCGTGAGCTCCGTGTTGCTCCAGGCGTGCTTGGCGAAGTAGGCGCGCACCCCGGCGAAGAACTCGTCGCGGCCCACATAGGCGACCAGCTGGCGCAGCACCGAGGCGCCCTTGGCGTAGGTGATGCCGTCGAAATTGGTCTCGACCGCCTCGAAGTCGACCATGTCGGCCACGATCGGGTGGGTCGAGGGCAGCTGGTCCTGCTGGTAGGCCCAGCCCTTCTCGGAGAGGGCGAAGGTGGTCCAGGAGTCCGTCCAGCGGGTGACCTCGGCGCTCGCGAGCGTGGAGGCGTACTCGGCGAAGGACTCGTTCAGCCACAGGTCGTCCCACCAGCGCATGGTCACGAGGTCCCCGAACCACATATGGGCGAGCTCGTGGAGGATCGTGAGGTCGCGGCGCTCGCGCACCGCGTCGGAGACCTCGGAGCGGAACACGTAGGACTCCACGTACGTGATCGCGCCGGGGTTCTCCATCGCGCCCATGTTGTATTCGGGGACGAAGACCTGGTCGTACTTGCGGAACGGGAAGTCCTGGTCGAAGGCCTCCTCGTAGAAGTCGATACCGGCCTTGGTCACGTCGATGACGTTTTGCGCGTCGACGTGCTCGGCGAGGGAGGCGCGGGCGAACACGCCCATCGGCACGGTGCGACCGTCGCGGGTGGTGATCTCGCCGGTGCCGCCCTGGTAGTTGCCGGCGATCAGTGCGACGAGGTAGGTGGAGATCCGCTCGGTGGGATCGAAGGACCAGGTGGCGGTCTCAGCAGCCGTGCCGTTCTCGGCGGCGGACGGAGCAGGGGTCGGGGCGTTGGAGATGACCCGCCAGTGGGCGGGGGCGGTGACCGTGAGCTGGAAGGTGGCCTTCAGGTCGGGCTGCTCGAAGCAGGCGAACATCCGGCGGGCGTCGGAGACCTCGAACTGGGAGTAGAGGTACACCTCGTCGTCGACCGGGTCCACGAAGCGGTGCAGACCCTCGCCGGTGTTCATGTAGTTCCCCTCGGCGAGGATCCGCAGGACGTTCTCGCCCTCGGCGAGGGCGGGCAGTCGCACGCGGGCGCCGTCGAAGCGGGAGGCGGGATCGGCCAGCAGCTCGCCGTTCAGCTCGATCTCCTGCACCGCCTTCGCGATGAGGTCCACGAACGTCTCCTGCGCCGCGGTGGAGGAGAAGCGGAGGGTGGTCTCGGTCAGGAACGTCTCCGGGCCCGTGGTGAGGTCCAGTCGGATGTCGTAGGAGTCGGTGCTGAGGAACGAGGCGCGGCTGCGGGCCTCGTCGCGAGTGAGGTTCTCGGATGACATGCCATCCATCCTGCCACCGCTGGTGGGGTGATTCTGTGCGATCTGATCTCGAGCACGTCTCGACTCTCGAGCGCAGGCCTGTCGTAGTGGTTGGGAGTGACATAAGGTGAGCTATTGGATACCTGTCGATCCCGACCTCGAGGAGACCCCCATGTCCATCACCGATGAGCTGCTCTCCAGCGCGCAGGACTACGCCGCCTCCTTCTCCCACGGTGATCTGCCCATGCCCCCTGGACGTCAGATCGCAGTTCTCGCCTGCATGGACGCCCGCGTGAACGTCTACGGCCTGCTCGGTCTGTCCGAGGGTGAGGCGCACGTGATCCGCAATGCCGGCGGCGTCGTCTCCGAGGATGCGATCCGCTCCCTCGCGATCAGCCAGAGGCTGCTCGGGACCCGGGAGATCGTGCTGATCCATCACAGCGACTGCGGCATGCTCACGTTCACCGACGACGACTTCAAGGCGCAGATCGAGGCGGATACCGGGATCCGCCCCTCCTGGGCCGCCGAAGCCTTCGCCGATCCGGCGGCGGACGTCCGTCAGTCCCTCCGACGGATCGCCGCGACGACCTCCATCCCACACCGGGATCAGGTGCGCGGCTTCGTCTACTCCGTCACCGACGGGACCCTCACCGAAATCGCCGACGAGGCGTGACGGCGGGACCAGACGCCCACGTATCTCGCGGCTGAGTGCCGTTGCGGAAACCGCACGACACGCTGGCCTGTCGCCGGTAGGGTCCGACCATGCTCACCGAGGAGGACGACGCCCCCGCCCAGCGTGCCCTCGGTCTCGGCAGCATCGTCGCCGGGGCGAGGTGGAGTCTCGGGCAGGCAGTGCGCACGAGTCCCCGCTGGGTCGTGCTCACTGTGATCACCTCGCTCGTCCTGGCTCTGATCCCGGCGGCGCAGGTACGGGCGGTGGCCTGGATGGTGGAGGTCGCCGACGACGGGGTGCGGTCGGCGATGCTGCCGCTGCTCGTCCTCACGCTGCTGGTCGGGGCTGGGCAGGTCATCGGCAGCGCGGAGAACCTCGTGGGCCAGCGAGCCGGCCTGCGCCTGATGTCGGGGCTGAACGAGCGCCTGGCCGGTATCGCGGCGATGCTCGAGCCGAAGCAGCTCGCCTCGCCTGGCACCCACGCCCTCCTGGAGGGGACTCGGGAGAGCACCTTCGCCCTGTCCCGTGCCCCCGGTTCCGTGATCTCTGCGCTCTCCGCCCTGCTCGCAGCAGTCGCCCTAGGTGCTGCGATCTGGCCGTTCTCGCCTCTCGCCGCAGGACTCGTGGTGCTCGCGCTGGTCCCCAACCTGGTCAACTTCGCCTGGTCAGCAGGGATGCAGGACGCGCGTTTCGCCGAGGGGGCGAAGCACGGTGCCCGCTTCCGGTACCTGCTCGACCAGCTCGTCGACGGCCGGACCGGCGCGGAGCTGGCCACGCTGGGGACCGCGGCCAAGGTGGCTCGGGACGCCGGCTCCGCGCACGGGCGCTTCGCGCGGGTCAACGACGGAATCTATGCGGCGCTGCTGCGCGGCGACCTCCTCGGCGGGGCGGTCACCGCGGCCCTGCTCGGAGCGGCGCTGCTCGCGGTGCTCGTCGACGGTGCAGGGGCCGCGGGTCTCAGCGCCGGCGTGCTCGGGGTGATCGCGGGGCTGCAGGCCACGCGCAGTGCCGGCTACTCGATGGGCGACGTGATCTCCGTGGCGCCGATGGTCATCCGCTTCCGCGAGCTCGAGGAGCTCGGAGCGCTCGGGGGTGCCATGGAACCGCACGACGTGGTCAGCGACGTCCGTTCGATCGAGGCCCGGGGGATCACCGTGACCTATCCCGGCGCTGAAGGTCCTGCCGTGCAGGGAGCGAGCGTCCGCGCCGAGGCCGGGGAGATCATCGCGCTGGTCGGCGTGAACGGCGCCGGCAAGACGACCCTGGTCTCCGCCCTGCTGGGCGGCATAGCGCCGGATTCCGGCACGATCGAGATCGACGGAGTCGATGCGAGCACGATGGGCACCGCCGAGCGCTTCGCCAGCTTCGGTCTGGTCACCCAGGAGTTCGGCCGCTATGAGATGACGGTGCGCGACGCGGTCGCCCTGGGCACCCCGCGCGAGGACCTGGCCGACGAGGAGATCTGGCAGGCCCTGGACGCCGCCCGCGCAGGGGATCTCGTGCGTCGCCTCCCGGAGGGCCTGGACATGATGCTCGGCCCACAGTTCGGCGGCGTCGGGCTCTCCGGCGGGCAATGGCAGCGGATCGCCCTGGCGCGCATCCACCTGCGCGGCGCGGGCATCCGTGTGCTCGACGAGCCCACCTCGGCGATCGACGCCGAGGCGGAACAGGAGGTCTTCGCGCAGCTGCGGGAGACGGCGGCCGGGCACATCACGATCGTCGTCTCGCACCGGGCGTGGACGCTGCGCGGCATGGACCGCATCCACGTGCTGGAGGAGGGCCGGATCGTGGAGACCGGCACCTACGAGGAGCTCCTGGCACCCGGGACCCGGTTCGCGGAGATCTTCGCGCAGCAGCTGACCTGATCAGCCCGGCCCGATCAGCGTCGCGTGAGGTCGAGATCCCAGGTGTAGTGCTCGGGCAGGGACGGCACCGGCCACTTCGGATCCGGGAAGAAGTATTCGTATCCGGCGGAGAAGGGGTAGGACCAGGCGGCGATGTGCTGCTCGGCCTCGCGACCGGCAGCTCGGATGGACTCGATCTCCTCGGGGGAGAAGTACTCGGTGCGCTCGGCACCCTCCAGCTCGTCCTCGTCCTTGTAGTGCCAGTCGCGGCGCGGCAGCACGACCAGGTCGAGCACGAGGTCCCGGGTGCGCACCCCTTCGTCGGTGCGCTCGTACGGGGTCTCGAGATTGATGTAGTAGCAACCCAGCGAGCCGTCGTCCTTGTAGAACAGCCACACGGAGTACGGCTTGTCCGGCAGGGCGATCATGAGGATGCCGTTCCCGGTCCACAGCTGCTTGGACTGCAGCCGGGGCGCGGTGAACATGCCCTCGTCACCGGCGCGGCGCAGCGCCGCACCGGACTCGAGGACGGGCAGCAGCACCTCGGTGCCGGGCGCGATCCAGACCGCCATGCCGCGATCGTCGTCCAGCACGACAGTGCCAGGACGGACGGTGCGGGTGGAGTGCTGGGAGGTGTAGTAGGTCCAGGTCACCTGGTCGCCAGGCGACCAGCGTGGGGAGGAAGACATGGTGGTGATCCCGGCCGGATCGGCCTCCACGGACGCCCCGTACCGACCGGCCATCGGGCCGGGGCTGCTCTGCCCGTGAAGGGGTAGGCGTATGGGGCGACCATACCGCCTGCCCCTGGACCGTGCGGGCGGCGCGCCGGTTCCGGGCGACAGTGCCCGGACTGGGAGACGACTGCGGGGCCGCCACCGAGGTGACGGCCCCGCGAGCGGGTCAGGCGATGCTGATCAGGCGACGGAGGCGCCGCGCAGCTGGGCTGCCAGCGGGCAGTCCATCGGATCGGCGTGGCCGAGGCCCACCCGGTTGAGGTACTGGATGATGATCCCGTAGGAGGTGATCAGGTTCGTCTCGGTGTAGGTGATCCCGCGCTCGGCGCAGAACTGCTTGACGATCGGCTTCGCCTTGCGCAGGTTCGCCGAGGGCATGCGGGGGAACAGGTGGTGCTCGATCTGCAGGTCCAGCCCGCCCATCGCCCAGTTCATCAGCAGGCCGCCCCTGATGTTGCGGCTGGTGAGGACCTGGCGGCGCAGGAAGTCGACCTCGAGGCCCTTGGGGATCAGCGGCATGCCCTTGTGGTTCGGGGCGAAGGAGGAGCCCATGTAGACCCCGAAGACCGCCATCTGCACGCCGAGGAAGGCCAGGCCCATGCCGAGGCCCAGAGTCGAGAGCACGATCGCGGGGAACCCGATGAGACGCACCAGCACCAGCGCCAGCTCCACCTTGCGGTGCTTGACCTTCTCGGTCTTCAGCAGAGCCGTGATGCCCTCGTAGTGCAGCACGAAGCCGAACAGCGTGAGGATCGGGAAGAAGGCCCAGCCCTGACGCTTCGCGAACCAGGCCATGAAGCCGGTGCGGGTGGCCTGCTCCTCAGGGATGAACACCAGCACTCCGCCGGCGATGTCCCCGTCGCGGCCCACGGTGTTGGGGTTCGCGTGGTGCTTGTTGTGCTTGCGGGTCCACCAGGCGATGGCCAGGCCCACCACGAGATTTCCGATGATGCGCGCGAACCAGGCGTTGCGCTTGCCGGAGGAGAAGACCTGCTGGTGCGCGGCGTCGTGGCCGATGAACGCCGCCTGCGTGAACAGGATCCCGAAGAGGACGGCGACGGCGAGCTGCCACCAGGTGCTGCCCAGCGTCAGCAGCAGCACGAAGGCGCCGACGAAGGCGAGGCCGAGGAGCACGGTGCGCAGAACGTAGGAGCGGACGTTGCGACCCATCAGGCCGGCATCCTTCACGCGCTGCGAGAGCTCGAAGTAGTCCTTGGTCTGGGCGGCGGCCCGGGACTGGACCGGAGGTCGAGACTGGGCCGGAGGCCGCTGTGCAGTGGTCGTCATGTCGATGACGCTAGTGCTGGGACGAGCCTCCTGGCGTCCCTCCTCGGAGCGAACCTGCACCCCCTACCGGGGTAGGGGGTGCGCGATCGGGATCTGCGCGGAGATCGCATAGCCGCCGTCGGGCGAGGGCCCTGCCTGGACGGAGCCTCCGAGGGCGGAGACCCGTTCGTGGATTCCCGACAGGCCCAACCCGGAGCCGGGGATGGGGTCATGCTCGGACTCGGGTGCGACGTTGGAGACGTTCACCTGCAGGGTCCTCTCCGGGGTCGACGAGACGGAGACCGAGACCGCGATCGCCGCGCCGTGCGCATGGCGCAGCGCGTTGCTCAGGGCTTCCTGCACCACCCGGTAGGCGGTCAGCCCCACCGTCGGGGGGACCTCCACCGGCTCGAGGTCGGCGCTGATCGAGGCTCCCGTGGCGCGGCTGGTCTCGACCAGGTCGGTGACGTCGGCCAGGCCGGGCATCGGCATGTCGTCGAGGTCGTCGTCGGTGCGCAGGGTGGCCAGCAGCGACCGCATCTCCCCGAGGGCCTGCCGGGAGGAGGCGGCGATGTCCTCGAACTCCTGCTCGGTCTGGGCGTCGAGGCCCGAGAGCCGGAACTTCGCGGTGCCCGCCTGCACGGTGATGACCGACATCGAGTGGGCCACCACATCATGCAGCTCGCGCGCGATGCGACTGCGCTCCTCGAGCTCGTAGCGCCGGCGCATCTGGTCGGCACCCAGGGACTGGGCCTGCTCGACCTGCGAGCTGATCAGCAGCCACTGCCGCACGGTCAGGCCCAGCAGCACCACGCCGCCGCTGATCGCCACCAGCACCACGCCGTTGGTGGTCACTGCCCGCAGCGAGTCGTCCGCACGGATGGCAGGTTCCGTGATCAGCAGGGAGATGAGGGTGAGCAGAGCGCCGCCGGACCAGGCCGAGACCGCCCAGAACCAGCGGTGGAAGACCGCCAGCACGGTGAGGGTCAGGCAGTGGGCCAGCAGGGCGGTCACCGGCCATGGCCAGGGGAGGGTATCGGGGGCCGAGGCCGTCGCCAGGATGGTCGCCATGGCTCCGACGATGCTCAGGGAGAGCCCGGCCCATGGCCAGCGCACGGCCAGCACCCCGGCGAGGGCTGAGGCGATCGAGACCAGCATCGCCACAGCCGGGTGCACGGAGTACAGGCCGGCCGTGACCGGCCAGCTCACCACCACCAGCACGAAGCTGATGAAGGCGACCGTCATCCAGGTCCAGGCGCCCTCGCGCAGCCGGGCGTCCACGGTGAGCACCGTCGGCGGAGCGGGGGAGCCGCGGCGGCGGGATCCCGGGACCGCCCCGCCGAGCAGCGGCACGGAGACCACCGCGTCCAGGAGCGCCAGCGCACGCACCATCGCCGGGAAGGAGAGGGCCAGGGCGAGGCCGAGGACCAGGGCGAGCGACCACTGGCCGGGGACCGGGGTCCCGCCCGGTGGCAGCGTCCGCCCCCACAGCCAGTAGCTGAGGCCGGCCAGGGCGAGCACGGCCCAGGCGACCGTGACCCCGACGGTCAGCGCGCGCACCGGAAGGGCGATGAGGGCCTCGAAGGCCAGGTCGAGCCAGCGGCGCGGATCGGTGACCAGACGCAGCAGCCCGCGCGGGCCGCGCCCTCGCGGTCGATAGCTCGGTGGGTTGACCTCGACGCCCCAGCGCCTCAGGCGGGCACGGTCCAGCTGCGCGTACACCGAGGCCAGGGCCAGGGTGAGCGGGAACAGCAGCACCCCGATCCAGACGATGGCGAGCGCGGCGGAGACCGCCGCCAGCGGCAGCAGCACCACGATCGCGAGCAGGGTCAGGGCGAGGCCCGGCAGGATGAGGGCGAGGTCGTGGCCCAGCCGGCGCAGGCTGTGTCGGTCAGGGACGAGGAACACTCAGGGGTCCTCTCGGGAAGCGGGGATACTGTGGCGCCATGGTTCCCCCTGAGCAGGCAGTCATCCGTGTGCTGATCGTCGACGACCAGTCGATGATCCGCGGCGGCTTCGAGGCGCTGCTGAATGCGCAGGACGGGATCGAGGTGGTGGGCACCGCGGGCGACGGCGCCGGGATCGTCGAGGTGGTGCGTCGTCTCCGCCCCGATGTGGTGCTGATGGATATCCGCATGCCGCACGTCGGAGGCCTGGACGCGACCCGCTCGGTGCTCGCGATGCCGGGGACGCCTCCGAAGATCATCATGCTGACCACCTTCGATGCCGATGAGTATGTGTTCGCCGCCCTGCGGGCCGGGGCGAGCGGGTTCCTGCTCAAGGATTCCACACCCGATGAGCTCGTCCAGGCGGTGCGTGTCGTCGCGGGCGGCGATTCGCTGCTCGCGCCCCGCGTCACCCGCGCCCTGATCGCCGATTTCGTGGCGCGCCCCGAGCGCAGCGCCCGGGACGATGCGAGCCTGGCGGCGCTCACGGAGCGCGAGATCGACGTGCTGCTGCTGGTGGCGCGCGGGCTCGCGAACCGGGAGATCGCCAAGGAGCTGGTGATGGCCGAGCAGACGGTGAAGTCCCATGTCTCCCGCATGCTCTCCAAGCTGATGCTCCGCGATCGCACCCAGCTCGTGGTCGCCGCCTACGAGTCCGGGCTGGTGCGGGCAGGGCGCTGACTCCCTGGCGGAGTCAGTCGAGCGCCTGCTCCAGGACGGCGCGCAGCGCCGGGGACAGCTCCGCCGAGCGCAGAGCATCCCTCGCGGCGCGCAGCTCGCCGGCTCCCACATGGGCGCGCAGCGCCTGCACGAGGTCCTCGGTGGTGAGCGACGTGGCGTCGGCCCCGTGCAGGACCCGCAGACCGGTGGTGTCCGAGAGCTCCTCGACGGCGATCTCCGCCGTGATCGCGGCCGCGGTCTCCGGCGACAGCGGGGCGGGCCCCTGGGCCGCGGCGCGCTGCTCGAGGGCGATCATCCGTTCGTGCGAGCGGGGGTTGCCCATCTTCACCCGGCGGGCGGACATCAGCTGGCTGAGCATCGGGGCGCTCACGCCGAGCACCTCGGCCAGGCGCCGCTGCGAGATGCCGTAGAGCGTCATGAGCGCTCGCAGCCGGTCCCGCAGCGGCCGGCCGTAGAGCTCGCGCTGGCGCCGCCGGTTCTCCTCGAGCGTGGCGGCGTCCTTCTCCGCGTCGGCGGTCATCCCAGCGCCGTCCACACCAGCGCGCCCGCGCCGATCAGGCACAGCAACGAGATCACCAGCAGGAGCACCCCGACCCAGGCACCGCGCCGCGGGCGGGGAGCCTGCGCCGGCGCGGGCTGGAGATCGTTCGGTGCGGGGTTGTGGGCGTGGGGATACTGCGGGGTCGGCTCCTGCACGAACAGCTCCGTGGCGCCCTGCGGGCGCTTGGCGGTCCGCTCTGGATCCGGGCTGGGGCGCTGATCCGGGCTCGGCGCGCTCCGCCCGTCGGCCGAGACAGAACTGCCCGCCGCTGCGGACCCACCGGCGGTGGATCCCCCGACGGCGGCGCCGGTCACCACCGATCGGGCCTGGAGACGTTCATGGAGGCCGGGTGCGAGGCCGGCGAGCGTCGCGGGACCGTCCAGCGGCACCTCGCGCAGCTCGCCGCCCGCCTCGATCTGGTCGAAGACCTCGAAGGGCTCGCCCTCGGCGGTGCGGGACCACGCGGAGAGGGGTTCTCCCAGGCGGGGGATCGTGTCGCGGGCCCGTGCGGCCGACGGCCGCCGGGCCGGATCCGTCGCGAGCATCGCGCGCAGCAGCTCCCCGAGGGGCGCCGCCGCCGGATCCGCGCTCCCGGCCAGCGCGTCGGTGACCCGCTTCGGCGCGGCCGACGGCTCGGGACGCGCACGCGGAGGCAGCGGGTCGAGAGCCTCGAGCGCACAGGCCGCCGCCGCCCACACGTCCTGCGCGGCAGAGGTCCCTCCGCCCGCGAGGATCTCCGGGGCCATGAAACCGGGTGTGCCGTGCACGAAGCCCGTCTCGGTCAGGCGCACGTCGCTCACATGCAGGGCGATGCCGAAGTCGGCGAGCAGCAGGTGCGGGGCCCCGGTCCCGGTGGCATCGAGCAGCAGGTTCGCGGGCTTCACATCACGGTGCACCCACTGGGAGGTGTGCATCGCCGCGAGGGCGTCCAGGAGCTGTCGCAGCAGCTGGGCGACGAGCGAGGGGGACAGGGCTCCGTGGTCGTCGAGGGCTCCGGCCAGGGTGCCTCCGTGCACGAGGGGCATCACCAGCACGACCGTGTCGTCCTCCGCGACCCAGGTGTACGGGGGCAGGAGATGCGGGTGAGCGCCCAGGCCCTGGGCGGTGCCGACCGTCTGCTCGCGCACGAAGCGCAGCACCTCGGCCCCGTCGCGCTGGCGCATGACCTTGGCCGCGCAGATCGCGCCGTACCGCCGGTCGACCGCGCGCCAGAGGGACCCGGAGGCGCCTCGGGCGAGGGGATCGAGCAGCTCGATGCGGCCGGCGATGACATCGGACATGATGGTGGTCATGCTAGGGCACGGCGTCCCGAGGTGACGGCAGCGTTCGCGAAGGCAAATAGAATGTCGGCCGGACCGACTGATCGTCGTGCCCGCCCAGACCCTGACCGCCAGACCCTGACCGCCCAGACCTTCCAGACCACAGGCGCCATCCCTCCGGTGCCCGAGGACCCGATCGACCGCGAGGAGCGCGCATGACCCGCCGAGCACACCGCCCTGGGCTGTTGCCCGCTCTGCTCGCGGCGTCCCTCGTGCTGGTCAGCGGCATGCCCGCGGCGCTCGCGGATCCCCCCGCCGAGGGCGAGCTGCCTGCCTACGCCTATGCGGCCGACGGGGAGCAGGTCGAGGGCGGGGGCTCCCTCGCCCAGGCGGCCGTCGTCGAGCCCGGGATCCACCTCGACAGCTACGCGCAGGGGGCGTCGGAGGAGTTCGGGAGCGGCACCACGAAGTACTACCGGGTCGCGGTCGAGGACGGGCAGCGTGTGCGCAGCTCGGCGACGATCGCCGCCCCGCCCTATCCCGGCGGGCTCCCCGAGGGGTACGAGGGCCTGGACCTGCAGATCTCCTATCTGACCGCTGGGGGCGACACCTGCGACGACAGCAGCTCGTCCTCCACCGGCGCGACGATGACCGGCGACGGCCCGATCACCTCGAGCGCCGTCTCCGGCGTGGTCGGACCGGACGGCTGCGCCGGGACGGAGCTGTTCATCCAGGTCACCCGCACCGGACTGCGGGCGGCGGACGAGCCCCTGCCGGTGGAGATCCAGGTCGCGATCCAGCCCTCGGGCATCGGCGGCGGATCGCCGTCGGTCGACGAGGAGATCGAGGATGACGGCGCCTCCCCGGTCGCGCCGGCCACGGATGAGCCGATCGAGCTGGGCCGCTCGTTCTCATCGGCGACCCCGCTCGAGCCCGGCTCCTATGTCGTCGAGCTGGTGCCGGGGGAGAGCGGGCTGGTCCGGATCCCGGTGCAGGAGGGACAGCGCCTGCGATGGCGCACCGAGGTCACCTCCCAGCCGGAGGGCGCGGGGGAGATCTCGCTGTTCGCCTTCAACGCCGCTCGAGAGCCCGTCGCGGTCGGCGGCGGCACCTGGCAGATGTCGGACTACGATCCGATCGCCGGCGGCGGCATGGCCGCGCCGGTGGACCGCGGCAACCGCAGCTCGGAGCTCTCCGGGGTGGAGTCGGCCTGGCTGCCCGGCACGCAGACGATCCAGCTCCACCGCCTGCAGCGGGCGGCTGACGCCGAACCCGCCGGGGACGACCCGGTCACCCTCGTCCTCACCCTCGAGGTCGACGGGGAGATCGCAGCCGATGCCGCCGACGGGACCGTGCTCGAGCTCGGGGACACCACCTCGGGTTCGTCCCCGGGCGGGTTCCTCGGACTCGGCGACGGCCTGGGGCGCATCGCCCTGTTCGTCGGCGCCGGCCTGCTCGCGCTGATCGCGCTGGTGACCGGAGCGGCCGGCATCCTGGTGCTGCGCCTGCGACGCCGCTGAGAGCCTCTCCAGCCTGCCGCCGGGCTCGCCACCGGCACCGGGCTCGCCACCGGCACCCGTCTCAGCCCGCCCAGGCCTCCCACAGCCGCGCGTAGACCCCGCCGCGACCGACGAGCTCGTCATGGGAGCCCTGCTCCACGACGCTGCCGTCGGCCATCACCAGGATGCGGTCGGCGACCATCGCCTGCGACAGCCGGTGGGCGACGATGATCGTGGTGCGGCCCCGGGCCACCTCGAGGGCGGCGCGCTCGAGCACCCGGGCGCCCGAGGAGCCCTCGTCGGCTGTGGCCTCGTCGAGCACCAGCACCGCCGGATCCTGGAGCGCGATACGGGCCAGGGCCAGCTGCTGGGACTGCTCGGCCGTGAGCCGCTCGCCCTTCTCGCCCACCTCGGTGTCCAGACCGCGCGGGAGGCGTTCGGCCCAGACGGTGGCATCCACCCGCACCAGCGCCGCCCACAGCTCCTCGTCGCTCGCCGTCGGGTTCGCCAGGCGGAGATCCTCGCGCAGCGTCCCGCGGAACACGTGGACATCCTGGCTGACGATCGAGGAATGGGCGCGGCCCGCCTCGATGTCGGCGCGGGTGAGGTCCGCGCCGCCGTGCAGCACCCGTCCGTGACGGGGCTCGAGGGTTCCCGCGATGATCGCCGCGAGCGTCGACTTGCCCGCGCCGGAAGCACCCACCAGGGACACCACCTCGCCCGGGGCGATGTCGAGATCGATCGGCCGCAGCACGATCCGCTCCTCGCCGTCCTGGTCGGTGCCGTACGCGTGGGAGACGCCCTCGAGACGGATCGAGGCGTCCACGGGCTTCTCGTCACCTGGGGAGGAGGCCAGGTCGATCGACTCGATGACCCCCACCATCCGGGTCAGGCTCGCCGCCGCGGACTGCACATCGTCCAGCGAGAAGATGAGGTTCATCATCGGCCACAGCAGGCTGATCAGATACAGCGCGGCCGCGGTGACCAGGCCGATCGGTGCGCCGCCCACGTGGACCATGACGTAGCCCAGCACGAGCACCAGGGCGATCGAGAGGTTCTCCGGCCACACCACGATCTTCACCAGGCGGGTCACGAGGGTCATCACGCGCATGCCGAGCACGACGGCCGTCTCCGAGAGGACGGCGACGTGACGGGTCTCGCGACGTTCGATCCCGTAGGCGTGGACGGTGGGGATGCCGTGGATGGCCGAGAGCAGGCCCTGGGCGCGGGCACCCATCGCGACGCGCTCGCGCCGGTAGATGGGGGCGGTCCGCTTCAGGTACCACAGGGCGCTGATCAGGTACATCGGCACCACGAGCACCACCAGGAGCAGCAGCCAGGGGGAGAGCGACACCATGCCGACCAGGGTCACCGCGACGTAGAAGCCCATCTGGATCAGGTTCGGGACCACGTTGTTGACCGCGCGGGCGGTGACGTCGACGTCGTCGGCGACCCGGGAGAGCGCGTCGCCGATCCCGGTGACCTCCATGCTCTGGGCGGGGAGGTCGAGGGCACGGTCGATCACGTCCTCGCGCATCCCGGCGAGCACCCGCTGCCCGAGACCGCTCACCAGCGCCCAGCCGAGCGCCGAGAACGCGGCCTGCAGCACGCCCGCGAGCATGATCAGGCCGCCCTGGCGCCAGATCGCGTCGGAGCCCGCATCGTTCTGGACCAGGTCGACGGTGGTGCCGATCAGTCGTGGCATCCACGCCGCGGCGACCGCGCCGGCGGTCACGACCAGCAGGGTCACGGTGGTCATCAGCCAGAAGCGACGCAGCCTCCCACCGAGATGACGCACCGAGACGCCGACACTGGCGATGGGGAGGATCTGGGCGTGCTCGTCGAGCTGGCGGCGCGCGGTGGCGTCGCTCTCGAGCAGCTCCTCGGGGTCGGCATCCCAGTCGACGATGCTGAGGTCGGCGGTCATCGCTGCACCATCTTCCGGTAGTCGTCGTGGTCCATCAGGTCGTCATGGGTGCCGTGGCCGGCCACGGCGCCGTCGCTCACGAAGGAGACGTGATCGGCCGCGCGCAGCAGGGCGGGAGACCTGGTCACCAGCAGCGTCGCGCGATCGGGGGCGCGCCGCGCGGCCACCAGGGCCTCGGCGATCGCCTGCTCCGTGACGGCGTCGACCGCGGTGGTCGGGTCGTGCAGCACGAGCACGGGGGCATCGGCGGCGACCGCCCGGGCCAGGGCGATCCGCTGGCGCTGCCCGCCGGAGAGGTTCGCGCCGCGGTCCAGGATGCGGGTGTCGTAGCCCTCGGGCAGGATCCGCAGCAGGTCATCGGCGCCGGCGGCATGCAGGGCGGCGTCGGCCCAAGCATCGGGGTCGGAGCCGTCCGTGGGCGCGGCGAGCACGGAATCGGGGGCCCGGGTGGCGAGCTGCTCCCGCAGAGTGCCGTCGAAGAGGTCCACGACGTGGGGCTCGACGAGCAGGTCCGCCCGGGCGGTGAAACGGTTCCCGGCGGTGACCTCGTCGCCGCCCAGGAGCACCGCGGGCTGCTCGGCGCGGCCGGCGATCGCCTCGATCAGGGCCTCGGCGTCGCGGGCATCCGCGCAGGCGACAGCGACGACCTTGCCATCGGGCACGGCGAGATCGAGGCCTCGCAGCGACCCGCTGTCCGGACCGCGCAGCTGCAGGCCGCCGGTTCCCGGGCGGCGCTCGCCGGGGCTGCGCTCCCCGCGCTCGTCGCGCGCCAGGGCCAGGCGCTCCACGGCGAGCTCGGGGTCGTCGATCTCGCGGCCCAGATCGGCCAGCAGATCGCGGACGCGCCGGGCGGAGGTGGACATGCTCGCCCACCACACCGGCAGGCCCGAGAGGCCCTGCAGCATGCTCATGTTGGACCGGGCCACACCGACCACGGCGATGAGGGTGCCGATGCTCATCTCCCCGGCGACGGTCCGCTGCGACGCGATGATCACGACGGCCGCCATCATGGCCGCGGTGACCAGGGTGGTCAGGCCGCTGGAGACCCCGGAGAAGCGGGCGTTGACCAGGGCGGCGTCGAGCGCCGTGCGGGAGCGGCGACGGTAGTGCGCGCGCGCCCTGCTCTGCACCCCAAGGCCCTGGAGCACGCGCAGGCCATGGACCAGGTCGGTGGCGGTGGCGGCGGCGTCGGCCGATTTGGACTGCTGGGCGTCGTAGCGGGCGGACAGCACCGGGCTGATCACGCGCACCACGATCACCATCACGATGATGCCCACGAGCGTCGCAAGGCCCAGCCACAGGTCGAGGATCGCGAGCCACACACCGGCGGCCACGACCACGGCCGAGGCGGGGAAGGCCCAGGGCAGCATGTCCATGATGTCCGAGGCCTTGTCAGCATCGGAGGTGGCGATGGAGAGCACCTCGCCGGCGGGCCGCTCGACCTGGCGGGAACGGGGATCCAGCACCGCCGCGGTCACGGCGACGCGCAGCCGGTGACGCTCGAACATCCGGGCGCGCTGGCTGGCCTCGAACATGACGGTCCAGGCCCAGGTGCTCAGCAGGCGCAGCGCGAAGATGCCGATCGCCCCGCCCACCGTGACCAGCAGGCTGCCCTGCACGATGCCGGCGTCGATGATCAGGCCCATGAGGACCGGGACGAGCATGTCCACGCCCTCGACGACGAAGGAGAGCGCCATGATCCAGGGGATCGAGCGGCGGTGGTTGCGGACGATCGAGCGCATCACCCCGCGCGAGGGAACGGGGGTGGTGGAGGGGGTGGGGGACGACGCGAGGAGCACCTGATGAATCCAACAGCCACGGGGCGGAAGGCGCAACAGCATTTCTCCGAGGGCGGTGAGAGAATGGTCCCGTCATTGCCCCGAGGGAAGGAAACCTGCCGTGAGTGCACGTGCTGTCGAGCTGTTCGTCGATCCCGTCTGCCCCTTCGCCTGGATGACCAGCCGGTGGCTGCTCGAGGCCGCGACGGTGCGCGATATCGCTCCGACCTACTCGGTCATGTCGCTCTCGGTGCTCAACGAGGGCCGCGACCTGGACGCGGGCTATCGCCGGATGCTCGATGATTCCTGGGGTCCGGCACGGCTCGCGGTCGAGATCGTGAGCACCCAGGGCTCCGACGCCTTCGCGCGCTGGTACACCGCCTGGGGTGAGCGGTATCACGTCGGCGGTCAGCAGGACGACCGCCGCGCGGTCGCCGTCGCCGCCCTCGAGGCCGCGGAGCTCCCCGCCGAGCTCATCGGCGCCTACGAGCCGGTCGCCGGCGACGCGACCGATGTGGCCCTGCGCGCCTCGCACGACGGCGCGATCTCCCGCGTCGGCGACGAGGTCGGCACCCCGGTGATCTCCTTCGGCGATGCGGGAACAGCTTATTTCGGCCCCGTCGTGTCCCCGGCGCCCAAGGGAGAGGACGCCGGCCGCCTCCTCGACGCCCTGGAGACCCTGTCGTCCCTCGAGGGCTTCTACGAGCTCAAGCGTTCCCGCACCGGCGGCGTCGACTTCAGCTGAACCTGCTGATCCCATCGCCGGCTGATCCCGCCGCCTGCTGATCCCGCCCGAATCCTCCCCAGAGAAAGAGACCTCTCCTGATGCATGTGCACATCGGTACCGACCACGCCGGCTTTGAGCTGAAGAACCGCCTGGTCGCAGCCCTGCAGAACAAGGGCCACGAGGTCACCGACCACGGTGCCCACGCCTATGACGCCCTCGACGACTACCCGCCGTTCTGCACCGATGTGGGCGAGGCGGTCGTGGCGGATGCCGGCTCCCTGGGGGTCGTCATCGGCGGCTCCGGCAACGGCGAGCAGATCGCTGCGAACAAGGTGACCGGGGTGCGCGCCGCCCTGGTCTGGAACGAGGACACCGCCCGCCTGGCCCGTCAGCACAACGACGCCAACGTGATCTCCGTGGGCGCCCGCCAGCACTCCGAGGACGAGCTGGAGTCGCTCATCGACCTCTTCCTCGCCGAGCCGTTCACCGGCGAGGAGCGCCATCAGCGCCGCATCGACCTCATGGCCCGCTACGAGGAGACCGGCGGCTACGGGTCCGACTCCGCAGCCGCGCCCACCGGCGCCTGATGCCCGAGGGGCACACCGTCCACCGGCTCGCAGCGGCGCTGCGGGCCGGTTTCGGTGATCAGAGGGTCCGCACGTCCAGCCCGCAGGGCAGGTTCTCCGAGGCGGCGGACCTCGACGGCTGGGTGCTCGCGGATGCCGAGGCCGTGGGGAAGCACCTCTTCCTCGCCTTCGTCCCGGACGCCTCCGTCGATCCCGGCGCCCCGGTGACCCGCTATGTGCGCGTGCACCTGGGTCTGTACGGCTCGTGGACCTTCGCCGGCGACGAGGGGTTCTCCTCGGCGCATGCGATCGGCGCCCCGCGGGTGCGGGTCGGGGAGCGCGAGGAGGGGCTCGACGGCGGGGCCGACGGCGATGGCGTTGGCGGCGATTCGGACTGGCGCCGGATCGTGCCGCGGCCGACGACTCGCCTGCGGCTCGCCGGCGCCCACGGGATCGCCGATCTCACCGGCCCCACCGCCTGCGAGGTCGTCGACGCCGCCGGCAGGCAGGCGGTGATCGACCGGCTGGGACCGGATCCGCTGCGGGCCGACGCGGACCCCCGCCGCTTCGTGGACCGGGTGCTCGCCTCCCGCACCGCGATCGGGGTCCTGCTGATGAACCAGGACGTCGTCGCGGGGATCGGCAACATCTACCGCGCCGAGGTGCTGTTCCGCGCCCGGCTGGACCCGACGGTCCCCGGCCGCGACCTGACCCGCGGGATGGTCGACGGGATCTGGGAGGATCTCGTGCCGCTCATGGAGTACGGGGCGCGCACCGGCCGCATCGTCACCACGCAGCCCGAGCACCGCGACATCGAGGCGCGGATCCTCGAGCGCTCCCGCGGCACCCGCCAGAACGGCGACGAGGACCCCGACGTGGTCCCGCGCGAGAAGTCGTTCTACGTCTACCACCGCCAGACCCTGCCCTGCCGTGCGTGCGGCACGGTGATCCGCAGCGCCGACATGGCCGCCCGCACCGTGTTCTGGTGCCCCCGCTGCCAGAGCGTCCGCACGCGCCGGGCCACCTGGACCCGGGAGCATCCGGCGGCGACCTGGGCGTTGCCCGCGCGTCCGTAGACTCCTCGGATGAGCTCCTCGGGCACCGACCCCCTTCCCGTCCTCGCAGAGGGTCTGCTCGCCGTCGGCGACGGCCACGAGATCTTCTGGGAGGAGAGCGGGAACCGCGACGGCGTGCCCGTCCTCTACCTCCACGGCGGCCCCGGCGGCCGCCTGAGCCCCGGCTACCGGCGCAGCGCCCCGGCGGACCGCTCTTGGATCATCGGTCTCTCCCAGCGGAGCGCGGGGCGCTCCACCCCGTCGGCCGGGATATCGGGGGCGGTGGACCTCGGGGCGAACACCACTGCGCACCTCGTCGCCGATCTCGAGCTGCTGCGTGAGCACCTCGGGATCTCCGCCTGGATCGTCGAGGGCGTCTCCTGGGGGAGCACCCTGGCGCTGGCCTACTCCCAGGCGCATCCGGAGCGGGTGCTCGGCGTGGTGCTGTTCGCGGTCACCAGCACCAGCCGTCGTGAGGTGGACTGGATCACCGAGGGGATCGGGGCCGTCTTCCCGGAGGGCTGGGACGCCCTGGCGACGTTCGCCGAGCGGCACGGCCCCTATCGTCGGGGCACGGAGCAGCGCCTGGTCGAGGCCTATCGTCAGCTGCTCTGCGCAGACGGTCCTGACGCTGACCCCGCACTCGTCGACGCCGCCGCGGAGGCCTGGATGACCTGGGAGGACGAGCACATCCGGATCGGCACCGGCGCGCTCGAGCGCTCGAGCCCCCAGACGCCTGCCGACGAGCAGCAGCGCATCGAGCGTCGTGCCTTCGCCCGGCTGGTCACCCACTACTGGGCGCACGACGGCTTCGTCGCCGACTGGGCGGTGCGCTGGGGCGCGGAGCCGGGCTCCGGACTCCTGGGCGGGATGTCCCGTCTGGCCGGGATCCCGGGCGTGCTGATCCACGGACGACGGGACGTCTCCGGCCCGGCGCTCACCGCCTGGGAGCTGCACCGGGCATGGCCGGGCAGCGAGCTGGTGATGATCGAGGATGAGGGCCATGGGGGTCCGCGCATGGTGGAGGAGTGGCGCGCGGCGATGACACGACTGGTCGCGCAGAACGCCTGAGCGGGAGCAGCGTGCCCACCTGCTGTCACGAGCATCTCGATGCTTCTTCCCGAGACCGCTGCGAGACCGCTCCGTGACCGTCCGTCCCGTAGCGTGTCGCCATGACCGCAGCATCTCGCACCCCCGATACCCGCCTCCGGCTCCAGCAGTCCGCAGTCGCCGGCATCGACCCCCGCACCCTGTACCTCCTGGCCAAGCTGCGCCAGGACGTCTTCTCGATCGAGCAGAAGGCCACCGACCCGGACCTCGACGGTCGGGACCTGGAGCCCACCACCGCCCTGCTGTGGATCGAGGTGCCGGGCCCCGACGCCGACGCCGCGGGACTGGAGGGGGAGCCGGTCGCCCACGTGCGGGTGCTGCGCGAGGATGATGGGTCGATGCGTATCGGCCGGATGGCGGTGCGGGCGCAGGAGAGGCGCGCGGGATTCGGGCGCCGCATCATGCGCGCCGCCCTCGACCTCACCGCGCAGCTCGCCCCGGAGCAGCCTGTGCACATCGACGGCCAGGCCTACCTCGAGACCTGGTACCAGGGGATGGGCTTCGAGACCGTCGGCCCCGTGTTCCTCGAGGCCGGCATCGAGCACGTGCCGATGGTGTTCCGCCACCCGCACGACTGAGGGCGTTCCGCCACCGAACGGCTGAGCGTCAGCCGGCCTGCTCGAGCAGCGCGATGATCTCCGCGCGCTGGAAGTACTGCGCGGTCTCACGGGCGCTCGGGGCACCGAGGTCGGCGTCGGCCCCGGCCTGCAGCAGCACCTGCGCGACGGCGGTATGGCCCTTGAAGGCGACGCCCGCCAGCGGTGACTGACCGCGGTCGTTGGCCAGGTCCACGTCGGCGCCGCGGGCTGCGAGCTCGCGCACGAGCTCCGCATGCCCGTGATAGGCCGCGAGCATGAGCGGGGTGTTGCCGTCGCCGTCGCGCAGATCCACCGGGGCACCCTGGTCGATCACCGGCAGCAGCTGCGCGGAGTCCCCGTTCCGGGCGGCATCGAGCATCGACTGGGCGAGGGCCACGACGGCTTCGTCCTCGGGCATGGCGTCCTCTGAGTTCTCGGTCATCGTCCCAGGTTACGGCGAGCAAAGGGCCGTGTCGCCTCAGCGGGTGACGAGCAGCTCGGCCAGCAGCGGCCACGCCAGAAGTCCGATCGCGAGCAGCAGACCGAGCACGTCGGCCCGGCCGAACCGGCTGGGCTCCGCCCAGGTGCGATGCGTCGCCGTCGCGAAGCCGCGGGCGTCCATCGCGAGCGCCTGCTGCTCCGCGCCGCGCAGCGTGACCACCAGCAGGGCGAGGGTCGCGCTCGCGAGCAGCCGCGGGGAGGCCGCGGAGCCGAGCCCGCGCTGGATGCGGGTGCGCAGGATGATCTCCCACTGCCGGCCCAGGTGCCCCGCGCGGACCAGCGCGACCACGGCGGCGGCGACCGGCCGGGCGGGGAGTCGCAGGCGGCCGCCGAGGGCGTCCCCGAGGGCGGTCGCCTCGACGCTGCCCAGCGCCAGCACTCCCGGGGCGACGAACACCGTGATCCGCGCCGCCTCCCGCAGGCCCAGCAGCCAGGCCGGTCCGGACAGCGCGGGGGCATCACCGAGGAGGGCCGTGGTCCAGGCGAGGCCCGCGGCGGAGAGCAGGATCGGGGTGAGCCGGAGCGCCGCGCCTCGCACCGAGCGCACGGCCAGCGGCGCCAGCAGCACGATCGGCACGAGGGAGAGCAGCCCGCCCTGCCAGCTGTGCACGGCGAAGGAGCCGATCGCGGCGAGGATCCCGATCAGGCTCAGCGTCAGCGGGTTCAGGGCGTCGGCCGGGATCCGTCGGCGGGGGACCGGGGGCAGCTCATCCTGCGCGGAGCCCGGCAGCTCGAGGTGGTCATCGGCCCGCGCGATCAGCTCGGCGTCGTGGGTGGCGACCAGCACGGCGCAGCCTCGGCGGCTCGCCTCGTCCAGCAGGTCCAGCACGGCGCGTCGGCGGCGGGCGTCGAGCCCCACCGTCGGTTCGTCGAGCACCAGCAGGGACGGCTGCTGAGCCAGGGCTGCGGCGATCGCGACGCGGCGCTGCTCTCCGCCGGAGAGCCGGGAGGGATGGGCCCGGGCGAGATGGGCGAGGTCGGCGCGTTCGAGCAGCTCGTCGGCCAGCTTCTCGTCGTTCGCCCAGGGGGAGGCCAGCAGCTCGCCGCGCACAGCGGTGGCGACGAAGGAGTGCTCGGGGTCCTGGGGGACCGACGCGATCTTCTCGCGCGGCGGGCGGGCCACGGTGCCGCTCTCCGGGGCACCTGCCCCGAGCAGCGTGCGCAGGAGAGTCGTCTTGCCCGCCCCGCTGGGACCGGTGAGCACGGTCAACCGCCCGGCGTGGACCGCTAGATCGACCGGCGTGCGGAGGCCGTGCTGCGGCACCGTCACCCCGTGCAGTGACGCCACCGGAGCACCGTCTGGAGCCTCTGCCGGGGCCCCGTGCTGCGGTGCAGCCGACGTCGCGACGTCCTCCAGCGCCTCCGTCTCGACCAGCACCCCCGCCTCGACGAGCACCTCCCGCCGCTCCCGCAGCACCTCCTCCGGGTCCCCGTCGGCGAGGATCCGGGCCTGGTCGCCGAGCACCACCAGCCGGTCGACGTGGGGCAGCCAGGGCTCGATGCGGTGCTCGGCGAGCACGAGGGTGCGGCCCTCGGCGGCCTCGAGGATCGCCGTGCGCACCTCCTGTGCGGTCGCGGGGTCGAGCATGCTCGTCGGCTCGTCGAGCAGCAGCAGATCGGGACCCAGCGCGAGCGACCCGGCCAGGGCGATGCGCTGCTGCTGTCCGCCGCTGACATCCAGCGGGGCGCGGGAGGGATCCAGATCGACCCGGGCCGACGCGAGGGCGTCCTCGGCGCGGTGGTGGATCTCCGGGCGGTCCAGGGCGGCGTTCTCCGGTCCGAAGGCGGCATCCCTCGTGATGGTCGCGGCCACGAGCGCATGGGTGGGGTTCTGCAGCAGCAGTCCGCGCTCGCCGGGCCGTCGCGGGGGCGGGACCAGCTCGCTGCCCTCGCCGGTCTCCTCGTCCAGCAGACCCGCGAGGGCGCGCAGCACCGTCGACTTGCCGCTCCCGCTCGCCCCGGCCAGCAGCACGCGCTGGCCGGCAGGGATCACGAGATCCAGCCCAGCGATCGTCGGCTCCCGCCGGGTGAGCGGGCGCCAGGTGAGGCCGTCCAGCGATACCGGAGCGATCGGGGTGATCGGGGAGATCGGCGAGCTCTCCGTCTCAGGCCTCGGCGATGCGGGCATGCTCACGACCGGAGGGCAGGGAGTCCACCGCGCCGGTCGCCGCCAGGGCGCGGGATGCCGCCCAGCCCAGCACACCGCACAGCAGCGCCCCGGAGACCAGGAACGCCCCCAGCATGGCCAGGGAGAACGGCCAGCTCATCTCGGGGTAGTAGATGACCTTCTCCCAGCCCCATTCCAGGACGGCGGCGAGCAGCCCGCCGAGGATCGCGACCGGGAGCGTGAAGCGCCGATAGCGGGTGAGCAGGAACGCGAGCTCGACGCCGCCGCCCTGCATCAGCCCGGAGATCGCGGTGCCCCAGCCCCACGGGCTGCCCAGCAGCATCGAGAGCACCGCGGCCAGCAGCCCGGCGAACAGAGCGGCGCCCGGCTTGCGCACGAGCAGCGCGGCGAGGATGCCCGGCAGGAACCAGATCCCGGCGAGCAGCCCCTCGGCCGGCTTGAAGGCGGCGGTGAACGGACCGATCAGCGTGTACAGCTGCCCGTATCCCAGATAGGCGACCCCGAAGGCCGCCCCGATCAGCACGGTGACCATCAGGTCGAGGGTGCGGAAACGCGTCATCACTTCTCCTTCCATCTGCACGGAAGGGGCGCACAGGACCGGTGGCCCCGCGCGGATGTCCCGACTCCCTACGCCGGTGCGAGCCGGATCAGGTTCGAGGGTCTGCGCAGGTTCGCGCACTCTCAGCACCGTGGCGGTGCTCCCCTGTCAGTGGATGACCCCGACAGTCTAGCCGTCTCGGCGGCGGGAGCGGATCGTGTCACCGGCGGGCGCGGATCGCCTGGTCGATCGCGGCGGCGGTCGCCTCGGTGTCCTCGGGGGAGATCACGTAGTTCGTGCCCGAGCGTCCGACGATCTCGACCATCGTGCCCGCCCGGGTCACCATCAACCGGTACGGCTGCTGCGCCTGGCCGGTCGTGTAGATCTTCCGGCTGCCGACGGGACTGAGCTCCGCAGGCGTGGACGCGGACGCCCGGCCCCGGCGCCAGCCGTACCCGCCGAGCGTCACTCCGACCGTGGAGGCCCCCAGTGTGCGGTACTGCACGGTGCGGAAGTCCGCCAGCGGCCAGGGCTTGCGCGGCAGGAAGCCGCCGAGGCTCACGGTGAGACCACGCTCGTCGACCACGAACCGCGCATGCTGACCCATCCAGGTCCACAGCGTGAGCAGGGCGAACAGGAACGCGATCAGCAGGCCGGCCGCCACGCTGCTGCGCGAGGACATCAGCAGCGTGGCGATCACGCCGGCCAGCACCGTCAGCCCGATGCGGGTCCACCCGATCCGGGAGGGGCGGGTGGTGCCGACGTAGAACGGGGCGTCGGGCCTCACAGTGCGCCCGTCGGGAGGACGATGATCACCAGATCGTCACCCGGTCCTCAGGGGCGCGGTACATCCCGTCGCCCTCGCGCACGTCGAAGGCCTCATGGAACTCGGCCAGGTGGCCCACCACCGTGTTGCAGCGGAACTCCATCGGCGCATGCGGGTCCACGGCCAGGCGACGGATGCCCTCCTGCGGGCGGTTCATGCCGCGCCACACGGTGGCCCAGGACAGGAACACGCGCTGCAGGCCGGTGAAGCCGTCGAGCTCCGGGGCGTCGGGGCCGGCGGTCGCGACGTACGCCTTCACGGCGATGGACAGACCGCCCAGGTCGCCGATGTTCTCGCCGATGGTGAGCGCTCCGTTGACGCGATGGGAGTCGTCGAGCTCGCGCGGGGAGAGCTCGGAGTACTGGGCGATGAGGGTCGCGGCGCGCTCGTCGAACGCCTCGCGGTCCTCCGGCGTCCACCAGGAGGCGAGGTTGCCGTCGCCGTCGTACTTCGATCCCTGATCGTCGAAGCCGTGGCCCACCTCGTGGCCGATCACGGCGCCGATGCCGCCGAAGTTCACGGCGTCCTCGGCCTCGGCGTCGAAGAAGGGCGGCTGCAGGATCGCGGCGGGGAACACGATCTCGTTGCGGCCGGGGTTGTAGTACGCGTTGACCGTCTGCGGGGTCATGTGCCACTCGGTCTCGTCGATCGGGCCGCCCACCTTGGCGTACTCGAACTCGGCGTCGAAGCGGCGCGAGGCGCGCACCGTGGCGACCAGGTCGCCGGGCACGATCTCGAAGCCGTCGTAGCTGCGCCAGGAGTCGGGGTAGCCGATCTTCGGGGTGAACTTCTCGAGCTTCGCGAGCGCCTTCTCGCGGGTCGCCGGGGTCATCCACTCCAGCTGCTGGATCGAGCTGCGGTAGGCGTCCATGAGGGCGTCGACCAGCGTGCTCATGCGCTCCTTGTGGGCGGGCGGGAAATGGCGGCTCACGTATTCCTTGCCCACGGCGAAGCCGACGGCGCCCTCCACGAAGGAGACGCCGCGCTTCCAGCGCTCGCGCAGCTCCTCGGCGCCGGAGAGCACCCGGCCGGCGAAGGCGAAGTCCTCCTCGACGAGGGCGGTGGGCAGGTAGGGCGCGTAGCCGGAGACCGTGTGGACGGCGAGCCAGGTGCGCAGCACGTCGAGGTCCTCGCCGGCGAGCAGCTCGGAGGCGGCGGAGACGAACTCCGGCTGGCCCACGGAGACGATCTCGAAGGCCGACTCCGGGGCGCCGGTGCCCTCCACGAAGGCGTCCCACTCGAAGGTGGGGGCGAGCTCGCGGCGCTGGGCGGCGTCCATCGGGTTGTAGGACTTCTCGCTGTCGCGCAGGCGCACCACATCGACGTGGCAGGCGGCCAGGCGGGTCTCGAAGTCCATCACCGCGGCGGCGAGGGCGGCGGCGTCCCCGGCGAGCAGACCCTCGCGTCCCGGCAGACCGCCGAGAGCGGCGAGGTTCGCGAGATGGGCGATGTAGGCCTCCCGGATCTCGGCGTAGTGCTCCTCGCGGTAGTAGGACTCGTCCGGCAGGCCCAGACCGCCCTGGTGGAGCTTCACCTGATAGCTGGTGGAGTCGTGGTCGTCGGTCCAGACGTACGCGAGCAGGGCGCTGGCACCGGAATCCGGGGCGGCCATGGTGCGGGTGATGGCCGCGAGGTCCGAGCTCGCGCCGATCGTCGCCAGCAGCTCCTCGAGCGGGGCGATGCCGGCGCTCTCGATCGCCTCGGTGTCCATGAACATGCGGTACAGGGCGCCGACGCGGGCATGGTCGGTGCGCGGCACTCCGTCGCTGCTCTCGTCGCTGCCCTCCTCACTGCCCGCATCGCTGCTCGAGTCGCCGCCCAGGTCGGCGGCGGCCTCCTCGATGATCTCGCGCACCCGCTTCTCGGAGAGGTCCCGCAGCTGGTGGAAGGCGCCGTCGCTCGAGCGATCGGCGGGCATCTCGTGGGTGGCCAGCCAGCGGCCGTTGACATGGCCGAAGAGGTCGTCCTGAAGGCGGATGTCGGCGTCGACCTCGGTGAGGGCGAGTCCCGAGCGGGTCGGATCGGTGGGGGCAGCGGTCATCATCGGCTCCTGCGTGGTCGAGGGGTGGAAGAAGTACAGGTCTGAGAACTACGGGTCAGAGAACTTCGGGTCAGAGAGGGATCAGAGGGTGATCAGGCCCAGCGATCCCAGCGCCAGGGTGAGCAGCCCGATCGCGAGCGGGGCGTACGCCCACGGGGTGCGGGCGCGCTCCGCCGGGGACCGCCGCTGGAGCACCAGGGTGGACAGGCCCGAGGCGATCGAGAGCACCGCGGTGCCGATCACCAGCACGGGGGAGAGGATCACCAGAACCGTCGCCCCGACCTGGAAGGCGACGGTGCCGACGACGTCCAGCAGGCGCATCACCACGGTCGAGCGAGCGCCCACGCGCTCGCTGAGCAGCGTGGACACGGCCTCCTTGGACCAGTCCGAGGGCCGGGCGATGCGTCGCCTGGTGGAGACGGTCTGGGCGGTTGCGAGGGCGACCCAGACCAGGGCCGCGCCGGCGCCGATCCACACGCCGAGCTCGGCGCGGATGTCGCCGGGCCAGAGCAGCAGCGCCAGCAGCACGGCCGCGAGGCGCAGAGCCTCCTCGACCCCGCTGCGCACGGCGAGCAGGCCGGGGTTCACGGCCAGCTGCTTGCGGGTGCGGGCCACGAACAGGCTGGTCGCGACGAGGGAGGCGAGGTGGGCGGCGCCCAGCGCGATGCCGAGCAGGAGCACCACCGGGCTGGTGGGCGCGAACGGGAGGATCGCGATCAGCAGGAGCACCCCGATCACGGGAATCACCAGGGCGAGCACCGACAGACCCTTGACGAGGTCCCGCACGAGGTCTGCCCCGGTGGGCGGGTGGTCGTGCCCGGTGTGATCATGCGGATCGGCATGGGTATCGGCGCAGTGCGGATCGGTGGATCCGGGGGTGCCGGGGGTGTCGGTCATGGAGCTCCTTCGAAGTCCTCACCAGGGTACTGGGGTCAGGGAGCCCCAGCGCGGTGTGGAACGATGATCAGGTGATGATCAATGCCGCACCGCACACGGAGACGGGCCTGACCCCTGAGCAGCGCCGGCGCGCCGCCGGTTCCGTGATCGCCGCGGCCACCGGGGATGCCCTGGGCGCGCCCTATGAGTTCCAGGCCCCGGTCGTCGAGTCCGAGGACATCGACATGATCGGCGGCGGCATCCTCGAGTGGCAACCGGGGGAGTGGACGGACGACACGTCGATGGCGATCGTGGTGCTGGAGGCTGCTGTCTCGGCGTCGGATCGCCATGACCTGCGGGTCGAGTCCGCGCAGGACCAGATCGCCCGCGAGTGGTACTCCTGGTCGCTGGGCACTCCCGATATCGGGGCGCTCACCTCGCAGGTCATCCGTCGGGCTGCCGATCGCGCCCGCATCGAGGACCACTACGCCCCGCGGGCCCGCGACTTCCGCGCCGCGGCGATCTCGGCGTACGAGGATCTGGAGGCCTCGGCGGGCAACGGCTCGCTCATGCGCACCCACGCCGCGGTGATGCCCTATCTGCTGGCCTCGGATGACGACGCGGCCGCGGGCATCGACGCGGTGTGTCGTCTGACACACGTCCATCCCGACGCGACCGAGGCCTGCATGCTGTGGGGTTTCGCGGTGCGTCACGCGGTCCTCACCGGCGAGATCGATGTCCGTCGGGGCCTGGAGCGACTGAGCCCGGAGCGCCGGGATCTGTGGACCTCGCGGATCGAGGAGGCCGAGCGGGGCACGCCGGCGTTCTTCCGTCGCAACGGCTGGGTGGTGGGGGCGTTCCAGGCGTCCTGGGCGGCCATCGCCGGGGTGATGCCGCTTCCCGAGGACAAGTTCGCCCAGCGGGACACGCTGGTCGCGGCGCTCGAATCCGCGGCCCGCGCCGGCTACGACACCGACACGGTCGCATGCATCACCGGGGCCCTGATCGGTGCTGCCCTGGGCCCGAAGGCCGTGCCGCCGGAATGGCGCCGCGTGCTGTTCGGCTGGCCCGGCTACGAGACCGACGAGCTCAGGGGCCTGATCGACCGGCTGCTCGGATCGCTGACCGCGCCGGCGGATGACGAGGACTGAGCATGCTGAGCACATCGGGCCCGTGGGATCTGCGGATCGTCTCGTGGAATCTCTGGGAGCTGCGCGGGGATCTGCCGGCTCTGATCGAGACGGTGCAGGACCTCGAGCCCGACGTGCTGCTGGTCCAGGAGGCGCCTCGATTCGTGCTGCCCACCACGCGCCTGTCCTGGTTCGCGCGGCAGATCGACCGCAGGATCCTGCTGGGAGGGTTCGGGGGCCGCGGCCTCGCGATCCTCGCCACCGATGAGGTGGCCGCGCAGGTCATCCGTCGGGGGGCCCACGCGGTCCAGCAGACGGTGACGGACCTCAACTCGACCTACCCGCGCGGGGTGGCTGCGGTGCGGCTCTCGGTGCCCGGCGGTGGTTCGGTGATGGTCTCTTCGACGCATCTGGCACTCCAGCAGGACAACCGCCTGCGCCATGCCGCGCACCTGGCGGAGCTCGTGCGCGGGGCGGGGGCGCCGGCGATCGTGGGCGGGGATCTCAACGAGACGGCCGACGGGCCTGCCCGCACCTCGCTCGAGCCGCTGCTGACCGATCCGGCCCCGCAGAGCGAGCACACCTTCCCGGCCCGCGAGCCGGTGCGACGCATCGACGCCATCCTCACGACGCCGGGGGTGAGGGTGCGCGAGGCGCGGGCGGTGACCTCGACTCGGCGGGTCGACGAGGAGCGGCTGTCCGGGGCGTCGGATCACCGGCCGACGCTGCTGGACATCACTCTCTGAGAGCGCTCACTCCCGCACGCTGAGCTCACCCCCGCACACGTAGCCCCGTCCGCAGCAGCACGACGTCGTCCTGACCACCGACGTGACGGATCGAGATGCCCGTCTTCTCCGCGTCGGCCCAGTCGACGACGGTGAGCTGGGTGCGGTACGAGTCCACGGCGCGACGGACCACGTCGGCCACGCCCTGGTGGTCGCGCCAGACGAATCCGGCGTCCGGCGCGGGGTCCGGTGCGCTGGAGACCTCGACCATCGGCGTCGCGGTGCGCGCGCAGGCCGCGGCGGTGACGTGGTGGGCGCGCACATGGTCGGGATGCCCGTAGGTGCCCTCGTCGTCATATCCGATGACGGCATCGGGCCGACGCTCCTGGATCAGGGCGGCGAGGTCATCGATGGCCTCCTCGAGGGGCCGATGGGTGAAGCTGTCGGCGCCGGCGGTCTCGGAGGGGCCGGCGAGCCCCTCGCGGATCCACTGCATGCCGGAGTCGCGATAGGTGCGCGGAGCGGCGTCGGCGGCGAGGGCTGGCGCGGTGCCGAGCATGAAGCGGGCCGAGATCCCGAGGATCGAGGTGGCGGCGTCGATCTCCGCCTCGCGGACCAGCTCGAGCGGACGGGTGTCCTCGGGCGGCACGGAGCCGGGGACGACCTCCCCCTCCTCGCCGCGGGTCGCGGTGAGGAGCTCCACCCGGGTGCCGGCGCCGACGAGCGAGGTCAGCAGGGCGCCGGTGGAGAGGGACTCGTCGTCCGGATGGGCGTGCACGGCGAGAACCGTGGTGGCGGCCTCGAGGAGCGTCCAGGGTTCGGTGGTCATGCGGTGCCTCCAGCGGCGGGGTCGGAATCGACCGCAGACGTGGTGATCGCGCTGGAGTCGAGCACGCTGGTGTACAGCGCGGAGAGGGTCTCGGCGGCGGCGTCCCAGGTGCGGGAGGCGGCGAACTCGCGGGCGGAGCGCACGGCGCTGCCATAGGTCTCGGCGTCGGCCAGCAGATTCTGGACCGCTTCGGCCCAGACATCGGGGTCACGGCTGCCCAGCACGATCCCTTCCGGGCCGACAGCCTCCTGCACCCCGCCGGCGCAGCGCCAGGCGATGACCGGGGTTCCGCTGGCCTGTGCTTCGAGGGCGACCAGGCCGAAGGTCTCCGACCAGCTCGTCAGCAGCAGGGCGCCGGCGCAGCGCATCGCCTCGGCGAGCTCGTCGCGCCCCAGCGAGCCGACGAACTCGACGCGGTCCTCCAGGCCCAGTTCGCGGGCCCGGTCCTGGAGCTCTGCGAGGTAGTCCTCGAAGTCCTGGGAGACGCCGCCGGCGAGCACCAGACGTGCCCCGATCTCGGGGTCGAGATGGGCGAGCACCTCGAGGGCGAGGTCAGGGGCCTTGAGCGGCTGCAGCCGAGCGGTGAACAGCAGGGTGGGGCGCTCACGGCGGGCGTCGACGTCCTCGCAGGGACGGAAGCGATCCACATCCACGCCGGGCCGGACCACGGTGAGGCGATCACCGGGAACGCCGTAGCGTTCGGCGACGGTGCGCGCCTCCGCCTCGGAGACGGCGACCACGAGGTCGGAACCCTGGGCCACGAAGCGCTCGCCGGGGATGCGGCCGACGGATTCCGCCGGCTCACCGGCGTCGAGCCCCTCAGCACCGTCCGGGGCGGCGACGGAATGGAAGGACTGCAGGTGGGGGAGCCCGAGCTCGCGGGCGACCGGCAGCGCCGCGACACCGCTGAACCAGTGATGGGAGTGGACCAGGTCGTAGTGCCTCTCGGCGAGCACCGAGCCGAGGGCATCGCGGAAGGGGCCGATCGCCTGCTCCATCGCGCTCTTGGCGATCGGCCGCGCCGGGCCGGCGTCGAGATGGTGCAGGCGGATGCCGGGCTCGACCTCGACCACGGCGGGAGCGTCGGGATCCCGACGACGGGTGAACAGGTCGATCTGATGACCGAGCCGAGCGAGCGCTCGGGTCTGCTCGAGGACCACGACGTTCATCCCGCCGGCGTCGGCGCCACCGGGCTCCTCGAGGGGCGAGGTGTGCAGGGAGATCGCGGCGATGCGCAAGGGGACGACAGGCATGGGAGCATCCTAGGCGGCGCGCTGGGGTGCTGAGGGAGTGACCTGGGAGCGCCTGATGTTCGCCCGTGACGAAACACAGGGCGTCCTGCGTCACGGCAAGTTGAAACCGGGCTAATGGTCGTCCAGCCTGAGGAGCATGGATACGGCGGAGAAAGTGGATTGGGCTGCATTGAACGTCCACGCGGCGGGCCGTCCTGCTCGCCGTCTCGTGGCGAAAGCCATCGCTGCGGCTGGTGGCGATCGACAACCCGGCACAGTCCTCGACCTCGGTACCGGTGCCGGAGCGGATTCCCTGCAGTTCGCGCGACGCGGCTGGACCGTGCACGCCTATGACACCGATGACACCATCGCCGGTCGCCTCGTCGAGAACGACCGGATGAGCGGCTCGGTGGATTTCCACCATGTCGATATCGGCGACGTCGACGAATTCCCGACCGCGCAGATCGTCTACTCGACCTACACCCTCGGCCTGCTGGGACGCGACGCCCTGGCGAGCACCTGGACGAAGCTGGTCGCGGCGCTCCCTCGCGGCGGCGTGATGGCCGTGGACTTGTTCGGCACCAACGACACCTGGGCAGACCGTCCCGATATCGCGACCCTCCCGCTGCACGAGATCGACGCGATGTTCCGCGGGTTCCAGATCATCGACCGCACGGTGCGCGATGAGGACGGCCGTTTCCTGGCGGACAAGAAGCACTGGCACGTCATCACGACCCTCGCCCGGAAGCTGGGCTGACCCTCAGCGCCTCAGCGCCTCAGCGCCTCAGCGCGCCTGCGCGCCAGGGACCCTGCGGCCTGCACCGCCCGGTCGCGGAGTCCGGCGTGCTCGTCCATCATCGCCGTGCGAAGCATGAGGGCGGAGCCGATCCTCCAGGCGTGGCCCGGCAGAGCGCGATTGCGGGCATAGGCGCGGAGGGCAGCGCTCAGGGTGGCCGAGTTCGATCCTGCACGGCCGGCCGACGCGTTCCGCAGAGCTGTGGCGAGGGCGACCGCGTCCTGCAGCGCCGTGTTCGCACCATGGCCGAGGTTCGGAGCCATCGCGAGGGCGGCGTCGCCCAGCAGCACGACGTTCTCCCGTACCGGATGCACCGGCGGCGTGGTGTGGAGCCCGTGGACCAGGGTCGACTCGGGGCGTGCTGCAGCGAGGACGGCATCGATCGCCGGACGTCGACCTCCGACCACCGAGCGCAGATGGGCCAGGTCCGCATGGACCGACGGGGCGCGATGCTCCGGGAGGCAGGCGAACCAATTCGTACCTGTCGTGCTGGTGCTCGTGCTCGTGCTCGTGCTCGTGCTTGTGGTCGCGGTCGCGGTCGTGTCCGCGAACGTCGCGCCAGCGAGCGGGGTGATGCCGAACAGCCATCCGCCGCCCCACGTCTCGGAGATCTCCGGCGGGGCGATGTCTGCCGTGCCCCGCAGCACAGTCATGCCGTGAGTGCGCGCGGACTGGCGGCCCGGCCAGCCTGAGCGCCTCACCAGGGAATGCACGCCGTCGGCGCCGATGAGCAGGTCGACGCCCGCGCGCAGCGGACGCACGTCCTCGATCCGCCGCCGGACCTGCTGGACGGACTCCGGCACGGCGTCCCGCAGGATCTGCACGAGGTCGGACCGCGCGAGGAGGAGGGCGTCCCCGGCAGGGAGGGTGGCGATCGCCTGGCCGTCCTGGCCGTAGATGACCCCTCGGCGCGGTGCGATCGAGGCGTTCCGGACGTCGTCCAGCACCCCGAGCCGGGCCATCGCGCTCTGCGCGGAGGCGAACATCCCCAAGGAGGTCCCTACGGAGGGGATCTCGAATCGCTCGTCGATCAGCTCGATGTGATGGCCGTCCTCGGCGAGAGCGATCGCGGCTGCGAGCCCTGCCACTCCGGCGCCCAGGATCCGGATCGATTGTGGCCGACACATGGGATTCCCTTCGGTAGAAGGCGGCGACGGGAGCCGGGGGGCTCTCCGGCGGCTCAGAGGGTCCTGACCCTACTGTGGGATTCGGCGGGTCGGGGTTCTCGGTCGGAGGAATCATGGCCGACGGGTCCGCCGGTGGCGGGGCGTTGGCTGGTTCCCGCCGGTCGACCAGACGGTACCCCGGGGAGAGGCCGTGCGCGCCGTGGGGGCTGTTCCAGGACCAGCCGGTTGCAGGGGAGGCCGGAGCCAGGGACGGGCCGCAGGGGGTCAGCGTCCAGAGCCCGAGCTCCTTGGCGAGGTTGCATCGTGTGCACAGCCCCTGCCCGTTGGCATAGCTGGTCGGGCCGCCGCGATGATGCGGCTGGGCATGGTCGATCTGGCGGATTATCGCATTGCACCAGGGAGTGCGACAGGTGACGTCGCGCCACCGGATCATCCGCGCGAGCCCTGCCGGGAACGCTCGGGCCCGAGACTCCATCCCCACCAGATCGCCCGTGCTCGGGGAGGTGTAGAGGCGGCGGTAGAAGACACTGACCTCCTCGTCGGGATGATCGTCGCCGGAGCTGCGCAGGAAGCCCGGCGGGGTGCCGCGCAGGGTGTCGGTGATGATGTGGGCCGGGATCGTGCCGTAGCCCTCGAGCTGAGCGCATTCGGCCTCGTTGTCGCGACCCAGCAGCGCAGTGTCCGTGATGACGATGCCGAGCTCGAGACCCGGTGATCTGTGAGCGCGCCCCGCGTCGGGGGACGGCGGGTCGGAGCGTTCGAGCACGGCGCCCACGAGGAGGTCCGCCTCGAGTGCGGGAACGGAGTGCTTCACCCCTGCGGCGCGCAAGGACTCCGCGCTTCGCTGCAAGGACTTCATCAGACCGGCCGCGTCGACACCCCGCAGCACCGCGTTCACACGGGCCATACCGTCGGCCAGGGGCGTCATCGTGACGTGCCGGGCGCGGGCCGCGCGCTCGGCACGATCGCGGGATCTCTCCGGCTCCAGCTGCTGGATCATGCGTTGGAGGTCAGACCGCAGCTGACGGTCACCCTTCCCGGCCAAGAACAGCGGGTCCTCGCTGATCATCTTGTCGATGGCTGCGCAGGTCTCCGGATCCGCGGTGGCGAGCGTGCTCGCCACGGTGACAGCCTGACGGACCGGAAGCCGCCCGTCCCAGAGCCGGCCGAAGGTGCCCGGCAGGTGCTGCACCAATCTGCGAGCAGACGCGAGGGAGAAGGACGCCGACGCCGGGGAGACCCGGCCGGCGATCCCGACCTCGGAGGCGGCACCCTTCCCCTGGACGGAGGCCGGGGCTCCTTCACGGCGGTCTGCCTCACGGATCTTCTGCTCGGCGCGGACCTGCCAGGTGGCCTCGATGGCGGCCAGCGACGATCGCAGATGATCGAGTCCGCCGAGGATCGCGAGCGACTCCTCCGCAGAGTGCGGCGCCGTGGCGGGCAGGGGGTCCCGGACGGAGGTGGTCCGGGTGAAGGCCTGCAGCGTGGCCGCGAGGATCTCGGCGAGAAGGGTCCGGGCTCCGGGACTCGCGTCGAGGGCGGTGACATGGGCGGCGATGTCGCACAGGAGATCGCCGGACGACGCAGCATCGCCCGATCCGGGCTCTTCGTCGTGCTGGTCTCCTGCGGGTCGCTCATCCATTTCTCGAGCGTAGATGTTCCCGCCTCGAGAGTGAAGTGCTCGAGTGAAAATGTGGATGACGCGAGAGATGTGGATGACGTGGTGGATAAAGGAGGTGTGTGGAGGAAAGGTCGACGCGTCGCACGGAGTGTCCCGATAGGTGTTCGACGGTGCCAGGGTCGACAATTTCGGCATCTGCCTGCACCAATGTGACGTCTGCGACTCGTGTATGCATCTGTGTGTTTCAGGCGCCGATTGTGCCGACCGGAGAAGTTGGTACTTTTCTCGACACGGGTTTTCAGGGAATTGTGGATAACCTCGGGTGGGGAGGAAAGAATGACCCGAGTAGGTCCCGGGAACAGTCCACGAGTCGTCCTCAAGAATGACCCGCGGCCGAACCGCGGGTCACCCCGGGCACGCTAAGCAGCGACCCGATCGGAGGGCGTCGCGGACGCTGGGGTCACTGCCCCAGCAGCGTCAGCACGGCCGTGACCCGTCGGTGCACGCTCGAGCCCTCGCTCAGGCCCAGCTTCGCGAACAGCCGCTGGGTGTGCTTCTCCACCGCGCCACCGCTGATGAACAGCCGCTCGGAGATCCCGGCGTTGGTGAGGCCTTCGCCCATGAGCTCGAGCACCTCGCGCTCGCGAGGGGTGAGGTCGTCCAGCGGCGTGCGCCGGCGCGAGGTGATCACCTGCCCCACCACGTCCGGGTCGATCGCCACCCCGCCGGCGGCGACGCGCTCGATCGACTCCAGGAACGAGCGGATGTCGAACACGCGATCCTTGAGCAGGTATCCCGTGGCGCTCTCGCCAGTCTCGATCAGCTCGGTCGCATAGCTGACCACCACGTACTGGCTGAGCAGCACGATCGGGGCCTCGGGCCAGGATCGGCGGATCTCCTGCGCGGCGCGCAGTCCCTCGTCGGTATGGCTCGGTGGCATCCGGATGTCCGAGATCACCAGGTCCGGTCGGATCTCCAGGGCGCGCACCACCAGCTCGGTGCCGGTGGCGGCGGTTCCCACCACCTCGTGCCCGGCGTCCTCGAGCAGCAGTCTCAGGCCTTCGCGCAGCAGCGCGGAATCGTCGGCGATCACGATGCGCATGGGATCACCGCCTCCACCCGGGTGCCGTGGCCCTGGGGGGAGGTCACGCGGAACGTGCCCTCGAGAGAGGCGACCCGGCCGGCCAGCCCGGCCAGTCCGCCGCCGGTGCGCAGCTCGGCGCCTCCGTGTCCGTCATCTTCGATTCTCACTCGGGCATCATCTCCGATCCGGGTCACCTCGACGTGGATCTCCTGCGCCCCGGAGTGCTTCGCGGCGTTCGTGAGCGACTCCGAGACCACGTAGTAGATACCGATCTCGACATGCTCGGGCAGCTTCAGGTCCGGGGACTCGATGGTGGTGCGCAGCGGCGAGATGGCGGCGAGCTCGGTGAGCGCGGCGGCGAGGCCTCGGTCCACGAGGATCGGCGGGGCGATGCCGCGCGAGAGCCGACGCAGGTCATCGAGCGTGAGGCCCAGCTGCTCGCGGGCCTCGCGCATCACCTCACCGGCCTTCTCCGGATTCTCGGCGGCGAGGGACTCGGCTCGGGCCAGGTCCATCGTGGCCCGGACCAGGCGCTGCTGTGGGCCGTCGTGCAGGTCGCGCTCGAGGCGGCGCAGCGCGGTGGACTCTGCGGTGCGCCCGGCGGCGCGGGACTCCTGCGTGCGCACCAGTCGCTGCTGCGTCTCATGGCGAGAGCTGAGCAGGCCGCGGGCGAGCCCGCCGTGGGCGGCGCCGAGTCCCCGCATCACCAGGCCTACGGTGAGCAGGAAGAACAGGCCGGCCGCGAACTGCAGGCCGATGTCGACGCCGAGGGCGGACTGGCCGGTGAACCCCAACAACTCGCCGAGACCGCTGTTGTCCGCGTCCGGCAGTGTGCGATCCAGGACCAGTGCTGAGACGGGGCCGCCGACGACGGCGATCGACCCGAGGGTCCACAGCAGCGCGAGTGGGAAGGTGATCAGGGACAGCAGGAAGTTCGCCAGGATCCACAGCGCATCGAGCCAGGACTGGGGATCGGTGAGCGGGGTGACCAGGCGGCGACCCCATCCGGCACCTTCCGGTGCCTGCTTGGGTGTCGGGGTCGGGAGGTCCACGCCGAGCAGGCTGGAGCCGAGGGCGCGGCCGACGGCGGCGAAGCCGCGGGCCGTCAGCACGGCGCCGACGAGGATCGGCAGCCCGATCCAGATCACGGCCGTGCCCGCTCCGGCGGCCAGCAGGGTGAGGACCACGCTGAACCCGAGGGTCCCGAGCACGAAGGAGATGACGACGTAGAGCAGGACGCGGCCGATCCGTGCCGCCCAGCGGCCGATGGACCAGCGCTGGGCGGGAGGGACCTCGACAGGTGGGGTCATGGTCATGGTGTTCATGTCTCAACTCTGTCGTCGGACCGTCGTCGGCCCCATCCTGTCACCCGGTCAGGAATTGTCGGGCTGGCCCGACATCTGCTCGCTGTGCAGAACGGGTCGGCTCACCCATAGGTGGGGTACTGGGGCCATCCGGCGGGGGAGTCCTCCCAGTCCTGCTGGCGGCCGTAGACGGTGCGGTCCATGATGTGCGCGACGGGCAGGATCGCCTCCGTGCCGCGGGCATAGGTCGCATACGTGAGATAGACCTTCCCGTCACGCAGCAGGAAGTACGAATAGCCGGGGACAGGGCCCGAATAGCTGCCGTCCTCGCTGGTCAGGGTCCATCCCCAGTCCTCGTGGTAGCCGGTTCCGGCCGACGAGACCCAGGTGTGCGGCCAGCCCTGCTTCGCGCGCCAGGCGCGGAGCTTGTCGATGGGGCCCTCGGAGATCATCGCGAAGGAGATCTCCTCCTCGTCCATGCGGCCCATGTTCGCCGGCAGGTTGTCCACCGCCCAGGTGCAGCTCGGGCAGCCCTCGTCCCAGTCGGAGCCGTACATGACGTTCTGGACCAGGAGGAGGTAGCGCCCGGCGAACAGCTCCGACAGCCGTACAGGGCCGTCCTCGCCGGTGAACTCGTAGTCAGGGACCTCGACCATCGGCAGGCGGCGCCGCGCGGCGGCGGCGCGGTCATTCGCTCGGGTCACCTCTTTCTCCGCGATCACCTGGGTCTCGAGGGCCTTCTCGAACTCCTCGCGGCCGACGACGGGTGGTGCGGCGGCGGGCTGGTGGGCCTTGGGGCTCGCGAGCTGGTCGATCGGCTCTGTCGGCGTCGAGGATGTGGGCTGCGCGGCGTCAGTGCTGGCACGGTCGGACATGGCGACTTCCTCCATCGGGGCGGCTTGTCCTTGTACGTCTCGGTAGCTCGCTCGTCACGGTAGTCCCGTACGGAGCGCGCCGCCAGGGTCGCGTCGTGCGCATGGCTGGGCCGCGCCGGAGATCCAAGCTGCCTTCAGCTCGTCTCGAGAATGCTCTTCAGCCGTGCGAGGTCCTCCGCGACGGCCGCGGCGTCGTCGGCGAACTCCGCGTCGGACATCGCTCCTCGGCGCAGGGTGAAGACGACTTCGCAGCGCTCGTCGTCCAGCGGCAGCACCCGCACCGGGTTCAGCACGGATTCGCCGGTGGGGAGAGTGACGGTGTGGTCGAGGACCCCGTACTCGTTCTCCGGTACGAAGCTGACCAGCACCCGCCCCATCGGGGAGTTCATCGACCACTGGGAGACCTCGCGCTGCACCTCGCTGCCGGCGAGGCCGGCGGCCCAGCGGGGGAGGTTCCGCGGATCGCTCGCGTACTCGTAGACGGCCCGCCAGGGGCGCTCGATGACGACGTCGAGGTGGCGCGAGTCGCTGCCGCCCGAGGGGGTCGCAGTGTTCTCTGCAGCCACGGAGTCCTCTTCAGCCACGGAGTCCTCCGTGGTCACTGCGTCCGCTGGGGTCCCGGTGTGTTCGTTCATGGCCGCGACGCTAGCAGTCGCCTCCCTCGGGCGGCCGCTTCAGGAGGCCAGAGGAGCGCTGGAGGAGGTCTGCGCTGTGGCGGTCCCGGACGTCACCGCCACGGCACGCTCTGCCGTGACCCGCACGGCCTCGGGCCACGGCGTCGGCTCGAGGCCCTCCTGGGTGGTGAGGATGCCGGGCTGCAGCACCGAGGGCTCGTACCAGAGCTTCGAGATGCCGGACAGCTCCCGGGCGAAGGTGACCACCCCGGACAGCGCGCGCAGGGCGACGAGCGGGATCCGCAGCGGCCGACGGACCGGCTGGCCCAGCAGGTCCGAGGCGAGGGCGATGAGCTCCCGCTGGGAGCGTGCTGCGGCCGACGGAGCGTGGAGAACCGCGTCCCCGGTCGGGGCGAGGCGCTCGGCGTGCCGTGCCGCGTGGAGCATCGCGCGGGCGAGGTCAGGGATGTGGGTGAGCGTGTGCGGGGCGTCGGGAGCGCCCGCCACGATCGGTCGGTGCCCGGCGGCGATGCGCTCGATGACCATCGCACTGGCCACGGCGGCGCCGGTGCCCACAGCGGTCGGGCCCACGAGGTCCGACGCGACGAGGCTCAGGGTGCGCGCGGTGTGGAGACGGCGCTGCTCGAGCAGCGCGACGCGCACCTCGCCCTTCGCATCCAGCGGTGTGTGCTCCGCCCCTTCGGCGAGATCCGAGGCCCCGCCCTGGAACGCATACATCGATTCCGGGAAGACCACGGGGATGCCGCGGTCGGCGGCGGCATCGAGCACGGCGAGCTCGCGCGGCGGCAGGTCACGGCGCCAGACGCGGGCGTCGTAGGCGGCGTGGAAGCTGGCGTGGACGGCGTCGGCCCCGGCGAGGGCTGTGGTGAGGGCGGTGCGATCGAGGACATCGCCCGCGACCCGATCGATGCCGGGGGTGGGGGCGATCTCGCTGCGTCGCAGCACGGTGACGCTGTCGCCGTCCGTCAGGGCCTGCTCGATGATCGCGCGGCCGATCTGTCCTTCTCCGATGACGAGGTGATGCATGGTAACTCCTCAAATGTGAGCACTGCTCTCGGTGCTGTCGAGAACAGTGAACACCGCTCTCGGTTGCGAGTCAAGAGCAGTGCTCTCGGAGTGTGGCAGGATGTCGCCATGACTGCTGACGGGATTGCTGACGCGACTGCTGACGGGACTCTCTCGAGCACGCCGGCCACACCACGAGCCCTGGCGCGGGAGCGCACGATGGCGCGCATCGTCGAGCTCGGGAACGCCCAGCTCGCCGAGTGCGGGGCGGGGGAGCTCAGCGTGCGCGAGATCGCGCGCGGCCTCGGCATGGTCTCCTCCGCGGTGTATCGCTACGTGTGCAGCCGCGACGAGCTGCTCACGCTGCTGATCGTCGACGCCTACGCAGATCTCGCCGACGCCGTCGATGACGCGCTCGCCGAGGTGGATGCAGGTTCCGAGGTGGACGCAGGTTCCGGGACGGGAGCCGGCGCAGACCCGCGGGCACGCTTCCGGGCGCTGGCCACCGCGATGGTCCGCTGGGCGGTCGTGCACCCCGAGCGCTGGACCCTGCTGTACGGCACGCCGGTGAGCGGATACGACGCCCCGGCGGAGAGCACCAACGCCGATGGCACCCGGGTCATGGCGCGCATGCTCGCGATCGCAGCCGATGCGGGAGGAGCGCCCGCCGCGGGCGAGCGCCATGAGATGCACGTCGATCCCGAGGTGCAGACTCTGCTGGAGGCCCACCTCGTCGAGTTCGGGGTCCAGGCCGACGCCGAGGTCGGCGTGCGGGCCGTGACCGCGTGGAGCGGCCTGGTCGGGATCATCAGCGCCCATGTGTTCCGCCAGCTGGGGGCCGATGCCGCCGCCGTGGGGGAGCAGCTCCTCGCGAGCCAGGTGGAGCTGCTGGCGGACCTCGTCACCGGTCGCTGAGTCGCCCTCCCCGTTCCTGATCCCACGCAGCCAGGGCGATGCGCGCCGCGGCCACCACGGATGCGGGCTCGCGCAGCCGTGCCCCGTCGGCCTCCGGCACCACGACCACCCAGCGGGCCCGCCCGCGTCGGCGCATCCGACCGATCTCGATCCCGCGGCCAGCCGCCATCGGCAGGAGCAGAGCGCCGCTCGGGCCGACCTGCAGGTACTGGGTGAGCTCCGGGCGTCGCTCCAGCAGAAGAGCACGGATCTGCTCCCGCTCGTGCCGAGCGGTGCCGCCCGTCGAGGGGTGTGCGAGGACCGGTCCTGTGATGGTCATGGTGCGAACCTACGCAGGGGGTCCGACAGATGACCGGGCCGGCGTCCGGATCCTGCTCGTGACCGGATCCTGCTCGTGCCGGGATCCTGCTGGTGGGTGATTCTCGCCCGGCGCTGACCCGGACGGGCTACGGTGGGCATCATCTATGAACTGCATCACATGGAGGTCGTCGTGCCCCTCTACGAATTCCGCTGCGAGAACTCCCACCTGCATGAACTCCTGCTCTCGATGACAGCGGCGGACCGCAGCGCACCATGTCCCGAGTGCGGCGGCGCGGCGACCCGCCTGATCAGCTCACCGGCGCTCGGCCACCTCGGCTCCGCGCGAGCCCAGCTCATCGACCGCACCGAGTCGAGTGCGCACGCGCCCACGGTCGTCGACCAGGTGCCCGGCCGCGGAGCCCCGCGCCCCGCCCGCACCACGCACGATCCGCGCCACGCGCGGCTGCCGCGCCCCTGAGGCGCCCCTGGACCTGATGGCGCCGGCCCGCGGCCCATCGCTGTGGAAGGAGAGATCATGCCCGAGAACGTCTTCCCGCTGGATTCCACCAAGCCCTTCACCGACCAGAAGATCCTGGGACACAACCGCTGGCACCCCGACATCCCACCCGCGGTGAGCGTGCGCCCCGGGGACACCTTCCGCGTGGACTGCCGCGAATGGTTCGACGGCTACATCAAGAACGACGACTCCGCCGAGGACATCGCCTCGGCCCCGCTGCACACGGTCCACACCCTCTCCGGCCCGTTCCGCATCGAGGGCGCCAAGCCCGGCGACCTGCTCGTGGTGGACATCCTCGACGTCGGCCCGATCCCGCAGGAGGACTCCGGGCTTCTGGCCGGTCAGGGCTGGGGCTACACGGGCATCTTCGCCAAGCGCAACGGCGGCAGCTTCCTCACCGACGAGTTCCCCGATGCGTACAAGGCGGTGTGGGACTTCCGCGGCGACCGCACGACCTCCCGCCACGTCCCCGGGGTCGAGTTCACCGGCATGATCCATCCCGGGCTCATGGGCACCGCGCCCTCCCCGGAGCTGCTGAAGACCTGGAACACGCGCGAGGGCGCACTGATCGCCACCGAGCCGGACCGCGTCCCCGCTCTCGCCCTGCCGCCCGAGCCGAACGGCGCGATCCTCGGCGGCGTGAGCGAGGGGGACCACGACCGGGTCGCCGGGGAGGGCGCCCGCACCGCCCCGCCGCGCGAGAACGGCGGCAACCAGGACATCAAGAACCTCACCAAGGGCACCAGGATCTTCTACCCGGTGTTCGTGGACGGCGCGAACTTCTCCGTGGGCGACCTGCACTTCAGCCAGGGCGACGGCGAGATCACCTTCTGCGGCGGCATCGAGATGGGCGGCTTCCTCGACCTCCATGTCGACGTCATCAAGGGAGGCATGGAGAAGTACAACGTCTCCGAGAACGCGATCTTCATGCCCGGCAACACGGCACCGCAGCACAGCCAGTGGCTCTCCTTCTCGGGCACCTCGGTCACACTCGACGGTGAGCAGCGCTACCTCGACTCGCACCTCGCCTACCAGCGGGCCTGCCTGCACGCGATCGACTACCTGTCCATGTTCGGCTGGTCGAAGGAGCAGGCCTATCTGCTGCTGGGCGCCGCACCCATCGAGGGCCGGTTCTCCGGGGTCGTCGACATCCCCAACGCGTGCGCCACGGTGTACCTGCCGCTGGACATCTTCGACATCGACATCCGGCCCGGAGCGGGCGAGGTGCCGCAGATCGATCCGGGGATCGGGGCGCCGCGGGCGAGCGTGGGCTGAGGGCCGACGGGCCCTGCGGTGCTGAGCGCCGCAGGGCCCGTCGGTCTCAGCCGTTCAGGGCGCGAGCCCAGCGGTCCTGATGCTCGGCGACATGGTCCGCGGCCCGGCGCCAGTGCTCGCCGTGGCCCTCGGTGAACATCGATCCCCAAGGCTCGCGACCGGCGATGTTCGAGCTCCGCAGCAGCTCGAACATCGCCTCGGTGCGCCCCGCCATCGCGCGGGGGAGGGCGGCACGCAGCTCCTCGCCCGCTCCATAGCCGTCCACGAGGGCCGCGAGGCGCACGGCAGAATCCTCGGGATCGGCGGAGGCGTCGTTGAGGGTGAAGGCCTGTGCCGAGTACGCGAGATCCCAGAGTCGAGTGCTCGGCGCCGCCCCGTCCCAGTCGATGAACACCCAGCGCTCGCCGAGGATCAGGTTCCACGGGGTGAGGTCCCCGTGGCACACCAGATCCGTCGCTCCACCGCGCACGGGGAGCAGCGGCTCCCAGGGGGCGGGGGCCGACGGCGCGAACCCCTCGCAGGCATCGTGGATCGCGCGGATCAGTGCGCCGACGCGGGCCAGCCCGGCGAGCGTGAGCGGAGGGGAGTGCAGGGCGAGAGATCCGGGCACGAACTCCTGGATCTGTCGCCCGCGATCGTCGCGACCCCGCGGCTCGGGCACGTCGATCCCCGCCGCCGCGACGGTGCGCATCAGCTCGTGGACGGCGGGAGTGGTCGGCTCCCAGGGCTTGCGCACGGTGTCGCCGACGCGCACCACGCCCTCGGTCGCATTGCCGCCGTCGAGCGGGAGCTCCTCGTCGCTGGTCACCTCGCTACGGTATCTGCCCCGTACTCTTCCGGGGTGACCACGACCGAGGCCTACGGTGCCCGCGCCCAGGAGTACGCCGACCTGCTCGGCACGATCGACGCGATGGCACCGCAGGACAGGCAGTGCATCGAGTCCTGGGCGTTGGCCGTCGAGGGGCCGATCCTCGATGCCGGTTGCGGGCCCGGGCACTGGACCGCGCACCTGGCCGCCCTCGGTCACGAGGCCCGGGGGATCGATCCGGTCCCGGAGTTCGTCGAGATCGCACGCCGCAACCATCCTGGGGTCGGGTACGACGTCGGGTCCTTCGCGGAGCTGGCGGGCGGGTCCCTGCGCACCGCGCACGCAGGATCGTGGGGCGGGATCCTCGCCTGGTACTCGCTGATCCATCTCGAGCCGAGAGAGCTCCCGGACGTCCTCGCGCAGCTCCGCGCAGCGCTGCAGCCTGCGGGATCGCTGCTGCTGGGCTTCTTCGACGGCCGCCGTCAGGAATCGTTCGCGCATGCGGTGGCCCCGGCGTGGTTCTGGCCGGCGGAGACGATGGCGCAGCTGCTCGAGGACGCAGGCTTCGACGTCGTCTCCCGCGAGCGCCGCGAGGACCCCGGCGCCCGCCCCCACGCCGCGCTCATCGCCGAGCGCCGCTGACTGCGCGGGTCCCGATGGCTACTGTGAGCGGTATGGACACACGAGCGGGGGACGGCAGCGCAGGCGACGCGGACTACGGGGAGATCGGCTCCTCGTACTCCAGGTACCGTCGGCCCGACCCGCGGATCGGCGCGGTGATCACAGAGGCGCTCGGGGAGGCGCGCACGGTGCTCAACGTCGGCGCGGGAGCGGGGTCCTATGAGCCGGTTGGCCGTGAGGTGACCGCGGTGGAGCCCTCGGCGGCGATGCGCGCGCAGCGCCCCGCAGACCTGCCCTCCGCAGTGGACGCCACCGCCGAACAGCTGCCCTTCGCCGACGACTCCTTCGATGCCTCGATGGCCACGTTCAGCGTCCACCAATGGCCGGACGTCAGCGCGGGACTGCGCGAGATGCGTCGCGTGACCCGTGGCCCCGTCGTGATCCTGACCTGCGATCCGACCCTGGTCGAGACGTTCTGGGTGCGCGAGTACGCCCCCGAGGTGCTCGCTGTCGAGGCGCGTCGCTATCCTTCGCTGGAGGCACTCGCCGAGGGGCTCGGCGGAAAGGTCTCGAGCAATGTGATGGCGATCCCTCAGGCCTGCACCGACGGGTTCACCGAGGCCTACTACGGCCGCCCGGAGCGTCTGCTCGACGTGGAGGCGCAGCTCGCCTGCTCGGCGTGGAGCTTCGTGGAGCCTGCGGTCATCGCCCGCTTCACTCAGCAGCTCACCGTGGACCTCCTCGAGGGCACCTGGGATGCGAAGCACGGCGAGCTGCGCACCCTTCCGCAGTACGAGGGGTCGCTCGTGCTCGTGGTCTCGGAGGCGTGAGGTGACTCAGGATTCTCCGGCACCGGCACCGGCACCGGCACCGGCACCGGCACCGGCACCGGCCCTGGTGCTGCTCAACGGTGCCCCCGGCAGCGGGAAGTCGACCCTCGCCGCGCTGCTCGCGGCCCAGCGCCCGCTGGCCCTCGCCCTGGACATCGACACGCTCAAGCATTCCCTCGGCGCGTGGGACCAGGATCTCCAGGCCTCCGGGTTGCAGGCCCGACGGCTCGCGGTCGCACTGATCCGGCAGCACCTCGCCGACAGGCATGACGTGATCATCGGGCAGTACCTCGCGCGCACTACGTTCCTCGAGGAGCTCGAGCAGCTCGCCACGGACTGTGGTGCGCGGTTCGTGGAGGCGGCGCTCGTGGTCGACGAGGAGACCCTCGCGCAGCGGCTCGCGGGCCGACGGGCGGCGCCGGACCGTCCCGAGCAGGCGGCGAACGACCGCTTCGTCGGGCCGGCCGACGCCCCGGAACTCGTGCGGTCCATCGAGGTGGTGCTCGCTCAACGTCCCGCGACGCGACGCATCGACGGGCGGCGGAGTCGCGACGACGTGCTCGCGGCTCTTATCGCCCTGCTCAGCGCAGGCTGAGCTCCAGCGCAGCGGCCAGCTGCCGGGGATGGCTGAGCATGGCGCAATGGCAGCCCGGGATCTCCTCGGCCTCGATCCCCAGCCGCTCGCGGGTCACGCGGCGCAGGAAGTCGGCAGGGAAGAAGCGGTCGTCCCGGGCCACGAGGGCGCGGGTCGGCACCTGCGGATGCGCGGCGAGCGGCCAGGGCGCGGCGGAGGATGCGTCGGCCTGCCCGCGGGACCGGCGCATCGCCTCCTGCGCGAGCTCCTCGGGCACCCCGCCCAGGAAGCTGACATAAGGGTCTTCGTTCCCGGTCAGTCCGCCGTCGAGGGCGGCCTGCTCCGCGACGGCGGCCTCGTAGCCCGTGTGCGCCCACCAGCCGGCGGGGCGCTCGCCGGGGGACGGGATCATCGCGGCCACGTAGATGAGTTCGGTGACCGGCAGTCGGTCCGCGATCAGCGGTGCGGTGAAGCCTCCGAAGGAGTGCCCCACGACGACGAGGTCGCGGCGGGCGCCGGGCGACACATCGCGGGCCAGCACATCGCCGGTCGACGCGCCGACAGCCTTCTCCACGGCATCGGCGAACTCCGGCAGCCCGGCGCTCTCATCGTCGCAGGGCAGGTCCGGCGTGATGACCTCGTGGCCGTGCGCGCGCAGCTCCTCGGCCACGAGGTGCCAGGACCAGCCGACGTCGGCCGCCCCGTGGATCAGCACGAATGTGGATGTGGTGGTGCTCGCGGTCATGGCCGTCGGCTCATGTCGGAGTCCTCATGTCGGAGTCCTCATCGTGGAGCCCTCAGTCGCCGAGGATCGCGCCGGTGGAGGCGGACTGCACGAGCTTCACGTACTTGCCCAGCACGCCCTTGGTGAACTTCGGGGGCAGGAGCTCCCAGCCCTCGCGACGGGTCTCGAGCTCGGCCTCGTCGACCAGCAGGTCCAGCGCGCCGGAGCTCACGTCGAGCCGGATGCGGTCGCCGTCGCGCACGAAAGCGATCGGGCCGGCATCCACGGCCTCGGGGGCGATGTGGCCCACGCACAGCCCGGTGGTGCCGCCGGAGAAGCGGCCGTCGGTCATCAGCAGCACGTCCTTCCCCAGGCCCGCCCCCTTGATCGCCCCGGTGATCGCGAGCATCTCGCGCATGCCCGGCCCGCCCTTGGGGCCCTCGTAACGGATCACCACCACGTCACCGTGGGTGATGGTCCCGTCGTTCAGGGCGTCCAGCGCATGCTGCTCGCGCTCGAACACGCGGGCGGTGCCCTCGAAGACGTCCTCCTCGAAGCCGGCGGACTTCACGACCGCCCCCTCGGGGGCGAGCGAGCCGTGCAGGATCGTGATCCCGCCGGTGGGTGCGATCGGCGCCGAGGCCGGCCGCAGCACCTTCCCATCGGCCGGGCGGGGGGCGAGGACCTCGAGGTTCTCCGCGATCGTCCGACCGGTGACGGTGAGGCAGTCGCCGTCCAGCAGGCCCTCGTCCAGCAGAGTCTTCATGACCACCTGGATCCCGCCCACATGGTCGACATCGCTCATCACGTAGCGGCCGTAGGGCTTCAGATCGGCGAGATGGGGGACCTTCGCGCCGATGCGGGCGAAGTCCGCGAGGGTGAGATCCACATCCGCCTCATGGGCGATCGCCAGCAGGTGCAGCACCGCGTTGGTGGAGCCGCCGAAGGCCTGGACCACCGCGATCGCGTTCTCGAACGCGGGCTTGGTCATGATGTCGTGGCTGGTGATGCCCTGCCGGAGCATCTCCACCACGGCCTCGCCCGCGCGGCGGGAGTCGGCATCGCGGCGGCGATCGGCCGACGGGGGAGTCGCGGAGCCAGGGATCGACATCCCGATCGCCTCGGCGGCCGTGGACATGGTGTTGGCCGTGTAGAAACCACCGCAGGCACCCTCGCCCGGGCAGATCGAGCGCTCGATGCGGCCCACGTCCTCGCGGCTCATCAACCCGCGGGCACACGCGCCGACCGCCTCGAAGCCGTCGATGATGGTGACGTCCTTCTCCTCGCCGCTCTCGAAGGTGACGCGGCCGGGCATGATCGTGCCCGCATAGACGAACACGCTGGCCAGGTCCAAGCGCGCGGCGGCCATCAGCATGCCGGGCAGGGACTTGTCGCATCCGGCCAGCAGCACGGAGCCGTCGAGGCGCTCGGCGCTCATCACCGTCTCGACGCTGTCGGCGATGAGATCGCGGGACACCAACGAGTAGTGCATCCCGTCGTGCCCCATGGAGATGCCGTCGGAGACGGAGATGGTGCCGAACTGCAGGGGATAGCCGCCGCCGGAGTGCACACCGTCCTTCGCCGCCTGGGCCAGCCGGTCCAGCGACAGGTTGCAGGGGGTGATCTCGTTCCACGAGCTCGCGATCCCGATCTGGGGCTTGTCCCAGTCCGCATCGCCCATCCCCACCGCGCGGAGCATCCCGCGGGACACCGTGGCGCCGAGCCCGTCGGTGACGGTGCGGCTGCGGGGTTTGATGTCCGGGGCGGAGAACGTGGCGTCGGCGTCGGGGAGAGGGGTCTCTGCGGTGCTGAGGGCGTCGTCGGCGTTCATGGCCCGACTCTATGCCGGGTCCTCGTGGCGGGGAAGGGGCTGCCCCTCGGCGGGCATGGGCCGAGGGGCAGGGCGATCCTGCAGGTGCAGGCCCGGACCGGGGAATGCCCGGGGCGGGCGCCGGTTCAGCGGATCCGCGCGCCCTCCCCGATCCGCGTGTAGCGGCTCAGCTGGGTGACGTGCTCCGGCGTGAGGTCCTTCAGGGTCGGGACCTGCAGCAGCTTCATCGTCCGCTCCACCTCGTCGGAGAGGATCTCGATGGTGCGGTCCACGCCCTCGCGGCCTCCGGCCATCAGGCCGTAGAGATAGGCGCGGCCGATCAGGGTGAAGTCGGCTCCCAGTGCGATCGCGGCGACGATGTCGGCGCCGCTGCGGATACCCGTGTCCAGGATGATCTCGAGGTCGCTGCCCACCTCGCGGGCCACCTGGGGCAGCAGATGGAAGGGCACCGGAGCGCGGTCCAGCTGGCGACCGCCGTGGTTGGACAGCACGATCGCATCGACCCCGAGGTCGGCGAGCCGCTTCGCGTCCTCGAGGGTCTGGACGCCCTTGACGGCCAGCTTGCCCGGCCACATCGCGCGGATCTCCGCGAGATCGTCGAAGCTGATCGTCGGGTCCATCGCGGAGTCGATCAGCTCGCCGACCGTGCCGCCGGTGGACGAGAGGGACGCGAACTCGAGCTTCGCCGTGGTGAGGAAGTCCCACCACCACCAGGGCCTCGGGAGCGCGTCGAGCACCGTGCCGACGCTCAGCTGCGGCGGGATCGAGAAGCCGTTGCGGGTGTCGCGCAGGCGCGCCCCGCCCACAGGGGTGTCGACCGTGAAGAACAGGGTGTCGAAGCCGGCGGCGGCTGCACGCTCGACGAGCCCGTAGGAGACCTCTCGCTGCCTCATCACGTAGAGCTGGAACCAGTTGCGGCCCATCGGGTTCGCGGCCTTGACGTCCTCGATTGAGGTGGTCCCGAGCGTGGAGAGGGTGAACGGGATCCCGGCAGCGCCGGCCGCGCCCGCGCCGGCGGTCTCGCCCTCGGTCTGCATCAGGCGGGTGAAGCCCGTCGGGGCGATGCCGAACGGCTGGGAGGAGCTGCCTCCGAGGATCTGGGTGGTGGTGTCCACGTGGGAGACGTCGTTGAGGATCGCGGGATGGAACTCGATGTCCTGGAAGGCCTCGACGGAACGCTGCATCGAGATCTCGCCCTCGGCGGCACCGTCGGTGTAGTCGAAGGCAGCAGCCGGCGTGCGGCGCTTCGCGACCTTTCGCAGATCGTCGATGGTCAGTGCCGAGGAGAGTCGGCGATGCTTCGGATCGAGGTCGAGCTTCTTGAACTTCATGAGCTCGAGGAGCTCGGCGGGACGGGGGACCTGGCGCTTGACCAAGGGGTGCTCCTTCACGAGAGACGGTCGATGGGTGGCAGTGGATGTCAGGGGGTTGTCAGCGGGCCGGCAGGGGCTGGCAGTGCGGGGCAGTGGGTGGTGGCGGGTCAGAGCGTGGGGATCATCCATGAGAGCACGGTGGACTGCAGGCCGACCAGGAGGCACAGGCCGGCGAGCATCCCAAGGCTCCACCAGATGACCTTGCGGAAGATGGCGGACTCCTGCCCGAGCAGCCCGACGGCGGTGGCCGCGATCGTGAGGTTCTGGGGGCTGATCATCTTGCCCACCACACCACCGGAGGTGTTGGCCGCGACGAGGAGCGCCGGATCCAGGCCGGCCTTCTCGGCGGCGGTCTGCTGCAGCGTGGCGAACAGGGCGTTGGCGCTGGTGTCGGATCCGGTGACCGCGGTGCCCAGCCAGCCGAGGATCGGGGAGAGGAAGGCGAAGGCGGCGCCGGTGCCGGCGATCCAGGTGCCGATGGTGATCGTCTGCCCGGACAGGTTCATCACGTAGGCCAGGGCGAGGACCGAGGCGACCGTGAGGATCGAGTAGCGGAGCTTGACGAGGTTGGTGAGGTAGACGTCCGCGGCGTCGCGGAGGGACAGGCGGTAGACGATCGCGACGATGATGCCGGTGATCAGCAGCAGCGTGCCGGGGGAGGAGAGCCACTGGAAGGCGTAGACCGTGCTGCCGGCGAGCTCGCCATCGGCGGTGAGCACCTGGCCGTCCAGGCCCGGCCAGGGGATCTTGATGTCGGTGGCCGCGAGGGCGGAGCTCAGCACCGGGATCAGCTTCGAGGCCGAGAAGATCGCGATCACCAGCAGGTAGGGGAACAGCGCCATGAGCACGCGGCCCGGGGTGAGACGGACGTCGGTGCGCGCCGTGGTGGCCACGGCGCCTCCCGCGGAGCCGGTGTCCACCGGTCCGGCCTGCTCGGTCTCGCGCTCGCCGCGCATCTTCTCCAGGGCGTCCTTGCCTCCCTCGGGCGTCCAGAACTGGAGCATGATCACGGCGGCGGCGAGGCCGGCGAGCGACGCGATGATGTCGGTCAGCTCGACGGAGATGAAGTTCGAGGAGACGAACTGGCTGATGGCGAAGGTGAGCCCGACCACGAGGGCGAGCGGCCACAGCTGCTTCACGCCGCGCTTCCCATCCACGAGGAAGACCAGGAACAGCGGGACGACCGCGGCGAAGAACGGGGCCTGGTGCCCGATGATCGCGCCGATGTGCTGGTAGGGGATCCCGGTGAGGTTGCCGGCGGTGATGATCGGGATGGCGATCGCGCCGAAGGCCACCGGGGCCGTGTTGGCCAGGAGCACCACGGTCGCGGCGCGCATCGCGGTGAAGCCGACGGCCATCAGCATCACGCCGGTGATCGCGACGGGGGCGCCGAAGCCCGCGAGCGCCTCGAGCAGGCCGCCGAAGCAGAACGCGATGATGATCGCCTGCACGCGCGGATCGTCGGAGATCGCGTCGATGACCAGGCGCAGATCCTCGAAGCGACCGCTGCGCACGGTCAGCTCGTACAGCCAGATCGCGTTCAGGACGATCCACATGATCGGGAACAGGCCGAAGGCGAGGCCCTCGGTGGCGGAGAGGGCCACGAGGTCCACCGGCATGCCGTAGGCGACGGCGGCGACCAGCATCGCGACGACGAGCGCGGCCAGGCCGGCCCAGTGGGCCTTCCAGCGCAGCACGCCGAGCGTGAGGAAGATGGTCAGCAGCGGAAGCAGCGCGACGAGCGAGGACAGCGTCAAGCTGCCTGCCAGGGGTGCGAGGTCAGGGGTGTACATGGGAACCTCCGACACACATCAGCCGCGGTGCTGCACAGCATCGCCGTCGATGTCGTGCCTTGTGAGTCGGTGGGAACGGGGATCGGTGGGGACGCGAGCCTATGGGAGCGTGCATCGGCGGGGACGCGAAGCGATGGGAACGTGCGTCGGTGGGAACAGGGGTGGCAGACCGCGCTGTGGTCTGACCACATGATGGATGGGTTGAATGTTAGGCGCTGGAGCGTCGCGGAGCAAGATCCCGAGAGCTTGCCGGCCTCACCTGTGCTAGAACGGGTCAATGGTCGACATGGCGAACAACGATGAGGTCCGACCGCACAGAGGGCGTGCCACCGGCGCGGATGCCGCGTGGGCCCCGGTCACCCGCAGCAGCACCTACGAGCTGGTGATCGACGCGATCGAGGACCAGATCATGACCGGCGCGCTCGTGGTCGGGGACCTGCTGCCGCCGGAACGTGAGCTCGCCTCCCGGCTCCGGGTGAGCCGGGCGGGGGTGCGCGAGGCGATCCGGGTGCTCGAGGCCTACGGGGTGCTGCGCTCCGAGGTCGGATCCGGTCGAGGGGCCGGAACGTTCGTCTCCGCGCTGCCCAGCGCGGCCCTGGAGCAGTTCCTCCGGCTTCATGTCGCCCTGTCGAACTTCCGTCTCGAGGAGGTCATCGAGGCGAGGATCCTGCTGGAGCGGACCAGCGCCTCGCTCGCCGCGGAGCGCGTCGACGCAGCCGCCCTGGCCGAGCTCGAGCGGCTGCTGGCGGTGATGGACGCACCCGACGTGAGCCGGGAGGCCTTCAACGACGCCGACACCGCCTTCCACGTCGCGATCGCCCGGGCCGGGGGCAACGCGCTGTTCTCCGATATGACCGGGGCGATCCGCGCCTCCCTGCGCGCCCCGATCCTGGAGGCGTTCACCAAGGTCGCGACGTGGGAGGACATCGCGGGCACCCTCCGCGAGCAGCATCATGGGATCTTCCGGGCGATCGCGGACGGCCGGGCCGACGAGGCGGCGGAGCTGACCGCCACCCACATCCGCGCCGCCTCGGACATGCTGCCGGACCTGTCCACCGACTGACCGTCCATCGACTGGCTGTGCACCGACTGGCTGCCCACTGACCGGCTGCCGACTGACTGGCTGCCCACCGACTGGCTGCCCACCGGCCGGCCCGTCCCGCGAACGCGACGGCGCCCCGACCGGACGACGAGGCGCCGGGCGGCCGGGCGGGGCACCGGACAGCGCGCTCAGACCCTGGGGACCTGACGCTCGTCCGGTCCGTCGTAGGCAGACAGCGGACGGATCAGGGAGTTCGCGGCGCGCTGCTCCATGATGTGCGCGGTCCACCCGGTCACGCGGGCGGCGATGAACAGCGGCGTGAACATCTCCGTGTCGAAGCCCATCAGGTGATAGGTGGGGCCGGCCGGATAGTCCAGGTTCGGCTTGATGGCCTTCGCCTCGTCCATGGACTGCTCCAGCCCGTCGTACAGCCCCAGGATCTCGGAACGCCCGGCGTAGGCGATCATCGCATCCATCGACGCCTTCATGGTCGGTACCCGTGAGTCGCCGTGCTTGTAGACGCGGTGCCCGAAGCCCATGATCTTCTTCTTCTGCGCGAGGGCATCGTCCATCCAGGCCTTCGCCCGGGCGCGGGCCTCTTCCTGGGACTCCTCGGGCCGGATGCCGATCTCGTCGAAGGTGTGCATCACGGCCTCGTTCGCTCCGCCGTGCAGGGGGCCCTTGAGCGCACCGATCGCGCCGGTCACCGCGGAGTGCAGATCGGCCAGGGTCGAGGTGATCACCCGGGCGGTGAAGGTCGAGGCGTTGAAGGAGTGCTCGGCGTACAGCACCATCGAGACCCGGAAGGCGTCGGCCACCTCGTCGGCCGGCTCCTCGCCGAAGGTCATCCACAGGAAGTTCCGGGAGTAGTCCAGGTCCTCCCGCGGCGGGATCGGCTCCGTGGGGCCGCCGGCCCGACGACGACGCTGTTCATAAGCGACCACCGCCGGCAGCTTCGCGAACAGCACCTTCGCCTTCTCCAGCTCGGCCTCCGGCGAGGAGTCCTGCGCGGTGGGATCCAGCGCCCCGAGCACGGAGACCGCGGTGCGCACCGCGTCCATCGGATGGCACGTGGTGGGCAGCGAGTCCATCGCCGCCTTCACCTCGGGGTCCAGGGCGCGATGGGAGCGCTCGTGGCGGGTCGCTGCGGCGACCTCCTCGGCGGCGGGGAGCTCCCCGGTCCACAGCAGATGCGCCACGGCCTCGAAGGACTGTGTGGCGGCCAGCTCGGGGACGGGGTATCCCCGGTAGAGGAGGGAATTGGTCTCCGGGTTGACCTTGGAGACGGCGGTGACGTCGGCGACGACTCCGTTCAGTCCCTTGCGGATCTCGGTGGTCTCGTTCATGTCTCGCTCCTGGGGTCGACGTCGGTGTCGGGCGCGTACTGGTGGGACGTGCTCAGGGGTGGGAGGTGGGCACCTCGACATCGAAGACCGAGGCGTCGAAGCGGTTGTAGCCCTCGTAGTCCACCAGCTCGTAGAGCCTGGCGCGAGTGAGCATCTCATCCACCTGCGAGGCCTGGGTACCCTCCGAAAGGAGCGTCTCCAGCACCCGCTCTGCGGCGCCCATCGCGGCGCGCAGCAGCGTGACCGGGTAGATCACCATCGCCACGCCCGTCTCGGCCAGCTGGTCGCGTGTGAAGAGGTCGGACTTGCCGAACTCCGTCATGTTCGCCAGCACGGGCACGTCCAGGGCGGCGCAGACCTGCTCGAACTCCGAGAGGTCCGCGAGGGCCTCAGGGAAGACCGCGTCGGCCCCGGCATCGACCAGGGCCTTCATCCGTTCGATCGCGGCGTCCAGCCCGGAGGTGGCGCGCAGGTCGGTGCGGGCCATCACCAGGAATCCGTCGTCCCGGCGTCCGTCGGCCGCGGCCCGGATCCGCTGGGTCGCAGTCTCCAGATCCACCATGGACTTGCCGTCGAGATGACCGCAGCGCTTGGGGTTGACCTGGTCCTCGATGTGGCAGCCGGCCAGGCCCGCATCCTCGAGCTCCTGGATGGTGCGGGCCACGTTCATCGGTTCGCCGAAGCCGGTGTCGGCGTCGATCAGGCATGGCAGGTCGGTGGCGGCGGCGATCTGTCGGCCGCGGGTGGCCACTTCGCTGAGCGTGGTCAGTCCGATATCGGGCAGGGCGAGCTCGTTGGCGATCACCGCCCCGGAGATGTACGCACCGGGGAAGCCCTTCTCCTGGATCAGCTTCGCGGAGAGCGGCGTGAAGGCCCCGGGGAAGGGCTGGGCCGCTCCCGGTTCGAGCAGGGCGCGCAGGTCCTGGCGCTTCTGTGCGGGGGTCCTGGTGGAGTTCAGCATCAGAAGAGTCCCTTGGGTCCGGTGGCGAGGTCGACGATGCCGGCAGCGGCGCGGACGTTGAGCTGTCCGAGCTCTCCGGCGGCGAGGTCCGGCAGGTTCGCCGCGGTCTCCAGGAAGCGGTCGATCTCCGCGTCGTCCACGAGCCCGTCGGCCAGCGAGCGGAACTTCTCGATGTACTGCGCCCGGGCGAAGGGCCGGGCGCCGAGCGGATGGGCGTCCGCCACAGCGATGCTGTCCTCGATGACGGTGCCGTCGGTGAGAGTGATGCGCACGTCGCCGCCGAAGGCCTTCTCCTGCAGGTCCAGGGAGTGGTAGCGCCGGGTCCACTCCGCATCCTCCTGCGTGGTGACCTTGTGCCACAGCGCGACGGTGTCGCGGCGACCGGCGCGCTCCGGCGCGTAGGAGCGCTCGTGATGCCAGGTCCCGTCCTGCAGGGCGACGGCGACGATGTACGGGATCGAATGGTCCAGCGTCTCGCGGGAGGCGGTGGGCTCGTACTTCTGCGGGTCGTTGGCCCCGGAGCCGATCACGAAGTGCGTGTGATGGGAGGTGCGGATCAGGATCGAGTCGACCTTCTCCGGATCGCCGGCCTCCGGGTGCTCGGTGTGCAGGCGGCGGGCGAGGTCGATCCACGCCTGGGCCTGGTACTCCGCCGAGTGCTCCTTGGTGTACGTGTCCAGGATCGCGCGCTTGGCCTCGCCGGGCGCCGGCAGCGGGACCGTGTAGCGGGCGTCCGGGCCGTCCAGCAGCCACGCGATGACGCCGTCCTCGCCCTCGTAGATCGGGACCGGGGAGGTCTGCCCGCGCATCGCGCGGTCGACGGACTCGACGGCCATCTTCCCGGCGAACGCGGGGGCATGGGCCTTCCAGGTCGAGATCTCGCCCTTGCGCGACTGCCGAGTGGCAGTGGTGGTATGCAGTGCCTGCCCGATGGCCTGGAACACCGTCTCGGTGTCCAGTCCCAGCAGGGTCCCGATCCCGGCGGCGGCCGACGGGCCCAGGTGCGCGACGTGGTCGATCTTGTGGGCGTGCAGGCTGATGGCCCGCACCAGATCGACCTGCAGCTCGTAGCCGGTGGCGACGGCCCGTACGAGGTCATGTCCGGAGCCGCCCGCGTGCTCGCCGACGGCGAGGATCGGCGGGATGTTGTCCCCGGGATGGGAGTACTCCGCGGCCAGGAAGGTGTCGTGGTAGTCGAGCTCGCGCACGGCCACGCCGTTGGCCCACGCCGCCCATTCGGGGGAGCTCTTCTCGGCGATCCCGACGATGCTCGCGCCGCTGCCGCCGGTAGCGACCGGATGGCTGAGAGCCTGCGAACGGGCCGAGACGATGGGTGCTCGGTTCAGGGAGGCGACGGCGACTGAGGCGTTGTCGATGACGCGGTTGATGATCATCTCCTGCACCTCGGTCTCGACCTCGACCGGGTCCGTGGCGACCTCGGCCATGGCCCAGGCCAGCTGGTCCGGTCGGGCCAGGTTCTCGTCGGAGCGGTGGGTGCGGACGTCGTGGTTCCTCATGCGGTGGTCTCCTTCAACGGCGCGGTATAGCTCCGGCCTGGGTCGGTGACGGCGTCTGGTGGGGGTGTCGTGCTGTCGGGGTCGGTGCGGAGATGGGCGAGCGCCTGCTGCAGGTGCACGACGGTTGCGGCCGCGGCGAGCTCCGGGTTGCCGTCGGCGATGGCGCGGGCGATCGCGGCGTGCTCACGGGCGGTCTCCGCGAGGCGCGCGGGGGAGTGACGGGAGAGCCGGCGGAGTCGCGCCAGGTGGACCCGCACCCCGCGCAGCGAGTCCGCGAGATAGGCGTTGCCGCAGCTGGAGTCCACGGCGAGATCCAGTTCCTGGGTCAGCGCGTAGTAGTCGGTGGGATCGGCGCCCTGTGACAAGGGGGAGATCGCGCGGTCGAAGGTGCCTGCGAGGTCTGCGAACCGGTCGTGCGCCGCAGGGTCGTCCGCCGCGGTCTCGGCGGCACGGCGTACGGCCAGCACTTCGAGGGCGATCCGCAGATCGAACAGCTTTCCCGCGTCGGCGAGGGAGGCTGCGGTGACCACCATTCCGCGCCCTGCGGAGGGGGCGGCCAGGCCATCGGCGACCAGCCGGCCCAGGGCCTCGCGCAGGGGTGTGCGGGAGATTCCGAGGCGGGCGGATTGCTCGATCTCGCCCAGCACGGTCCCGGGCTCGAGGGTGCCTTGGAGGATGTCCTCACGGAGGGTGCGGTAGGCCCGGTCGCTTGCTCGCATAGGATCACTGTATACACACGGGTGATTATCGTGTTCACTCTCAGCCTTGCTGGCTGCAGGTGACCGGATATATGTATACAGACGAGGCGCTGTGCCCGGTGGCGCTGCCGCGTGACGGTGCCGGGTCAGATGGTGCGGTGCGTCGCGTGAGGGTCCTGGATGCCTTCGGTGTCGGCAGTGCGCTCGGGGATCCAGGGGTCCTCGCCGTTGTTGACCGGGACGTCACCATCGACCAGGCGCGATTCGAGGGACTTGGAGTAGACCGGCACGGGCTCGGAGGCGACCTCGATGCTGCCGGCGATGTCCTGCCAGGGTCCGCCATCGACGGCGAACTGACCGGTGAAGGTGGTGGTGAGGGTGATGTCGAACCAGCCCTCGGTGCTGTACGTGCCCGAGACGACCTCGGAGGGGTACGGCTTGCCGGGGTTGTCCGTGGTGATCGTGTTCCCGTCGCCGAGGTCCCACTCGCCTCGGGCTTTCATCGTTGAGGTGTCCGAGGGGTGGGTCGTGATGGGTGAAGGTG
>NZ_JABUXW010000039.1 GCF_014897585.1 Brachybacterium tyrofermentans | reverse complement strand
TCGTGGTCGTGGTCGTGGTCGTGGTCGTGGTCGTGGTCGTGGTCGTGGTCGTGGTGGTGGTGGTCAGGCTGGTGGTCGGACGACGGTCCGTGGGCGTGCTGGTGCCCGCGCGGGGGCAGCAGCTCGCCGGCGACCGTCGGCCAACCGATCGCGAGGCGCACCACGGCCGGGACCGGCACCGGGATGTCGCCGTGCGCGGCGCGGATGCGTCCGCTGCCCACCGCGATCACGCTGCCCGCTCCCTCGGTGATGCCCAGCTGGCGCCAGGCCTCGCAGGCCCCGATCACGTCGGCCAGGGAGTCCAGCGCTCCGACCTCGTGGAAGTGGACCTCGTCGGCCGGAACCCCGTGGGTGGTGCCCTCCGCGTCGGCCAGGCGGCCGAACACCGTCAGCGCGAGATCGATCGTCCGCTCCGGCACCGAGACGTTCCCGCGGGAACGCTCCAGCATCTCTCTGATCGACGCCCAGGTGCGATGGGGCGGGTCGGTGACCAGCACATCCACGTCGATCTTGGTGGCGCGCTGCCCGCCGCGGTCCACCGTGCCGCGCACGAAGCGCACCGAGTCCGGGACCAGCGCGTCGAGCACCTCCTGCACCGCGTCGAGGTCCGCGCCGGCGTCGATCAGGGCCGCCAGGAGCATGTCCCCGGCGATGCCCGCGGTCGCGTCGATGTAGGCGAGGCGGGGAGCAGAGGGCGAGGTGATCTCCATGGGATCGATCGTAGGCCGCGCCGGTGACGGCGGCCGCGCGGTGAGCAGGTGTTGCCGCCTCTCGGCGTTCGCCCAGGGCGTACGGCGAGCACGGCGAGAACCCCTAGAGTGGAGTCATGAGCCACGAGCCGACGTCCAGCCTCGTCGCGTCGGAGCGACGCACCTTCTCTGCGCTCGCCCTGATGGGCGCCGCCGTGGTCGCCCTGCTGCTCGTCGCGGTGACCGGGACGATCCTGCTGGAGTCACCCTCGATGGACCTTCTTCCGGGGTCCACGACACAGGATGCCGCCATCGACGCGCTGGTCATCCTGATCCTTCACGTGTGAGAGGTCTGATCCTCCGCCGGTGAGTGACCGTGCTCGTCAAGCTGCTCTGCCACTGCCACTGCCGCAGTGCTGCTCGCGGACGGGGCGTGGATCAGTCGCTGTCGCCACCCTGGCCCGAGAGCGTGATGAGCTCGCCGCCGAGCTCGTCCTCGACGGTTTCGAGCCACTCCTGGACCGCGGGATCGTCGTCGTCCACGAGGATCACCCAGTTCTTGGCCAGCACGCCGTAACCTTCTTCGCTGTTCTGCACGGCGAAGGCTTCCATGAAGTCCTTGCCCTTGACGTCGTGGGGGACCACGGTGCTGACGGAGACGCTGTCGTCGTCCCCGAGCTGGCACTCGCCGTCGACCGCGTCGAAGGCGGGGAAACCGTCTGTCCACTCGCCCTCCATGAACGAGTTGAAGTCGTCGGAATCCACGGTGTCGCAGTTGAAATTTACCCGGAGCTCCTCGTAGAGCTCCCGGGAGTCCTCGTACGAGCCGCCGCCGCAGCCTGCGAGCAGCAGCGCTGCACCGGCCATGATCGCCGTCGCCCCGACCCGTCGTCGCGTGGCCCCGGTCGATCGCGCGCTCCCCGTCGACTGCGCGGTGCTCCTGGGTTTCGTGGTCCTCATGGTGCGTCCCCTGTTCGGCGTACGTCGTCGTGGTGTTCGACAGGCCCCTCGCCCGCCGGGCGCGAGCCACTATACGGGTGTCCGATTTATCGGGACTGCGGAACGAGCTGCGAAGCGCGAGAGGTTCTGCGCCGGCCGGTTCCGCGGCGGGGCGTCACTGCCGACGCAGCACGAAGACCAGGGGCAAGCCGCGTCGCAGGTCCTCGGCCTCTGGGCTGTGGAGGAGCTCGCCGTCGACGCTGGGCGGATCGAGATAGGTGCGGGTGATGCGGTGCTCCACGCGAGCCGCCCTGGAAGGGCCGTCCTCCGTCTCGTCGTGGTCGGCGAGCAGGCGCCAGCTCAGCGGATGGCGCCGGAACGCTTCGGCCTCCTCAGCGGTCGAGGGGCAGCGGCGCAGGGCGGCGAGCAGTTCGTCGTCGGTCATCCCTGTGAGCTCCTCGATGCTCAGCTCCGGGTCCTTGCCCGTCAATGCCGTGGTGACGAGATGCCGCAGGACCGCCACCGGGATGACGTCGGCGGGAGAGCGCTGGGCGCGAGCCTCCGCCACGGCCAGCCGCACCAGCTCGGCACCGGTCCGTGGATCCGTGTCCACCGTGCCGTCGCGCAGCCGGAGGTGCTCGAGCAGCTCCGACGGGAGACCCCGGGTGCGGCCGTGCGCCTGGCCGCTGCGCAGGAAGGAGTCCAGGTGGTCCAGCTTCATCCCGCCGCTGCCGCTGGTCAGCGGGGAGGCGAGGCAGCCGTCGTCCACGGCGTTCACGTCGTCCGCATCGATCCCGTGCTGTGCGAGCAGCTCGCCCATCGCGCGGACCCGCGTATGGCCCAGCTCGTGATGGTCCAGGCCGTCGATGCCCTCGAGAGTGTGGCTGAAGGGCAGATGTCCCACGTCGTGGAGCAGCGCGCTCGCCCGCGCGAGCTGGTCCTCGGGAGCGAAGTGCGCGACGAGCGCGAGGACCCCGAGGGAATGCTCGAGCCGAGAGTAGGTCTGCGTGGTGGTCAGCGACGCCGCACCGGCATGGGAGATGGCCCCGAGGCGGCGCACCGGCCAGGTGTCCAGGAGCGCCTGCTCGAGGGGGCTCAGCTCGACGGTGATCCGCCACAACGGATCGAACCACCTGCCGTCGATCCCGAGCGTATCCGCGGCGTCTGGACTCATCGCACCTCCTGGGGAGCTCTCTTACGGTAGCGCGGCCAGGACTCCTCGCGACGTGGGTCGTGGAGCCGGGATACCCTCCTGCGCATGAATGACGCCGCCGTGAGGCACCTGCCCCGTGAGATCCGGACTGATCGCCTGCTCCTGCGTGCGGTGAGCGTCGACGACGCGGTGGCCCAGGCGGAGGCGGTCACCGCCTCGCTGCCCGAGCTGTCGCCGTGGATGCCGTGGGCGCAGTCGCCCCAGACGCTCGAGCAGGCCGCGGAGAACCTGGCCGCCGCGGCGCGCAGCTTCGAGGACGGCACGGAGTTCGCCTGGACCATCTGGGACCCGACGGGCGAGAGCCTCATCGGCCGGATCAGCGTCTTCGCCGTGAACTGGACGGTCCCCAAAGGGGAGATCGGGTACTGGCTCGCCAGCTCTCGGACTGGCCACGGGTACATGCGCGAAGCCGTCAGCGCAGTCGTCGGCGCCGCGGATCAGGAGGGCTTCCGGCGCCTGGAGATACGCTGCGATCGGCGGAACACCCGCAGCGCCCGGGTTCCGCTGAGCCTCGGATTCGAGCTGGACGGAGTGTTCCGCAACGACGACGTCTCCGCCACGGACCCGTCGCTGCTGCGAGACACCTTGATCCATTCCCGCATCAGGTAGCCGGAGCGGTCATGACGGTACCGGCGCGACAGGCGCCCGCGTGTTCACGCCGATCATCAGGGCCGCGCTGGCGGCGAGAGCGGCCGCGAGGAGCAGCGCGACCGATGCCTGGCCACTTCCCGAAAGAGCCGCGAAGGGGCTGTTCAGCAGGGCAGGTGGTGCGAGCTGCACGATGCCCATGAGCGCCTGGAAGCGGGTCATCTGCCCCGCAGGTGCGAGCCGCAGCAGGGTCGGTGCGATGTGCGTGGTGAAGACGGCGGTCCCGACACCGAGGAGAGCCGAGGCGAGGATCGCTGCTCCGGCCCCGAGAAGCCCAGAAGGCAGCGAGAGTGTCGCCAGGGCGATCGTCATGAGCGCCGGCCCCCCGATCAGCGCGATGTTCTGCCTGGCCAGGGTGCCGGTGACGGAGATCAGGAGCGTGATCGTGAGGGTTCCTGCGGCCCATGCCGCCTCCAGGAGGCTCGCCTGCGAGGCGTCCCATCCGTTCGCGCGCGCCCAGGAGGGCAGGACCACGGCCACCACCGGGAGCACCGCGGAGCAGACGAGGGCCACCGCTCCCAGCAGGGGCCAGATGCGAAGCGCGTGCGCGGAGCGGATCCCGATCGCCAGGGAGCTCCAGATGCCGTCGGCCGGGGCGCTGGTCTCCGAGGAGGAGCGCGGTCCCTGAGGCCGTAGGGCGCAGAGGACCACGAAACAGCCCGCCGTGAGCAGGGCATTCACGGCCAGGACCGCGGTCAGGGACCAGAAGGAGAGGGCGATGCCGCTCGCTGCGACACCCAGGATCCGGGCGGCGTGCAGACTGCCGGAGATCCGTGCCAGCGCCCGCGGCAGCTGGTCGTCGCCGCTGATCAGCAGCCGGGCGTACACGGTCGCCGACGGTCGGGAGATGGCGGAGATCGTGGACGTGGTGACAGCGGCCGACGCCAGGAGCGCGACGGTCGGATCGCCGCCGGAGACGGCGAGGAGGGCGATCAGCACGAGCAGCTCAGCGCCCATGGTCACCAGGAGCATGCGGCGGGGGCCGTGCCGATCGCCGAGCACGCCGCCCAGCAGCATGAGGACCACTGGGGGCAGCACGGAGAGCATGCTGACCAGGGCGACAGCGCCGGGGCCATGGCCCGTGGCGAGCCAGATCAGGGCGAAGCTCAGCATGGAGCCGCCGGCGGACTGCAGGGTGGAGGCGGCCCACCACAGGTGGAAGCGGGCAGGGAGCGGGGACGGGATCGAGGGGTGTGTTCTCACACCCTCGAGGCTGAGGGTTCGAGCGACCTGAAGGTCAAGGGAGCATCGGCATCACCAGGCAGGTCAAGGTGTCCTGCACGGGGGAGGCGACCCGCACGGGAGTGGTCGTGTCCACCAGGGAGAGCACGATCTCCTCGCCGGGGCAGACGGCGACGGCCGCCGCGAACAGCGCCCGGCCCACCAGGACCTCGAGCTGCTCATCGGGGGTGGCCCACCCGCTCAGCACCGGAGCGTCGTCCCGAGCGCCGCCCGCGTGGAGCGCCGTCGTCCCGTTGCCGACGACGAGCAGGAGCTTGTCGCTCTGGTCCGACCGATCAAGAACTTCCTGCAGCTCTGCCCGGTCGAAACCTGCGAGGGCCCGGGCGCTTGGCTGTGTGGAGACCAGGCGGCCGAGGTCGGGGACCGCTCGATCGACGGCAACGGTGCGTGCGAGCAGCGATCCGTCCGCGTCGTGAACCGTCAGCCCCTGCTCGGTGAGCTTGAGGTGCACCGTGGCGTGATGGGCGCACGCGGCGGCGACCTCGGTGGCGTCCTCGCGGGAGATGATCGCGCGTGCCTCGCCGCCGGCGGTCTCCGCCTCGAGGTGGCGGTGGGCGAGCCAGTAGCGATCGGTGGCGATCAGCTCGATCCCCTGCGGGCCGACGGAGCATACGAGGCCGGAGACGTCGGTCGCGGCGGTCGCTGCCGCGCGGATCACCTGGGAGATGGCGCTGGCCAGGACGGTGCCGGGCAGCGCGGCAGTCGCAGGGGCGCGATGCGCTGGGGCGGGGTCGAGCTGCGCTCTCAGCGCCGTCAGCTCGTCCTCACGCTGACGGGATGCGGCGCCGTGGTGCGTGGCCAGCTCGGCGAGCAGCAGTGCCCCGTCCTGCGCGCTCCCCGCGAGGACCTCTCGCATCACGGGCAGCGGGACGGCGGCAGAGCGCATCCGCTGCAGGAGCACGCCGCTGTCGATCTGGGAGGGCGCGTAGTAGCGGTAGCCCGACACCGGATCCATGTCGGTCGGTTCGAGCACCCGCTGTGCGGCGTAGTGGCGCAGGGCGCTGGCCGGGATCCCGACAGCGCGGGAAAAGGTGCTGATCGTCATCAGTCGCTCATCGGCCATGCCGCATCTTGGCATGCGCGGCCGTTGTCGATGCGACGGGGCTGTCGTCCTGATATCGCGGGGCCCGCGCGACCCTCACTGGATTGCGTCGACAACGCGCTCCAGTGTCGGAACGACAGTGACCTACCGGGCCTACGTCGCTCTCCGGGGCGCTGTCAGAGCGTTGCGCGATGTGCGCCGGGATGTCCGCGACGACGGACGCAGGGCTTATCGGCGCGAGGCATGTGCGCGCCGCAGCGAGGCTCCTGCCGGAGCGCGATGATCCGTTCAGGGTCCGCGCTCCCGGCGACCCGCTCAACCGCAGCACGCAGTGCCCGTGCCGGATCAAGGTCGCCGCTATCGGGGTCCCAGGCGTCAGCCAGGGCAGCATTGATCTCGTCTGCCGAGAGGATCTCCGCCAGCTCCTGGGGCAGGGCCCCTATGGTGACGACGGCTTTGATGAGTCCTGGCGGTGCGGGCTCAGGCGAGTAGTCCCACAGCTCGAGGCCATGTTTCTCGGCCGTGCTCTCGTAGATCTCCAGCATGTCCCAGATGCTCTGCACTTCGTCTTCGCTGAGCTTTCCGCTGCTGATGAGGGCGTTCACGGAGTCGTAGATCCGGTTGTTGCTCCGGGGACCGATGGCGAGGATCTCGATGAGCCCTGTGCCTTCGGGGGAGATCGTTGCCCGGAAGACGATCCGATAGTCACCGCGAAGTGTCGCCGTGGTGTTCAGGCCCGCGAGCTGGTCAGACGCGTTCCGGTTCGACAGCGGGTGCTTCCCCCACGGCTGGGTGAACAGTGCAACCACGTCATCGAGGAACTCATCCCATTGCGAGTCCTCGACATGAGATGCGATCCATTCCTCGGCTTCCGTCGTGAAGATGACCTCGGCCTGGTCTCCGGGGAGGGAGTCACCGACGCGCATGCAAGCGCTCGCGGACCTCGTTCACAGTGTGGAACTCGGAACGGTCAGCGACGAGCTGGCTGACGCCCTGGATCATCTGATCGGCCGCGAGGCGAAGGGACCGTTCGAGGTCGTCGAAGCGCTCAGGACTCATCACGACGGCACTGGGCTTGCCATGGTTCGTGAGCACCACTGTGCGCCCCGCAGCCATTTCGGCGAGGTAGCCGGCGCCCTTCTTGGTGGCCACGGTGGCGGGCATGTGGAGTGGAGCAGTCATGCATCCAGTCTAGCAGTCAAGTCTCCCAAAGTTCGAACTTTGTGGCGGTGATCGACCGTTCGACAGCTGCGGCGGGCGAGCGTCGTCGATGTACTCATCGCGGGTATACACGATATGTATAGTGAGTCCATGAGTACTGCACACGCCTTGCTGGGGCTGCTGGATCGGTCACCGGCCTACGGCTACTCCCTCAAGCAGGACTACGACCATCTCCTCGCCCCCGAGCGCCCGCTCGCCTTCGGTCAGGTCTATGCCTCACTGGCGCGTTTCGAGCGCCAGGGCTGGGCGGAGATCCTCACCGTGGAGACCGGAGCGGGGCCCGAGCGCAAGCTCTACGGCATCACGGCGGAGGGCGTCACCGAGCTCGACACCTGGATCTATACACCGCAGGCCACGGGCGCGTTCGCGGCCTCCACCCTGTTCTCCCGGATATCGATCGCTCTGCTCTCCGGCCGGGACGCCGAGGATGTCCTCAGCGCGCAACGCGAGAGCCACATGGTGCGCATGCGCGAGCTGACCTCGCGCCGTCGGGGTGCCGAGCCTGCGCTTCTGCTGCAGCTCGATTACGAGTTGACTCATCTCGATGCGGATCTGCGCTGGATCCAGGAGGCCGGTCAGCGCCTCGGTGCATTACGAGCGCAGTGGGAGAAGCCGGCCGACGGAACGACCGACGGACCAGCCGACGACGCCGGGGGCCGGCGATGACCGCCCCCTCCGACCACCGTGAGTGCCCCGCGACAGAGCCCGGAGCTGCGGCGGTCGTCGAGCTGGCCGGGGTCCACGTCTCCTACGGTGCCGATCCCGCGCTGCGCGGCATCGATCTGCAGATCGCTGCCGGGGAGCAGGTGGCCGTGATGGGCCCGTCGGGCTGCGGGAAGTCGACGCTGCTGCATGTGCTCGCCGGCGTCCTGGTTCCAGATGAGGGCTCGCTTCGGGTGCTCGGGGACGATCTCGGAGGTCTGCGGGACAAGGATCGTGCTCAGCTCCGGTTGGCGCGCATGGGGATGGTGTTCCAGTTCGGCGACCTGATCGGCGAGCTCACTCTGCGTGAGAATCTCTCCCTTCCGCTGCAGCTGCTAGGTGGCCGGCCGGCACAGATCCGTGTCGCTGTCGAGGCGATGCTCGAACGGCTCGGTCTGGGCGAGGTCGCGGACCGCCGGGCCGCCCAGGTCTCCGGTGGACAGGCGCAGCGCGCTGCGGTTGGCCGGGCGCTGGTCCACCAGCCGTCCCTGCTGCTGGCGGATGAACCGACCGGCGCTCTGGACACTGTCGCCGCGGACACCGTGATGGAGGCGCTGATGGAGACGGTCACGGAGCAGGGCACGACCTTGGTGGTCGTCACCCATGACAATCGGGTCGCCGCACACCTGGACCGTCTCGTGAGCATGCGTGATGGGGAGCTGGTGGGCTGAGATGCTGCCGTCCTTGCGCCTTGGTCTCACCCTCTCGCTGCGTGCCACCGACCATGGGCGCTTCCGCGCGCTCAGCGCCCTTCTCACCTCTCTCATGGGCTGTGCGCTGCTGGTCGTGGTGCTGTCCCTGCTGGATGCGGGAAGGCCGCGCAGTCTTGCCCCGGGAATTGCAGCCTCGGACGTGTTCGAGCTGATCCTGCCGGGGATCGTGGCCCTCGCGATCGGGCTGCCCGTGCTGGCCGCCGCAGCGGCGACCGGTCGCATGTCCGAGCAGGACAGGTCGCGGCGCATGGCCCGTCTGCACCTTCTCGGGATGCGCAGGCGAGATCAGGTGCTGATAGGAGTCGGGGAGAGTCTGCCTCCCGCACTCATCGGTGCCGTAGGAGGCATGGCGGTCGGGGCCCTGCTTGTGCCCTGGGCCGGCAAGATGCTGCTTGAGATGACTCCGTCACCGAGCGTCGCGCCGGCGGCGGTCATCGTCGCGTTCGCGGTGCCGCTGTGTCTGGTCGCCGGGGCTGCGACGTCGGCCCGTCGCACCCATGGGGAGGATCTTGAGCGCGCTCGCGGGGAGGTGGCCCGGCGCCCCGGCCTCTGGCGGGCGGCGATCCTGGTGATCGGTCTGGTGATGCTGATGCTCAGCTGGAGCCTGCCGCGACTGTCCAACGCCCCGCTCGTGGTCCTGTTCATCGGCGGCGCCGGGCTCGCTGCACTGGGCAGTCTCTTGCTTCCTGCTCTGCTCGTGCGGCGCAGTGCTGACGTGCTCGTGCGTGCCGGCACCCCGGTGACCGTCGTGGCAGGCCGGCGCCTGCAGTCCCAACCCGCTGTGCTCGGCAGAGTGCTCGGCGCCCTGGTGATCGGCGTCGTGGTGACGACGGCTGCACAAGGGCTTGTCAGTGTCCTCTCTGCCACCCCGATCTACCAGGCCGGACGCCACTACCGTGAGGTTGAGGCCGTCGCCGAGACACGGGTTCCGGATCAGGCCTCCGTCGCAGAGCTGGAGGATGCCGTGGAACGGGTCGGTGGGGCCCGGGAGGTCATCTACAACGCTCGGGGGCTCGTGGTCGCCGCGGGAAGCAGCCCGGGGGAGTTTTCCTTCTGGGCCCTGGTATCAACCTGCGAGGAGCTCCGCATACTCCGACCGGAGGTGGGGCAATGTCGAGATGATCGCGCTGCCTGGATCCCGGCGTCGCGGGATCTCGACCTTGGGACGCCGCCGCGAGGAACCGTGGACCTGTTCAGTGGAGAGTACGACGAGACCACCGGCGGGTACGGAGAACCCGTGCTGCAGCTCGACGTCTCCGAGAAGGATCTCGCCCGGGTGCCGGGAGTTCCGGCATGGCAGGAGACGGACCCAGCGCCGACCCTGTTCGTCCCGCGGGCACTGGTCACGCAGGAGCAGTTCTGGCAGTTCGGTCAGCTGGAAGCGACGATCACCGCTGATCCGCGTCCCGACCTGCCTGCGGAGCTGAATGCCGAAGGGATCGACGCCCACATCGGCTGGACGGCGGAGGACTTCGCCCCGTATCACGCCACGATCGACACCATCCGGCTGCTGAATCTCGTGGTCCTGGCCGTCGGACTGGGCGCCTTCCTGCTCGGCACGGCCGATCTGGCGATCGGACGCCGGCAGGAGCACGCCCGCCTTCGACTGCTCGGCACTCCTGTAGGCGCGCTGCGCCGTGCGCACTGGCTCGAGGTGGCACTGCCTCTGGTGGTCGGCGGGGGAGCGGCCCTGGCGATCGGGCATCTGGTGGCCGTCGCCTTCGTCGAGACCGGGAACCGCGGCATGGACCCGGGACTGACGACGCACCTCGGCCTGTCGAGCCTCACAGGGCCAATGCTGGCTGTGGTGGGCGGGTCGGTGGTCATCGCAGCGATCACTTCGCTCGGAATCGGTGCTCCGCTGCGACCGGACCACATCCGACGGGCGTGACCCGCGCGTCGCTCCGCCGGGGCACTGCGTCTGACCCGGGACGAATCAGCCGTCTTTCCCCTCGTGCCCTGGATTCTCCCGAGCGTCGACTGCGGCCTCGATGAGGGCGAACAGTCCGGCGTAGCCGATGCCCTGGCTCAGACCCACTGCGAGCCGCGGATGCCGTGCACCCCGATCCGTGAAGAACGCCTCCATGCGCCTGTCCGCCAGCACTCCGATGGCAGTGGCGCCGCCGGACACCGTCCCCGCCACGGCGGCGATGGCCGACCTCCGCAGGAGCGTCCGGAGGTCCTCGCCCTTCCGGGACGTCGCTGCGTCTCCCGCCGTCTCCGCTGGAACAGCCGGTGCGGCCTGTGCGTGGGCAGCCCACGGCATCCAGCCGTCGGGTGCGGCCGTGCGTGCTCTCGCGGCGGCCCGGAGGCCGAGGAACGTTCCCGCTGCGCCGAGGGCAGCGGACGCCGCAACGAGGGCCAGGGCTTGCCTGCCGTGCAGGCGCCCGACGGGGATGGCGCCGAAGGCTGAGGACGCCGCGGCATCGCGAGAGAACCGGGCCAGTGGGCGAAGAGACGCGAGGGAGAGGGTCGACATGGTCGTGACGCTAACAAGCAAGCGCCCCGGAGCGGACCCGACCTTCAGCGGTGCTCGGCGCACCGGAGCCCTACGTTGGTCGACGCACCAGCCATTGCCCATCCTGTTTGGTCATAGCCGACGTCGCAGATCTGTCATGAAACGGCGTACTCGGACCCTATGGTGCGGGGGAGTCTACGGTGCCGTAGCTGTCATTCAGGGTGGTGCTCAACATGACAGTTGTGCGCAGGTAGGGTGCCTTAAATCGGCCAAACGGCTTACCTGAAGACCCGTTGTACTGAGAGAGAGCACTTTTGAATGAGATATATCAACGCCACCGGGAGACTCCTGACGGTTGAACGCATTCCCCGCGACGAGGAGTCAGAGATCGGCGGAGCGGAAGTTGTCAAGGTGAATGGGGCCAGTGGGAGTCCCCTGCGTGTCAGGGTGAGTTGAGACCAGTGGTTCATAGCAAGTCCGCCTCCGCAGGGCGAGATCAGGATCAACAACCATGAGTAGTTCCATGCTTTCCGCAGTGCCGTCCGCGGTCGATGATGGAGTCATGAGCACTTCGCATCCCCGTGCCGGCGGGCCTCATCGTCGCACCTTCACCCCGCAGCAGAAGCTGGCCCATCTTGAGGCCTACGAGCAGGCCCGGGACCAGAACGAGGGCGGTGCTTACCTGCGCCGCGAGGGCTTGTATTCCTCGCTGATCACCGAGTGGCGTCGCCTGCGTGACGCCGGGGTGCTCGAGGGCAAGTCGGCCGGTCAGAGTGTTGGTCGGCCCAGCAAGGACCAGGCTGAGATCGCCCGGCTGCGTCGAGAGCTGGAGACGACCCAGCAGCGGCTGGGCCGGACCGAGGCGGCGCTGGAGATCATGGGAAAAGCACGCGCGCTCTTGGAAGACATCTCCGAGAGCGCGGACACCGAGACGAAGCGCAAGCGGCGCTGATGGACGCCTATGACCAGCTGACGATCTCGGGGACCAATACCCGGGCCGCGGCTGGCCTGACCGGGGTGCCCCGCGCGACGGCCCTGCGCCGCCGGTCCCGGACAGTGCCCACCCCGCTGGAAGCGAGGGAGCCGGCGAACCGTCTGACCTGCGCCGAGAGGGCCACGGTGCTGGCCGTGCTGACCAGTACCGAGTTCGTCGATTCCACTCCGATGCAGGTCTTCGCCACCCTGCTGGACCGCGGTGTCTACCTCTGTTCGGTCTCGAGCATGTATCGGATCCTGGCGGAGCACACGATGGTCAAAGAGCGCCGTCGCCAGGCCCGTCATCCTGCCCGGAAGATACCGGAACTGGTGGCCACGGGGCCGGGCCAGGTCTATACCTGGGACATCACGAAGCTGGCGGGGCCGGTCAAGGGCGTCTACTACGACGCCTACGTGATGATCGATATCTACTCCCGCTACATCGTCGGAGTCCACGTCCACGCCCGCGAAACAGGCCTGCTGGCCGAGGAGATGATGCGTGAAGTGTTCACTATCCACGGCATCCCGGACGTTGTCCACGCCGATCGGGGCACCTCGATGACCTCGAAGTCCGTCGCTACCCTGCTCAGCGATCTGGGAGTCGTGCGGTCGCACTCGCGGCCGAAGGTCTCCAATGACAATCCCTTCTCCGAGGCCTGGTTCAAGACGTTGAAGTACGCGCCGGTCTTCCCCGAACGGTTCACCTGCCTGGCCGCTGCGCGCGGGTTCCTCGACGAGTTTGTGACCTGGTACAACCACGAGCACCGCCACCAAGGACTCGGCCTGCACACCCCGGCAGACGTCCACTACGGCCTCGCCACCGCGAAGGCCACCGAGCGCGTCCGGGTCCTCGCTACGGCGCGTGCTGCGCACCCCGAGCGGTTCGGCACCGACCACACCCCCAAGGCCCTCGCCCTGCCCGAGGCCGCCTGGATCAACAAACCCCACCAACAAGAGCAGCACCAGCCCAACTACGAGATCGCCGCCTAACTCCCACTGGTCTCATCCACCTTGACAATTTCCGGTCAGGCGGCGGGTTCGTAGGTTGCCTGGTCTTCGGTCTGTTTGTTCTCGGTGGGTTTGTGGCTCTTCAGAGATGAGTGTGGGGTGAGGCGTCGAGTCCGCCAGCGATGAGGAGCATTCGGAGGCGGTAGTGCTCGAAGTTCCGGAACCCACGGGCAATACGGCGGCCGAGCTCGATGATCCCGTTTATGGCTTCCGTGCCGCCGTTGCTCGCGCCGTCGGTGTCGAAGTAGGCCAGGAACGCCGTCTTCCAGCGACGCAGCGTCTTCCCGAGCCTTGCGATCTCGGGAATCGGGCAGGACGGCAGAGTGTCGATGAGTTGCTCGGCGAGCCGACGTCCCTGGGCGGGTGTGGCCTGGTGGAACACGTCTCGGAGGTCCTGCGCGCACTGGTAGGCGACCTCGACTGCGACGTGATCGGGGTGAGCGGAGAATGCCCTGGCCAGGCGGTTCTGCTGGCGCGTGGTGAGGCGTTCACGCCCGGCGCGGAGGATGTGCCGGATCCCGAACAGAGGGTCGCCCTTGCGGCCGCGGTGGCCGAGAGTCTCTTGTTGAATTCGGCGGCGGACGTCATCGACCGCTGCGCCGGCGAGCTTGACGATGTGGAAGGCGTCCAGCACGCAGGTGGCGTCCTCGAGCTGGTCATCGATCGCGTTCTTGTATCCCTGGAACGGGTCCAGCGTCGCGATCTCGATCTCCTCCCGGAACCTCTCACCGCGTTGGCCCAACCAGTCGCGATAGACCGTCCCGGACCGACCTGGGACGAGGTCGAGCAGCCTCGCAGTGGGGTGGGTTCCTCGGGTCAGGTCCACCATCCCGGTGAGCGCTTTCGGCCCGCGCCGGCGCGGGTCACGGTGGTGCCAGATGTGCTCGTCCACGCCCAGGACCTGCACGCCCTCGAACCGCGACGGGTCTTCCGCGGCCCGGGCCAGGACGGGCTGGACCTGGGACCAGAGCGTGTTCCAGGTCGTGCTGAGCTGGCGGGCGAGGCCCTGGATCGTCGCTCCCTCACGGCGGAGCTGACCGATCGCCCAGCGGATCGCGCGCGTGCTCAGCAGGCCCCGCGGGGCGCAAACCTCCGGGTCCTGCTCGAGAAACGTGGCCACCTTGCAAACGTCCTCGAGGCAGACCCAGCGGCGCTTGCGCCAGCGGATCCGCACCGGCCGGCCCGCCCAAGGCGCATCGATCACCTCAACCGCGATCCGTCCGTGACCAGTGGCGATGACTCCGCAACCAGGACATCCCGTCACCGGGTCACAGGACTCGACCTCGAGGACCAGCCCGGCCCGGGCCTTCGAGACGGCCACCAGATGGAGGCCGGGGAAGTCCAGCAGAAGGTCGCATCGGTCGCAGCGATCGAGCGTGTCAGGGCATACGCAACTATGGTTGTGCATTGTCGAGGTCCTTGGTGCGAGCAGAGGTAAGAGTCCGCTCATCATCGAGGACCTCGACGTCTATCCCCAGCTACCCCGCACCACCGGCGCGCCCACACTCAACTCTGAAGAGCCGGGTTTGTTGATCCAGGCCGCGTCGAGCAGGGCGAGGATCTTCGGGGTGTGGTCGGTACCGAAGCGCTCGGGGTGGGCAGCGCGGGCCGCTGAGAGAACGTCGGTGCGGCCGGTGGCTTTCGCTGTCGCCAGGCCGTAGTGAACGTCGGCAGGGGTGTGCAGGCCCAGGCCCTGGTGGTGGTGCTCGTGGTTGTAGCGGTCCTTGAACTCGTCCATGAACGCCCGCGCATCGGCCAGGGATCCGAACCGGTCTGGGAAGACCGGCGCGTACTTCAACGTCTTGAACCACGCCTCGGAGTAGGGGTTGTCGTTGGAGACCTTCGGCCGTGAATGGGACCGGGAGACTTCCAGTTCGGAGAGCAGTGTGGCCACGGACTTTGAGGTCATCGAGGTGCCGCGGTCGGCGTGGACGACCTTCGGGATGCCGTGGATGCCGAACACTTCACGCATCATCTCCTTCGCCAGGGGGCCGGACTCGCGGGCGTGGACGTGGACGCCGACGAGGTAGCGGGAGTAGATATCGATCATCACGTAGGCGTCGTAGTAGACGCCCTTGGCCGGGCCGGGCAGCTTGGTGATGTCCCAGGTGTAGACCTGCCCGGGGCCGGTGGCCACCAGTTCGGGCACCACCCGGGCCGGGTGACGAGCCTGCCGGCGGCGCTCTGTGACCTGGGCGTTGTCCCGCAGGATGCGATACATCGTGGAGACCGAGCACAGGTAGACACCACGATCCAGCAACGTCGCGAACACCTGTATCGGGGTGGAGTCGACGAACTCGGAACTGTTGAGCACGGCCAGCCCGCTGGCTCGTTCGGCACAGTCCAGCCGGTTGGCCGGCGGGGCGTCCCGCGGCGCAGGCGGGAGCGGGCGGGCCGTGCGGCGAGCTGCTGTGGAGCGGGCGATACCAGTCAAGGCCGACGCGGCCCGGGTGGTAGTCCCTCCGACGATCAGATCGTCGTGGGCGCCCATCAGCGCTTGTTGCGCCTGGTCTCGGTATCCGCGCTCTTGGAGACGTCCTCCAAGAGCGCGCGTGCTTTTCCCATGATCTCCAGCGCGGTCTCGGTGCGATCCAGGCGCTCCTGAGTCTGGTCCAGCTCGCGGCGCAGCCGAGCGATCTCGGCCTGTTCCTTCGAGGGCCGACCCACCGTCTGGCCAGGCTGTTTTCCCTCAAGCACGCCGGCATCGCGCTGCCGGCGCCACTCGGTGATCAACGAGGAATACAGACCCTCCCGGCGCAGGTAGGCACCTCCTTGGCGTTGCGCGCTGGCCTCCTCGTATGCGGCGAGGTGGGCAAGCTTCTGCTCGGGGGTGAACGAGCGGCGCCGGGGCCCATCGGCTCGAGGATGCTGCGGGGAACTCATCGCTCCATCATCGACGCTCGACGACAAAACGGAAACGGGGGAACTGCTCATGGTGATCGATCCTGAACTCGCCCTGCGGAGGCGGACTTGCTATGAACCTCTGGCCTCAACTCACCCTGACACGCAGGGGAGTCCGTCTCGAACTCGTTCTCGGAGCGGAAGTTGTCAAGGTGAATGGGGCCAGTGGGAGTCAGGCGGCGGGTTCGTAGGTCGCCTGATCTTCGGTCTGTTTGTTCTCGGTGGGTTTGTTGATCCAGGCCGCGTCGGGCAGGGCTAGGATCTTCGGGGTGTGGTTGGTGCCGAAGGGGACCGCCGCACGGATAGGTGACATCTTGACCTGACCTATGGCTCGGTTTCCAGTTGACGTCGCTAGCCGATGGTCTTCATGGAAGGCTCACCGCATGCCCCGCCCGTACCCTCCAGAGTTCTGTGCCCGGGCCATCGCTCTGGTCCGCGAAGGCCGACAGGTCAAGCAGACCGCGCAGGCCCTCGGTGTCCACGAGGTCACCCTCCACACCTGGCTCCGACAGGACGACATCGACCACGGCCGCCGGTCTGGACTCAGCAGTCGCGAGTCTGCCGAACTCCGCGCGGCTCGCGGTCGCGTTCGGCAGCTCGAGCAGGAGATCGCGATCCTCCGCCGCGCTGCGACATGGCTCGACGAGGAGGGAGGAGTGGACCCAAAAGGGCGCACCCGGTGATCGACCGACTCGTCGACGCCGGAGCTCCAGTGCACACCTGCTGCCGCCTGCTGGGCGTCTCTCGCCAGGGCTACTACCGCTACCGGAAGCGTCCCACCAGCGCCACCGAGCTCCGCCGACGCTGGCTGACTGGACTGATCCGCGAGATCCACATCGCCTCTCGTGGCACCTACGGCTACCGCCGGATCCACGCAGAGCTCACCATGGGCATGAACATCCCCTGCTCGAGTCGACTCGTCTGGGTGCTGATGACCCGCGCGGGGATCGGAGGACTCCCTGGGCCGGCCCGCATCAAGCGCCTCAAGGGAGTCGCCACCGCAGACGACCTGGTGAACCGGAAATTCCATCGCCTCGAGCTCAACGAACTGTGGGTCACCGACATCACCGAGCACCCCACCCGAGAAGGCAAGGTCTACTGCGCCGCGGTCCTGGACGCCTGCAGCCGCAAAATCATCGGCTGGGCCATCGACTCCAAGCAGGACTCCACCCTGGTCGTCAACGCCCTGGACATGGCCATCCGAGCACGCCAGCCAGATCCTGGAGGGATCGTGCACGCAGACCACGGAGTCCAGTTCACCTCCTGGGTCTTCACGCAGAAGATCCGCTCCGCGGGCCTGCTGCCCTCGTTCGGGACCGTGGGAGACGGCCTGGACAATGCGATGATGGAATCGTTCTGGTCGAGCATGCAGATCGAGCTGCTGAACCGGAAGAAGTGGAATACCCGGATCGAACTCGCGAACGCGATCTTCGAGTACATCGAGGTGTTCTACAACCGCCGCCGCCGACACTCCTCACTCGAGTACGCGACACCGAACGACTACGACCTCGCCCGCACCCCGCAGGCACTCGCAACCACCGGAAGCTAGCGATCGAGAGTGGAAACCAGGCCATAGGTCAGGTCAAACTGTCACCTAAACGCGCGGCAGTCCTCCCCCAGATCCAACGCGTGCTGAGAATCAACGAAATCGACACCATCACCAACGACGTCATCGAAGCCGCCCAGAGCACCCTGGTCATCGGAGTCACCTGACCCGCTATACAGCGTCTGAAGAACCCCGCCGATTAACGAACGAAGTCACAGACAATGGCGTCGCCACGGTTGCGAGTAGGGTCCCCGCCGGGTATTTCGTGACAGATCTGTCCGTCGTGCAGCGCCAACCACCTCAACGTGGCATCAGGAGGGTCTGCCCTCGGCGAGCCGTGCGCCAGCGGCGCCAGGACGTGTGCTGGACTTGTCCCGCATCTTCTCTGCGGGTCGCCGTGATCGGGCCCCTGCATCCGTCAAGGTCGGCAGCCGTGTGGCAGTGCGAGATAGCGTGCCGACATGGCAGAGACGACACCGGTTATCCGTGAGGCGCGCGTCGATGATGAGGCGGAGCTGTGGCCGTTGGCCTCGGCCCTCGCCACCTCGTACGAGCCCACGCGCGAGCGCTTCCGGGCCGGCCTGCGCGGCATCACGGAGGATCCCCGCGCCGCGGTGCTCGTCGCGGAGCACGATGGGAGCCTCGTCGGCTACGTGCACGTACTCGTCCATGAGGCGTTCCATGCCGACGGGATGATCGGCTGGGTCGAGGAGCTGATGGTGGGGGAGGACCAGCGCGGCACCGGATGCGGCCGTGCGCTGATGGCTGCCGCCGAGCAGTGGGCCACGGAGAACTTCGACATCGCCTACCTCGCCGTCGCGACCCGCAGGGCCGAGGGCTTCTACCGTTCCATCGGGTACGACGAGTCCGCGACGTACTTCAAGAAGGCCTTCCGCTGATCCCGGGACAGTCCGTGTGCGGCGCTCGCCGGGAGGGCATCTCCGGGCACTGCGATACCTTGACCCTTCGACCCCCGTGACCCGGGCGGACTTCCCCCACGGATGGACCGACGAATGAATGGCCCTCAGATGAACCCGATCCTGCCCGACGGCTCCGAGCTCGACCGCTTCGAGGGAGCGCGTCGGTGAACCTCGTCTTCTTCGGCGCCGTCGTCGCCCTCGCCATCAGTCTGGTCGGCACCCGCTCCTACACCGCGCTCGCGCAGCGCAGGGGCTGGGCCCAGTTCGTCCGGGACGACGGCCCCACCAGCCACCATTCGAAGCGCGGCACCCCGCAGATGGGCGGTCTCGTGATCATCGGGGCCACGGTCGTCGCGTACGCCCTGGCGCACCTGGCCACCTGGAGCGCGCCGACGATCTCGGGGCTGCTGGTGCTGTTCCTGATGGCGGGGGTCGGGTTCATCGGCTTCCTCGACGACTGGACCAAGATCAGGCGCGAGCGGTCCCTCGGCCTGCGCTCCGGGCAGAAGCTCCTGGGCCAGATCGTCGTGGCGGTCGGCTTCGCCCTCCTGGCCACCCGGTTCCCCCGCGAGGGGATCACCCCGGCCAGTTTCCGCATCTCCTTCGTGCGCGATACCTGGGTGGACCTCGCCGTGCTCGGCACCGTCATCGGCCTGCTGCTGTTCGTCGCCTGGTCCGTCCTGATGATCACCGGGGCGAGCAACGGCGTGAACCTCACCGACGGTCTGGACGGCCAGGCGGCCGGTGCCTGCGTCATGGTGTTCGGGGCCTACGTGCTGATCGGTGTGTGGCAGTGGATCCACAACTGCCAACGGGTCACGTCGACCGGATGCTACGAGGTGCGCGACCCGCTGGACCTGGCGCTGGTGGCGGTGTGCATCATGTGCGCCTGCATCGGCTTCCTGTGGTGGAACACCTCCCCGGCGCGCCTCTTCATGGGGGACACCGGATCGCTCGCGCTCGGAGGCGCCCTGGCCGGCATGGCGATCATGACCCATACCGAGCTGCTCATGGTCATCCTCGGCGGGCTCTTCGTGTTCGAGACCATGTCGGTGATCCTGCAGGTCAGCTACTTCAAGCTCACCAAGCGCCGCAACGGCGGCGTGGGCAAGCGGCTCTTCCTGATCACCCCGATCCACCACCACTTCGAGATGCTCGGCTGGGAGCAGATCACGGTCTCGATCCGCTTCTGGATCATCTGTGGGATCTGCGTCGCGGCGGGCCTGGGCATCTTCTACGGGGAGTGGGTGCTCCTCGACGGGTGACGCGCTGTGCCGCCGCTCTCCCGAGGGCCGGGCCCCTCTCCCGCTCCCGTGCGAACGGGGATAGGTTTGCTCTGCACGGTGTGTACGCCCGTGCACTGCGGCGGATCCCGTCGCCCCGTCGTCGGCCCCGCCGCCCTGCCATCCCCTCGAGGAGCCCTCGTGCCCATCCCTCTGCGTCGCCGTCGCTGGGCGCTGTACGCGCTGTTCCTGCTGCCCGGCCTCAGCGTCTCCGCGTGGGTGACCCGCACCCCCGTGGTCCGCGATCTGCTGGAGGTCTCCACCGCGCAGATGGGCATGGTGCTTTTCGGTCTGTCCGTCGGCTCGATGATCGGGATCCTCTCCTCCGGACCGCTCGTGATGCGGTGGGGCACCCGCCCCGTCGTCCTGGTCGGATCGTCGCTGATCGTGCTGGCCATGCCCACGATCGGACTCGGAGCCATGGCCGGGCTGCCCGTGCTGGTCGCGCTCGGGCTGGCCTTGTTCGGCGCCGGCATGGGCGGCGGCGAGGTCGCCATGAACATCGAGGGGGCCGACGTCGAACGGATCGGTGGGCGCCCCTTCCTCCCCGCCCTGCATGGGTGCTTCAGCCTCGGCACCGTGATCGGTGCGGGTCTCGGCATCCTCGCCAACGCGGTCCGGTTCCCCGTCGCCGCGCACCTATCGCTGACCGGAGCGCTCGGCGCTGTGCTGCTGATCTGGGCCCTGCGCTCGATCCCCGCCGGCACCGGCCTCGTCTCCTCCCAGCAGCGCACGGAGCAGGCCGCGACGCCCGGCCCCGCGATCTGGAAGGACACCCGACTGCTGTTCATCGGCGGCATCGTGCTGGCCATGGCGCTCGCCGAGGGCACCGCCACCGACTGGCTGCCGCTGGTCATGGTCGACGGCCACGGCTTCGGGGCGACCATGGGCGCGAGCGTCTTCGCCCTCTTCGCGGCATCCATGACGGTGGGCCGCTTCGCCGGCGGACCGATCGTGGCCCGGGCCGGCCGCGCCCGCGTGCTCATGGTCAGCGCGCTGTTCGCCGCGGCGGGCCTCGCGCTGATCTCGTTCGTCGACAGCCAGGGCGTGGCCGTTGCCGCCGTGATCCTGTGGGGCCTCGGCGCTTCGCTGGGCTTCCCGCTCGCGCTCTCGGCAGCAGGCGACTCAGGAGCCAACCCGGCCGGACGCGTGGCCCTGGCCTCGACCATCGGGTACCTGGCGTTCCTCGTCGGCCCGCCCACGCTGGGCTTCCTCGGCGAGCACATCGGGCTGCGTCTCGCCCTCGTGGTGCCGCTCGCGGTGGTGCTCGTGGCCGTGTTCCTGGCCCCCTCGACCGCTCCGCGCTCCATCCCCGACGAGGACCGGTCCGAGGAGTTCGAACCCGTTCGCTGAGCGGGGTGTGTGCAGCGCGGGCGGTCTGGAAACGCATTGCGTACATCTTGTACAAGTTGTACGCTTACGTCATGAACAGCGTGAGCATGTCCGAGTTCCGTGCCCGGCAGAGCGACCTCATCGCCTCCACCCATCGCGAGCCCCTCGTCATCACCTCCCGGGGTGCGCAGCGTCGGGCCGTAGTGGTCTCCCCGGAATTCTTCGACCGCGCGATCGAAGCGCTCGAGGACCAGATCGACGCACAGGCGGCGAACGAGGCTCGTGAGAGTGATGAGCCGCGGGTCTCCCATCGTGAACTGATGGCTGAGCTTGGACTCTGAGCAGTCCGGCTCAGACAGTTTTCCCGTGCTGCCTGCAGCGGACCGGATCGACTACAGCAACAACGCTGCGAAGGCTCTGCGGAAGATCCAGCCGCAGAAGCAGCGGAAGCGCATCGTAGAAGCGATCGAAGCACTCGTCGAGGATCCCCGTCCTGAAGGATGTACGAAGCTCACTGATGGTGGGGGCGCCTACCGAATCCGTGTCGGGGACTATCGAATCGTCTACGAGATTCTGGACGGGAAGATCTCGATCCAGGTTGTGCGCATAGGGCACCGCAGAGAGGTCTATCGCTGACGAACGGCGGAGGACGTCGAATCGCGCGACACCGTGGAAAGAAGTCGCGCGGCAGCAGACAGTCGTGATCCGATGGGTGCATGAGAACCGTGCAGATCACCGACGTCGATCCGACCCGCGCGGAGGATCTCCTTGCCTGGAACGCCCTGCTGAGGGACGGGTTCAACGCCGGGCGCGAGGCCGCCTGGTGGGCGAGCGACGAAGCCGTGCTGGCGCAGTACGGCGACCCGAAGCCGGAACGGACGTCCGTGCTGCTGGTCGCGACGCTGGACGGACGGCCCGTCGGCGCTGCGAGCGCGAGCGCGGACCCCGGGGAGCCCGCCGAGGTGGAGATCTCCGTGCTGCCCGACGCCCGCCGTCAGGGCGTGGGCACTGCCCTCGCCGAGGCGGTGAGGGCTCGGTTGCGCGGCGTGGCCGAGATCGTCCAGGCCGAGACGTACTCCGAGGCCGGAAAGGGTTTCGCGACCGAGCTCGGGCTGCGTGTCGGGAACCAGGAGCATCGGCTCCTGCTCGACCTTCCCATAGACCTGGAGGTGCTGCGTGCGCAGCACCCGGCACCGTCTGAGGTGGAGGTGCGGTCGTGGACCGGTGCCTGCCCGGACGACGTGCTCGAGGACTGGGCGCGCCTGACCACGCAGATGGAAGAGGACGTGCCGATGGGCGACCTCACCCGTCCCGCCTCCCGCGGCGACGTGGACTCCGTGCGCCGCGGGGAGCAGCGGATGGCGGACCAGGGCTGGATCCTGGTGCGCAGCCTCGCCCGGCTCGACGGCGTGAGCGTGGGCTACACGGAGATCTTCGTCAGCCGCCACGACCCCGAGATCATCACGCAGGACGACACCCTCGTGGATCGCGACCATCGCGGCCACGGCGTGGGACGGGCTCTCAAGCTCGCCAACCTCGAGAACCTGATGACGCTCGAGGAGGCCGGGCGGGCCCGCTGGGTGCAGACCTATACGGCGCTGGACAATGCCGCGATGCTCGCGCTGAACCGCGCGTTCGGCTTCCACACCGCCGATCAGCTGACGATCCTCGAGGGGCCCGTCGGCTGATCGGCCCGGAGTTGGCCGTCAGGCGAAGAGCTCCAGCAGGCGCCGGCACTTCGGCGGGTCCCGGGTCAGGCCGTGCTCCAGTCCCCACAGCAGGTAGGACAGGGAGCGCACGAGCACCCAGTCCCGTGCCCGCCCTGGCGGGATCTGCGCCGCCTCGACGAAGGCGCCCAGCGCCCCGCGGACGTCCTCATCGGCCGGCAGCTCGTCCAGGCGCGACCACAGCACGCGGCCGACGTCGTACTCGCGGTCCCCGCGCAGCAGCACCGGGTCCACGACCGTCCACCGATGCCGTGTCCCGGCGAGGACCTGCTGGTCGTGGAGGTCCCCGTCGACCGAGCCGTGCCCGGGATCGTCGGCGGCGCGTCGGCCCGCGGCGGCGATCCCAGCCTCCAGGAGCGTGCGCGGAACGGGCTCACCCAGGGCCTCCCAGCGGGCGGTGGCCGCGCGGGCCTCGTCGGCGGCGATCTCGCCCGTGCTCGGTACCGTCTCCGGGGCCGGGACGGCGAGAGTGCGGGTGAGGGTGCCGAGCACGGCGGCGGAGCGCTGCGGGGTCTGCGCCGACAGGGAGCGGGAGGGGTCCAGGCGTTCGAGCAGCATCACGCCCGCCGCCTCGTCGCTGTCGAGCAGCTCCACGACCCCGCGGCCGTCCCAGTGCCGCAGCGCCGCGCACTCGAGAGCCAGATCGTCCCCGGGAGGGGAGAGCCGCAGCGCTGCCCCGAGCGTTCCCTGACGCACGGGGACGACCAGGGCGTTCGAGCCGTGCACGGGGTCTCCGTCGACCTCCAGGCCCCAGTCCTCGCACCGTCGGGCGACCAGCGCGGGCAGCCGGTCCAGCCACGCCCGTCCGGGCTCGTCGTGCCACCAGCGCGGCATCCGACGGAACGAGGAGGGCGCGGTGATCATGAGGTCATCCTGCCGTGGCCGGCGAGACGCAGCAGGTAACGCTGCTCGGGGAGGCTGTGCGTGCCCTCGGCCGCGCGCAGGAACGCCTCCCTCGCCTCGGCCTCCCGGCCCAGCCGGGCCAGGAGGTGCCCGGTGACCGCCTGGTGGCGGTGGCTCTGCTCAGGGCTCCGGGCCAGCAGATCGAGACCGGCCTGCGGCCCCGCCACCTCGGCCGTCGCGACCGCGAGGCCGAGCGCGACCGACGGGGTCGGGTCGACGCGCTCGAGCATCCGGTAGAGCTCGAGGATCTGCGGCCAGTCCGTCGCGGCGAACGACGGGGCCTCCGCGTGCACCGCGGCGATCGCGGCCTGCAGCTGGAACGCGCCGACGTATCCGGTGCTCAGCGTCGGAATGAGCAGCGCGATGCCCTCCGCGATCAGGTCCTGGTCCCAGAGCAGGCGATCCTGCTCCGGGAGCGGCACGATCTCCCCGGCCGCGTCGAGGCGGGCGGGTGAGCGGGCGTGGGTAAGCAGGAGAAGTGCCAGCAGACCCGCGCTCTCCGGTTCCGACGGCCGCGCACGATGCACCTCCCGGGCCAGCCGCACGGCGCTCTCCCCGAGCAGCGGATCTGCCCCGCGCACCCGCTCGGCCAGGGAGTGGTCCTGCGTGTAGATCGCGGCCACGGTATGGCGCACGGCATGGAGCCGGCACGGGAGCTCGGCCGGAGTGGGAGGGGAGAAGATCGCCCCGTGGGCGCGCAGGGTGGCCTTGGCGCGGCTGATCCGCTGCGCCATGGTCGGTTCGGGCACGAAGAAGCAGGTCGCGATCTCCGCGGTCGTGAGACCGGCGACCGCTCGCAGGGTGAGCGCCACCTGCGAGGGCGCGGTCAGGGCGGGGTGCGCGCAGAGCGTCATCAGGGTCAGGGTGTCGTCCCCGTCGTCCCCGTCGTCCCTGTTGCCGCTGTCGTCCTCGGGTAGGTTCTGGTCTCCGAGGTCGCGGACCTCGAGCCGGGCGGCGCGTGCCTCCCGGTCCCGCCGGGAGGCGTCGGCCCGGATGATGTCGACCAGGCGCCGGGAGGCGACCCGGTGCAGCCACGCGCGTGGGGTCGTCGGCAGGCCGTCGCGCGGCCACTGCTCGGCGGCGGCGAGGAGCGCGAGCTGAACGGCGTCCTCGCAGTCCGCGAGATCCCGATGACGGCGCAGCAGCGCGGCGAGGACGTGCGGCGCCTCATCGCGCCACACGTCCTTCCACGCGTCGGCCTCCGCCGTCAGGTCGGCCATGCGTTCAGGACCCGTCGGGCCCTAGCTCATCACCGGGCGCAGCTCGATCGTCTCGCCGCGCGCTCCGAAGAGGTTCGCGATCTCCTCGGCGCGCTCGAGGGTGTCGACATCGATGACGAAGAACCCCGCCAGATGTTCCCTGCCCTCGGCATAGGGGCCGTCGATCGCGACCTTCTGCCCGTCCTTCCACCGGAACAGGCGGGAGGCCGACGGGGCGCCGAGCGCCTCGGCGTGCACGAGCTCTCCGCGGTCCATGACCTCGGCGAAACCCTCGTCGAACGCCTTTCCGCCGGCATCGCGCTCCTCCTGGGGGAGGGCCTGGTGCTCGGGCAGATAGTCCGCGGTGGGGTGGCCCCAGGGCTGCGGGTTCGAGTGGATGAGGATGACGTACTTCATGACTGCTCCTTCGAAGAGGGGTCGAGAGGAGTCGCCGTGCGGCGTCTCCGTCCTGTGGTCGGAACAGATCCGGGGTTCTCGACATGTCCGGGGCGACGGGGTTGCGGACAGGCTGACGCCGGCACCTTCCGGTCGGCCGACGACGCCCCAGCATGTTGTCTACCTGCCGGGGAGATCAACCACGGGCACGGAGGTCGAGGGGTGTGCCTGCTGGACCCCTCCGGGCACTACCTGGAGCTGATCACCCGCGCATACCTCTGAGCTCAGGCCTGCTCGGCAGCGCTGATGTTGACCTGCCAGATGATCCCGAACCGGTCGGTGAAGGTGCCGTAGACGTCGCCCCACATCTGCTTCTCGAGCGGCATCGTGATCGTGCCGCCCTCGGAGAGGCGCTCGAACGCGCTGCGCAGCAGGGTCTCGTCGTCTCCCATGAGGGACAGGGACACATTGTTGCCCGGGACGAAGCCCTCGGGGCTCATGCCCTCGACGTGGTCGGAGACGTACAGGCGGATCAGGTCGGTGACCTCGAGGGACCCGTGCATGATCTTGTCGGCGTTCGGGTCGCTCTCGGGGACGGCGTGGAACTCGCCGAAGGTGGCGAACTGCGGGATCGCCCCGAGGGCCTGGCCGTAGAACTCGAAGGCCTCGCGTGAGGTTCCGGGGAAGTTCAGGTAGGGGTGCAGGGCTGCGGGCATGGCGTCCTCCTCGACGTCGGCGCGGGCAGGATGCCGGGCGCTCTGGAGTGAGCGTAGGCCCCCGGGCCGACGAGTGGAACAGCCGGGGTGCAGGAGGCCCCGGGTGCAGAAGCGCGGAGGTGCAGGAGCATCAGCCGCCGAACAGGGCCCCGAGGTCGAGGCTCCAGAGCGCCGCACCGACCCCTGTCGCGAGGAGCAGGCCCACGCCGATGATCCAGCCGATCATCGCGAGGAGGTTCAGGAGGATCCCCCAGGCGGCGCGGCCGCGGGCGAACGGCTCGCTGCCGCGGGACATGAACCCGAGGATGAGGCCCAGCACGGGGGCGATCAGCGTCCATCCGGCCAGGAGGGAGAGGACCCCGAGCAGCAGGCTGGCGGTGCCCTTGCCGGTTCCGTGAGGGGTGATCGTGCCGTAGGTGGTCAAGGCGATCCCTTCGTTCCGAGGCGGTCCCGCGCGGTGTCCCGGGCAGGTGAACTCAGCGTAGGAACGGGGTGGGGGCCGACGGATCCGTCCGCGGGATGGCCAGGGTCCGACCGGGGGTGGACATCGATGGCTGACGCTGGGCGTGGTCTGGAGCCGTCAGGACTCGGCGCCGGGTTCCCCGAGCTGTGCGATCAGGCCGTCGAGGGTGGAGTCGTCGACGTCACGGAAGCGACCCGCCGCGACGTCGGCCCAGCCTCTGTCGGCAGCTGCACGAAGCGCGGCAAGGCGTGCCGCGTCTTCTGCATCCCGTTGCTCGAGCAGGCGAAGGCCGGCACGGAGGACCTCGCTGGCGTTCTGATATCGCCCTGAGGTCACAAGGGAGTTCACGAGCTCGTGCTGATGGTCGCTGAGGACGACATTCCGAGTTGCCATGGCGTTTCCTTCCGTTGGCACTTTATGCCAATCATCTCTCCTGGGGACCACTTGCGCCAGTGCACGTCCAGTGCCCGTTCTGGCTTCGATCGCCGCGGGAGTCAGGCGGCCAGTTCAGGAGAGCTTCCAGGAGGACAGTTTCAGGCGCCGCCGTATCGTGAAGCCATGGCAGACAGGGCGCACACGGTGGTCGAACTCGTTCCGTACGACAGAGACTGGCCGGAGAGGTTTTCCGTGAGCGCCGCCGAGATTGCAGCAGTGCTGCATGGTGCCCGCATCGAGCCCGTCGGCTCGGCGACGCTCGAGGAGTACCTGGTGTTCAGGGACTTCCTGCGCGCTGTGCCAGCAGCAGCTGATCGCTACGAGTCGGCAAAACATTCCCTCGCGCGGGAGCATCGGGAGCGTCGCTCTCTGTACGTCGACCTGAAGCAGGACGTTGTCGACGGGCTCATGCTCGAGGCGAGAGCTTGGCGTCGACGGTCCCGATATCGGTGAAGAGTTCTGGTCTCCGTCCTCGATGTCTGGTGCTGGCCGAGATCAGGAATCCGCGAACCAGATCCACCAGATCTCCGGGCCATAGCCTGTCTCTATGCGCAGATGGCAGATCGACTCCCTTGCCGAGCTCTGCAGAGGACTCCCGGACGCCGAGGTGACTCCGTATGGCTCAGTGGTCGAGCCCGACTCCCTGGACTCGTGGAGCGATCTCGATGTCGCCGTCCGCACCACCTCGGTCGTGGATCTCGGCTCGGTGCTGGGCGCTCGGATCTGGGCGTCCCAGACGGCGCGGGACGCGGACAGGCAGGTGATCCGCCTCGTGCTCGAGGACGGTCGACGGATCGACCTCACGATCACCGGTGCCGAGGCGGACGTCCCGGCCCCGGCCTCCGACAACGAGGTCCGGTTCGACGCGGCCCTCGCCGCCGCGCGGTTCGGACGCGGAAACGACCTGATCGGTCTCCACCTGGTCCTCGGGATTCTCCGCGAGTCCCTCGTGCACCGGATGGTCGCTGCTGATCGCCGGGAAGGACGAACGGGGCCTACCCCCGGTTCGTGGACACGGGGGTGTTTACGCTGCGAGCGCTAGCTT
>NZ_JABUXW010000038.1 GCF_014897585.1 Brachybacterium tyrofermentans | reverse complement strand
TCCCGGTGAGCGCTTTCGGCCCGCGCCGGCGCGGGTCACGGTGGTGCCAGATGTGTTCGTCCACGCCCAGGACCTGCACGTCCTCGAACCGCGACGGGTCCTCCGCGGCCTGGGTCAAGACGGGCTGGATCTGGGACCAGAGCGTGTTCCAGGTCGTGCCGAGCTGCCGGGCGAGGCCCTGGATCGTCGCTCCCTCACGGCGGAGCTGACCGATCGCCCATCGGATCGCGCGCGTGCTCAGCAGGCCACGCGGAGCGCAGACCTCCGGGTCCTGCTCGAGAAACGTGGCCACCTCGCAATCGTCCTCGAGGCAGACCCAGCGGCGTTTGCGCCAGCGGAACCGCACCGGCCGGCCCGCCCAGGGCGCATCGATCACCTCAACCACGATCCGTCCGTGACCAGTGGCGATGACCCCGCAACCAGGACATCCCGTCACCGGGTCGCAGGACTCGACCTCGAGGAACAGCCCGGCCCGGGTCTTCGAGACGGCCACCAGATGGAGGCCGGGGAAGTCCAGGAGAAGGTCGCATCGGTCGCAGCGATCGAGCGCGGCAGGGCATGCGCAACTATGGTTAAGCATTGTCGAGGTCCTTGGTGCGAGCAGAGGTAAGAGTCCGCTCATCATCGAGGACCTCGACGTCTATCCCCAGCTACACCACACCACCGGCGCGCCCACACTCATCTCTGAAGAGCCCGTAAAACCTGACGTGCTCGCCGAGGCGGATCACACGAACTCCGCCGTACCGAGGCGGGTCTTTCATCTACAACTCCTGGCCGGGCTCGAGAACGGCGTCTTTCGCAGTGTGCCAGGCGTGCCGAAGTTTCCAGCGACGCGAGCGATTGACATCCTATCGATGACCACGCTCTCGAGCGCCCAGTGGACCGCGTCCCGGGACAGCTTCAGCGCATTACGAAAGTGTTCGAAATGTCCTGCCGCCACTCCGCGTAGTGGGCCGCGCAATGGTGGCGGAGAGCACTGACCTGCAGCACCATCGGCCGGCAGACGAAAGGGATCTCCACGATCGTCGTGATCACCGAGCTGCGCGACTTGCCGGCCTGCCCTTAGCGACGACACCATTCATCGGTTTTGGTAACCCCGTATTCCAGGACAGCGTGGTCGAGTACGACTCGCTGCCCGCTACCTGTGTACCTGAGCATTCGCAGACCGCAGATGGCGTCGAGGCCGGGGGCGAGAACGTAATGATAGACATGTAGAGGTCATCCAGATGGCAAGCGTCAGAACTTCCATCATCGGGAAACCTCGACGCCTATCCCAGCACTGAAACGCCCACATCGCAGCGAGCAACTACACCCTCGTCATCGAGGAGCCCATAATGCAACCACTTAAACTGTTCCGGGATACTAGAATCCCGGTGGATTCAACGCGGGGTCAAGCCCACCGCGGACGTCACGTCCTGCGGCATTCAGATTAGGAATGCTGCGCGGCAAACAATTCCGCAAATCTTCCGTTTTTAGCTATTAGCTGACTGTGGGAGCCAGCTTCAACAATACGACCGTCATCCACAACATAAATTGTATCCATCTCTCTTAGAGTCCAAGCCCGATGCGAGACAACAATCGTGATTCTCTCCGACTTTGTGCGAACAAGTTCCGAGAAAACTCTTTCTTCAGCTTCCGCATCGATTGCGGAAGTTGGTTCGTCGAGTATCCAAATTGGTGCGTCACGCAGGTAGATGCGAGCCAATGCAAGTCTCTGCCACTGACCACCCGAGACTCCTGTGCCGCCAAACTGTTCGCCCAGCTGGTGGTCAAGCATCGACGGGAGCTGCCGTACGAATCCGGCTGCATTGGCTGCTTCGAGAGCACTCCATACAGACTCGTCAGATACGGCCTCCGCAGGAGATCCAAGACAGACCACTTCGCGAACGGTAAGTTCGTAGCGGCCGAACTCTTGAGTAAGAATACTGAAGTAGGCTAGCCAGTCAGCTTCGCCAAGGCTTCCGATCGGTCTATCATCGATCCTGATATCACCAGACTGTCGTGCCACTAGGCCCGTAAGTGTGTTTACTAGACTGGTTTTCCCTGCCCCATTTGGCCCAACAAGGGCAATAATCTCACCTTTCTTGACCGATAGGGATATATTGTTCACGGCCCACTCGTCCCGTCCAGAATACTTTTGGTAAATGTCATCGGCAACTAGAAGCTGTGCCGCAGATTCCACGGCTCGCTCGCGACTATCACGTGGAGCTTCAATAAAGTCGCGCAGCCGGGAAATCTGTGGTACTAGCTCTAGGGCGATTCCGGCGCTCATCCCGGCGCCAGAGGAGGCGGTAATTGCCGCTAGAACCCCATAGATGCCGGCCGCCGAGGAAGCGTCGAACTTGGACCCTATGACCACGGCCAACATTGCACCAGACAGAAGTATAGAGGTGACCAGTCCGTTCACTCCTGAACCAATTGTTTGAGGTCGGAGGGCTTTCCCCATAATCGCCTGAATCATTGTCCATTCCGACCGCACAGAACGCGCTACCCGCTCAGAAGTGCCGAGACTTCCTAATTCTGTGGCTGATCGCTGTCGGACAATCATGTCCCGAAGATATCGCTCTCGGTCGTAATGTGGGCTGACGACCTCCCACTCCCGTTCCCACACTCTTGACATGTAGCGTGAATGCACTAGTGGCGGAAGGAGAGCGACTATAGTGCATAGGCCCGCGATCCAGCTGAAGGAGAACACGGCGATAACAACTCCGACTGCCGCCAAAATGCCGGTGAATGCGGTAATGAAGTTGCGTACGCTCCACGCTATCCCTTCACCAATCGCCCTCGAGTGACGTTCGATAGTCGCTGACATCTGAGTGCTTATCAGTTCAGAAGGAGGCACGCGAGCAGCTTGCATCACGACCGACGAGTTTAGTCTCGCCTGTAGTTTTTGTGAAGTTCGCTTCTGAAAGTTGTCGACAACTGTAGCGGCAGCCGGGGAAATTCCCGCTATAATACCAAGTGTTAAGAGGAGCCCAATGGTTTCGGTCCTCTGCGTTGGGTCCGAAAGTGTCTTAATGGTTTCCGCGATAATTACAACTTGGGCGGCCGGCACGGCGGCAAGAACTAGATCCGCTAGCGTGCTTAGGGAGAGAATTACCGGGGAAGCCTTGAAAGATTCTTTCAGGATCCACGCAATGCCACTTGAGCGCACTGAGACGCCTTTCCTGTGATTGTGGTTCGATTCTGTTGCCAATGTGCGATCCGACAAGTCCTGCTGAGAGATGCCTCCTGGAAGTCACCTACATGCCAGATTGATCCGTACCGATCGTGCCACAACGTGGGCGCTCGTGGTGGCTTATCTGAAGATGGACCGCATCTTGAGATCATCGCAGTGCGCTGTGAGTTCATATTGGGTGGGTTGAGCCGCAGCTAGGGAAGTAGTAGACGGCTATCGGTCAGCGATCAACTCACGTGCTCACGAGCTCACGTGCTCAGGGACACCGGCTTTCGGTGAAGGCTCGTGAGGTAACGGGTGCTGATCTTTCGTTCACTGCTCCGGGGCTCGCCGAACACGTCCACTCGCTCGGGGACCGTTGAGTTCTGAACTCATGCCACGCTGAAGTGGCTTCGCCTGGTACCGCGACGAGACCTACACCATTGCGGTCGCGCGAGCTCCCACATCACGTCACCAATGGCGAGGGAGGACATGTCCTCCTTCTCTACCGACACCTGATGGCCGGTGCCGCCGATGAGCTGGTCGAGTACGTCGATGTTGGAGCGCTGCACCTTCTGGATGGTGTGGTCCAGAGTGCCCGGGGCGACCATGGTCGTGACCATTACGGTGCGCTTCTGCCCGATGCGGTGCTGGCGATCCACGGCTTGGGAGACGAGGTCGGGCAACCATTCCGTTTCGACGAAGAGGGCGTCGGAGCCGCGGGTGAGGGTGATGGCGACGCCGGCGGCGACGATGTTCGCGAGGATCACGGCGATCTTGCCGTCCTGGTAGTCACGGGTGATCCTGTCGCGCTGGGTGAGCGAGGTGCTGCCGTTGATGACAGCGTGGGGAACGCCGAGCTGGTCGAGGTGCACATCGAGGGATTCCATGACGACCTGGTGGATTCCCCAGACGATCAGCGGGCGATCGAAGACCCCTCGCCTGTCGCCTTCGTGGCTGGTCGAATCCACCCACTCAGCGATGTACTCGGCGGCGGCCGGGATCTTCGCCAGCCCGGCAGCGCGGCGCAGCATCGATACGCAGCCCATCTGGTCCGAGCACCAGGCACGGACTTCCTTCTCGGACGGGGCCTCGTCGAGCTCGCGGGTCCGTTCGCTCAGGTAGGCGGTGATCTTCTGTTCGACCTCTCGGGTGGCGGTGCGGTACTCGGTGGTGGGGACGTCGACGATCATCGTCGAGTACTGCTTCTCGGGCAGGTCCGGGAGCACCTGGTCCTTTCTCCGACGCACCCACACCTGCTCGGGCAGGATCCGTCCGAGCTCGGGCAGGAGCTTCTTGTACGGGACGATCTTCTCGATGGTCTGCCGGCCGATGGGGATCTCGTAGGTGCGGGTGTAGCGGGACATGAACGCCGTTCGAGACCCAAAGACGGGCTTCAACTGTCCCGTGATCGCCAAGAGGGACGGCAGATCGGCAGGGTTGGACATCACGGGGGTGCCGGTGAGCACCATTCGGTCCGTGACGGTGGCGGCGAGCTCGCGCATGACCTTCGCTCGGCGGGAGTGCCAGTTCTTCGCCCGATGTCCCTCGTCGTAGATCAGCACGTCCGAGCACCAGGTCTTCAGATCTTCGAGCAGTGGTCGCCGGGTGGGGGCGGCGAGCAGGGAGTCGGTAACGATGACGATCCCCGTCTCCGGCAGCTCGGGGACCTTGCGGCCCGGACGGATCACGGCGATCGGGGCGTCCTCGAGATGTTCGGGGACGCGGCAGCGCTGGATCTCAGTGGCCCAGTTCGACTGCGCTACGGGCGGGCACACGACGATCCACCGCCGGGCGCCGAGAAGGACGCTCGCGAGGATTGCCTGGACGGATTTGCCCAGCCCCGGCACGTCGGCGAGGAGTCGACGGCCGGCGGCGACGCACAGAGCACCGATGTGCTGATATGGGTACGGGGACATGCCGAACCACTCAGGCACATCACCGACGGCCTCCGTAAGCAAGTCGATCTCGCGCTGGTGTCCGTCCGTGCCGGAGGAGCCAGCGAGGTTTTGCACTGCATCGGCGACTGTCCGCGGATCCTCGATCAGGCGGGTCGTCCGGACGTCAAGGCCAGGCTGTGCGCCGTCCTCGTGCTCGGCCCCCTGAGCAGGCGTGCCCCCACGCAGGGAAAGGGGCAGCAGGTGCTCAGGCCAGTTGGCCACGGCCGCCACCGGAGCCGTGAACGAACCCGCGTCGGAGTCGAACACCGCACTGTCCCCGAGCTCGTAGGCAATGTCCGCACGGCCTGCGAGCCGCGGGAACACTCGCACCGATCCGTCGCCGACGTCCACGACCAGTGGATGCTGGAGGGATGCGAGCGTCTCGGGGAACTCGAAGGCATCCACCACGATCCCGGCCTCTGCCAGCTGGGTGAGCGTCCGCATCGTCGGAGCAGAGATGCTGCACTGTCCCGTCCCCGCCTCGACGGTTGCTCCATCGATCACGCGCAGGAGTGCGGCGAGGTCTCCCCCAGCAGGTGCCGTGAGTTCCAGGCTGGGTCGCTCCCGGTCTCCGACCAGCGCGGCGAAGCGCACGTCAGTCCTCGGAGTGCTGGCTGCGGTGGGGCCAGCGGCGTCGCCAGGCCCGGGCTAGGACGAGCCCGTACCCGCCGATCAGCAGGACGATGCCGTAGAGCGGCACGGCGGTGAAGAACCCGATCCACACCAGCACGTACTCGTACCAGTGCCTCCGCTCGCGCGACGAGAGGCCCATGACGACAGCGCCGGGCAGCACCGCGAGAGCCAAGATGAGCAGGGAGCTTCCGGTCGCCTCGGTCACTGCCGAGATCAGGACCAGCCACAGGGACGACACACTGACACTTGCCGCGAACGGCAACAAGTATCGGCTGATGGTCGTCGCCACTGATCCGATGCCTCGTGCCGTGATGTCGCGAAGAGTGTGGGTAGGAGTCTTGGTGCTGGTCATACCGGGAACCTCCAGCGGGTCGGAGCGAAGTAGGCGGGGTCAGCCACGGGCAACGGTTCGATGAACAGCCCGATCAGCCCTGAGAGCAGGTCCAGGTGGCCGATGCCGATCCGTCGTGATGCCTCCTGCAGCAGAGCTGGCAGCTCGTTCTGGGCCGCTTCACGTCGCGCCACGTCGGCGGCGGAAGGCCTGCGGCGAATGCGATCGAAGTCCGTATAGGCCTCCACCCGGCAGTCGAGATACGCCTCGAACACACGGCTGACTGCGGTGGACGCGGGCGCCGGGACACCGTCGTGGGCGCGAGCTCGCAGCCGGTCGAGATCGCCGGAGCGGGCTGTCGGGCGTGGCAGTCGTCGCAGGGCGGCGCTGGCCAGCACCCGCGGGATGTCTCGCTCGGGTGTGGAGAGCGCGAGCATCGCCGCCATGTCATCACGGCTCCATCCGGACCACAATTGGCTGACCGCCTCGCTCACGGATCGGTCGATGTGTTCCAGCTGCCCGGCCAGGACTCGGCGCAGTGCGTCGGGTTGGGCCTCGAGCAATGCCTGCAGTTCCATCCGCTGATCCCGGGTGAGGCCCCAGGGGCGAAGCGGTGGCAGCCCGCGCAGTTGATGCAGCGCAGAAGCATGGACGAGACGGATCGTCGCGCTGGTGGCCGGCAGGCCGCGTGTGCAGTCATCCACCTGCGGCACGGCACCGGCTATGACTGCATCCTCAGCACCGGCGACCGACGCCCGTTCGAGCACCGAAGGGACGGTGAGCTCCCGTGCTTCCACGGACATCTCGCGCAGGATCCGGGTTGTACGCATGGCCCCGATGACCTTGCCGACCCACCCTGCAGCTGACACCGTGCCGTCTGCGAATCGATGCGGTTCCAGGTGCCCGTCGAGCTCACCATCGCCGAGCGCGTAGCGGACAAGCATGGTGGTGACTGCGGAGAGGACCTCGTCGCTGCCCCACACCTCGGCGAGCCGTTGGTGGTGGCGCCGGCACATCAGCTGGACCACTCCGCTGTCGACAGCTTCGGAGAGGATCTTCGCGGCGGCTTCACCGCGGGTGAGCGAGCCCGTCTCGTGTTGCTGTCCGAGGAGGCGGGCGCGTTCGTCTAACAGGCCGGAGGCCGCCGAGCGGACGTGGGCACGCGGGTTCATGCCGGCGCAGTGGGCGAGGAATCTACCTCACGGGACATCGCCAGTCGTCGCGTGACCGCTCGGGCGAGTTTCGAGGGTGGCCAGCCGAGCGGCATCTACGTCGCACTCGGCAGGACTCAGGTTCTCGCCCACACCCACGCGTGTGAGTCCCTCTCAGCTGGGCGTTGGTATCCAGCTTACGGATCCTTCACCGCGTCCTCGAGGGGCGCCCAGATCCGCAGCGACGGATGGTCGAGTTGCCTTGCGTGCCGACATTGAGTGCTGACAGGATCGTTTCCGTGGCCGCATCGCAGAGTTCCCTCCGTGCCGCCGTCTTCCTCGGGCTGAGCGTCGACGGCCGCATCGCACGGCCCGATGGCGACCTCGAGTGGCTCACCAGCCGTGGCGCGGCCGCCGGGGACGCAGGCTTCACGCCCTTTGTGCAGTCCGTTGACGCGGTAGTGATGGGTCGGCGTACGTTCGAAGGCATCGCGTCCATCGAGCAATGGCCCTACCTCGATCGGCCGATGCACGTGATCAGCACGACCCTCGCAGCAGACGCAGATCCTCGAATCACCGTCCACCGCTCCGGCGAGGCCGCGATCGACGCGCTGCAGCGGGACGGCCACCGACGCGTCTACGTCGACGGGGGCGAGACCATCCGCTGGTTCCTTGCCGCCGAACTGGTCGAAGAACTCACGCTCTCCCACGTGCCCGTACTCATCGGCGAGGGGCCGTCACTATTCGGCCCGCTGACCAAAGGCGTGCATCTGGAACACGTCCGCACCACCGTTCTCGACGGTGGGATGGTCCAGACCACCTACCGCGTCCTGGACAGTCCCACCCCGCCGGCATAGCTCTCCCGAAGCACCTCGGACGCCTCCGGAACCTTCAAGCAGGTGGCCGGCAGAAGCTAGATGACTGTGCGACCCTCGCGACGCGCGCGGTCGAGCGCGTTGGTCGAGGACTTCGCGAGGAAGTCCGGCGGGATCTTGATCTCGACGTCGACGGCGCGGTCGTCGAGGTCGCAGTACAGTCCGATCGCTCCGCGGATGAGTCGGGTGCGGTTGTCCTTGTCGTCGTACTCGAACAGTGGCTTGCGGCTGCCCAAGTTCGCGCCGCCCTTTCCGATGCGCTCTGGTGCGGTCGTGAACTGCAGGCGCTCCTTGGTCGGTTCGACGCCGAACAGTCGGAATGCGGCCTCTGCTTCTTTGGGGTCCTTGGTGTGCAGGATGATTCCGCGGGCGATGTGGTTAGTGAGGTTCGCTTCGATCAGTTCCAGGATCCGCTGGGTGAACAGGATCGGGAACACCTCGAGGGACCGGGCGAGCTTGCCCAGGCGCTCCAACTCCTCTGCCCCGGCGCCCAGGAACACCCATGCCTCGTCGAGCATCAGCACCCCGCGGCGTCCACGAAGGGCCTCAGCAGATCCGAAAACCATCATGCGAATCAGCGCGGCAGAGACTCGTTGCGTCAGCCCCAGGGTGCTCTGGTCGACGCCCATCGGGGGCAGCTCGAGGTTGGCATTGCCGACCTTGATGTAGGTGATGCCCTCGGCAGCGCTGAGGACCTCGCCCTCGTCCTGCAGGCCGACCATGGCGCCGAACAGGGGATCGTTCTTCGACTGGCGGAGTATCGGGTCGACGAGCTCAGGGGTCGCCTTGCCGTCGGCCCTCGCGATCTTCAACGCGGTGCCGATGGCTCTCGCGCCCCGCGTGACGCCGTACTTGAGGGCCTCCTGGAGGTCTGCCTCGAAGTTCTGTGTGGAGTGCGGCCAGAGGCTCACGGCATGCAGCATAGAGACGGCGGTGTTGATCCCGTCGCCTGGGGTCTTAGAGAATCGCAGCGGGTCGAACACTCCCGTGCCACCGGCGCCGCCGAGGCCACCGGAGTTCCCCGCGAAAGAGTCCAGCGAGAACGTCGTGGCGTGATCGCCGAACGAATCTGAGAAGTCGCTGCCCTTCTTGGGGTCGATGACGATGACGGGACGGCCCTCGAGGGCGTACTGGTACGCGGAGTACGCCATGAACTGAGATTTTCCCGCTCCTGAGCTGCCCACGATCGCTGCGAGAGGGTAGACGTCCGTGTCAGAGGATGCCGTGGCGCTCATCAGGGCTTCCTGCCGGTCACTGACCGTGAATCCGACGTTCGCCCCGTGGGCATCGCCGACCGTGGCGAGTGAGGCGATGCCCGAGTAGGCCACCGTCGAGGACGGCAGATCCATCAGGTGCGGGTTCGCGCGCACCGGAGAACCGATCCAGCTCTCCGCGAGGGCCAGCGGCTGGCGATTGTCCATCGGCGCAACCTCGAATGCGGTGCCATTGCCGAGAGTGTCCAGGCGCTTCTTGCCCTGCCCGGTGAAGGCTGCGACCACGCTCGTCTCCACCAGCGTCGGGAACGCCTTCCCGGTTGAATAGGCGCCTTCGACCGATTCGAGGGTTTGGACCATCTCCTCTTGCTGCTGGTCATCGAGCTTGCCCTGAGCCTTGGCGTTGCGGATGTCGCGCAGGTAGCGGTCCCGCTGCCGGCGCAGCTCCTTGCGCGTGATCGGGCTCGGTTCGATCAGGCCGCGGATCGAGACCATCACGGCGCCCCGGTCTAGGAGGGTCGAGGCCCAGGTGCTAAGTGAGTTCGCGGCGTCCTGGAACGGCAGGTCCAGTCCGTAGACCGATCCCATGCGCAGCACGTGGTGGCCTTCGATCCCACTCGGCCAGGATGCGCACGAGTCGACGTCGTGTCGGGCTGCGGTCTGCGTTCCTGCCACGGTGCGGAAGACATGCAGGTGGTCGGCGTGGGGCAGGAGGGAGGCGCCGGTGGATCCGCCGGCGGCCCACCAGGATTCTGCGAGGTGAAAGTCGCGTGGGGTGGGGATGGTGAACCCGGAGCGGGTCATCATGTCGCCGACGTCCTCGAGGTCCTGCTGGTAGTCGGCCATCGGGACCTCATAGGTGGTCATCGAGGTCGCGACCGAGTCGAGAACATCTCGAACGGATCGGTCTGCGCCGCCGACGACGTCGTTCAGGCGGGTGCCCATCAGCAGCAGTCGGTCCTGGGTGCGCTCATCACCGAACCACTGCTGCAGCGTCTCGCTGTGCCGTGAGCCCTCCGGGGGCGAGTATCGGCGTGGCAGGTTCACCAGCAGCAGGTGGAAGGGACGGTAGCGGGCACGGGCCATCGACCGGCGCGCGGTCGTGTACGGCGTCTCGGCGGCGAGCTCTTCGATCGCGGCGGCGATCGGGTCACCGACCTCGAGTGCTTTGCTGTGGGTCTTCGCGTCCTTGACGGGGGCGAGTGGTGCTTTCCGGTACAGCCATAGCCCTCCGCCGACGGGGAGCACGCGACCGTCGCCGTAGCGGACCCGCGTGGCCGTCGGCATCTTCGGGACCTTGTGGTCCTCCAGCCGGAGATCCTTCCTCGTTGAGGTCGCCATGTCACCCCTCCCCTTCGGTGGTCGGTCCCGGTTCGGCGGTCTCTCCCCCGCCGTCGGAGGCATCTGAGGAGCCCGTTGCCGTGTCGTCGACGTCGCCGTCCAGGGAGACTGCGTTCTCGTAGTCAGCAAGTCCGGTCCCGGATCCGGTCGGTCCCCACGCGGTCACATACGGTGCTGCGGTGTCGGCGCCGCGCACGAGCACGTCGTACTGCACCGTGGTCGAGGCATCCCCGCCACCGTCCTCGGCGTTCGCAGCGGTGAGCTCGACCGAGACGGTCGCGACGACGGTCGATGTGTCCATCTCCGCGTTGTCGCTGACGGGTGAGGAGGACTGGAGGATCGACACGGACGCAACGTCCACGCTGGTGAGGGTGGAGTACACGTGGGCGGGGTCTTCGTCGCGAGTGACGAGCTTGAGATCGTTCGGCGAGGTAGCCAACGCCTGCGCCCACGAGGAGATCGCGTCGGTCGCCGAAGCGGATGCGCTGCTGGTCCCCCACCCGTTAGTGGGTTCGGTCGGTTCCCAGTCGGCGGCGGCGCTCGGAGGCAGCGGTGTCACCGTTGGGTTGGACAGCACCTTGACCCCCTTGGATGGAGAGTAGGCGGTGCGGACCGCAGCCCGGTAGTAGACCCCGTCGGAGGTGCGGAGGGTGAAGTCGTGGGTCATCAGCTGGTAGCCGATGTCCTGCTCTGTTGCCTCGATGTCCTCGATGTTGCTGGTCCCGTCCCAGGAGGTGATCTCAGCGCTGGCGAACACGGACTCGTCATTCGCCAGCCATTGCTCCAGGGAGCGCTCTGCCTGGGTGCGGCCAGTCTGGGTGGCCTGGATCTGTGCGGTCCCGGGTCCCGTAGCCCCGACGCCGTTCAGGACCACGCTGAACATGAGGATCAGGCCGAGCACGTTCAGCGGGGCCAGGATCATGCTGGCGAACACGGCCCGGCGCGCAGCACGGTAGCGGCGCTTGCCCCGGGATCGCGCGGAGGGATCCGGCACCGCCTCGGCGGTGTCGAACAGGTCAGCAACCTGATTACGTCTCCTGGTCAGCATCCGAATCCTCTCCCCAGTTAGCTCTTCGTGTGTCGCAGCCCATCCGGCGGTCTCACTTGGTCAGCAGGGCGAGGAGTCGCTGGAGGGCACTGTCGTTGACGTGGGCTGCTCTCACGGGATCCACGAGCACCAGGGCGGCGTCGGTCGACTTCGCCGGGAGCTGCCCCGGCAGCGTCTGGTCGGAGAATGCATCGACGAGCTGGGTCAGTGCCTGCAGCTCGGGCGTGGACATGCCCACCAGGTGCACGACAGCCTCGGGGATGCTGCCAGCCTGGATGATCGTGAGGTCCGCGACCGCCGCTTCGAGGGGCGAAGTCTTCGCGTCCATGATCGTGGTCGTCAGATCCGCGATACCGGGCGAGTCCGCGCCGGTGAGCTCGGCGGCGAGAAAGCGGACGTCGTCGTCGGCATCGGCGATCTCTTCGGCCTTCACAGCGATGCGTCGCAGCGAAGCCTTCACAGTCCGGGACGTGGGCCGGCCCCGCTTGCCCGCACTCTTCGCCGAAGGGGTCCGACGCTTTCGCGGCTTCGGCTCCGTCGAGGCAGGTGTCTCGTCCTGGACCTCGGGGGCGTCTGCCCGGACGGATGGGTCGAGAACGGTCTGCTCGCTCATGAATGCTCCTCACAAGTGCACGGGGTCGGTGTCGGGATCGGTAGTGGGCGGAGGATTTCGTAATCGTCGCCACGGCAGCCGGCGCCCGCCGACTCACTACCCCTGGATGGAGCATGGGGAGGGACCGCACCCGCCCCTCGTGGAGGGATGGATGCGGCCCCGAAGAACCCCCTTGTCGTCGAGGGCGGTCTGGTCAGGCGGCGATGGTCTGCGTGTCCGCGTCGAAGTGGGCGTCTTCGCCGAGGTCCATGAGGTGCAGGACCACGCGGGTCTTCTTGTCGGCGTTGTTGGCCCAGGGCTCGAGGATCACCCACAACAGGACGCGATGGCCGATCAGGGCCTTCGCCTCGGAGGCGAGCATCAGCCCCTCAGGGTCATCGGTCCGCTCGGTGCGGGCGATCTCGTAACCCGCCTCCACACCGTCGATCTCCTTCTTCGTGCCCGTGTACAGCAGCAGCTTTCCGCGGGTGGAGGACTTCTCCCTCGTCACCTTCACGATCGTGCCCACGAAGCGCTTCAGCTCCAGCCCATCGGCAGCACCAGTGAGCCGGTCAATCAGCTTCCAGGAGGTCGAGCCCTCGGACAGTTCGGCGACGAGCTCACGGATCGCCTTGGACACCGCCACCTGGCGGGGCACGGCCCGCTCGATACCGGGGACCTTCACGAGGCCGTCGTCGGTGACCTCGAGCTTCGCCACCCGGTCGTGGGCGGCCATGATGATCTGGACGTGATCAGTCGTAGCGGTCATGGGTCAGGCCTCCTTCCGCATGGGCGCGATGCTCGCCAGGGTGTCGATGTCGGTGGTGACCTCGTCGGTCCCGGCCAGGCGCACCGCGGCAGCCGCGATCGATCGGGTGTGGCCGGTGGCCATCTTGATCCACGTCGCCCACGTCTCGGCGTCCTCTCCGAACGGCGGGGGCACGGAGACGAGCACCGTGCGCAGCACGCCCCGAATGCGAGTGTTGGTGCCCTCCTGGAACGAGGTCGACCCGGACAGGCCCTCCTGCACGTCGGTGACGATCGAGGCGAGCACGTTCGTCATGGCGTCCACCGCGATGCGCTGGATCGGGACGCTGTGCGTGCCCAACAGCTCGTAGGCCAGGCTGGAGATTCCGAAGTAGCCGGTCGCCGCGTAGCTCGCCCCGTTGAGCTTGCCCCGCACGACCTCCTCCCACGGCTTGTCCTCGGCAAGTGCATGCTCGGCCATGATCAGTCCCTCCATCGAAGTCTCCGTCGTCTCTCCCGGCTCTCCCGGGGACATCACGCCAGTGGGCGAGGCAGGGTCCTCGCGGGACGGGGGCGCTGGCTCGATGTCGATCAGATCCGTGGCGCAGAGCGCGGTCTGGGAGTCGGTGCGGTCAGTGTTGAACTTCGAGGCTTGCGCGGCAGGGCACAGGTTCACCAGGGGGCACCACCCGCACAGGGGCCCGGTCTGGGTCGGGAACATCGCCTCCTGAACCATCTCGTTGTGGGTGTCCCAGGCGCGGGCGAACTCCCCCACGGTCTGGGCGACCCGCTTCTCAGAGACGGCGATGATCCGGGACTTCCCGTGGCGGGTGTAGTTCACGCGCCCTTCGATCACGGGCTCGTCCTGGACCTTCCGCAAACCGGCGGCGTAAAGGCGGATCTGGTCGCCGTGGTCATCGCCGTACAGCTCGAGCTTCCGCTTGTCCGGGACCTTGTTACTGGTCTTAAAGTCCACCGGTCGCAGTCCGGTCCGTCCGCGTGCGGTGACGCGCTGGGTGAGGTCGACGAAGCCGATGAACGGCACTCCCCCGAGCTCGATCCCCCGAAGCGCCCACTCGGTCGCCACCACGTCCACCTCGCGCGGGTCTTCGATGTCGAAGATCCCCTGGTACTTGCCGATCACGTCAGCGATGAACAACTGCCGGGTCACCGGGTCGCTGAGCTGCGGGAAGTCGCCATGGCGCCACTGCGCGACCATCGACAACAGGATGTTCGCCGCCCGCCGCCGAGTCCGCTTGCCAGCAGGTAATTTGTACAGCTCCTCGAGCACCGAGTGGACTGCCGTGCCCTGCGTCGTCGCGGCGAACGGATCCGGGGCCTGCTCACCGAGGAGCTTCCCGAACGCATAGCCTGCCGCGCAGTTGTGCGAGAGCGCCTTGGCGGTCGACGCAGACAGCGCCCTGCGGCGTACTCGGGCCAGATCAGGGGCGTCGAGGTGCAGGCCCTGGCGGGTCAGTGTTGAGACCATGCTTGCTCCCTTCGTGAAGATCGTGGACCTGGTGACAGTGGGCGCACCCGTCCCCTGGCAGGACACCAGAAAGCATCTGCCGCTTCCTCCGTGCCGATGGCCCCTCGATACTGCTCGCGTGGGTCGATACACGCATACCGATGAATCCAAGGCCTTCGATCGTCTGTACTTGTGACCCGGAATTTTCGGAACGAGAATCGAGGACCGAGATGAACACCCAAGACCCTCAGGCCGAGCACGAGATTCGCGAACTCCACGAGGAGTGGTTCGCGGCGAGCAGCAGGAAGGACCTCGACGCGACGATGCTCCCGATCGCACCCGACATCGTGTCCTATGAGCATTCGATCCCACTTCAGTACACCCAGATAGAAGACATTCGCGAGGAGTGCCGACAGGGGTTCGAGTACCAGGGAGAGGACTTCTCGTGGACAGTGCCCGATCTGCAGGTCATGGTGCGCGAGGATCTGGCCGTCGCCTGGGGCTTGAACCGCATGGCATCGACAAACGCCGAAGGGACCGAGACGGTGTCCTGGTCACGAGGCACCCGGGTGTTCCACCGGACTGATGGAGGGTGGAAGATGGTGCACCAGCATGTCTCATTCCCGGTCGACGCGGAGACCGGGGTCGCGGCGATGGAGCTGAAGCCATGAACGATCCCGACATCCGGACACTGATCACCGAGTGGGCTCGCGCCGTTCAGCAGGAAGACCTCGATGGAGTCCTCGCGCATCACAGTGACGACATCGTCATGTTCGATGTCCCCGCACCCGAGCAAGGGCGCCGGGGACTGGACGACTATTCGGCGAGCTGGACGCCCCTCTTCAAGTGGATCCATACTGGCGCCCATTTCGAGATCACCGAGCTCCACGTCGAGCACTGCGATGACTTCGGTGTCGCGTGGGCCCTGCTGCAGTGCGGCACAACCGAGGATCTCACCCAGGATCCCGACCGGAGGCTTCGACTCTCTTTCGGACTACGTCGCCACGCAGGGACCTGGCAGATTAGCCATGAGCACCACTCCTTCACGCACCGATGAATTCGGGACAGGGCAGGCAAGAGGCGGCCGACGCGAAGTACGGCGCGCTGTTCGACGCGCACCGGCGCGAGCTCATCGCCCACTGCTATCGGATGACCGGGTCTTTTACAGACGCAGAAGAGCTTGCGCAGGAGACCTTCCTGAGGGCGTGGCGCGCCCGCGCACAGTTCGAGGAGCGCTCAAGCGGACGCACCTGGCTGTACCGCATCGCGACCAACGCCTGCCTCGACTTCCTGAAGAGCCACGAGCGACGCACCGGCCCTCACGCCTCGGTCACTGAGATCCTCGAGAACGAAGGCAGGATCTCCCCGCACCCGGAGCACGATGACCCTGCGGAGCTCGTCTCACGGAGAGAATCGACCACCCTCGAGGTGATGGCGGCATTGCTCGACCTGCCTGCCCGCCAGCGCGCTGTGCTCATAGCGCGGGACCTCTTGGAGTTCAGCACGGCGGAGACTGCGGCGCTCCTGGACTGCTCGACTGCCTCCGTCAACAGCTTGCTCCAACGAGCACGGACCAGGACCCGTCGTATCGGAGCTGACTTTTCGGGGCACCCCGATGGCGTCGAAGATTCCGCTACCGCGCAGATCGTGCGCGCCTATCTTGAGGCTCACGAGAACGGAGACATCAACTCCCTCGTCGAGCTGTTCACCACCGACGCGCGCCTCACCATGCCCCCCGAGGCTGCGTGTGTGGGACGACTGGAGATTCGAGAGTTCTTCACCTATCTCCTCGACCCGGCGAACATCGGGTACTGGCGTCTCGTGGAGACCCGCGCTAACGGTGCGCCGGCGATCGCCAACTACATCGCGCAATCTCCGGGCGGACCGTTCACCGCGCTCTCGATCGATGTCCTCCAGGTCGATGACGGAAGGATCTCCGCGATCCACAGTTTCCTCGACGCATCACACTTCCAGACGCTCGGGCTGCCTCACACGGCGTAGCAGTACGCAGGAACTTCGACGTCGTTTGGCACCACGTCTCGTGTGTCATGCGTTCGTGCACCGGCCCGTCCGCTCCGGCCCGCCTGGGAAATCTGACAGCTTGGCGAGAATCTGGGTAATCGTCCGACGCGTTTCACCGCAGGTCACAGCGCTGTGTCTCGGGCAGATCGTTCGAGAACTTACAACACACCTCTCGCGAATCGGTCCTCGTCATTCGTCGTCGAAGAGGGTGGCCAGGTCGATCGGCACGCCGCGCACCCGGGCCCCGCCGGTACGGGTCTCCACATCACCCGTCCGTAGCCCGTCACGGACCCGCGGCTCCCAGATCCCCTCGGCGACCAGTCCCTCGTGCCAGACGGCCTGCCAGCTCGTGCGGGCAGTCTGCCCGGCCGGGATCAGGTGCCGGGCCTGCTGGCGAGCGACCTGGAATGCGTCGCGGTTGAACACGATGACATCGCGACCAGAGCCGCGAGCATCAGCGACATAGCGTCCCAGGAGTTCGCCGCGAGGGTCTCGGCCTGCCGGCCATCCCAGGCGCAGGTTCAGGCTCGTGTCGTTCGTCGGCGGCGCCCCGACATCCTTGGGCACCACGGACTCCACGTACCCCTTCTGACTCTCCAGCAGATACCGCAGCGCGTCGACCAGGGCGTGGCCGGCCGTGCGCTGCTGCTGGGTGCGGGAGAGGTCCACAGTCAGCTCCGCGAGATCCTCCCGCATCGCCTCGATGCGGGCGAGGAACGCTTCGTCCATGTCGAGACCGATCGCGTACTGCTCGAGCAGGGCGACGCTGAGGAGGTACTCGCTCATGATCTGCGAGTGGCGGGTGGCGTTGACCTTGCTGCCGAGCGCCGCCTCCACGTGGCGCTTGGCGTCGCGGGCTGAGTCGTCCCGTTCAAGCACGAACGTGGTCCGAACCGCGGGGTATCCGGAGCGGGCGGACCAGCTGCCCATCCAGCGCAGCATCTGCGCGGACAGGCGGGCCTGGTCGCCACGTGCGAGCATATCGTTCAGCGTCGCGAGCGGATCGGCGGTGGCGGAGTTGATGAACCCTCCCCCACCGTCGGAGTACAGCGTCAGCATCCGGTCACGGACCGAGTCGATCTGCAGCTCGTTCTCGGCGGTGACGACCACGAACGCGCGGGGCGGGTTCTGCACGCGAGTCTTCATATCCGAGGTCATGCGGCCCTTGCCGGCGCCGTTGAACGCGGAGCGGACCATGGCCTCGAGGTCACTGGTCTGCTTCTCCCACTGGCGCTGATCAGAGTTCGGGGCGAAGTCATCGATCACCCACATCATCGACTTCGACACCGAGTTCTCCATCCACGCCCTCGTATCCATGGCCGAGCCGGGCAGCCGCTCGGCGCTCCAGGCCCCGCCACGGGAGGCCCAGAACCCCTGGATCATCGACGCGAGCCAGGACTTTCCCGAGCGACGTCCGCCGACGATGTACAGGACGCTGTGCGGCGTGATCGGGACGATCGGGCGGATCCCAGCGAGCAGGGCAACCATCCCGAAACGCGGGTCGACGAACGTGTCCGGGGACGTGTACGCGTCGATGATGCGGCGCAGCAGATCCCGCTGCTGATCCGGGCTCATCTCCTCATCGATCACGCCGAAGTCGTCGATGGTGGCGAACTCGTCGGCAGTCAGGCCAGCCTGGGCACGCTCGTCGCCCTCCCCGGCAGGCCCGACCACCTGGCGTCCGGCGATGAACGACGGGATCCCGTCCTTGGTCGGGACCCAACCCTGGCAGCCCCAGAGCACGTCGTCAGTGGTCTCCGAGGCGCGGTAGTCCTTGATGGCGCGGGTGAAGTTGATTCCGGAGCGGGGCGGCCAGGACGGCAGGGCGGAGACCTTCGTGGGGATGTCGGCGCCGTAGCGGGTCTCCCACTTCGCGGGATCCTCATCCAGCATCGCCTTGGGGCCGCGGATCGTGGCGGTATCGACCAGACCGTCGGCCGTGCGCCACTGGACCGCGACGACCACCTGGCGCTCAGTGCGGGAGACGGCGCCGGGGATAATCCGTCCACCGTCGAGCTCGTCCGCCGTGGGCAGGCGGAACTCTTCAAAGCTGACCAGGCGTCCACCCAGGTCGTCGATCTTCTGCCAACTCTTCAGCTCGGGGCCGCCGGCGGGGTCGGGGCGGAAGTTGCACACCTCGATCGCGAACCCGTCCTGGGATACGCGCGTCTGGCCCTTCTCGCCGGTGTCGTCCACGGGCCGCTCGGGCAGGTCGGTGATCTGCAGGTCCAGGGCATCGCTGAAGCGGCCGGAGTAGGCCAGGAAGTCGTCGATGCCGCGCTTGGGGTCCACGGTCTCGTCACCGCGCGGAGACAGGTCGATCAGTCGCGTGGAGGCGACGTTGCGCTTGGCGAGGAAGTCCATCAGGCCGAAAGCGGCGTCCCAGACGGCGGCGTTGCGGGCGATGTCGCCGTCGAAGCAGATGATCGCGTCCCGGTCGCGCATGCTCACGGTGTTCCACTCGTCGTTGCGCCGCCAGGACTGCACCCCGGGGATCGCGAGGACCAGGATCCGCTTCTCCGCCGGGATGGCCGCGAGCAGTTCCTGCAGCTGCTCGAGGGGGTCGGTGGCGCCTACGGCGGTGCGCAGCGCCCCGCTGGTGACGCCGCTGTCGCGCAGGATGGCGGTCAGGACCGAGTCGGCCTTGACGACACCTTCGGTGAACAGGATCGGGACCGTGGGGTCGGCGAACCATGCCGGCGGTGTGGCGGGATGGGCGTCGATCGCGGTGCCGGAACCAGCGAGGAACATGTACTTCGCCCAGCTGGACCCCGCAGGCGGGTCATTCTCCGGGCGCAGCTGCAGCGTGCCGAGGATCGGTTCGCCCCGGGCGATGGAATCCATTTTGAAGTACGGGATCTCCATCCACGCGCCCTGCCTGGCAAGGCTCAGCAGGTGCCGGCCGGGGTTCCGCCTGCCGTCGAATCCGAAGCGGCGCAGAGAATCCTTCGCGTCGTCGGTGCCGGAGATCGTGCGGTAGCCGCGGGCTTGAGCGACAAGCGGAGCAACGATCGAGGATCGCAGCTTCGTGACCGAGACGTCGCCGATGGAGCCGGGGTACTGCGAGGCGGGGAACGGTTCTTCCCGCATGGCGGAGATCGCGGTGTCGATGTCGGCGACCGACAGTCCGTCGTCCTCGTCGAACGCGGCGTCATCGCTCTCGTCGGTGGTGGGGACGGGGGCCGCGGGGTGGGCGTGGGCGTCCTGATCGGCGGGGTGCTGGGTGTGAGCGCGCGGATCCGGGGTGTTCATGTCGGCCGCAGTGGGCGGAGCCGAACTCTCGCAGGACGCTCGCCCACGGATCGGGTAGCGCCAACATGCGCCAACGGAGCGTCCATGCAGGTCAACTACGCTTTCGGCGATTTTCTCCACCCCAACGCCAACACGCTCCACCCACCAAACCTGCAGGTCATTCTGCGTTTACCCCCATATCCTACATCTCCCACTATAACCTTTATAGAGAAGTAGGTAGTAGTAGTAAGAGGAGATATGAAACCAGATCCCCTATATGTATGCAGTTTCCGGCGCGCAATGTGGGATTTGGTGTCAAACGCGGTATGACCTGCACGAACACCGACCTTCGGGCGTTGGCGCTCCGTTGGCGGTGTTGGCAAACCCGGATTGACCTGCGGGTTTGCAGGGGCGCTTGGTGGCGCTGCGCCAACGTGCACGCCTCGACAGGCCGGATCCCCGCCCATTCGGCAGTCTGGACAGCCTCAGAGACGTTGATCGTTTACCCAGGTCATCCAGGGTTTGCCAACGGTGCGCCAACAGCCGCCTCCCCCGCGAGATTCGTCTGTTCGTGCAGGTCGGGACTAGTTTCCGCCACTCGTCCGGCGAGAGTAGTGCCACCGTGGTGCCAACGTGTAACGTGCAGGTCAGGTGGGGTTTGCGTACATATCCCACGTTCCCCGGCATGACCTTATAAGGGAAATGTCTATCGGTCCAGGCGCCGAGCGCTCACTGTTCGGCGCGTCCGCTAGTCCACAAGGGCGCGTTCCCATGCACATCGCTCGCTCGACACGGTGCATCGGACCGTCTATTCCGGGTTCTTCACGTGGCTGGCCTGGCACCAGCAAGACCTGAACTGATGGTCGATGGATCCCTCTCTCGTCCCCGAGCTAGTCGCCGGCGATACCGAGGCGGGCGTTGACTTGAGTTGCGGTCTCTACCGGTTCAGATCGTCTATCCGCGCCCCGAGGCGAGGCTCGCCCCCATCTCGAGATGCCATTAACTGGCCTTCCGGCTCTCTCGATATAGACGATCAAGATATGCAAGTATGCAGCGTGCAGAGTCTCTAGGGCTTCGATTATCGAGGGAGGCGGATACTGCGTGGGGAACCGAGTCTCGGGTGTACAACCGGTCCCCTGCAAGTCGGTCGAAATGATCGGAACTACCGAGATACGCCGTCGCATCTTCCATGGGCTCCTGAGCTCCAGCATCACGGAACAGGCCCTCAAGATCTCGCACAAGTTTGTCCTGATCCGTATGGTATCCAAATCCCTCTTGCGACCAGATTGTGTTAGCAAATTCAATGGCGAGGGTCATCAGAGGGTTCGCCCTCTCGCCGTCACATTCGCGCGCCAACCATTCAGTCACCTGCGGAAAGTCTAGAGCTAGAACAGGGTATCTAACCCAGAACTGCAGGATCGATGGGAAAGTATTAACAGAGTATCTGTAGTATTTTAGCTCGGCCTGCTTTAAAGTTGTAGAACCGTGGGCCACGAAATTGAATTTACGACCGTCGGCTTCCGCAGCCTTCTTCTCAGTCAGCTCTCTCCTCATTTTTGCCTTCAACTCGGCGAGTTCTTCAACCGTCGGGGAACTGCCGGCTAAATCCTCATCCACTAGGGCGGCAATCTTGTCGTCTACGTCACTAAAAACTTCGGCTTCGATACGTTCACGAGTTTTCGAGATGGCCGTTTCAAGCCAAGCTTCCAGCTCGTTCGGAGTGCTTATGACTGATCGATCGTCATCGCTCCAGAACATGAAAGTCGGCACCCCGATTCTTGCCCCCGTCAACCATCCGCCCACAGTCTCAACATCAAGCTCACCCTTGCCGCCAGACTTTACTTGGAAATGTGCTGCGCGGCCGGACATTATCCACGACTCGTTACCCTTGCGACCGGAAGCGTTTCGGATGATGTCTTCTGGCACGTGACAATGGAGATCCCAGCCCGTATCGGATTGGGTTAACGAGTTTATCGCCACCCCGTGCTCAAGGAGCACCTTCGTGGCTTCAAGTTCTCCTATGTCGCCTCGTACGTTGCTGACGGTTCGTCTTGCCATGGTGCAAGCATGCCTTACAGGCTGAGACGATGGCGATAGATTCGGTGAGTTCGTTTGCAACGGTATGGGCTCTGAGGTGCTCGACGCGGTTGTCGAGGACGCCCTCGCGAGTTCCGGTACCGGGCGGTTGGCACCTCGCGCTGCGCTAGGGCAACTCGGCTCGCCAAGTGCGAAAGGAACCGAAGCTGTGAGCGCCGTTTTAGTTACCTGCTTGCCACAGCCATCTGTCGACGAACCGAACGTACACCCTGAGCCGGGCGAATCTGAGGGAACAATATTCTACTGGCCATGCCTACGTACTTCCAGGTCATAGATTGGAAGCAGTGGGTGCTCGCTCTAGCCTATGACGTTCACGAATTGCCGCGCTCTGTCTCTTGCTCGATGTCCGCGGTGGCGCGGTAGTCCTCGTCGGTGAGCGCGGCGGTGAAGATGTCGGGATCGATAATCTCGTGCGGTACGGGGCGTCCATCCTCGACGGCGGAGGCGTAGGAGAGCCAGCCGTACATCATCGACAGGGGGAACTCGTCGTCGTTGCCGCAGTAGCTGCGCCGGCGCCATAGCGACCACAGGACGATCGACTGGGCGATGTCGGCCGTGACCGCGTCGCGGCGGGACTCAGTCCCTTTGCGGAGCTCGGTGAGGGTGAATTGGCCGTCTTCGCTGCTGGCGGCACAGGCGGCCATGACGCGGGCTGCGCCGGGCGGCATGGGGTCGGCGATGGCGATGAGGTTGATGTCCAGCAGCAGCCGTTCGCGGTCCCATTCGTCTTCATCGTCGGGCACGAAGGTCACGTCGCTGCCGTCGCGGAAGGTGCCGAAGCCCGCGTGCGGGGTCCGCCAGGGGTCCGACGGCGGCAGGGTGTCCAGGATCGTGGCCGTCACGCCGGTGGCCCACGCGATGGTGAAGGCGGGAGTGCGGCGGGTCCATTCGCGGAAGCGGCGGTCGATGTCGACGCGGGTCGTCATGGGCACGAGGGGGTCGTGCGCGGCTGCGGCCCACTGGGCGAATGTACGCCGGCGCGAGGTTGCTTCCTCGCGTGTGATCTCCATGATTCCGCCCGTCGTCCGCTCGAACTGCATCAGGTCATCGTTCCATGTCTGCCTGCAGGAACGAAGTCTCGTGCACTTGATTCGGTGCACCGTGGCATATAACCAGTATGAGCAACTCACTCGCAGTCATCGGACTGCCCCATGTGCGAGAAGCGCTGGCGAGCTTCGGATTCGAGGTCATTTCCGGCGACGGGTTCCCCGAGGCCTCTCGGCGCATCCGCGAGGTGGCGGCCACTTCGGCGCTGCCGGTCCTGGTCGAGGATCACAAGCAGATCGGGCTCGAGCAGCTGATCTCCCGCCTGCCCGAGACAGCTCCCGTGGTGATCGTGCGCGGTGCTGACCCGATCCTTGGGGAGGCGCGCAGCTCGATCCCGATGGCGTCGAGCCTGGGCGAGTATCTCGGTGCGCTCGGCTTCCAGGATCTTGACCCGGCGCTGCAGGGCATCCGCGTCGAGGCCGACGGCACGATCCCCCAGCCTCTGCCCGAGACGCCCGCAGTCAGGCAGCATGGCGACGACTCCGCCACGACTGAGCCCGGCTCGTCTGATCGGGCGCCTGTCGAGCCCGTCGAGGACTGGCTGAACGATGAGGACGACGATGCCGGGCACCCGGCGCCGTCCCTCGCAGAGTCTGCGCCCATCACCAAACGCGCCGCAGCGCAGTCGGCGCTGACGGACTGGCTCGAGGATTCCACCGACGATCCCGAGGCCGCGGCAGCGCTGTCGGATGTCTCCGAGGCGGAGGATGAGGAGGAGTTCGACGGGTTCCACTCCCCCACCTCTCACCGAGTCTCGCGCAGCCACCGGGTCGAGTCGGTACCGGATGAGAGCTTGCCGGTCTTTCCGGGCAGGCGTCGGATCGCCCTGCCGTCCTTCGCCGCTGGCACCGACTCAGCGCCGATCACCGATCCGGAGCCGCAGCTCGATCCTCTGGACGACGAGCTCTTCGACGATCTCTCCGACAGTCTCGAAAGGCCGGGCGACGAGGGCGAGGTCGATGCCGATACCGCACTGGATGACGTCACCAAGGCCAGTGCCACCAGACGCAGCCGGCGCAGCACCGCCCCCGCCGAGGTGATTGCCTGCTTTTCCGGGAAGGGCGGGGAGTGTAAGTCCACCCTCGCGTTGGCATTTGCGCAGGCGGCCGCCGAGATCGGAGGCAAGTCGGTATGCCTGATCGATGCGAACCGAGCCCAGGGCGATCTCGGCCTGTACCTGCGAGTACGGACCACCGACCTGCCCTCCATCTTTGACGCCGTCATGATCGGTGACCCCGCCTCGGCGATCCTCTCCCCCGACCAGTTGAACCAAGCACATCAGGGCCGGGGCGATCACCTCGCCTTCTCGTTCGTCCAGGCGCCCCGACCGGTCAAGGGCAGCGAAGATATCTCTGCGGAGATCGCTACGGTCACGGCCGAGCACTACACCGAGGTCCTACAGATCGCACGGGCCCGGTTCGACCTGGTCATCATCGACACCCAGATCACCGAAGGCCTGGACACGACCGGCGTGATCGACCGGGTCATTGCGCCGCTGCTGGCGCGCGGGGGCTACGGGGTCGGGATCTGCGAGCTCACCACACCAGGCGTGGAGAACCTGTTGGTGGCGATGGAGTCGCTTCGTCAGCACGGCGCCGAGGCGACGCGGATGATGTCGATCGCGAACAAGGTCCGGCCCTCGATCACCGACTACGGCAAGCTGCCGCAGCTGCTGGGCAGGGACTCATCGTGGAAGGGCGCGATCCACTACGACGACCGCATCTACGACGACCTCGTCGCCCGGCGCATCCCCTACGCGGTACCGACCCTCTACGGCGTTGTCATGGACGTGCTCCTCTCCGTCACCGGGGACCCGGAGTTCGACCTTCGAGACTCAGGAACCGTTCCCTCTGGACGGCCGTGGTGGAAGAGGTGGCTGCGACGATGAACCGGGCCACTTCCGAGCAGCTGTGCACGCTCCTGGACCAGATGATCTGGGCGCGCTGCGCCACCGAACAGGCGCGACCGCGGCACCGGGTGCGACTGCATGCCTTGCCACCGACTATGTGGATCCGCCCAGCCCGAGGCGTCGGCGGCCACAAAGCCACTCGGACCGGCACTCTGCCCGCCACCATCAACTGGCGGAACGGAACCCTGCACGCCGCCGACCCCGCCACGGGGCACCCCGTCTCCGCAGGATGGAGCGTGGACGCCGCCGGCACCCACCTGGCCGGCGCCATCGCCCTCGCCGAAGGAACCACCAACCTCGGGCGCCCCACGGGCACGATGTGGCCCGCGCACCATGCACCCGTGTTGTCCGCGTATCAGGCGACGCGGCTGCTCGATGAGTTCATCGAGCGCGGTGAGCTCGCGCGGTGGACGATGCTCGCGCACCTGGAGCAGTACGCCCAGGAGAGCGTCCATCAGGTTGCGACGTCGATCTTCCGGGAGATCACCGGCATCGAGGAGCACGAGACCGCGGTGAGGCTGCTTGATGATCAACAGCTCGACCTCGTCGTCACCCACGTGCTCTACGGCGCTGCCGGCCCGGACAGTCGCATACTGCGCTCCCTGGACCGTTGCCTGGACCCGGCCACCACCCGGAACGTCGACCCGATCCGGTACCTCACCACCCAGATCCGCCGGGACCTCGGCGACCAGGTCCGCGTCGCCATCGGCGATCCCCAAGTAGGCCCTCGAGTCCGTCGCGTCGCCCGCTCACTCGGCACCGGCGCCGGCCTCGAGCAGATCATCGACCGCTACAACGGCCTCCACCCCACTGACCGGGTGTCCACCACACGCGCCATCCGAGCATTGACCGTGGCCCCGTCGCTCGAATCCACCGCCGTCCGCAACATCGTGGAGGCCAGTGATGTCTGAGCACCCCACCGACGAGATCGACATGACGCTACTCATCAGCCAGCGACGAGTCGCCAACGCAGCGCGCGGCGAACTTCTGCAGCTGATCACGGACGGCACGATCACCCCGTGGGAGGCGATCATCGCCGCCGCGGCGTCGGGCGAAAAGCCGTTGCTGCGTCTGCGCCTGGAGCAGATCATCACCGCCGGACCGGGGATCGGTGCCGCACGAGCCCGCGCCGTCATCGCACAGGTGCTGCACATCCTCGAGGCCACCGAGTCCCGCACCGCGAACGGGCACGTCACCCTCGCCTTCATCCTCGACGAGCAGGCCCGCGGACGGCGCCTGCTGGCGGTGCTGGATGCATTCATCTCCCATGGCTTGATCCAGCAGGCCCAGGACCTCACCGTCTGGCCGGGATTCCCTTTCGCCGCCGCCCCGTTTCCCCGGGAGGACGCATGATGACCGCGCTGTTGCTGAACACGACTGCAAGGCTCCGTCGGCGGGCTGCTCATCATCGTCGCTGCGACTGCGATCGGGACACCCTCGAGACGCCGTGGAAGGCCGATATGTGCCAGATCCTCCACGCTCAGACCCGGGGCGAGAAGCGGGTTCTACTGGATGAATTTTTGTTTACACATGAAAGCGATGTCGGGCGGGTCTTGAAGAGGGCGCAGCATATTTCGCGTCTGGACTACCACGACAAGGATCTGATCTTCTCTTATTTCGGAGATGCGCTGATGAGAATGCTCGAGACGCGGTGGAGGGCGAAGTCCGGGCCCGGGACCAGCAGTGTGTTCAACTACACACGAAACCTGCCGACGATCCTGGAGGCGGAGACGCGGTACTGGATCCGTGAAGACCGACGGAAGGGTCTGCTCAATGGCACTGCCGGGGTCCCGGGCGACAGCTCTCATGATCGTCGGGCGAAGCTGGTGAAGCGTTCCCGTGAACTGTTCGAGGCCGAGCATTCACGCACCCCGTCCGATGCTGAGCTCGTCGACTTCCACAACACCCGCATGTACGCGACGCGGAAGGACGCCGCACGGCAGTCCGTGCTGGTCACCATCAAGGGTCTCGGTAATCTCCGGTCGATCCCGTTGGAGGATCCGTCTCTGTTCGGTGAGGATCGTCTGGCCTGGACGGATGTACCGGATGAGGGGGTGTCTGAGCGCACTGCGCGGATTCGGTCGATCGTGGCCGAATGCGCGCGGAGAGACGCCGAACGGGAGGCTACGCGTATTCGTGCGCCGAAGCGTCCGCCAGTCCCTATGGCGAGCGTGGCGGTGGTGTTCTTCGCGCATCACGGCGAGGGAGAGTTCCCTACGCGCAAGGAGCTGGTCGCAGAGCTCGGCGTGACGGAGCCGGCCAGTCGCCGCGAGATCGGATCGCATCTCAATGAAATCCTCGCGATTTCTCGCCGACAGTTCGCGGACTACCGAAACGCCCAGTGACCGCCAAAATGCATGACTCCTCAAGGGAAGTGTGCCTACACTGTCCGCGCAATCTCTCTAATCACTGGAGGTCCCAATGGCTCGCAAGACCCAGGTTCTGCTCGTTGACGATATCGATGGTTCGGATGCCACGAACACGGTGACGTTTGGGTTGGACGGCGTCTCGTACGAGATCGACCTGAACGAGGACAACACACGCCAGCTGCGCTCCGAGATGGAGAAGTGGACCGTTCTGGCGCGGCGCACTGGTGGTCGCGCGCAGCGCGGCACCGGTGCCAGCACCGGCGGCGACGCCGCGAAGATCCGCCAGTGGGCGGTCGCGAACGGCTACGAGGTCTCGGAGCGGGGTCGCATCCGCGCCGATGTTCGTGAGGCTTACGCCAAGGCGAACTGACTCCGCTCTATCCACTGCTCGGCCCGACACCCCTCAATGGGTGCCGGGCCGCAGTGCGTCTATAGGCCGATCTTTCCTGCTGTTGAGTCTTCGAAGGCGCTGGCAGGGCGCACGTACCGGGCGAGGGAGTCCAGTCGGCGGTGTCTGGTGGTGCGGGAGATCGTCATCGGGTCGACGCCCTCCTCTGCGGCGGAAGTCGCGTGGCCCGCACGCAGTGAGTGCCCGGATACCCAGGTCTGGGCGACTCCTGCGGTGTGGGCGTAGTCCTTCTCGCTGATGCCGGCGGCCGCGGCGCGAGCCTGGATGATGCGTGCGATGGAGCGATCCGACAGCGCGGTGGCGCCGATCTGGGAGTGGTTGTAGATCCGGGAGAACACGGGGGTTCCATCCCCGAGGCGTCTGCCGCTGGCTTCGAGCCACGCCTCGAGTGCGAGCACCGGACAGGTTTCGGGGTGGGCGCCGAGGGGGATGCCGATGAGGTCTCCTCTACCGGTCTGGTCGGTCTTCGAGCGGCGTATGCGCAGCAGCATGCCGGCGTCCTGTCGGGCGATGTCGTTCGTGGTGAGTGCGGCGATCTCGCTTCTGCGCTGAGCGGCGGCGAGCCCGATGAGCAGGATGGCGCGGTCGCGCTTGCCGGTCGTGGTCTCGAGGTCCTCCATCGCGTCGATGATCTGACGCATCAGGGTGGTGGTCAGCGGTGTTGCTCGGCGTGAGGGTGCGGTCCCGAGTGTCCTGCCGACGGAGCGGAGTGCCTGGCGCACTCCGTGGTGAGCCGTGGGGTCATCGAGACCACTGTCCAGGTGGGTGGCGGCGATCGCGGCGAGATCACGGGAGATCGTCGAGTGGGCGACGTACGTGGAGCGGTGCGCGATGTATGACGCGACGACTTCCGGGCCTGTGGGTACAGCGGGGTAGCCGCGCTCCTGGCACCAGGCCGTGAAGGTGCGCATCGCGGAGGCGTAGGAGCGTCTGGTCTCGGCGGAGCGACTGCCCGCGAGGAGAGTGCCTACGTTCTGGGCGTCCTCGAGCCTGACCGGCGTGGGCAGTGGCGTCCGCTTCTGGATGGCTCTGGTCATCTGCCCTCCTGTGTCTTCTCCCGTGCTGCAGGGTATCGGGGGTCAGCCGGCGCTCTCGTGTTCCTGGCTGGCGACCCAGGAGTTGACTCCGGAGACGCGGTAGCGGACACGTCCACCGAGCTTGACGTAGGTGGGCCCCATGCCGAGGCTGCGCCAGTTGGCGAGGGTTCCAGTGGAGAGTCCGAGGACGTCGGCGACGTCGTTGGCGGTCATCAGTTCGTCGAGCGTGACGACATCGTGGACGGCGGGCTTGCGGGGCATCGTGACCTCCGAAGTGGTGGGGCCGCGGTTCGGCCCTTGTACTCCGCGACAGTGGGCGGGGGCTCACGGAACCTGTCGCGGAGGTAACGTCGCACGCAGGCGGCCTCACCATGCGTCACGCGATGTGTGCCTGGTCCGGCCTGATAGTGAACTAGCTGTTGCGGGTCATGACGTTGTAGTCACGGAGCGGGGATGAAGGAACGGGTCTCTGACCGGCAGGGCCTGTCAACTTGTCTGTGTAAGCGAGGTGTTCACAGGTAGGGGGTGATCCGT
>NZ_JABUXW010000037.1 GCF_014897585.1 Brachybacterium tyrofermentans | reverse complement strand
AGAGCATCACCTTGCCAAGGTGAGGGTCGCCGGTTCGAATCCGGTCGTCCGCTCCGGGGAGCGGCGCGCTCGACGTCCTGTCGGGAGCGCCGTTTCATATAGATGCGGAAGCATCTCCGGTGGGTTGGCCGAGAGGCGAGGCAACGGCCTGCAAAGCCGTGTACACGGGTTCGAATCCCGTACCCACCTCCGTCGGTGCCTTCGGGCGCCGCCCCGGGCGATTGGCGCAGCGGTAGCGCGCTTCCCTGACACGGAAGAGGTCACTGGTTCGATCCCAGTATCGCCCACCAGCACAGAAGGGCCCCGGTCTTCGGACCGGGGCCCTTCTGCTCTGCCCCGATCGCCTCGATGAGAGCCCAGGTGGCGCACAGGCCGTCGGCTCGTCGAGGGGCCCCGGCCCGATACCATCGTCCGTGGAGCCGGCATCGTCGGCCGGCTCGACCCGAACACAAGGAGAATTCCCGTGGCCCAGATCGCCATCACCCTCGACGGATCCCCCCAGCAGCTCGAGGAGGGGACCACGGGCACCGAGCTGTTCGCGGGCCGCACCGAGATCATCGCGCTGCGCATCGATGCGGAGCTGCGCGACCTCGCCACGCCGCTCGTGAACGGACAGATCGTCGAGGGCGTCGAGATCTCCAGCGAGGACGGCCTGTCGATCCTCCGCCACAGCGCCGCTCACGTCCTCGCGCAGGCCGTGCAGGTGACGAACCCTGAGGCCAAGCTCGGGATCGGGCCGCCCATCGCCGATGGCTTCTATTACGACTTCGATGTCGCCGAGCCCTTCACTCCCGAGTCCCTCAAGGCGTTGGAGAAGGAGATGAACCGGATCATCAAGTCCGGTCAGCGCTTCGTGCGTCGCGAGATCACCGACGACGCCGCGCGCGTCGAGGAGGCCGGGGAGCCCTACAAGCTCGAGCTCATCGGCCTGAAGTCCACCGCCGGCGACGCCGCCGACGGGGCGAGCGTCGAGGTCGGCGAGGGCGGCCTGTCCATGTACGACAACGTGGACAAGAAGGGGCAGACGGTCTGGACCGACCTGTGTCGTGGCCCGCACCTGCCCACCACCAAGCTGATCGGCAACGGTTTCGCGCTGACCCGCTCCGCCGCCGCCTACTGGCGCGGCAGTGAGAAGAACTCGATGCTGCAGCGCGTCTACGGCACCGCCTGGCCGTCCAAGGATGAGCTGCGGGCGTACCAGGAGCGCGTCGCCGAGGCCGAGCGCCGCGACCACCGCCGCCTGGGCAACGAGCTCGATCTGTTCTCCTTCCCCGACGAGATCGGCTCCGGCCTGCCGGTGTTCCATCCCAAGGGCGCCACGATCAAGATGGAGATGGAGGACTACTCCCGTCGCCGCCACGTCGAGGCCGGCTACTCCTTCGTCTCCACCCCTCACATCACGAAGAAGAACCTCTTCGAGACCTCCAAACACCTCGAGTGGTACGCCGAGGGCATGTACCCGCCGATGCACGTGGACGAGGAGGTGGACGCGGACGGGAACGTCACCAAGCAGGGGCAGGACTACTACCTCAAGCCCATGAACTGCCCGATGCACAACCTCATCTACAGCTCCCGCGGCAGGTCCTACCGCGAGCTGCCGCTGCGTCTCTTCGAGTTCGGCAGCGTCTACCGCTACGAGAAGTCCGGCGTGGTGCACGGGCTGACCCGTGCTCGTGGCTTCACCCAGGACGACGCGCACATCTACACCACGCGTGAGCAGATGCGCGAGGAGATCGCCTCGACGCTCGACTTCGTGCTGGGGCTGCTCAAGGACTACGGGCTCGACGACTTCTACCTCGAGCTGTCCACCCGCGACCCCGAGAAGTCGGTCGGCGACGACAGCACCTGGGATGAGGCCACGGCCACCCTCGAGGAGGTCGCCACCGCATCGGGCCTCGATCTGGTCCCGGACCCGGGCGGCGCCGCCTTCTACGGTCCGAAGATCTCCGTCCAGGCGAAGGACGCGATCGGACGCACCTGGCAGCTGTCCACGATCCAGCTCGACTTCTTCGAGCCGGAGCTCTTCGAGCTGGAGTACGCCGCCTCCGACGGCTCCCGCCAGCGCCCGGTGATGATCCACCGTGCCCTGTTCGGCTCCATCGAGCGCTTCTTCGGTGTGCTGCTGGAGCACTATGCCGGGGCCTTCCCGGTGTGGCTCGCCCCGGTCCAGGTGGTCGGCATCCCGGTCGCCGCCGAGTACGTGCCCTACCTCGAGGAGGTCGCCGCGAAGCTCCGCGCCCACGGCATCCGTGTCGAGGTGGACTCCTCGGACGACCGCATGCAGAAGAAGATCCGCACCCACACCAAGGAGAAGGTGCCCTACCTGCTGATCGCCGGCGGCGAGGACCAGGCCAACGGCGCGGTCTCCTTCCGTCTCCGCGACGGCAGCCAGGACAACGGCATCGACGTGGACACCGCCGTCGAGCGCATCGTGGAGGCCGTGACGACCAAGGCGCAGGTGTGAACGAACAGCGTTCCCGCGAGGAGCCCTCCGCCCCGGAGGGCTCCTCGCGCCCTGCCTCGTCACCGATTGCCTCGTCACCCACCGACACCTCGCAGCCCGGCCCCTCGCACCCGGTCGTCGAGGACGCCCGGAGCTTCGCGGGCGTGCCCGACGACACCCAACGGCTGTGGACCCCGCATCGTATGGCGTACATCGGCGGCGAGAACAAGCCCGAGGATCCGCACGACGACGAGCAGTGTCCCTTCTGCGCGGGGCCGCAGCGCTCCGACGAGGACGCCCTGATCGTCCACCGCGGCCAGGTGGCCTACGTGATCCTGAACCTGTACCCCTACAACGCCGGTCATCTCCTGGTGTGCCCGTACCGGCATGTCGCGGACTACACGGAGCTGGACGACGACGAGGTGCGCGAGATCGCCGAGCTGACCCGTACCGCGATGCGCGTGATCCGACAGGTCTCCGATCCTGCAGGCTTCAACCTCGGGATGAACCAGGGGCCGGTCGCCGGAGCGGGGATCGCCGCCCACCTCCACCAGCACGTGGTACCGAGATGGATGGGCGATGCGAACTTCCTGCCGATCATCGGGCGCACGAAGGCCGTCCCCATCCTGCTGGCGGACACCCGTCAGCTGTACGCCGACGCCTGGCCCTGAGCTAGCATGACCGAGGCCGCCGGCTGCGGCGGGGGCCCGGGAACGAGCCGACGGCAAGGGGTCCCGAGGAACGGCGATCAGCACTCGGCGCACGGTGATCGGGACCGCCGGCGCATCCAGGGCAGGGGAGGAACGACCTCGATGAACACGACCGGATTCCCAGCGCCTCCAGCGTCCGGGACCGCTGCCCTCGACCCCGGCTATGACTACGACGTCCAGCGCACGGACCCCCGCGGACCCGCTCGGCTCGGAGACGGCGGCCCGCAGCGCTCGCGACGCCGACCGCCGTGGGTGAGGTGGGCGGCCTTCGCGCTGTCCTTCCTGCTCCTGGCGGGCGGCGCGGTGCTCCTCTATCTCTTCATCATCCTCCCGCTCGGGTTCGGCACCTCCCTGGTCGCGTTCACCGCGGCCCTGGTACCCGTGGCCATCGTGTTCACCGCCGTGTGGTGGATCGACCGGTACACCCCGCAGCCCCGGATCTCCCTGGTCTACGCCTTCATCTGGGGCGCCGTGGGCTCGGTCGCGCTGACCTTCGTCATCGGAGGCCCCTTCACGAGCTGGATCACGCCGAGCGAGCCCAGCGACGTCACGGCCTCGTTCCTGGGCGCGGTGATCCAGGCGCCGGTCATCGAGGAGAGCATGAAGTCCGCCGGGCTGATCGGCCTGCTGATCTGGGGACGGCGCTACATCGCCGGACCGATCGACGGGGTGGTCTATGCGGCGCTGATCGCCGGAGGGTTCGCATTCACCGAGAACATCCTCTACTTCGGGAACTCGTTCCACCAGGCGCAGGCCGCCGGCGAGGTCGACGTCTTCTGGCAGACCTTCTTCCTGCGCGGGCTCCTGTCTCCCTTCGCCCACGTCTCCTTCACGGCGCTGTGCGGGCTGGGTCTGGGCATCGCGGCGGAGCGGCGCTCGCTGATGCTGTACTTCGGGCTCGGCGTCGGCGGGCTCTCGCTCGGCATGATCCTGCATGCCCTGTGGAACGGCTCCTCGTTCTTCCTGCCGGTCGATCCCGCGAGCCCCCTCGCAGGATTCCTGCGCTACTACGCCTCCGTGCAGGTGCCGATATTCCTCCTCCTGGCAGGGATCGTGCTCTTCCTGCGGCTGCGGGAGCGCCGCATCCTGCGCAGACAGCTCTCGGACTACGGGCGTGCCGGATGGTTCGCTCCGGCGGAGGTCGATCTCCTGGTCGCGATGGGTCGTCGCCGCAAGGCCGAGAAGTGGGCCGGGCGCCACGGCGCCGTCGCCCGGATGGGCATGCGGGACCTGATCCGCGCCTCGATCGAGCTGGGCATGCAGCGGCACAGCGTGCTGCACGGCAGGGCCACGGCGAAGACCCGCCTGCAGGAGCGGGAGCTGCTCGAACGCATCACGGCGGACCGTCGGCTGATCGGGTCGCTCACACAGCCGGTCGTGCGTCGCTGAACCGTCCTGACAGGGACGATGGCTCGTGTACCCCTAGAATGGGTCCGCACTGCGCCGGTATCCGGCGTCTACGTCGGGAGGAGAGAGATGTCAGGGCATTCCAAGTGGGCGACCACGAAGCACAAGAAGGCCGTCATCGATGCCAAGCGCAGCAAGGCATTCGCCAAGCTGGTCAAGAACATCGAGGTCGCGGCGCGTATGGGCGGGCCCGATCCCTCCGGCAACCCGACGCTCTTCGACGCGATCCAGAAGGCCAAGAAGACCTCGGTCCCCAATGACAACATCGACCGCGCCGTCAAGCGCGGCGGCGGGCTCGACGGCGGCGGGGTCGACTACGAGACCCTGATGTACGAGGGCTACGCCCCGGGCGGCATCGCCGTGCTGGTCGAGTGCCTCACCGACAACAAGAACCGCGCGGTCTCCGAGGTGCGCCTCGCCTTCAACCGCAACGGGGGGAACATGGCGGAGTCCGGCTCCGTCTCCTACCTGTTCGAGCGCAAGGGCGTGGTGACGGTCCCCAAGGGCGAGCTCACCGAGGACACCCTGCTCGAGGTCGTCCTCGATGCCGGCGCCGAGGAGATCACCGACGAGGGTGACTCCTTCGAGGTCCTCTCGGAGGCCACCGACGTCGTCGCCGTGCGCACCGCGCTGCAGGAGGCGGACATCGATTACGACAGCGCCGAGGCGCAGTTCGTGCCCACCATGCGCACCCCCGTCGACCTGGACGGAGCCCAGAAGGCGCTGCGCCTGATCGACGCCCTCGAGGACAGCGACGACGTGCAGAACGTCTTCTCGAACCTCGACATCCCGGAGGACGTCGCCGCGCAGCTCGCGGACGCCGAGCCCGAGTGATGCGCGTCCCCGTCGTGCCGGCCATCGCCGCACGACGGGGCGCCATGTGGTCCGTGACGGTCCAGCTCACGACAGCCCAGTCCGGGACAGCCCCGTGCACGACAGCACGTGCCGCACGGACAGCACTGACAGCACCGACAGCACCGCACCCATCGGGGAGGGCCGGATGATCTTGAGGGTCCTCGGGATCGATCCCGGCCTCACGCGGTGCGGCGTCGGGGTGATCGACGCGGCCGGTGGTCGCCGCGCCACCTTCGTCCACGCCGGGGTCATCCGGTCCGACACCGAGGACCCGCTGGATCAGCGCCTGCTCGCGATCGCGAAGGGTCTGCGGGCGGCGATCGAGGAGTACTCCCCGGATGTCGTGGCGGTGGAGCGGGTGTTCAGCCAGAACAACATCTCCACGGTCATGGGGACCGCCCAGGTCTCCGGGATCGCGCTCCTGGAAGCCGCTGAGCGGGGGATCCCGACGGCGCTGCACACGCCCTCCGAGGTGAAGGCCGCCGTCACCGGCAGCGGCCGCGCCGACAAGAAGCAGATCCAGACGATGCTGGTCAAGCTGCTGGGGCTCGAGGCGCCCCCGCAGCCCGCCGACGCGGCCGACGCGGTCGCGATCGCACTGACCCAGCTGTGGCGGGGCCCGGGCCCCGTGGCGCTGGACGCCTCGGGCGGCTCCCGCACCAGCGCACAGGCGGTCTGGGCACGTGCGGAGCGCGAGGCCCGACGCGCCCGGGAGCGCTCGACCTCCCGGCACTGATCGAACACTCGTTCTAGAGTGGTCCTGTGATCGCATCCCTGACCGGCCGCGTGGCCCGCATCGACCTCGACGCCCTCGTGCTCGAGGTGGGTGGCGTCGGCTACCTCGTCCGCACCACACCCCAGGCCCTGAGCTCGACCCGCCACGGCGCGGAGCTGACTCTGCACACCGAGCTGGTCGTCCGTGAGGACTCGATGACCCTCTTCGGCTTCCCGCACCCGGAGGAGGCCGAGACGTTCCGCATCGTGCAGTCCGTCTCCGGCATCGGGCCGCGCACCGCGCTCGCGGTGCTCGCGGTGCTCGACCCCGAGGAGCTGCGGCGGGCCGTCGCCGATCAGGATGCGAAGACCATCACCCGGACCCCCGGCATCGGTCCGAAGGTCGCCAGCCGCATGCTCCTCGAGCTCGGGGGGAAGCTTCCGGCACCGGCAGGCCCCGCCGCTCCGGAAGGGGCCGCGGGGACGAGCTCGCAGCCGTCCGGTGTCGACGCGGACGTGGTCGTCGCCCTGGTCGGGCTCGGCTGGGCGGAGAAGGGCGCGCTCTCGGCCGTCGAGGGTGTCCGCGCCGAGACCGATGATCCCTTGGACGCCGCTGAGCTCCTGCGCCGTGCGCTGCGCCAGCTGGGCGGCAGCCGATGAACCCCGAGAGCGGCCCCGACGGCGATCCGCGGGACGCAGGATCGCACACGAGGGAGGACTCCGTGATGAGCGCGGAGTCGGCCCCGCCGGAGCGCACGGCGGAATCCGCGCTGCGGCCCCGACGGCTCGACGAGTTCGTCGGCCAGCAGGTGGTGCGCGAGCAGCTCTCGCTCGTGCTCGATGCCGCCTCCGGTCGTGGCAAGACCCCGGAGCACGTTCTGCTGTCCGGTCCGCCGGGACTGGGCAAGACCACGCTGGCGATGATCATCGCCGCAGAGCTCGAGGCGCCCCTGCGCATCACCTCCGGCCCGGCGATCCAGCATGCGGGGGACCTCGCGGCGATCCTGTCCTCCCTCGACGAGGGGGAGGTGCTCTTCATCGACGAGATCCACCGTCTGGCCCGCCCGGCCGAGGAGATGCTCTACATCGCGATGGAGGACTTCCGGGTCGATGTCATCGTGGGCAAGGGAGTCGGTGCCACCTCGATCCCGCTGGATCTTCCGCCGTTCACCGTCGTCGGGGCGACCACCCGGGCCGGCCTGCTCCCTGCTCCGCTGCGCGATCGCTTCGGCTTCATCGGCCATCTGGACTTCTATGCGCCCGAGGAGCTCCGCGAAGTGGTGCGGCGCTCCGCGACCCGGCTCGAGGTGGATCTCGTCGAGGAGGCGTCGCAGGAGATCGCCTCGAGGTCCCGTGGAACCCCGCGCATCGCGAACCGTCTCCTGCGCCGGGTGCGCGACTGGGCACAGGTGCGCGGCACCGGTCGGCTGGATCTGGCCGCTGCGCGGGAGGCGCTGCGCGTCTACGAGGTCGATGATCGCGGTCTGGACCGTCTGGATCGCGCCGTTCTCAGCGCCCTGTGCGGGCGCTTCGCCGGCGGGCCGGTAGGTCTGTCGACCCTGGCCGTGGCCGTGGGGGAGGAGATCGAGACCGTCGAGACCATGGTCGAGCCGTATCTCGTGCGGGAAGGGTTCCTGCTGCGCACGCCGCGAGGGCGCGCCGCCGCACCGGCCGCCTGGACCCATCTGGGGTTGGAGGCTCCCGCCGGGGCCGAGGGCGCGGCCCCGATGCTCGGGCGGTTCTGAGAGGCTCCTGCCGCCGAGGTGGGACAGGGCATCGGCTGGGAAGCGTGCCCGGGGGCGGCAGGTACAGTGGGGCGGTCAGTCGTCCGCGGCAGGACGGATCGGGAGCATGCGCTCCCGGATGCGTCGCTGTCCGCCGAAAGGAAATCCGTGGAATCTCTCCTCCCGCTCCTGCTCATCTTCGCAGTGATGATGCTTCCCCTGCTGTTCATGTCGAATCGTCAGAAGAAGGCGCAGGCGAAGCAGCGCGATCTGGTCTCGCAGCTCGGCGTCGGGGACGAGGTGCGCACGCACTCCGGTTTCTATGGTCTGATCGTGGACTCGTTCGATGACGTCGTCATCCTCGAATCCGAGAACGGCGCCCAGACCAAGTGGGCCCGCCAGGCGATCGCCATGGGCGTGGATCCTCTCGAGGCCGACGCGGCCGATGAGTCCTCCGAGGACGGCACCGTCGACTCCGAGCACGACTCCGAGTTCGCGCAGCGTGACTCCGAGCTCGACCGCGGGACGAACCCCGGCGTCACCGTGGCCGACGACTTCGCGCGTCCTGAGGACAAGCGCGACCGCTGATCCATCGTGAGGTGCGCGCATCACAAGTCGTGACTGCGCGCACCTCTCTCCGTGGGTGGTGCTCGCGCATGCTGCGCGCGTCGGCCCCCACGACCCCGAGCGCCTGCTCGGCCTGACCCTTCCGTCGTCCTGAGGAATCCTGCCCCATGCCTGCACGTCGCATCGCCCTCATGGCCCTTGCGGTGCTGATCCTGCTGCTGGGCGGCGGGATCGGTGCCGGGGTCTGGAAGGGGGGCTGGCAACCGGCTCCCAAACTCGCCCTCGATCTCGAGGGCGGCACCCAGATCATCCTGCAGACGCAGTCGCGCGACGGCGCCGAGGTGGATGACACGGCCATGGAGCAGGCCCGCCAGATCATCAGCCAGCGCGTGAACGCCATGGGCGTCTCCGAGACCGAGATCAGCGTGCAGGGCGGGACGAACATCGTCATCGATGTCCCCGGCACTCTCGATCATGAGACCTCGGAGGCCATCCGTCAGACGGCGTCGATGTCCTTCCGGCCGGTCCTGGGGGTCGTTGCCCCCGAGGGGACCGCCGAGGCGCAGCCCTCCGACGGCGGCGGAGCCTCCGACGGCGGGGCAGCCTCCGACGCCGGAGGGGTGGATGGCGAGGAGGCCTCGTCGGCGCCCGCGGATCCGTCCTCCCTGCAGTTCGACGGGCTGGTCAGCGGCGACACCGAGCAGGCTCCGCCCGAGGCGCCCGCCGAGGGCGAGCTGCAGTACCCGGCCTGGTCCATGGAATGGATGACCCCCGAGATCCAGACCGAGCTGATGGCCGCGGACTGCACGGACCCCAGCTCCCAGCAGGAGACGGTCTCCGCGACCCCCGCCGATGAGCCCGTCGTGGCCTGCGACCCCGAGGGCACGCAGAAGTTCCTGCTCGGCCCCGAGGTCGTCGCCGGTTCCTCGATCTCCAGCTCGAGCGTCGCGGCCGATGTGAACCCGACCGGTCAGTCCACGGGCTTCTACGTCGTGAACATGAGCTTCAAGGAGGACGCCGCCCAGGCGTTCTCCGACATGACCAACGCGCTGTACAACGGCGAGGGCGCCAGCCCTGCGTTCGGCATCGTGCTGGACGGCATGGTCATCTCGGCGCCCCAGGTGCAGGAGCCGTCCCCGGGCGGCGAGGCCTCGATCTCCGGGGACTTCTCGCAGGACCAGGCGAGCCAGCTCTCGGACCAGCTTCGCTTCGGCGCTCTCCCGCTCGAGTTCGACGTCGCCTCCGAGCAGCAGATCTCCGCGACCCTGGGCACCGATCAGCTCCGGATGGGCCTCATCGCCGGTCTCATCGGTCTGGCCCTCGTGGTCGCCTACGCCTTCGCCCAGTACCGCACGCTCGCCATCGTGACGACGACGAGCCTGGTGGTCATGGGCATGCTCACCTACGCCACGCTCACCGTGCTCTCCAACATCCCCGATATCGGGTACCGCCTGTCCCTCGCCGGGGTGGTCGGCATGATCGTCGCGGTCGCGTTCACCGCGGACTCCTTCATCGTCTACTTCGAACGGGTGAGGGACGAGATACGCGACGGTCGCGGGATCGTGGGCGCCGTCGACCACGGCTGGGACCGCGCCAAGCGCACGATCCTCGCCTCGGACTCCGTGAACCTGATCGCCGCGGTGGTCCTCTATCTGCTCTCGACCGGTGGCGTGCGCGGTTTCGCCTTCGTGCTCGGGGTGACCACGTTGCTCGACCTGCTGGTCGTCTTCCTGTTCACCCATCCCATCCTCCAGGTGCTCGTGCGCACGCGCTTCTTCGGCAAGGGCCACCCCTGGAGCGGCCTGGATCCGGCGATGCTGGGGCGGAACGTCCCTGCCTATGCCGGCCGTGGACGGGTGCGCTCGCTCGACGAGCGCGGCGAGACCGAGGAGGAGGGATCGCGGGAGACGCTCGCGGAGCGCAAGGCCCGGCTCCGACGGGAAGCAGCCTCTCCGGACGAGGCACCCACGGCGGCGTCGTCCGACGACGGCGGGACCGACCCGATGGATGACGACTCCGAGGAGACGAGCCGATGACCGCGACATTCTCCCGGTTCGGGAACGACCTCCACGCAGGTCGCCGCACCGTCCCGATCGTGCGGCGACGCCGCACCTGGTACCTCTTCAGCCTCATCGCGATCGTGCTCCTCGCGGGCATCGCCGGGCTGCGTGGTCCGAACCTCGGCATCGAGTTCACCGGCGGTTCCGAGTTCCAGGTCGCGGGCGTGGCCGATACCGACCAGGTCGCCGCCCGGGACACGGTGCGCGAGCATCTGCCCGACAACGAACCGAAGATCACGGTCCTGGGGCGGGACACGATGCGTGTCCAGACCGAGCAGCTGGACTCCGCGGAGACGGCCGAGCTCGCGGAGGAGCTCGCGGCGGCGTACGACGTTCCCACCGATTCGGTCTCGACGTCCTACGTCGGCCCGGTCTGGAGCGGTGACATCACGCAGAAGATGCTGCGTGCCGTCGTGGTCTTCCTCGTGCTCGTCGCCGTGACCATGGCGCTGTACTTCCGCAACCTGAAGTCCTCCTTGGCAGCCATGGGCGCCCTGTTCCACGACATGCTGATCACCGCCGCGGTCTACGGCGTGGTCGGTTTCGAGATCACCCCGGGCACCGTGATCGGGTTCCTCACCGTGATGGGCTACTCGCTGTACGACACGATCGTGGTCTTCGACAAGGTCCGCGAGAACGTCTCAGGGCTGACCGAGCAGACGCGCGCGAGCTTCGCCGACCAGGTCGAGCTCGCCGCGAACCAGACCCTCGTGCGGTCCATCAACACCTCCGTGGTCGCCCTGCTCCCGGTCGGCTCGATCCTCGGGATCGGTGCCTTCCTGCTCGGCGCCGGCACGCTGAAGGACATCTCCCTGGCGCTGTTCATCGGCATCATCGCGGGCACCTACTCCTCGATCTTCCTGGCACCGGGCTTCCTCGTGGACCTGCGCCGCAGGGAACCGGAGATCGTCGCGCACACGAAGGCCGTGCACGAGGCCCGTCACAGCGGCGGCTCCGGCACCGCCGGCGATCGACAGGTCGATCGGTCCGACGACGCCGCCGCCGACGCCGACGCCGACGCCGCCGACGACGACGACCTTCCCGAAGGAGCCGACGACGTCGTCTCCGATGATCAGATCGATGGTGTCTCCACGTCTGCCTCGGACGAGTCAGTCGCCCCGGAGACGTCGGAGGAGTCCGATCAGTCGATGCACGCCGCGGCACCCGCGCGCGACGCGAGCCGACAGCCGCGGCGGAGTTCCCGCAGCCGGCGCCCCACCTCAGGAGACGGTTCCCGATGAGTGAGCAGATGGCGACGCCCGACGAGATCGAGGCGCTCCGCGCGACCCACATCTCCGAGTACCCGGACTTCCCGCTGCCCGGGGTCCTGTTCCGCGACATCATCCCGTTGCTGCGGGACGCCGCGGCGTTCCGCACGGTGATCCGATACTGGACGTCGCTGCTTCCCGACGACATCGAGTACGTGGTCGGCACCGAGGCTCGAGGCTTCGTGGTCGGCGCCCCCCTGGCCTACGAGCTGGGCGCGGGATTCGTGCCGGTGCGCAAGGCCGGGAAGCTGCCGGGGGATCCCGCGAGCCTCAGCTATGACCTCGAGTACGGCAGTGCGGTCGTGCAGATCCCTGAGGGCTCGCTCCCGGCCGGGGCCCGCACCCTGATCGTCGACGACCTGCTGGCCACCGGAGGCACCGCAGCCGCCACGCTCGAGCTGACGCGGCGCTTCGACGTCGAGGTCGTCGGCGTCTCGTTCCTCCTCGAGCTCGAGGGTCTGCACGGCCGCGAGAGGCTGCCCGACGTGCCCCTGACGAGGGTCTGGTCGCTCCCGAACTGATCCTTGGGTGCTGGGTGCTGGGTGCTGGGTTCTGGGTTCTGGGTGCTGGGTGCTTCGTGCCAGGTGCTCGGCGGATGTCGCCATCCGCCTTGCCACACGACCCCGCGGTACCGGACTGTGGATACGGACTGCGGTTCAGGACTGCGGTTCAGGACCGTCCTGCGGGCTGTCCGCGAACAGCGGACGTCGGTCCTGGCCACGGTGACCTGCGCGTAGACTGGCGCTCCTAGAGCAGGAGGTGTGCAGTGCACGAGCGGCCCGCATCCGAGACCACGGGAGACGGCGTGGAGACGTCGCGCTCCGCGTCGAGCGCGCCCTCGCCGAACACCCGTCCTGTGACGCAGGGGCCGCGCAAGTCGCGCTCCCGTCTGGCCTTCTTCTCCTCGCGCTCTGGCACCCCGACCGATCCGCTGCTGTCTCCGCTCCTGGAGACCATGTCGGCCGTGAATCCCAAGGAGAGCCTCGTGCTCATCCAGCGGGCCTACACGGTGGCCGAACGAGCTCATCGTGGGCAGACCCGCAAGAGCGGGGACCCGTACATCACCCACCCGGTCTCGGTCGCGACGATCCTCGCCGAGCTCGGATCGCCGGCCGACGTGGTCGCCGCGGCGCTCCTGCATGACACGGTCGAGGACACCGACTACTCCCTCGAGCGGCTCCGGGCTGAGTTCGGCGAGGTCATCGCCGTCATGGTCGACGGCGTGACCAAGCTGGACAAGGTCACCTACGGCGAGGCCGCGCAGGCGGAGACCGTGCGCAAGATGATCGTGGCGATGAGCCGCGACGTCCGGGTGCTGCTGATCAAGCTCGCGGATCGCCTCCACAACGCCCGCACCTGGAAGTACGTGCCGGCCGCCTCGGCCGAGCGCAAGGCCAAGGAGACCCTCGAGATCTACGCGCCTCTCGCGCATCGGCTCGGCCTGAACACGATGAAGTGGGAGCTGGAGGACCGTTCCTTCCAGGTCCTCTACCCGAAGGTGTACGAGGAGATCGTCGCGCTCGTCGCCCAGCACGCCCCCGCCCGGGAGCAGTACCTGAAGCTGGTGTCCTCCAAGATCCAGGACGATCTGAAGAAGGCCCGGATCAAGGCCGAGGTCACAGGCCGTCCCAAGCACTACTACTCGATCTACCAGAAGATGATCGTGAGGGGCCGCGACTTCGCCGACATCTACGACCTGGTCGGGATCCGGGTGCTCGTCGACTCCGTCCGCGACTGCTACGGCGTGCTGGGCACCCTGCATGCCCGCTGGTCCCCGGTCCAGGGCCGCTTCAAGGACTACATCGCTCTGCCCAAGTTCAACCTCTACCAGTCGCTGCACACCACCGTCATCGGTCCCACCGGCAAACCGGTCGAGGTGCAGATCCGCACCCGGGAGATGCATCGACGCGCGGAGTACGGTGTTGCGGCGCACTGGAAGTACAAGGCGATGGCGGTCGGTGCTGACAGCGGCGACTCGAAGCCCGTGAGCAACGAGGCCGCCTGGCTTCGGCAGCTGATGGACTGGCAGAAGGAGACCACGGACTCCGGGGAGTTCCTGGATTCGCTGCGCTTCGAGATCAACACCCAGGAGGTGTACGTCTTCACGCCGAAGGGGGACGTGCTGGCGCTTCCCCAGGGATCCACCCCCGTCGACTTCGCCTACACCGTGCACACGGAGGTCGGGCACCGGACGATCGGTGCCCGGGTCAACGGCAGGCTGGTGTCGCTGGAGTCCGTGCTGTCCACCGGGGACGTCGTCGAGGTCTTCACCTCGAAGTCGCCGGAGGCGGGCCCGAGCCGGGACTGGCTGGGCTTCGTGAAGTCCCCTCGCGCGCGCAGCAAGATCCGACATTGGTTCTCCAAGGAGCGTCGCGAGGAGGCCCTCGAGCGGGGCAAGGAGGATCTCGCCAAGGCGCTGCGGCGCCAGGATCTCCCGATGCGCCGGCTGCTCACGCACGACACCCTGGCCACGGTGGCCTCCGACCTGAACCTCCCGTCGGTGGATTCGCTGTACACGTCCATCGGCGAGGGCCACACCGGCGCGCAGCATGTCGTGGAGAAGCTACGAGCGGTCTTCGGTGGATCGGACGGTGCGGAGGAGGACGTCGCGGAGATGACGCTGCCCTCGCGGGCGCGCTCCCGTCCCAGCCGTGGGGATCGCCATACGACGGAGTCCGATCAGGGGGTCATCGTCGACGGCCAGAAGGACCTCTGGGTCAAGCTGGCCAAGTGCTGCGCCCCGGTGCCGGGGGACCCGATCGTCGGTTTCGTGACCCGGGGTTCGGGGATCTCCGTGCACCACACCAGCTGCTCCAATGCGATCCAGCTGCAGGAGCAGCAGCCCGATCGCATCGTGGATGTGGCGTGGTCCGGTCGCCACAGCGCCGCATATCTCGTGCATATCAAGGTCGAAGCGCTCGATCGGCCGCGCCTGCTCACCGATCTCGCCCTGGTGATCTCCGAGCAGCAGGTCAATCTCCACTCCGCAGCCGCGCAGTCCAACACCGACCGTCTCGCCACGACGTTCTTCTCCTTCGAGCTCGCGGATCCCTCGCATCTGCAGTCGGTGCTGGCGACTGTGCGCCGCGTCGAGGGCGTCTACGACGTCTACCGGGTGACGGCCGACGGCAAGCCCGTGGGCACGACCGAACCCCTCTCCGTCTCCTGACCGCGGCGCCCGCGGCAGGGCTCACGCGGTCAGCGGATGTGCCCACGCGACCAGCAGTTCTGCTCACGCAGCCAGCGATGGAGGCTCCAGCAGCAGTCCGACGCGCTGACGGGCGGCGCCGGCGCCAGGGTAGCGCTCCATCCTCTGGAGCCGCCGGCGGATCGCTGCCTCGGTGACGTGGCCGCTGAGGATCAGTTCGCGCAGCCAGGGTGCGGCGACGTGGTCGGGCGCGAACCGCAGCAGATCGATGGCTGTGCGCAGCGGAACCGTTACGGGCGCACCGCCGATCGTCTCCACCTCCCGGGGTTGAAGGCGCGAGGTGCGCACGGTGGCGCCGACGAGTGATCCCCGATGGGCGGGGGAGAGCAGCTCGGCCGGTGCCGGCGGATCGCCGCCGAGCAGGACCCAGGCCGCGGAGGGGCCGGCGATGACGTAGTAGGACTGCAGACGTGCCCCGAGCGCGCATCCCAGGGCGAGGGCGCGCCGGATCGAGGTCCCCAGGAGGTCCGGGGGCAGGAAGACGCCGGGGAGTATCCGGGCGAGCAGCTGCTGCTCGACCATCGAGGCCGTCGACGGGCTCTCGTCCCAGCGCTCGAGGCTCGCGGCGAGCGGGACGGCGAGCTCCGCCGCATGATGCGACCACGCGGCGCAAGCGCCGGTCAGCGGCAGGGCGTGCCGACCAGGCGTACCGGGAGTGCCAGGCCCGACGGGAGCCTCAGTCCTGCCGGGGGTGCTGATCCCACCGGGAGCGCCCGGCCGATCGAGGGCGACGCGGGCGTCGGAGCGATCGGGCGCATCGCCCCTGTGCTCCTGCTCCCCGCGTCCGCTCGGTGTCATGGTCCGACTCTCGCGCCTCGGCGCACGGACGGCAAACGCCCCGCCTGCCACTGTGGACAGACGGGGCGGGGGAGGAACGGTCCTGCCCGGAGCCCTGCTCAGCTCAGCTCCGGACAGGGACCCGATCAGTCGAGATCGCGCGCGGAACGCTCGATGACGGCCAGCCACTCCTTGCGTGCTTCGAGGGCGGTCTCCGCCTCGGCGATCTTGCGAGGATCGCCGCTGGCACGAGCCTTGTCCAGAGCGTCCTCGTAGGAGGCGATCGCCGAGTGCAGCTGCGAGGAGGCACCTTCCACGCGCGCCTTGGTCCGAGGATCAGTGCGACGCCATTCGTCCTGCTCGGCGTTCTTCACCGCACGCTCGATGCTCCGCAGACGATCGTCGACGCGCCGCATGTCCGCACGCGGGACCTTGCCGGCTTCCTCCCAGCGGTCCTGGACGGAGCGCAGAGCGGACTTCGCGGCGTCGAGATCCTTCGCGACGTCGATCGCCTCGGCCTCGGCGAGCAGCGCTTCCTTGGTCTCCAGGTTCTTGCGCTGCTCCGCCTCGGTCTCGTGGAGATCGGCGTTGCGAGCCGTGAAGAAGCGGTCCTGAGCGGCCTTGAACCGCTTCCACTGCGCATCGTCCTTCTTGCGGCTGCCGCGCGGCGCCTCGCGCCACTGGCTCATCAGATCCTTGTAGGCGCGGACCGTCGGACCCCAGTCCGTGGAGTCCTGCATCTCCTCGGCGCGAGCGATCAGCGCCTCCTTGGCGCCCGCCGCTGCCGTGTGCTTCTCGTCGAGCTCGGAGAAGAACTGCTTGCGCATGCGATCGAAGGTCGCGCGCGCCGCCGAGAGCCTCTTCCACAGTGCTTCTTCGGTCGGACGATCCAGGGACACGTCCTCGGCCTGCATCGACTTCCAGGTGGGGACCATCTGACGCATGGTCTCGCCGGCGTTCTTCCAGGAGAGCTGCTCCGGGTCCGTGGCGACGAGCGCCTCGATCGACTCGACGAACTCGGTCCGTCGCTGCGCCGACCCGGCACGCTCCTCGGAGCGCTTGGCCTCGAGTCCCTGGATCTTCCCCTTCGCCTTCTCGCGCAGCTCATGAGCCCGCGCCCGCAGTGCCGGGATATCCCCGACGACCTGGGGCTCCTTCATGTTCTTACGCAGGTTCTCGAGCAGCCTGTTGAGCTCGTTCTGGGTATGCTCCGGGGCGTTCAGCGTGGTCTGCGTGAGATCCAGGAAGGCCACCAGATCGAGGTAGCCGCGGGCGAACGGCTCGAGCGCCTGGTCGTGGTCCGACTCGGTGGTAGAACCGACGGTTCGCACCTGCGTGCCGTCCTGCACCGTCACGGACCCGTCCTCGGTGACCGCTCCGAACGTCTTCGCAGCACTGAGCTGCTCGGGGTCGTACTCGGTGACGGGGGGCATCACGGGCAGCAGAGCGGCGCTGGGCTTCTTCCCGGCCAGGGCGGCAGGGGAGGGGACCCCGGGCTTATGGCCCGGTGTCGGATGCGGCGTCGGGCGCGGCGTGGGAGCCGGCGTCGGCACGGGCGCGGGTGTCGGCGCGCTCTCGGTGCTGTCCGTGGACTCCGTGGGCTCCGTGGAATCTGTGGATTCCGAGGACTCCGTGTCCTCCGGGGCAGCGGCGCTCACGGTGGGCTCCGTGCCCTGGGACGGTACGGGCTGCGAGGCGGCGGCAGGATCCGACCCTGCAGCAGCACGCTCCGATTCCGCAGCATCAGGCTCCGACGTCGCAGCAGCACCAGCAGGCTCCGGCTCGTCAGCAGCGGCCTGCTCGGAGTTCGAGGCGGCAGGCGACTCGGGCTCCGGGTTCAGCGCGGGCTCGGGCGCCGTCGTGGCGGACTGGTCGGGCTCCTCAGGTGCGACCGGCGCGGGCGCCGGCTCGGACGAGGCGACGGCCTCGGGGGCGGGGGGCTGCTCGACGGCCGGATCAGTCGCCTGATCGGCGGGGGTCGATGCGGGGAGGGGAGTCTCGGACTCGCTCACGATTGAGCTCCTTCGGAGGGGATCCGCTGCAGGGCGGGATACTGCCACCAAGATCGGCGGCCGGGCTGGTACGTGGATGTGACCCTCATGACGGAGCACACCACGTCCCGGAACTCTACCGTGACCGGTGCGTCGAGATCGCCCCGTCCGGCGTCGGCCCCCAGCGGTCGCGGTCGGGGATAATGGGAACCTGCCGCCCAGGCCGACGACCGACGAAGGATGTGCACCGCATGGCGAAGACCTCGAAGAACTCAGGACTCTCCGGATTCCCCGAGTGGCTCCCTGCCGAGCGACTCGTGGAGCAGCACGTCATCGACGTGTTCCGTGAGGTTGCCGAGCTCCATGGGTTCTCCGGCATCGAGACGCGCGCGGTCGAGCCCCTCGACCAGCTGCTGCGCAAGGGAGAGGTCGACAAGGAGGTCTACGTGCTGCGGCGCCTGCACGCGGAGGAAGGCTCCGCCGACGCCGGTGCCGATCCGGCCCGCACCCTCGGCCTGCACTTCGACCTCACCGTTCCGCTGGCCAGGTACGTCCTGGAGCGCCAGAACGACCTGGTCTTCCCCCTGCGACGCTTCCAGATCCAGAAGGTCTGGCGTGGTGAGCGCCCGCAGGACGGGCGGTTCCGCGAGTTCTACCAGGCCGATCTGGACGTCATCGGCCAGGACACGCTGCCCGGGCACATCGAGGCCGAGGTCGCGGTGGTGATGGCCGAGATCCTCGACCGCCTGCCGCTTCCCCCGTTCACGATCCACGCCAATACCCGACGGCTCTCCGAAGGGTTCTTCCGCTCCCTCGGCCTCGAGGATCACACTGCCGTGCTGCGCAGCCTCGACAAGCTGCCCAAGATCGGTGCCGACAAGGTGCGTGATCTGCTGCTGGCCGAGACCGGGGCGACTCCGGAACAGGCCCAGGCCTGCCTGGACTTCGCCGGGATCCGCACCCGGGACGCCTCCTTCGCCGACACGGTGCGCGAACTCGGCGGATCAGGCGAGATGGTCGAGGAGGGCATCGCCGAGCTCACGGCGGTCCTCGAGCGGGTCGAAGCCGTCGTCCCCGGCGTGATCCTCGCGGATCTGTCCATCGCCCGCGGGCTGGACTACTACACCGGCACGGTCTTCGAGACCTTCATCAGCGGCCACGAGAGCCTCGGCTCCGTCTGCTCCGGTGGACGCTACGACTCGCTGGCCGCGGACAACCGCCACACCTATCCCGGGGTGGGGCTGTCCATCGGGCTGTCCCGTCTGGTCTCTCGGATGCTGTCCGCCGACCTCGCCCGCGCCACCCGCGCGGTGCCGACCTGCGTGCTGGTGTCCGTCGCCGATGAGGAGGCCCGGCATCTCAGCGATGACGCGGCCCGAGGCCTTCGCGCCCGCGGCATCTCCTGCGAGGTCGCGCCGACGGCGGCGAAGTTCGGCAAGCAGATCCGGTACGCCGATCGTCGGGGCATCCCCTTCGTCTGGTTCCCCGGAGAGGCCGGCGAGCACGGGGAGGTCAAGGACATCCGCAGCGGTGAGCAGTCCGTCGCTGATCCGACGAGCTGGGAACCCCCTGTCGAGGACCGCACGGTGCAGGTCGTCGCGGCCTCGCCGACACAGGGCTGACCGCTGCCCGTCGGGCTGACTCTTTTCTGCCTGCCTGCCCGCCTGCCCGCCTGCGCGGCGTCCGGCGGATCGAGGAGCTCGACGATCAGCGGATGAGCTGAGTCACATCGCGGCGCCGTGGGAATGTTCCCCGGCGCTGCGGCGTTCCACCGGTCATGGCTACCGTCACGCTGAATGCAGAGAACCACGATACGACCGTCGAGGACGGCATCGTCCTGATCGACTTCTGGGCGGGCTGGTGCGTGCCGTGCCAGCGCTTCGCCCCCATCTTCGAGGAGTCCTCCGAGACCCACGAGGACGTCACCTTCGCCAAGGTGGATACCGAGGACCAGCAGCAGCTGGCCATGCGCTACGGCGTCACCTCGATCCCCACGCTGGTCGCCTACCGTGAGGGCATCCCGGTGTTCTCCCAGGCCGGTGCTCTTCCGCAGTCCGCCCTCGAGGACCTCATCGGGCAGGTCAAGGGACTGGACATGGATGAGGTCAAGAAGGCCTACGCCGAGGCCCAGGAGAACGAGAAGGCCTGATCAGGACCCGCTCGGTGCAGAGCCGCCCCTAGCGGCTTCCACCCCGGCGCTTCCCACCACGACGAGAAGGCCCCTCCTCCGAGAACTCGGAGGAGGGGCCTTCGTCCTGTGCGAGCCGGCCGGTGCGGCCCGTCGCGCGCGGGTCGTCACGCCCGGGCCGTCGTGCCCGGGCCGAAGGGCCCGGGCAGAACGGTCAGCTGTCGGAGGACCGACGGAACGGCTTGCGCTTGCCCTCGTAGCGGCTGCCGTCACTCCGGCCGCCGCCGTCATGCCGGCCGCCGTCGGGACGGCCGCCACGGCCACCGCCCCCGCGAGGACCGTTGTCCGGACCGATGCGGAGCGAACGGCCACCGACACGGGCCTTGCCGATCCGCTCGATCTGCGCCGAGTCGAGCGAGCCGCGGATCTGCACCAGCGCGAAGGTGGGGAAGATCTGGATCTTGCCCACGTCCTTGCCGTTCAGGCCGCCCTCACCGGTGATCGCGCCGACGATGCTCGGCGGACGTGCGCCATGGGTGTGGCCCACTCCGATCTTGTAAGAGGTGTATCCCTTCTCCGGCTGCATGGCCTCGCCGCGCGGGCCGCGATCGCCGCGGCCGCGGTCATCGCGCCCGCGGTCGTCGCCGGAGAACTTCGACGCCGTGAACTCCTCCTCCTCGGACGGGGCACCGGGGCCGTCGTCGCCGACGGACATGGCGCCCAGCGCCGCGGCGAGCTCGAGCGGATCGATGTCGTTCTCGGCCACGTACTGTCCCACCAGCTCGCGGTACAGCTCCAGGCGACCGCGCTCGATGCGCTCAGGGGCCTTCGTGAGCAGCGCGGCCAGGCGGTGCTTGGAGACGTCGCGGGGCGACGGGATGACCGCCTCCTCGAGGGTCTGCTTGGTGGCGCGCTCGATGTTCTTCAGCGTGCGTCGCTCGTGGGGGCCGATGAAGGTCAGGGCCTCGCCCGTGCGGCCGGCGCGTCCTGTGCGGCCGACGCGGTGCACGTAGGACTCCGGCTCCTTGGGCACGTCGAAGTTCACGACGAGACCGATCTTCTCGACGTCCAGGCCGCGGGCGGCGACGTCGGTCGCGACGAGGACCTGCAGCGATCCCTCGCGCAGGCGCTCCACGATCTTCTCGCGCTCCTTCTGGGGAACGTCACCGCTGATCGACGCGGCGACCAGTCCGCGGCCGACGAGAGCCGTGCCGACCTCCTCCGCGGCGGCCCGGGTGCGCACGAAGACGATCGCGGCCTCGGCCGAGGAGGTGGCGAGCACGCGGGCAAGAGCGCCGGTGCGGTGCTTGAAGGGCACCACCGCGTAGGTCTGGTGGACGCTCTTGACCGTCGAGGTCTGCGGCGACACGCTGACGCGCACCGGGTCCTTCATATGGGTCTGCGCGACGCGCTGGATCGCCGAGGGCATGGTGGCAGAGAACAGGGCGACCTGTCGGCTCGCGGGGGAGTGGGACAGGATCTCCTCGACGTCCTCCGCGAAGCCCATGCGCAGCATCTCGTCGGCCTCGTCGAGCACGGCGAAGCGGATGGTGTCCAGGCGCAGGTTCGTGCGGCGCATGTGGTCCATCACGCGACCGGGGGTGCCGACGACGACCTGGGCGCCACGGGCGAGGGCACGCTCCTGCGGGCCGTAGGGGGAGCCGCCGTACACGGCGAGCACGTCGAGGCCGCCGATGGAGGTGGCGAAGGAGGAGATCGCGTCGGCGACCTGCATGGCCAGCTCACGCGTCGGGGCGAGCACGAGGGCCTGCACCTGGCGCAGGGTCGGATCGACCGCGGCGAGCAGCGGGAGGCCGAAGGCGGCGGTCTTGCCGGTACCGGTCTGGGCGACGCCGATGACGTCCTTGCCCTCGAGCAGCGGCGGGATCGCGCGGGCCTGGATCGCGGAGGGGACCGTGAAGCCGAGCTCGTCGACCGCGCGGCGGAGGGGCGCGGGCAGATCGATGTCGTCGAAGGTGGGGCCTGCCGGGACCTCGGGAGCCCCGGCAGCGGGTGCCTCGGCGGCGGACACGGATGCCTCGGCGCCGGATGCGTCGGTGGTGGAGGCGGAGGCCTCGGCTGCGGGCGCCTCGGCGGCGGCTGAAGCGGATGCCTCAGCGGCAGGAGCGGTGGCGTGATCCGTGCTCAGGGCAGGATCAGAGACAGGTGAAACGTCAGACATAACGTCCTTTGAGGGGTGGAGTGAAATCGACAGCCCTCACGAATGGCAGGGCTGTTGCCCTGGCAGGTCGCGATGTGAGACGCACACGGAGTGAACAGCGCAGCACGAGCGACAACGGGCTCGAATGACCTGCAATTCCGCAGGTCGGACAAGGTCCCACTCTACGGGTGGGATGCCCGCAGGGACAGAGCCAGGTGGGCGATATCGCTCACCCTGCGCGGTACCCTGGAGTCTGCCCACCCTGGACACGGAGGTCAGGCGCTCGCCATCGCGACGCCCCGACCCCGCCCCATCGCCCCACTGTGAAGGACACCTCGTGCTGCGCACCCATTCCGCCGGCGCGCTCCGCTCGGAGCACATCGGACAGACCGTCACCCTCACCGGCTGGATCGGCCGTCGCCGTGACCACGGCGGCGTGACGTTCCTCGATCTGCGCGACGCGAGCGGCGTCGCCCAGGTGGTGGTCCGGGAGGACGATGCCCTCCACCTCCGCAACGAATACGTCCTGCAGGTCGTCGGCACCGTCGGCAAGCGCCCCGAGGGCAATGAGAACCCGCTGCTCCCCACAGGCGAGATCGAGGTCACGGCGGAGACCGTCGAGGTGCTGAGCGCCTCCGCTCCGCTGCCCTTCCAGCTCGACGAGCACTCGGAGGTCGGCGAGGAGGCACGGCTGCGCTACCGCTACCTCGACCTGCGCCGCCAGGGACCCGCGAAGGCCCTGCGCCTGCGGTCCGAGGTCAACCGGGCAGCTCGCGACACCCTGCTGGACCAGGACTTCGTCGAGGTCGAGACCCCGACGCTGACCCGCTCCACCCCCGAGGGCGCGCGGGACTTCCTGGTCCCCGCCCGTCTCGCGCCGGGCTCCTGGTACGCGCTGCCCCAGTCCCCGCAGCTGTTCAAGCAGCTCCTCATGGTGGGCGGGGTAGAGAAGTACTTCCAGCTCGCTCGCTGCTACCGCGACGAGGACTTCCGTGCGGACCGCCAGCCTGAGTTCACCCAGCTCGATGTCGAGATGAGCTTCGTGGACCAGGAGGACGTCATCTCCCTGGCCGAGGAGATCCTCACCAACGTGTGGGCGAAGAGCGGCCGCGAGATCAGCACGCCGTTCCCGCGGATGACCTACGCCGAGTCGATGCGCCGCTACGGCTCCGACAAGCCCGACCTGCGCTTCGACCTCGAGCTGATCGAGATGACGGAGTACTTCCAGGACACGCCGTTCCGGGTCTTCCAGTCCCCGTACGTCGGCGCGATCGTCATGGCCGGCGGTGCCTCCCAGCCCCGTCGCCAGCTCGACGCCTGGCAGGAATGGGCGAAGCAGCGTGGGGCCAAGGGCCTCGCCTATGTGCTCGTCCAGGAGGACGGGACCTTCACCGGCCCTGTCTCCAAGAACATCTCCGACGCGGAGAAGGCCGGCCTCCTCGAGGCCACCGGCGCCAGCCCCGGCGACTGCATCTTCTTCGCCGCCGGCGAGACGAAGGCATCGCGTGCTCTGCTCGGTGCGGCCCGCAACGAGATCGCCGAGCGCCTGGGCCTGATCGATCGCGACGCCTTCGCCTTCGTGTGGGTCGTCGACGCCCCGATGTTCGAGCCCGCGGCCGATGCCCGCGCAGCCGGAGACGTCGCCGTGGGCGAGGGGTCGTGGACTGCGGTGCACCACGCCTTCACCTCGCCCAAGCCGGAGTTCATGGACTCCTTCGACACCGATCCGGGCTCCGCCCTGGCCTACGCGTACGACATCGTGTGCAACGGCAACGAGATCGGTGGCGGCTCGATCCGTATCCACGACCAGACCGTGCAGGAGCGCGTGTTCAAGGTCATGGGCATCGGTGAGGAGGACGCCCGCGAGAAGTTCGGCTTCCTGCTCGACGCCTTCCAGTTCGGTGCCCCGCCGCACGGCGGCATCGCCTTCGGCTGGGACCGCATCGTGGCGCTGCTCGTGGGGGAGGACTCCATCCGCGAGGTCATCGCCTTCCCCAAGACGGGCAACGGCTACGACCCGCTGACGGCCGCGCCGGCCCCGATCACCCCGCAGCAGCGCAAGGAGGCGGGCGTCGACACGAAGCCCGCTCCGAAGAGCGAGGCTCCGGAGGCTGTCGGCACGTCGGCGGCCGCGTCGGACGGAACCGCTCCCAGCACCTGATCGCCCGCGTGGACGACGACGGCCCCCGCGAGATCTCGCGGGGGCCGTCGTCGTCCCGTGCACCGGCACGGGGGAGGGGGAGAGCGAGGGGCAGGCCCCTCAGCGGAGGATCAGCGGGGATCCTCGCCGTGCTTGATCTGGGCACGGGGGAGACGGAAGCGTCGGATCTGGATCGCCCGCATGATGCCGTAGCCGACCAGTCCGCTGCCCACGGAGCCGTGGCGCGCGGTGAGGTTCTTGCGCAGGTGACGACGCAGCAGGAACGAATCGATGACGCACACCAGGATCCCGCCCCACAGCACGACGATCATGCCGGTGCTCATCATCAGGTACATCTCCGGACGGATCAGCGGCATGATCAGCGCGACCAGCATGAAGATCAGCGCGATGGGGAAGAAGTACTCGGCCACGTTGCGGCGCGAGTCGACGAGGTCCCGCACCAGGCGACGCTCGGGCCCGCGATGCTGCATGGGCATCTTCTTCTCATCACCGGTCATCAGCGCCTGCTGAGCCTCGGCCCGCTCCTTCGAGGCGCGCTCGCGATCGCGCCGACGCGCCTCCTTGCGATCGTCGACCACAAGGGGCCGTCGACGGGCCGCTTCGGCCTCCTTGCGGGTACGGGTGGGCCGACCCTTGGAACCAGGGCGCACGGGCTGCACGGGTTCGGGGGTCTCGGGAGTCTCAGACTTGCGGAAGATCACCGGGGCAGTCTAGGCACTGCAGGCTGGGATTCCCCGGTACGTCCTCCGTGACATGCTTCTCCGCGCTCGGAGCGTGGAGGTCCCAGCGGTACCGTGAGGGATATGAGCACCACGAACGGACCCTCGAATTCGCCCGCCTCGACCGACGACGACGCGAGGGAGATCCTTCGCACGCGGCTCGAGGCCCTGCTGCCGGACGCGATCGATGATCTGAAGGATCTCGTGTGCATCCCCTCCATCGCCTTCGAGGGCCACGACCGCGAACCCGTGCGTCGCAGCGCCGAAGCCGTCGCCGCGCTGCTCCGTGACGCCGGCATGGCCGAGGTGACCATCGAATCCGTCGGAGACGGTGCTCCCGCCGTCATCGGTCGCACCCCGGCGGCCGAGGGCCGCCCCACCGTGCTCCTCTATGCCCACCACGATGTGCAGCCCACCGGCGATCCCGCCGACTGGACCAGTGCGCCCTTCGAGCCGGTCCAGCGCGGGCGGCGGCTCTACGGCCGCGGCGCCGCCGACGACAAGGCTGGGGTGATGGCCCATGTGACCGCGCTCCGTCTCGTGGGCGAGGAGCTGGCCGCGGAGGGTCTGGGCGTCACCGTCTTCGTCGAAGGCGAGGAGGAGGCCGGATCGCCGACCTTCCGCCCCTTCATCGAGGCGCATCGCGATGCCTTGGAGGCAGACCTCATCATCGTCGCGGACTCCGCCAACTGGGCCGTGGGGACCCCAGCCCTGACGACCAGCCTGCGCGGACTCGTCGACGTCGTGGTCGAGGTGCGCGCCCTCGACCACGCGGTGCACTCGGGCCTCTTCGGGGGGCCGGTGCTGGATTCGCTCACCCAGCTCTCGCGCCTGCTGGCCACCCTTCACGACGAGAACGGCGAGGTGGCCGTCGACGGGCTCGCGCAGGCACCGGATCCGACGGTCGAGATGGACGAGGCGGACTTCCGCCGTGACGCAGGCATCCCGGACGGGCTCGCGCTGTCGGGCAGCGGACCGCTCACCGCGCAGCTGTGGACCAGGCCGGCCCTGTCGGTCATCGGCATCGACGCCCCGGCGGTCCGCGAGGCCTCCAACACCCTCGTACCGATCTCCCGGGCGAAGGTCTCGCTGCGGATCCCGCCGGGTGAGGACCCGGAGGCGGCTATGGACGCACTGGTGAATCACCTGGAGCAGCACGCGCCGGCGACCGCCCAGGTCACCGTGCACCCGGGGGAGAAGGGCAAGCCGTACAGCGCCCGACAGCACTCTGCGGCGATGGACCTCGCCCGCACCGCGCTCGGGGACGCGTGGGGGACAGCCGCCGTCGACACCGGCCTCGGGGGATCCATCCCCTTCATCGCGGACCTGCTCGAGGTCTTCCCCGGCGCGGACGTCCTGGTCACCGGCGTCGAGGACCCGGAGTCCCGGGCCCATGGCGTGGACGAATCCCTCCATCTCGACGAGTTCGCACGCGTGTGCCTCGCCGAGGCACTGCTGCTGCGCGGTGCCGGCAGCCTTGCCGAGGCGCCGGAATGAGCTCTCCCGGCCGGAGCCCTGAGAGCGGAAGCCCCCAGGTCTCCCCGGCGACGATCCCGCTGCTGCTCCTCGGGCTCCTGATCGGCTTCTTCGCCGGGTAGTTCTTCCTGTGGTGGGGACTGCTCGCGGTTCTCGCGGTGTGCGTGATCGCCTTCACCCGGGTCTTCGCCGGGAAGAGCCGCGACGCGGCGACAGCGGCGATCCTCGGCGTGGTGGCCGGCTACCTGATCGTGATCCTGCTGGCACTCTTCCGCGGGGTCCTCTGACCGGGGCCGGTGCGATCGGTGCGGCGCACGACGGCTCGGTGCGGTGCGGTGCACGGCGGCTCGGCGCGGTGCACAACAGCTCGGCCCGACGTCGTGTCGCGCGAGGCCTTCCCCGTTCCTCGGTGAGGAGGCGTACTCTGGCAGGAACACGAGCTTCGAGGAGGACCTCATGACCACGCCCACGACCGAGCGCCCCACCCAGGCGCATGCCGTCACCCTGACACCCGGCGCGGCCGAGAAGGTCACGTCCCTGCTCCAGCAGGAGGGGCGCGACGACCTTCGTCTGCGGATCGCGGTGCAGCCGGGCGGCTGCTCCGGCCTGATCTACCAGCTCTACTTCGACGAGCGCGCGATGGACAGCGACCTCGTCGCCGACTTCGACGGTGTCGAGGTCGTCGTCGACAAGATGAGCAGCCCGTATCTCACCGGTGCGGTCATCGACTTCGCCGACACGATCGAGAAGCAGGGCTTCACGATCGACAACCCCAACGCAGGGAGCTCCTGCGCCTGCGGTGACTCCTTCAGCTGATCCCTCTGCGGGCAGCGCTGGACGGCGCCGCGAAAGGTGATTCGGGCCCGGCCCGGTGACGATCTCGTCACCTGGTCGGGCCCGTTTTCTGTGCGGTGGCCGTGGGAGACGGATCACGGAGCGGTCTCGAGAGGATGTCGGTGCGTGCCGATGCAATACGCGCTCCGCAGAAGCCGTATGATGACAGCGTGCCGTCAACTGCTGGGCCTCGTGCCTGGCGGGGCCCGTTCTCCGGGACGAGCGCGGCACTGTGGGCATGTCATCGCCCATACAGGTACACACTCCGCAGTCCGGAGCCGTTCGCACAGCACAGAGTGCGGGCAGGCACCGGGAGCCGGAGACGACGAGCGGAAGGTCATCCCCTGTGATCCCCCAGGTCCCCCAGCGCTCGCGGCGCGGACGCCGCGTGGCGACAGCAGGCCTAGCCCTGGCCACCCTGCTCCTGTCGGGTTGCACCGACGAGCAGCGTCGCGGCTTCCTGCCCGGATATTCCGACGGCCAGGTCACCGACCAGACCGGTCGGATCACTGACCTCTGGGTCGGCTCCTGGGCGGTGCTGGTCATCGTCGGCCTCATCGTGTGGGGCCTGACGATCTGGTGCGCCGTCGCCTACCGCCGCCGCAAGAACGACACCGGTTTCCCGGTGCAGCTGCGCTACCACGTGCCGCTGGAGCTGATGTTCACGCTCGTGCCCGTGGTCATGGTGCTCACCCTCTTCTACTTCACGCAGCGCGACGCTCGCGAGATCGAGATGCACGTGGCGGATCCCGATGTCACGGTGAACATCGTCGGCAAGCAGTGGAGCTGGGACTTCAACTACGTCGACGCCGACGTCCACGAGCCTGCCGGTGTGCAGTCCTTCGCCACCGGAGAGGAGGGCGCGGCCGAATCGCTTCCCGTGCTCTACCTGCCCGTGGGCCAGAAGGTCGAGTTCCGCCTCGACTCCCGCGATGTCGTGCACTCGTTCTGGGTCGTGGACTTCCTGTACAAGAAGGACATGATGCCGGGCCACACCAACACCTTCCAGGTGACCCCCACCCGTGAGGGCACCTATGAGGGCAAGTGCGCCGAGCTGTGCGGTGAGTACCACTCCGACATGCTGTTCAACGTGAAGGTCGTCTCCCAGGAGGAGTTCGACGCCCACATGCAGGACCTTCGGGACCAGGGACTCGAGGGACAGCTCGGAGTGGACCTGAACCGCAACCAAGAGGAGTGGAGCATGCGAGAGAAGCATGACGATGCCGGGCCCCGGTACACCACTCCTGCCACCGAGGGAGAGAGCAAGTGAGCGCCGAGACGACGTCCGCGCCGACCACTTCGGCGACGCAGCAGCGGTTCCAGAAGTCCGAGGGCACCGGTCTCGGCAGGCATGCCTTCAACTTGCTGACCACCACCGATCACAAGCTGATCGGCATGATGTACATGGGCATGGCCTTCGCGTTCTTCGCGTTCGGTGGTCTGCTCGCCCTCGGCATCCGCACCGAGCTGTGGGAGCCCGGCCTGCAGGTCGTGGTCTCCAAGGACCAGTACAACCAGCTGTTCACCATGCACGGCACGATCATGCTGCTGATGTTCGGCACCCCACTGTTCAACGGCTTCGCCAACTACCTGGTGCCGCTGCAGATCGGCGCCGTGGACATGGCGTTCCCGCGTCTGAACATGTTCGCCTTCTGGATCACGCTGTTCGGTTCGCTGATCGTCGTGGCCGGCTTCCTCACCCCGCAGGGTGCCGCGTCCTTCGGCTGGTTCGCCTATGCGCCGCTGTCGGACACGACGTTCACCCCTGGCCTCGGTGGTGATCTATGGGTCTTCGGATTGGCCTTGCAGGGCTTCGGCACGATCCTGGGCTCGGTCAACTTCATCACCACGATCCTCTGCATGCGGATGCCCGGCATGACGATGTTCCGCATGCCGATCTTCACCTGGAACATCCTCATCACCGCGGTGCTCGTGCTGATGGCGTTCCCGCCGCTCGCCTCGGCGCTGCTGGCACTCGGTGCGGACCGTCGATTCGACGCGCAGATCTTCAACCCGGAGAACGGCGGCGCCGTCCTGTGGCAGCACCTGTTCTGGTTCTTCGGCCACCCCGAGGTCTACGTGCTCGCACTGCCCTTCTTCGGCATCGCCTCGGAGATCATCCCGGTCTTCTCCCGCAAGCCGATCTTCGGGTACAAGACCCTGGTCGGCGCGACGATCTCCATCGCGGCGCTGTCCGTCACGGTGTGGGCGCACCACATGTACACGACCGGCGCCGTCATGCTGGACTTCTTCGCCTTCATGACAATGCTGATCGCGGTCCCGACCGGCGTGAAGTTCTTCAACTGGCTCGGCACCATGTGGCGAGGGTCGTTGACCTTCGAGACCCCGATGCTGTTCACCCTCGGCTTCCTGACCACCTTCATCTTCGGTGGTCTGACCGGAGTCATCCTGTCCTCGCCGGTCCTGGACTTCCACATCTCCGATACCTACTTCGTCGTGGCGCACTTCCACTACGTGATGGCCGGCACCGTGGTCTTCGAGATGTTCGCCGGCTTCTACTTCTGGTGGCCGAAGATGTTCGGCTACAAGCTTCACGAAGGCATCGGCAAGCTTCACTTCTGGCTGCTGACCATCGGCTTCCACATGACCTTCCTGGTCCAGCACTGGCTGGGCGTCGAGGGTGCACCGCGTCGTTACGTGAACTACCTCGTGGAGGACGACTTCGGCTGGTTGAACCAGGTGTCGACGATCGGTGCGGTCATCATGGGCGCGTCCACGCTGCCCTTCCTCCTCAACGTGGTGCTCACGCACACGAAGGGGAAGAAGGTCGAGGTCGATGATCCCTGGGGCTACGGTGCGTCGCTCGAGTGGGCGACCTCCTGCCCGCCGCCGCGCCATAACTTCCATTCCCTGCCCCGCGTCCGGTCCGAGCGTCCCGCCTTCGATCTCCATTACCCGGAGGTGGCGCTCCAGGACCACATGCTCGAGCAGGAACCCGCTGTGAACCCGAGGACGAACTGACATGAGAGCATCTGCAAAGATCTTCTGGATCCTGGGAGTCTTCTTCCTGATCGTCGCCGTGGCCTACGGCTTCCTCACGGGGATGTTCCAGCCGATGGGCGTGGAGCCCGTCGGATTCCCGGCGATGCTCGCACTGGCCGGCCTCGCTTTCATGGTCGCCATGGTTCTGAGCTTGACGGCTCGCAAGAACGACGTGGGCCCGTCGGACGATCTGAACGCCGAGGTCGAAGAGCACGGTGGCGTGCAGGGGAGCTTTTCCCCGTACAGCTGGGCTCCGCTCTGGACCGCTATCGGTGCGGGGCTGTGCTTCCTCGGCGTCGCCGCCGGCTGGTGGATCCTCGCCTTCGGCGTCATCTTCGCCGTCTACGGACTGCTGAGCTGGGTTCTGGAGTTCTCGGTCGGACAGCACCAGCACTGAGACACCACCGCTGAACCAGGCGTCCTTCAGGACGCGTACGACGTCGGCCCCGCATCGAGATGATCGAAGCGGGGCCGACGTCATTGCTGTGCGAGATGGTTCCGCGCGGCAGCAGTGGATGAAGGCTGCGGGGTCTGTGGTCTGTGGTCTGTGGTCTGTGGTCTGTGGTCTGTGGCCTGTGGCCTGTGGCCTGTGGCCTGTGGCCTGTGGCCTGTGGCCTGTGG
>NZ_JABUXW010000036.1 GCF_014897585.1 Brachybacterium tyrofermentans | reverse complement strand
CTGACAGCCTGACCCCTCATCGAAGGATCGCTACACCACTACCTGGGACTTGACCCATTTCGGACTCATTCCCCCAGCACACACGGTCCGCCGCGCACGAGCTCGCCGGGCACGAGCTCGCCGGGCACGAGCTCGCCGGGCACGAGCTCGCCGGGCAGGAGCTCTGCCGTCACGAGCTCGCCGGGCAGGAGCTCTGCCGCCACGAGTTCCGCGGGCATGGGTTCCCCAGGCGTGGTCACGGCCACCGGACGGCGTCGGTCCGACCAGTCGACGAGATGCACCGTCCTGGCGGCCTGAAGCCGACGCATCCCCACCGCGGTCGAGAGACTCGGCAGCGAGAGACTCGGCAGCGACCTGCCCGCGACGATAAAGGTGCCGCCGAGCTGGCACCTTTTGCGTCGCAGGAGCTGTGGGCCGTGAGCCTCAGCCCTCCCGCACCTGCCCGCCCTCCACCTGCCAGCTCCGGTCGGTATTCACCGTCTGGAGCATGCGCCGATCGTGCGTGACCAGCAGCAGCGTGCCGTCATAGCTCTCCAGCGCCTGCTCGAGCTGCTCGATGGCCGGGAGGTCGAGGTGGTTGGTGGGCTCATCCAGCACCAGCAGGTTGACGCCTCGGCCCTGCAGCAGAGCCAGACCGGCGCGAGTTCGCTCCCCCGGGCTCAGCTCGTCGACCGGGCGGCCGACGTGATCGGCGCGGAGCCCGAACTTGGCCAGCAGGGTGCGCACCTCCGCAGGTGACATCTCCGGCACCTGCGCCTCGAAGGCTGTGGTCAGCGGCCGGTCCCCGGCGAGCAGGGAGCGGGCCTGGTCGATCTCCCCGATCTGCACGCTCGCGCCGAGCGCCGCCGTGCCCTCATCCGGAGCCCGATGTCCGAGCAGCGCTCGCAGCAGCGTCGACTTCCCGGCACCGTTGGGACCGGTGATTCCGATCCGCTCCCCGGCATTGACCTGCAGCGAGACGGGCCCGAGGGTGAAGTCCCCCTGCCGGATCACGGCGCCGGACAGGGTGGAGACGACGGAGCCTGATCGCGGCGCGGCCCCGATGGCGAACTCGAGCTGCCACTCCTTGCGGGGTTCCTCGACCTCGTCGAGCCGCGCGATCCGGCTCTCCATCTGCCGCACCTTCTGCGCCTGCTTCTCGCTGGACTCGCTCGAGGCCCGGCGCCGGATCTTGTCGTTGTCCGGCGCCCTCTTCATCGCATTGCGCACGCCCTGGCTCGACCATTCCCGCTGTGTGCGCGCGCGGGACACCAGATCGGACTTGGTCGCCGCGAACTCGTCGTACTTCTCGCGGGCGTGGCGGCGCACCGTCGCGCGCTCCTCGAGGAAGGCGTCGTACCCACCGCCGTAGACCCGGTTGCTGCTCTGGGCGAGGTCCAGCTCGAGCACCCTGGTGACGCAGCGGGCGAGGAACTCGCGGTCATGGCTGACCAGCACCACCCCACCGCGCAGGCCGCGCACGAAGGCCTCGAGACGCTCCAGCCCGTCGAGGTCGAGATCGTTGGTGGGCTCATCCAGCAGCACGATGTCGAAACGGCTCAGCAACAGGGCGGCCAACCCCACGCGGGCCGCCTGCCCACCGGAGAGCGAGGTCATCAGTGTCTGCTGCACATCGGTCCGGGCGAGCTCCAGGCCGAGATCGGCGAGCACCACCGGGATCCGTTCCTCGAGGTCCGCGGCGCCGCTGGCCAGCCACCGGTCCAGCGCGGTCGCGTAGACGTCGGCCGGATCGGGACCGCCGGATCCGGAGGGCGCCGGTTCGGCGAGCGCCGCAGCGGCGGCGTCCATGTCAGCGGTCGCCTCTGCGCATCCGGTGCGGCGGGCGATGGACTCGGCGACGGTCTCACCGGGGACTCGTTCGTGCTCCTGCGGCAGCCATCCCACGAAGGCGTCGGCCGGGGACAGGGAGACGGTCCCCTCCTGCGGGGCATCGACGCCGGCGAGCAGGCGCAGCAGCGTGGACTTCCCGGCGCCGTTCGCACCGACGATCCCGACGACGTCACCCGGCGCGACCGTCAGGTCGAGGGCGTCGAAGAGGGTGCGGTGGCCGTACCCGCCGGCCAGGCCGTGGGCGACGAGGGTTGCGGTCATAGGCCGATTCTCCCACCGCGTGTGCGGTGGACCTGCCAGGGCCCGGGCCGGGTCGACGAGTGCCAGGACACGTCGTCAGGACAAGATCCGCCGAGAGAGGAACTCAAGGTCGCCGACCGGCCCGTCACGTGTTGGGCCCGACGTCAGGACCCGTCGACCGAGACCCCGAGCGTCGCCGCGTGCTCGGTGATGGTGCGCGCCAGGTCCAGATCGCGACTGGTGATCCCGCCGACGTCATGGCTGGACAACGTGACGCCCACGGACGGGTAGGTGAGGGTGAGATCCGGATGGTGATCGGCGGCCTCCGCCGAGGCGCCGATCCGGTTCACGAGGTCCAGGCCGGTGGCGAAGTCCCCGGTGGAGAACTGCGCGGCGATCGTGCCCTCGACCTGGCGCCATCCGGTGAGGCCGGCGGCGTCGATCTCGGACGGGGACAGTGTCTGCTTCGGATCCGTCATGAGCCCATCGTGCCCCGGCAGCCGCACCGGGTCCACCGTCCTGCTGCGGTCAGCGCGCCGGGAGCGGACTCCGCCGGCGCTCAGATGTCCGCGCCGGCGCAGACCTCACGGGCTCCACAGGCTCCACAGGCTCCAAGGACCTCACCGGCCTCACGGGCATTACCGGCTTTACAGACCTCACGGACCTCACGGACCTCACGGACGATGCGTCGTCCAGAGCGTCCTGGTGCCACGGATCCAGAGCTCGCCGAGCTCGCGCACGCTCCCGGCGCCGTCTCCGGCGAGCGCCCGCAGCGTCTCCTGGTCCTTCTGCTCCAGGGACGGGAGCGCCCGCGCGCCGATCCGCTGCAGCTCGAGTGCGGCGTACTCCCCCGCCGGCCCGTCGGCCGCTGCGTGGAGATCGGTGACCAGGCTGTCCGTGTGCGGAGCCTCGAAACCGGCGGTCGCTATCTGCTCGGTCCAGTCCGGATGATCGGCCGGGGTGCCGCCGCCGGCTGCCCGCACCTGCTCCTCCCAGCCTGCGAGCTCCGCGGGGAGCACCCGTGGCGCGGCGTCCATCTCTAGAACAGCCAGCAGGCCGCCGGGCCGGAGCGCGGCGAAGAGGTTCCCGAAGGCGGCGTCGGGGTCGGAGGTCTCGTGCAGGGAGGCGGACGCCCAGACGACGTCGGCCGAGCCGAGATCGTCGTCGGGCGCGGCGATGTCAGCGCGCCGGGTCGTGACCCGATCCCCGACCCCGGCGGCCTGGGCGCGGTCGCGGACCTGGGACAGCATGTCCTCGGAGATGTCGACGGCGACGATCTCGGCCTCGGGGAACCGGTGTGCGAGCGCGATCGTGCCGGTGCCGACGCCGCTGCCGATGTCCAGCACGCGCCGCACCGGGCCCTCGGCGACCTCGTCTACCCGGGCGGTCGCCGCCGCCAGCATGTCGGCGTGCACCTCGGCGTCGAGCTCGAGCAGCCGCCCCAGGATCGAGCCGTGATCGTGTGCATGGCCGTGGCCATGGGCGTGGGGCGGGCCGTGGTCGTGCGCCGGGCCGTGGCCAGGCACAGCGCCCTGTCCACGATCGGAGTGCGGGCGATCCGGGGTCGGGCCGGGGTACGTCGACATCCTCGGAGTCTAGCCACCGGCGTGTCGAGCATCACCGGGGGCTGATGGACCTACCTTGAGGTTCGTGTCCCCGCCTCCCTCGCCCCGCAGCTCCCTGGTCCTGACGCGCCGAGGCCGCCTCCTCCGGACAGGGCTCGCCCTCCTCATCACCCTGATGGTGGTCATCGCCCTGGTGGCCGGAGCACGAGCACTCGCAGGCGGACGTTCCGACGAGACGGTCGGCACCTTGAGCGCCGCCTCGGACGCCGGATCGGGCAGCGGTTCGGACGCCGCCGCGGACGCCGGATCGGACGCCGGATCGGGCAGCGCGCCCGACGTCGGCACTGCGGAGACAGCCACCTCGGCGACCGCTCAGCCCACGGCGGACGAGAACACCAGCGAGGCCGCACCGGAGATCGTGCGCTCGGGCACCGTCGGTGCGGGAACCTGGACCACCCCGGACCTCGTCGACGGCTCCGACCCCGGCACGTTGCCCGTGCACACCTATGCGGTGCGTGTCGAGGCCGGGATCGGGATCGATGCCGACGACGCCGCACAGGAGATCGCGAGAATCCTCGACGATGAGCGCGGATGGCGAGCCACGGAGGAGGTCGCCTTCGAGCACGTGGCCGACCCGGCCTCGGCAGAGTTCACGATCTCGATCGCCTCCCCGCCCACGGCCGACGAGCTGTGCCTGCCTGCCAGGACGAACGGGCTGTGGAGCTGCCGCGTCGGCGAGGACGTGGTCCTGAACTCGGACCGCTGGCTGCATCGGACCCCGACCTACTCTGACACCACCGAGTACCGGGCCTACATGGTCAACCACGAGATCGGGCATTTCCTCGGTCATGGTCACTCGACGTGCGGAGGCGACGGGCTCACCGCGCCGGTCATGCTGCAGCAGAGCATCGATCTCGGCGGATGCCGGCCCAATGCGTGGCCGACGTCCGAGGGCATGGCCTGAGTCCTGAACCCGGCCGCCAGATCGTGGCTTACATTGATCCCATGATCCGCCGCGCCATCGCCCGCACCTTCTGGACGCTCAGCAGGTGGAAGCTGGTCGCCGAGCCCCGTGCGGACCGGCCCGCCATCTTCCTCGGCGCTCCGCACACCTCCAACTGGGACTTCGTGTTCATGCTCGCCCTGGCGTGGGAGCTCAAGATCCCCCTGCGCTGGTTGGGCAAGAACAGCGTCTTCACAGGCTGGCGAGGTCCGATCATGCGCACTCTCGGAGGCATCCCCGTCGACCGCTCGGACCCGAGTCGCATCGTCGACGAGGTGGTGGAGCGCATCCGGTCGGGAGAGGACTTCAACCTGGTCATCACCCCTGATGGCACTCGCAAGGGCAACACCTGCTGGAAGTCCGGCTTCTACCGGATCGCCCGCGCGACGGGGATGCCGGTGACCCTGGGCTTCGTGGACCGGTCGACGATGACCGTCGGCCTCGGCCCCACCTTCGACCTGACCGGGGACATCAGCGACGACATGGATCGCATCCGCGCCTTCTACGCGGACAAAGCCGGCCACCATCCGGCACATCGCGTCGAGCCCCGCCTGCGCGAGGAGCTCGACGACGCCTGAGTCTCGCGCGTCGACCTCCGCCGGTGCGGCACACTCGGGGGATGGATGATCTGCACGTGCCCGCGGGCCCCGGGGCGCCTCACGGGCTGAGGATCCCTGCGGCCGAGCTGGCCGAGCAGTTCACCCACGCGTCCGGCCCGGGCGGACAGGGCGTCAACACCTCCGACTCCCGGGTGCAGCTGCGTCTGGATCTCGCCACCACCACCGCGGTCGACGACGACCAGCGCGAGCGCCTGCTCTCCGTGCTGGCACCGCGCCTGGCGGGCAGCGTGCTCACCGTCAGCGCCGAGGAGCACCGGGCCCAGCGTCGCAACCGTGTCGCTGCCCGTGAGCGCCTCTCCGCAATCCTGCGCGAGGCCATCGCCCCGCCCGTGGTGCGCCGGCCCACGAAGCCCACCAAGGGCTCGAAGCGTCGGCGGCTGGACGGCAAGCGGCGCCGCTCGGAGACGAAGCAGAACCGCCGACGCCCAGGCGTCGACTGACCCCCTCCGTACACTCATCATCGTGACCCCGCTCACGATGGACCCCGCGGCGACGATTCTCGCCTCCGCGCTGGCCCTCGCCCAGGAGCGGCCGACGGAGCTCCACGTCGCAGACCTCGCCGACCACGTCGGTTACAGCCCCTTCCACTTCTCCCGGATCTTCGCGAAGCACACCGGGATCGGTCCGGGTCAGTACCTCATCGCCCTGCGCATCGACGCCGCCAAGCGTCTGCTGCTCGGTGGGGACGACGCCGTGGTCGACGTGGGCGCCGCCGCCGGCTTCGACTCCCTCTCGAGCTTCACGCGGAGGTTCCGCGCGACGGTCGGGGTGCCGCCCGCGCAGCTGCGCCGCCTCGCCCACCGCATCAGCGACAAGCCCCCACGGCCCTTTGCCCTGCTGCAGCCAGGCTCCGGCCTGGTCCACGCCGACATCGAGCTGCCGCCGGGGTTCAGTCCGCGCGGGGACGCGTCGATCTGGGTGGGCTGGTACCCGCACCCGGCCCCGATCGGACTGCCCCGTTCGGGCCTGCTGATCTCGGGGACGCCGACGGTCCAGCTGCCCCTGTGCCCCGGCGCGCCCTTCCTGCTGGGCTTCGCGGTGCCGAGCCAGGCCGACGCGCTGGACCAGCTGGTGCCGTCGTCCCCGATGGTCGCCGTGCACCCTGCCCCGATCACGCAGCCCGCCCGCGTCGCCCTGGACTTCTCGGTCCCGACATCGACCCGCCCGCCTCTGCTCAGCGCCCTGCCGAGCCTGTGCACCCGGTGACCGCTGTGCAGTCCCAGCAGAACCAGCAGATCGCACCTCGAGAACGTCCGTCGCACCAGGTGCGCAGGATCGGACAATCATCCCGCCCCGATCCTACCTAGCGTAGGGACCACATCCCGGCCCCGGCAGAGACCTGCTCCGGGCCCACCACTGAAGGAGGAGACATGACCCGCACCACCGGCACCAGCACCTGGGCAGATCTCAGCGTCACCGATCTCGCCGCCGCGAAGACCTTCTACTCCGGCCTGTTCGGCTGGGAGTTCGAGGATCTCGGCGAGAGCTTCAACCACTATCACCTGATCCGCAACGGCGGCGCCCTCGTGGGCGGGATCATGGACGTCACCGGGATGACCACTCCCGATGGCCGGACCCTGCCCTCCGAATGGGGCATCTACCTCGCCGTCGACGACGCGAGGTCCCGTACCGCGAAGGTCACCGAGAACGGCGGCACCGTGGTGGTCCCGCCCGATGCCATCAGCGAGTTCGGCGGCATGTCCATCGTCCGCGACGCGACCGGCGCGACCATCGGACTGTGGCAGGCCGGGGCGATCGAGGGCTACGAGTTCACCGGCGCGCCCGGCTCCCCGGTCTGGTTCGAGCTGATGACGCACGAGTACGACAAGGCCGTCGCGTTCTACACCGCCGTGTTCGAGGCGAACCTGGTGCCGATGGGCGAGCCGATGGACGACGACTCCTTCCGGTACGCGACCAACGGTCCCGGTGACTCCGCCAGCTGGGGTCTGTGCGACGCGACCGGCGCGATGCCGGTGGAGGCGACCGGCTGGCGCCTCTACTTCGGGGTCGAGGCCTCCGAGGCGGCACTGGCGAAGGTCGTCGAACTGGGCGGGAAGGTGCTGGACGGCCCGACCGACTCCCCCTTCGGCCGGATCGCGACGATCGAGGATCCGTGCGGGGCGTCCTTCCAGATCAGCGCGATGAGCGAAGCGATCCCCGAGGGCTGAGCCCGCCGGAAAACAGCTGGAGGGCGGGGGCGGGCGTGCGTAGTGTCGCGCGTATGGACCACTCCCCCGCCCTCGACCTGCTCGGATCCCTCGGAGCCGACGCCACCCACGAGGACGCCGAGTCCCGCTTCCGCGAGGCGGGCTGGGGCCCCTGCGGCGCCGGCGACTGGGCCATCGCCCTCGCCTCGCCGACAGCGGACCTCGTGGTGCGGATCAGTCCCTTCGATCCCGTCGGGCCGTACACGGCCCGGCTGTACCGCGAGGCCTCTTCCACCGGCCAGGTGCCCGCCCTGCATGCCCACCGCCGTCTCGCCGGCGGCGGCGACCTGCAGCTGCTGGAACGACTTGCCCCCGTGGACGAGTCCGAGGCCCACGAGCTCCTGGCTCGATGCGCAGTCCCGACGACGGAGTTCTCGGCGCTCGCGGCGATCGTCGGCGAGATCCATGCGGACGCACGCCGGGAGCTGCCCTGGTGCGGCCCGCTGGACACCAACCCGTCCAACGTGATGCGCACCCTCGCCGGGCAGCTCGTGCTCACCGATCCGTACTACGCCGACGGGCCGAACCTGTATGCCAGCGCGGAGCGGGACCCGGCACTCCTGGTGGCGCGAATCCCGGAGGCGGAGCGCCGGTACCTGACACACATCCCGCTCGCCTGCTCCGGCCCCTGGGAGGACGACGACCGGTCGGCGCTGCGGGAGGCCCTGCGCCGCGCCGACGAGGAGGCCATCACGGCGGAACCTGCAGCTGCGTCTCCTGCCGGAGCTCCGGTCACGGAGTGATGTGCCCCGTCTCCGGCTTCACTCATCCTCTGTGCGCACCCGCGCCACGAGCTGCGTCGGGTTCACGAAGCGCAGCGCGATGATCAGCGTGACCAGCATCAGCGCCGTGTACACGAAGGCCATCGCCGAGACCAGCGGTCGGGGCTCGGAGCCTCCGGCCGAGGGGATCAGCCCGCGCGGGACGCCTCGATCCCCTTGCGCGCGCATGCGCTCGTCCCACTGGGTGATGATCCGCAGGTAGAGACCGCCGATCATCAGACCGCCCAGGAGGTCGCTGGCCCAGTGCCAGCCCAGCAGGAAGGAGACGACCACGGAGTTCACGCTGATCACCACGACGCCCCAGCGCAGCAGCCGCAGCAGTCGCGGACTCGCGGAGCTGTAGTGGGTGATCAGGTAGACGACGGCGCCGTAGATGAGCACGGCCTCGGAGGCATGTCCCGAGGGGAAGCTGATGCCCTTGGCCCCCATGTCGAGGTAGCCGCCGTCGAAGAAGTTCGGATCCCGGGAATAGGTCACGGGGCGGGCGAAGATCAGCTTCAGGGTGCCGACGCCGATGAGGAAGGCCAGTTCGGCGAGCACAGCCACCTGGATCGGCCGCCAGGATCTCCTCCGTCGGGCCAGGACCACCGCGACCACGATCAGGATGGGCAGGCAGACGGCCTGACCGGCGACTCGGTCCAGGACGTTCTGGGCGAACCACAGCAGGTCCGGCTCGAGGTGATAGAGCCAGCGTCGGGCCAGCAGATAGTCCACGTGCTGCATGGGGCCCGCGGCGATGAGGACCATGAGCACGGAGCCGATGATCAGCGCCGGGATCGAGGTGATCGTGTCCAGCCAACCCCGGTTCCGAGGGAGCATCCGGCCCCGATCGGGCGCGTTCGCGATCGGGACATCGGGGCTGTTCGGCGAGTCAGGGACCATCGTCGAACGAGCTTAGACCGCGCCGAGCCCCGGATCAGGCCTTAGAGCCGAAGCTCACCGGCCGATGTGCTGAGCGGGCGAACCGGTGAGCCGTGGCTCAGCGCAGGAGACGGCGGAGCAGCCGGTGCGCGGAACGGCGTCCGACGCGCTTGCCCACCGCCTCCGGACCCTGTCGGGCCGCGTTCACATCACCCTTGACCCTGCGAGCACGGAAGAGCCAGCCGAACATCAGAACCTCCTCATATGGCGAGCATCGTGACCCCTGCGGGTGATGCTCGGTTCCCAGCGGTGCTGAGGTCTCCGACCGTACCAACACCCTCCCTCGCGGTCTCGGATCCCGACCGACCGTTCACCTCGGGGCTCCCCGAAGGCCACGGCGCTCGTCACAGCCAGCCGTGCTCACGGGCGGTGCGCAGCGCCTCCGCCCGGTTGCGGGTGCCGGTCTTCCTGATCGCGCTGGAGAGATAGTTGCGCACCGTGCTCGTGGAGAGGTGGAGGGTTCCGGCCATCTCCGCGATCGGTGCCCCGCTGTCAGAGGCGGCGAGCACCTCTTTCTCGCGCGTCGTCAGCGGGCTCGGACCGGTGGCGAGCGCCTGGGCGGCCAGCCCGGGGTCGACGACGGTGGAGCCTGCCACCACCCGTCGTATCGCCGTGGCCAGGTCCTCGACCGGGTCGTCCTTGACGAGGAACCCTCGGGCCCCGGCATCCATGGCGCGGCGCAGGTAGCCGGCCCGTCCGAAGGTGGTGACGATGATGACCGCGGTGATCGGATGCGCCCGCAGGACGTCAGGGATGACGTCGAGGCCGCTGCGGCCCGGCAGCTCGATGTCCAGGATCAGCACGTCCGGGTGGTGCGCGGCGACGGCGCCGACCACCTCGTCGCCGCGCCCCACGTCCCCGATCACCACGAGATCTGGTTCCAGCCCGAGCAGGCCCGCGAGCGCGGAGCGCATCATGGTCTGGTCCTCGGCGATCATCACGGTGGTGCGCGGGCTGGCGCCATCCTGCTCGGTTCCGCACTCATTCCTGCCGTCGGCATCCTGGTCGGTCATGATCTCCCCTCCTCGTGCGTCGGCACGCTGACTCCGAGCCGGAACCCGTCGACCTCCCGATCCGCGACGAGCACGCCACCCAGGGCTTCGGCCCGTTCGCGCAGCCCGATGAGGCCGGAGCCCGGGCGGATCGGGACGGAGATCGCGTCTCCGTGGTCAGTGATCTCGAGGGTGGCCTCGCCCCCGCCGGACTCGACGAGGATCCGAGAGCTCCGCGCTCGGGCGTGGCGCAGAATGTTGGTGGTCCCCTCGCGCACCACCCAGGCGAACAGGCGATCCACGGGCTTCGGCAGCTCGCCGGCCTCGGCCAGGACCTCGATGTCGATCTGCAACCCGGCGGTGGCCAGGGCCTCCCGAGCGGCGTCCAGCTCATCCGCAAGCGAGGTCTCCCGGTAGCCGACCACCGCCTGGCGCACCTCGCCGAGGGCGCTGCGGCCGATCTCCTCGATGCTGCGGGCCTGATCCGCGGCAGACTCCGGATCCGTCGGGACAAAACGTCGTACAGCTTCGGCCTTCACGACGATCAGGGACAACGTGTGTCCGAGCAGGTCGTGGAGGTCGCGGGAGAAGCGCTCGCGCTCCTCGAGCACCGCTGCGCGGGCGAGCTGCTCGCGGGTGGCGCTCAGCTGTGCGGTGGTCTCCAGCAGGCGGTCGATCAGGAAGGCGCTGAGGCCGGACATATAGGTCACGACGGCGAAGACGAGCGCGTCGGCGAGGGAAACAGAGGAGAACCCAGCGGCGATGGCGCCGCTGACGGCGAGACCGCCGACGAACCCCATCACCAGGCGGTGTCGCAGCCCCACCGCCATGCCGAGGGCCAGCAGTGGGTACAGGAACACCTGGTGCTCGTTCCAGAGGATCTGATAGCCCACGAGCACCAGGGTGGAGACGGCGACCAGCGCTTCGGTGCGCTGGTCCGCACGCTGTCGGGGCTCGGGCCGATATCGCACCAGAACGGTCGCGACGTGCAAGGAGGCGAGGAGCAGCAGCATCAGCAGCTGGCCGACGTGGCTCTGCTGGATCGAGGCCACGACCGGGGCCAGCAGCAGCAGAGGCAGCCAGAGGAGCGCGTACCAGCGGCCGGGACGACGCGCGACCCAGGGCAGGGACCGCTCGTCGCATTCGACAGACGACGGCGGCATAGGGCGGGCGAGCGTGTTCATGAGGCCTCCGCAGTCACAGTACGCCGGGCCGCGAGATGCGGCACAGCACTTCGGCGTAGGCCGAGGATCAGCACGATCCCGACCACGAGGTGCATCAGCTCCAGGGTCACGAGCACGGCCCCTCCGGCGCCGGAGAGCGGCGGGCCGGTCAGGGACAGCACCAGGACCGCGACCGCCACGGCGGTCCACCAGGCCCGGCCGCGCCGGAGTCGGATCAGAAGGGCGAGCAGCAGCCAGGCGGCCGCTCCGCCGATCAGGACCGCCCCGATGATCGAGGCGGGGCCCACGCTCTGCCCGGAAGCAGCCAGTTCGAGATCGAGGCCGCCCAGCGGGACCGCGACGGCCCAGATCAGCAGCGCGCCGATGACGGCGGTGACGAGGGCGGCAACAGCGCCGCGAGGGCGGATCCGCCGTGCGGTGGCCCGAGGTGAGGGTGGCGGCGAAGGCTGCGCGGTGAAGCCGCTCGTCGGCGGGGTCCGAGGATTCAGAGGGATGTTCGACATGACGTGCTCCGTGAGTGCGAAGGATCCATCGACCGTCGATGGCTGTCTTCGACGCTACGGAGACGGCGCGGCCCACGGCAGAGCCAGCGGTACCGACCTGAGAAGGACATTCGTCCTGCGTGTCAGGGCGTCGGCCCGCACCCGTACCCGGGGCCAGGCCGGCGCAGTATCCGACTGGACCTGAAGGTGACCGACGGGCTCAGGAGGTGACCGACGGGCTCAGGAGGCGAGCCGGAACGGTCCCCCTCACGGGCGCGGCCGCAGCCCGGACAGGACCAGGTCCAGGAGGCCGTCGGCGAACGCGTCGTCAAGCTCTGCGGTGCGCAGCAGCCACCGATGGAAGATCGGCCCGAACAGCAGCTCCGTCGCCAACGACGGATCCACGGTCCGGTCGATCTGGCCGGTGTCGATCGCACTCCGGAGCCGCACCGCGGTCGCCGTCAGCTGCGGCCCCAGCAGGCGTCGCACGAGCTCCTCGGCGAGCGCGGGGTCGGATTGGATCTCGGCCGTGACGGCCCGCTGGAGACGGTCGGTCGCCGGGTCGTCCAGCTCGGCGACAGCGCCCCGCAGCACGGTCCTCAGATCCGCCTCGAGGTCTCCGGTGTCCGGGAGCGCGACCACCCCGTCGGGCTCGGAGTTCACGTCCAGGATCGCATCGAACAGGACTTCGGCCTTCGACCGCCACCAGCGGTAGATGGTCTGCTTCCCGACCCCGGCGGCGCTCGCGATCCCTTCGATGCTCAGCCGGGAGTAGCCGACCTCGGCGACGAGGTCGCGCGTGGCCGCGAGGATCGCCCGGCGAGCGCGGTCGCTGCGTCGGGCGACGTCTGGAGACGCTCCCGAGGGTCGAGCGGCAGCACCTCGCGAATCACCTGCACGCTGCACGGATCCCTTCGCGGTGAACTCTTCAGACGCAGGATTCATGCGCCCACCGTACAACGAGACGAGACGCACCGTCTTGACAGGACGTCGCACCCCTTCGATACTGACGAGACGACCCGTCTCGTCACGAGGAGTGCACGATGAAGTCGTCCCCTTCCCCGTCCAGAATCTGGCTCATCACCGGCGCCGGCCGCGGGCTCGGTCGCGCTTTCGCCCACGCCGCACTGGCCCACGGCGATCGCGTCGTCGGCACGGTGCGGCGCACCGGGGCGATGGCAGATCTCCTGACCGAGTTCCCCGGATCGGTTCGCGAGATCGTGCTCGACGTCCGCGATGCTGCCGCGGTCGCGCCGGCCGTCGAGGCGGCCGCTCGGGCCTTCGGCGGGCTCGACGTCGTCGTCAACAATGCCGGGACCGGTTTCGTCGGCGCCCTGGAAGAGATCGAGGAGCAGGCTGCCCGCGACCATCTCGACCTGAACCTCTTCGGCGCACTGTGGGTGAGCCGGGCCGCCATCCCTCACCTGCGCGCCCGAGGAGGAGGCGACATCGTGCAGATCTCGACCGTCGGAGCGATCGGGGCGATGCCATTGTTCGGGCTGTACAACGCGGGGAAGTGGGCGCTCGAGGGATTCACCGAGGCACTCGCCGGCGAGGTCGGGCAGTTCGGGATCCGGACGACGATCGCTCAGCTCGGCGGATTCGCGACGGACTGGGTAGGGTCGAGCATGCCGTTCGCCGCTCCACGGGCCGAGTACGACGACCTGCGCACCGCACTGTTCGGCGCCGCCGATGTGCCCTGGCCGGCTGCGGACCCCGACACCTCCCCGACCGATGCGGACCCGGCTGTGGCGGCCGACGCCCTGCTCGCCCACCTCGGAGACCCCGACCACCCTCTCCGAGTGCTGATCGGTGAGGACGCGCCGGGCCATGCCGCGCTCGCCTATGCGGCACGGAAGGAGTCCTACGGCGCCGATGGGGGCCTGGTCTGGCCGACCTGAACGGCGCGGTGAGTGCGGGCGTAGGCGGGGTCGGGGCCCGAGGCCCCAAGCGTCTTCACCTCCAGCAGCCGCACCCCGAGAGCAAGGGCGTCGGCCTCGATGGCGGAGAAGATCGCGGTGCCGACGTCGTCGCGGACGGTCCAGGCCGTCGCTCAGCTCAGGTCGGGCTTGTCCAGCTCGCGCTGGTTGCGACGGTTCGTGCTGAGGATGTACGTGCTGAGCACCGTTCCGCCGAGCACGGCGATGCCGATGAGCACCCAGACGCCCAGCTCCGGGTCGATCAGCTCGAGCACGTAGATGGCGATCACGCTCACGGCGAGCAGAAGCCCCTCCACGACGGCGAACGCGACGAAGAATCTGCTCATCTGCTCCTGCCGCTGGCGGCTGAGCTCCCTCGCGCGGGCGTCGGACGGATCGGTGTCGGAGCTGTGGCTCATGCAGTCATCGTAGCGACGGCTGCGCGCGACGACCTGTCATAGGGACGGGGACAGGGAGCGGGGCCGGAGCCGGGGGCGCGGTCTCGTCGTCCCGCGCAGCCCTGCGCGCAGTCCGCGCTCAGCCCCGTGGGACAGGCAGGGTCACGCCCGCGAGCTCTTCGAGCTCGGCCCAGATCCGTTCCGCGACGTCAGCTCCCGGGCGGGCAGTGTGCACTGACGGGTCGAGCCGGACCGGAGGCCCGGCCACGCGCTTCGGCCCGTAGAACTCCCCGCCTGTGGCGTCCGGATCGACGAGCGCGCGCACACCCGACCACGCCGCCGCGTCTTTCCCCTGCGCCCACGGCGTGTACGGATTGCGCCGGTAGGCGACGCTGGAATCTCTGATCCCCGGTCGCTCCGGCGTCTTGGCGTCGACCCCGACGCCCGGACGCGTGAGGATCGACGCGATCGGCAGTCCGGCGGCGCGGGCACGACGGTCGAGCTCATAGGCGAACACCTCGGTGCGGGTCTTCGCGTCGACATAGGCCCCGATGCCGGTGCGGGGCGCCGGACGCGGCCGGGAGATGTCCCTGCGGAACCGCTGGACGAAGCCGGTCGAGGCATGCACGACCCGGAGAGGGACACCCGGATCCTCGGCGCGCGCCGACAGGATCCCGGCGACGAGGGCGACGTTCGCCACCGTGTGAGCCCCGACCATCAGCGGCAGGCCGTCCTCGGTCGTCTCCCGGGCCGAGAAGTGCATCGGACCGCCGTTGAGGAAGATGCCGTCCAGGCGTGGCAGCACGGAAAGCTGTTCGGCGCCCTCACGGACCGACGCCAGCGAGACGAGATCGACGGCGACCCCACTCGTCACCGCTCGGGGCACCTGCCCGCGGATCGCCCTCGCGGCGACCTCGATCTTCTCCGGCGACCGGGAGGCCAGGACCACCTCGGCCCCGGCCGAGGCGAGCTGCTCGGCCGCGAAGTAGCCGATGCCCCCGGTCGCGCCCGTGACCGCGTAGACGCGGCCGGTGAGATCGGGCAGCCGGGCAGGGTTCCAGGTCATGAGCTTCTCCTCGATTCGGATGAGCTATCCGCTTGAGCGTACACCCAAAGCGGATAGTTGATCCACATCGGGTACGATGCCGCCATGACGACGCTTCGATCGGACGCTGCGCGCTCCCGCGCCAGGATTCTCGACGCCGCTCGCCGCCAGCCCATCGACGAGCTGCGGCTGAATGACGTCGCCCATGCGGCGGGCGTCGGCGTCGCGACCGTCTACCGACATTTCCCGAGCGTGACCGTGCTCGTCGAGGCGCTCACCCTGGACGCCCTCGAGACGCTCGTCGACATGGCTCGGGCCGCGGCCGCCGAGCCCGAGCCCGCCGCCGCCTTCACCCTCCTCATCCGCACGACGGCGACGCAGCAGCTCGAGCACCAGGGCCTCCAGACCATCCTGCTGTCGGACGAGGTCTCGGCCGAGGCGCACACCCTCCGGGAGGAGCTGTTCGGCCTCGCGGAGTCAGCGCTCACGAACGCGATCGCCGCCGGCGCGGTCCGTCCAGGGATCAGGATCGACCAGGTGCAGCGCCTCGTGTGCGGCGTCGAGCACGCCGTGCGCCTCGGGGACGGCCACGACCGGGATCTCCTCCTCGACGTCATGATGTCCGGACTGGCCCCGTCGGCCGGACGATCCTGACACCGATCGCGCATCGCGCCCGAGGCGCACCCCCGGCCATTCACGCCGAGGACATGTGCGCGTCACGACGACGGAGTTCACTGGCGCGATGGACAGCTTCACCGCCCCGAACCGTCGGACCCTGCTGCGAGGAGCCGCCGCAGCGGCTCTCGCCACCACGCTCCCCGTGGCCGGTGCCGCCTCCGCCGCGCCCGCCCGTCCCGGGTCGTCGCGGCTGACGCTCCCCTCCGGCCTCCAGACCGGGGACGTCACCTCGAGCTCCGCGGTGCTGTGGTCCCGCGCCTCGGGCGAGGGGCGGCTCCACGCCGTGCTCCACGCCCTGGACGCCGACGGCAAGCGCCTCACCGCCGGCCGCAGCCGGCGCGGGAAGGGCGCCGGCGCGGACGGCCGACCGATCTCGCTGCGCGGCCCGTGGGCCAGCGCGGAGACCGACTTCACCGCGCGGATCAGCGCGAAGCAGCTTCCGGCCGGCACGACCTTCGAGACCGAGCTGTTCTTCGAGGACGAGAACGGGCACCGCGGCGAGGTCGGCTCCGGACGTTTCAGCACCGCGCCGGGAGACCGCTCCGACGGCGCACAGACCTTCGTGTGGACGGCCGACACCGCGGGCCAGGGCTACGGCATCAACCCTGACGTCGGAGGCATGTTCGGCTACGAGGCGATGCGCGCCGTCGCCCCGGACTTCTTCCTCCACGCCGGCGATACCATCTATGCCGACGGCCCGATCGCGGAGACGCTCGAGGAGCCCGACGGTGCGATCTGGCGCAACCTGGTCACCGAGGAGGTCTCGAAGGTCGCGGAGACCCTCACGGAGTTCCGGGGCCGCCACAGCTACAACCTCCAGGACGACAACATCCGCGCGATGTACGCCGAGGTCCCGGTCATCGCCACCTGGGACGACCACGAGACCACCAACAACTGGTGGGCCGGTGAGATCCTCGAGGACGAGAAGTACACGGTGCGCGACGTGAACACCCTCGCCGCCCGGGGCAGGCGCGCCTGGCAGGAGTACCAGCCGATCGCCGATGTGCGCGCCCTGTCCCCGGGATCCGGCTTCGAGCCGGAGCGCATCTACCGACTCATCGAGCGCGGCCCCGACCTGGATGTGTTCGTCCTCGACATGCGCACGGACAAGAGCGAGAACACCGACGGCCGGGAGCAGCACGAGACCTCGATGCTCGGTGAGGAGCAGCTGCAGTGGCTGCTGAAGGGGCTGCGCAGGTCCCAGGCGACGTGGAAGGTGATCCTCGCCGATCTGCCGCTGGGCATCGTGGTCCCCGACGGGGAGGGGCAGGAGTCGATCGCCAACGCGGAGAACGGCGCGCCCCTGGGCCGCGAGCTCGAGCTGGCCCGCCTGCTCTCGGGGATCAAGACGCAGAAGACAAAGAACATCGTGTTCCTCACCGGGGACGTCCACTACTGCGCCGCCCACCACTACTCCCCCGAGCGCGCCGCCTTCACGGACTTCGACCCGTTCTGGGAATTCGTGGCCGGCCCCATCAACTCCGGCTCCTTCGGGCCCAACGAGATGGATGGGACCTTCGGGCCCGAGGTCGACTTCCAGAAGGCGGGCCCTGCGATGGGCTCCCCGCGCGATGGGAAGGGCCAGTTCTTCGGCCGGGTCGAGATCGCCCCGCAGGGCGAGTCGTTCACCGTCGAGCTGATCGACGCCAACGGCGATGTGCAGTACACCCGCACCCTGACCCCGGAGAGCTGATCGGGGCCCTGCTGGCACACTGGGCGCATGGCCGCCCTGGAACTCCACGAGTGCATCGCGCAGCTGGACGCCGGTGGCATCGTGCGGATCCGGACCTCCCGCACCATGGATCTCGGGATGCTCGGCCTGGGAGTCATGGTCGGCATCGGCCTGCTCGTCCTGCTCGCCCTCTTCGTCCAGCAGCTCATCCGGACCGGCGAGCATCTTCCCGCGCTCATCCATCCCGTGACGTGGGCATCCGTCATCGGGGTGATCGGGTGCGTCGTCCTGCTGCCGCTCGCGTCGGTGGCCGTTCTCCTGCGGGGCGATGAGCTCCACCTCTCCCGAGCGGGGATCGCCGAGGCCCGGCGGCGCAGCAGCGCCCGGACGACGACCCGCCGTTGGGACGAGATCCAGCACGTGGGAACACCTCGGACAGGAAATGCCGGTCGCTTCCGGGGTCCTCTCGCGGTGGTCTACACCATGACACCCCGAGCACGGCACCGGCTCGAGCAGGCGCATGCGGAGGCCGGCGTCCGCCCTCCCCGGTGGCTGTCCCGGCGACAGCCTGGAACGGTCCTCGTGAGATCCGAATACGTCCTGGGACCGAAGCGGCTGGCACGGCTGCTGACCACCGCGCAGCAGCGCTACTCCTGAGCAGTACGATCGATCTCCTCGCCCCGGATCGGAGGCAGCCATGTCCGTGATCGCAGCAGGTCGGCGCCACTCCGTCGCGTGCCGCACCGACGGCACGGTCCTGGCCGCCGGCAGCGACCTCGCGGGTGAGTGCGACGTGTCGGGCTGGAGCGATGTCATCGCCGTCGCCGCAGGGAACGTGCACACGGCGCGCAACACGGGGCGCTCGCACACCGTCGGACTCCGCACCGACGGCACGGTCGTCGCGACCGGCTGGAACGGCTCGGGCCAGACCGACGTCTCCGACTGGAGAGACATCACCGCTCTCGCGGCGGGGTGGAGATCGACGCTCGGGCTCCGCGCGGACGGCACCGTGATGGCCGCTGGGCGGACCGGCGAGGGTCAGGGAGCCGTCAGCAGCTGGCGCGACGTCGTCGCGGTCGCGTGCGGGGACTGGCACGCGGTCGCTGTGCGCAGCGATGGCACGGCTCTCGCCACCGGCAGCAACCAGCGCGGTCAATGCCTCGTCGGCTCGTGGCGGCACCTGGTCGGCATCTCCGCCGGGTACCTGCACACGGTCGGCCTCCGGGACGACGGCACGGTCGTCGCGACCGGAGAGGCGGCGTCGGGTGCGTGCGAAGTCGAGCATCTGCGAGGTATCCGTGACCTCGCCGTCGGCAGCCATCACACTCTGGCGCTCCGGGAGGACGGGACCGTCTGCGCCGTCGGGGACAACACCTACTGGCAGTGCGACGTCGAGGGGTGGCGCGGTGTCACGGCCGTCGCCGCCGGTTCGACGCACTCCCTCGGGATCCTCGCCGATGGCACGGTGGTGGCCACGGGGAACAGCTCCGACTTACGGTGCGACGTCGACACCTGGCAGCTCGGCGAGCGACAGGACCTGCGCACCCTTCGCTCAACCTCACCGCAAGGGGCTGCTCAGTGATCTCTTGGAGTGCAGTGGCCGCGGTCGCACTGCTCGAGCTCGGTATGGCTCTGCTCCCCGGGCCGAACATGATCTACCTCGCCTCCCGCTCGATCACGCAGGGCCGCAGGGCGGGCCTGGTGTGCCTGGGCGGGACGGCCGTGGGCTTCGTGTGCTACCTGCTGGCCACCGCTGCAGGACTGTCCGCGCTGTTCACCGCTGTCCCGGTCGCCTACACCGTGATCAAGGTGGCCGGTGCCGTGTACCTCGCGTACCTCGCCTGGGGCATCCTCAAGCCCGGAGGCAGCTCGCCGTTCGCGCCCGACCTCGACATCCCGCCGGACCCCGACGTCCGACTGTTCTCGAGGGGACTGCTCACCAATCTGCTCAACCCCAAGATCGCTCTCCTGTACGCCGCGCTCCTTCCTCAGTTCCTCGATCTGAGCGCCGGCCCGGCGTGGTCGCAGCTGCTGCAGCTCGGCGCAGTGCAGATCGTGGTGGGGGTCGCCGTGAACGGCATGGTCGTGCTCGCCGCAGCACGCCTTGCGGGCATCCTGTCCGCTCGGCCCCGCCTCCTGGCCGCACAGCGGTTCACCGCTGGTGGTCTCCTCGCAGTCTTCGCAGTGCGGGCCGCAACCGCCCGCGGCCCCGCGTGAGCGTCGGATCCCTTATCGTGCACCGCCGAACCAGCCGTCGATCGCTCGCGTCGCCTCGACGTGGATCTCGGCCGTGCGCACCGGGTCCGCGACTCGCAAGCCATGATCGGCCCCGGCGATCTCGAGCACCTCGGCACTGAGCGCAGCGGCGATCCCGCTGTCCCAGGTGTCGGTGTCGTCGGTCCCGGCGATGAGCAGCTGCCGTCCCGGATGATCGGCGATCGCTCGGGCCACGGCGGGCATCTTCACGAGCGGGGTGAGCCAGACAGCATCGATTCGATGCTCGGCCGCATAGGGAGCGGCGAGGGTGCCGAGCGACTTCCCGACCACCCGGACCGGTCCCTCGTGGTCGCCGATGGCCGCCGCCAGCTCGAGCCCGATCTGCTCGGTCCCCCAGTTCTCCGCCGGAGTCCAGTCGACCTCGCGAACGTCCCAGCCATGACTGATCGCGACCAGAGCCGCGAAGTGGAGCAGCGGCATCTGGCACGTGTATGCCGCGCCCGGGAGCATGATCACCAGGCCGCGCGACGGGGTCGGCGCCTGCCAGTCCGCGTACTCGGTCATGGTTCCTCCTCGGGTGTCGGTGCGGGGTCGAAAGTTGGTGCGAGTCGAATGTCGTTGCAGGGCGGGTGACGCTGTGACCCCGCGCTGGAGCACGGCCGCTCAGCGCTCCCTCGCCCTGTGCATCCTCGATGATCCTGCACGGCTGGACCTGAGGCGAAGGCATTCCCTGCGCGGGCGTCCCGAACGGCGCTGACCACACCGCTGGCCTCTCCCCATCGCTCCGGCGACCTCTCTCCGGTTTCCCGTCATCGCCTGCGGGGGTCAGCCCCAGTGCGCTCGAAGTGCACGGCACGTAGCGTCGAGGCATGGACACATTCTTCGACTCCCTCCGCCGCATCCGCTTCCGCCGTGGTCCCCGACGTCTCGTCGGCGGGATCGCCGGTGGCCTCGCCGACCGATTCAGCCTCGACGTGTGGCTGGTCCGCGTGCTGGTCCTCGCCTCGTTCCTGCTCCCGGTGCTCGGCGTGGGCGCGTACCTCGTGGTCTGGCTGCTCACGCCCTGGCAGGACGACAGCATCCCGCTGGAGCGCATGCTGGGCAGTCGTACACAGCGCTACTGAGCTGCGGTCGGCGGGCGGGTCACGACCCAGGGCGTCTCAGCTCGAGTGCTCAGCTCGGCGGCCGATCAGCTCGGGCGCACGACCCGTGGGCCGACGGTGCGAGCACCCAGAGCGGTGACCCGGGTCCGCAGCTCCCGATCCGCGGTGACGACGACGATACTCTCGCCCTGTGCGGCACGTTGCTCGACGACCTTGACGATCATGTCGTCGCCGATCCCGGGAGCGTGAACGACCTGCACCGTCGGCGTGGACTGGACGCCGCGGGCTCGCCCCTCGACCACGAGCACCAGCGCAGGAGTCGCGGCCAGCTGCAGGTCGTGACGGAGAGCATCGGAGGAGAGCGAGTCGCGCAGCCGCCGCGTGGCCGCGGCACGATCGCGCCACCAGCCATCGGGCACGCTGCCGACGCAGTTGGCGGCGTCCACCACGACGGTCGCGGCCCTCTGATCCGTCGTGCGCTCGGGATCCGTCATGGTGCCGTCCTCGCGCGGGTGGCGGGCAGCTCGCTCCAGGCGAGCCGGACCTCGCCGGAGGCCTGCCGCAGTGCGGCGACGAGATCGTCCGCCGCATCCTGCACGGAACCGAGCCCGTCCTCGCCCGCCGACGCCAGCACGATCTGCCACACCTCGCCGTCGTCCGGAGTCGTGACCTCGGCCGTGTACCCGCCGCGGTAGTGGAGACCTGCGCCGCCCGGGTCGTCGGAGTCCGGTTCGTGCTCCAGAGACTCCACGAAGTCCTGCACCGCGGTCGCCGCGTCAGGACCGCTGATCGATGCCTGCACCCCGACCTGCGTCCACACGTCGTACGGCCAGTCCATATTCCAAGCGTCCGTCGGCTGGAACGAGGAGATCTCGGATCGCTCGTGCATGGTGGGCCTCCTCGGGGTCCGTGGGGATGTGGCCATCGAGCCTATGCCCCGCTCCGCACGCTCCCCGCACATCTGGTCCGAGCTCTCGCCATGGGCAGGATTCCGTCCCAAAGTGCAGGAGTGACCCTCCACCTGGACGCAGTGGTCTTCGACGTGGCCGAGGCGAGCGCGGCAGCGGGCTTCTGGGCCGGGCTGCTCGACCGCGAGGTCCTCCCCGAGCCCGGCGGCGCGTCGGTGCCGGGGACCGTGACGCAGGTGGGGCTCCGCTTCGTCACCTCCGACACCGTGCAACTCGGTCCGCGCCAGCTTCATCTGCACCTGACCAGCAGCACCCTCGAGCACCAGCAGCAGACCGTGCAGAGGGCGCTGGATCTCGGCGGCCGGCACCTGGATGTGGGCCAGTCCTCCGACGACAGGTTCATCGTGCTCGCCGACCCCGCCGACGACGAGCTGTGCGTGATCGAACCCGGCAACACCTACCTCGCGGGCACCGGCTTCCTCGGCGAGGTCACCTGCGACGGGACACGGGATGTCGGAGTGTTCTGGCACGAGGCCCTGGGCTGGCCGCTGGTGCTGGATGAGAACGGCCAGACCGCGATCCAGTCCCCGCACGGCGGCACCAAGATCTCCTGGGACTCCTGGGAGGATCCGTCCGCCCCGTCCGAGCACGTGAGGAGCCGGCAGCGCTTCGATCTGCTCGCGGCGGACCTCGCCCTCGAGACGGAGCGGCTGGTCGCGCTCGGCGCGACCCGCCTCGCCGAGCAGGAAGGCCACCTCGAGCTGGCCGATCCCGACGGCCACGAGTTCGGGCTGCGCACTGCCTGAGGCGTGGGCTGATCCGATCTGACCCGAAGGAGATTCCCCCCCGATGCCTGCCCCCGATAGGTCCCCGCTCCGGCTTCACCGAGCGACTGCGCAGGTGTTCGTCACCGACTTCGCGCGGGCGCTGGTCTTCTACCGCGACCTTCTCGGGTTCGAGATCGTCTTCACCCATGGCGACCCTCCGTTCTACGGCGAGGTGCGCCGCGGCGATGCGCGCCTGAACCTGCGGCACGTCGACGAGTCACCGTTCGTGGCAGACGTGCGAGAGCAGGAGCAGCTGCTGTCGGCATACATCACGACCGCCGACGCCGGAGCACTCTTCCGCGAGTTCCAGGATGCGGGTGCCGACTTCCAGGAGACGCTGCAGGTGAAGCCCTGGGGAGCCACCGAGTTCGTGGTCCGCGACCCGGACGGCAATCTGCTCCTCGTCGGGACCCCGTCGGCCCTGCCGTCCTGAGCGGGTCAGGAGCGGACCAGAAGCGGATCTGTACCCTCGGCGCATGACGCTCCGCCTCCTCAGCTCAGAGATCGTGCACATGGACCCTTCCACGTCCCTATGGATCCAGCTGACCGAGTTCGCCCTCGACCCGGGGCAGAGCGACCACGAGGTGATCACGGACCTGATCGCCGCCCCGGGGTACGCGCACGACTACGCCTCCCCCGTCGAGACGCGCCCTGTCGTCACGGAACCCGCGGTCCATGGCCGATGGTGGCGCAGCAGCATCACGACCGAGTCCTTCGCCCCCTGCACCGCGGCGAGCGCCGAGGGCCGTCTGCAGTCCTGGGCGGACGAGCAGGAGTGGACGGAGCCGTCCTTCCGCCAACCGCCCGACGTGCAGCGCCGGCTGCAGGAGGTCTGCGCGCTGCTGCGCACCGCACGTCGCACAGCAGAACGTCCTGCACCGTCGCCGATCTGTAGGCTCACCCTGTGGAACGCGTCCTCAACATCTCCGCCTATCTGTTCACCCGGATCATCGATCGTGAGCAGCTACGACCCGTGCTGCGCGAGCGCGCCGAGGCCGCGGGCCTGAAGGGCACGATCCTCCTCGCGGAGGAAGGCATCAATCTCTTCCTCGCCGGTGACGCCGAGGCGGTGCGCGGGTTCGTGGAGGAGCTGCGCACGGACCCCCGTTTCGCCGAGCTGACCACGACGGAGACCTGGTCGGCCGAGCAGCCGTTCCGCAAGATGCTCGTCAAGCTCAAGCGCGAGATCATCCGCATGGATCACCCCACGATCCGCCCTGCCGAGGACCGTGCGCCGGCGGTGGCGCCGCGCACTCTCAAACGCTGGCTCGATCAGGGGCACGACGACGGCGGCCGCGCGATCGTCCTGCTCGACACCCGCAATGCGTTCGAGGTCGACTACGGCACCTTCGAGGGCGCGATCGACTGGCGCATCGAACGGTTCACGCACTTCCCCGACGCGGCATCCGCGCATCGCGACGCGCTCGAGGGCAAGACCGTCGTGAGCTTCTGCACCGGGGGGATCCGCTGCGAGAAGGCCGCGATCTACCTGCGCGAAGAGGGCATCGACGCTCTGCAGCTCGACGGCGGCATCCTCGGCTACTTCGAGCACGTCGGCCAGGACCACTATGACGGGGAATGCTTCGTCTTCGACGAGCGCGAAGCGCTCGCTCCCGACCTCACGCCACGGGACGGCGTCGCATCGTCAGACGACGCGGCCCCGGCCCCGAGCACGTCATAGCGGCGGAGCTGCCGCTGCCAGGTCGCCACAGCCGAGTCGCCGCAGCAGAGTCGCCGCGATCTCACCGCCTCTGGCGGCCTCCGAACATCTGGTGAGCGGCGTTGATCAGCCACATGACCTCGCCCTGATCCAGCCCCTCGACCCCGGGCACGTAGATGTGGGGGTGGGTGCGGTTCCAGAACGGACCGGTGGCCGGTGAGATCCGGCCTCGGAGGTCGGGGGCGAGATGCTGGTTGACGGCGACGAAACCCGTGCGGGTCAACGGCATCACCGCCCGACGGGTGTATCCGCTGGAGTGTTCGGAGCGCACCAGACGGTGCTGAGCCGCACCGAAATCACGCCATGGGATCGGCCCCACACCCCGCAGGGTGATGCCCCCGGCCTCGAGCACGACAGGGTGGGATTCGACGGCGCGATACCTCTTCTGCTGCCGATACCACACGCTGATCAGGGCACCCATCACGGCGAACATGACATAGACGCCGAGGACACCGGCCACTGTGGCGACGGTGACCTCGACTCCCGCGACGAGGACGATCGGGATCGCGACGAGGCCGCCGACAGCGAGCAGCACGACGAGCGCCAGCAGGACCAGGATGAGCCACCGCATCGCCGTGGACCAGAGGGCCGGCGCTCCCGCGAGAGTGACCCGCCCTGTGCTGCGCAACGCGGCCCACGCCGCTTCCACCTCTGATGACACGTGATCAGACTCCTTGTCAGGCGGTGGAGCAGACGTCCACCGCATTCCGGTTCAGAGCACCTCCTGCCGCACGGCCGGAGCGCGGGCCGTCGTGGGCTGCGCTCGACCCATGCCGCGGGTCCGGCCGGCTCTGGGCCGGGTTCAGCGGCGCGATGCGGCGAAGGTCGAGTGGCCGGGTCCGGAGCCCGGCGCCACGACGCGATCGATCGCGTCGAGCTCCTCCGCCGTCGGCTCCCATGCCACGGCGCGCGCGTTGGCGGCGACCTGCTCAGGACGCGTGGCGCCGGCGATGACAGTGTCCACGGCAGGCTGGGCGCGCAGGCCGCCGATGGCGATCTCGAGCATGCTGCGCCCGGACTCCTCGGAGAGCTCCCGGAACCCCTCGACCACGTCCCAGCGGGCCGAGTCGAGACGGGCCGTCTCGGTGGCGAGGCGGGTGCCCTCGGGGGCGCCGCCGGTCTGCGAGTACTTGCCGGTGAGCAGTCCGTAGGCGAGGGGGAAGTACGGCAGCAGGCTCATGCCGAAGTGCTCGAGGGCGGGGACCAGCTCGGCCTCGGCGCTGCGGTTGTACAGCGAGTACTCGTTCTGTGCGGTGATGAACGCGGGTGCCCCGACGGCGGAGGCGAGGTGCGCGGCGTCGGCGACCTCCCAGGCGGCGAGGTTCGAGCAGCCGATGTAGCGGACCTTGCCGGAGCTGACCAGGTCGCCGAGGGCGTCGAGCGTCTCCTCCATCGGCGTGATGCGGTCGGGGGTGTGGAGCTGGAAGAGGTCGATGTGGTCGGTTCCCAGGCGACGCAGGGAGCCCTCGACCGCGCGCAGGATGTAGCCGCGGCTGGCGCGGTTCGCCCGCGCCCCCGGGTAGGTATCCCCCATGTCCATGCCGAACTTGGTCGCGATCACGACCTCCTCGCGGCGGGAGCCGAGCGCCGTCCCGAGCATCGTCTCGGACTCGCCGGTGCCATAGGCGTCGGCCGTGTCGAAGAAGGTCACCCCCTCATCGAGCGCGGCCTGGACGACGGCGGTGGCCGCCTCCTGATCGATCCGGCGCCCGAAGGCGTTGCACCCGATACCGAGTGCCGAGACGAGGAGACCGCTGGAGCCGAGAGAGTCAAAGTGCATAGCCCCAGGCTATCGCTGACGCGACAGTCTCCGGCAGCCAGTCTTGTTGGGGCGTTGGGGCGTTGGGGCGTTGGGGCGTTGCGGCGTTGGGCTACGTTGGGCGTCCGAGGAACGGACGCACGACGGAGGCAAGATGGCACGGATGAAGAAGACGCCGGAGGAGCGGGCGGACGAACAGCGGCGGTACGCGCTCGCCGCCGCCGCGACCACCGATGACGAGCTCGAACCGTTCCTCACCGACCCGAATCAGGCGATCCGCAGTGGCGCCGTCATGAACCGGCGCGCGAGCGCCGAGATCCTCTCTCGGTTCGCGCACGACGCGTTCTGGGGCAACCGCGTGGAGGTGGCGCGTCACCCCAACAGTTCCCGCGAGACCGTGCTCGGGCTGCTCGAGGCAGATCCTCGTCAACGCGGGGTCGTCCACAAGGCCGCGCGCGAACGGCTCGAATCAGAGGGCGTCGAGTTCGGCGAGGACCACATGCCGCTGGACTGAGAGAGTGGGAGGCGAGGTCTATCTGGCATGAGCTGGCGCGAACTCCGACGACCGTTCCGATGGGCGTCCCGACGGCATCCGGCCCTCATGCCGAGAGCAATAGGTGCGTTTCCGCCCCAAGCTTCGATTGACAAACGATAGATATCGATCGACACTCAATGCATGACCACGCCGATGCTCCGACGAGCCCTCATCATCGCACTCGAGGTCGGGCTCGCCCTGGCCCTCCTGACCTGTGTCTTCTTTCAAGCAGTCGTCGTGCCCACGGCGCTCGCCGACGAAGCCCTCGTGGACCCGGTGGTCGCCCGCGCCCAGGGAGCGTTGACGATCATCGGGATCCTCAGCATCGCGTGCTTCGAGGCCGTGCTCATCGCGACCGGCATGCTGCTGCGGCACACCTGGAACGACTCGATCTTCTCCCAGCGGCCCTTCATCTGGGTCGACGTCACCATCGGGGCATGTCTCCTCGCGGCAGGACTCAGCGTCGCCGCTGCCCTCACCGACATCGTCGCACCGTCCATCGAGGCGAGCGCGATCCCGGACGGCAGGGAGATGAGCACCGGCAGCGCGCTGCTCATCGTCGGCATGTCCGGCACCGCGGTATGCATCGCCGGGGCGCTCGTCGTCGCCGTGATGCGCGACCTCCTCAAGCGTGCGGTCACTTTCCGCCAGGAGCTGGACGAGGTGATCTGACATGGCCATCACCGTGCGGCTCGACGTCCTGCTCGCCGAGCGCGGCATGAGCGTCGGCGACTTCGCCGCAGCCATCGGGATCACTCCTGCCAATGTCGCGGTCCTCAAGAACGGGCGCGCGCGTGCCGTCCGTTTCGAGACTCTCGACGCCATCTGCCGGGTCCTCGACTGCACCCCCGGCGACGTTCTCGCCTGGACGCCCGAGGACCAGACAGACTTCCCGCCGACAACTGCTCGATGAGCTGATCTCGTACAGGGCGGGCCGCCGTGTCGAGGACCTCGCCCTGCCGCTGCGCGCTCCCGAGGATCTCCACGTCGTCAGATCCCCTGCCCTCCCCTCTCGGCCTGCGCCGACGTCGGCCGGGCGGCGACTCACGTCCTGTGATCCCCCTGCCCGCACCGGCCCTCGACACGGTCGCTAGGCTGGGAAGATGGCGACAGTACTCCTCGTGCGGCACGGCCGCACCACGGCCAATGCGACGGGACAGCTGGCAGGTCGAACCCCCGGCGTCCACCTCGACGATCACGGACGGGGCCAGGCGGCCCTGACCGGGGAGAGGATCGCGGCCGTGCCCGTGGTCGGTGTCGTCTCAAGCCCTCTCGAACGCTGCGCGGAGACGGCCCGAGCCATCGTCGAGCGCCAGAGCGGAACCCCGTTCTCGTCGGTCGAACCCGATCTCACGGAGTGCGACTACGGCCGGTGGCAGGGCCGCCAGCTCAGCGATCTCGCGACCGAGGATCTGTGGCGGGTCGTGCAGTCGCAACCTTCCGCTGTCGTCTTCCCCGGTGGCGAGTCCATGGCCGGGATGCAGGCCCGGGCGGTGGCAGCGATCCGGCGCCATGATGCCGCCGTCGAGGCCGAGCACGGGCCGGGCGCGGTGTGGGTGGCGGTGAGCCACGGCGACATCATCAAGTCAGTCCTGGCCGACGCGCTCGGCATGCACCTCGACGTCTTCCAGCGGCTCGAGGTGGGCCCCGCCTCCGTGTCGATCGTGAGCTATGGCGCGAGCCGCCCGCGGGTCTCGGCGACCAACACGGATTCCGGCGACCTGTCCTGGCTCGCGAAGGCGATCCCCTCCGGCGACGCGGCTGTGGGCGGCGGTGCCGGCACGCCCGACGCGGACGGCGGCGGTGCCGGCGCTCCCGCCGAGGACGGCCGGACGCCTAGGATCGTCACATGACCGACGCACCTGCACATGTTCACGAGTTCGATTGGCCGGACCGGGTCGTCATCGGGACGGTGGGGCCTCCGGGTGACCGAACCTTCTATCTGCAGGTGCGTGCCGGGGCACAGATCGTGAGCATCGCGCTGGAGAAGCAGCAGTCCGCTCTGCTCGCGCAGAAGCTCGACGAGGTCCTCGATCAGCTCATCGACGTCGAGGGCAACCGCTTCAGCGTTCCCACCAGCACTCCCGTCGAGCTCGTCGACAATGATCCGCTCGAGGCCGTCCAAGAGCAGTTCCGCACCGGGACCATCGGCATCGGCTGGGACCCCACCACCGCCCAGGTGATCATCGAGGCGCACCCCCTCCCCGATGACGATGCGCTCGACGCCGACGCTTTCGACGAGGACGCGATCGACGACGCTGCGGAGGAGTCCGAGATGCTGCGGGTGCGGATGCCGGTCGGCACTGCTCGCGCGTTCACCCTGCGCACCCGGGAGGTCGTGGACGCCGGGCGGCCCCTGTGCACGCTCTGCGGCTACCCCATGGACCCCGACGGCCACATCTGCACCATTCCCGACTACTGATGAGCGCGCCGGATCTGGCGACCGCCGAGCTGACGCTCACCGGCCGCCTCACGACGGCCTCCAACGCGACGTTCCTGGGCACCATCGGCGACGCGACGGTGGTCTACAAGCCGGTCGCGGGCGAGGCCCCGCTCTGGGACTTCCCCGATGGCACCCTGGCGTACCGGGAGGTGGCCGCCTATCTGATCTCCCAGACTCTCGGTTGGAACGTCGTGCCGCATACGTGGATGCGCGACGGCCCGCTGGGCGAGGGGATGGTGCAGCTCTGGCAGGAGCAGGACCGCACCCAGCGCGCCGTGGACCTGGTCCCGACGGACCACCTGCCCGAGACCGGTTGGAGAAGCGTTCTCGAGGGCGAGGATCAGAGCGGGCAGAGAATCACCCTCGTCCATGAGGATTCGCCGGCGCTCCGACGCATGGCGGTGTTCGATCTGATCGTCAACAACGCCGACCGCAAAGGCGACCACATCCTCCCCATGGCTGACGCGCATCGGTACGGCGTCGACCACGGCCTCACCTTCCACTGCGACCACAAGCTGCGCACGGTCCTGTGGGGCTGGCTGGGAGAGGATCTGAGCACCGAGGAACGCGACGGCATCGACCGCGTCAGCGACGGGCTGCGCGGCGAGCTGGGGCAGCGCCTGACGGACCTGCTCAGCACCGATGAGATCTCATCGCTCACCGCGCGCTGCACCCAGCTGCGTGCTAGCGGGCGGTTCCCGGCTCCGAGCGGGGAGATGCCGGCGGTGCCGTGGCCTCTGTTCTGAGGGCCGCCGCGGCCGCACGTGAGAGCCAGGCCGGCGTGCGCACGGGGCGCTGGGGCGGGATGAGCTCGCCCGCCTCACAGCAGGCGACGAGCTGCCGCGCGCGGCGTTCCCGCGTGGCGGATTGCTTCGCGGACATGATCCAGTGGCGCACGGCCTTGCGGTAGCCGGCGGTCGCCGCGTCGAGGAACGCGACAGATCCGGGGGACGCGTCCACGGTCGCCTGCAGCTCCGGCGTGAGGTCCACCTCGGGGTTCTCATGGGAGTAGATGCCCGACCGGTCGACGGAGCGTCGTTCGAACGCCGCGATGCCGGACGGGTGCATGCGGCCCTCCGACAGGAGTCGCTCGACGTGCGCGATGTTCACAGTGGACCATGTGCTCCGTGGTGTGCGCGGCGTCCAGCGCTGGCGACGTGAGTCGTCGTCGATCCTCTGCGACACCGAGTCGATCCATCCGAAGCACAGTGCCTCGAGCACGGCATCGGCCCAAGTGAGCCCGCGATCTGCGACATGAGCCTTCTTCAGCTCCATCCACAGTTCGGTGTCGGTGTCGTGGTGGCGCTCGAGCCACGCGCGGAACTCAGCGGCGTCCTGGAAGAAGATCGCCGGGCGCTCGGTGGTGCCGCCGGGTGATCCAGGGTCGGAGATCATGCGCCCACCCTACGAGCCCGCGCCGTCGGTCGCGCGGCTCATGCCCGGTCTCTCTTCACTCGTCGCTCGTCGCTCGTCATCGGCGAAGGGTGATCGGCGCCGGCCGAGTGAAGCAACCTCATCGCAGCAGCCCTCACACGGCTTCGGAGTTCGTCGGGGTGTTCGATCACCACTTCGCAGTCGAGAGCCAGGATGACGGACGGCAGCCAGTCGAGCTCCTTGGCATGGATTTCGGCTCGATGCCAGGGCGGCCCACCGTGACCCTCCTGGTCCTCCCGGTCCTCCCGGTCCTCCCGGTCCTCCCGGTCCTCCCGGTCCTCCGCAGGGTCCAACCTCTCCAGGCGGGCCACGCTCCGCGGCAGATGACCCCTGATGCGCTCCTCGGTCTCCCGGATGTGCAGCACGACCCGGAACTGATAGTCCGCGTCGGCGAAGAGGTCGAGGAGACGGCCTTCGAGATCGGGGGGCAGCGGCGGTGCGAAGGTTCCGGATGTCGGCCGAGCTGATCGGATCCGGTCTGCCCGGAAGGTGCGATCTTCCTGCCGATCCGTGTCGAAGGCGACGAGGTACCACCGATCGGAGTGCGCTACCAGGCCATGCGGATGGACCGTGCGCCGCGACGGGGTCCCATCGCCGCGGACGTAGCGCAGATCGAGGACGTGTCGATGGTCCACGGCCTCCGCCAACGCCAGCATCACGGCAGGGTCGGGGGCGCTGTCCCCATGCTGGGGCGTGCGCGTCATGGTGCTGAGAAGGGCGTCGATCCTCGTCGCATCAGTGGCCGGCAACGCACGCTTGATCTTGGACAGGGCCGTCTGCGCGGCTACTCCCGGTTCCCGCGACGCCGCCTGCGAACGGGCGAGTCCGAGGAATACCGCAATCACTTCCGCAGTGCTGAACATGAGCGGGAGGACGCGCTGACCGGGCGCAAGCCGGTACCCCCCGTAGCGCCCTCGCAGAGTCTCGACGGGCACCCTCAGATCAGACAGTCGCGCCACGTCCCGTCGAACCGTCCGCTCGTCGACACCGAGGCGATCGGCCAGCTCGGCGCCAGTGCGCAGCGGCGCGGACTGCAGCAGCTCGAGCAGGTGCAGCGCTCGCGCGGTCGTGTCAGCCATGGCGTCCATCCTCACTCGGATACCGGGCAGTTTCCGCCCGGTATTGACCGTAGCGTCTTCTCTGCGGCCTGGTTCGCAGGCCACGTTCACCCTCAGAGGAGACAGCGATGCAGCTCGCAGCCACCCGAATCTTCACCGACGACGTCGACGCGCTCGTGGAGTTCTACGAAACGCTCACCGGGGTCACGGCCGAGCGGCTCCATCCGATGTTCGCCGAGCTCCGTTCGCCATCGGGCACGCTGGCCATCGCCAGCACCGCCACAGTGCCGCTGCTCGGAGACGACGCCGCCGAGGCTCGCGCGAATCGCAGCGTCGCCCTGGACTTCCTCGTCGATGACGTCGACGCGACCTACACGTCCCTCCAGGATGTCGTCGAGCTGTTCGTCCAGGAACCTACCGACATGCCCTGGGGCAACCGGTCGCTCCTCCTCCGGGATCCGGACGGCAACCTGGTCAACCTCTTCACGCCGATCAACACGACAGCACAGTCTCGAGTCGCGGCAAGCTCACTTGCACCGTGACCCAGGAGGACCTGCCGCGCGAACAGGTGACAGCTCAGGCGACAGTCACGGAGTCAGGCCGCGAGCTGCACCCCTGGGATTTACGGCGGCCTCCTACTCGATGGGGATCGATCTGCCCGGACGGTCCTGGCTTCGGCGATGGCGACAGGTCCGTTCCATCCAGGTGTGATCGGCCCTCTGGTACTTTTCGCTCATGACGCTCGAGGGCAAACGAACTCTGATCATCGGCGGAGCGGGCGATGGGATCGGCCGGGCGATCACCCGCTCCTTCGGAGCCGCCGGCGCGCGGATCGCGATCGCCGACCTCGATACGCGCAGCGCCCGGGCGGCCGCCGCGGAATGGGAGGGGAGGACGCTCGCCATCGACGTCGACGTGAGATCGTCCGACGGACTCGAGTCGATGGTCCACGAGGCCGTGGCGTGGCTGGGCGGTCTCGACGTCGTCGTCACGGTGGTCGGTGGACAGGTGGCTTTCGTCCCGGCGGTTCCTCTGCACGAGATCACCGACCAGGATTGGGACACGATCTATGAGCTCAACCTCCGATACGTCGCGCGCACCCTTCGTCTGGTGATTCCGGAATTCTTGAGCCAGGGTTCCGGCGGCACCGTGATCAGCATCGGCTCCGTCACCGGATCCATGGCCGCGCCCGGCCAAGCGGCCTACGGGGTCATGAAGGCCGGACTGGCCAGTCTGGCCAGGACTGTGGCGGCTGAGTACTCCAACAAGCAGATCAGGATGAACGTAATCGCAGGCGGTGCGATCGCCACCGGAGCATCGGGAAACACCCAGGGCGACGACTGGGTCGAAGCGATACCGCAAGGTCGCTTCGGCAACGCGACAGAGGTGGCGAGCGCCGCCCTGTACCTGGCCGGTGACGAGTCGTCGTACGTCACCGGCCAGCAGCTCACCGTCGACGGCGGCGTGTCCGTGCGTGGTCCGTTCAGCTGAATCACCGCCGCACCGAGGCCTCGAACCCCTCGTCTCCGCACCCGTGTGCGATGCAGTCATCAGCGACGGCCACTTCCATGCGCACGGGGAGATCGATACCGCCCGCACCGACAGCACGACCCCGCCTGCAGAGGCAGCCTGGGGGCCGTCACTGAAGCACCCTGGTCACACGTTGAAGCGGAACTCCACGACGTCGCCGCAGATACCAACCTCTCAACAGTCACCACGCGCGGAATCACGCCCTGCGGTGCGATTCTGGCCAGCCGCGTCCGAGCGCCTCGATGGAGTCGGCAAGGTCAGCGACAGGATGACGCCCATCGAGCTCAAGGCTCGCCCCACGCCGGAGCAGCGGCTCAACATCGGCCACATATCGCCGCACCTCACCCTGTTGCTCCAAGGTGCGGCCATAAGGGTTATTGGTTCGCGACGAGATGCGTTCGATCAGCACCTCGACCGGCGCGCTCAGGAGCACTACATGATCGAACCGGTCGTAGAACACCCCCTGATTCTCGACCGTACCGGACACGATCACGTCGCCGTGGGTGGCGAGCAGTTCACTCATCCGCCGTTCATCCCATGCGCTGCCTGGCAACTCCCAACCGTCATAGTCCGTATCGACGGTGAGATGGCCGCGGCGGTCCAACTCATCGAGCAGGGTCGACTTCCCCGCTCCAGACATTCCCGTGACAAGAACCCTAGCCTCGGGATTTCATGGGGGTGTGGTCCCGACCGGCGGACGGCTTAGAGAAAGGTG
>NZ_JABUXW010000035.1 GCF_014897585.1 Brachybacterium tyrofermentans | reverse complement strand
GAGTAGGTCGCCGCCGGACATCTTTGTGGGAGTGGGAGTGAGCTTGAGACCCGTGAAGGTTTCGCTCCTCCCACTCCCTTTTTTTATGCCCGAAAATGGGGGTACTCAGAGTCATTCCGGTTGTCTGAATCGCTCATTGCCCATTGCTTTGGCTTCGGTCGGTAGGTTGTTTTGCAGGTTGGAGGCGGGTCGGCGACAGCGAGGTGGGCTGTCCCTGAAGCGTTTCTCTGTCCGGGCGGCGAAGACTGCCGTGTATGTTCTCGAGCCGGCGAGGTGGCGCTCGAGGGGTGATGGTTGCAGGACGGCAGCGCCGATGCGGCCATGGCGCACGACGTCGATCCAACTGGTCATTCAGTGCTACGTGGAGACGTAGTTGGTTGACGTTGAGCTCGTAGTGGTCTCCAGCAGCGTTCATCCATGCTCCGCGTACAGGTCGTTGCTTCGCTGCCAAATGTGGCCGCAGTGGTGTCAGGCTCTCGTGCAGGTGGTGAACCTGCTGCGGAGCTCGGTCTCCTCGACTGTGGTGCGCTGCACCTGGCTGTCACCGGTTCGTGTCGCGCCCGGTGAAAGCAGTCACGGTGAAGGGGCTACTGCGCGGTCTCTTTCCGGGGACGGCTTAGGCTTGGCCACTGATAACGGCATAGGGCGAGCAGATTGAGACGGACGATTCACGTGGCTGAGCACAGCAAGAGCGAGAGCGACCGCGGGCACGGCGACAAGAGCCGCGGCTACGCGAGGAACGACGACCGGCCCTCCGCGTCCGGGTCCCGGGCACCGTACCGGGACAGGGACTCGTCGTCGCGATCCTCGTCGTCTGATTCCTCCAGGTACTCGGAGTCGCGCAGCAGCCGCGATGACCGGACCAGTTCAGCAGGCGGCCAGCGGCGCGCTGGCGGGGAGCGTGCATACCGTCCGTCGGGTTCTTTCCAGGGCGGCCAGCGTAGTGACCGTGATCGTGATCGCTCTGCTCGCCAGTCCGACCCGAGCTATGGCTCTCAGCGTGATGACAGGTCGAGCTACGGTAGCCGTCGCGACGAGAAGCCGCGCTATGGCTCGCAGCGCGATGACAAGCCGCGATACGACTCGCGTCGTGATGACCGGCCCAGCTACGGTGGGCGTCGCGATGAAAGTCCTCGCTCCGACTCACGTCGTGATGACAAGCCCCGCTACGACTCACGTCGGGACGATAAGCCGCGCTATGGCTCGCAGCGTGATGACAAGCCCCGCTACGATTCGCGCCGGGATGACAAGCCCCGCTACGACTCACGTCGGGACGATAAGCCGCGCTATGGCTCGCAGCGTGATGACAAGCCCCGCTACGATTCGCGCCGGGATGACAAGCCCCGCTACGACTCACGTCGGGACGATAAGCCGCGCTATGGCTCGCAGCGTGATGACAAGCCCCGCTACGATTCGCGCCGGGATGACAAGCCCCGCTACGACTCACGCCGGGACGACAAGCCCCGCTACGACGCTCGCCGTGACGACAAGCCCCGCTATGGCTCGCAGCGTGACGACAAGCCCAGGTACGACTCACGCCGTGACGACAAGCCCCGCTACGACGCTCGCCGTGACGACAAGCCCCGCTACGACGCTCGCCGTGATGACAAGCCGGCCTATGGCTCGCAGCGTGACGACAAGCCCAGGTACGACTCGCGTCGGGAAGATAAGCCGCGCTATGACTCACGCCGTGATGAGAAGCCGCGCTATGACTCCCGCCGGGATGACAAGTCCAGGTACGACTCGCGTCGCGATGAGAAGCCGAGGTATGACAGCAAGGCCGATGAGCGTCGACGCCGGGACGACCGTTCCAGCCGCCCGGGGAGTGACCGCCGTCGTGATGGCGACCAGGGCGCCGGCGCTGCCGGCTCGCGCCCGCCGCGCGAGGACCACGACCCGCGGACAGGTGGCGCCCCTCGTGAGGAGCGTCGCAACTCGCGTCCCGGTCAGGAAGCACGCGCAGATCGACCGTTCGAGCCTCGTATCCCCGACGGCATCACCGGTCGGGAGCTGGACAAGCCGATCCGCGAGGAGCTGCGTGGCTTGAGCAAGGAGACCGCAGAGCGCGTCGGCCAGCACATCGTCGCGGCCTACCTGCTCGAGGACACGGATCTCGAGACCTCGCAGGCGCACGCGCGTTTCGCCGCGCGTATCGGCGGTCGTGTCGGTGCCGTTCGCGAGGCCTACGGGATCCTGGCCTACCGCGCCGGGGACTTCCGAACCGCTGCCCGGGAGCTGCGCACATCGCTGCGCATCACTGGCCGCAATGATGTCCTCCCGATGATCGCGGATTCGGAGCGCGGTTTGGGCAAGCCCGAGCGTGCTCTCGACATCGCGGCGTCGGACGAGGCCTCGTCCCTCGGGGTGGCTGCGTCCATCGAGCTGATGATCGTCGTGGCAGGCGCTTATGCCGACACCGGCGACATCCAGACCGCGCTGAGGACCCTCGAGATCCCAGCACTTCGCCACAAGGTCGACGGACATTGGCAGGTCCGCCTCTGGGCCGCCTATGCCGACCTTCTGGAGCGTGCTGAGCGTCCGGAGGAGGCAAAGCGCTGGCTGACCCTCGCCGCCGACGCCGACAGCGAAGGCCTCACAGACGCCGCCGAGCGCCTGGGCCGCCCCGCACCCGCGCCCGCTGAGGAGCCGGCATGGGAAGACGACGAATCCGTCTCCGTGCTGGACGCCTACGATCCGTCCGCTGACGACGCTGATGACGCTGATGACGCTGATGACGCTGACGACGCTGACGACGCTGACGACGCTGACGATGCTGACGACGCTGACGACGCTGACGACGCTGACGATGCTGACGTCGCTGACGACATCGTTGCGGCTGTCGAGTCCGACGAGGCCGACCGCGTCGGTACCTCCTCGCCCTATGGCGATACCGCGGACCACGCCGAGATCGCAGACGATGCAGATGTCGACGGTTCCGAGGACGACGCCGAAGGGTCGACGGAGCTGTTCCTTGCGGGGGACGAGGGCGTCGAGCGGCACTCGGACGACGAGGAACCGGAGGAGGAGCCCGCCGACGGGGTGGACGACGACGTGCACGGCGACTTGGGGTACTCGCAGGAGGAACCCACCGATGATCGCTCTGCCGAGGAACACTCCACCGAGGAGCACTCCGACAGCGAATTCTCTGACAGCGAATTCTCCGACGACGAGCACCCCACCGGCGAGGATCAGGAGGAGCAGGCGTGACCCGTCAGCCCGATCCTTCTCTGCTCGATCTGCATGATGCCCTGCTGCTGGATCTCGACGGCACCCTCATGCACGGTGCGACGCCGATCCCGCATGCCTCAGAGGCCGTCGAGAAGGCACGCGCGGCAGGACGCACCGTCGTCTTCGCGACGAACAACGCCTCCCGCACCCCGCAGCAGGCGGCCGACCATCTGGCCGAGGTCGGTGTGAGTGCGCAGCCCGAGGAGTTCGTGACCTCTCCGCAGGTCGCCTCCCGGCTGCTCGCAGAACGACTCGACCCCGGCTCGAAGGTCCTCGTCGTCGGCGGACCGAGCCTCGGGGCACAGATCCGCGAGGTCGGCCTCGAGCCGGTCTCCACGGACAGCGAGGATGTCGTCGCCGTGGTGCAGGGCTGGTCCCCGGACCTGAGCTGGCCGATCCTCGCCGAGGGCGCCTACGCGATCCGGCACGGCGCGCTGTGGATGGCGACGAACATCGACGCCACCCTGCCGACCGAGCGCGGCATGGCCCCGGGCAACGGCTCGATGGTCGCGGCCCTGCGCCACGCCACGGGCGCGGAGCCGATGGTGGCGGGCAAGCCCGAGCCGGGTATGTTCACCGTCGCCGCACGGGACAGCGGCGCCCAGCGCCCGCTGGTCATCGGCGACCGGCTCGACACCGATATCGAAGGCGGGGTCCGCGCCGGCATCGAGACCCTTCTCGTGCTGACCGGCGTGGACGGCATCGAGTCCGCCCTGCGCGCTGATCCTGTGCGTCGGCCCACCTACATCCTTCCCGACCTCGAGCACATCGCGACCCCCTTCGTGCTGCCCGTGGTGGACGGCGACCACGCACGCTGCGGATCCGTGAGCGTCCTCTGGGACCGCGGCGACATCGTCCTGGACGGCGATCTCGAGGACCCGCGCGTGCTGCGAGCAGTGCTCGCCCTGCTGAGGACCCGGTCTGCGGAGGCCCCGTGGACGGGTCGACTGCTGGGACGCGACGGCACCGAGCAGCACCCCACCGACCGGTGACCGGGCAGCGCCTGGACCTCGCCCTGCTCGGGGCCGGTCTGGCCCGCTCCCGGACCCACGCGCGTCGGATCATCGAGGAGGGCCGCGCCCGTCTCGACGGCCGGCCCGTCGTGAAGGCCTCCGCGCCGGTCCCGGAGGGTGCCCTGCTGAGCGTCGCGGACGTGCCCGACGGGATCGAGTACGCCTCCCGGGCCTCTCACAAGCTCGCCGGCGCCCTCGACGCGCTCGGCCTGGATCCCCACGGGCTGCACTGCCTCGACGCCGGTGCGTCGACAGGAGGCTTCACCGACGTCCTGCTGCGACGTGGTGCCCGACGGGTGGTCGCGGTCGACATCGGCCACGATCAGCTCGCCGACCACGTCCGCGACGACGAGCGTGTGCACGTGCTCGACGGAACCAGCGTGCGCGACCTCACCTCGGAGCTGATCGGGGCCCAGGTCGAGCTCCTCGTCGCCGACCTCTCCTTCATCTCCCTGCGCACCGTCGTCGAGCCCCTCGGGAGTGTGGTGCAGCCTGGAGGCGACCTCCTCCTCATGGTCAAACCCCAGTTCGAGGTCGGTCGCGAGGCGCTGCCGCGCACGGGAGTGGTCACCGACGCCCGGGCCCGGGCCGGGGCCGTCCGCGGCGTGGCCGAGGGCGCGTCTCAGGCCGGGCTCACGCTGCTCGCCGTCGGCCCCAGCGCCCTGCCGGGCCAGGACGGCAACCGCGAGTACTTCCTGCATCTGCGTGCCGCGGGCGTGACCTGCACGCTCGACGCGGAGGCCTGTGACATGATCGGGGACGCCGTGCGCGAGAACCAGCCGCGCGTCCGCGGCGCCGACGACTTCTTCCAGGAGGATTGACCCCATGCGACGGTTCCTCCTCTATGTCCATACCGGCCGCCGCGCTGCGCTCAGCGCCATGCTCACGGTGCTCGAGGAACTCGCCCGGCGAGGGGTGCGCGGCGTCGTGGTCGACGAGCAGGTCGACGAGATCCTGGCCCTTCCCGAGGACGTCGCCCCGCCGAAGCTGCTGACCTTCCTCACCAACGGCGGGGTCGACGTGCTGGACGCGGTCTCCGCTGCGGACCTGGTCGAGCTCGGCATCGTCCTGGGCGGCGACGGCACCATCCTGCGCGCGCTGGAGGCGGTGCGCGAGGCCGATGTCCCCGTGCACGGCGTCAACCTCGGGCACGTCGGCTTCCTCGCCGAGAGCGAGGTCGAGGACCTCTCGATCACCGTCTCCCGTCTCCTGGACGGCGACTACGAGATCGAGAAGCGCTCCACCCTCGACGTGCACGTCCTGGACTCCGAGGACCACGTGGTCGAGGAGCATTGGGCGCTCAACGAGGCGTCCCTCGAGAAGGCCGACCGGCTCAAGATGATCAACGTCGCCATCGAGATCGATGGCCGTCCCGTCTCCTCCTTCGGCTGCGATGGCGTGGTGCTGTCCACGTCCACAGGGTCAACCGCCTACGCCTTCAGCGCCGGTGGCCCCGTGATCTGGCCCGAGGTCGACGCGATGCTCCTGATCCCGCTGGCCGCGCACGCCCTGTTCGCCCGCCCGCTGGTGCTGGGCCGATCCTCCGAGGCCGCCATCGAGATGACCCTCGACAATCGGGAGGACGGCATCCTCACGCTCGACGGGCGCCGCACCGCGGAGATCACCGCCGGGATGCGCGTCGAGGCCCGCCTGTCCGAGCAGTTCGTCCGTCTGGCACGGCTGAGCGCGACGCCCTTCGCCGATCGGCTGGTCGAGAAGTTCCAGCTCCCCGTCGTCGGCTGGCGGGGTCGCAGCCCCCGCACCCGCTGAGGAGCTGAGAGGTCCCCGATGCTGTCCACCCTGCGCATCCGCCAGATCGGCGTGATCGACGACGCGATGCTCGAGTTCGGGCCCGGTTTCACCGCTCTGACGGGGGAGACCGGCGCGGGCAAGACGATGATCGTCACCGGCCTCACCATGCTGCTCGGGGGCCGTCTGGATCGGGGCCGCACCCGCGGGTCGAGCACGGTGGACGGCACCCTGGCTCTGAGCGGTCACGACGAGCTGGCCGCCTCGCTCGACGAGCTGGGAGCCGACGAGGACGACGGCGAGGTGCTCGTGGTGCGCAGGGTGACCCGGGACGGCCGGTCCCGGGCGCAGATCGGCGGCGTGCCGGTCCCCATCGGGACCCTCGCGCGCCTGGTCGGCACCGCGGTGACCGTGCACGGTCAGTCCGATCAGCAGCGGCTGCGCGACCCCGATGCCCAGCGGGAGGCGCTGGATCGCTTCGCCGGCACCGAGATCCGACCGCTGCTGGAACGGCATCGTGAGCTGTGGCGCGAACGCTCCGCCCTGACGGAGCGGCTCGCGGAGCTCGACGCCCTGCTCACCGAGCGGGACCGTCGGGGCACAGCGCTGCGCGAGGCCCTCGAACGGATCGAGAGCACCGACCCGCAGCCGGGGGAGGACGACGCCCTGCGCGTCGAGCTCGAGCGGCTCGGCAACGCCGAGGAGCTGCGCGGCGCCGCCAACCAGGCCGCGCTGGCTCTCGTCGGCGATGACGACGGACCGGCCGCCGGGCCGCTGCTCGATGTCGCCGGTGAGGCGCTCGGGCGGGCTGCGCGCACCGACACCACGCTGGAGCCGCTCGTCGAGCGGCTGGACGCGACCCGGATCGAGCTGTCCGATGTGGCGGCCGAGCTCTCCCGGTACGCCGATGACATCGACGCCTCTCCGGGACGCCTCGGGGAGGCGAACGAGCGCCTGCACGAGCTGACCGTCCTGGTCCGGGATCTGGGCACCCTGCTTCCGGGGACCGAGGGCCCTGCGCAGGACGTCACGGCCCTGCTGGAGACCTCCCGAGGCGCCGCCATCGATCTCGATCGCTTCGACGGCGCGGAGCAGGAGCGCACTGCTGCGGCGGCCCGTCTGGACTCCCTGCAGGGCGAGCTGGACGACGTGGCCGCGGCGCTGACCTCCGCCCGCACGGCCGCCGCGGAGGAGCTCTCCGGGGCCGTCCAGGAGGAGCTGCGCCACCTCGAGATGCCCGACGCCGACATCCGCGTCGAGGTCTCAGCGCAGGCCCACCGCTCCCACGGCTGCGACGCCGTCGCGATCCTGCTCGCACCCCATCCCGGGGCCGATCACCTGCCGGTCGCCCAGGCGGCCTCCGGCGGTGAGCTCTCCCGGGTGATGCTCGCCCTCGAGGTCGCCCTCTCCGCGTCGCGGAACGACCGCAGCGCGGCGCCCGTCTTCGTCTTCGACGAGATCGACGCCGGGATCGGCGGGCGCGCCGCACTCGCCGTCGGCCACCGGCTGGCACGCCTGGCGCGCCATGCGCAGGTCATCGTCGTCACCCATCTCCCGCAGGTCGCGGCGCATGCGGGGACCCATCTGCAGATCGTGAAGTCCTCGAGCGACGGATCGACCAGCTCGACGGTCGAGACCCTCGATCGTCAGGGCCGGATCCGTGAGCTGGCGCGGATGCTCGCCGGCGACGACGCCTCCGATGTCGCCCGCGCCCATGCGGAGGAGCTGCTGGACGAGGCGAGCACCGTCGCCGCCGGGAGCTCGACCACGACGGAGCGGCGCCGATGAGCGCGACCCAATCCGTGGTGATCGGCACCGCCCGTCTGGGCCGACGCACCAAGGACCTCACCAAGCGCCTCCAGCCGGGCGACATCGCGATCATCGATCACCAGGACATCGATCGGGTCGCCGCGGAGGCACTGGTCGAGCGGAGCCCTGCCGCCGTCCTCAACGTCGCAGCCTCGACATCCGGTCGATATCCCAACGCCGGTCCCCGGATCCTCGTCGACGCCGGCATCGTCCTGGTCGATGAGCTGGGGAGCGATGTCTTCGAGGAGGTCAGGGACGGTCAGACCGTCACGATCACCGGCGGCACGGTGCGCCTGGACGACACGGTGATCGCCGAGGGCACCGCACAGGACGACGACACGATCGCCACCTCCCTGGAGATCGCCCGCGAAGGCCTGTCGCAGCAGCTCGAGATGTTCGCCGAGAACACGATGGAGTACATGCTGCGCGAGCGGGACCTGCTGCTCGACGGGATCGGCGCGCCCGACGTGCGCACGAACCTCGACGGCCGCCCGGTTCTGATCGTCGTGCGCGGCTACCACTACAAGGAGGACCTCGCCACGCTGCGGCCCTTCATGAGGGAGAACCGCCCCGTGCTCATCGGCGTGGACGGGGGAGCCGATGCGGTGATCGAGGCGGGATTCCGTCCCGACATGATCATCGGGGACATGGACTCCGTCTCCGACCGCGCCCTGCGCAGCGGCGCCGAGCTCGTCGTGCACGCCTACCGGGACGGGCGAGCCCCGGGCCTGGAGCGGCTCGAGGAGCTCGGCCTCGGCGACGAGGTCATCCTCTTCCCCGCCTCGGGCACGAGCGAGGACATCGCCATGCTCCTGGCCGACGAGAAGGACGCGTCCGTCATCGTCGCCGTCGGCACCCACGGCACCCTCGAGGAGTTCCTCGACAAGGGCCGGGCCGGTATGAGCTCGACATTCCTCACGCGATTGCGCATCGGCTCCAAGCTCGTGGACGCCAAGGGCGTCTCGCGCCTGTACCGTCAGAGGATCTCCACCTTCCAGCTGGTGCTCCTGGCACTGGCAGGACTCGCCGCCCTCGCGGTCGCTCTCTGGGCAACGCCCGGAGGACAAGCGCTCGTGCAGATCTTCGGCGCCCGCCTGGACGGTCTGCTGTCCTGGTTCACCTTGCTGTTCTCACCCCGGGCCACCGGGTCGTAGGAGGGTCTCGACCCCGTGATCGATTTCCGTTACCACCTCGTCTCCCTGATCTCCGTGTTCCTGGCTCTCGCCGTGGGCATCGTGCTCGGGGCCGGACCGCTGCGCGAGAACCTCGGCGACCAGCTCGCCGGACAGGTCGAGCAGCTGCGCACCCAGCAGGACGAGCTGCGCACCGAGGCCGATGAGCTCGCCTCCCGCAACGAGCAGCTGGGCTCCTTCGCCGCGGAGATCGGCCCGGAGCTGGTCGCCGACACCTTGGCGGGTCAGAAGGTCGCCGTGCTCACCGACGACTCCTCCACGGGACCGGTCACCGACCGCATCATGGCGCTGCTCGAGGACGCCGGTGTGGAGTCCACCGTGAGGGTGGAGCTGAAGTCCGCCCTGTGGGTGCCCGCGCAGAGCCAGCAGCGCACGGACGCGCTGGACACGATCCGCTCCATCGCCCCGAACCTGCTGGACGGCGGGCTGACCGATTCCGAGCAGCTGTCCCAGGTGATCGTCGCGCTCCTGGCCCCGTCCGAGAGCGGCGAGCTCACCTCCGAGCTCCGCACCCAGGTGTGGCAGGCCCTCGCCGAGCAGCAGCTGGTCACGATCGAGGGCGAGCTTCCTTCCGAGGTCGACGGCGTGCTCTTCGCGAGCGCCGCACCCGAAGAGCTCGTGGACAGCTCCGAGGACGAGGAGGTCGCGGCAGAGCGCGCCCAGAGCCTGCTGGCGACGCAGACGGCCCTGCTCACCTCCCTGTCCGAGGCCGGGGTCCCCGCCGTCGTCTCGGCGGCGACCCCCCTCAACGATGCCTCCACCGGCATCCTGCGGACCGTGCGCGGCGACGCCGGCTTCGACGAGCTGTCCACGACGGACAGGCTGCAGGAGGCGGACGGCCCGCTGCTGGCCGTGCTCGCCCTGATCGAGCAGGCCCGTGGGGGATCGGGTGCTTACGGCACGACGGCCGATGCGACGGATCGCCTGCCGGCGATTCCCGAGACCGCGGGGGTCGAGGACGCGGCGGCCGAGGCCGGGCAGAACGGTGACGGGACCCAGGGACAGGGCGCTGCCTCCGACGGCGGGGGAGCAGAGTGACCTCGTCGGCTCCCGGTGCGGCGCAGCCCTCGAGGGCAGCTCGCATCCTGCAGGGACTGCGCCTCGAACTGCGGCGGACGAACTTCTCCGGGCGCTCCGTGAGTCTTGCCGAAGGGGCCCTGGTGGTCGCGACGGTGAGCTCTCTGGGCCTGCGCAGCTCCGGACGCCTCGACGCGGGACTGCTCGCCGGGGTGGGGGTGCTCGGCCTCGCCGATGACCTTCTCGAACCGCGCCAGCGACGCGCGGGCCGTGCGGTCTCCAAGGGACTCCGCGGTCACCTCGGCGCACTCCGGACAGGGCGTCTGACCACCGGAGCGGCCAAAGCCCTCGGAATCCCGCTGCTCACGGTGGCCGGCGCCGCCGCCGCTCCCGGGCCGCGGGCCGGGGCGATGGTGCTCGCCGACGGCGCACTGGCCGCCGGGTGCGCGAACCTCGCCAATCTCCTGGACCTGCGACCGGGCCGTGCGCTCAAGGTCGTGCTGCCTGCCGCCGTCGCGCTGAGCGCGCTCACCCCCGGTGAGGACACTCGGGCCCGCAGCGGACGCGTGCTCGCGGTGGCGGCCCTGGTCCCGGCAGCTCTCGCGCTGCCGGCGGATCTGCGCGAGCACGGTATGCTCGGCGATTCGGGGGCGAACGTGCTCGGGGCAGCCGTGGGCACGGCGGCGGCACGTGCGCTCCCGGTGCCTGCTCGGCTCACCCTGCTGGGCGTGGTGGTCGCCCTCACGCTCGCCAGCGAGAAGGTCTCGTTCAGCGCCGTCATCGACTCCACTCCTGCACTGCGCGCCATGGACCTGCTGGGACGGCGCAGCTCGCCGGTCACCACCGGTGACGACGGGAGGACGCCATGAACTCGATGAACTCGATGAACTCGATGAACTCGATGAACTCGATGACCACTGATCAGCAGGCCGCCGGGTCCGGGATCGGGCGTTCTGTGCTCCGCGGCGCCGGACTGATCCTGGTGATCACGGTGATCGCTCGGATCGCCGGGTTCGTGCGCTACCTCGTCTTCGGAGCGAGCGTGGGCGCGGGCGATGTGGGAACGGCGTACACGACCGCGAACCTCCTGCCCAACGTGCTCTTCGAGATCGTCGCCGGCGGTGCGCTCGCGGCGGTGATCGTCCCTCTGATCGCGGGGCTGGTCCCCGAGCGTGATGCCCCCGCGGAGGGCGCGGCCGCCGACGCTGAGGGGGCCGAGGCGGAGGCGTCGGAGTCCGGGACCTCGGACACAGAGGCGTCGGAGCCAGGACCAGGAGCGCCGGAGACGGGAGCTCCCGGGATCAAGGTCGCGGAGTCAGCGGCTCCGGGACCGGGGTCGCGCACGCCGCGCCGACGAGGCGGATCGCGCGAGGCACTGCCGCCGAGGCTGGATCGACGCGACGGCGCCGCCCGGACCGATCAGATCATCTCCGCGCTCCTGACCTGGACCGTGCTGGGAACGGGTGTCCTCGCCATCGCGATGATCCTCCTCGCGGAGCCACTTGCCCAGCTGCTGCTGGCCACGAACTCGGCCGTCGTCGGCGGCGTGCACGTGGGGACGGTCCTGCTGCGCATCTTCGCCCTCCAGCTTCCGCTGTACGGCATCTCGGTCGTTCTCGCGGCGTACCTGCAGGCTCGCAAACGATTCCTGTGGCCAGCGATGATGCCGCTCATCTCCTCGCTGGTCGTGATGATCGCCTATCGCGCCTACGCCTGGATGGTCCCTCCGGTCGCGACGACCACCACCATCGGCGATGGCGCCATCGCCTGGCTCGGCTGGGGCACCACCGCAGGAGTCGCCGCCATGGTCATCCCCGTGGTGATCGCCGCAGCGCGTGCCGGCCTCCATCTGCGCCCGACCCTGACGATGCCGCCCCGCTACGGGCGCCGTGCCCTCTCGCTCGGTGGTGCCGGACTGGGCGCCGTCGGGGCACAGCAGCTCGTGCTCGGGCTCGTGCTCGTGCTCTCCATGAAGGCGGGCGGCACCGGGACGCTCCCGGTGTTCCAGTACGCGCAGGCGCTGTACCTGCTTCCCTATGCGATCCTCGTGGTTCCGCTGGTCACTGCGGTCTTCCCGCACCTGTCGGAGCTGCGTCTGGTGGGGGACACCAAGGGATTCGCGAACGTGGCCGGCGCCTCCGTGCGCACGGTCATGGTGGTCGCGGTGATCGGAGGCGCCACGCTCTTCGCCGGTGCCCCGGCCCTCGAGCAGTTCTTCCGGCTCATCGACCGCGCGGGCGCCACGGGTGTCGGCTCGACCGCAGCAGCCTTCTCCCTGGGGCTGGCCGGATTCGCCGTCGCCATCCAGTGCACCCGGATCCTCTCGGCCGCGCTCCGCGCCCGTGATGCGCTCCTGGTGGGCTCCGTGGGCTGGATCATCGCCGCTGTGCTGATCCTGCTGCTGGTGATCCCCAGCCCCACCCGGTCGGCGGCCGAGGCCTCCACGGCCTTCGGCATCGCCATCGCCATCGGCATGGCGATCTCAGCCCTGGTGGGCCTGGCGCGGATCGCTGACATCCTCGAGCCCGGCGGCGAGCTGCCGGCGGTGCGGCGTGCCGCGGTCCTCACCCCCATCGCTCTGCTGGTCGGCGGGATCCCTGGGATGCTGCTCGGCAAGTGGATGGTCACCACCGCGACCGGTGAGGTCGCAGCAGTGCTGTCCGGAATCCTCTGCGGGGTGATCGCCGCTCTGCTCGCCGGCGCGGTGATGGCGGCCGCCGACCCGCAGCTCGCCGCTCGTCAGCTGAGCAGGCTCCGTGGTCGCGGACGCGGACGCGGACGCGGTCGCAGTCGTGGTCGAGACCGAGAGGGTGACGTCACGACGGGGGAGGAGAGCACCCGATGAGCGTGATCCTGGTGCGTCCTCGCGCCAGCGGTGGGCTGGCCGCGCACGTGGATCAGGAGAAGCACGAGCTGGCCGCTGCCGGTGTCGACGTGCGGGAGGCGCCCGTGCAGATCCAGGACCGGCCCCATCTGCTCGGCGACCTGCGCACGGTCCGAGCATTGCGGCAGTGCGTGCGCGCCGCGCCGCAGCCGGTCGCCGTCCACGCGCATGGACTGCGCGCCGGGGCCCTGTCGGCCCTGGCCCTGCCCCGGCGGGGCCCGGTGCTCCTCGCGGTGACGCTGCACAATCGCACCGTGGGGTCGTCCCTGGTGCGCACCGTCGGACGAGCACTGCTGCAGGTCGTGGTGAGCCGTGCGAACACGATCCTGGCAGTCTCCCCGGATCTTGCCCAGGATGCCGAGCGGGCCGGTGCCCGCGACGTGCGGCACGCCGTCGTGCCGGCTCCTGAGCGCTCCGGTGGCTCCGGCGACTCCGGCGCCTCCGGCGACGTTCCTCCCGGCGGCGACCGGGCCGTCGGAACTGCTGCGGCGGCCGATGCTGTCGTTGTGGCGCGAGCCGATGGCGCTTCCACGACTCATCATGGCGCTGACGAGGGGACCGGCACTGACACGGTGCTGGAGGTGCTCGTCGTCGCGAGGCTGGCCCCGCAGAAGGGGCTCCACGACCTGCTCGATGCGGCGGCCCTCCTGCGCGACGGCGCACCGCTGCGGATCCGTGTCGCCGGGGATGGACCTCTCCACCGAGAACTCGCCGCCCGGATCATCCATGAGCAGCTCCCCGTCGAGCTGCTCGGCCGTCGAGACGACGTCCCTGCCCTGCTGGACGCCGCCGATCTCGTGGTCTCCGCAGCTCTCTGGGAGGGCCAGCCCGTCTGGCTGCAGGAGGCGCTCAGGGCCGGCCGGGCGATCATCGCGACCGACGCCGGGGGCACCCGCTGGGTGACAGGAGAAGCGGCGCAGCTGGTGCCCGTCGGGGACGCCCCCGCGCTCGCGTCGGCGATCGAGCACCATCGCAGTTCAGGCGTGCGGCGAGCTGCGGAAGCCGCCTCCCGGCACCGTGCCGCGCAGCTCCCCACCGCGTCCGACATGGTGAGACAAGTTTCCCAGGTGCTGTCGCTCGACCGCGAGCGATGATAGCTTGACGGTCCGTGGCAGACTCCAGCAGCAACGCATCCCAGTCCAGCACCGGAACCCCTCCCAGGATCGGTCAGGCCGGTCCGGCCAAGCCGTTCCGGAACCCCGGTATCACCAAGCACATCTTCGTGACGGGGGGAGTGGTCTCCAGCCTCGGCAAGGGTCTGACCGCCTCGTCGCTCGGCATGCTCCTCAAGGCCCGTGGCCTGAGCGTCACGATGCAGAAGCTCGATCCCTATCTCAACGTGGATCCGGGCACGATGAACCCCTTCCAGCATGGTGAGGTCTTCGTCACCGAGGACGGCGCCGAGACCGACCTCGACATCGGCCATTACGAGCGCTTCCTCGACGAGAATCTCGGCTCCCACGCGAATGTGACCACCGGTCAGGTGTACTCCGGCGTGATCGCCAAGGAGCGCCGTGGGGAATACCTCGGCGACACCGTGCAGGTCATCCCGCACATCACGAATGCCATCAAGGAATCGATGCGCTCCCAGGCAGGGGACGGCGTCGACGTGATCATCACCGAGATCGGCGGCACCGTCGGCGATATCGAGTCCCAGCCGTTCCTGGAGGCCGCGCGGCAGGTGAGGCAGGACATCGGCCGGGACAGCGTGTTCTTCGTGCACGTGTCCCTGGTGCCGTTCATCGGCCCGTCCCAGGAGCTCAAGACCAAGCCGACCCAGCACTCCGTGGCGGCCCTGCGCTCCATCGGCATCCAGCCCGATGCGATCGTGCTGCGCGCCGACCGTGAGCTGCCCACCTCGGTCAAATCCAAGATCTCCTCCATGTGCGACGTCGACCTCGATGCCGTCGTCACCTGCGCGGATGCCCCGTCGATCTACGAGATCCCGCTCGTGCTGCACGGAGAGGGTCTGGACGCCTATGCGATCCGTCGGCTCGATCTGCTCAGCCACGACGTGGACTGGAGCCAGTGGGAGTCACTCCTGCAGCGTGTGCACCATCCCACCTCGCAGGTGACGGTCGCCCTGGTCGGGAAGTACATCGATCTCCCGGACGCCTATCTCTCCGTCACCGAGGCCCTGCGCGCCGGCGGCTTCCACCACAGCGCCCAGGTCACGCTGCGCTGGGTCGAGTCCGACCTGTGCACGACGCCGGAGGGAGCAGCCGAGCAGCTCGGCGACGTCGATGCGATCGTGGTGCCCGGCGGTTTCGGGATCCGTGGCGTGGACGGGAAGGTGGGCGCGCTGCGCCACACCCGCAGCCATGGCATCCCCACCCTGGGCCTGTGCCTGGGCATGCAGTCCATGGTCATCGAGTACGCCCGTCACGAGCTCGGTCTCACGGATGCTCACTCCACCGAGTTCGAGCCGGACACCGCGAACCCGGTGATCGCGACCATGGCCGAGCAGGAGGACATCGTCGCCGGCGCGGGAGACCTCGGCGGCACGATGCGCCTCGGCTCGTACGACCACACGCTGGTCGAGGGCTCGCTCGCCGCCCGGATCTACGGGGCCACCGAGGTCGCCGAGCGTCACCGTCATCGCTACGAGGTCAACAACGCCTATCGCGACCGGCTCGAGGCGGCGGGACTGCGCGTGTCCGGCGCCTCCCCGCTCAGCCCGGAGCACTCCCTGGTGGAATTCGTCGAGCTCGATCCGCAGGTGCACCCGTACTACATCGGCACCCAGGCCCATCCGGAGCTGAAGTCGCGCCCCACCCGCGCACATCCGCTGTTCGCGGGACTGATCGGTGCGGCGCTCGCTCGTCAGCGATCCACCAGCCTGCCGGAGGCGGACCTCACGGATCCTACGGACCTCGAGGTGCAGCCCGTCGCTCCCGCCACCAGCTCGCACCCCGACGACGACCAGGAGTGATCCGATGACCCTCGCAGATGCCCCCGCACCGCGGCCCGTCAGCGCCCGCGGGCGGGTCCACCACGGGATGGTGTTCGACATCGTGCGCGACACGATCGAGTTCGCCCCCGGGGTGCAGTTCGACCGCGAGTACATGCGCCATCCCGGCGCAGTGGCCGTGCTCGCCGTGGACGAGCAGGATCGCGTGCTCCTGATCCGGCAGTACCGCCACCCCGTCGGCCATGAGCTCTGGGAGATCCCGGCCGGGCTGCTCGACATGGAGGGGGAGGAGCCGCATCGCGGCGCCCTGCGGGAGCTCGCCGAGGAGACCGGGCACCGCGCGGCCTCGCTCAGCACCCTGGTGGATCTGCGCCCCAGCCCGGGCGGCAGCGACGAGGTGATCCGGATCTACCTCGCGACCGGGACGACGCCCCTCGGCGACGAGGACGACTTCGTCCGGACCGACGAGGAGGCCGAGATCGAGCTCCGCTGGGTGCCGCTGGCCGACGCCGTGGCCGCGATCCTCGCCGGCGACCTCACCAATGCCACGACGATCGCCGGTGTGCTCGCGCTGCAGGCCCACCGCACCGCGGCGGCGAGTGACGGCGGGAGCCCGGCTCTGCGCTCGGCCGACGCCCCGTTCCTGGAGCGACCGGGCCACGAGCCTGCCTGACCGAGCCTGCCTGACCGAGCGGGTCAGGCTGTGCCAGCCTGACCACCCGGGCCTGACGGACCGCGACTGGATGATCGGGTTTTGCGGATCCGGTCAGCTGATCCGGTCTGACCGATCAGCCATCCGGGCAGGTCCGTCCGGTCAGGCCTGCTCGGTCAGCGCTCGATGGACGACCGGCGCTGCCTGCTCCGCCTGCCATGGCCGAGCGCCGAGCTCGAGGAGGGCGGTCTCCACGGCTGCCTCCTCCGGCACCTGCTCGTTCTCCCAGACCCACTGGCGCAGCAGCGCCGGCTGCAGCAGGTTCTCGGGCGGCATCTCGAGGTCCTCGGCGCGCTCGCCCACGGCGGTGCGCACCTCCTGGTAGCGGTCCCACACCTCCGGGTACTTCTTGGACCAGAGCTTGTGCGGCGGGGGATAGGAACGCTCGTTGCGGTCCGGCAGATGCGCGGCGGGCAGGTCGAGCCCGGACCGGGCGGCCTGCCACCAGATGTCCTTCTTGCGGAGCTTGGCGGGCAGTGCCCGGTCGAAGGCCTCCCGACCCCGCGGTGCCTCTTTCGCAGCGGCCACGATGTCGCGATCCTTGATCACCCGGTGCGGGGAGAGATCCTCGCCGCCGGCGATCTCGTCGCGTCGCAGCCACATCTCGCGCGCCGCGGCCAGCTGCTTCGGCGTGCGCAGGCCACCCAGTCCGTGCAGGCCGCGCCAGCTCGAGGACCGCGTCGGCCCATGATCGCGGACCCGCTCGTACTCGAACTCCTGGCGGGCCCACTCGTCCTTGCCCGCGTCCCGGAGACGGCTCTCGAGGACATCGCGGACCTCGACCAGGACCTCCACGTCCAGTGCCGCGTAGGTGAGCCACCCGCTGGGCAGGGGACGCTTCGACCAGTCGGCGGCAGAGTGCTCCTTCGCCAGGTGCAGCGCCAGGGTGTCCTCCACGACGGCTCCGAGGCCCACGCGCTCCATGCCGAGGAGTCGTGCGGCGAGCTCGGTGTCGAACAGGCTCGCCGGGCGCATCCCGAGCTCGGCCAGGCTCGGCAGATCCTGACCCGCGGCATGCAGCACCCATTCGCGCTCGCCCAGCAGGGTCAGCAGCGTCGACGGCATGGTGAAGGCGAGAGGGTCGATCAGCACGGTCCCGGCGGCCTCGGTGCGCAGCTGCACGAGATAGGCGCGGGAGCTGTAGCGGTAGCTGGATGCGCGCTCGGCATCTACGGCGACGGGCTCGGCGGGGGCGGATTCCGCCGCTTCGCACCAGGCCAGCAGCGGCTGGATTCGATCGACGACGGGCACGACGCCGTCACGGGGAGCGGTCAGGTCGGAGACGGGAGTCTCGGTCACCGGGCGTCACCGGCTTCCTCGGGGCGCGGGGCCCTCGCATGGTGGGTGGGAGCGATGGGGGCGATCCGCGGGGGCGCGGGAGGCAGGCCCCCGGCGGCGGCGAGCATGGCGGTCCAGGCGGCGAAGTGCGGTGCCAGATCGGGAGCTCCGCCGTCACCCGCGTCAGCCCCGTGCGGGCCGTCCGGAGTCCAGGAGACCCGCATCTCGACATCGACGGTCGAGGGGCGGGAGGCGAGCGCGCCATAGGACTGGGAGACGACGCGGGTCGCGGTGCAACCCAGCTCGCGGACCTCCGCATCGTGCATCTCGAGCGATTCGGTGACCCAGGACCACGCCACGTCGCCGAGCATCGCCTCGACGGAGAACTCCGGTTCGAGCTGGGCCTGGACCAGGGCGACCATCCGATAGGTGCCGTCCCAGGACTCCTGGCCCTCGGGGTCGTGGAGGATGACCAGGCGACCGGAGGCGAGCTCGTCGTCGTGGACCAGGATCTCCCCGGTGCACGCCCAGGTCGAGGGCGCCATCTTCGAGGGCGCTGGAATATCGCGCCACTCGAACTCCTGTCGGAGGGGGGCGCTGGTCATGGCGTCGATGGCGGCACGGAAGGTGTCGTCGCCAGGGCGGAATCGATGGACTGACACGGTGGGAGACTAACCGCGCGCCGAGGCGCCCGAGGTCAGGCGCGCCGAGACCGTGGCGACCGTGCTGCTGCGACCGTGCTCAGGCTGATCTCTCGGCGCGTGTGCCGGCTCGGGCCGCCGACGGTCCCGGCGCGAGTGTCCGTCTCAGGCGTCGTCGCTGTGCACGAGGCTGATCGAGTTGATGCAGAACCGCTCGTCGGTCGGGGTCGCGAACCCTTCGCCCTCGAAGACGTGACCGAGGTGGGAACCGCACTTCGCGCAGCGGACCTCGACCCGACGCATGCCCATGGACGTGTCCTCGAGCAGCTCGACGGCGTCGGAGTCCGTCGGAGCGTAGAAAGCGGGCCAGCCGCAGTGCGCATCGAACTGGGTCTCGGCCGTGAACAGCTCCTCGCCGCAGGCCTTGCAGGCGTACGTGCCGGCCGCGCGCACCTCTTCGTACTCTCCGACGCCGGGACGTTCGGTGGCGCCTTCGCGCAGCACCTGGTACTCGGCAGGGGAGAGGCGCTCGCGCCATTGCTCATCGCTGATCGCGAGGGGGTAGGGACGGGTGCCGATGGGATCAGTGGACATCGAAGGATCCTTCCGCTGGTGCGGCGACGGGTCGCCGCGATCGTCCGCAGGCGCGGGCCGCAGGGCCCGGCGCCATGTGGTGAACTCCTGTTCACACCCTCGATCCTAGTGCGTGGATAAGATGCGCGGTATGACGCGTGACCACTCTCGGACCAGCCCGCTGACCGGTTCCCTTCGATGGGTACGGGCGGCTCAGCCGCGCTCCGAACAGGGACGATGGGCGCAGGCCGCGGTCATCGGCGCCATCGGGGCCGCCTCGATGTTCACGCTCAGCGCAGGAGCGCTCGCGGTCGGGGCGCGCGTGATGGCGCGGCTCCCCCTGGTTCCGCAGCAGGGGCTGCGGCACCGGCCGGATCTCCCCGTGCGCGCCGTCCACGAGGACCGGGTGCACGTGGATCGGACGAAGGAGACCGAGCGTGAGGGCTACCTCGCGGTGCGGCAGTCCGGCGGCGCGGTGCACGTCCGTCTGGGGCCCGTGACCTCACATCCCACCCCCACCACCGTCGCGCGTCCGCTCCTCGGGGCGGATACCTCCGAGCCGCTCCAGGTCGCCAAGGCCGCGGTCAACGGCTTCTACTGGGCAGGCAGCCCGCGCACAGCCCACGGGCTGGAGACCGAGGAGGTCGAGGTCAGCTCGCCGGTGGGCCCGATGCCTGCCTGGCTGGTGCGCGCCGACCACACGAAGGAGCCGGGCCAGGGACCGGGCCATGGACCGGACCAGGGACGGGACCAGGAACCAGGCGCCGGATCGGCCCAGGAAGCGCCTGGCGGCCAGGGGGACACCTGGGCGATCCTGATCCACGGTCACGGATCGATGCGCGGCGAGGCGCTGCGCGTGATCCCGCTCCTGCATCGCCTCGGGCTGACCACCCTCACGATCACCTACCGCAACGACACCGGTGCCCCGGCCTCCGCGGACCGCATGTACCACCTGGGCGCGGACGAGTGGGAGGACACCGAGGCGGCCATCGACTTCGCCCTCGCCCACGGCGCTCGCCGGATCGTGCTGTTCGGCTGGTCGATGGGCGGCGGCATTGCGCTGCGCACCTCGGTGCGCACGGCGCACCGGGATCGCGTCGTCGGCCTGGTCCTGGACTCCCCGGCCGTGGACTGGCAGGACATCCTGATCTACCACGCCACCGCCCTGAAGGCTCCGAAGCCGATGCGGAACCTGGGGATATGGATGATGACCTCGACGGTGGGGCGCCGGCTGGTGCGGCTTCACGAACCGCTCGCACTGCACGAGATGACGCCGCAGTACTACGCGGAGCACCTCATCCACCCGACCCTGCTGTTCCATGCCCTCGACGATGCGACGGTCCCGCCCGGCCCGAGCCGGCACCTGGCCGCGCTGCGCCCGGATCTGGTGGAGTTCGCCCCCTTCGAGGGGGCCTCGCACACGCGCGAGTGGAACCGGGACCCGGTGCGCTACGAGCGGCTGCTGGCCGACCACCTCGGGCGACTGCTGGGCCTGGAGGCCGAGGCCGCCGCGCTGGAGGTCCCTGTGCGCGATCTCGCCTCCCCCGCCCTCGAGGACTCGATCGGCCTGCGTCTCTGAGAGCAGCTCCCGAAAGCGTGCGGGCGATCAGGGCCGGATGCGGTACCGCGAGATCGTCGCGTGGTCGCCGACGAGGAGAGAGGACAGCTCCCAGGCCGAGTCGTGGGACTCGCCGCTGATCACCCGGGACGACGAGCCGCCGACGCTCCGGTGCGTCGTCGAGAAGCACAGCTCGTCCAGGACTCCTTCGGCGGCGAGCCGGCCCAGGGTCGAGGAACCGCCCTCGGCCTGGACGGCGTGCAGTCCGCGGTCCGCCAGGCCGCGCAGGGCCTCGGTCGCGCTGTCCGCGACGATCACACGATCCTCGGGCAGCCCGGCCCTGCGCCCTGCCGCGAGGGCGCTCCGGGCGGAGGAGAGCAGATAGAGCGGCTGATCCCGGTCGAGGGACGCGGGGAGATCACCGCTGTTCGACCAGACGGCCAGAGCGGGACGTGCGCCGCCGCCGGGCCGCCACGAGGGCTTGAGCAGGTCGTCCCGGCCCAGCACCGAGCTGTAGTCCTCGACGCGCACCGTCGCCGCGCCCACCATCACCACATCGGCGAGGGCGCGCAGCACGTCGAACACGAAGGAGTCGTCGGGGTTGCGCAGCGGGCCGCTGGTGCCGTCCGCCCCGCTGATCGCCCCATCGACGGTCGCGTTCATCATCGCCCGCACCTGCGCGCCACCCGGCGGGAGCTGCGGCATCGCGTAGAGCGCCGCGAGGGTGCGTGCCCCGTCGGCGTCCGCCGGAACGGGTTCCGGGGCCGGCAGCAGCGTGCCCTCGCGCATCAGCAGGTGCACGGTCATCTCCTCGGGTCGGGAAGCGGCGGTGACGGGAACGGGCAGAGGACGGGACGGGACGGGTCGGAACGGGACGATCATCTCACCCCCTCCGGGGTCCGGGCCGACCGGCGAGCGCACGCGGAACATACACTGACCGCCGTGACTGAAGCGCTCTGCGACCGACGGCCCGAACCGACTCTCGAGCGACTGCTCGCGGACCTCGTGCCTCCGCCGCGGTTCGCCCGGGCTCGGCTGGACAACTATGTCCCCGACCCCGCCTTCCCCTCGCAGGAGGACGCCAAGCAGCGGGTGACCGAGTTCGCCGCGCAGCTGGGAAGGCCCCAGGGCGGCGGCTTCCTCGCGAAGTTCCGGCGGCGCCCGACCGCGGCGCAGGGGATCTACCTCGACGGTGGCTTCGGCGTGGGCAAGACCCACCTGCTCACCTCGCTGTTCCATGCGGTCGAGGGGGAGCGGGTCTACGGGACCTTCGTCGAGTACACAGACCTCGTCGGGGCTCTCGGCTTCCAGCGGGCGGTCGACCTGCTCGGACAATCGGTGCTGGTGTGCATCGACGAGTTCGAGCTGGACGACCCGGGGGACACGCTCCTGATGACACGGCTGATCCGTGAGCTCTCCGACCGCGGCGTCGCTGTCGTGGCCACCTCCAACACCCTTCCCGATGCGCTGGGCGAGGGACGGTTCGCCGCGCAGGACTTCCTCCGCGAGATCCAGGCCATGGCGGAGCGGTTCCAGGTGCTGCGCATCGACGGCGAGGACTACCGGCGCCGTGACGGCGTCACCGAGATCGTCTCCCTGCCGGAGGGCACCGTGCGCGAGCACGCCCAGGCGCAGGAGGGCGCCACCCTCGACGACTTCGATGACCTGCTGGGGCACCTGAAGACGGTCCACCCCTCGCGCTACGGGAGCATGATCGACGACGTCCCCGCGGCCCATGTGACCGGCCTGCACGGCCTGTCCCAGCATCACGACGCGCTGCGGTTCGTCGTTCTCGTGGACCGCCTCTACGACCGGGAGGTCCCGGTGCTGGTCTCCGCGGCCGCGGGGGAGGGCGGCGACGACGCGGAGGTGTTCTCGGATCTCTTCGCCCCCGACCTCCTGCGCAGCGGGTACCGCAAGAAGTACTTCCGAGCGCTCTCCCGCCTGGCCTCCCTCGCCCACGACGGAGCCGGGCGCCTGGGTGCCGACGGGCGCGCCGGCGCGTGACGCACGACCCGGAGGGGACCGATCCCGTGCGCAGCTCCCGGTCGGAGCAGGCGCGGCGCATGCTGGCCGAGCGCATCATGGACGGTGCCATGGCTCCGGGCACGCCCCTGCGGATCGGCGCGCTGTCGACCGAGCTCTCGATGAGCGCGACGCCCGTGCGGGAGGCGCTGAACCTGCTCACCGGCGAGAAGCTCGTCGAGTACCTGCCGATGCGAGGCTTCGTGGTGACCCGCCCCCCGGACGACGGCCAGGTGCGGACGATGGGGGAGGCGCGGCTGCTGCTCGAGCCCGAGCTGGCGGCTCTCGCCGCCGACCGTGCGACGGCTCAAGAAGGTGAGGCGCTCGCCGCGACCCTCGAGAGCACGGCCACGGCAGGCGTCGGTGCCCGTTTCCGCGAGTACGAGGGCTACCTCGAGCATTCCAGCAGCTTCCATGCCGAGATCGCGCGAGCGGCCCGGAATCCGTATCTCGCCGCCGCGCTGGAGGCGATCCCGGTGCACACGCTGCGCTTCCGTCGCTTCGGCGACGACGGCGTGGACGACGCCGAGATCTCCGTACGGGAGCACCGGGCTGTGCTCGAGGCCATCTGCAGCCACGACGCGGCGGCGGCGCGGGCGGCCATGGCCGATCACGTGCGCGCCGTGACCGAGCGGGCGCTGCAGCTGCGCTGAGCAAGAGCCACAGCGGTCGGGCCCGGCTGGCGGCCCGGGCCGCGGATCAGTCCTCGGGATCCAGGTACAGCTCCTGGACGACGGTGTGGTCCTGCTGGCCGTGCCCCTGGTCGACCGTCTCGGTGTAGAGGGACAGCAGCGCAGGCAGGAGCTGTGCGGGAAGGCCGACGCGCTCGCCGGCGGCGGTCGCATAGCGGAGGTCCTTGACCTGGTTGTCGGCGGAGCCTCCGAGCGAGTACTCCCGCTCCAGGAGCTTGTCCTTCTTCTGCGTCAGCACCTCGCTGCGTGCGAGGCCTCCCTCCAGCAGCGTCACCAGCTGCTGGATGTCGAGACCGGAGCGTCGAGCCAGCCCGAAGGCCTCGGCGAGCGCCGCGAGGGTGCCGCCGACGACGATCTGGTTGCAGAGCTTGGTGATCGAGCCGGTGCCCAGCTCGCCCAGGTGCAGCACGGTCCCCCCGATCAGCTCGAGGACAGGGCGCACGAGGGCGACGTCCTCGTCCGCGCCGCCCACCATGATCGACAGGGTGCCGGCCTCTGCGCCGGCGACGCCGCCGGACATCGGGGCGTCGACCACGGCGATGCCCTCCGGGGCGAGCTCCTCGGCGAGCGCGCGCACCTGATCGGGCCCGCTGGTCGACATGATGACCACCCGCGCACCGGCTGCGCCCCAGGCGGCGAGGGTCTCGGCGTCCAGGAGCTCGCGGAGCTGGAACACGTCGGGGAGCACGGAGAGGATCACCGGGGCCGCGGCCTGCGCCGGCGTGTGTGCACGGATCGCGCCGGCCGCGACGAGGTCGTCGGCCCGGTGCGCGGTGCGGTTCCACACGATCGGCGGGGCTCCTGCGGCCAGGAGGGTCGCGGCGAGGGGATGCCCCATCGGGCCCAGGCCGATCACGGATGTCTGGGTGAGGACCATGGGATCTCCTTCACAAGTACGGGGAACGGACCGTAGACTCAGGATCATATTTTATTTTCCGCCGCGAGGGGCGATCGTCCTCCTCTCGCTCGTGCACAGGAGCATCCCATGGCCGTGACCCCGTACCCCGCCTCCGACTTCCCGGAGCAGCCGGCCGCCCTGATCACCGGCGCCGCCTCCGAGCGCGGCATCGGCCGGGCGATCGCACACCGCCTCGCCCGCGAGGGCTGGGCCGTCGCCGTGATGGATCTCGACTCTCCCGCCTCCGAGGCGCTCGCGAGCGAGCTCACGCAGAGCTACGGCGTCCCCGCCCTCGGCCTCGGGGTCGACATCTCCGACGAGACGCAGGTGGTCGAGGCCGTCGCCCGGATCGATGCTGAGCTCCCGCAGCTGGTCGGCGTGGTCAACAACGCCGGCATCTCCTCGCCGACGCCGTTCACCGAGGTCAGCACCGAGGAATGGAAGCGGGTGTTCGACGTCAACGTCCACGGCACGTTCTTCGTGACCCGAGAAGCCGTGGCGGTCTTCCGCCGCCACAGCCTGGGCCGCATCGTGAACATCTCCAGCGCCTCGGCGGAGCGTGGCGGCGGGGTCTACGGGCGCGCCGCCTATTCCGGCTCCAAGGCAGCGCTGCTGGGCTTCGCGAAGACCTGGGCGCGGGAGCTCGGCGAGTACGGCATCACGGCGAACTCCGTGGCCCCCGGCTCGATCGACACGGACATCATGGGCGGCCGGCTCACCGACGAGCGCAGGGAGGTCCTGCTCCAGGAGCTCCCCGTGGGCCGGGTCGGCACGGTCGACGACGTCGCCGGAGCCGTCCACTACCTGCTCGGGCGCGACGGCGGCTACCTCACAGGCGTCACACTGGACGTCAACGGCGGATCCCACATCCACTGACCCTGAACGCCTCGAACGCCTCGAACGCCTCGAACGCCTCGAACGCCTCGAACGCCCCAACATCCCGCACACCAGCACTCTCACCCCAGGAGCGATGATGCCCTTCCCCGGAACCTTCGACGTCGACCTCACCGGCGCCACCGCCGTGGTCACCGGGTCCACCCGTGGCATCGGCCGCGCCATCACGCAGCGCCTGCTGGCCTCCGGGGCGAGCGTGATCGGCCTGCAGCGCGGCACCGACTCCCTGGGACCCGGCCATTCCTGCCGCGGCGTGGATCTCTCTGATCCCGCGGCCCGCGCCGAGGTCATCGCCGAGGTGCTCGCCGAGCACCAGGTCGACATCCTGGTCAACAACGCCGGCATCAACCTGCGCCACACCGTCGAGGACTTCCCGCTGGAGGAGTTCTCCCAGGTCATGAATGTCAACCTGGACGCCGTGGTGCAGCTGACCCAGGCCTTCGGCGGCCCGATGCTCGCTCGGGGCAGCGGGCGGATCGTCAACATCGCCTCGATGCTCTCGTTCTTCGGGGGTGTGCAGGCCTCTGCCTATGCGGCATCCAAGGGCGCGGTCGCCCAGTTCACGAAGTCCGTGGCCAACGAGTGGGCCGGGAGGGGCGTCGCGGTCAACGCGATCGCGCCGGGATACATCGCCACCGAGCTCAACGTGGTCCTGCGGGAGGACACCGTGCGCAACGACGAGATCGTCAGCCGGATCCCGGCCGGACGATGGGGGAGGGCCGACGACATCGCCGGGACCGCGCTGTTCCTGGCCAGCGAAGGCGCCGCCTACGTGCATGGCGCCGTGCTCCCCGTCGACGGCGGCTACCTCGGCCGCTGAGCGCACGGCGGCCGTTCTCCTCGCCTGAGAGCCTGCCGCTCCGCCCGCACGCTGTGCGCACCCATCCGCTCGTTCAATGTCGTGGAAGGATCTCCTCATGACTGCACACCCGCCGCTGCTGATCGCCATCCTGCGTGGACTGACACCCCAGGAGGCCCCTGCCGTCGGGGATGCTCTGGTCGCCGCGGGGATCACCTCCCTCGAGGTGCCGCTGAACTCCCCGCAGCCCTTCGAATCGATCCGGATCCTCACCGAGCGGCTCGGCCCCGAGGCACGGATCGGCGCGGGAACCGTCGTCGACCTCGCGGACGTGCAGCGCGTCGCCGACGCCGGTGGGGAGCTGGTGGTGGCCCCGAACACGGATCCAGAGATCATCGCCCGCTCCCTCGAGCTGGGGATGACGCCCTACCCGGGCGTCGCCACCGCGACCGACGTCTTCGCCGCGCTCCGCGCCGGGGCCCGGCACCTGAAGATCTTCCCGGCCGACGCGCTCGGCGAGAGCCTTCTGACGGCGTGGAGCGCCGTCGTCCCCGAGGGCACCGCGTTCCTGCCCGTCGGCGGCATCACCACGGAGACGATCCCGAGCTGGATCCGGGCCGGGGCGGCCGGCGCCGGGATCGGCTCGTTCCTCTATGCCCCGGGACGCTCGGCCGACGAGGTGGGCACGATCGGCGCCGACCTCGTGCGCGCTGCCCGGGGCGCGCAGCAGCGGGAGGGCACTGCGCTGTAGTCGCAGTCGCGTCTCCCGGGCTCGCCTGTCCTGCTCGGCCTGCAGTGCAGTGCACTGCGGGCACTGCGCTGCAGCCGGGGAACGGTCGCTCCGTGCCCCGTCAGCTCGCCGGGGACTCCAGCACCTCGGGATTGAGGATGTTGCGCGGCCGGCGCCCGGCGAGGACCTCCACGACGTTCTCGATCACCCGGCGCTTGAGCTCCGTCTCGGACTCCTCGCTGTACCAGGACGCATGCGGGGTGAGGATCGCCGTCGGGCAGTCCCGCAGAGCGCTGTCCTGCGGGAGCGGCTCGGTCTCGAACACGTCCAGGCCCGCGCCGCGGAGGTGACCGGACTGCAGGGCCTCGACCACGGCCGCCGTGTCCACGACGCCGCCGCGGCTGGTGTTGACGAGCATCGACCCCGGCCGCATCCGGGCCAGGGCCTCGGTGGAGATCAGGTGATGGGTCTGCTCGGTCAGCGGCACGTGGACGCTGATCACGTCGGACTCCGCCAGGACCTCGTCCTGCGTGCGTACCGCGATCCCGTCCTCCGTGGTGCTGCCGGCCTCGCGCATCGGGTCGTAGCCGTGCACGGAGAAGCCCAGTGCTCGGGCCTTGCGCGCGGTGGCGGCGCCGATGCGACCCAGCCCGATCACGCCGACGGTGCGGGTGGACAGCCGATGCAGCGGCTTCACGGGGGCGAGGGACGTGGTGCCGGCGCGCAGGTTGCGATCCAGCTCGACCACCCCGCGGGACAGGGAGACGGCGAGCGCCACGGCATGATCGGAGACGTCCTCGGTCCCATAATCGGGCACATTGCTGACCGCGACGCCGACCTCTGTGGCGGCATCGAGATCAAGGGTGTCCACCCCGACGCCGTAGCGTCCGATCGCTCGCACGCTCGGCAGGGCCTCGAGCACGCGACGGGTGATCGGGGCGTACTGCACCAGGAGGGCGTCCGCCCCCTGGGCGGCCTCGATCACCTCGTCCTCGGTGCGGGACTGTGCGAGGACCAGCTCGGCGCCGGCGGCGTCGGCGACGGCCTGCTCCTCCGTGATGCGGTCCTGGTCCAGGTCGGTGATGACGATCTTCATGGATGCTCCTCCTCGAGTCTCTCCGAGACGACAGTGCACTGCCGACGGCGCTGATCAGCTCATTCTGCGTGCAGGCGCAGGATCACCGCTCCGGCGTCGGCCATCTGGACGGTCCCGTCGGAGGAGAGGGACGCCTCGCCGAAGGAGCTCAGGATCTCCAGGGCACGGGGTACATCGGCGAGCGGACCGGGGCCGCGGTGGGAGAGGACTCCCAGCGTGCCGCGGCGCAGCAGCACGGTCTCCTCGGCGAGGATCTCGACGCTGGTGCGGCGCAGATCAGGGTCCGAGAAGGCCGGCTCCGTGCGACGCAGCGAGATGAGCGTGCGATACCAGTCCAGGATCCGGGCGTGGTCGCCCGCCGTGCGCTCCTCATGGCGCAGGATCGAGGACTCGAAGGTGGAGCGGGCCTGGGGGTCGGGCACGGTCCCCTCCCACCCCATGGCGGCGAACTCCTCGGTGCGCCCCGCGCTGACCAGGGGGCCGATCTCGTCGTCGTGATCGGTGAAGAACGTGAACGGTGTCGAGGCCGCCCACTCCTCGCCCTGGAACAGCATGGGCGTGCCCGGACCCAGCAGGATGAGCGAGATCGCCGCGGCATGCTGCCCCGGGGTCAGGGAGTGATGGATCCGGTCGCCGGTGGCCCGATTGCCGACCTGGTCGTGGTCCTGGAGGAAGGTCACGAAGGAGTGGGCGTCGTACTGGCGGCTGCCGGGATCGACGGGGGAGCCCCAGACCTTCCCGCGGAAGGTCGAATAGGTTCCGGCATGGAGGAACATCCCGGTCAGGACGGTGGCCAGGGCGTCGGCCGATCCGAAATCCGCGTAGTAGCCGGCGCGCTCGCCGGTGATCCACGCGTGGACCCCATGGTGGACGTCGTCGGCCCATTGCCCGTCCATTCCCAGACCGCCGGCGGACGTGGGAGTGACGGTGACCGGATCGTTCCGGTCGGATTCGGCGATCAGGCTGAGCGGGCGCCCGGTCTCCACCTGCCAGGAGCCGACGGCGTCGGCGAGCTCGGCCAGGACATGCCGGAGCGAGTCGTCGTGCAGCTCATGGACCGCGTCCAGGCGCAGGGCGTCGATCCCGACATCGACCAGCCAGAGCCGGGCGCTGCCCAGGAGGAAGTCCCTCACCTGGCGGGACCCGGGCTGATCGAGGTTCACCGCCTCACCCCACGGGGTCTCGTGCTGATCGGTGAAGTACGGGCCGAACATCCCCAGGTAGTTGCCGGTGGGGCCGAGATGGTTGTGGACCACGTCGAGCACCACGGCGAGACCGCGAGAGTGCGCGGCGTCGACGAACCGGGCCAGACCTGCGGGCCCGCCGTAGTCCGCGTGGGTGGCATACAGGCCCACCCCGTCGTACCCCCACCCGCGGTCGCCGGGGAAGGTCGCGATCGGCATCAGCTCGATCGCCTCGATCCCGAGCTCCACGAGGTCATCGAGCCGCTCGATCGCCGAGTCGAAGGTGCCCCCGCGGCCGTTCGGCCCCGGGGTGAACGTGCCCACGTGCATCTCGTACAGGACGCCTCCGCGCAGGCTGCGGCCGGCCCACGGGGAGGGCCCGCGCAGTGCACGGGGGTCCACCACCTCGCTGGCCCCGTGCACGCCGTCCGGCTGGGACAGCGAGCGCGGGTCGGGCAGCCAGAGCTCGGCGTCCTCGAGCCGGAAGGCATACCGGGCACCGGGGACAGCCTCGACGTCGGGCAGCGTGAACCACCCGTCCGGGGCGGAGCGCATCGGATGCTCGACACCATCGACCCGGATCGTCACCGCCCTCGCCCTCGGGGCCCAGACCTCGTAGCGGTCGTACGCACGACGGGTTCGCTGGTCGATGTCCGACGCAGTCATCGGCGCTCCTCCTGGACGCCGCTGCCGGCCCGCGCGCCGTCATGGTCCTCGGCGCCGTCGGCTGCCGGGTCCTCGGCCCGCACCAGCAGTGCGACCGGCCAGGTGGTGAGCAGCGACTGGAGGGGCACCATCCCGCCGTCGACCTCGACGCCGCTGAGGAGATCGCGCCAGCGGCCCTCGGGGAGGGCGAGCTGTGCGTCGCCCCAGCCACCCCGCTGGGCGAGGCCGTGGGCCAGTCGGGTGACGACGGTCACCACCTCGATCTCGCCCTCGCCCACGGCGCGGCCGAAGGCGACCGCGTGGCCCGTGGTGGTGGGCAGCGGCCGGTAGCCGGCGTCACGGCCCTGGAAGAGCTCGGGCCGCTGCCGGCGCAGCACGAGGGCGCTCCGGGTCAGCCACAGCTTCTCGTCACCGATCCCGTCGGGGCCGGCCCCCTCGAGCATCCGGGTCAGCCGTTCGGCATGCGCGGCGTGATCGACCGCCCGGCGGTTGTCGGGGTCCACGAGGGAGAGGTCGATGGTCTCGTTGCCCTGGTAGACGTCCGGCACCCCGGGCATGGTCAGCTGCACCAGCTTCTGGCCGAGGATCGCGGTGCGCTGGGCGGCGTGCGTGCGCCGGGTCCACTCGGTCAGGAGGCGGTCCACCTCCTCCGAGGCGAGAGCGGCCCGCCCCAGGTCGAGCACCTGCTGCTCGTACTCCGAGTCCTGATCCGTCCACGTCGTGAGCGTCTTGGCCTCGCGCATCGCCTTGAGCAGGTACCCCTCCAGGCGATCGGCCGTGATCCGCGGTGCGTCGGCCCCCGGCAGATCCCAGCACGAGACCAGGACCTGCCACAGCAGGAGCTCGACGGCCCCGTCGACGCGGTCACCGCGCGATGCGGACGTCGCCCGGTCCAGGTCCTGCACCAGCACCGCCCACTCCAGGGGCTGCTCGGTCAGGACTGCCAGCCGCGCCCGGACGTCCTCGCTGCGCTTGGTGTCATGGGTGGACAGCGTGGTCATGGCATCGGGATGGGTGTGCCGCTTCTCCAGAGCGTGGTCATGGAGATCGTCGGGCTCCACCCCGATCCGCTCGGGATCGGACCCCACCTCGGTGACCGCGAGGAAGCGGGTGTAGCGGTAGAAGGCCGTGTCCTCGAGCCCCTTCGCGTGCACCGGTCCGCAGGTCTGGGCGAAGCGCACGACGACCTCCGACCGAGCGGCGCTCGCCGTCCGGCCGGCGCTGCCCACCTCGTCCCCGCACACCAGGGCCACCACGGTCTCCAGGGTCATGACGACGTCCTCGTCGTCGCCGAGCACCTGCAGGGCCCGGGCCGCCGCCTGGTCGATGACGGCACGCTCGGCGCCCGGCGCCGGCTCCCCGGGCACGATGTAGGCGCGGTAGCGGTCCATCGCGCCGAGCAGGGCGCGGACGACCTTCTGGATGTTCCGCCGGGTGGTGTCCCGCAGGCGGATGTCCTCCTGGCAGATGTGGTGGATCAGCGTGGTCAGGCGTTCGAGCTCCGCCCACAGGCTGGTCGAGACGATCTGCTCGGTGGACTCGGCGGCGATCTCGGAGAAGGGACGCAGATCCTCCGTGCGGCGCTGCCACAGATGGGTCAGTCCGAGCGCACCGTGAGGATCGTGGAAGAGGCCGCCGACCCGCCACAGGGCGTCGTAGCCGGTGGTGCCGGCGCAGGGGAAGTCCCCGGGCAGCTGCTCGTCGGCCTCCAGGATCTTCTCCACCACGGTCCAGGCCCCGCCGGTCGCCCGCTCGAGGTCGCGCAGGTAGCCGCGCGGGTCGGTCAGACCGTCGGGATGATCGATGCGATAGCCGTCGATCACGCCCTCGCCCTGCAGCCGCAGCAGCGTCTCGTGGGTCGCCTCGAACACCTGCGGCAGCTCGACGCGGATCGCGGCGAGCGTGTCGACGTCGAAGAACCGTCGGTAGTTCAGCTCGTCGTCGGCGACCTTCCAATAGGCCAGGCGGTACCACTGGCGGTCCAGCAGGTCCGTGAGTCCCAGATGCTGGGTGCCGGCGGCGACCGGGAGCACGTGGTCGAAGTACCGCACCACGGCTTCCTCCGCGGTGGTGCCGTCGGGCTGCGGGATCTGCTCCACCCCCAGCTCGATCTCCCCGTCGGCCAGCACCGAGCCGATGGGGCGTCCCAGCACCGGCACCAGGATCGAGCGCTCGGACGACGGATCGATGTCGAACCAGTCGGCGTAGGGCGAGTCGGGGCCGTCGCGCAGGGTCGACCACAGGGCGCGGTTGTGCCAGATCGGGGTCGGGATCGCCATGTGGTTGGGCACCACGTCCACGATCAGCCCCATGCCGTGGTCGTGCGCCGCCGCGGCGAGACGGCGCAGGCCGTCCTCTCCGCCGATCTCCGCGCTGATCCGCGTGTGGTCCACCACGTCGTACCCGTGGGTCGAGCCGGGGGCGGCCTGCAGGACGGGGGAGCAGAACACGTGTCCCACGCCGAGCTGCGCGAGATACGGCACCAGCGAGGCCGCGTCGTCGGTCGTGAAGCCGGCGTGCAGCTGCAGGCGGTAGGTCGACGTCGGGACGGCTCGCGCAGACGGGACGGGCCGGTGGGCGTCGGCCTGCTCGGGGTCCGCGGACGCAGTGCTCAGGTCGGGCAGGGCCATGGGGTGCTCTCCTTCATGCCGGGTCCGCCGTCGAGCGGGCCCGTCGTCTCAGGCGCGGGTGGTCTGCTCGTGGTTCCCGTCGGCGGGCTCCTCGATGTCCTCCATCGGGGGGCGCGTCAGGACCAGCAGGGAGTGGGCGGGCCGGGAGATCGACTGCTCGGCGTCCAGGGCGGTCCCGATGTCCACCGTCTCCCCGGTCCCGATGGCGACGGTCCAGCTCGCGCCATGATCGGCCGGCGGGAGGACGAAGTCGACATCGTTGCCCGAGGCGTTGAACAGGAGCAGGGCGGAGTCGTCCACGATGCGCTCCCCGCGGAGCGTGGGCTCGGGGATCGCGGAGCCGTTGAGGAACATCGTCAGGCACTTGTTCTGCGGGGACTCCCAGTCCTCGGCGGTCATCGGGACGCCGTCGGTGCCGAGCCACTCCACGTCCGGCAGAGCGGAGTCCGCCTCGTCCCGGACGACGCCCTGCAGGAAGCGGCGCCGACGGAAGATCGGGTGGTCCCGGCGCAGGGCGATCATCTGCTGGGTGAACCAGAGCATGTCCATCTGGTCCGTGTCGAGCTCCCAGCTCATCCAGGACAGCTCGTTGTCCTGGCAGTAGGTGTTGTTGTTTCCGCCCTGGGTGCGGCCCATCTCGTCACCGTGCAGGATCATCGGGACACCCTGGCTGACCAGGAGCGTCGCCATGAGGTTCTTGGCGCGGCGCAGGCGCAGCGCCCGCACCTCCGGGTCCTCGCTGGGGCCTTCGACCCCGGAGTTCCAGGAACGGTTGTGGCTCTCGCCGTCGTTGCCGCCTTCGCCGTTGGCCTCGTTGTGCCGGTCGTTGTAGGAGACCAGATCCCGCATGGTGAAGCCGTCGTGCGCGGTGACGAAGTTGATCGAGGCGATCGGCGTGCGGCCCGTGTGCTGGTAGAGATCGGAGCTGCCGGCCAGTCGCGAGGTGAAGTCCCCGATGACGCCGGGCTCGGACCGATGGAAGTCGCGGACGGTATCGCGGTAGTGACCGTTCCACTCCGACCACAGGGGCGGGAACCCGCCCACCTGATAGCCGCCCTCGCCGAGGTCCCAGGGCTCCGCGATCAGCTTGACCTGGGAGATGATCGGGTCCTGCTGGATGATGTCGAAGAAGGCGGAGAGCCGGTCGACCTCGTGCAGCTCGCGGGCGAGCGTCGAGGCGAGGTCGAAGCGGAAGCCGTCGACATGCATCTCGGTGACCCAGTAGCGCAGCGAGTCCATGATCAGCTGCAGCACGTGGGGAGTGCGCATGAGCAGGGAGTTCCCGGTGCCTGTGGTGTCGTAGTAGTGCGCCTTGTCGTCCTCGACGAGTCGGTAGTAGGCGGCGTTGTCGATGCCGCGGAAGCACAGGGTGGGCCCCATCTGGTTGCCCTCGGCGGTGTGGTTGTACACCACGTCGAGGATCACCTCGATGTTCGCCTCATGGAGGTTCTTCACCATCTGCTTGAACTCCTGGACCTGCTGCCCGGTATCGCCGGCGTGGGCGTACTCGTTGTGCGGGGCGAAGAAGCCGATGGTGTTGTAGCCCCAGTAGTTGCGCATCTCCTTCTCGACCAGGTGCCCGTCCTGGACGAACTGGTGGACGGGCATCAGCTCGATCGCGGTCACCCCGAGCTCGGTGAGGTGCTCGATGATCGCGGGCTCGCCCATCGCGACATAGGTGCCACGGATGTCGTCGTCGATGTCAGGATGGAGCATGGTGAGGCCCTTGACATGGGCCTCGTAGATCACCGTGTCGTGGTACTCGTGCGCCGGGGGATGATCGTTGCCCCAGTCGAAGAACGGGGAGACCACGACGGAGTGCATGGTGTGCTGCGACGAGTCATCGGTGTTGCGCGCTTCATGGTCCTCGAAGCTGTAGCTGTACAGCGAGGGGTGGTTGCTCGCCATGCCGGCGATAGCCTTGGCATACGGGTCCAGCAGGAGCTTCGAGGGATCGCAGCGGTGCCCTCCGGCCGGGTCGTAGGCCCCGTGGACCCTGTAGCCGTAGCGCTGCCCGGGCTGTACCGACGGGAGGTAGACGTGCCACACGAAGGCGTCGACCTCGGTGACCTCGATGCGGCGCTCGGTGCCGTCCTCGTCGAGAAGGCACAGCTCGACGCGTTCGGCCGCCTCCGAGAACAACGCGAAGTTGGTGCCGGAGCCGTCGAAGGTGGCCCCCAGGGGGTAAGACTGTCCGGTCCAGATCTGCATGAGGCCAGAGTAGACGTACGGCCACCGAACCGGGACCGGGACGTGGGCTACTGGGCAGGGCGCCGCTGACCGTCAGGTAGCGACGTCGCCCGCTGCACACCTTTCGGCACGTAGCCCTGTGCCGGCACTCGCCCCGCACGCGACCCCGGCGCGAGGCATCGCGGGGAACGGCACGGGGAACGACGAAGGCCCCCTCGGGATTCCGAGGGGGCCTTTCGTGGTGGGCGATACTGGGATCGAACCAGTGACCTCTTCCGTGTCAGGGAAGCGCGCTACCGCTGCGCCAATCGCCCAATGCATCCGGAGATGCGGGGGAGGGATGGAGCGGACGACCGGATTCGAACCGGCGACCCTCACCTTGGCAAGGTGATGCTCT
>NZ_JABUXW010000034.1 GCF_014897585.1 Brachybacterium tyrofermentans | reverse complement strand
AACACCGGCAACGACGCCGGTCGCCCCCGCTCACAACCCCGATGAAACATCGAGGCTAAAGGACGACATGCGTCCAGAGTAATGGCGGAGCGTCAAGCATTCCTAGGGATGTGGACAGCGGAAGGTGGTGGTGAATCGGGCACGACCTCCACTTATCCGGTCCCCTGACCCAACTCAGGATCGGAATGTCCCGCGTGTAGGGGCCGACATCGTCCGATCCTCGCGCGCCGGCCTCAGCCGTCCGAGCGGGAGAACCGGTTCGTCATGAGGTTGCTCGTCGTGTGCAGCACCGCGGCGAGGACCTGATCGGTCTCTGCGCGGATCTGCTCGGCGACGGCGGTGTTGGCCTCGGCGAGCAGCGCCGGGACGGCCTGCCCAGCGGCCCCGTCACCTGCAGAGCCTCCGCCGGCCGCTGAGGACCCGTCGGGCACTGAGGGGTGCGAGGGCTGGGAGACCGCCCCGTCGGCCGCATGCACCGCGGCATGCCCGAGTGCGAGGGTCGTCTGCTGGTAGCGCTCGATGAGCGGGATGGCGTCGGCAAAGTGGGCATCTGCCAGGGTCGCGAGCAGGCGGGAGGTCCAGTAGAAGCTGTCGGTGCTGACCTGCGCGGTCGTGGTCGCCAGGTACTCCGGGGCTTCGTCGACGTTCGTGAACATCGGGATCAGCGTGGTGAACGGGTTCGAGGCGTACGCGATCCACTGCAGCGCCCGGGAGGATTCCGGACGGTCGGGACGGATCTGGAGGATCGCCAGGGCGTTGTGCCGGTTGATGCCGATCGGGCGGAACGCGCGCCGCTGGGCCTCGTTGCCGTGCGCGGAGTACGGATCGAACGGCGTGCCCTGGTAATGCGAGCTGAGCACGTCCTTGACGTCCTCGATCGTCAGTTTCCGCTCCGGCCTGCGGCTCCACGCCAGGTCATCGGAGTCCGGCCGGTTCCCCGGTCCGGGGCCGTCCCAGTCCTCGCTCGTGGGGTTCAAGGTGCGCTGCATGTACCAGGCGCGGGGCGTGTTGTAGACGTGGTCGGAATCCGTGTGGGAGCCGAAGGCCTCGCGCGGGTTGATGACGCTCCCGCCGGCGCTCGACGGGGCCGCACCGAAACCGGTGCTCGAGGCGGGGCGCAGCGTGAGGTCCAGATCATGCTCCTCGAGGAACGCCCGCAGATCCGGGCTCGCGAGGTGATCCCTGCCCTCTCCTTCCGCATCATCGAGATCGAAGGAGTCGATGCCCAGCTGGTTGGGCATCGTCACGTAGTGGTCCTCCGGGATCCGCTTCGCGATCCAGTGGTGCCCGCCCACGGTCTCCAGCCACCAGATGTCCGCCACGTCGGAGAACGCGATCCCGTTCATCTCGTAGGTGCCGTGCTCGGCGAGCAGCGCCCCCAGACGCTCCACGCCCTCCCGTGCGCTGCGGATGTAGGGCAGGACCAGGGTCAGCATGTCCTCCTCGCCGATCCCGCCGGGCCGCTCAGGCCGATGGTCCGGCGTGCCGGGAGTGCCCGACTCGGGGACGAGCTCGACGAGCGGATCCGCGCCGAGCACCCGTGGATTGCTGGTCAGGGTCTCCGTCGCGCTCATCCCGACGTTCACCGCATTGATCCCGGCCGAGCCCCAGAGTCCTTCGCCGGGCAGGGCATTGGGCACCGAGGTGTAGCGCAGCGGGTTCTCCGGCAGCTCGATCTGCAGGCGGCTGAGGACGCTGGTGTAGACGCACGGCTGGTCCTCCGGAGGGACCACCACGACCCGCTTGGGATCGAAGGAGCCGTTCGAGGAATCCTCGGTGCGGGCGACGAGAGGCGACCCGTCGGCGCTCGCCTTCCGGCCCACCAGAAGCGTTGTGCAACCCACCTGTGACCTCCTCGGCCGTGTGACATCTGGGCGATCCCGGGAGAGCGGGATCGCGTGCCCTGCCACGGTAGTCCTCTTCCGGTCGGGGCCTTCACACCGCGGTCGCGGACGACGTCTCCTCCACAGGGGCCCGTCGTCCACAGCCGATGCCCTGCCGTGGCGCACGGATTGCGTCTCCTCCACTGTCGAGGCATGACCACCGATGACTCGTACCTGCCCAGCGCCGACCTCTTCGACGACGGCGATCTCACCGACGACCGTGCTGACCCGGGTACCCGGTCGGCTCCCTGGTATCTCGGCGATGCGTGTGTTCCGGCCGACGAACCCACGGACCGGGCTGGTCGGGCAGCGATGAGGGCGGAGTTCTCCCACCTGCCCTTCACCCGCACGGTGCGTCACCTGCTGGACGCCATCGGGGACGGGATGCGGCTCACCAGGCAGGGGAAGCTGTACGCCGTCGATCGTCGACGAGTCGAGGAGCGGTGCGCCGAAGAGCCGACGGGAAGGCGATGGGGTCCGTACGGAGGAGGCACGGGTGTCGAACTGGCGTGGGACGTCCTGACCCGCCTTGGGTGGCTCCTGCGCGAGGAAGGGCGGGTGCGCCCATCAGGCAAGGTGCTGGTCGGCGACGAGCGCGACGATGCCACGGAGGAGGCCCTCGACGACGCTCGTCAACTGCTCGCCGCCGTCCTCGACACGGTCGACGTCGGGGGAGCGACCTCCTGGTGGGGGAGCAGCCCGCCCGACGACGGCTTCGACGCTCTCCTGGTGGCGAGCGGGACAGACGGCCTGACGCTGCCGGTGATCCCTCCGGACGACCGGCTCATCCACTGCTCCGAGACCGTGGATTTCCTGGCGGCTCTGATCCGCCAACCGCACATCCACCACGTGCCGATCGACCGTGCCACGGGGCATGTCGCCGAGGGGAAGCTGCGGGAGCTCGGCCACGTCTCCAGAGCCATGAGCGCGCTGGACAGCAAGGGATTGCTGGTCGCCCCGTCGCACAGCGGACGCGCACCCGACGAGGACTACAGGGACCGCTGGGACGACGGGAACTACGGAAACCCCGGGGACTACCGGGATCACCGATCGCTGATGACCTTCCGAGCCCCCGTGATGATGCGCGGCGCGGTAGCTGTGCTGCGAGAACGCCGTGCCGTGCAGCGTGCCGAACTGGCCGCCGACCTCGAACGCCTCTAGCGGCGCCAGGTGTGCTTCGGATCGAAGCCGAGGACTCTGCGCGCCTTGTCGATCGAGAGCAGCGTGCCGTGACCGGCGATGTCGCCGTGCACCGGGACGTCCGGGAACACCTCGGCGACGAGCTCGGCGTTGTCGCGGGACATCACCGTGTCCGCGGCAGCGATGATGAAGCGGTCGAAGCCGGTGGCCTGGTGCTCGAGAGCGAGACGCACGGCCTCGGCGCCGTCGCGCCCGTCGATGTAGCCCCAGAGGTTCCACTTGCGCGCGCTCGCGTCAGCGTCGAAGGTCTCGAACTCGGCGTAGTCCGCCTCGTCCATGACGTTCGAGAAGCGCAGCGCGATGATCTTCAGCTCCGGATGCCACCGGGTCAGCTCGATCGCCATCTGCTCCTCGAGGTGCTTGGAGAGGGAGTAGGTGGATTCCGGGCGCGCCGGGTAGTCCTCGTCGACCGGGATGTACGGGGGCGGGGTGTCGAACGGCAGGCCGAGCACCGTCTCGCTCGACGCGGTCACGATGTTCGTGATGCCCGCCTTGATCGCCGCGTTGAACACGTTGTACGTGCTGATCATGTTGTTCTGGAAGGTGGCTGTGTTCGTGGACAGCCCAGGGGCCGGGATCGCACTGAGATGCACCACCGCGTCGAACCCGTCGGGCGCCTGCTCGTCGATGCCGGTGAGCGCATCGAGCACCTGCCCGGCGTCGCGCAGATCGATCCGCACGAAGCCCGTGCCCCGTTCGCCGGCCTGGTCGAGGTTGATCACCAGGTGTCCCTGGTCGCGAAGGTGGCGGAGCACCGTTCGTCCGAGCTTTCCCGAGCCACCTGTCAGTGCGATTCTCATCTGCACATCCTGCACCAGGGACCCGACGAACGCGACGGTGGGCGGAGGGGTGGGACGGGTGAGCGGCGTGGACAGCGGGGCGGCGCAATCGGGGCGGATCGAGCAGATCGGGCACGATGCCGCGCGGGCGTCAGCAGGCGGCCGGCACCTCGGCCGCCTCGGCCGCGAGCACGTCGGCCCGCACCTGCTGGCGACGGTGCACGAGGTAGGACCAGCTCGCGATGCCGAGGCCGAGCACGGCCAGCACCACCCCGGTCCACGCGGGGGCCAGCAGGCCCCAGCCGGCGGCGAGCACGCCCGCGCCGAGCGCCGCGCCGAGGGAGTTGCCGATGTTCAGCGCCGAGTGGTGCAGGGCGGCGGCGAGCGAGGGGGCGTCGGGGGAGGCGTCGAGCAGGAACAGCTGCAGCGAGGGGCCCATCAGCTGGGAGGTCACGGCGATCGCGAGCAGCAGGACCATCGCGGCGATCGCCTGATGGGCGACGAGCGCGAACACCGTGAGGCTGAGCGCCATGCCGAGCAGACCGAGGAAGATGGTGCCGTAGACGCTGCGGTCCGCGAGCCGGCCGGCCAGGATGTTGCCTGCTGTCATGCCCACACCGAACACGAACAGGGCGATCGGCACGGCGCTCTCGCCGAGGCCCATCACGCCGGGCACGATCTCGCCGATGTAGCTGTACACGGCGAACATGCCGCCGAAGCCGATGGAGCCGATGCCGAGCGCGAACCACACCTGCACGCGACGCAGGGCGCGCAGCTCTCCGCGGATCGAGCCGGAGACGCCGTCGGCCCCGGTGCTGGGCGGTTCGGGGACCAGGCGCCAGATCGCCAGGGTGCTCGCCGCGGCGATCACCACGACGATCACGTACGCCCAGCGCCAGCCGATGCTCTGGCCGAGCGCGGTGGAAGCCGGAACCCCGAGCATCGTGGCGATCGTCAGGCCCAGCATCACGAGCGACACGGAGCGGGCCCGACGACCGGCGGGGGAGAGGCGCGCGGCGACCAGCGAGGCGACGCCGAAGAACGCGCCGTGGGGGAGGCCGGCGACGAATCGGGCCGACGCCAGCACCGTGAAGTCCGTGGCCAGCGCCGAGAGCAGGTTCCCCACCCCGATCAGGGCGATCAGCAGCACGAGGAGCTTCGCGCGGGGCAGCTTCACCGCGGCGATCGTCACCAGCGGTGCCCCGATCACCACGCCCAGGGCGTACAGGGTGATGAGCATGCCGGCCTGGGGGATGCCCACGTCGAGCGACTCCGCGATCTGGGGCAGCAGGCCCATGCTCGCGAACTCGGTGGTGCCGATCGCGAAGGCGCCCAGCGACATGGCCAGGATGACCAGCCGCAGGCGTCCGGGGGACAGTGGGGCGGTCGGCGAGGGGGAAGGCGAGGTCACGAGGGCTCCAGCGCGGGTCGGCAAGGCATCGCTGCCGACGCTGGAAGCGGTGAGTACGCCTCGATCCTATAGGCGGGTTCGACGAGCGGCCAGGAAAGGTGGTGCGAGCGAAGCTGCCACGGATCGGCGCGGGCGCACCCCTCACCGGCTCGTGTCACCGGCTCGTTCTGCGAAGCCCGGGCGCGTTGCTGAGCAGTTCTGCGGCCTCCGTCATCCCATAACGTTCTGCGAGCGTTGAGAGCACGTCATCGGGTGTGAGCGCAGGTCCACGCCGCCCGCTTCGCGCGCAGATCTCGAGCACAGCCCGACAGGCAGGAGCGAGGTGCTGCCGAACGGTATCGACGACGAACTCCGCTGGTGGGATAGCCCGGATCGGTTTCGGGACTCGACCGGCCGGGAAGTCCTTCAGGTTGCTAGTCACGATCACTTCGGCGCCACCGATCACGGCCGCGGCGAGCACGTGCTCGTCGTCCGGGTCAGGAAGATCGAAGGTGCCTTCGAGCGGCTCCCATCCGGTGACCAGCGCATCGTCGAAGGCTTGCGACATCTGCCCGATCAGCCGCTGAGCGCGTGTCGTGGCGCGGTCCACGTGTTCGCCTCGCGACTCGAGCTTCTTCGCTTCGTGGAAGACGAGCTCTTCGAGAATCGCAGTGTTCCAGAGCGGCCGGTAGCTGCCCTCTGCGGCCAGTGACAGCAGGAAGTCTCGCTGCAGGCTCGGCCAGAGCACGCTGGTGTCGAGGACGGCGGCGAACATGCGGTCAGCTTATGTCTGCGTGCTCATCGGGCACGGCGCTTGGTGGATACGGCCTTCCGTGCTGACTTGAGATCGTCGAGCATCTTGTCGATGTCGGTCGATTCGTCGACCTCGACCGAGAGCGCCTCGATGGTGGCGTACTGCTCCTGGCGGCGCTTCTCTCGATAGTCGAGGACGTCGGTGAGCGCCAGACGCCGGTGCGTGCCCGAGCGGGTGTAGGGGAGCTTGCCGCTGTCGAGGGTTTTGATCAGCGTCGGTCGACTGATGCCGAGCAGATCTGCTGCCTGTTGGGTGGTCAGCGTCTGGGACGTCGGCGAGATCGTCACCGACAGCCCCTTCTGCATCGCGTCCACCGCCTGGCGGAGCACTTGGTAGATCTCCTCGGGCAGCTCAATAGGCTCGTCCGTTCCGCTTCCGACGAGGTAGTACCGAGGGAGCGGATCGAGAGCTTCGTCCGCCGCGAGAGCGTCATGGATGCGTCCCAGCTGGCGCTGGTCGCCTGCGCTGTAGGTCGTCGATGCCAGTGCGTCAGCTGTTGACATGACCCCTCCTCGTTTCTCATCCATCCATAAGGCCTTGCGTTTACTTCGATTGATTCTAGCGCATCGTTGGCTGGCCTTCTGGTGGCGACCGTCCTGCCTGCTTCGCTGGCATGGCGGCGCTTCGTACCGTGCTGGGTCGCTCCGGACTCGGCCGGCAACGGGTCCGACGGGGCGTGGAGCGTCTCCCGCAGAGGGCGCGGATCCCGGTACTGTGCTGTGAAGCAGGTCGCAGTCGACCTGCCCTCGCGCCGGATCGTGCGGCGCGCTGATCCACGACACGTTGGGACGCCCCTTGGAACAGATCACCGTCGCCGGCCACCCCGAGCCCATCCCCGCGTCCCCAGTGGCGGCGCGCATGCTGGCGGACAGGCTCGAGACCGCTCGCGAGAAGCGCGGCGACGAAGCGGCCGCACACCTCGAGACCCTCGTGGGGCAGCGGATCGGGACCCTGCTGGCGGGCGGCATGCCCAGCATCGACGTGGCGACCATGCGCGCGATCGTCGACTTCGTGGAGACCCCTGCCGAGGAGGAGGCCGAGGCCACCGGCCTCGGGCGTGCGGTGCGCGGGATCAAGGACAAGCTCGCGCAGCGAGGCGGGCCCGTCGGGGGCTGAGTCCCGGGCGGGGCGCTCGCCCCGTTGCGGTGTCGGACCGACGACGTCGACCACAGCTCAGGAACGTCACCGGCAGCGCAGGAACGTCACCTGCAGCGCAGGAGCAGGGCGACCGCCCTCCGGATGTTGCCACGATGACCATCACGACCCTCTGGAAAGAGAGACCCTCATGAGCGACTCCTCGACCTGGGACGCCCTTCCGCAGCGACTGCCCGACTGGTTCCGCGACGCCCCGCTGGGCATCTTCATCCACTGGGGCGCGTACTCGGTCCCCGCCTGGGCGGAGCCCACGGCCGAGCTCGGAGCGATCGCCGATGACCTCGGCTGGTTCGCCCACAACCCCTACGCGGAGTGGTACTTCAACACCATCCGCATCGAGGGCTCGCCCGCCGCGGAGCATCATCGGGAGGTTCACGGCAACGCCCCGTACGACGACTTCCTGGACCAGTGGGAGCCGACGAACTTCGATCCGTCGGCCTGGGCTGATCTGTTCCGCCGGGCCGGCGCCGACTACGTCATCCCCACCACCAAGCACCATGACGGGATCACGCTGTGGGACGCCCCGGGCACCGGGGATCGCAACACCGTGCGGCGCGGGCCGCGCCAGGACCTCGTCGGAGCGATCGCCGAGGCCACGAAGGAAGCCGGGCTGCGCTTCGGGGTGTACTACTCCGGCGGGCTGGATTGGCACGTGCGGCCCACTGAGCCGCTCGAGAGCGGCAAGGACGTCTCCGATCTGAAGCGGCCGCGTGATGACGAGTATGGAAAGTACTGCAGCGCCCACATGCGCGACATCATCGACCGGTACCAGCCGGACGTGTTCTGGAACGACATCGGCTGGCCCGACGAGAACTTCCACTTCGACGAAGGAGGGCTCGGCGAGCTGCTCGAGTACTTCTACGACCAGCGCCCGGAGGGCCTGATCAATGACCGCTTCTCCGGCGCGCACCAGGACTTCGTGACCACGGAGTACCAGGCCGGGGAGATCCCCGAGGACCAGCCGTGGGAGAACAACCGCGGGATCGGATTGTCCTTCGGCTATAACCAGGTCGAGGACGAGACCCAGTACATGTCCGGACCGCGGGCGATCCGTCACGTGGTCGACGCGGTCTCCAAGGATGGTCGGGTCATGCTGAACGTGGGCCCGCGGGCCGACGGCACGCTGCCCGAGCTCCAGGTGAAGACCCTCGAAGCGGTCGGGGAGTTCATGGCCGAGCACAAGGCGCACCTGGCCGGCTCGCGCGGGCTCGGCGAGCAGGAGATCCCGGGGACGACGTGGGCCCGCGCCGTGGAGAACGACGGGCAGTGCTATGTGTTCCTCAGCGGCCCGCAGGGCCCGCTGACGATCAGCGCCGCCGACCTCCCGGCGGGCTACGACTGGCCCGGCGAAGGCGTCACGGTGGAGCTTCCCGGGGAGGATGCCGCCCCGATCACCATCAGCGCATCGAGCGTGAACGATCCGAGCTGATCGGCACCGAGGATCGATACGTCCTCAAGCTGATCGACCTGCTCGTCGTAGCTCTTGGAGACCTTCCCAGGCTGAGGCTGGGTCATATCCAGGGCGTTTCCGCCAGCAGCAGGATCGGCTGATGGCCGAAAGATGACGACCGGCCCTGGACCCTTGCGGGCGGAACCGGTCGTGATGCACACAGCGTAGCGCGCTCGACGACACCCGCCCGCGGGCTCTGCATGGGAGTCGGACTGTCGGAGGGAGGGGGCCAGCTCTTGTCGCCCCCGCCGCCCCGTGCCAGCCTTGCTCCATGTGCCGGAACATCAGACCGCTCCATAACTTCGCCCCGGAGGCCACCTCGCAGGAGGTGCACGACGCCGCGCTGCAGTACGTGCGCAAGGTCAGCGGGATGCCGAAGCCGTCCCAGGCCAATGCGGAGGTGTTCGAGCGCGCCGTCGCCGAGATCGCCCACGTCACCGAGCATCTGCTGGCGGATCTGGTGACCTCCGCCCCGCCGAAGGACCGCGAGGTGGAGCGGGAGAAGGCACGGACACGGACCGCGAAGCGGTTCCCGGAGGCGTCGGCCTCCTGACGTCGTCACCGCGTCTTGAAAGATCGGCTCAGCGCCCCCGCGCAGCGAGCTTCGCCATGAGCCCCGTCGGCGCGAGGCGGGCGGCGGTGTAGATCGCCTTGTAGCGCTTGCTCGGCACGGAGACCGCCTTGCCGCGGCCCACGTCCCGCAACGAGTCCTCGACGACCCGCGGGGCATCGAGCCACAGCCAGTTCGGGATGCCCTCCTCGCCCTTCGCGAGGCCCAGCCGCTCATGGAACTCGGTGTGGGTGTATCCGGGGCACACGGCCGTGACGGTGACTCCGCGGGGGCCATAGCTGCTGTTCGCCCAGCGGGAGAACATCACCTGCCAGGACTTCGCCGCCGCATAGGTGGAGCGCGGCATGACGGCCGAGGCCGAGGAGATGTTGAGGATCGTGCCGGAGCGCCGGGCCAGCATGCCCTGCAGCGCTGCATGCATGAGCCGCATGGGCACCTCGGCATGGAGGCGGAGGTGGCGCGCTTCGTCCTCGACGTCGTTCTTCTCGAAGGCGAGCGGGAGGCCGAAGCCGGCACTGTTGATCAGCGTGTCGACAGGTCGCGCCGCGTCCGTGAGGCGGTCGGTGACCGCGGTGATGCCGTCGGGCGAGGACAGGTCCGCGCTCAGGACCTCGACACCCTCGGCTCCTGCCCGCTGCAGCTCGGCGGCCAGAGCCTCGAGCCGGCCGCCGTCGCGAGCCACGAGCACAAGGCGGTCACCGCGACGGGCGAGCTGGCGGGCGTATTCGGTGCCGAGGCCGGAGCTGGCACCGGTGATCAGGGACGTCGTAGTCATGGAGCGAGTGTAGGGGTGCAGGTCGGAAGGGTGCAGGTCGGAAGTGTGCGGAGAGTGGCGCCCGTCCCCGTACGGCGGTCTCCTCGCTCCCTCGTGCGCTCCCTCGTGCGCTCCCTCGTGCGCCCCTCCAGCGCCCCTCCTGCCTCCTGCCTTCGCCTTCTTCCGGGCCCCGTGCCGCCGAGCCGTCAGACCCGCTCCACGGCATGCACCGTCCCGGCCAGGTCGCCGAACACGAGGTGGCCGCCGAAGACCGTGCCGCGGGCGAGCACGGGGGCGGTGCTGAGGCGGGTGAGCTGCTCGATGCTGCCGGAGCCGAGGTCGACGGCGGTGATCAGCCCGGAGTGGCTCGCCGCGTAGACGACGTCGCCGTCGAGCACGAAGCCCTCGTCGAGGATCCGGTCCGCCGTCGCCAGGCGGGTGATCTCCGCACCGGTCGCAGGATCGATGCACACGATCTCGCCGCCCTCGTTGGCCAGCACCAGATCCCCGTCCTCGGTGAGCGCCTCGTGGGCGTACTGGAAGGACCCGTCCACGCGCCAGCGCGAGCTGCCGTCATCCGGCTCCAGGCACCAGGTGTCCGCGATCCCGGAGGCGATCACCCCGCCGTCGGGGAGCACGGTGATCGCATCGTTCCACGGTCCGTAGATGAACCGCTGGTAGCTGCCCTGTTTGTCCGTGAGCGAGGTGGTCCACACGCTCGCCCCGGTCCGGGCGTCCAGGGCGTGCGCGCAGCCGTCGCCGCCGCCGACGTACACGCGCTCGCCGTCGGTGGCGGGCGCACCCATGGACGAGGCGGGCAGCTGGGCTGTCCAGAGCCTTCCCCCGGTGGCCGCGTCGATCACGTGCAGCGTCGCGCCGGAGCAGACCATCAGCACCTCGGCGCCGTCGATCGTCCCGGTGCCGGGATCTGCGGCGAGCGGCGCGTCGGTCCCGTATCGCCAGAGGCGCGACCCGTCGGCCGCGAACAGGTGCACGAACCCGGCGGTGTCGGGCACGGCGACGGAGCGTCCGCCGTCGACGGCGAGCAGATCATGGCGGATCTCGCCGTCCACGTCGGCCGTCCATCGCGTCGCACCGGAGCGGTCGAGTCCGAGGACCGTTCCCGTGCTGTCGCCGACCACGAGCACCTCGCCGCCGCCCCCGCTGTTCCCGTCGTCCGCGCCGACGACTGCCGGCCCGCCCTGGATCATCCCCGGGAGCGCCGCCTCCCAGGCAGTGCCCCTGCTCCCGTGGACGACGGGGAGGGTGAGCAGACGGTTCCCGGAGCCGTCATCCGGCCGCACCCGCACGTGCACGCGCTGCCTCCCGGAGGCCAGGGCGGAGGCGTCCAGGCGTCCGGAGAACCGGTGGCCGCTGCCCTGGAGGGGAGTCCACGGCAGCTTGTCGTTGCGTCCGGCATAGACCGTGGTGTCGTAGAGGACCGCGTCCAGAGCCCCCTGGAACGAGCCGCGCAGGGTCACGTCAAGGGCGATGGATCCGCCGTCGTCCTCGATGCGGTTCCCCAGCGGCAGGGCGGTGTCCCGGCCGGGCTGCGGGGTCAGGTCGTAGGTGGTCACTGGGGTGCGCACCGTCTGCGTGGGCGCGGCAGGGTCGGGGATGTCCACGCGGGTGACCTGGAGGCTGTCGATGCTCCCGGTCAGCTCGTAGTAGGCGGCGTCGATCTTCACGGCCGCCGCTTCGAGCTGGTCGCGCCGGTTCACCCGGGTGAGCAGCTCGCGGTGGGTATGCCCGGTCAGGTGCAGGGCGATGGGGTGCGTGGCGAGCACGTCCTCGAACTCCTGCTGGTTGGCGACGTAGTAGTAGCCCTCGCCCATCGGGAAGTGGGTCACGAGCACGCAGGGCAGGTTCCCCGCGGAGCGCAGCGCCTGCTCGAGCTCGGTGAGCGCCCGCGCGGACCACCAGGCGACCTCCTGCTGGTGCGTGGTGGTGTCCGCGAGGATCACGCGCATCCCGTCGACGTCCTGGAACCGCACCTCCTCGCCGATCCACTGCGCGCGCAGCTTCCCGGCGCTCGCATCCCAGCGGGTCTCGTGGTTGCCCGGCACCGCGGCGATCCGCTCCCGCAGACCGGTGGGCACGGCCTCCTCGAACGCCTGGTACTCGGCCTCGATGCCGTGCTCGGTGACATCGCCGCCGTGGATCACCAGCGTCGGATCGAAGGCCTCGATGGCCTCGAACACAGCCCGCAGCCGGGCCGTGGTCTCCGCGTTCTCGGGATCCGCGTGGGTGTCGGCGACGAACGCGAGTCGGACCGGTGAGTCCTCCGCGGGAGCCGTCGGTGCGGTGGGCGCGGTCGATGCGACGGGGGCGACGGGCGCGGCCTGTGCGGCGGCAGTGCTCGCGCCGCCGGCTCCCAGCAGACCGGTCACGGGCAGGGCGGTCAGGGCGGCACGGCGGGAGAAGCTGGTCACGGGTCAGTCCTTCGAGGTGAGGGGATGCAGGGGGTGCGGGAACCGCTCGTGCGGATGCGGAGGTTCGGGGAACAGTTCGTCGGGGTGCGGCTGCTCCGGATGGGGCTGGTCGCCGAGCTCGGCCTGGAGGTCCCAGAGACGGTGGGTGAGCTCCCGGCGCACCTCGGCGTAGGCCGGATCGTGGGCGACGTTGAGCATCTCGCCGGGGTCGGCGCGCAGGTCGTAGAGCTCCCACTCGGGGACGAAGCGGCGCGTCGAGGAGCCCGGATGGCCCTGGCCGTCGTTGTAGAAGTAGATGAGCTTGTAGCGATCGGTGCGCAGCCCGTAGTGGGCGAGCACATGCGACTCGCGGTCGTCGTGCTCGAAGTAGCGGTAGTAGACCGCGTCCTGCGTCGGCGCGTCCGAGCCGCACAGCTGGGGGAAGAAGCTCACGCCCTGCATGTCCGGATGGGGTTCGGCGCCCGCCGCGTCGAGGATCGTGCGGGCGAAGTCCACGTTGGTGACCAGCTGCTCCATCGGCGCACCGGGGGTGATCCGCCGCGGATAGCTGACCAGCAGCGGCATCCGCATCGACTCCTCGTAGATGAACCGCTTGTCGAACCAGCCGTGATCGCCGAGGAAGAACCCCTGGTCGGAGCTGTACATCAGCATCGTGTCCTCGGCGTCCCCGCGCTGCTGCAACCAGCTGGTCACGCGGCCCACGCTGTCGTCGATCCCGGCCACGCAGTCCAGATAGTCCTCCATGAACCGCTGGTACTTCCAGCGGGCGAGCTGCTCCCGCGGGAGGTCCGTCGGCGGGTCGATCTTCAGATCGTTCGTGGTCAGATGGTCGGCCACGCGCATCGCCGCGAGATGGGCGGCCGACGAGCGCCCCGCGTAGTCGTCCTCGAAGGTGCGCGGCAGCGGGATGGGCGCGCTGTGCGTCCCGGCATGGCGCGCATCGGGCTGCCAGTTGCGGTGCGGGGCCTTGTGGTAGATCAGCAGGCACCAGGGCTCCTCACCTTCGAGGGAGTCGACCCAGGCCAGACCCCGATCGGTGAGGACATCGGTGACATATCCCGGCGCGATCTCGACGCCGCTGGGGGAGCGCAGCTGGGGGTCGACGTACTCGCCCTGCCCGCGCAGCACCTCCCAGTGGTCGAAGCCCTGGGGGTCGTGTCCCTCGCCCTCCCCGAGATGCCATTTCCCCACGATCCCCGTGCGATAGCCGGCGTCCTGCAGCTGCGTCGCGAACGTGGGCAGCGTGGCGTCGAACGGGGAGTGGAGGGTGGTGACGCCGTTTCGGTGGCTGTGCTGGCCGGTGAGGATCGAGGCGCGGCTCGGGGTGCATACCGAGTTCGTGCAGAAGCAGCTGTCCACGCGGCGGCCGCGCTCGGCGATCTGGTCGATGTGCGGGGTGTGGGTGACCACGGACCCGTACGCGCTGATGGCGTGGCTGGCGTGGTCGTCGGACAGGATGAGCAGGATGTTGGGTCGGCGGGCGGTCATGGTCCTCCTCGAGTCGGGCTGCGGGCTGCGGGCTGCGGGCTGCGGGCTGCGGGCTGCGGTCTGGGTGCTGGGTCGTCGGACGGCGTGCGGGGAGGGGCCGGGCGCTACGTCGTGGCGGGGACGATGCGGGGGAGCTGCGGTTCGGCGAGGTCCAGGAGAGCGAGCGCCGCGGCGGCGAGGTCTCCGCGGGGCGCGGTGGGATACGGGCTGGTCGAATCCCGCCAGTCCTCCTCGATCCGGCGGATCTCGGCGCGCAGCGGCTCCGGGTCCGACGGCGCGGCCTCACCGTCGGCGGCCGACGCCAGCCAGTTCGCCCAGGCCCGCCACCGGGCCAGATGCAGATCCGTCAGCGAGCCGGACCAGTGACGCGCCGAGTAGTCGTGCAGGCCGCTGTCCTGCTCGCCCCAGACGCTGATGAGGGAGCGGGCGTCGCGCTCGAGCGCATCGGCCACCCGTTCGTCGGCGTCGACCCTGTGGTCGACCCTGGTACCGGCTCCGGCTCCGGCTCCGGCTCCGGCTCCGGCTCCGGCTCCGGCTCCGGCGACGGCGCGCGCGTCGGCGATCCAGCGGCCGACGAGGAGCTCCGGCCGGGTCGCGGCCACGGCGTCGGCGGCGAGCACCAGGTTCTCCAGGGCGGCGAACTCCCGGCGTACCCGCTGCGCATCCCCTGCGGCCGCGGCGGCGACCATGGCCCGCAGCGGAGCGCGCGCGGACTGCGCCCCCACGTGCAGGGCGAGCTGTGCGACGTCGTGCGCGAGAGCGTCAGGGCCCTCCGCCCGTGCGAGCAGGGGGACCAGTCCGCGCACCGCACCCGCCAGCGGGGCCAGCGCGCCGAGCATCTCCGCGTCGTTCTCGGCGTCGAGGTTCGAGGACGGCGGACCGTCCGCCGCGGGCAGCGGCTCGCCTGCCAGACGCTGGGACGCGAAGGGCAGCTCCGCGGACCAGGGCCGGGCGATCAGCGGGGACGGGGTGGCGCGCGTGCGACCCCGGCCGTAGAGGGTCTGCTGGAGCAACTCCCAGGCTGCCTGCGCGGCCTGTGCCGTCGGCCTGTCCGGGGCGACGCCCCAGCGGCGGGCCATGTGCTCCGCGAACCAGTCCGTCGTCGGCGGCATCGGATCCCAGAGGGCCCGTGTGGCGAGCTCGTAGACCACGGCGTTGTCGTCCAGGGCTTCGGTGGTGATGCCGAACCCCTCGAGCCGGCCCCGCGCGCCGTCGGCCGCCGCCTCCCGGAACCCGGCGAGATCCTCGGCCAGCGAGGTGAGGTCGCCGAAGAGCCCGAAGCGGCCGCCGAAGGTGTGGGCGAGGCACCACAGCCAGCGCCTGCCGTACATCGCGCCGGTGCTGCGCCACATCGGGGCGTGCTCGCCCCACAGATCCAGCAGGATCAGCCGATCCTCGGGGACACGGGAGAGCAGGCTGCGCACACGGTCGGCCGTCCAGTAGGCCGCCTTGTAGTGGAAGGGCCATCCCTGCAGGATCCATATGGCGTCCGGGTCCGCGGCGCGCATCCCCTCGAAGATCGCCGCGGCGTGGTCGGCGAGCTCCTGCGGGGACGTCGTGGGCGGCACGGACTCGATATACGGGTCCACGGCGTAGTGGTGGTCCGTGCCCAGGAGTTCTCGTTGGTGATGGTGCAGGGATGCTGCGGCCTGCGCGAACAGGGCCGAGTCCGGGTCTGCGAGGGAGTTCTGCCATCCCTGCCAGTCGATGGTCCGCTCGGTCCCGGCCAGCTGGGCCGGCAGCTGCCCTCCGAATCCGGGGAGCACCACGGTCATCCCCAGCTCCCGCTCGCGGTCGGCGATCCGTCGGCCCAGCTGGGCGCGGGCGGTCAGCGCCTCCTCGGTGAGCGCCGCCCCGAGATCATGCGTGATCCCCATCGTGGTCCACGGGAGGAATGCGGGCCCGCCGACGAACCGGGCGGCCGCGTCGCGATCCATGCCCAGATCCACCAGCATGCGCCCCAGCACGGCGTCGTGACCTACGAGGTTCAGCGGCATCGTCACCCCGTGCAGCGCCATCCAGTCGATGTGCCGCTCCCAGCGCTCCCAGTCCCAGAACGCCATCGTGTACCCGAAGGCCACCGGGTTCAGGTGATAGCGCAGGCCCAGCGAGGTCTCGTAGCGCTGCGCCGGTACATCGGGAAGCGGGGACGGGACCTCGACGACCGACGGGCCGTCGAACGAGAGGTCGGCGCCGCACAGAACCTCCAGGGCGCGCGCCAGGCCGACGGCGGCGGCCGACGCGGTCGTGGCCGTGAGGCGCAGCTCCCCGCCGGAGGCTTCGACCGTGACGTGCTCGGCGCGGGCGCCGTCAGGTGCGTCCTCCGGTGCGCCCTCGGGAGCGTCCTCGGGAGCGTCCTCCGGAGTCCGGAGGCGGGGCACGAGGTCCAGGTGCAGATGGGGGAGGAGCCCTGGGGCGCGGCGGCCGACGAGCTCCCGCAGCCCGTCGAGCTCACCCGGCCCGTCGAGCTCGCGCAGCCCGTCGAGCTCACTCGGCCCGCCGGGCGCGGTCGGGTCGTCGGGCGCAGCCGGGTCCTCGAACGACGACGACCCTCCGGCCGGCTCAGGGCTCACGGCTCAGCCTCCCGCGGTAGGGAGCGAGCGCCGTGTCGTTGGAGTCGTCGCCGCCGGCGCGGTTCATGCTGCGCAGCACCGGCGGTCGCACCCCGGTCGCGCTGAGCTCCTCCATCGCCCCGATCGCGAGGGAGTGCACGAGCAGGGTGGCGAGGATCGTGGACGTCGGGCCGGTCTCCGTGCCGTCCTCGAGCGTGAGGGCGACGTCCCCGATCGGGGCGTGGGTGTCCAGCACGATGTCGGCGACGTCCAGCAGCCGCAGGCCCTCGGAGTGCCTCGAGGTCCCGGCCAGGGAGTGCTCACGGCTGGTGATCGCCACGACGGTGAGCCCGCGCTCGCGGGCGCGCTGGGCGAGCTGCGTGGGGACGGGGTTGATGCCGGAGTGGGAGATGACCACGAGGACCTCACCCCGGCGGAGGTCCTGCAGATCCGCGATCGCGGACCCGTAGCCCTCGAGCCGTTCCACGCGGGAGACCCGGCTGGGCTCCCACGGCGCGAGCGAAGGGTCGTGGAGCAGGTTCACCGGGGCGAGGCCGCCGGCGCGGAAGGTGGCGTCGATCGCCGGCAGCATCGAGTGCCCGGACCCGAATACGTGCAGCACGCCGCCGTCCTGGAGCGAGGGGGCCAGGAGGCGGGAGGCGCGGGTGAGCTGCTCGTCCTGGTCGGCGCCGCGCCCGATCAGCTCGAGCACGGCGCTGCGGTAGGTCTCGATGGCCGTCATGGGTCCTCTTCCGGAGTGCTGAGGGGCGAAGGGCGGTGGGTCGGTGACTGGAGGGTGCGCACGGCGGTGGATCGGCGACCGGCACGGACGGTGCCGGGGGCGGGTCAGCGGCGGAAGGCGGCGGTCAGCTGACGGGTGATCGGTTCTGCCCGGGTGGTGGCGAGCAGCAGGGCACCGTGCAGCGCATCCCCGTCGCCGAGGCTCAGCTCGGCGCCGGCGGTGTTCTGGCGCAGGCTCCGGGCGACAGCGTCGCGGAAGAGGTCATCGGCGAAGAGCCCGCCCACGGCGACCACGGGCAGGGTGGCCAGCTGCGGATCGCCCAGGCGCCGGCCGGCGGCGAGCACCGTGGCGACCAGTTCGTCGGCCACCTCGGTGACCACGGCGAGAGCCGCTGCATCGGGTTCCTGCAACTCTCCGGACCCGCCCGGGTCGTCGATCTCGTCGATCTCGTCGGTCTCTGCGGCGCGGTCGGACCCGTCGGCCCGGTCCGACCCGTCGGCCCCGTGGGCTCCGCCGGGCCCGTCCGAGCCGTGCGTGCCGGCCGCGGCGTGCAGCACCTTGGGGGCCAGGGCGGCGACGCACTGGATCGGGGTGCTGGAGGAATAGAGGTCGTGGAGGGCCAGCTCCGGATCCTCACCCAGCAGCAGCCTGGTCAGCGCCGTGGGAGGGGCGAGGTCGTCGAGAGCGGAGAAGGCCGCACGGATCCCGGCGCGCGCCAGGGCGTACCCGCTGCCGCGATCTCCGCCCACATGCCCCCAGCCGTCCAGCAGCACGGGAGCGTGGTCCGCGTCGACCGCGAGCACGACCGAGCCGGTACCGGCCTGGACGAGCACTCCCGGGCGAGGCCCGAGCACCCCCAGATAGGCGGCGACCACGTCGTTCTCCAGCAGCACCTCACAGCCCAGCTGTTCCGCGAGCGCGTCACGGAGCCGGGACTCGTACGGTCCGATGCTGCGCACCCCGGTCGCGGCCAGCACGAGCGTGCGATACGGGGCGTGACCGAGGCGGTCCAGGATGCCCGTGACCCTCTCGACCACGGTGTCCTGCGCGCCGGGCGCATGCGGATGGGGCAGCCCGCCGGGCTCGTCATGGTGCGCCAGCAGGCGATCGCCGGCGAAAACGGCCGCGCGCAGGGTCGACTTGCCCGCATCGATGACGGCGATGCGGTCGCTGGTGATGGGCTGCTGCGGCGGGGCTCCGACCATGCTTCGGAGCGTAATGCGGGGGTGGGGGCGGGGCCAGAGTTTCCAGACCACTGGATCGGAAAGTCAGTGCGCTCCTGCGGGAATGCCCGGTCATGAGCAGACCACGGCGCACCAGCCATTGCAGTGCACGGACCGGTGGTCCAGGATCTGAGGAGAACGGGACGGGGAACGAGGAGGTGCCCTATGCGACCCGCGCGAATCGCCCACGAGGTGCGCGACGCCATCGAAGCGCGCTACATCGCCGGGAGCGAGCCCTCCGCCGTCCTCCCCTCCGAACGTCGGCTCGCCGCCGAGCTCGGGGTCGCCCGGGCCACCGTGCGCGCCGCCCTGGCCATGCTCCGCGAGCAGCAGCAGATCCGTTCCACGGCGGGCGGGCCCGCGATGGTCATCGATCCCCGGCTGACCAAGGCCCCGCAGCTGACCTCCTTCACCCAGGACGCCCAAGCCCGCGGCTGGCGCCCCTCGAGCCAGGTGCTCGAGGCCGAGGAGGAGACCGCCGACGTCACCGTCGCGCGGGACATCGGGATCCCGCCCGGCAGCGCCGTGTGGCGCCTGCGCAGGCTGCGTCTGGCCGACGCCAGCCCGATGGCGCTCGAGGAGGTGTGGTTGCCTCAGGAGCTGTTCCCCGGACTGCTGTCCGAGGATCTCCGCGGATCCCTCTACGAGCTGCTCGAGACGCGTTACGGCAGCATCGTCTCCCGCCATGACCGGCGGATCTCCGCCATCACGGTCGATGCGCAGCACGCCGAGCTGCTCGAGATGCCCGTCGGCGCCGCCGCGCTGTTCGCCACGCAGATCGGCTTCGACCGCCGCGGCAGGAGGCTCGAGCTGGGGCGCTCCGTGTATCGCGGGGACAGGTTCGACTTCACCACCGTCACCTTCTCGATGCGTCGGCCCGGGACGAGGCCGGAGACAGGATCCGAGGACCGGGCGGAGGGACTGCTGTCCCGCAGCCGTGACGGCCCGGGCAGGCGACCATCACAGACCACCGGACGAGCAACGAGAGAGGCACGGTCATGAGGAGACGGACAGTACTGGCAGGGCTCGCCCTGGGAGGGCTCACCGCGACGGCGGCGGGGTGCAGCCGCGGTGGCTCCGGCAGCGGCGGCTCCGGCGGTGGAGGGGGCGACGTCGACATCTCGGACACCGAGATGGAGGCGTCCATCGAGTTCGCGGCCTGGGAATCGGATTTCGACTGGGAGTCCGTGATCGCCGGATTCAACGAGAAGTACCCCAACATCACGGTGGAGGTCACCAAGAGCCCGTTCAAGGAGTTCTTCACCCGCCTGCAGACCCAGGCCTCCGGCGACAACCTGCCCGACGCCTTCATGATGAACGGCCCCAACTTCCAGCTGTACGCGAGCCACGACATCCTCGTGCCGTTCGATGCCGCCGTGGACTCCGGGGACCTCGACTTCGGGAACTATCCCGAGGCCATGGCCGATCTGTACACCTACGAGGGCACTCCCTACGGCGTCCCCACCTCCTACGACTCCATCGGGCTCTGGTACAACACGGAGCTGTTCGAGAAGGCCGGTGTGGACGTCCCCACCGATGACTGGACCTGGGACGACCTGCACGAGGCGTCGAAGAGCATCAGCGAGGCGCTCGCGGACGACGGGGTCTACGGCTTCGCCGGCGGCGCCTACAACCAGGAGCTCTTCTACAACCTGATCTTCCAGGCCGGGGGAGAGGTGCTCAACGAGGACTCCACCAAGGCGCAGTACTCCAGCGACGGCAGCCGCGCCGCCCTGCAGTTCCTGCGCGACATGGTCGAGGACGGCTCCTCGCCCTCCATCCAGACCACCGCCGACACCTCGCCGGACGAGCTGTTCAAGAGCGGCAAGGCCGCGATGGTCTACGGCGGCAGCTTCCGCGTGGCCGGCTATGTCGACTCCGCCGTGGGCGAGAGCATCCAGGTGGTCCAGCTGCCCATCGGGGAGCAGCGCGGCGTGGTCCTGCACGGCGGCGCGGTCGTGGCCAACGCGGCGAGCGAGAACGCCTCGGCGGCGGCTGCGTTCGCCGTCTACCACGGCTCTCAGGAGGGCCAGGAGATCATCGGTGAGTCCGGGGCCTCGATCCCTGCCTTCCAAGGCACCGAGCAGGCCTATATCGACGCCCACCCCGAGTACGACCTGGACGTCTTCCCGAAATCCGCGGCGGAGTACGGCTTCCCGTACCCGGTCTCCGCGAACACCCAGGCGTGGCTGGTGGTCGAGAGCGACATGGTCCCCAAGATCCTCGCCGGTGACCTGAGCGTGGAGGAGGGGACGACCCAGCTGGACGAGAAGATCGACGCGCTGCTGGCCGAGGAGGAGGCGTGACCCAGGCGGCCGCGGAACGGCCCTCGAGCGGGCCGGCCGCTGGGCGCCGCGGGCGCGGGACGAGCGGGCCGACGGGGCGCGGTGGGACGGGGCGCGGTGGGACGGGCCAAGGCAGATCCCGTCGCGCCCCCAACCCCGACGGCGCCTGGCCCTGGTTGTTCGTGCTGCCCACGCTGATCGGGCTGGCGATCTTCTACTTCTGGCCCGTGATCCAGACCGCCTACTACTCGTTCACCAGCTGGGGCGTGTTCGGCGGCGCGGAGTTCGTGGGGCTGGAGAACTGGGTCGATCTGCTGCAGTCCGGCGAGGTGCCGCGCGCGCTGATCAACACCCTGGCGTACACCGCGATGCTGCTGCTGGGCATCCCGATCTCGATCTACATCGCGAGCCTCCTGAACCGCCCCGGGCTGCGGTTCGCGGCCTTCTATCGGGTCCTGTACTTCGCGCCCTTCGTGTCGATGCCGGCGGCGATCGCCCTGGTGTGGGGCATGATCTTCAACAGCCAGTACGGGATCCTCAACCAGTTCCTGGGCATCTTCGGCATCCCCGCGGTGTTCTGGACCTCGACGGAATGGGTGGCGCTGATCGCCATCGGGATCGTGGGGATCTGGTCCTCGCTGGGGTTCAACATCATCATCCTCGGCGCGGGCCTGCGGAGCATCTCCCCGGAGATGTACGAGGCGGCGCGGATCGACGGCGCCTCGAACTGGCGCCAGCTGATCTCCATCACGGTGCCGCTGCTGAGCCCCAGCATCTTCTTCCTCACCGTGCTCAGCGTGATCCACGGGATGGAGCTGTTCGACCTGATCTTCATCATGATCGGGGAGTCCAACCCGATCCGCAGCGACACCCAGTCGATGGTGTCCCTGTTCTACCGCCAGGCGTTCATCAGCAACGACAAGGGCACCGGCGCCGCGATCGCGATCCTGCTGATGCTGATCATCGGGGTGCTCACCGCGGTGCAGTTCGCCGTGCAGAGACGGAGGGCCCGCCTTGACTGACATGACGATGTCCCCGCAGGGCAGCGGGGATCCGATGAATACACCCACGGAGAGTTCGACGAACGGGCCGACGAATCGGCCGACGAATCGGCCGACGAACCGGCCGACGAAGAAGTCCGCGCCGGGCGGCCCTCGCGGCAGCAACGTCTGGGCGCACGTGGTGCTGTCCATCGGCGGGTTCATCATGGTGTTCCCGTTCCTCTGGCAGGTGGTCATGTCCCTCTCGAGCACCGCAGAGGTGACCTCGGTGCCGCCGACGTTCTGGCCCAGCGAGCTGCGGTTCGACAACTACGTCGAGGTGTTCCGGCAGGTCCCGTTCCTCGAGCAGTTCTGGGTCTCGGTGCGGGTGACCGTCACGACCGTGGTGGGCCAGGTGGTGCTGTGCAGCCTGGCCGGCTACGCCTTCGCCCGGATGCGCTTCGCGGCCAGCGCCACGATCTTCGCCGTGATGCTCTCGATCCTCATGATCCCCAACCAGGCGTACCTGATCCCGCAGTACCAGATCGTCCAGAACCTGGGCTGGCTCGATACCGTGCCCGGCATCGTGGTGCCCACGATCTTCAGCGCCTTCGGCACGTTCCTCATGCGGCAGTTCTTCGTGAACCTGCCCGACGAGCTGGAGGAAGCCGCCCGGCTGGACGGCGCGAACCCCTTCCAGATCTTCTGGAAGGTGATGCTCCCGCTGGCCCGCCCGTCGATCAGCGCCCTGGCGATCGTCACCGTGCTCGCCGCCTGGAACAACCTGCTGTGGCCGCTGGTGGTGACCAGCCGCGCGGAGCACCGCACGCTCTCCGTCGGCATTGCGTCGTTGAACGGGCAGTACGTGATCGACTATCCCGTGATGATGGCCGCCTCGCTCATGGCGATGGCGCCGATCCTGATCCTGTTCATCCTCATGCAGCGCCGGGTGATCGAGGGCCTCGCGTTCTCGGGGTTGAAGGGGTGAGGGCGCACGCTCGCGGTGGGCGACGCTCAGTCGTCGATGGACCGAGTGCGTAGGGTTCTTAGGCGGCTTTTTCTGATCTGGATAAAGCTGCCTAAGTTCCCTAAGAGAACGTCGCGTCGTCCGCAATGTGCAGGTAGATCGAGCCGCGGCACGTCCGCGTCGATCTCGATGTGCGCGGCCTTGGCGGACCACCTCGGCGTTGGCGCTCTCGATATGATTCAGCTCGACACGGCCCGTGTCGCCCCCGGTCGCTCCGTGCCAGCGGTTCCCAGCGGCGACCGCAGCCTGAGATCCCCCGTCCCTCCACACGACATGTCGTAGGTCTTCGCCAGATCTGCGCATCGTTGGAGAGGGTCTGTGAGGAGGGACGTTCCACTCGGCATGCCCAGGTCAGGACGCCATACAGTGTGGTTCCGGCACGGTGGTGCCCAGCAGCGGCGAGCGTCATCGCGTTCGTCGCCCGGCGCCCCCGGAGCCGCCCGGTTGCCGATGATCCGGCCGTTCGTGAGGAGCTCATCATGACGTCTGCCCCACCCTCGCAGTCGCCGCACTCAGAGTCCCTGCCCTCGGATGCTGCGCCCTCGGAGGTTCTGCGCGCGCCGGAGCTGGCCCGTCGCCCTGTGCGGCGCGAACGGGTCGTGGTCGTCCTCGCGGTGGTGCTCGTCGCGCTGATCGTCTGCGGCTGGATCCCCGGAGTGGCGGGAACGATCGGTGCTGTCCTGCTTCCGTGGCTGGCGATCCCGCTCGTGCTCTGCCTGATCCTCGCGGTGTGGTCGGCTCGCCGCAGCATCGTCGTGCTCCTGGTGCCGACACTCCTCTGGGCCGCCGCGATGGTCCCCGCGATGCCGGGTGTCGGCTCCGATGCACAGGGCGACCCGATGGTCGTCGTCGCCCAGAACGTCAGGGCCGAATCCGGGACCGCCGCGGACTCCGCCCGGGCCGCGGTCGATGAGGGCGCGGGCGTCATCGCTCTCACGGAGCTCGATGCCGACAGCCGGGCGGCGGCGCAGTCGGTCCTCGATGCCGACTACCCCTACCGGTACGAGGTCGGGACGGAGGGGATCTGGAGCCGGTACCCGCTCGGCGCGGGCGAACCGCTCTCGCTGGGGCTGGGGTGGAAGCGCGCGGCGCGCGTGACCGTCCAGGCTCCTGCCGGGGACGTCTCCCTGTACCTGGTGCACGCGGCCTCCGTGCGTCTCGGCAAGCAGGAGGGGCGCGACGAGATGCTCTCCCAGGTCGCCGACGTGATCGCCGCAGATCGCTCGGAGCGGGTCCTGGTGGTCGGCGACTTCAACGCCGCCTCCACGGATCCCGCGCTGCGACCGCTGCGCGCTGCCGCGGACTGGGTGCGTCCCACCGGCATCTCGCCGGGATTCACCTGGCCCGCGAGCGCCCCCGTCGCCCGGATTGACCACGTCTTCACCCGGGGTCTCGACGTCGCCTCCTCGACCTCGTTCCGCGCCGGGAGCAGCGACCATCTCGCGACGAGAACGGTCCTCGCCGCAGGGGCGTGAGGCACTATCCGGGTGTCAGTGCCCGCCGCTACTCTTCGCTGAGTGCAGGTCACAGACCCAGCGATCCCTGCTGAACAGGTCGTTCATCGAAGTCAAGGAGTCAGTTATGGACACGTCGGTTGCTGCGATCACCTCGTGGACCTTCCTTGAGGAGTGCCCGGTCCCAGGAGATGTCACGCCGCTGCTCGTCCCGGAGGAGCGCGCGATCGCGGCGTAGAAGACGTTCCGCGATTCTGCCGTCTTCACGACGAAGAGGCTGATCGTCAGGGACGCCCAGGGGCTCCGCGGGAAGAAGGTGGAGATCTACTCCCTGCCGTACTCGGCGATCAACATGTGGTCCTCGGAGAACGCCGGCACCCTGGACCTGAATGCGGAGATCGAGCTCTGGACGCGAGCCGGCCATATCAAGATCAATGTCGGCAAGCACATCGATGTGCGTCGCCTCGACCTGCTGATCGCAAACGCAGTACTGCGCTCCTCCTGAGCATTTCCAGCTGGGTATCGGGGGTACACGGCGCACTGCTGCACTACTTCACATCCCGGGAGGGGGCAGCGGCACTCGGAGGTGTACGAGCACCTCGTGACGCACCACCATGGGATGCGCGGCAGCGGGAAATCAGCGCCGCACGACGGGCCGCGCACCGCTGCGAGTCACCCCGCAGGTGTCAGCGGAGCCGAGCGAGCACGCCGTCGAACAGCGAGGGCGTCACCTGGTCCACGAACTGCAGCACGCGGGAGGAGTCCACAGCGGTCGTGAGGGCGGGGAGGTCGGAGCCGGAGACGTCGGATCCGGCGACGACGCTCCCGGCCAGGAAGACCACGACCAGCCCGATCACGAGCCCGAGAGCGCCGCCGAGGAGGCGGTCGATGACCCCCAGGTGCAGGCGATCGGCCCCGCGCCGCACCGCGTGACCGATCCGTCCGCCGATGCCGCTGCCCACGACGAGCAGCGCGATGAGCGTGCCGATCACCGCCACGAGGCGCCACGGAGGATCGATGGCGTCGGAGACGAAGGGCATGGCCCATACGGCCGCGCACGCCCCGGCGGCGAGACCTGCCAGCGCTCCCAGGGTTGCGGCGAAACCCGACCTCAGGCCGGAGGCCGTGGTGCCCAGCAGGATCAGCGCGATCACCACGTCGACGATCCAGGCCATGATCCACCTCCCTCATCCATGCTCACATCATGCAGTGCGGGCATCCTGCCACGGCGAGCCTGGACGGCCGGTGGGCGGTCAGCCGGCGCCCTCGCCGCCGTCCGACGCGTCGTGGCGGACGCTCCGGGTCTCCGCGCGGAACTGCCGCGGCGGCCTCCCCATGAGCCGGCTGAACGTGCGGCCGAAGTTCGACAGGTCGTGGAAGCCGCTGCTCCGGGCGATGGCGGCGATCGGCTCGTCGGTCGCCTGGAGCAGGCTGAGGGCGTAGCGGATGCGCAGACGCGCGATGTATTCGCTCGAGGGGAGTCCGACGACCTTCGTGAAGCGGGAGGAGAAGTAGGTGCGCTCGAGCTGGGCGCGCTGCGCGAGCGAGGCCAGGGTGTGCGGCTCGCGGTAATGCCGGTCGAGCCAGTCGCGCACGGCGAGCACACGGTCGTCCGACGGGTGGGTCCACGTGGTCGCCTTGATGAGCCCGCGGGCGATCACGGCGTGTGCGCAGGTGGCGAGCAGCGTGGTGCGCAGCGAGGACAGCAGGTCGAGGCTCCGCGGATGCTCCGTCTCCTGCACGAGCAGATCGAGCAGCGGTGCGATCGTGTCCGACGGTGCCAGTTCGACCTGTGCGAGGTCGGTGGTGACCACCTGCGGGGCCGAGGGCAGGGGGAGGAAGGCCGCCAGGGCCTCGTCGTGCGGGGGCTGCAGGTTCGGCAGCGGGTGGAGATCGGGGTCGAGGAAGACGTTCACAACCTCGAGCCCGTTGTCGTCGGTGACGAGGCTGTGGGTCTGCCCGGGTGCCGTGACCGAGACCGACGGGGAGACGATCTTCTGCGTCGTGGCCCCCATGAGGTGGTGCCCCTGCCCGGAGAGCACGAAGGTCAGGAGCAGGACGTCGAGGTGATGGGGGTCGACGACGGGGTTGATGAACCGCGGATACCTCTCCGCGGCGACGCCGGCGAGCCGCAGCGTCGGGAAGCGGTCACGGAGTCGCACGGCGGGGTCGGGGCTCGGCATGTCGGCTGGTGCCTCGATTCGCGGTGACGGTGGCGATGACAGTGGTGCTGGTGTTGGTGCTGGTGCTGGTGCTGGTGCTGGCGGCGGGGCGATGGCAGCGGTGGTGGCGACGTGGGGATCGATGGAGCAACATCCTCAGCGAGATGCCCAAGATACTCCGTGTTCTGCGACCGTTGGCGGCATATCGTGGTTCCTCCGAGATACCCGGACGGGGAGGCAGGCCATGATGCAGATCGATGTCGACCGAGCAGTGTGTGTCGGGGCGGGGCAGTGCGCGCTCACCGCACCGGACGTCTTCGACCAGGATGACGACGGCCTCGTCGTGCTCCTGGATCCGAACGCGGCAGAGGATCCGGAGTCCGAGGGCGGCACCGCGGTGCGCGATGCCGAGGCCCTGTGTCCGTCCCGCGCCATCAGGGTCACGGGCTGACCCATGTCCCGGAGACACCAAGCGACCCAGGAGACCCCACGATGACCGCATGCCCCCTGGGCCACGGGGCGCGCGTGCTCCCCGCGGACTCGATGCCGACGCAGCCGTCGGCGCTGTTCGCGCGGTGGCGGGACGCCGACGCGCTCGTGCCGCTGGACTTCCGGGACGGGCATGAGGGCCTGCTCGTCACCCGGTACGACGAGGCGAAGGAGGTGCTGTCCGATCGGCGCTTCAGCCAGCAGCCCCAGCGCATGCCCCGCAGCGACGCCCAGCTCGACGACGGGTTCCCCGGCGGCCCGCTGGACGATGCCGGCGCGCTCGCCGTGGCCAGCACGAACATCCTCGGACTCGACGGTGAGGAGCACCGGCGGCTGCGTAAGGCTGTCACGGGACGCTTCTCCGTGCGGGCAGGGCGGACGCACCGGCCGCGCATCGCGGAGATCGTGGCCGAGGAGCTGGAGAACCTGATCGCCGCCGGCCCCGTCGCGGATCTGCTCGAGCATTTCGCCGAGCCGATCTCGATCCGGGTCCACGCGCTCGTGCTCGGGGTGAGCGACGATCTGGTGGACCGCTACGCGCAGTGCTTCGTCCACGGCGCCCCGCCCCAGGACCGGCACGACCTGCTGCGGGAGGCGATCGAGGTGCGGCGAGCGGATCCGGGGGAGGACGTGATCAGCGACCTGCTCGCGAACGACGACCTCTCCGCCGCCGAGGTCGAGGGGCTGCTGCACATGCTGAGCATGTCCGGTCGGGACACGGTCGCCTTCATGATCTCGACCGGCACGGTCGCGCTCCTGGACAGTGCCGAGCAGTACCGGACCCTCGTCGCGGACCCCGATCTCGTGCCAGGGGCCGTCGAGGAGATCGTGCGCTTCTGCACGATGTTCCTCACCGTGTTCCCCCGCACCGCCACCGAGGACGTGGAGATCGCGGATCGCACCATCGCGGCCGGGACGACCGTCTCGGTCTCGACGGTCTCCGCGAACCGCGACGAGCGACGGTTCGAGGACCCGGACGCCTTCGACGTGCGTCGCGATGCTCGGGGGCACGTCGCCTTCGGGCACGGCCCGCACGGCTGCATCGGGCAGCAGGTCGCCCGGGTCGAGCTCGACGAAGCCTTCCGGGCCCTCGTCACGCGCCTTCCGGGCCTGCAGCTGGTCTCGACCGGGCAGCACGAACCCAGCCCGCTGGCGAATCCAGTCGCCACCTACGCGGCCAGACCGGTCCTGGTCACGGGGTGGGAGCGCTGAGAGCTCCCTGACGTCGCCGCCGGGTGCGAGTCGGAACTATTCGGCCTGGAAGCGCAGCAGTCTGATGCTCATGGGTGGTGAGCTCCCTCCCGTGCGTTGGCCGCAGGTCCCGTCACAGCAACGGTCGCACGCTCCGATACCCGTAGGCGACCTGCGAGGTCGGGGTGTCGAAGATCTGCGTCGAGCGTCCGGGCTCGGTGTACTGCTCCCATCCCGGATCGCCGCCGGCGATGAAGGCGACGGCTGCGGCGTGGACGTCGTCGGCGAGCTCCTGCGGAGGATTCGGGCCGGTGAGCGCATCCATGCCGATGGGCGAGCCCAGGCAGTCGAAGAAGAACGGCACGTCGAGGCAGTGCTGGGCGAAGCCGAACACCCCCGACGGCCACGAGAACCGGTACACCCAGGTCGGAGCCTCGCTGCGTGCTGCAGCTGAGACCCCGCGGTCCATGGCGGCCTGCGCAGCGTCGGCCGCGACGCGCTGGCCGTCCTGGCGGGCAGAGACCGTGCGCAGCAGCGCCGTGCGGAACATGCGGTCGGTGAGGAAGCGTCCGCCGATACGGGCGGTGCCGCGGGAGGCGACCTCGGCGTTCGCGGCGAGGTAGGGCTTCATCGTCTGCTTCGGCATCCCCAGCTTGCGCAGCAGGAACGACTTCGGGATCATGCGCATCTTTCTCGCGTTCTGGGCGAAGACCATCGAGAACTCGTCGTCGGTCGTGCCGAGCACCAGCGGTTTGTCGGCGCCGACGCCAGCGGCGAGCGACTCGTCCGTCGGCCGGAGGATGAGCTCGCCGTCGATGGTCGGGCCGAGCGGCAGGCCGTGCTCGAGCAGGCTCGGGAGCGTCGCCGGGGTCATCGCGGTCGCCTCCTTCTCCGCCTCATGGATCCGCTCCTCGCTGAGCGTGCTGAACCCGACGCGGGTCGGCTCGACGCCGAGGACTGCGGCGAGCTCCCGTCCGAACGTCTCGCTGCGCTCGTGTGTGACGTCCGTGGTCACACCCGAGATCGAGTAGACGCTGTGGAAGAGATGCTGGGCCGCGTTCATGCCGAGCAGCGTCTGCACGGCGCCGCCGCCGGCGGACTGCCCGGCGAGGGTGACGCGGTCCGGATCGCCGCCGAACGCGATGATGTTCTCGCGCACCCACTCCAGCGCCAGCAGCCAGTCGCGCACCCCGCGGTTCGAGGGCGCATCCTCGATCCAGCCGAAGCCGTCGAACCCGAGCCGGTACGAGACGGTCACGACGACCACCCCGTCGCGGGTGAAGGCGCGGCCGTCGTACCAGGGGCTCGCCGCGGACCCGGAGACGAAGCCGCCGCCATGGATCCACACCAGCACCGGCAGCGCGGGGCTCTCCTCCCCGGCGTCGGGGGAGGGCGTGAACACGTTGAGGTTCAGGGTCGCGTCGCCCGGGATGCTCGGCTCGGGGATCAGCGTGATGCCGGGATCGCCGCGCTGCGGAGTGGGCCCGTGCTCGAGCGCGTCGAGCACCCCGGCCCATGGAGCCTTCGGCACCGGGGCGGCGAACCGCAGCTCGCCGACGGGCGCCTCGGCGAACGGGATGCCGAGGAACGCGGCGGACGCGCCCGCCGCGCCGGGCTCCCCTCGCCATGCGCCACGCACGCGGCCGGCTGCCACGTCGACCTCGACGAATGCCCCGTTGCCCGTCATGGATGCCTCCTGATGCTCTGGGTGGTCAGCGCGGCGGCGCGCAGGCGGCCGCGGGCTGGACGACTCCGGTCAGCGTAGGCGGGGAGGCTGGGCGAAGGCCTGAGCGCGCCGTGCACCACGCTCTGTCCGAGAACTCGTCCACCACGCCCTGTCCGAGAACCAGCAGGTGCGAGCCAGGTGTTGAGGGTGTCGAGGAGCTCTTCCGCAGCGGTTCCGCTCTCCTCGCAGCGGTTCGGTCTGGAACTGATGCTCGAGCGGGGGTGGTGCGCGGTGTCGGGCTGGTAGAACGCGATGTGCACCGCTGATCGCCCACGTCCTGGTCGGGGGGCTCCCTGGGCAGAGGGGTGCGTCAGACTTGCCGTATGCGGAAGTCGGAGATCTCTGTGGATGTGCTCAGCGACCGGGTGGGTGACGTCCTCTTCGAACGCGGCCGTCGCTACGCGGCCGACGGGCGAGTGCGCCTGCTCGGGCATACCACGAGGCATGTCGCTGCGGTCGTCACCGGATCCGAGGACTACGAGGTGGAGATCGAGCTGGCGGAGCGTGGATTCCTCGGTAGCTGCACCTGTCCCTTCGCGGAGGACTGGGACGTCTGCAAGCACATGGTCGCCGTGCTGCTGCGCTGGCTGGAGGTGGACTCCGAGGACACCCCAGATGTGTCCGGATCCAGTTCCCCGGAGCCCGAGGTGACCGTCGTCGGCTCCGCATCCGGGGAGGGCACACGAGACGTTGAGCCACGAGCAGGTGACGAGGAGGACGAGCTGCTTCGTGCCCATCTCGCGCAGCTGCCGGTGGGCAGGCTGGTGGGCGAGCTGCTGGCGGCAACTCGAGTGGATGCGATGCTCCGCGCGCGACTGCTCGTCGAGGCCGGGGCACCGGCGGCCACGGCGTTCGATGAGGCGCCGCTGAGATCGGCGCTGGTCGAAGCCTTCTCTGTCGAGGGTTTCGTGCACTACCGGGACGCCGGAGACTATTTCTGGGGCATCGGCGAGGTGCTCGACGAGGTCGGGGAACTCATCGAGGAAGGGTTCGCAGCCTCAGCCGCCCGGTTGACGCTGTTCGCTCTCGATCTGGTCGGCGAGTTCGGCCAGTGTGCTGATGACTCCGACGGCGGGCTCGTGATGGTTCTGCAGCAGATCGAGGAGATCCATCTGCGGGCGAGCAAGTCGGTGGCCCCTGATCCCGACGCTCTCGCCGCCACTCTCGTCGAGCAGGCGGTGGACAGCTGGACGGAAGTCTTCTTCGATGCCGCTTCGGAGTACGCCGAGATCCTGGGTGAAGGTGGCCTGCACACCTATCGAGACCTGCTGGCGGAGCGATGGAGAGGGCTGCCCGCTCGCGGTGAGCAGGAGGACGGCGGGCGGTTCGCGGTGCGGTACCTGCGGGAGCAGGTCGCCGAGGTGCTCGGCGGGACGGACCAGCTGATCGAGGTGCTCATGGAACACGCTGAGGTGTCCCATGACTACCTGCGCCTCGCCGGACTTCTGCACCGGGAAGGTCGTGCGGACGAGGCGCTGGAATGGATCGACCGTGGTCTTGGGACGGGTGGCCCCGACGTGAGCCTGCTGGAGCTTGCTGCCAGCATCCATCGAGAGGCGGGCCGTGTGGATCTCGCGGGCGAGCTGCTGTGGAAGAACTTCACCGATGCACCCGGGACCTTCACGTACAGAAGCCTCAAGAGCGGCACCGGCGCAGACTTCACGCGCTGGCGTGACCGAGCGCTTTCCGTGCTCAAGGAGCTGGGCACGTGCTCTCGCGGAGGGGATTGTACTGCGCTGGTCTCCTCCCTGCTGTGGGAGGGGGATATCGACGGTGCGTGGGAGGCTGCGCAGGAGGGCGGATGCCGTTCGAGCCTGTGGCTCGAGCTGGCCCGTGCGCGTGCTCGGACGAATCCTTCAGACGCTCTCCCGATCCTGATGCGAGAGGCGGAGCGCGCCGTCGACGGAGCGCAGCGCTCGGCGTACCGATGTGCCGCAGAGCTGCTGCACGAGGCCCGTGATGTCGCGCGGAGAGCCAGCGGACTCGAGCACTTCGACCGGCACGTCCGCGAGATGCGTGAGCGGAACCGGCGTCGCCCCGCCCTGCAGGACGAGTTCACCCGAGCAGGGTTGCCGTAGGGACGTTCTCTCGGTACTCCTGCAGCGATCGACCGGCGAGGAACTCCTGGATTCGACGGGCTGCGCGATGTGCATCCCAGATCAGGGCGGCTGCGTCAGGCTGCATAGATCTCGACCGCAGTCCGGGCGACGGACTCTGCGAAGTGCGGATTCTCGAGGCTGGTCGGGGAGATGAGGTCGACGGGGCGATCCAGGCTGGATTCCAGGGACTCCTTCAGCCCGAAGTAGTCCTCGAAGGGGGAGGGCGACGACGCGGAGAACTCGACGAGGAAGTCGGCATCGCTGCGTGTTGGATCGAACGCGTCGGTCGTCATCGAGCCGAAGGCGACCAGACGGACCACGTGATGTCGACGGGCCAGATCGCCCATGGTGTCCCTGTCGATGGACAGCATCTACGCTCCTCCGGGTCGATAGCTCGTGAGCTGATCGTCTCACGTCCTTCTTCCGGCGACGAGACCGCGAAACCCTGCTCAGCTCTGGTTCAGGCAGAAGGCTCGCGACCAGAGCGCCTCGAGCAGTGCGTCCGCCCCGGGCATCACCCCGGCAGGACGTCCTCCTGCTGCGGGTACGACGGCTGCGCCCCGTGCCGGGTCACCGCGAAGGCGCCGACGCGCGCAGCACGTCGGCAGGCGTCGGCTGCGCTCTCGCCGCGGGCGAGGCCCAGTGCCAGGGCGCCGACGAAGGCGTCGCCGGCGCCGGTCGTGTCCACGGCCTGCACCGTCGGGGAGCCGATCTCGGAACTCTCTGCGTCGGCGGCCAGGATCGCGCCGCGGGCGCCGCGCGTCATGACCACGGATCGGACGCCTGCCTCCCGCAGCCGGCGCACTGTGGCCACGTCGTCGTCGGGCGCGTCGGAGCCGGTCAGCGCGGTCAGTGCGAGGCGTCCTTCGGACTCGTTGACGACGAGGGGGTCCGCCATGGCGAGGGTGCTCTCGGCGACGTCGATCACCGGTGCCAGGTTCAGCAGGAACCGCGTGCCGGTCTCGGCGCAGAGCTGCGAGAGCTGATCCACGGCGGCGGCCGGGATCTCTCCCTGGGAGACGACGAGATCGCTCGCTGCCACCTCGGCCCGGAGCTCCTCGATGTCCTGCGGGGTCCAGGACCCGTTCGCCCCCGCGATGATGACGATGCTGTTCTCGCCCGCCTCGTCGACGGTCACCACGGCGAGCCCGGTCTCCGCATCGGAGACCTCGGTCGTGGCGGTCAGGTCCGCCCCGGCGCGGCGCAGCAGGTCGAGCGCCAGATCGGCGTCGGCCCCGGTGCCCGTGCGACCCGCGAAGCGGACGTCGCCGCCCAGACGGGCTGCCGCGCACGCCTGGTTCGCGCCCTTGCCGCCCGGGGAGCGCCGCGATCCGGTGCCGGCGATGGTCTCGCCCGGCTCCGGATGCCGAGGCACCCCGAGGACGAGGTCGACGTTCACGGATCCGACCACGAGGATCCGGCCCTGGCCGGTCCGGTTCTGCTCGGTCATCGGTGCGCTCCTCCGAGATATCGCTGCGGGTTGGTGGTGATGAGCTGCTGCGCCCGGTCGCGGTCCACACCGCGCGCGACGAGCAGTTCGAGGAAGACGGTGGGCACGAGGACGAATCCGCCACCGCCCATGCTGCTCCACATCTGCTTGAGGAACAGATCGTGGCTGAGCAGGATCTGGTCACCGTAGCCGAGGCGGATCAGATGGGCCACGGCATCGGCGGTATCGACGATCGCGGGCGGGCCCACTCCGTGGAGACGGTGTGCCCCGCGGAGAAGCCTTCGTGGACCACGACCGGCTCCCCGGGGATCAGGTCGTACTCCATGCTCAGGCCCGAACCCCGGTGAACCCGATCGATATCGCGGGGTCCGGGTCGAGCGATCGTTCAGGAGTGGCGTCGGCCGGGTGAAAGCGTGTCTGCTGGCCGGGGTTCTTCTCGGGACATCCGCTGCTCCACCTTGTCCGGGGCTCGCCTGTCGCCGTCGTCATCCTGTTCGAGCTCTCGGTGCGCCGTAGTGAGCACGGCCTCGGTGAGCGCCTCGAGCAGCGGCGAGGGAGTGCGCGCTACCTGCCAGAAGAGGGGAGTGGCCACCGGGTCGCCGCCGAGTGGGATCAGGGCTCCGCGACCGAGCAGGGGCTCCGCCTGCCGGGTGAACAGCATCGCCCAGCCGAGCCCCGCCTCGACGGCGGTGGCGAGCTCGTGGGTGGAGGGGACGAGGTGCCGCGGAGCGCTGGCCGGGGTCACGCCCTGTCCTCGCAGCCAGGTGGCCTGCAGATCGTCATGGGCGTCGTAGTCGATGCGCGGCGAGCGGGCGAGTACCTCGGGTCCGGGTGGGCCGGGCTGTGCGTCGGGCCCCGCCCATCGTCGATGCCAGGCGGGGGAGGCGACCGCGACATAGACCAAGCTTCCCAGAGGCACGGCGCGGAATCCCGGCGGGGCCGACGCCGCCGAGGTCACCGCCGCCATCGCGGCGCCCGTGGTGAGCAGGCGTGCGGTCTCGTCCTGGTCCTCCCGTTGCAGCTCGAGCTGGGCGTCGTGGTGCAGGCCGAAACGAGCGAGAGCGGGCATGAACCAGGTGGCCAGGGAGTCAGAGTTCACCGCGATCCCGATCCGAGGATGCTCGCCCTGGGCCTCCAGGCCCAGCTCCGCGCGCGCCTCCTGCTCGATGAGGGCGTGGGAGCGGGCGAAGCGAACCACCACCCGGCCAGGCTCGGTGAGGCGCACCGGCCGCGCGCGCACCAGCAGGCGCTGCCCCAGCTGCTGCTCGAGGAGCTTCAGGCGCTGGCTCACGGCCGACGGGGTCATGACCAGACGCCGTGCTGCCGCGTCGAGCGTCCCCTCCTCGGCGACGACGCGAAGGGTCTCGGCGAGAGCGGGATCGATCGGCATCCTGGCATGCTAGATGAAGCAGTGCTTCAGAAAGCTTACAAAGCTTTGCTGGTGCTTCATCTCCGAGCGATCTACCGTCGATCGAGTGACCACAGCGCTCCACGGCTTCCTCGCCGGCCTCACCCTCATCATCGCCATCGGCTCCCAGAACGTCTTCGTGCTCCGCCAGGGGCTGCGTCGCGAGCATGTGGGGCCGGTGGTGGCCGTGTGCATCGCCTCGGACGCGGTGCTCATCGGCGCCGGGGCCGGCGGGCTGGGCGCCCTGGTGCGCGCCGTGCCCGAAGTGGTCATCGCCGCCCGCTGGGCCGGGGTCGTCTTCCTCCTCGGGTACGCGGTCCTCGCCGGCCGCAGGGCTCTGCGCGGCGGGGAGTCGCTGCAGGCCGACGGGACCGGCCGACGGGCGCGCGTCGGCCCGGTCCTCGCGACGGCGATCGCGCTGACCTGGCTGAACCCGCACGTCTACCTCGACACCGTGCTGCTGCTGGGCTCGATCGCCTCGACCCACGGCGGCGAGGCGCCCCTCTTCGCAGTCGGGGCGATCGCCGGGAGCGCGGTGTGGTTCACCGCCCTCGGCCTCGGGGCGCGGCACCTGGGCCGCCTGCTCTCCCGGCCCCGCTCCTGGCAGGTGCTCGACGCACTGGTGGCGCTGACCATGGTGATGGTGGCGGGGATGCTCGCGGTGGGGTGACGACAGGCCGGGACGGCCGCGTGGGCCAGCTGCGTCCCATAAACGTCTCACCCATGTCCGACACTTCCGTCATGGACCTCTCCTGGGAGCTCGAGCAGCTCGGCCGTTCTGCAGAACCTGACGTGGTCCTCGAGGGCAGTCGCCTGGTGCATCGCGTCTCCGACGTTCTGCTGCGAGACGACTACTCGATGCAGGCACTGGTGAGAGGTGAGGCGCCTCAGGTCGTGACGGTGCCCGGGCGGCATACGCATGACGCGCCCACCTGCACCTGTGGTGCGGCCCGACGATTCAGGCATTGTGCTCACGTCATCGCCGCGTCGCTGCGATATCTGCAGATCCACCACGGTCTCGACGATGCGCGGGTGGAGCGCTGGGAGAGGTACGTGGAGGCGCGCCGGGACCTTTCGGCCGCGTGGAAGGGCCTTGCTGGCTTCTGGCTCGAATCGAGGATGTGTGGGGACGAGGGGGCGTCCGCTGCTGTCTTCCATGATGCGGACTCCTTGGATGCCCACATTCAGATAGCCCGTGGCCTCGTCGGCAAGGCCAGCAGCGAGCAGCTCTCCACCTTCCTGGTGGAGCTCGCGGCATACCACGGCATCAACGACAGATCTCTTCTGGGCAATAGGGAGAAGCTCGATGCCGTCGAACTGACGTACGCGCTGTTTCAACCGTTCGACCCTTTGCACCCCGAGGCCGACACGGCGGCGATCCTCGCAATTATCGGCTCGGTACGACGCACACTCACCGTTTCCGGCGTGGAATGGGCGCTAGATGTTGCGGGTCATGACGTTGTAGTCACGGAGCGGGGATGAAGGAACGGGTCCCTGCCCGGCACGATGGGTGGTGTCTAGTGGCGCGTGTTTGAGATGGGTTTACGGTTTGCCTTCGTGAGGATGTCCTCGGCGGTCTTGGTCCAGACGAAGGGATGGCAGCGGTCGTTCCATCCGTTGATGAAAGCGCGGATCTTGGCGTTGAGATCCTTGACGGAGCCGAAGCTGCCGCGATGGATGGCCTGTCGTTCGATGATCGAGAACCAGACCTCGACCAGGTTCAGCCACGAAGCGGACGTCGGCGTGAAGTGGACCTGGATGCGCGGATTCGCCGTCAGCCAGTCGCGGACCTCTGGCGTCTTGTGGGCGGCGTAGTTGTCCATCACCAGGTGCAGCTCCTGATCGGGGTAGGCGCGGGA
>NZ_JABUXW010000101.1 GCF_014897585.1 Brachybacterium tyrofermentans | reverse complement strand
TTCGGAGGCGGTAGTGCTCGAAGTTCCGGAACCCACGGGCAATACGGCGGCCGAGTTCGATGATCCCGTTGATGGCCTCCGTGCCGCCGTTGCTCGCGCCGTCGGTATCGAAGTAGGCCAGGATCGCCTTCTTCCAGCGGCGCAGCGTCTTCCCCAGCCTCGCGATCTCGGGGATCGGGCAAGATGGCAGCCTGTCGATGAGTCGCTCGGCGAGCCGACGTCCCTGGGCGGGTGTGGGCTGGTGGAACGAGTCTCGGAGGTCCTGCGCGCACTGGTAGGCGACCTCGACCGCGACGTGAGCGGGGTGAGCGGAGAACGCCCGGGCCAGGCGGTTCTGCTGGCGCGTAGTGAGACGATCACGCCCGGCGCGGAGGACGTGCCGGATCCCGAAAAGAGGTTCGCCCTTGCGGCCGCGGTGGCCGAGGGTCTCCTGCTGAATTCGGCGGCGGACGTCATCGACCACAGCGCCGGCGAGCTTGACGATGTGGAAGGCGTCCAGCACACAGATGGCGTCCTCGAGCTGGTCATCGATCGCGTTCTTGTATCCCTGGAACGGGTCCAG
>NZ_JABUXW010000033.1 GCF_014897585.1 Brachybacterium tyrofermentans | reverse complement strand
CAGTAGCACCCTCATCGTAAGAGGGCCCACTGTCCGAAAACCACGCGGCACCTCAGTCCCTGGTGAGGGCGTTGCTCGTTATAGATGACGTCGAACTCGTCGACCTGTGCTTGGAGCTCTTCGATGCTTCCCGCGATGGGCTGCTTGTCCAGCCAGCGGAACAAGGTCTGGTGGAATCGTTCGTTCTTGCCCTGCGTGGTCGGCTTGTAGGGCTTCCCGGTGATCGCCTCGACTCCCAGCGCGGTCACGTGGATGACGAGCTGGCCCTTCATCCCACGGCGCGTGGGGTTCAGCGCGGCTCCGTTGTCGGTGAGCAGACGCTGTGGAGTTCCGCAACGCGCGGTGCCCTTGTTGAACACCGCGATCGCTGCTTCAGCGGTCTCGCTGCCCGCCACGTGAGAGGCGACCGCGAGGCGCGAATGATCGTCCTGGAGCTGGAAGATCACGCAGGTCCGGCCGTTGGTGAGGACGTACTGGGTCGCATCCAGCTGCCAGCACGCGTTCGGTGCCGGATAGACGAACCGCCGCCAGGACGCGCGAGGCCGCTTCCTCGGCTCCAGTCGAGCCACGCCTCGTTCGCGGAAGATCCGTGCCAGGGCCGCGATCGATGGCGCTTCAAGTCCCATCGCTTTCATCCGGTCGTGGACGCTGATCGGACCGTGATCCAGCCCAGACGCTTCGAGTGCGGCGCGGACCTGAACAGCCTGGTCCTTGACCTCTTCATCGAGCTGGCCCGGGGAGGTATGTGGTCGTTTGGTGCGGGGCTCGAGCACGGCCGCGGGCCCATCGACGCGGGCGCGAGCACGGAGGACGTAGAACGTCTTGCGCGAGATGCCGTGCTCGACGCAGAACGTGCTCACCGACCCACGCGGCGCGTCATCAGGCCACCGCGAGATGGCCAGGCGGACAGTGGGATCGACGGGCTCGTTTCTGCTCACCGCCCATTTTTACCGGCGAAGTGTCACCACCAAGAGCCACGGAAGTGTCACCGATGTCCTGATACAGAACTGTCACCGATGTCCTGCGACATAACACGGCGTTCGCATCGGTCCTAGATCCAGCAAAACTCGATATCTCGTTGCGGAATCCCGGCTCCGGGCGGCACGGTGTCCCTCACCTTCCGGAGTGCGGATCGGGTCGTGTCGGGTCGGGTCGGGCGTCGCGAGAAGTGAGAACCCCTCCTCCACAACTCAGTGTCATCCCCATGGGAACGTGGGATCGAGCGCACCGCATGCCCGGGCACTACCGTCGGCCGACATGCGAGCCACACCTCTCCCGCCTGGGGCCCTCCTCTCTCGCGCCGAGTGGCGGAGTCTCGGCGTCTCCACGGACCGCCTCGCGGGGCCTGCATTCACCACGGTCTTCCACGGATTCTCGACCCCGACGTCGGCACCGGCGAGCGTCAACACCATGTGTGACGTCCTACAGACCAGCGTGATCCCCGGCGCCATCATCAGCCACACCACGGCCGCCGCTCTGTTCGGCATCTCGATCCCCTGGTGGACCGACAACGAGATGGGCCTGCTGTCCAGCGCGTCCTATCTTCTCGACGGACGACGCACCGTGCCGGGAACAGTGCCGATCCCACCAGGTTCCGCAGCGGATCACGCTGACGAGCTCCCCGCCGCATGGGTGTCACGAGCGGAGTCCGGCCTCACGCTCAACACAGCGGGGGCCCAGCCGGGTCCGCCTGCCGCCGCTCGCCACCTGACGACACCGCCGCTGCTCCATGCCCGGCTCGAGCATGGTCGCCAGAGATCTGCAGGACAGCATGTGGTCCTGCATCGCACGTCCCCGCGACCCGGTTTCACCTACTTGGGGCTCAAGATGTCCCACCCCTACGTCGTACTGCTAGAGCTCGCAAGCATCCTCCCCCACGATGAAGTCGTCATCGCCATCGACTCCCTGGTCCGTCGGGATCCCCCGGTACGCGGCGTGACGCTGGAGGCGATCCGGATCGCGGCAGACACCTACGGCTCACGCTGGGGTTCCTCTGCGCTGAGGAAGGCCCTGCGGGATGCGCAACCGAACACGGATTCCCCGGGCGAGACGCGGACACGGCTGCTGCTGGGCCGCGCAGGATTTCCCCAGCCCGCCATCAACCACCCAGTGGTGGATCCCGACACCGGGCAGATGCGGTACCTCGACCTCGCATACCCGGAGCACAGGATCGGCGTGGAGTACGACGGCGACTATCACCGCCTCACCAAGAAGCAATGGCGCTCTGATCAGGCACGGAAGGATTCGCTCGCTTCCGTGGGGTGGGAACTGAGAACCCTCACCGGTGAGGACATCAAACATCCCAAGCGGGCGTTGGCCGCCCTGCACCGCACGTTCCTGCGAGCCGGTGCCCGCGCCCCGTCACCTGACAACTGGGCCGGTCGCCGCGGAGCTCTGCTCGGACGATCCCTCCGCCCGCCGGCGTCAGACTGAACCGCGACCACCTCAACCACCTCGGACAGTGGCGCAGTGGGGCAGAGGCCCAGCAGCACAGTCGGCCCAGTCGGCCGAATCTGCCCATTCGGCCCAGTCCACTTCTCCAGGATCCTGGTTTTGCCGCCTGGACGACCGATGCGTGCGCCAGCATCGGTCTCCACCCCACAAAATTGGGCTGGACAGGGCGGCAGGCGACCGAGGTGCGTCGACGCCAGCAAGGGTGATTGTCTCGCAGTGGTGGGGCAGCCCGAGCGAGCGGCGGGTCAGCCCTTCTCGACGAGCTCCGTGAGGAGGGCTCGGGCGCCGTCGGCCCGGAGCACCTCGAGGGCGTGGAGGTAGGGCGTGGTGAAGGCTTCCTGGTCGACGAGGTCGCCGAAGAGCTCCTCGTCGCGGAGGAACGCCAGCGGGTCCTCGTCGTGCTTCGCGGCGGCGGCCATGACGCGGTCGTGGAGACGATCCACCACAGGCCACTCCTCACCGTTCTCGCCGGTGCCCTCGGCGTAGCGGGCCCAGGAGGCGACGATCGCGGCGGAGGCGGTGACGTCGCGTCCGGCCTCGAGGTTCTCCTGGATCACGGGGACCAGCCAGGTGGGGATGCGGTCGGAGGACTCCGCGGCGAGGCGGGCCAGTGTGTCCTTGACGCTCTGGTTCGCGAAACGCGCCATGAGCTCGTCCTTGTAGGCGGTCAGATCCATGCCCGGCACCTCGGGCACGGTGGGGGTGCCCTCGTGGTCCATGTAGAGGGTGCGCGTGAAGGGCGCGAGATGCTCGTCCACGGCGGCCTCGTCGGCGTAAGTCTGCCCCAGGAGCAGGCCGAAGTAGGCGATGGCCTGATGGGAGCAGTTCAGCAGGCGCAGCTTCATGAGCTCGTAGGGCTCGACGTCCTCGACCATCTGCACCCCGACCTCCTCATAGGCGGGACGGCCGGCGGGGAACTCGTCCTCCAGAACCCACTGCACGAAGTCCTCGCTGACCACGGGCCAGGCGTCCTCGATGCCGTAATCCTCCGAGATCATCTCGATGTCCTCGGGCGCGGTGACCGGGGTAATGCGGTCGACCATGCAGTTGGGGAAGGCGACGTGGCTCTCGATCCAGTCGCCGACCGTGGCCTCGCCGTGCAGGCCGTTCTCGTCGCGGCGGCGGGCGTAGGCGAGGATCATGCGCTTGGCGAGGTCGCCGTTGCCGCGCACGTTGTCGCAGGACATCACCGTGAACGGCTCCGTGCCGGCCTCGCGGCGGCGGCGCAGCGCCTCCACGACGTAACCGAACATCGTGCGCGGGGTGCCGGAGCCGTCGGCGAAGTCGGTGGAGAGGTCCGCGGCGACCGCCTCGGTCTCGTACTGGAACTCGCCGGTGGAGGGGTTGTAGTTGTAGCCGCCCTCGGTGACGGTCAGCGAGACGATGCGCACCGCCGGGTCGACCATCTGGGCGAGCACGGCCTCGGGGTCGTCGGGGGCGAAGAGGTACTTGGCGATCGAGCCGATGATGCGGGGGTCGCGGGTCTCGTCGGGCGCCTTGGTGACCAGCGTGTACATGCCGTCCTGGGCGGCGAGGGCATCGCGCATGCGGGAATCGCCCGGCAGCAGGCCGACGCCGCACAGCGCCCAGTCGCGGTCACGGCCGGCGTTGAACAGCCGGTCCAGGAACATGGCCTGGTGCGCGCGGTGGAAGCCGCCCACGCCGAAGTGGACGATGCCGACCTTCCGCTCCTGGAGCGGGTACGTCGGGACGGCGACCTCGCCCTTCGCAGCGATGTCGGAGAGGGAAGCGGAGGTCAACGCGGTCATGGCTCATCCTTCGTCGGCGAGTGCTCGGAGCACTGACGATACACACTCCCGCGTCAGATGAGCAGGGGTTGACGCTCATCTGATCGAATCGACTGAGCGCCGACGATCGGGACACAGAGAGACGACGACGCCCAGGTGAAGGCGGCGAGCGGCGAGCGGCGGGCTGCCAGCGTCGAGCGGCGAGCGGCGAGCGGAGCCCCACCCTTCACCCGAGCAGCGCGGCGACCTGGTCGGCGAGCTCGGGGGCGAGCACGATGTCGTCGACGAGACCGGAGCGGGCGGCGGCGACGACCGCTTCGGGGCGGCCGACGGCGGGCGCCGCAGCGATCACCCGGGCGCGTCGCAGCTGGTCGGCCCGCACGCCGATCACACGATCCTCCATCGCGGAGTGCCACACCGCCCCAGAGCCGTCCAGGAGGATCCCGCACACCTCGGCGACGACGCCGGCGTCGTGCGCACGGCGCTGCTCGTCGGCCCCGAGCCGCGCCCAGAGCGTCGAGGCGCCGGCGGCCCAGGCACCGATGGAGACCACGGCGACGTCGAGGTCGTCGGCCGCATCGAGTGCGGTGCGCACCTCCTCCATGGCTCGCAGTGACGAAGCGACCTGGGCGGAGTCGACGATGAGCGGGGTGGGCAGGGCCCAGACCCGACCGCCGGCCCGGGCGCCGAGGGTGTGCACGAGCGCCGAGGACAGGGCGGTGGAGAAGCCGGGCGCGCTGAGCGGGCCGACGAGCTGGACGACGTCCGCCGGGGGCAGCGCGCCGAGGTGGTCCGGCAGATGCATGAGGGTGCGCGACCACGCGACTCCGAGACGGCCGCCCTCACGCAGGGCGACCGGCAGCAGGCGTGCCACCTGGCGGGCGACCGCATCCCGCATCGGCTCGCCCGGGCGGGACGCGGCAATGGTCACCGAGGAGATCCCGAGGCGCTGCGCGAGCTGCGCGTGGGTGCGTCCGGCGGCCGTCGGGTCGACGATCTCGATGCGCACGATGCCCTCGTCGCGCGCTTCGTCGAGCAGTCGGGCCACCTGGAACCGGGACAGCCGATGGCGGCGGGCGAGCTCGACCTTGGACTGGCCGTCCACAAAATATCCGGTGGCGAGCTGGACCTTGAGCAGGGCCGTCGGGGGCACCTCGACCTCCGTGCCGACCTGCGGCTCCCCGTCCGACATCGTGCCGTGGTGCGCCATGGGAACCCTCCTCCAAGATCTCACGTCGTGAACATCTGCTCGCGGACTGTTGCTCACCTGAGCGTATATGACTACGCTCACTCTCAGTTGAGCAATATTCAGCGATCATATGAGTGCACGGCACCGTTGCCGAGGCACACCATCCCAGCGGGCCACTGTCGGCCCCTCCTGAGACAGCCCCGGACACCCGGGACAGCTCAGGACCTGCCCTGAGCAGTTCAGGGTCACGCAGGACCCGCCGGACCCACCGTTCTACAGCGGCCACGACGCGAGCCCCTCCCCATCTCAGGGCCCGTCCAGCCTCAGCCGTTCAGAGGAGAACAGCGCATGGGACACCTCCGACCACGACCGCCCCGCGCGGCACGACAGGCCCGACCCGGAAGCCCGCCTCGGCCCCCGGGCTCCGCCACGACCGCGCCCACACCCGTAACCGCACCCGTACCTGCATTTGCACCTGCACCTGCACCTGCACCTGCACCTGCACCTGCACCTGCACCTGCAGCGATACGCCCCAGCCGTCGCACTGTCCTGGGCGCCGGCCTCACCGCCGGGCTCGGCGCCGCAGCCCTGGCCGGCTGCGGCTCCGGTGGCGGCGGCAAGGAGTCGATCGTCGTCGCGATCGTCTCGAACCCGCAGATGCAGGACGCCATCAGCCTCATCGACGACTTCACGCAGAAGCACCCCGACATCGACGTGCAGTTCGTGTCCCTGCCCGAGAACGAGGCGCGCGCGAAGATCACCGCGTCGGTCGCCTCCGGCGGCGGCGAGTTCGACGTCGTGATGATCTCCAACTACGAGACCCCGCTGTGGGCGCCCAACGGCTGGCTCACCGACCTCGAGCCCTACATCGCGAAAACCGATGGCTACGCGCCGGACGACTTCGTGCCCACCATCAAGGACGCTCTCACCGTGGACGGCTCCATGTACTCGGTGCCCTTCTACGGCGAGAGCGCGTTCCTCGTGTACCGCCAGGACCTGTTCGATGAGGCGGGTCTGACGATGCCGGAGCACCCCAGCTGGGACGACGTGCGCGACTTCGCCTCGACCCTGCACGACCCCGACGCCGGCATGAGCGGCATCGCGCTGCGCGGTCTGGCCGGCTGGGGCGAGAACCTCGCGCCGATGAGCACGGTCATCAACACCTTCGGCGGCTGCTGGTTCGACATGGACTGGGCCCCGCAGCTGAGCTCACCCGAGGTGCACGACGCTGTCTCGATGTACGTGGACACGTTGCGCTCCTACGGGCAGCCCGGCGCCGCCACCTCCGGCTTCGGCGAGTGCCTCACCCGGTTCAGCCAGGGCAACGCCGCCATGTGGTTCGACGCCTCCTCCATGGTCTCCGGCGTGGAGAACCCCGATTCCTCCACCGTGGTCGGCAAGACCGGCTACGCCCTGGGGCCGACGCTCGAGACGCCCTACGCCGGCTGGCTGTACTCGTGGGCTCTCGCGATCCCCGAGACCAGTCAGAAGAAGGACGCGGCCTGGGAGTTCATCGCCTGGATGACCCATCCCGACTACTTCCAGCTCGTGGGCAACGAGGTGGGCTGGGAGGCGCTCCCGCCCGGCTCCCGCCTGTCCACCTACGAGATCCCCGAGTACGCGGAGCTCTCGAAGAACTACGCGAAGCCCACGCTCGACTCGATGGAGAACTCGACGCAGGAGAACTCGATGACCGTGGAGGTCCCGTACGACGGGCTCCAGAACGTGGTCATCCCCGAGTTCCAGGACCTCGGCACGCGCGTGGGCCAGCAGTTCTCCGCCGCGATCGCCGGGCAGAAGAGCGTCGACGAGGCGCTGAAGCAGTCCCAAGGGTTCGCCGAATCGGTCGCCCGCACCTACGGCTGGGAGGGCTGAACGATGACGACCTCGCGACGACGAACCGAGAGCACCAAGAGCACCAAGAGCACCAAGAGCACCAAGAGCACCAAGAGCACCAGAACAGAGCGGGAGGAGAGGGACCGATGAGCACAGCCACTGACACCCCCGTCGGCCGCGGACCGGACGCACCGCGCACCTCGTCGGCCCAGAAGCCGCGCGACCGTGCCCCGCACGACGGCGAGTACTCGAAGGCCGAGGCCTGGCGGCGTCGGCTCCCGCTGATGCCCGCCTTCCTGTTCGTGGTCATCTGCACCCAGATCCCGTTCCTGCTGACGATCTGGTACTCGCTGCGCTCACGCAACCTGCTGCGCCCCGAGGGCGAGAAGTTCGTGGGACTGCGCAACTACCTCGACATCTTCGTCGACTCCACGTTCCGCACCGCGGCACTGAACTCGATCCTGTTCACGCTGGGCTGCGTGGTCGTCTCGCTCCTGCTGGGGCTGGGCCTGGCGCTGCTGCTGGATCGGAAGTTCTTCGGGCGCGGCTTCATCCGCACCCTGCTGATCACGCCGTTCCTCATCATGCCGGTGGCCGGGGCGATGCTGTGGTCGATCTCGATGTTCGATCCGACGTACGGGCTGGTCAACTGGCTGATCGGGACCGTCGGGATCTCTCCGGTGGACTGGACGAGTCAGTTCCCGATGGTCTCGATCATCATCGCGCTGGTGTGGCAGTGGACGCCGTTCATGATGCTGCTGCTCCTGGCGGGCCTGCAGTCCCAGACCGGCGACGTGCTCGAGGCCGCCTCGATGGACGGCGCCGGCCCGGGCAAGACCTTCGTGCACATCACCCTGCCCCACCTGCGGTTCTACCTCGAGCTGTCGGTGCTCCTGGGCGCGATCTACGTCGTGAACACCTTCGACCAGATCTACCTCATGACCGCGGGCGGCCCGGGCACCGCGAGCGCCAACCTGCCGTTCTACATCTACCAGCGCGCGTTCCTCGGCTTCGACATCGGGCAGTCCGCCGCGATGGGCGTGGTCACCGTGATCGCCACGATCGTGATCGCGACCTTCGCGCTGCGCCTGATCTTCACCAGCATCAACTCCAAGGAGCAGTCATGAGCATCCTTCGTCGACGACCCGTGAGGACAGACCGGAAGGGGACGGAGTCATGAGCACCGCCACCGCTGATGCCCCGCACCGGACGCGCTCCGCTGCACCGATCCGCCCGCGCCGAGCCCAGGGCAGGACCGGCGGAATCCTGCTGACCATCCTGGCCTGGGCGGCCGGCCTGATCTTCTTCGCCCCGGTGGCGTGGATGGTGCTGACCAGCTTCAAGCAGGAGAGCCAGGCGGCCTCGAACCCGCCCACCTTCTTCTTCACGCCCACGCTGGACCAGTACGCCTCGATCATCGGCTCCTCCGGGGCGGGTTCGTACCTGCTGAACTCGATGATCGCGACCGTCGGCTCGACGCTGCTCGTGCTGGTGCTCGCGGTGCCCGCCGCCTACGCGGTGAGCATCCGGCCGGTGAAGCGCACGCAGGACTTCCTGTTCTTCTTCATCTCCACGAAGATGCTGCCGGTGGTCGCGGTGATCATGCCGATCTACGTGATCGCGGGCCAGATCCGGATGCTCGACAACATCCTCACCCTCATCGTGCTGTACACGGCGATGAACCTCCCGATCGCGGTGTGGATGATGCGCTCGTTCTTCCTCGAGGTGCCCGGCGAGGTGCTCGAGGCGGCGTCGATCGACGGGGCCTCGCTGCTGCGCACCATGCGCACGGTGCTGCTGCCGATGGTCGCGCCGGGCGTCGCCGCCACCGCGCTGATCTGCGTGATCTTCGCCTGGAACGAGTTCTTCTTCGCCCTGAACCTCACCGCCGCGAACGCCGCGACCGTGCCGATCTTCCTCATGTCGACGATGACCTCGGAGGGCCAGTTCCTCGCCCGGCTCTCCGCCGCCTCGGTGCTGGCCTCGCTGCCGGTGGTCCTCGCCGGCTGGATCGCGCAGAAGCAGCTGGTGCGCGGCCTGTCGATGGGCGCGGTGAAGTAGGTCGACCGGAAGGTCTGCCGGCGATTCCGACCGCCGGGAGACCACCGCAGCTGGCAGGACCGGCCACCGCCGCGGCGCTCACCGCCACCGCCCGGTCACCGCCACCGCCCGGTCACCGCCACCCCAGCATCCATCCGTGCGTTACCTGCATCTGGCAGCTCCCAGACGCAGGGAACGCACGGATGGATCCTTCAGCCCTGGCCTGTCAGAGGGGAGGGGGCCGGCGGGACGGGGCCAGCGGGGCGATGTCGGCGGGACGGAGCCGGCGGGGCGTTGTCGGTGAGACCTTGCGGCGGTTCAGCCGCCGGAAACCTCGGTCTCAATCTCGGCGCGCCCCAGGATCCATCCGTGCAATACCTGCATCTGGCAGCTCCCAGACGCAGGGAACGCACGGATGGATCGTGATTGGCTCAGTCCCCCGGCACCTCGTTCTCGAGCTCGGCCATCCAGGCCTTGCTCGTGGCGTCCGAGGGCATCCGCCAGTCCCCGCGCGGAGACAGCGAGCCGCCGGCCAGCACCTTCGGGGCGTTCGGCATGGCCGAGCGCTTGAACTGGTTGGAGAAGAAGCGACGGGTGAACACGGTCAGCCAGTGCTTGATCTCGCCGCGGGTGTAGGAGCGCTTGTCGCCCTCGGTGTATCCGGCGGGCCACTCGCCCGCGTCGAGATCACCCCAGGCCTGGTGGGCGAGGTAGGCGATCTTCGCGGGGCCGTAGCCGCGGCGCAGCTGGTGGTAGAGCGTGAAGTCGTGCAGCGCGTAGGGGCCGATCGAGTCCTCGGTGGACTGCGCCTTCTCCCCCGGCTTGGTGGGGATCAGCTCCGGGGAGATCTCGGTGTCGAGCACGGCCTGCAGCAGGTCTCCTGTCGCGTCGTCGAACAGGCCCTCGGCGACGACCCAGCGGATCAGGTGCTGGATCAGCGTCTTGGGCACGCCCGCGTTCACGCCGTAGTGGGACATCTGGTCGCCCACGCCGTAGGTGCACCAGCCCAGCGCCAGCTCGGAGAGGTCGCCGGTGCCCACCACGATGCCGCCGTGATGGTTCGCGAGGCGGAACAGGTAGTCGTAGCGCATGCCGGCCTGCACGTTCTCGAAGGTCACGTCGTAGACCTCCTCGCCGCTGCCGGCGGGGTGCCCCATGTCCTTCAGCATCTGGGTGGAGGCGGGACGGATGTCGATCGTCTCGAAGCTCGCCCCGATCGCCCGCGAGAGCAGCTCGGCATTGGAGCGGGTGTGCTCGGTGGTCGCGAAGCCTGGCATCGTGTAGGCGAGGATCTCGGAGCGGTCGCGGCCCAGCTGATCCATCGCCCGTGCGCACACCAGCAGCGCATGCGTGGAGTCCAGACCGCCGGAGACGCCGAGCACGGGGCGCGTGCCGCCGGGCTTGTCGCCGCCGATCGCGCTCAGCCGACGCACCAGGCCCGCGACCTGGATGGAGAACGCCTCGTAGCTGTCCTGTGCCAGGCGCGCGGGGTCGTCGGGCACGAAGGGGAAGCGGTGCAGCGGCCGGCGCAGCGCTCCCGTCGTCGGATGCGGACGCGCGGCCACGTCGTCGGCGTCGTCGAAGTCCTCTTCATCGATGTCCTCGAAGTCCTCCGCGAACGGCCCGAAGAGCTGTGCCTCGTGCCAGGTCGAGAACTTCTCGAGCGACTCGGCGTGGGTGCGACGGTTGTCGTCGACCGTGTTCTGGCGGCGGCGCTCGGAGACGATACGGTCCAGGTCCACGTCGACGATCGTCGCGCGCGGGCCCTGCGGGAAGCGCTCGGACTCCCCCAGCAGGTCGCCGCACTCGTACACGAAGGTCTGCCCGTCCCAGGCGAGGTCCGTGGTGGACTCCCCCTCGCCGGCGGCGGCGTAGATATAGGCGGCCTGGCAGCGGGCCGACGCGGAACGCGCGAGCAGCTTGCGATCCTCTGCGCGGCCGACGGTGATCGGCGAGCCCGACAGGTTCGCGATCACCGTCGCGCCGGCGAGCGCGGCCTCGGCCGACGGCGGCACCGGCACCCACATGTCCTCGCAGATCTCGACGAACAGGCGCAGGCCCGGCACGTCGTCGACAGTGATGATCGAGTGCGGGGTGAGCTCGTGGTCCTCGCCGTCGATCCGCACGAACACCCCGTCGGCGTCATCTCCGGGGGCGAACCAGCGGCGCTCGTAGAACTCGCGATAGGTGGGGAGGTTCTGCTTCGGGGCGATGCCGAGGATCTCGCCGTGGTGGATGATCACGGCGCAGTTGAAGATGCGGGAGCGGTCGCGGGCGCGCAGCGGGGCGCCGACCACGATGATCGGCAGCAGCTCGCGGCTCGCCTCGACCAGCGTGGCGACGGCCTGCTCGGCGGCGTCCAGCAGCGGCTCCTGCATCACCAGGTCGTCCAGCGAGTACCCCGTCAGCGACAGCTCCGGGAACACGGCGAGGCCCACCTGCTGGTCGTGCAGGTCGCGCAGCTTTTCGAGGTGGCGCTCGGCGTTGGTGGCGGGGTCGGCGAGCGCGACCGGGAGGGTCACCGCGGCCACGCGCACGAAGCCGTGGTCGTAGATGCTGGCGTGGGGGTCGGTGACCGGCGCGTCGGCGCCTGCGGATTCCGTCGCTGAGCTCATGGGACGAGCGTAATCGAGCAGCGGGCCCCGGGACGGCGATCACCACCGGGCGGCGCGGACGGTCGCAGGCGGGGCCGGCGTCGCGGGTGGACGGCGCAGGGAGGGCGGGAGTCGCGGGCGGACGGGCCGACGGCGCGGACGACACGGACGGGCCGATGGCGATGTGAGATGGCGATATAGCCACCTCGTGCTCCTCCCGGCCCGTGCGCGTCGGGCCGGGGTCCCCGTCATCCCCTGCCCCGCCCGCTGTCCTGTGCCCCACCTGCCGGCCGTGCCGCGCCCGCCGCCCGTCGTCCGTGCCGCGCCCCCGCTCGTGCCGCACCCGCTGTCCTGTGCCCCGCCTGCCGTCCGGCCCTCACCTGCTATACCGTGACCTGGTGAATCTTCGCCAGTCCGCACCTCGAGGGGAGAGCCGATGAATGCCCGTCGGCCCCTGCTGGGATGGCTGCTGATCGCGCCCAGCCTGATCGGCGTGACCGCCTTCCTGATCCTGCCGGTGCTGCTCGCCTTCGTGGTCTCGCTGTTCCGCTGGGACCTGCTGGGCACGCGCGACTTCATCGGCCTGGACAACTACGCCTCGCTGCTGGCCGACGGGGCGCTGCTGAACTCCCTGATCGTCACCGCCCTGTTCACGCTGATCTCGGTGCCGGTGTCGCTCGCCCTCGGGCTGGCGCTCGCCTCGCAGCTGGTGCGGGCGCTGCCGGGCTCGGCGATCGTGCGGGTGATCGTGGTGATCCCGTGGGTGTGCGCGCCGCTCGCCCTCGGCGTGGTGTGGAAGTGGATCTTCCAGCCATCGGTCGGCGCGCTGAACCAGATCCTCGGCGTGCGGATCGAGTGGCTGACCGACCCGAGCCTCGCGCTGCCCGCGGTGGCGTTCGTGGCGATCTGGCAGAACGTCGGCTACATCTCGCTGTTCTTCCAGGCCGGGCTGTCCCGGATCCCCGGCTCGATCTACGAGGCGGCGCGGATCGACGGCGCGGGCCCCTGGCGGACCATGCGGTACATGACGATCCCGCTGCTGCGGCCGACGACGTTCTTCCTCGCGGTCACGCAGGTGGTGGCGAGCTTCCAGGTGTTCGACATGGTCTTCGCGCTCACCGGCGGCGGGCCCCAGCACCGCACCGAGGTCATCGCCTCGCTCGTCTACCACGAGGCGTTCACCTCCTCGAGCCTGGGCCGCGCGAGCGCCGTCGCGGTGATCCTGTTCGTGCTGCTGGTGATCATCACGCTCATCCAGCAGCGCTACTTCGCCCGCCGCATCACCTACGACATGAGCTGAGAGGAGGACAGCGATGACCACCCCCAACACCCCCACCGAATCCGCCACCCCCGCCCGCTCCCGTCGGCCCCGCAGCACCGGCTCGATGCAGGCGCGCACGCTCGCGGGCTACGCCGGCACCTACGTGGTGCTCGCCGTGGCCGCCGTGCTCACGCTCGGCCCGTTCCTGTTCTCCGTGATGACGGCGTTCACCTCGAGCCGGCAGTTCGCGCAGGAGGGCCCGCTGACGATCCCCGCGCCGCCGGTGCTGGAGAACTTCATGGCTCTCTTCGCTCCGTCCGAAGGGGCGGACGGCTTCGTGACCCCGGTGGCGGTGACCGTGCAGATGGTCGCCGTGATCCTGGTGGGGCAGATGGTGTTCTCCGTGCTGGCCGCCTATGCCTTCGCCCAGCTCCGCTTCCCGGGCCGTGACCTGCTGTTCTGGGTGTACGTCGCGACGCTGATGGTGCCGCAGGTGGTCGTGGTGGTGCCGCTGTACCTGATGATGAGCGAGATGGGCCTGCGCAACACCTTCTGGGCGCTGATCCTGCCGTTCGTGCTCGGCTCGCCCTACGCGATCTTCCTTCTGCGGGAGAACTTCCGCGGCGTGCCCAGCGAGCTGATGGACGCGATGCGGATCGACGGCGCGGGCACACTGCGCCTGCTGTGGCACCTGGTGGTGCCGCTGAACCGGCCCATCATCGTGACCCTCGTGCTGATCACGGTGGTCACGCACTGGAACAACTTCATGTGGCCGATGGTGATCACGTCCGGTCCCGAATGGCGCGTGATCACGGTGGCGACCTCCGCGCTGCAGTCGCAGTACAACAACAACTGGACCCTGGTGATGGCCGGCACGACGCTCGCGATGCTGCCGCTGGTGCTGCTAATGATCGTGTTCCAGAAGCAGATCACCAGCTCCGTGGGCGACACGACGATGCGCTGACCAGCCGTCGCCCCTCAGCGGAAGTCAGCCTGCCCCGGCTGCACCTCGGCCTGGCTCCGGCCGCACCCCGACCGCGCTCCGGCCTCACCCGGCCGTATGTCACGCCGTATGTCGCGCCGCGTCTCGATTCGACGACTTCGAGGCCGGGCCCCGCACGGGAGCGGCACAATGGAGCCATCACCTGCGCCGCGTCTGCGGCCTTCGGAAGGACACCCCATGTTGAAGCGTCGCACCCTGCTCTCCTCCTTCGCCGCCGCGGGCCTGCTCGGCACCGCGGCCGCCTGCTCCCCCTCGAGCGATGGCGGGGGCGACGGGGGTTCCGGGGGCTCGGACGGCGGGGGCGGCAAGGGCTCTCTGACCTTCCGCCTCTGGGACGAGAACGCCGTGCCCGCGTACGAGGAGTCGTTCAAGGCCTTCACCGCGGACAGCGGCTGGAACGTGACGATCGACCTCGTGCCCTGGGCCGACTACTGGACCCGTCTGCCGCTGGACGTGGCCAGCGGCGATGCGGCCGACGTGTACTGGATGAACTCCGCGAACTACGTCCTGTACAAGGACTCCGAGGACCTCCTGGACATCAACGAGGTCGTGCCCGACGGCGCCGCCCAGTGGGAGAAGAGCGTCGTGGACCTGTACACGCGCGACGGCGGCCTCTGGGGCGTGCCGCAGATCTGGGACTCCATCGCCGTGTTCTACAACAAGGCTCTGGTCGAGGAGGCCGGCGTGGACCCGTCGGCCCTGGCTTTCGACCCGACCGCCGAGACGGACGAGCTGCGCGACGCCGGGAAGGCTCTCACGCTCGACAAGGCCGGCAAGCACCCCGGCGAGGACGGCTTCGACGCCGACGCCCGCGAGCAGTTCGGCTTCAACTCGCAGGCCGACCGGCAGGCGATCATCGGCCCGATGCTGGCCTCCAACGGCGCGCAGTGGCAGGACGAGAACACGTACACCTTCGCCTCCCCCGAGGGCATCGAGGCGTTCCAGTACATGGCCGACCTGGTCAACGTCGCGGAGATCGCCCCGAGCGCGGCGGACACCAACGAGAACGGCGCCTTCACGAAGGACCTGTTCATCCAGGGCAAGCTCGGCCTGTTCCAGTCCGGTCCGTACAACCTCTCGGCGATCGCCGAGGGCGTGGCCGACTCCTTCGAGTGGGCGCTCGCGGCCCCGGTCGCCGGTCCCGAGGGCGCGAAGTCGCTCGTGCACGGCGTGGTCGCCGTGGGCAACGCGAAGGCCGACGACGAGCAGCAGGAGGGCATCACCGCCCTGCTGACCTGGCTGGGCAGCCTCGACGGTCAGCTGCCGCTGGCCGAGAAGGGCGTCTCCTTCCCCGCGCACGTCGACGCGCAGGATGCCTTCCTCTCCTTCTGGGAGGAGAAGGGCATCGACGTCAGCGTGTTCGTCGACGCGGCGAAGAATGCCGCGGAGGCGGACATCGGTGCCCGCGCCAACGCCGGGCTCACCGCCGCGATCCCGATCTTCCAGGAGGTCTTCATCGGCCGCCTCACCGCCGAGGAGGGCATCCCGCAGGCGCAGGACGAGGGCAACAAGGCGATGTCCGAGTGAGCAGTCCCAACTGACACCACGCCTCGGGGTGGGGCTCGCCGGCAGCGGTGGGCCCCACCCCGTTGCTCTGCCGGGTGCCGGGGCGCGCTGCCCGGCGCTCGGTTGCTCCGCCCGGCGGCTGGTCGCTCGGGCCGACGCCTCGTCACCGCCCCCTTCACGATGTCCCCACGATTCGTGTCCGGAACGTGCCCCTTGAAACGTTCTCCGTGCAGGTCACCCCGTGGCACGCTGTGGTCATGACGCAGAATGCGTCCCCGGCCGGGGGAACCGCCGGGTTCCATAGGGGGAAGCGCAGATGGACAGATACGACTACGACTCGACGCAGCCGTCGCCGTCCGGCTCGGGGGAGCCGAACAGCAGGCCGGGTCCCGACAGTGCCGTCACGGCCCCGGGTCCGGGCGCCCAGCACCACCCGGGCGCCCAGCACCAGCCAGGCGGCCAGAGCCACCCGGGCGGCCTGGTCCACCCCTCTCAGCAGGGCGCCGGCATCGTCTGCGAGCACGTCAGCCGCTCCTTCGGATCGGTGCACGCCGTACGGGACCTGTCCTTCGTGGCGCCCCGCGGCAAGGTGACTGCGCTCGTGGGCCCCAACGGCTCGGGCAAGTCCACCCTGATGCTGATGCTCGCCTCGCTGCTCGCCCCGGACCAGGGACGCGTGCTGCTGCACGGCATCGATCCGTCCCAGGACTCGCCGGCGGTGCGCGCGATGGTGGGCTGGATGCCCGATCAGTTCGGAGCCTGGGACTCGCTGCGCGTGGCCGAGGTGCTCGAGGTGATGGGACGGGCGTACTTCCTGCCCACCGCCCAGGTGCGCACCCGGGTGCAGGAGCTGCTGCAGCTCATGGACCTGGTTCCGCTGGCCCAGCAGCCTGCCCATGTGCTCTCCCGCGGCCAGAAGCAGCGCCTGGGCCTCGCCCGGGCCCTCGTGCACGGTCCGCAGATCCTGATCCTCGACGAACCGGCTTCCGGCCTCGACCCGGCCTCCCGCCGGCGACTGCTGAAGGTGGTGCGGGAGGTCGCCGAGAACGGCTCCACCGTGCTCGTCTCCAGCCACATCCTCACCGAGCTCGAGGAGATGGCTGATCACGTCGTCTTCCTCGACGGCGGTCATGTCGTCGACTCCAGCAGCGTGCGCGACCTCGCCGCGAGGCCCAGGCCCTGGCGGGTCGAGTCGCTCGATGCGAGCTCCCTGTCGCGGGCCCTGGGTGAGCTCAGGGTGCATCACCACGGGGTCGTGGATCCCGCGCACACCACCAGCGGCCACGCCGAGACGGTGGTCGATCTGCCCGATGAGGCCACCGCCGCCCGGCTCCTGGCCGACCTCACCGCGAAGGGCGCCGCCGTGGTCTCCTTCGGCCCGGCCACCGGCCGCCTCGAGGCGGCCTACCTGGCGACCGACGCCGCGAACCGTGAAGGAGCGCTCTGATGAGGAACGGGACCTTCTCCCTCCGGCCGCGCGGACTGTGGCTGGTCACCGCCCTCGAGCTGCGGCAGCGGATCCGTTCCGTGCGCTGGTACGTCGCGCTCGGCGTGTGGACCGTGGTGCTGCTGGGGCTGGGCCTGCTCGCCCTGGCCCCGGCCCTGTACACCTCCCAATGGGTCACGGTCGCACCGGTCGCGCGGGTGATGTTCAGCCTGCAGATGGTCCTCGTGCTGATCGCGATGCTGCTGGTCACGCCGGCGTTGTCCGCTGGCTCGATCAACGGGGACCGCACCGCCGGCACCCTCGCCACCTTGCAGGCGAGCCTGCTCAGCCCGATCGAGATCGTGCTGGGCAAGCTGCTGGCGGGGATCCTCACCGGACTGGCCTTCATGGTCCTGGCGATGCCGTCGGCTCTGCCTCTCGCCCTGCTCGGGCACGTCAGCGTGCTCTACCTGCTGCGGGTCGTGGTGATGATCTGCTTCCTGACGTTCTGTGTGACCGCGCTCGGCCTGGGCCTGTCCGCGATCACCCAGCGCCAGCTCGGCTCGGTGGTGCTCGCCTACGTGCTGGTGTTCGGCGTGACCATCGTGGGTCCGATCCTGTGGGGCATCTCCGCCACGTTCCTCACCACCGAGCGCGAGGTCACGACCTACCACACCGAGTTCGACTACGAGACCTCGACCGACACCGGGATCTGCGTCGCCGAGACCAGGACCCGGTCCGTGTGGCGGATGGACCTCGCCCAGCCCGTGATGTGGCCCAACCCGCTGATCATGCTGGCCGAGACGGCGCCCACGATCGACGTGGACCAGGACTGGGACCAGTTCGACGACGGCCGCACGCCGGACGCGCTGACCATCATCAAGTTCGGCATGCGGGAGGTCTCGAGCCCTCCGCACCCGTCGGACTACAACAACTGCGATCCGGAGGACGAGAACTATCCGGAGGACCTCGGGACGCCGACGAGCATCCCGATGTGGCCGATGGGCATGGCGGCCTGGGGAATCGTCGCGCTCATCTCCCTGGCGGTGTCGGTGCTGCGCCTGGCGGTGCCGATCAAGCGCCTGGGCGCCGGGACGCGGATCGCCTGATCTGCGGGGACGACGGGCGACGGGCTCAGCGCTCGCGCAGGCCGGTCATCGAATCCGGGATCCCATGGCGACCGCCCTGCCCGTCGGCCCCGTGCCGTCCGTCGGCCCCGTGCTGCCCGTCACCGGATCCGTCCCCGCGGGTGAACGGCGAGCCCTCGCCGCCGAAGTCCGGCAGGGTCCCGGCGGCGAGGTCCGCCTGCCGCACGGCGGTGTCCTTCGCCCCCGGGGCGCTGTCGTCGACCCAGAGCCGCTCCCCGGAGGCGTCGAGGTCGAAGATCGCCAGGGCGTGGTCGCCGCCCTGCGCCTGCAGGCGACGGCGCTGCTCGGCCCGCACCGCCGGGTCCTCGGCCCGCTGGGCACGGGTACCGATGTCGGGGGCGACCAGCGAGTGCGGGGTCTCGCGACGCATGTAGTCCCCGGCCGGTCCGTAGAGCACATCGCGCAGGCCCCGGCGCATCGCGGCCGACGCCCCGGCGCCCAGCAGCGGGATCAGCGTCAGGCCGCCCACCACGATCCACACCCAGGCCAGCGCGGTGGCGGCCCCGAGCAGTGCGAGCACCACGGCGAACAGGACCAGTCCCAGCAGCGTCAGCGCGGCGCTGAACCAGCCGGTCAGCGCCACCACCAGCGCCTCCCAGGGATTCACCCGCTTTCGGTGCTCCCACGACGGATAGGTGCGCTGATCGATCACGGCGCTCCGTTGCCCCGCGGCGGCGAGCACGGCGAGACCGGGCGCGAACGCCACTGCGAGGGCCACGAGGGCGAGCACCGGAACGCCCACGGCGACCATCTGCCAGCGCAGCGCGGAGCGCACCTGGACCAGATCGCTCTGCAGGAGACCGTTGAAGGTGATGACCACGTCGGCGATCCCGAAGATGATCACGCCGAGGCCCGCGGCGGCAGGGGCCACCCAGGTCAGGGAGGCGCGGGTGATGAGGGCCAGCGAGGTCAGGGCGCCGCGCGGGGTCAGGGCGCGCCGGGCGGCGGCGGTGCCGGGGTTCGGGGGCAGGTGCCGACGGTCCTGTCCGAGCACCTGCGCGGCGGCGGCTCGCCGGGTCACGGGGTCACGGTCCAGGCGCCCGGTGGTCTCCAGGGCTGCGGCCGGTTCGATGCCCAGCACCGTCGGGGCGCTCACCGTGCGGCGCACCAGGATCCAGGCCAGCAGGAGTGCGCCGACGGCCAGGGTCCAGGCCATCAGCTGACCCGCGCCCAGTCCGCTCCAGGGCTGCGGGAGCCCGACGGCGACGCTGAGCGGCAGCGCCGCCACGGCGAGGACGCTCGGGCCCAGGAGGAAGGCGGTGATCCGCGTGGCGACGTCTGCTTGAAATCCGCGTTCGCTGAGGTGACGCCGGGGATCCATGCCCGCGATCGCGCTCGGCGCCAGTGCGGTGACGGCCAGGCTCACCACGGTGGCGAACAGCGGGAGCAGGAAGAACGCCGCCCAGAGGCCACCGCCGGTCAAGCCGAGCTGGGCGGTGGTGGCCCGCAGCATCGCCGGCTCCCCGAGGGAGACCAGGAGGGTGAGGAACCAGAACGTCGGCGACGCGCCGACGACATACAGGACCAGCAGCACGTACCAGAGGCCCAGGAGGAGCAGTCCCGGGGCCCAGGAGATCCGCAGCAGGCGGCGACGCAGCGCGGACTTCGAGTCGGCGATGATCTCTGCCGGGGGCACCAGGTGGGTCGCCTCGCGGGGCAGCTCGCGGGGAGCCGGCAGGTCGGTCAGCGGCGGCAGGGCCTGCGAGTACGGGGAAGTCATCGGGGCTCCAGCTCGACTCTCACACGGTGCGACGGCCCAGGAAGGCCCGGCCGAGGGTCATCTCGTCGGCGTAGTCGAGGTCGCCGCCGACGGGCAGGCCGGAGGCGAGACGGCTGACGGTGAGCTCGAGCGGTCCGAGCAGCCGAGAGAGGTAGGCGGCCGTGGCCTCGCCCTCGATGTTGGGGTCCAGGGCGAGGATGACCTCCTGGGTCTCCCCCGACCCCAGGCGGCTCATCAGCTGGGTGATGCGCAGATCGTTCGGGCCGACGCCACCGATCGGGTCGATCGCCCCGCCGAGCACGTGATAGCGGCCCTTGAACTCGCGGATCTTCTCGATCGCGACGATGTCCTTGGACTCCTCGACCACGCAGATGATCTCGCTGGTGCGACGGGGGTCCGCGCAGATCCTGCAGGTCTCGTCGGCCGAGACGTTCCCGCAGATCTCGCAGAAGCGCACGGTGTCCTTGACGGTCACCAGCACCTCGGCGAGCCGGCGCACAGAGGCGTCGTCGGCGTCCAGCAGATGGAATGCGATCCGCTGAGCCGACTTGGGGCCGATGCCCGGCAGCTTGCCGAGCTCGTCGATGAGGTCCTGGACGATGCCTTCGTACACGCCCTCAACTGTAGTTGCCCCGCCCGACCGAGGACGCCTCCCCCGACGTGCCTCCGAGCACGTCGCGTCGCGGTTCGCGCCTGTCGGCGTCCGAACTGCGCACAATATGTCCATCGCCATGACATATTCGGTTACCCTGAGCCGACCAGCCGATCGCGATGAGGAGCCCCATGGTCCAGCTGCCCCCCTCCCTGCTCGACGCCGTGCACGAGCGGATCCTCAGCGGCCTGGGCGAATCCGCCCAGCGCGCGGAGATCGCCCATCGGGTGGTGACCTACCTGCGCAACACCGCCGAGACCACGGTGAATGTCGAGGAGGACGGCACCACCTTCGTGATCACCGGCGACATCCCGGCGATGTGGCTGCGGGACTCCGCCGCCCAGCTCACCCCGCTGCTGCGCCTGGTCATCGCCGGGGTCGGCACCGGGGAGGACCGCACCCAGCTGGTCGCCCTGCTGACCGGCCTGCTGCGCCGCCACTGGCAGTACATCGTCATCGATCCGTACGCCAACGCCTTCAACCGCACCGCGGATGCCTCCCAGTGGGACAGCGACGACACGGAGTTCGACAGCCCCTGGGCATGGGAGCGGAAGTTCGAGCTGGACTCCCTCTCCTACGGCCCGGATCTCGCCTGGCGGGTCTGGAAGGCCACCGGGGACACCACCTGGGCGACCGCGGAGTTCGTCGACGCCGCCCGCACGATCCTCGCCACCGTGCGCACCGAGCAGCACCACGAGGAGCGCTCCGAGTACTTCTTCCGCCGCGCGAACTGCACACCCCAGGACACCCTGGCGCGCGAGGGCCGCGGCTCGCTCACCGCGCCGAACGGCCTGGTCTGGGCCGGGTTCCGACCCAGCGACGACGCCTGCGAGCTGGGCTACAACATCCCTGGCAACCACTTCCTGGCGCTCTCCCTGGAGCGGCTGGGGGATCTGCTCGAGGAGGTCGCCGGCGAGGCGGAGGACGCCGCGGAGGCGCGCCGGCTCTCCTCCGAGATCCGCGAGGCGCTCCAGCAGCACGGTCTGATCGAGGGGGCCGACGGGACGCAGATCTGGGCGTACGAGGTCGACGGCCTGGGCCATCACGTGTTCCTCGATGACGCGAATGTGCCCAGCCTGCTGGGCCTGCCCTACCTGGACTGCGTCGCGGCCGACGACCCGACCTACCTCGCCACCCGCGCCGCGGTGCTCTCGCGGCAGAACCCGTACTACTACGCGGGCCCGTACCTCGAGGGCGTGGGCTCGCCGCACACCCCCACGGACCATGTGTGGCCGATCGGGAAGAACATCGAGGGACTCACCTCGGCCGATGATGCCGAGCGGCTGCGGATCCTCGAGCAGCTCATCCGCACCGACGGCGGTACGGGGATGATGCACGAGGGCGTGCACGTCGACGATCCGTCCACCTTCACGCGGGAGTGGTTCTCCTGGTCGAACTCCATGTTCTGCGAGCTGGCGCTGGATCTGGCCGGGGTGCACCGGGAGGTCGGCGCCGCCGCCCGGTGACGGGTCGACCCTAGCCTGCCGTCGGGCCCCGCGGCGGACCCTGGATGGCCGGCGCAGCTGCGGGATCTGGACGGCGGGCCCGCCAGCCGGACCTGCACGGCAGACGCACAGCGACCGTACTGGTCAGACCCGGGCTGGAGGGGTACGGTCGAGCCCGGGCCGTCGCATCATGCACGGCCCGTTCGCGACTCTGAACAGGACTTTGCACGATGTCGTCGTTGCCGCATCCCTATGACTCCGCCGAGCCGGCCACCGCATGCCGGGTGACTGACGCCCCGGAGATACCCACTGCGGTGGTGTCCCAGCGTGACTTCCCGATGTACCAGATGTCGTCCTTGATGGACGGCACCTTCACCCACCTCAGCGCGGCCCTGGAGGACGCAGGGATCCACCCGATCGGGCCGGCTTTCGCGCTGCACCACCGGGCGCCGGTCTCGACCGCGGATGTCGAGGTCGGGTTCCCGGTCGACGCTCCCCTCACCGAGCCGATCACTCTGGCCAGCGGCTACGAGGTCATCGCCTCGGCGCTGCCTGCCGGGCGCGTGGCATGGGTCAGCCACGTGGGCGGGTACGGAGCGCTGGCGGAGAGCTGGGGTGCGTTCACCGAGGAGATCGGCGAGTCCGAGGAGCAGATGACGTACCCGTTCTGGGAGTTCTACGTGACCCCGCCGACGCCCGGCACGAACCCCTCGTCCCTGCGCACGGATCTGTTCAGCCTGCTCGAGCCGCGCTCGGACTGATCCTTCGCGACCGACGGGCTGGTCCGTCGCTGCCCGCGTGCAGATCCGTTGCGGCCCACGCGCTGATCCTTCGCGACCCAGGTCAGGCGAGGGGTCAGTACCTGTCGGTCTCGTCGATGACCTCGAGCACCTTGCCGCCGAGGATGGTCTCGATGACCTCGCGGCCGTTGCGCTTCGAGACCACGGCATCGTCGTCGTCGCGCGTCGCGCCGCCGGTCGGATCGGCGTCGACCGGGGGCTCCTCGGGGCCTCCCTGGTGCCCCCGGGTGCGCAGCCCTGCTGTGCGAGAGGCCTGTGCTGCTTCGCGGACCAGCGCCGCACCGCTACGGGCAGGTGCGCCGGCCGGAGCGGCGCCGGTCGGGGCGGTGCCGGTCTGGACTGCGTCCGTCGGAATCGCCGACGGACCGCCCTGACCTGTGGAGTTCTTGCCGGAGGAGTCCTGACCCGAGAAGTGCGGGCCAGAAGAGTCCTGCCCGGACGGTCCGGACTGCCCGGAGCCTGGAACGGCGACCGTCGCCGTGCCCCAGGAGGCGGCCGCGCGCGCAGTGGCCGATCCGGAGGCGGACTCGGAGGCCGAGTCAGCGGAGGCAGGCTGCTCGGAGGGTGCCTCGGGCGCCTGGCCACCCACCGCGCTCTCCGCGGAGTCGGCGAGTCCCTCCCCCTGTTCCTGGCCGGACGTGCCGCCCAGCCCTTGGTCGGGGCCGTTCGGGGGGTCGATCGGATCCGTGCTGCTCGCCGGTGCGTCCGGTGTCGCGTCGGGACGGGGGACTCGTGAATGGACGACCCGGCCTTCCGCGATGGCCTGCTTCAGGGCGTTCTGCCCGAAGGTCCGGGGCTCGTCGGCGGGCAGGGAGTCGCGGCCGTCGTCGTCGACGACGGGGATCTCGCCGGCATCAGCGGTGCCCGCGGACGGAGCAGGGGCTGATTCGGAGGCTGACCCTGCGGAGGTTGCCTGCGGAGCCGGGGCCGAGCTTCCGGTGCCGGGCTGAAGCGCATCGGACCAGCGCGGGGTGCGCCCCGGCGACGAGGCCGGAGACTGCGGGCCACCCCCGTGGCGAGCGACCGGTGCGCTCTGCGCTGAGTAGTCGTCGGGCGGGTAGGAATCCTCGGGATCCGGCGGGTACGGATCATCGGGTTCCGGGGCGAACTCCTCGACACGGTCTGCACCGCCGGGGGCGGTCGCGCGCCCGCGCGAGGCTCGTGCGGCGGCCTGCATCGCGCGATCTGCGGCGCGCTGGCCGGCCGAGGCGGGCGGTTCCTCCGACGGGGCCTGCCCACCGGGCGCCGGCGCACCACCAGGGGCTGTGGGGGCTGACGGCGCGGCAGCAGCCGAGGGTGCCGAAGCGGAGGACGGGGCGGAGCCGGGGCCCTCCGGCACCGCGGCAGGAGCCGCGGTGGGAGCCGCAGAGGCTGCCGTGGCGGCTCCCCCGGCCGGCGGTGCCATCTGGGCCACGGCGTCGCCCCACGGAACAGGCGCGCTGCTCGGAGCGGCACCACCCTGCCCTGCGGCGCCGCGACCGTCATCGCCGCCACCCGAGCCGTCCTGTCCGACGGCCTGCTCCCACGAGCCGGACTGTCCCGACCCGCTAGGAGCCTGCTGACCAGCACCGTCCTGGGGGCCGCCGGCTCCGCGGGGAGCACCGCCCGCCGTGCCCCCGGGGCCCGACGACCCCGGTCCCGACGACCCCAGTCCCGAGGAACCCGGTCCGGACGTCCCTGGTCCCGACGAGCCTGGTCCTGCCGATCCCGGTCCGGAGGAGCCCGGTCCTGAGGAACCCGGCCCTGAGCCACCGGGACCCGGATCCTCTCCGACGACAGCGTCGACCGAGATCTCGACGTGCATGATCCGGCGCACGGCATCGGCCAGGTTCTCTGCTGCCGTGCCCCGGTGGAACGCTGCGACCAGGCCTTCGGTGCGGAACCCGATGAGGAGCGTCGAGCCCTGGGAACCGTGCACGTGCCCGTTCTGCCCGACGAGCGCCCAGCTGGGACGACGGATCTGCGCGAGCTCGTCGAGGATCGCGGACCAGTGCTCGCGCACGGCATCCGCGTTCAGTCCCTGCGCTCCTCCGGCGTCCGGTGCAGCGGGGGCGGGAGCGCTCTGCGGGGCGGATGCCTGCGGGGCAGCGTGCTGCGGCGCGGCCTGCTGTGAGGCCGCCTGCTGCTCGGTCTGCTGGGGGGCCGGTGGCTGCTCCTGCGCGGCGCCGCTCTGCGGACCGCCCTGCGGAGCGCCGCCCTGCGGGGAAGCGCCCTGCGGGGCAGCTGCCTGCGGGGCGGATCCCGGCTCCAACGGGCCACCTCCCGGGCGCGACACCGGAGTGTCCCAACCCTGCGAGGACGTCGCGGCGTCAGCCCGGCCGTCGGGCGCCTGGGGCTGGCCCTGGCGTTCCGTCGACGGGGCCGGCGTGCGCCCGCCGCGAGACTGTCGTGCGGATTCGGCCTTCTCCTGCGCGATGCGTCGAGCCTCCTCGCGCCCGGAGGAGCCGCCGACGGCAGCACCCGCACCTGCACTGGGAGCCTGCGCGCCGCGACCCGGCGCTCCCTGCCGACCTCCCGCGAGCGGCTGCCCACCAGCCGGCTGGTTCCGCCCGGCCGGGGCGCTGCCGTCGCCCGCGGCAGCCAGCGCGGCACGCTCGTCGCGCAGCACCAGACGCGCCGCGAGCAGCTCGAGGTGCAGTCGCGGCGACGTCGCCCCACTCATCGTGGAGAGCGTCTCGTGGACCAGGTCGCCGCACTGCGAGAGATCCGCCGGTTCGAAGCGGCCGGCCTGGCCGACCATGCGCTCGAGCTCATCGGCAGGGACCTGCGGCAGCAGATCCTGGCCGCGGTCGGGGACGGCCGCCAGGATGATCAGATCACGCATGCGCTCGAGCAGGTCCTCGACGAACCGGCGCGGCTCGTGGCCGGTCGCCAGCACGTGCTCGACCGCGGCATACAGCGCGCCGGCGTCCCGCTCGGCGACCGCCGTGATGGCGCTGTCCAGCAGCGCGGTGTCCGTGAAGCCGAGCAGGGCGATCGCGGTCGGGAAGTCCAGACCGTCCTCGCCGGCGCCGGCCATGAGCTGGTCCAGCACCGACATGGAGTCACGGGCGGACCCGCCTCCTGCGCGCACCACCAGCGGCATCACGCCCTCGCCGACGTTCACGCCCTCGGCGACGCAGACCTCCTCGAGGTACGGGCCCAGCACCTGCGGCGGGATCAGCCGGAAGGGGTAGTGGTGGGTGCGCGAGCGGATGGTGCCGATGACCTTGTCCGGCTCGGTGGTCGCGAAGACGAACTTCACGTGGTCCGGCGGCTCCTCCACCAGCTTCAGCAGGGCGTTGAACCCGGCCGAGGTCACCATGTGGGCCTCGTCGATGATGAACACCTTGTAGCGGTCGCGCACGGGCGCGAAGGAGGCGCGCTCCCGCAGCTCGCGAGCATCGTCCACACCACCGTGGCTCGCGGCGTCGATCTCGACCACGTCGAGGCTGCCAGCGCCGCCGTTGGCGAGGTCGCGGCAGGAATCGCACTGACCGCACGGGATGTCCGTGGGACCTTCCGCGCAGTTCAGGCAGCGCGCGAGGATGCGCGCCGAGGTCGTCTTGCCGCAGCCTCGCGGCCCGGAGAACAGGTAGGCGTGACCGATCCGGCCCGCGCGCAGCGCACGCTGCAAGGGCGTGGTGACGTGGTCCTGGCCGATCACCTCGGCGAAGGACTCGGGACGATAACGACGGTACAGAGCTGTGGCCACCGGTACAGGCTAGTTGAGGCGCCCGACCTTCCTCACCGTTGGGGACGAGCAGGTTCTGTGGAGGACCGGTCCGAGGGCGTCGGATCTCCTCGATCAGCCCCGTTCTCCTGCGCGGTGTCCTGCGTGTTCTCCTGCATGCTCTCGCGTGTGCTCGTGGTCTCCTGCGTGCTCGCGCCCGCGGTGCACGGGGTCCTCCCGCCGTCCTCCGTCGCCCGGGCGCCTGCGGTCACCGTGCCGTCTGCCGTGTCCCCGACCTCCACGGGCCCGTCGTCGTCGGCGGTCTTCCCGGCGTGCGCCTGCGTGGCGGCCCGCGTCGCATCGAGCTTCTCGCGGCGATGGCGCAGGCTCCCGAAGGTCACCAGGAACGCGATCAGCACCACGATCACCGGGAGGGCGGCGTCCACGACCCACTCGGGCACGGAGAACGGCAGCGAGAAGTCCGGGATCCACCCGAACAGCAGATCCGTCAGCCAGTTCCAGGCCTCCCCGATGGGGCGGAGCACGGCGGCGATCGCCGACCTGATCGGCGCGAACAGCGCGTCGAAGAACTCCACGACCGGACGCACCAGCTCGCCGAACCAGGTGCGGACAGGCTCGGTGGCCTCGGAGATCGCGTCGACGACGGGCCGCACCCGGGCCTCCACCCACTCCTGCACCGGATCGAACAGGCCGCTGAACAGGCCGCCGACACCGAGCAGCGGGATCAGGAAGCCGGCGGCCTTCGCCAGCGCGGAGAGCATTGCGTAGCGGACGGGATGCGCGATGCGCTTCTCATCGCGCACGGCCGACGGGCTGTCCTCGGCGGGCACGAGCAACGTCTTGTCCAGACCGTGGCGCACATCGACCTCACCGGCGCCGCCGAGCCCGGCGGTGTGCACCGAGATCACCTCGGCATCCGTGAAGCCTGGAACCTCTCGGTCGTCCTCGTCACCGCGTCCGTCGTCGCCGTCGGCGCCGGTCTGGGCGCCGTCCCCGTCGGCGGCGTCGTCGCGTTCGTCGGCGGCGTCGTCGTCGTCCATGACTCGGCGACGCACCGTGCAGCGCACCACGGTGAAACTCTCCTCGAGGCGGAACTGCAGGGCATCGGAGCCTGCGTCGGACCCGGAGTCAGCGTCGGTGTCGGCGTCGGCGCGCGCATCGGCCTCAGAGCGAGGGTCGACGTCGGTCCCTGTCTCCTCCTCGGCGTCCTGCTGCGCCGACCGCTCAGCTTCCTGCGCGGCCGCCTCCTTCTCATCCTCCTGCGCCGACTTCTGGTGCGCCTTCAGGGCCGCTTTCCGTGCTTTCTCCTCCGCGGCCGGATCGTGCTCGACGCCGTCGATGACCACCGTGAAGGATGAGTCGAGGAGCCGGTGGCGCACGCGCACCAGGTAGTCGTGGCCGTCGGCGCGGCCGCGGTACTCGACGTCCGACGCGAACCGGGTGGGCTCCTGCGCGCCGAAGGGCTTCTCCACGTCGCCCTCGGTGCCTTCGTCCTCGGCGTTCTCCTCGGAATCTTCTTCGGCATCTTCCTCGACGTCAGAGCGCGGGCCGACGACGGCGCGGGCCGTCTCGTCGTCGGCCGGCGCGGCGGAGTCGCGTGCAGTGGGGTCACGCACAGCGGGGTCATGCACTGAAGGTCGCTCGTCCATGTCCCCACGATGTCAGCAGCCCGCCCCCGCATGCATCGTCCGCAGGTCTGTGACCGGCCACGTCAGCATCAGCCGAACGGACGAGACCGTGAGGACGAGACTGCTGGCACGGCGCCGCGAGCACGACGCCTGAGCACGCCTCCGGAAGCACGACCCCATGAACACGACTTCTCGCGACCGACAGCGCGCAGCGGCAATTCCGTTGACCTGCGACCGGCGCTCCCGAAGACTCTTCTCATGAGCGTCCGCCACTCCCACACCAGCATCGACTGCCACGACGCCTTCGCCCTGTCCCAGTGGTGGCTCCGCATCCTCGAATACGCGATGGACCCGGAGGATCCGAACCTGCCCGGGCACGAGGAGTGCGCGATCCACGATCCCGAGACCGGGCACACGCTGCTGTTCCTCGAGATCCCCGACGACGAGCTGCCGTCCAAGCGGATCCACCTCGATGTGCGCCCTCGCGAGCGCACGCAGGAGCAGGAGATCCTCTGGCTCGAGCAGCAGGGAGCGGTCGCGGTCGCCGATCACCGCGACCAGTACGGCCCGGGGTCGGGATGGCTGACCATGGCGGATCCCGAGGGCAACCAGTTCTGCGTGCTGACGTCCGACGCCGAGCGGGCCGCGATGGCGTCACCGCGCGACGACGCAAGTGCCGCCGATGCACCTGCTGAGGCGAGGACCGACGGGAACGCCGATGACTTCCCCGAAACCCCCTAGTTCTCCTAATGTGATCGCATAGCGTTTTGATTGAACTCGTGACGAGGTCCGCGTAACGTCGCCTGCCGTGAGCACATCCACCACCTCCTCCCCCACGACACCGCGGCGCACGCGCAACCCGCTGCGCGCGATCGTCCGCATCCCCTTCGGCTGGCAGGTCCTGATCGGACTCGTCCTCGGCGTGGTCCTCGGCCTCGTCGCGGCCCAGATCGGCCCCGTCACCGCCACGGACGCCAACCCGGACGGCGCGAACTGGCTGACCACCGCGCTGAACACCATCGGCACGATCTTCGTGACGCTGCTGAAAGCGCTGGTCCCGCCGCTGATCTTCCTCGCGATCATCACCTCGATCGCCAACCTGCGCGGCGTCACCAACGCCGCCCGGCTCGCCGGGAAGACCCTGCTCTGGTTCGCCATCACGTCGCTGATCGCCGTGTCGATCGGTATCGCGCTCGGCGCCGTGACCTCCCCCGGCGCGAACTCCGGCGTCTCGGCGGACGCCGCCCAGGCCTCGGACACCCAGGGCGGCTGGATGGACTTCCTCACCGGCCTCGTCCCCACGAACTTCCTGGGCATCGAGGGCAGCGCCGGGGACGACGGCACCGTCTCGCTGAGCTTCAACGCCCTGCAGATCCTGGTCATCTCGATCGCCGTGGGCATCGCGGTGCTCTCCGTCGGCGAGAAGGCCGAGCCCTTCCTGAAGGTCACCGGCTCCGCGCTGGAGATCGTCCAGAAACTGCTGTGGTGGGTCATCCGCCTCGCCCCGATCGGCACCGTCGGCCTGCTCGGAAACGCGGTGGCCAGCTACGGCTGGAACGCGATCGGTCAGCTCGGCGTCTTCGTCGCCGACGTGTACATCGGCCTCTTCCTCGTGCTGCTGGTCGTCTACCCGGTGCTCCTGAAGCTCAACGGCCTCTCGATCGGCTCCTTCTTCCGCGGTGTGTGGCCCGCGACCTCGCTCGGCTTCGTCTCCCGCTCCTCGCTGGGCACCATGCCGATGACGCAGTCCGTCACCGAGCGCATGGGCGTGCCGCGCCACTACGCGAGCTTCGCCGTGCCGCTGGGCGCGACCACGAAGATGGACGGCTGCGCCGCGATCTACCCGGCCCTGGCCGCGATCTTCGTCGCGAACTTCTACGGTGTGCCGCTCGGCGTCACCGACTACCTGCTGATCGTGCTGGTCTCCGTGCTGGGCTCGGCCGCGACCGCCGGCATGACCGGCGCGACCGTGATGCTCACGCTGACCCTGTCCACCCTGGGCCTCCCGCTCGAGGGCGTGGGCCTGCTGCTCGCGATCGACCCGATCCTCGACATGGGCCGCACCGCCCTGAACGTCACCGGCCAGTCCCTGGTCGCCGTGATCGTCGCCAAGCGCGAGAAGATCCTCGATCAGCCGGCATACGACGACGCCCGACGCACCTCCTTCCAGGCCATCCAGGCCGAGGAGGCGCAGGACGCGCGGGATGGGCAGGACGCTCAGGACGCTCACGACGGAGCCGACGCGGAGGCACCTGCTGACGCGGGCTCAGACACGGACTCGGACCGCGAGAAGCAGCCCGCCACCGCCTGACCGGCGCCCACGGGCCGCTCCTGAAGGGCCCCGCCCAGCCTCGCTCGCTCCGCCTCGCCCCGTCTCGCCTCGCCCCGGAGCGCGACAGACCGCGACAGACCGCAACGCGCCGACCGAATCCCTCGATCTGTACCGCCACCGGTACATATCAGTGGTCTCGGTCGGCGCGTCCGCGACGGGGTCCCGCAATGGAGTGCGCCCGCGTCGAGGAGCGACCGGGAGCGTTCGCGACGGGGAGCGCCCGCATCGAGGAGCGACCGGGAACGCCCGCGTCGGGTCGGCCCGCGTCCAGGACCACCCGAGAACGGCACCGCCCAGGTCGGGTACGCCCGCGACCGGGAGCGCGTCGTCCCGGGTGAAACCGCGCACCGCACACCCCGGAACCCTGGCCCAACCCCCGCGCCGCCCCTAGAGTGAGGCTGTCAGATCGGCCCGGCTCCACGGGCCTCCGCACGTGCATCTACCTCGGGTCCCTCGGCGGACCGTCCAAGGCGGCACCCACCGTCCGGAGCTTCGATGTCCATGCAGCAGACCACAGCCCCCACCGAGCAGCAGTCCTCCCCGACCCTGCGCGGCGTCGCCGGGGCCGCCTACTTCCCGATCGCCTTCGTCGCCCGTTTCCCGTTCGCGATGATGGTCGTGGGCACTCTGACCCTCGTCGTCTCCGCCCGCGACTCGATCGCGCTGGGCGGGTTGAACTCCGCGGTCGTCGGCCTGGGCTCCGCGCTCGTCGGCCCCCTGCTCGGTGCCGCCGCGGACCGGATCGGCCAGCGCCCGGTCATCCTCGCCTCCGGGATCGTGAACTCCCTGGCCCTGCTCGCGATGGCCGCGGTGGCGTTCAGCGCCCTGCCCGACGCGGCGGTGCTCGCGGTCGGCTTCCTGATCGGTGCCTCGTCGCCGCAGATCGGCCCGCTCTCCCGCAGCCGCCTGGTGCAGCTCATCCTCACCCGCCTGCCCTCCCACCGTCGGGCGAAGAGCCTCAACGGCACGATGGGCTACGAATCCGCGGCCGACGAGACCGCCTTCGTGTTCGGCCCCGTCGTGGTGGGCCTGCTCGCGACCACGCTCAGCCCCGCCGCCCCCATGATCGGCGCCGCGGTGCTGACGCTGTTGTTCGTGACCGCTTTCGCCCTGCATCCCACGGCGAAGGTCGCGGCACCGACCACCGAGGAGCCCGTCGCGCAGGCTCCGGCCCGCGAGCTCTTCACCCTGCCCGTGGTGGTGGTCGTCGCCGGCGCGCTCGGCGTGGGGCTCTTCTTCGGCACCGTCCTCACCTCGTTGACGGCCTTCCTCTCCGACACCGGCCACGGCGACTCGGCGGGGCTCGTCTACGGCGTGATGGGGGTGGGGTCCACGATCCTGGCCCTGAGCATCACCCTGTTCCCCGAGCGGTTCCGGCTGTACGCGCGCTGGCTCACCTTCTCCTCGCTGATGCTGGCCGCGATGCTCGCCTTCGGCCTCGCGGGCGGCCTCACCGGGCTCATCGCCGCGATGGCGGTCGCCGGGATCGGGATCGGGCCGACGGTCGTAACGCTGTACAGCCTCGCTGCGGAGCGCAACCCACAGGGACGTTCCGCGACCGTGATGACGATGCTGGGCTCGGCCACGATCGTCGGCCAGTCCGCAGCCTCCGCCGTGACCGGCGCGGTCGCCGAGAGCTCCGGGTCGCAGGCATCCATGTGGCTGCCCGTCGGCGCCGCCGCTCTCGTGGTGCTGGCCGCCCTCGTCAATGCGCTGGCCTGCCGCACGCCCGCGGGCACCGAGATCTCCGCGGCCGACGAGGACGTCCTCGAGGAGGCCCGGCGACTCACCGAGCTGCCCTCCGAGCACCTCTGATCCGGTACGGATCGTCCAGCACGCCAGATCGTCCCTGACAGCGGAACCCGCGGAGCCGTCACCGCCACAGCACGTGTTGCAGAGCCTGCTCGAGAGTGGTGTGCGCGGCGCGGAACCCGCTCGCCTGCAGGCGGGCGTCCGAGACGTTCTGGTCGGCCTGGATGAGCTCGTCCGCCCCGTCGGCCCCCAGCAGGAGCTTCGGCCCGAACGCCGGGACCGGCACCACGGCCGGCCGGTGCAGCGCCGCGCCGAGAGTGCGCGCGAACTGCCCGGCGGTGACGGGCTGCGGGGCGACGGCGTTGAGCGGTCCGTGCACGTCCGTCGAGAGCGCCGCATGGGCGTAGACCCGCACGATGTCGTCCAGGGTGATCCACGAGGTCATGGCATCGGCACTGGTCAGGCGCCCACCCACCCCCGCGAGGAACATCGGCAGCTGCGGCAGCAGCGGCCCGCCCCCGTCGGACAGCACGAGAGAGGTGCGCACGAAAGCGGTGCGGATCCCGGCCTCCGTCGCGGCATGGGCTGCGTGCTCCCACTCGCGCACCAGATCGGCGAGGAACCCTTCGCCGCCCGGATCGGCCTCCGTGAGCAGCTCGCCCGGACGGCGCGGACCGTAGAGGCCGATGGCGCTGGCCTGCACGAGGGCCGAGGGCCCGTTGTCCATGTTCGCGAGGGTGCGGGCGATGAGCGCCGAGCCGTGCACGCGGGAGGAGCGGATCTCGCCGCGGGCGCTGTGGGTCCAGCGGGTGGCGATGGAGCGACCGGCGAGGTGGATGACCACGTCGACGCCCTCGAGATCGGCGGGGTCCAGGCGTCCGCTCTGCGGGTCCCAGGAGATCTCGTCCGGGCCGACGTCCTCCTCGCGGATCATCCGTCGCACGGTGTGCCCGCCGGTCTCGAGCAGGGCGGCGAGCTGGGTGCCGATGAGCCCGGAGGATCCGGTCAGCGCGATCGTGCGTCGGGGCTGGTCGGCGTAGCGAGCGTGGAAGGCGAGGTCCTCGCGCAGCTGCCGGTCCCGGAACCGGAACACCCGCTGCATCTGGGGGCCCAGCAGCGGCTCGAGGCGCTGGAGGCGGGCGGGAAGCTCGACCTCGAGGGTGTCCCGCACCAGGGTTCCGCCCTCGGAACCGGGATCGGACAGGAGACGATGCTCGTGGCTCCAGGTGCGCCAGGGTCCCCGCACCTGCTGATCGACGAACCGGGCCTCGCCCTCGACATCTCTCTGGTGCTCGCGGTGGCGCAGGATCCAGTGCGGGCGCAGCAGCGACGGCAGGGCGGACGGTCCCAGCCGGGTGCCGACGACGCGGCCCACCTGCAGGCCGCCGGCCGTCGGATCATCCGGCGTGGCGAGGCCGGGCGGGGTGAGGCGCACCAGTGCGCCGGGCCGTTCGTGCCAGGCCAGGACCTCGGCCTGGGGGAAGGGGATCCGATGGGTGGTCTCGATCTTCATGACTGCTCCCTTCCTCGGCGGCGCCGCACGCTCAGGCGGTGCAGGTCCTCGCCGGTGGTGCGCTCCACGCTACGCACAGCTTGCGCCCTTGACCAGGGCCTGCCGTGCACACTGCCCGGAGACGTCAGCTCGGGCGCGGATCTGTGCGGTCCGGGGTCCCGGCAGGTGCGGTCGTCGACGTGATCCCCGCCGGCGTCAGCCCGTCAGCCACCCGCAGGATGACCCACGCGACGCCGAGCCACAGGGCCCACGAGCTCAGATCCATGACCCACAGCAGGGTCGGATCGACGGGGCCGAGGACGTTCTGCTCGAGCGCGACCCGCAGGCTGTTCAGCAGGCCGTGCCCGATGATCGCCGCCCAGGCCGTCCCGGAGAGTCGGCGGAGCACGGAGAGCAGCGGCGCGACGGCGACGATCGTGCCGAGGTAGCTGACCATCTCGCGACCGGACAGACCCAGCGCGAGCACCACCGGAAGATGCCACAGAGCCCACAACCCGCCGATGGCCAGCGACATCCGCCAGAAGCCGAGCGGTTCGAGCGTGCTCTGCAGCCACCCGCGCCACCCGGCCTCCTCCCCGATCGCGAAGACGGCCTGCGTGGCCAGGACCACCGGCACCGCGAGCAGCAGGCCGAGCAGGGGCGGAGCGTCCGCGAGGGGGGACGCTCCGCCGACGACTCCGATCAGCAGGCGGGCCACGGGCACCAGCGTGAAGGCGGTGATCGCGGCGAGCACCGCGATCAGCAGGGCTCTGCCCGAGGGCACGTGCAGGGCGAGGGAGCGCCACCAGAGCTCATCGCGCCGGCGCACGAGGAGCGCCGCGAGCAGCGGGGACAGCTGGGCCAGGGGCACCACCAGGCCGAGCGCCGACTCGGGCAGCAGACCGGTGGCGAGGGGGATCGAGAGGGCGGTTGCGACCGCGGTCGCGATCAGGACGAACAGGCCGACGCGCGCCGGCGAGTCGATGACTGCCTGAGGCGCCGCGGGGGCCGGTGACCAGTGCCGGGAGGCGGGTGCGCCGGGATCGGAGGGGACGTCCGGGACGTCGGGATCGGTGGGGACGACGGGGCGGGAGGACATCGGGGGCTCCTGGGGCCGGGTGCGGCGCGCCTGGTGCGACCGCAGCGTCGATGTCCACGCTAGGAAGTGCCCGCGAGCTCCGGTACGGGGAGGTCCGCCGTGCCGAGCGGGGGCAATCCCCCTCGGGTCCACCCGGGGTCACGCCGACGGGGCAGGACGCGCCGCCGGGACGGAACACGTCGTCAGGGCATGAAGCGACCCCTCGTGCACCTGCCAGAGCTCACCTGCCCTTGCTGCCGTCAAGCCCTGGGGGAGTTCAGCAAGATGACACCGCACGAGGGGTCGTGTCCCAGTGTAGCGGCTCTATCGCATGCACTTCGAACCTCGCGAAGGCGATCCCGCGCACATCGTCCCGCTCGTCGGCTCCGCCCTTCACCGTGGGCAGATCGCCGGGCTCCGAGGCACCTTCTCCTGGGAATCCCCGAGTAGTTTCACGAGCAATCAGGTCACGACCGTGCAACACGCTCGGGATAGCGCGCTTTTCACGGCCCTGTTCAGGTAGGTTCCCTCCAGCACATTCTCGGTGACCCAGGTCACCACCCGCGGTGCCGATGCTGCCACCGCTTCCCCTGACCCTGGAGGTTTCATGCCCTTCGATACCCTGATCACCGGGGCGAACAACCTCGTGTGGTCCCTCCCCTTGGTCGGTCTACTGCTGATCACCGGCCTGTACTTCTCGCTCCGTACTCTGTTCCTGCAGATTCGCTGCATCCCCGACATGCTCGAGCAGCTCAGAAAGGGCGAGTCGTCACCGGACGGCACGTCATCGCTTCAGTCGCTCATGATGTCCCTCGCAGGCCGCGTCGGCATGGGCAACATCGGCGGCGTCGCCACGGCGATCGCCCTCGGCGGCCCCGGCGCCGTGTTCTGGATGTGGCTGATCGCCTTCCTCGGCGCGGCGACGTCCTTCATCGAGTGCACCCTCGGCCAGATCTACAAGGAGAAGGACCTCGACACCGGTGAGTACCGCGGCGGCCCGGCGTACTACATCGAGAAGGCCTTCAAGCACACCAAGGCCGCTCCGGCCTTCAAGGCCTACGCGATCGTATTCTCGATCGTCACCGTGATCGCCATGTGCTTCTTCCTCCCGGGCGTGCAGGGCAACGGCATGGCGTCCGCAGCGTACGAAGCGTGGAATCTTCCCCACTGGATCTCCGCCGTAGGCGTCGTCATCCTGCTGGCCTTCATCATCATCGGCGGCGTGAAGCGGATCGCTCGCTTCGCCGTGATCGTCGTACCCGTGATGGCGATTCTTTACATCATCGCCGCAATGGTGGTGTTCTTCGTGAACTTCGACCAGATCGGGCACGTTTTCGGCCTGATCTTCTCCAGCGCTTTCGGTGCGCACGCGATGTTCGGCGCGATCGTCGGCAAGGCCGTGGAGATGGGCGTCAAGCGCGGCCTCTACTCCAATGAAGCGGGACAGGGCACCGGCCCGCATGCGGCAGCCGCCGCTGAGGTCTCCCACCCGGCCAAACAGGGCTTCGCTCAGTCGTTCGCCGTCTACATCGACACCCTGTTCGTCTGCACCGCGACCGCGTTCCTCATCATCTCCACGGACATGTACCAGGTGTTCCAGGGGCCGGAGGAGACGCTTCTCTACGAGGGGTCGGTGCCGGCCGGTACCGACTACGGTCCAGAGTTCTCTCAGAACGGTTTCGAGACCGTGTTCCATGGCCTGGGGCCGACCTTCGTGGCGATCGCACTGTTCTTCTTCGCCTTCACCACGATCGTCGCCTACTACTACATGGCCGAGGTCAATCTGACGTACCTCAACCGCTGGATCCCGAACCGCCTGGTGCGCCGTGCCCTGGTGCGGGCTCTCCAGGCGCTCATCCTGGTTGCCGTGGTCTACGGCTCGGTGACCACCACTGGCAACGCGTGGGCGCTCGGCGACATCGGCGTGGGTGCGATGGCCTGGCTGAACGTCGTGGCGATCCTGATCCTGCAGGGCCCCGCTCTGAAGGCTCTCAAGGACTACCGGCAGCAGAAGAAGCAGGGGTTGGACCCGCAGTTCGACCCCCGCAAGCTCGGCATCAAGAACGCTGAGTTCTGGGAGCTGCGCGCAGACGGCCTGAACCGGCCGGGCAAGAGCGGTGAGCAGCTGAAGAAGGAGACGACCGACGTCTGACACCGCCTCCGCGGATCCCCCCCCACCTGCAGAACGGCCGACCCCCGAGGGGAGCGGCCGTTCTGTCATGGCGCAGGCGCCGGCCTCAGCTCAAACGCTGCGCCGGAGAGACGGTCTTGGCGGGATCGGTCTCGGGGATGTCACCGAGCACCCCGTCGATGCGCGCCTTCACGTCGGCATCGAGCGTGACGCCGGCGGCCTTGACGTTCTCGGTGATCTGCTCGGGGCGGGAGGCGCCGATGATCGCGCCGGCCACGTTGTCGTTGCTGAGCACCCAGGCCACAGCGAGCTGCGCCATGGTCAGGTCGAGCTCCGCGGCGATCGGCTCGAGGCGCTGCACCGCCTCGAGGACCGGGTCGTCCAGGAAGCGCTTGATCATGTCCGCGCCGCCCTTCTCGTCGCGGGCGCGCGAGCCCTCGGGGGCCTCGGCGCCGGGCTTGTACTTGCCGGTGAGGATGCCCTGGGCGACGGGCGACCACACGATCTGCGAGATGCCGAGCTCGCGGGAGGTGGGCACCACGCGCTCCTCGATCACGCGCCACAGCATCGAGTACTGGGGCTGGTTGGAGATCAGCTGGATGCCGAGCTCGCGGGCCAGCTGGTGGCCGGCGCGCAGCTGATCCGCGTTCCACTCGGAGACGCCGATGTACAGGGCCTTGCCGGAGTGGATGACGTCGGCAAAGGCCTGCATCGTCTCCTCGAGCGGGGTGGCGTCGTCGTAGCGGTGCGCCTGGTAGAGGTCCACGTAATCGGTCTGGAGGCGGGAGAGGGAGCCGTCGATCGACTCGCGGATGTGCTTGCGCGAGAGGCCGGTGTCGTTGTGCCCCTTCCGGCCGGTCGGGAAGTACACCTTGGTGAAGATCTCGAGCGACTCGCGCCGCTCACCCTTCAGCGCCTCGCCGAGCACGACCTCGGCCGCGGTGTTCGCGTAGGTGTCCGCGGTGTCGAAGGTGCTGATGCCGGCGTCGAGCGCGGCGCGCACACAGGCCCGTGCCCGCTCGTCCTCCACCTGCGAGGCGTGGGTGAGCCAGTTGCCGTAGATGATCTCGCTGATCTTGAGGCCGCTGCGGCCGAGGTGACGGTGTTCCATACCGTTCAGCCTACGGTCGCCGCCCAGGGCTTACGATGGTGATCCACGTCATAGCGCGGCCGTCGGCTCCCCGCGGACCGACCGGACCGGCCGCGCCCCTGTCTCGACGACGAGCACCGAGGAGAACACATGACCGCCTACGCACACCCCGGAACCGACGGAGCGAAGGTCACCTTCGCGCAGCGGTACGAGAACTACATCGGGGGCC
>NZ_JABUXW010000032.1 GCF_014897585.1 Brachybacterium tyrofermentans | reverse complement strand
CTCCAGCTCCAGCTCCAGCTCCAGCTCCAGCTCCAGCTCCAGCTCCAGCTCCAGCCTCAAGCTTCCACCCCGGCCCCACATTCCGGCGAGCGCCTCACCGCCCGCCCTCACGAAGGAACGAGTGCTCCCATGAACCGACGCCTCTTCGCCCTCTCCGCCCTGACCGGCGCCTCTGCCCTCGCACTCGCCGCCTGCGGTGTCGGCGGCGGGTCCGGCTCCAGCGGCTCCGGTGGCTCCGGTGGCTCTGGTGGCTCCGGAGAAGACACCGTCATCAAGGTCGCCTCGCACCTGCCGCCGATGACCGATGTGGTCACCACCGCCGCGGGCGTCGCGAAGGAGGAGGGCTACACCATCGAGCTCGTGCAGGTCAGCGACAACGTGCAGTACAACCGCCTCCTGGCCGACGGCGAGGTCGACGCGAACTTCGCGCAGCACGAGCCGTACATGGAGGAGTTCAACGAGGCGAACGACGCGCACCTGGTCGCCCTCGAGCCGATCTACGACGCAAAGGTCGGCTTCTACTCCAAGGCCTATGACGACGTCGAGAAGCTCCCCGAGGGCGCCAAGGTCGCGATCCCGAACGACCACACCAACGAGGGCCGTGCGCTCGCGATCCTCCACGGGCACGGTCTGATCACGCTGCCCGAGGAGGCCGGCTTCGAGGGCCGTGTGAGCGAGATCGTGGACAACCCGCTGAACCTCGAGTTCGTCGAGATCGACCTGCTGAACCTGCCCTCCGCCTACGACGAGGAGGGCATGGCACTGGTCTACAGCTACCCCTCCTACATCGCGAAGGTGGGCCTGCTCCCTTCCGATGCGCTCCTCCTCGAGGAGCTCGTCGACCAGCGCTTCACGATCTCGCTGGTCGCGCGTGAGGACAACCAGGAGTCGGAGAAGATCGAGGTGCTGCGCCGGGCGATGACCAGCGACACCGTGCGCACCTTCCTCGAGGACGAGCACAGCGACACCCTCCTGCCCGCCTTCTGACCGGTCGCCGGGCGCGCCCGCCGGTCCAGCCGACGCACGCCACCGCGACCGGCACCGAGAACCCCCGACACGCCCACCGAAACCCCCGAAACGTGCCGCCACCGGGACATATCGAGGGAATAACGCTCCTCACCGCACCGCGCCAGGTGGGCCGCCCCGCGACGCGCCAGGCGGGCCGCACCGCGCCAGGTGGGCCGCCCCGCGACGCGCCGGGCGGGCCGCACCGCGCCGGGTGGCTCGTCCCGCTAAACCAGCACACGCGCACCGATTCCCCCGAAACGCCCCACGGGCGGGACATCACGAGGGAAAAACGCACCACGCCAGGTGGACCACCCCGCCAGGCACCGCAAGGGCACCCCACCTGGGAACCCGGCCAGGGCACACGGGCCAGGGCATTCCTGCCGGGTCGCCCCCTGCCGGGTCGCCTCCGCCGGGTCGCCCCCGCCCGGTGCGCGCCGCGAGTCCCGGAACGCGCCGCGAGTCCGGTGCGCCTCAGCCGAGAGTCGCCGGCCGCTCCCAGGCCACCCCGCGCACGTGCTCGTCGAGGAACCCGAGGAAGGTCTCGTACCAGACCTGTGCGTTCCCGCGGCCCTGGATCCAGTGGCCCTCGTCGGGGAAGTACAGGTAGCGGTGCCGGGTGCGTCCGTCGGCGTCGCGCGGGGTCGCCGAGAACTCGTGCAGGTCGTACCATAGGGCGTGGCCCTGAGCGATCGGCACCCGATAGTCGCGGTCGCCGTGGATGACCAGCATCGGGGCGACGATGTCCCCCACGTAGTCCTTGGGGTTGTACTGCTGGTTCTGGTCGCGCATCGACCGCTCCCAGCCCGCGTTGTCGGTGGTGTGACCCATCGACTCGGTGTCCCACAGCGAGGCGTGCGTGACGATGCAGCGGAAGCGGTCGCCTGTGTGCCCGGCCACCCAGTTGGCCATGTAGCCGCCGTAGGAGCCGCCGGAGAAGGCGGTGCGCTCGGCGTCGATGTCCGTCCGCTCCACGGCCGCGTCGGTGAGCGCCATGATGTCGGTGAACGGGGCGCCGCCCAGCTCGTGCTGGCCGCGGTCGATCATCGCCTGGCCATAGCCGGTGGAGATCGCAGGGTCCGGAAGCAGCACGGCGTAGCCGGCGGCCACGAAGGGGTTCGGGTTCCAGCGGTAGGTCCAGGCGTTCCAGGATCCCCACGGGCCGCCGTGGGCGAAGACCACCAGCGGGTGCGGGCCCTCGCCCTCGGGGACGCGCAGCCAGGCGCGCAAATCGGTGCCGTCCTCGGCGGTCGCAGCGACCTCGGTGAGCGTGCCGGCGGAGGCCAGGGAGGACGCCGGGTTCGGCAGCTCCTCGATCACGCCGGTGGCCGGGTCGATGCGCACGGGGTAGGGGGCCACGTCGATCGCGGAGGCCGATGCGATGACCGCTCCCCCGGCGACCGATGCCGAGGCGAAGGCCTGATCCTGCTCCGGGCCGCCGACGAGGCGTCGCGGTGCCGGGTCGTCGACCCCGCCGATCCAGACGGAGCCGCGGCCGTGGTCGTCGCTGGTCGCGATGAGCGTGGTGTCGTCCAGCCACACCGGATCGACCCAGTGGTCCAGCTCGGGCCACACCGGGGTCGACGTCCCGTCGGCCAGGTCCAGCAGCTCGACCGAGGCCGCGAGGCTCAGCTCCTGGGTCCAGATCTGCTGGCGCCCGATGAGCGCCCGCGTGCCGTCCGGGCTGAACTCGCCGGGGCCGTGCTCGAGGTCCGCCGTCGCCTCGCGCAGGAGTCGCGGCGGCTGCGCCCCGATCAGGTCGAGCAGGTAGAGATCCGGGACGGCGACCAGGTCACCGCGGGAATCCGACATCGCCGCCAGGGCGCGCGATCCGGTGCGGTCCACGGTCCAGTCGACGAGCCGTCCCGGCGGCATCTCGACGTGGCGGAAGTGGAGCACCTGCGCGCGGGGCCCGTCGTCGGCGGAGCTGTCGGTGGTGCCGTCGGCGGATCCGGTCGCCGAGCCGGCGGGCTCCGTGCCGGCGGGCTCCGTGCCGGCGGGCTCCGTGCCGGCGGGCTCCGTGCCGGCGGGCTCCGTGCCGGCGGGCTCCGTGCCGGCGGGCTCCGTGCCGGCGGGCTCCGTCGCCTCGGCCCAGGCGAGGTCCTCAGGCAGGGCGGCGAGGGCGAGAACGGTGCGCGTCGGCCCCAGATCCTGGTCCCAGTAGCGCGTGGGGAACGCGCTGTGGAAGGCGGCGGTCACCTTCGCGCTCTGCCGTGTCGCGCTCAGGCGGGCGTGCTCGGTCTCGTCCCGGGCCTGGGAATGGACCTCGAGCTCGGCGAGCAGGTGGTCGCCGGCCAGGTGGAGCGTGCCGAAGCCGCCGGGGCGGGCGGCGAGCTCGCGGGCCTCGCCGCGCACGGGCAGCGCCCACAGCTGGGCGTCGTCCGCCTCGGCGCCGTCCTCGCCCACCCGCTTGGCGGTGAAGAAGGTGGTGCCGTCCTCGGCGGCGGCGACCGCCCCGATGGAGGCATCGCCGCGGGTCAGCGGCAGAATGCGGTCACCCTCGAGCTCCACGAGCGCGCTGCGGTAGGCGGTGCCCTTCGCAGTCGGTGCGGAGACCTTCGCGAGGATCCTGCCTCCATCGGTGGTCTCCAGCCCGGCCAACCGGGTCGCGTCCAGCAGGGCGTCAATGCTCTCGGATGTCATGGTCATCAATCCTGTCACTGTGGCGAACAGTCGGGGCCGGATCCAGGTCTCGACGGGGTCACGACCGGCGACCGGCGACCGGCAGGACTACCGACCCGGCCGACGGGACACCGATCACTCCAGGCTTGCATCCTCCGCCCAACTAGTTTATTTTTGAACTATCGACCGGAGCAGCCCAGCGCCCCTCAGGGTGCGGAGTCCCTCCCGATCATCGAGACCTACCGCGAGGAGCGATCATGCAGTTCGGAATCTTCACCATCGCCGACATCACGCCGGACCCCACCACCGGCAAGGTGCCCACCGAGAACGAGCGCCTGAAGGGCATGGTCGAGCAGGCGAAGCTCGCCGAGCAGGTGGGCCTGGACGTGTTCGCGATCGGTGAGCACCACAACCCGCCGTTCGTGACCTCCTCCCCGACCACCACGCTGGCCTACATCGGCGCCCAGACCACCGATCTGATCCTCTCCACCGCGACCACGCTGATCACCACCAACGACCCGGTGAAGATCGCCGAGGACTACGCGATGCTCCAGCACCTCACCGGCGGTCGCATCGACCTCGTGATGGGCCGCGGCAACACCGGCCCGGTCTACCCGTGGTTCGGCCAGGACATCCGCAAGGGCGTGGAGATCGCGATCGAGAACTACGACCTGCTGCGCCGGCTCTGGACCGAGGACGTCGTGGACTGGGAGGGCAGCTTCCGCACCCCGCTGCAGCAGTTCACCTCGACCCCGCGCCCGCTCGATGGCGTGGCGCCCTTCGTGTGGCACGGCTCGATCCGCTCCCCGCAGATCGCCGAGCAGGCCGCATACTACGGCGACGGCTTTCTGCACAACAACATCTTCTGGCCCATGAGCCACACCGCGCAGATGGTCCAGCTGTACCGCGAGCGCTTCGAGCACTACGGCCACGGCACGGCCCGCCAGGCCTATGTGGGCCTCGGCGGCCAGGCGTTCATGCGCAAGAACTCCCAGGACGCGATCACCGAGTTCCGCCCGTACTTCGACAACGCCCCCGTCTACGGCGGCGGACCCTCGATGGAGGACTTCACCGCGCAGACCCCGCTCACCGTCGGCTCCCCCGAGCAGGTCATCGAACGCTACCTGACCATGGCGGACAACGTCGGCGACTACCAGCGCCAGATGTTCCTCATGGACCATGCGGGCCTGCCGCAGAAGACCGTCCTGGAGCAGATCGAGCTGCTCGGCACCGAGGTGGTCCCGGTGCTGCGGCGCGAGCTCGAGGCACGCAAGCCGGCCGACGTCCCCGAGGCGCCCACCCACGCCGCACGAGTCGCCGCTGCCGAAGCCGAGCGCGGCTCCTTCGACGACGCCTACAAGTTCGAGACCGGCGACAACTGGACGGGCCTGCGCGCCGAGGACGCCGGCACCACTCGCCGCTGACCCCGCGGTCGCCGGCTCGCCGACCCTGGCCCCGCGGCCGGCGGCTCAGCGACCCTGACCCGCCTCGGCTCACCCCCAACCCTGCGAGCGGGGCAGAGTTGGAGGAATCCGCCGGACATTCCCCCAACTCTGCCCCGCCGACGCGAACAGACCTGGCCCTCAGCGCCAGCCCACCCGTTCTGCCCCGCTGACACCGACCCCACCGACGCCACCGACGCCACCGACGCCACGTTGCCGGCGTCACGCCGCCCTCGTCGTCGTCCCGCTCTTTGAGAGGATCACCCCATGACCGATACCGTCCGCCTGGTCGCCCTGTCCGCCGGGCTCTCCACCCCCAGCTCGACCCGCATGCTCACCGACCAGCTCTCCCGAGCCGCCGCCACCGCGATCGGCCGCGACGGTGCCGAGGGTGACGCCAGGATCGAGGTGGACGTGACCACGGTGGAGCTGCGCGAGTACGCGCACGACATCACCGACGCCCTGCTCACCCGCTTCCCGAACGAGCGCCTGTCGATGGTGATCGAGGCTGTGCGCGCCGCTGACGCGGTCATCGCGGTGACCCCGGTGTTCAACGTCGGCCCCTCGGGTCTGTTCAAGATGCTCTTCGACGCGATCGACATCGAGATCTGGAAGAACAAGCCGGTGCTGCTCGGCGCGACCGCGGGCACCGCGCGCCATTCCCTCGCGATCGACTACGCGATCCGCCCCATGTTCGGGTACCTCAAGGCGGAGGTCGTGCCGACGGTCGTCTTCGCGGCGTCGGCCGATTTCGGCGCCGACACGGACGGCCAGGCCGATGAGCAGCCGCTCGCGGTGCGCGTGCGCCGGGCCGCGCGCGAGCTCGCCACGATGCTCAGCGCCGGGATCGGCGCCTCGGCCGGCGGCGCAGAGGCAGCGGCCGGAGCAGCGCAGGACGCGGCAGCTCGGGATGCAGCTGGCACTGCCGCCGAGGCGGCCGACGGGGCTCCTGCGGAGCCGACCTCGACCCTGGATGCGGAGTTCGCGGACTTCGTACCGATGGACAGGCTGCTCGGCCGCGGCTGAGCGAGGCCAGGCCGACGCGAGCTGAGAGGGGTCAGTTCGACGCCAGCTGCACCGCCCACTGCTCGTGCAGGGCGGTCAGCTCGGCGACGACCTCCGGGTGCTGCGCGGCGACGTCGGCCTGCGGTGACTCATCGGTGAGGCCGGCACCGAGCGGGACCAGCGTGAGCCCGTCGCCGATGTCGGTGTGCTCGACGGCGAGCAGGTGCTCGCGGTGCCCGGTGCTCGCATCGACCCAGCGCAGCTTCCAGTCCGGGGTGCGCACGGCCCACTGGAAGCCGGTGTCGAAGTGCAGCGCCTCGTGCCCGCGATCGGTCTGGCGCTCCCCCACACCCTGCTCCGTCACGGCCTCCCAGGCCGGGCGGAGGTCCATCCCGTCCACGGGAATGCCCGGCGGGAGCGTCACCCCGGCCGCGGCCGCGAACGTCGGCAGCAGATCGAGCGCGGAGACCAGCGCCGCGGAGCGCGCGTCGGCCGGGACCGTGCCGGGGCGGGAGACCAGGAACGGCACCCGCACGCCACCCTCGAAGAGGCTGTACTTGGTGCCGACGAGCGGGGCGTTGTCCCCGTAGTTGCAGGTCGAGCCGCCGTTGTCGGTCAGGTAGACGATCAGCGTGCTCTCCCGCCGCCCGGTGGCCTCGAGGTGGTCGAGCATCCGGCCGATCTCGCGATCCATGATCTCGAGCTGGGCGAGATAGTAGTCGCGGCCGCGCTCGAGGCGCGGGGAGATCGCGCCGTCGTACCAGTCCACATATTCCGCGGCCGCCGGGTCGAAGTCGTCATGGGCGGGCAGGGCGCGGGTGTCGAGCTCGTCCTGCGGCAGCTGCCAGGCGAAGTTGTGCACGGCGTTGTAGGCGACCATGCAGAAGAAGGGGTCCTCGCGTCCACTCACCTGCGCCCCATCCGCCATGAAGTCGATCGCCCGCTCGGTGAACTCGACCGTCAGGTGTCGCTCGCAGTCGGTCTCGCGGCCATCCTCGAACAGCGGGCTCACGCCGTGGCGCGAGGCGGCCTCGCCGTACTTCTCCAGGGCCTGTTCGGAGTGGCGCAGGTAGTGCAGGCGCCCCATGCTCAGCCCTGCCAGTCCGTACAGCGACCGGTCGAAGCCGTGCCGGTCGGGGCAGGCGCGATCACCCGGCCGCTCCGGCCCGTAGTGCACCTTCCCGAAGTATCCGGTGCGGTAGCCCGCCTCCCCCAGGATCTCGGGCATGACCTTCCGCGGCGCCGGCGGGAACGCCGAGGTGTCGAACCACTGCGCGCCCCAGCGCTGCTGGTGCGCCCCCGCGATGAGGCCGGCTCGGGACGGCGAGCAGATCGGAGCGGTGACATACCCGTTCTCGAACGTGGTGCCCGTGGCCGCCAGGCGGTCCAGGTTCGGGGTGCGGGCATCGCTGCTGCCGCTCGCGGAACGGTCGGCGTAGCCGTGGTCGTCGGAGACGATGAGCAGGATGTTCGGACGATCCGGAGTGGGCATGGGAGGGTTCCTCACGGGGAGACGGGTCGGGAGTGATCGACGAGCGGGCCGGCGCACGTCGCGCAGATGCTGGTCGGCGGCACGGCTCAGCCGACCGGGCGCCGCTGGCCGGCGCCGTCCACCGCGGTGTCCCAGCCGCTCAGCGCTGGGGTCTCATGGGCCGCGAACCACGAGGTGAGATCGTCCGCCAGCGCGCGACGTCGGCCCGCGTGCGCGGCATCGTGGGAGAGGTCGCGCTCCTCGCCCGGATCGTCCTGGAGGTGGTAGAGCTCGGTGGGGCCCTCGCGGCGCACCACGAGCTTCCAGCCGTCGGTGCGGATCATGCGGTGGGCTCCGTACTCGTCGTGGATGACGATGGTTTCATCCCCGAGCCCCGGACTGCCCCGGCCACCCACCACCCGCGCAGCGAATGATCGTCCCGCCCGCAGCGGGTCCTCGAGAGGGACGGCACCGGTGAGCTCGGCCAGGGTCTCCAGCAGACCGGTGGCCGAGGTCGGGGTGCGATCGCGCGTTCCCGCAGGAACGTGACCGGGCCAGCGGACGATCAGAGGCACGGTGATCGAGGGCTCCCAGAGGTTCAGCGGGGTGGTGGCGTTGCCCTTGCCCCAGATGCCGTGGTGGCCGCAGGAGAAGCCGTTGTCCGAGGTGAAGACGACGATCGTGTCCTCCAGCAGTCCGCTGCGCTCGAGCTGGGCCAGGAGTGCCTCGATGCTGCGATCCACACCGCTGAGCGCGGCGCAGTAGCCCGCGAGCGCGCCGTGGCGGTCCGCGCCGGCGCGGGGGAAGTTCTCGGGGACGAACCAGGGGTGCGGCGGGGGCTGCGGCACGGAGGGGAAGTCCGTCTCGGCGTAGAGGTCCAGCAGGTCCGCGGGATGGTTGCCGTCGAACCAGGGGTCGTGCGGGGCGGTCCAGTTGACCTGGAGGAAGAAGGGCCGATCGTCGGCCTCCGTCATGCCCAGGAAGTCGAGGGCGCGCTCCGTGATCGCGTCGGTGAGGTAGGCGGGTTCGGTGCCGGGCTGCGCAGGGGATGCGGGGATGCCGGTCCCGTCGGCCTGCTGCCAGATCGGGGCGTCGTAGTAGGGGCCGCCGCCGAGCTGGTGGGCGTACCAGTACTCGAATCCCTCCGCGGGGCTGGCCGCGGAGCCGAGGTGCCATTTGCCCGTCATCCCGCACCGGTACCCGTGGCGGGAGAACATCGCGCCGAGCGAGTCCGCGCCGGGCAGGCCCTCCAGGAAGTCCGGCTCGAACGGCCGCAGCGGAGCATCCGTGCGGGCCAGGGCCTCCGGCCGGAGCCAGTCGTGCACGCCATGAGCCGAGGGCATGCGTCCCGTGGTCAGGCTGGCCCGCGCCGGGGAGCACACCGGGGAGGCGCAGAAGAACTGCTCGAACGTCCTCCCCTCGCGCTGGAGGCGGTCCAGGGTCGGGGTGCGCAGCTCGGGCATCCGCGAGCCGAGCGCCCAGGCCCCTTGGTCGTCGGTGACCAGCAGCAGGACGTTCGGCGTCGCAGCGGCGCGGGGCGCAGCACCCGGGTGCGACCCGTCGGCGCCGCTCGCATCACCGACCATCACCTCCACCTCCTCGTGCTCGCGATACGCTCTGGGCAAACGCTTGCCAACTGGTCGTCGGAGGACCTGTCCTGACCGCCCCGACGCCCGACCGTCCCAACACCAGACCTTACCGACCCCAGGAGTCACCATGATCCGTCCCGGACTGTGCTCGGTCACCTTCCGCGCGCTCGAGGTCGACCGTGTCGTCGAACTCGCCGCCGACGCCGGCCTCGCGTGCATCGAATGGGCCGGCGACGCCCACGTCCCGCCCGGGGACACCGTCGCCGCGAGCCATGCCCGCGAGCTCACCGAGCAGGCGGGCCTCGCCGTCGCCTCCTACGGCTCCTACCTGCGCTTCAAGGGCTCCGACGAGGAGTTCTCGGCGGAGCTCGAAGGCGTCCTCGCCTCTGCCCGGGCGCTCGGCGCGCCCCGCATCCGGGTGTGGGCGGGCAGCCGCGGCTCGGCCGACGTCGACGAGCGGGATCGTGCGCGGATCGTGCGCCGGATCCAGGAGTTCGCGGATCGCGCGGCCGAGCATGGCGTCGACGTCGGTCTCGAGTTCCACGGCCGGACCCTGACCGACGAGCTCGGCTCGACGCTCCATCTCCTGGACGAGGTGGCCCGGCCGACCGTGCTCTCGTACTGGCAGCCCCATCAGGGCATGCCGGACGCCGACGCCCTCGAGACCCTGCGCCAGGTGCTGCCGCGCACCTCGACCACCCATGTCTTCTCCTGGTGGCCCACCCACGAGCGGCTTCCCCTGGCCGCGCGCGCGGGCCTCTGGCGCGAGGTGTTCACGCTGCTCGCCGCCGAGGTCTCGGACCGTGACGCGCTGCTCGAGTTCCTCCCGGGCGACGACCCGGCGACCCTCGCCGGGGAGGCGCAGACCCTGCGCACCCTGATCGCGGATGCCGCCGGAGCAGGAGACGCTCGGTGAGGGCCCTGGGGCGTCGAAGGTCGAGCCCGAGGAGCTGTACTCCCGCGCCGACGTGGTGAGCCTGCATGCGCCCTGCGCACGGAGCTCGCCTCCGGGCGGCTGACGGCCGGCGAACCCCCGCGTCACCCCGTGGACCCCTCACGCCTGGACATCTCCGCCTGAGCCGATCCGTCCCGACACGCAGAGCCGATCTCGCAGATCAGGGGCTCCGGGTGCCGCAGACTGTCCCGGAACTGCGTCGCGGCACTACGTCCCTGGCACCCCGCGCTGGGACAGGAGCATTCCGTGGTCATACTCCACACGGTGATAGCGATCATGGGGGTCGTCGCCCTCATCATCAAGGGCAAGGTCGACCCGGTGATCTCACTGATCATCGGCTCGCTCTACCTGGGCCTCGCCACCGGCGTGGGCTTCACCGGCACCATCGGCGCCATCACCACCGGCTTCGGCGAGATCATGGCCGAGGTCGGGCTGCTGATCGGCTTCGGCGTGCTCATCGGCTCCCTCCTCCATGCGATGGGCGCCTTCCAGAAGATGGTCGAGCTGCTGGTCAACGACGTGGGCGGGCGCAGGCTCCCGTATGCGTTGACCGCCGCGATGTCGACCATCTTCCCCTCGATCTATGTGGACGTGCAGGTCGTGCTGGCCTCCCCCGTGGTGCGCTCGGCAGGACCGCTGATCGGCCGGCGGGGCCTGCCCCTCATGGCGGGAGCACTGGGCACGGGGATCTTCGCCGGCTATGTGTTCGTGGTGCCGGGCCTGGCCGCGGTCTCCATCGCCGGACTGATGGGCATCCCGCTGGGCACCTGGATCCTGTACGGCATCGTGCTGGGCCCGCTCACCGCGATCGCGACCACCCTGATCTTCCGCCAGCTGCTGCGCGGGCGCTACTGGAAGCCCGCCGCCGACGAGGAGCTCGCCGACAGCGCGGAGCTCGCCGACGGCGCGGAGGCCGACGGTGCCGGCCCCTCGACCACCACCGACGAGACAGACGCCCCCGCCACGGACCGCCCCCGCACGCCGCCGCTGCTGGTGTGCCTGCTGCCGATCCTCGTCCCGCTGGTGATGATCGGCGGCGGCGCCTTCGCGGAGCTGTTCGGGGTCACCTCCGACGCGGTCGCCTTCATCGGCGACGCCAATCTCGCCCTCTTCGTCGGCCTGCTCGGCGCGTACCTGCTGGCCCGTCGCACTCTGGGCTCCGAGGGGACCAACAACGCCCTGGGCACCGGCTTCCACACCACCGGCGAGATCCTGCTCATCACGGGCATCGGCGGTTCGCTGGGCGCGGTGATCGCGGAGACGGGGCTCGACGAGATCCTCGCGGGCCTGTTCTCGGCCGACGCCGGCGCCCCGATCGTGCTCAGCATCCTGCTCGCCTGGGTGATCGCCGCGGTGCTGCATCTGGCGATCGGCTCGGTCTCGGTGGCCTCGATCGCCGCGGCCGGGATCATCGCCCCGGTGCTCGGCTCGATCGACGTCGCCCCGATCGCCATCGGCCTCGCCGTCGCCTCCGGCGCCATGTTCGCCCTCCAGGTCAACAGCAACTTCTTCTGGATGTTCAAGTCGCTGATCGGGCTCTCCACGCAGGGCACCCTGAAGACGCTCACGATAGTCACCTCCATCGCGTCGCTCATCTCCCTGCCGCTCGTGATGGTGATCGGGCTCCTCGCCTGATCAGCCGGCTCAGGTGACGGGCCAGCGCGCCGGACAGGTCCGGCTGGCGCGCCCCGGAGCGGACGGCGCAGGAGGACGAAAGTCACGCCACCGGAAGGCGCCATTCCCCCGTCGGCCGCTCCTGGCGTCGTTATGCTGGAAAAATCGGGACAGCGTTTCCCCGTCCGATCCCGACAGCATCCCCGAGAAGTAGGAGCCCCCGATGGCCGCAGTGCGTCTCAGCGACGTCGCCCAGGATGCCGGGGTCTCCCTGGCCACAGCGTCCCGCGTGCTCAACGGATCCGCCCGCGTCCCTGGCAAGGCGGTCGCCGAGAGGGTCGAGGCCTCGGCCGCGAAGCTCGGCTACGTCCCCAATGCCCAGGCGCAGGCCCTCGCGCGCTCCCGCTCCGGCCTGATCGGTCTGGTGGTCCACGACATCGCCGACCCGTACTTCGCGACCATCGCCCGCGAGATCCAGCAGCAGGTGTTCGCGTCGCAGTCCCAGGTGCTGCTCACCCAGACCGACCGTGAGATCGACACCGAGGTGCGCGCACTGCGCTCCCTCATCGCCCAGCAGGTCGACGCGCTGGTGCTCGTGGGCTCGCACCGCTACGGCAACGATTCCGACGCCGCGATCAGCACCCTGCTCGAGGGCTTCGCCCGCAACGGCGGCAAGGTCGTGGGCATGGGCCAGTCCGTGGGCGTGGGCCGCACCATCGTGCCCGACAACGCCGCGGCGGCTCACGAGCTCGCCACCGCGCTGATCGTCGAGGGCCACCGCCGCTTCGCCGTGGTCCAGGGCATCTCCGGGATCCCCTCGGCCGCGGACCGAACCGGCGGCTTCATCGCCGCGCTGACCGAGGCAGGCATCGAGCCCGAGCTGAGCATCGAGGCGGGACTGACCCGCGACGGCGGCTATGAGCTGGCTGAGGCGATCGAGTCGCACCTCAGCTCCGCCACCAGCACCGACGACGCCCCGCTGTGCGTCTTCGCCCCGGCCGACGTCATGGCCCTCGGCGCCCTCGGCGAGCTGCGCCGTCGCGGCATCGACGTGCCCGGCCAGGTCTCCGTCGCCGGCTTCGGCGGCGTGCCCGACAGCGCGGACTCGAACCCCGCGCTCACCACCATCGCCCTCCCCCTGCACGACATGGCGCGCCAGGCGGTCCAGTGGGTGCTCGGCACCCCGCCCGCGGACGCGGAGACCGGGACGACGGGGTCAGAGCCGATGGAGTCCGACGCCCCGGAGGAGCCCCTCGAGGTGCACGTGCGCGGCGACGTGCTGCTGCGCGAGTCCACGGCGCTCACGGCAAAGGTCTGAGCCCGGCCGCCGCACCGTCGAGGTCGGAGGTACAGCGCAGTCGAGCTGCGCCTCCGCGCCCGGCTCGGGGTCGGCGCGCTGTTACGCGAAGTGCGTCGCACTGAGCGCACTCGGCATCTCTACCGGCGTTCTTTCCGCCGGCACCTGGGCCGCGATCGGAACTGCGATGAGGGAAGTGGGGACTCGCGGCTTCCACCATTGTTCGAGCTCGGGCCTGCAGCTCTCAAGGGCGCGCTGAAGGTCACAGGAGGGCCAGTCGGCATCGCAGCAGCCTCGGCCGGAGTTGTAATTATAAGAGCTGCTTCCTAAAAATTTGTTCGTCTTTCTAAAGCGAAGCGAACGTGACAAAGACATCCAAGAGAGTCGCTTTCGGCCTCATTTTCACCGCGTTTGTCATGTTATGGGCGATTTATTCATACGCCGCACAAGGAGTCATCCTCCCTGAAAATCCCGCCGCGTGACAGCTGACATCGAGCATGTCGGCCGCCTTAACCGTCGCATTCGCAAGGTATCGACCATCCAGGCACTAGGCCCCAGACACAGGTGCCGGTGCAGGTGATCGCGATATTGCCAACGTCGGCGTGGACGCACAGAGCCTGGAGTTGTTCACCGCAGACCTCGCACATCGACCAGTCAGCCGCCCCGCAGAGTCGCTACAGACTTGACTACCGCAGCCCCGCCGATGATATGGTCCCTTTACACATCATCAACGATGAGGATTGTGCCGTGAAACCCTAGATCCAGAGAAGTCTGGCAACGATATCTGCACTTGCCGTCGTCGTGGGGGCATCGAACGCCGCGCACGCAGACGACGCCCTGCCGTCAATCACAGAAGTGACCAGCGAATCGGGAATCAAAGCGCAACAGTTAGCCCCATCCGACGCAACAGAGCGCGACCGCGATCTCGCCATCACTCAGCATCTAGAGTCGACACCTACGCCAATGGCGACCGGGCAGTATTACTCCTATTGCGAAGAGGGGAGTAGCGGTCTAATGATGTGGACAAATAATTCTCCGAAGTATTGCTACGGCTGATATTATGAATACTTGGACGGCAAGCGAATCTCTAAAGTGAACATGCTCAGACTTAAAGCGTACGACGACTCCCTTAATCCGGGAACGGCCGTGGACTTGAAGGTGTGGTGCGACAACAACGGAACTTACTGCGCACTCGCATTCGCCGCGATCCCGTACGTCGGCAAGTACCTCAAGAAGTTGCTGGTCTGAATGTTTCATGAAATACGCAACCTTCTAGGCTACCTTCTACTTTCCCTCGCCCTCATAATAATTGCCGAGGTCGTGGTCTCCACTTTCGGAACTCCGAGATTATGGGCGCTCATGGCGACGTTCACGCTCGGATACCTCATCCTCGCAGTGGTGAAGTGGCACAGGCGCGCTGCAACCCCAGCTCCTCCGCACGCTGACCGGACGGGAAGCAAGGACATGTCCTCCCCCGACGCCGAGAAACGTTCCAGCACTGTGCACCACGACGCATGAGCCCCGCGCACCATAAGCACCTGACCGCGAGCACGAGGTCCCGCCCACGCAGAGACGGACGGACGGTCACCTCACGATGATCGACCGTCCGTCGTTGCCGGCTCGTTGCTGACTGCCCGTTCAGGCGAAGAACCCCTCACACCTCGGGCAGCACGAGCTCCTCGTAGCGATCCTTCACGATGCCGATCGCCTCATGCGCCGGGGTGGCCCACACGTCCTCGTGGAAGATCTCGACCTCGATGTCGCCGGTGTACCCGGCGGCCTTCACCATGCGGGTGATGGAGGGGAAGTCGATGAAGCCGTCACCCATGTAGCCGCGGGAGAACAGCGGGTTCGCGGCGAGCGGCAGGTTCCAGTCGCACACCTGGTAGCTGAAGAGACGGCCGCTCTCCCCCGCCCGGGCGATCGACGCCTCGAGCGCCGGGTCCCACCACACGTGATACGTGTCCACGATGACGCCCACGGCGTCGCTGCCGGTGGATTCGGCGATGTCGAGGGCCTGGTCGAGGGTCGAGAGCACGGCGCGGTCGGCGGCGAACATGGGGTGCATCGGCTCGAGCGAGAGCGTCACGCCGGCTTGCTCGGCATACGGGGCCAGGGTCGCGATGCTCTCGGCGACCCGCGCCCGGGCCGCGACGATGTCCTTGTCCTCCGGCGTGATCCCGCCGACCACCATCACCAGCGTGGGGGCGCCGAGCGCGGCGGCCTCGTCGATCGCCCGACGGTTGTCATCCAGGGACGCGGCGCGGGCGGTCTCGTCGGCCGCGGTGAGGAACCCGCCGCGGCACAGGCTGCTGACCCGCAGGCCGGCGTCGTCGACGCGGCGGCGCAACGCATCCAGACCCACCTCCTCGACGTCCTGGCGCCACAGGCCGACGGCCTCGAGGTCGTGCGCGGCGGTGGCCTCGAGGAAGTCCTGGATCGGGGTGCTGCGGCAGGTCCAGCGGTTGATCGACAGCCGAGGTGTGGCCTGCGAGGTGTGCGGGGTGTTCATGCGGTGGCTCCGTCCAGGATCGGGATGTCGTAGCCGGCCAGGCGCAGCATTGCGTGCCAGCGCTCGGCGGCGAGCGCCGGGTCCTCGAGGTTGCCGGTGGTGGCGGCGAGCTCGATCGTGCGCGAGAGGTGCGGGAGGCTGCGCGCGGAGTGCATCCCACCGACCATCGCGAACGCCTTCTGGTGGCCGTTGAGCCAGGCCAGGAAGGCGACCCCGGTCTTGTAGTGGAAGGTGGGGGCGGAGAACACGTGCCGTCCCAGCTCCTCGGACGCGTCGAGGATGCGGCGCGCCTTTTCCGGGTCGCCGGCATCCAGCGCCTGCACGGCGGCCGACGCGGCGGGCGCGGTGGCGGCGAACGCCCCGAGCAAGGCGTCGGAGTACTCCCCCGCGACCTGCTCCCCGCCGACCTCGGTGGTGCCGGTGCCGTCGCCCACGATGAGGTGGGAGAAGTGGAAGTCGTCGCCGGTGAGCATGCGCACCCCGGCGGGGAGCTGCTCGCGCACGGCGATCTCGGCGGCGTCGTCCAGCAGGCTCATCTTCACGCCGCGGATCCGCGACGGATCCGCCTCGATGATGCGCAGCAGGGTCGTCGCGGCGACAGTGGTGTCGGCGTCCCCGAAGTAGCCCTCGAGCTGCGGGTCGAAGGCCGTGCCGAGCCAGTGCAGCACGACGGGCTCCGTCGCGGCCTCCAGCACCCGGCGGTAGACCTCCTCGTACTCGCCGGCGCTCGTCGCGACGCGGGCCAGGTGGCGGCTGGCCATGAGCACGGCGCCCGCCCCGGTGGCCTCGGTGGCGCGGAGCTGCTCGATGTACGCCTCGACGATCTGGTCGAGGCTCAGCTCGTGCTCGCTGCGCTGATCGGTGGAGACCCCGGCGACGACGAGGTCGCGCACGCTCGCCCCGGCGGGGAACACGGCCGCGATCTCCGGGTCGGCGAGCGCCTCGCGGGCGGCGTCGGCCGTACGGGCGATCAGCTCGCGGGTCGCGGCCGGGTCCAGGCCCATGTTGCGCTGGGCGGTGTCCATCGCGTCGGCGACCCCGAGGCCGCGGGACCACATGGTGCGACGGAAGGCGAGGGTCGCGTCCCAGTCGATGTCCGCCGGGGCGCCGGGGGTGTTGTCGCCGTGGGCGGCCGGGACGACGTGCACGGCGGCGTAGACCACGCGGGAGCGCAGCGGCGAGGTGGGCCGTGCGAAGGCGGGCGCCTCGTCCAGGGCGATCCGGCGCAGAGTGCCGTCCTCGCCCAGCAGGGTGAGCTGCAGGGGCTCTGCCATGATCAGGCCTCCGTCAGCGGATCGAGGGAGACGCGGCGACCCTCGGCGGCGCTGGTCAGGCCCGCTTCGGCGAGGCGCACGCCGCGGGCTCCCGAGAGGAAGTCGTAGGGATAGGCCCGGCCCTCTGCGTAGTGGCGCAGGAAGTCCTCCCACTGCACTTTGAAGCCGTTGTCGAACGGCTCGTTGTCCGGCACCTCGATCCAGTCGGCGTAGTAGTCGTGTCCGTCCTTGACGTCGGGGTTCCACACCGGCTTCGGGGTCGCCTCGCGCGGCTGGATGCGAGCGCTGTGCAGGCCGACGACGGCGGACCCGTGCGTGCCGTCCACCTGGAACTCGACCAGCTCGTCGCGGTGCACGCGCACGTCCCAGCTGGAGTTCATCTGCACCACGGTGCCGCCGTCGAGGCGGAAGATGCCGTAGGCGGCGTCGTCGGCGGTCGCGGTGTACTCCTCCCCCTTCTCGTCCCAGCGGGTGCCGATATGGGTGGCGGTCTGCGCGTAGACGTCCTCGATGCGCCCGAAGAGCTCCTCGATCACGTAGTTCCAGTGCGGGAACATGTCCGCGACGATGCCGCCGCCATCCTCGGAGCGATAGTTCCAGGAGGGGCGCTGGGCGGCCTGCCAGTCACCCTCGTAGACCCAGTAGCCGAACTCGCCGCGCACCGAGAGGATCTCCCCGAAGAAACCGCCCTCGAGGAGGCGGCGCAGCTTGAGCAGCCCCGGGAGGTAGAGCTTGTCGTGGACCACGCCGTTGACGGTGCCGTGCTCCGTGGCCAGGCGGGCCAGCTCGAGGGCGTCCTCGAAGGTCTCGGCGGTCGGCTTCTCGGTATATATCGCCTTGCCCGCGGCGATGGCCTTCTTGAGGTTCTCGACGCGCAGGTTCGTGACCAGGGCGTCGAAGTACACCTCGTAGTCGTCGTTGGCGAGGGCCTCGTCGACGTCGGTGGTCCAGTTCAGCAGGCCGTGCTTCTCCGCGACCCCGCGCAGCTTCTCCTCGTTGCGGCCCACCAGCAGCAGGTCGGGCACCAGGCGATCGCCGTCGGCCAGCTCCACGCCGCCCTGCTCCTGGATGGCGAGGAGCGAGCGCACCAGGTGCTGGCGGTAGCCCATGCGGCCGGTGGCCCCGTTGACGATGATCCCGATCCTGCGTTCTGCCATGACTGTCTCCTGTGCTTCCTGTGGCGCCCCGTACCGGGCGAGTGCTCGCGGGCGGCTGCTCGGCGGGCCGGGCGATCCGCCTCGACCGTCACCCCCTCCCCGAAGGGCAACCGCTTTCCTCATCCCTAGTCAAGCATGGACGCGGCCGACGGGCAAGCGCTTGTCGGCCCTGTCGCTCCCTCGACAGCACCCGGGCGCACACCTAGGATGAATGGCAGCGGAAAGCGTTGGCCCGACCGTCGCTCACGCCGCATCCGCACCCCCAGCTCCCGGAGGAATCCCCATGTCATCGAGCATGACCATCCGTCGCCCGCGCCCGGCCTCCCGCTGGCTCGAGGCACTCCCCCTCGGCAATGGTCGGATCGGTGCGATGGTCTGGGGCGACCCCCGGCGGGCGCGCTTCAGCCTCAACGACTCCACCCTGTGGTCCGGCACCCCCACCACCACGCAGCGCTGGCTCACCTCCGCCGAGGACGCCGCACCGATCCGCGAGCGCGCCCGGGAGCTGTTCGAGGCCGGGGAGATCGCCCAGGCGCAGGCGCTGCTCGAGGGGCTCGGCGCCGCCTGGTCGCAGGCCTATCAGCCGGTCGGAGAGCTCGTGGTGACGCTGGAGCCGGAGACCCCCTCCGCTGGCTCCTCCACCGAGGACTCCGAGCGCCTCCTCGATCTCGCCCGCGGCGAGCACGTGGTGCGCACCGACGACGGCGAGCACCTCACGCTGGTCAGCGCGGCCGACGAGGTCCTCGTGCACGCCGCCCCCTGCGCCCCGGGCACCCGCTTCGCACTCGAGCTGACCTCGCCGCTGGTCGAGGAGCAGCGCACGGCCGACGCGAACGGCCTGACCGTGGTGCTGCGAGCACCGTCGGACGGCGTGCCGACGCGCCATGGCGACATGGCCGAGCTGGCCTGGGATTCCGAGGGCGCGAGCCGCGTCGCGGTCGTGGTGCGCACCCGTGCGGTCGACGAGAGGCTGCTCGTAGCCTGCGCGATCGTCACCACCTGGCAGGGCCTCGGCCAGCAGCCGGACCGTCCCCTCGCCGAGGTTCTCGCGGAGGCGACGGAGCAGGCCGAGTCCGCCCTCGCGCGCGGCGAGCAGGAGCTCCGACGCCGCCACCGGGAGGCTCCGCTGCCAGGCCTCGCGGACGTCGCCCTCGAACTGACCGGCGCCGATCCCTCCAGCACCGCGGAGGCCGAGCTGCTGTCCACGATGTTCGCCTTCGGCCGCCACCTGCTGGCCTCCGCGTCGAGGCCGGGGCTGCCGCCGGCGAACCTGCAGGGCCTGTGGAACGAGAAGGTGCTCGCACCGTGGAACTCGAACTACACCGTGAACATCAACCTCGAGATGAACCACTGGGCGGCGGGCATCGCCCACGTCCCCGGCGCGGCCGGCGCCCTCGAGGGCTATGTCGCGATGCTGCGGGAGTCCGGTCGCGAGACCGCGCGACGGCTCTACGGGGCGAGCGGCTGGACCGTGCACCACAACTCCGATCCCTGGGGCTACACCGATCCGGTCGAGGGCGACCCGAAGTGGGCGACCTGGCCGATGGGCGGGCTGTGGCTCGAGCGGGAGCTCGACTCGATCGCCTCGTTCAGCGGCGAGGATCCCGCCGTGATCGCCGAGCGTCGCCTGCCCGCGCTCCGGGAGGCCGCCGCCTTCGCCCTGGACCTGCTGCACGACGGGCCGCACGGCACCCTGGTCACCTTCCCCTCCACCTCCCCCGAGAACGAGTAGATCACCGCCGGCGGCGAGGTCGTCTCGCTCACCGAGGGCTCCGGGATGGATCGCTGGCTGCTGCGCGAGGTGCTCGAGTCCCTCGTCGCGAAGGCCCAGCTGCTGGGGCGCGCCGACGACGACGTGGCGGCCCGGGCGGCCGCCGCCCTCGAGCGGATCCCAGAGCCCCGCATCGGGACCGACGGCCGCATCCTGGAATGGCACCTGGACGGCGTGGGTGAGGTCGAGCCGACCCACCGTCACGTCTCCCACCTGGGCTTCGAGTACCCCGGCGCGCAGCATCTCGCCCCGGAGCTGTCCGAGGCGGTGGTCCGCTCGATGGAGGCCCGCGGCGATGAGGCCACCGGCTGGTCGCTCGCCTGGAAGACGTCCCTGTGGGCACGTCTGCACCGCCCCGACAAGGTCCAGGACCTCCTGCAGCTGTTCCTGCGCCCCGCCGAGACCGCGGACGGCGAGCGCAGCGGCCTGTACCCGAACCTGTTCTCCGCCCATCCCCCGTTCCAGATCGACGGCAACATCGGCATCGTCGCCGCGATCGCGGAATGCCTCGTGCAGAGCCACCGCGGCGAGATCGAGCTGCTCCCGGCCCCGGCACCGATCCTGAGCACCGGCTCCGTGCGGGGCCTGCGCGCCCGCCCCGGCATCGAGGTGGATATGGCCTGGGAGAACGGCACCCTCACCGCGCTGAGCCTGCGCGCGGTCGGGCCGGGTGCGGTCGGCATGCACCGTGTGCGATGCGGCGAGCACAGCGTCGAGGTGGAGCTCACCGACCAGAGGGCCGTACGGGTCGAGGTCGCAGCTCTGCGCGGGTAGCAGCAGCCGGGCCTCACCCCTCGGCCGGGACCTTCGGCCCCTACTTCTCCCCGGCCCGCGCAGGCACTGGGACCAGCTCCGGCATCGACGCAGCCCGCCGCGAGCCGGTCCGGGCCTGCCAGCGACCGTCGTCGACGCTGACGCGGATGGGGTGATCGAAGGTCTCCGAGACGGCTTGCGAGGTGAGGACCTCGTGGATCGGGCCGGCCGCCGTGACCTCTCCGTCGCGCAGCAGCAGGGCGTGGGTCGTGATCGGCGGGATCTCCTCGAGGTGATGCGTGACCAGGAGCGTCGTGAGGTCGGGATCGTGGATCGGGAGCTGCTCGAGGGTCTCCAGCAGCTGTTCCCGGGCGGCCACGTCCAGCCCGGTCGACGGCTCGTCCAGCAGCATCAGCTCGGGCGAGGTCATCAGCGCCCGTGCGACGAGGGTGCGCCCGCGCTCGCCCTGGGAGAGCGTCGGCCAGCGAGCGTCGGCCTTCGCCGCGAGACCGAAGGTCCCCATGAGCTCGCGCGCCCGGGCGCGCTCCGCGGCCGTGGGCTCCCAGCGCATCATCATCTCGGTGCTGCCGGTGAGCCCGGTGAGGATGACCTCCTCGATGAGCAGGGCGGACTGCAGCGGGTGGCGCGGGTTCACATGGCCGATGCGCTCGCGCAGGGCGCGCAGCTCGACCCGGCCCACGCGTTCGCCGAGCACGTCCACCGTGCCGCTCGTGGGATGACTGGTCCCGCCAGCGAGGCCCAGGATCGTGCTCTTGCCGGCGCCGTTCGCGCCGAGCATCACCCAGTGCTCGCCCTGGTGGACGGTGAAGGACACCCCGGGAAGGATCACGGCGTCGCCCCGTCGGAACGAGACGTCGGTGAAGTCCAGGACGGCCGGACTCGGGGTGGAGGGCATAGGGATTCCTTCGTGTGCTGCGGGGGCCTGCTGGCCGTCGTCGGTCCGGCCCACGATCCGCCCCGGCCGGATCGCCGAGCGCGTTCGACCACCGATCGAGACGGACAGGAGCCCTCGATCCCGCAGGTCATCCGCCGCGTGCACGACGTCCGCCCTTCGTCTGCCGGTGCTCGATGCCGGCTGCGGGACCGGCGCGGTGACGCAGCAGCTGGTCGAGCGTGGGCACGATGTGGTGGGCATCGACGGCTCCGAAGCGATGCTCACCCGCGCCCGCCGAACATCTGGGAGCTGCACCCGTGGGCGCCCGACGCCGCGAACGCCGCCAAAGCCGGCCAGAGCGCCGTGGTCGCGTGGGACGTCCAGCTCGAGCCGGAGCTCTGAGACCGGGGCTGAGGGTGGTCACGGCCGGTCGGCCATGGCACCGTAGAGGCATGCCCTTGCTGAGCGACCCTGCAGACCACGAGTCGACCGAACGCGCTCACGAGCTCGTGCGCACGGAGTTCGCGCGACGGGTCGCGCAAGGACACGGCGACGCCCCGTCGATCCATCTCGTCGCCATCGACCTGGGCCTCAGCCTGTCGGACTGCGCCGAGGCGGTCGGCCGTCCGGACCTGGTGCAGAACGGCGACATCTCCTGGAGTCTGGAATGCCTGGACCCGTCCGGCCAGCCCCCGGAGCCAGACGCTGAAGAGTCGCCCAGTTGGCGAGAGGACCGGGTGGGCAGCGCCCTGGCCGGGAGCAACCCGACGGTGCTGTCGCGCCTGCCGGGCGGCTTCGCCGTGATCGGCGACGTGCAGTTCCTCCCCGGCTACTGCGTGCTGATCACGGATCGCCCCGGGGTGGACCGGCTCTCGGCTCTCCCTCGCGTCGAGCGCTCGCGATTCCTGTCGAGCATGGACCTGCTCGGGGAGGCCGTCGAGCAGGTGTGCGCCGCGCGCGATGCCGCGTTCCGTCGGGTGAACCTCGAGATCCTCGGGAACACGGACGCGTTCCTCCACGCCCATATCTGGCCCCGCTACGACTGGGAGCCCGCCGAGCTCGTGACCCAGCCTGTCTGGCTCCACCCTCGCGAGAACTGGTCGGACCCGGCCCTGCGCCTCTCCGCGGAGCACGACGGGCTGCGCGCGGATCTGGCCGCCGCCCTCGAGTCCCTGTCGTCGTCGGCCTGAGCTGCGTCGTGCGGCTCAGACTCTGCCCAGCACCTCGTCCAGCCCGGCGATCCTCGCCGACCCGGCGAGAAGGCGACGCCGACGGTCCAGGTGGAGGGCCGGAAGTCCTGCGGCGAGCGCGCCGCGCAGGTCGTTCTCGAGGTCGTCGCCGATGTGCAGGACAGTGCCGGGGTCCGCACCGAGCGCGGTGCACACCGCCAGGTACGTGGCCGGATCGGGCTTCCTCGCCCCGAGGCGCTCGCTGGTCCAGACGCCCTCCACCCACGGGTCGAGGCCGAGCGCACGGACCTTGCGCTGCTGGCGCTCCTCGGGCCCGTTGGTGAGGATCGCGACGGGAAGGCGCCGGTCGTGCAGCGCCCGCAGCGTGGGCACGGCGTCGGCGAAACCGACCCACTCCTCCTCGTAGGCCTCGAGGAACCGGGCATAGAGGCGATCGTACTGCGCGTCGTCGACGGCTTCCGCCTCAACCGGTCGTTCGATGCGCGTGAGCAGATGCCGGATCCGCAGACGCCGATACTCAGCCCGTCCGATGTCGCCGGCGCGGAGGTGGTTTGTGAGCTGCTCGGCCATGCTCTCCCACGCGGCGGCGATCTGCGGCGTCAGCGTCCCGCCGAGCTCGTCGACCAGACGCGACAGTCCACGTCGTGCTGATTCCTGGTGATCGAACAGGGTGTCGTCGAGGTCGACGATGACCGCCTGGATCCGTGGGGCGCTCATGACCCCTCGCCCGCTTCCGGCACCTGGAGCACGAGCTGACTCTCCGGGGGCATCACGTACTCGTCGTCGCAGCGGTACCCGCGCAACCACACCGTCCCGTCCACGACCCGCAGGTAGAAGCCCTTGGGCACCTCGTGATCCTCGCTGAGCGGCACGGAGAGGACATGGAGCGCCCCGGTGGGCGCGCGCCCCGCGGAGAGCACAGCGTCAGGTGCCTGCTCCTGCCCCATCAGGGCGAGCCGCAGGAAGGGGCCGGTCCGCAGCGGGCACGGCCGAAGTCCCGCAGCGGCGGCCGCGGTCAGGATCTGCGGGAGCGTGCCGCCCTCGGGCAGTCCGAGCTCGGCGACGCTGCGCCGAGTGACCCGGATCGTCTGCTCCGTGCGATCGTCGAGCTCGCTGTACTGGAGCAGCATCTCGGCGTAGGGGTTCAGCGCGACACCTTCACCCGCCAGCGCCTCCCGCAGCGCGTCCCGGGAGAGTCCACCGAGGACCAGCTGCAGATCAGGTTCTGTCATCGGGCCAGTATCCCGTCCTGCGCACCGCGCGTCCGGTGAGGACCCTGTGGATCATCGAGCCCGGGACCGATGGAGGCCGACTGCGGACGTACCTTCGTGCCATGAGGATCGACGAGGCCACCGACGCGGCGACGAGCACACCGGCGCCGGGATCGCACCGTCCCCGGCACGTCGGACTCATCATGGATGGGAACCGACGCTGGGCCCGGAGCCAGGGCCTCGCCGACGTGAGCCTGGGGCATCAGGCCGGCGCCGAGCATCTCTCGAACGTCCTCGCCTGGCTGAGCACGCGAGGGATCGAGCACGCCAGTGTGTACGTGCTCTCCGCGGTCAACATCCGTCGGCGCGGCGCTCTCGAGCTCCGCACCCTGTTCCGCCTGATCGAGAACGTCATCCCAGCCCGTGTGCTCGCGGCCGAGCAGTGGTGCCTGCACATCAGCGGCGACCTCGATCTTCTTCCCAAGCGCACGCGAGTGGCCTTGATGGACGCGGTCGAGACGACGCGGGACCGCCCGCGGCACCTGACCCTCGCGATCGGCTACGACGCGCATGCCGACATTCTCGGCGCGGTTCGTTCAGCGGTTGTCGACCTCCCCGTCGGCGACGTGGACGCCCTCTCGGTCGATCTCATCTCCCAGCACCTTCCCGGTGGTCCGGCCAAGGAGATCGATCTGATCATCCGCACGGGAGGGGACAATCGCGCATCCGGCTTCTTTCCGTGGCAGAGCACCTCGGCCGAGCTCCATGTCGCCAGCTGTTCCTGGCCGGACTTCTCCGAGCACGATCTCGATTCCGCCCTCGCGCACTATGACGCCGTGATCTCGGCGAACACATAACGTCGAGTCGCCCGCCCGGACCAACATGTCCGGCACGGCCACGTCATTCGCCCGATGGGGCCTCCGCACGGCAGTCTGGGACGGTGACACGGAACCAGAACGCGCTCGAGGATCAGCTCCCCCGCACCCGGCGCAGCCGGCGGACCATCGCCCTCCGAGGAACGGTCTCCGTGACGGCGGCGACAGCCCTGCTCGCGAGCCTCGGCGCCTGCACGTTCTGGCAGGACGATCTCCAGGTGGACGTCGTCGACACCGCACCGACCTCGACGGTGGTACCGGACGAGGACGCCTCGCAGACCGCCCTCGCGCTGAGCGCCTCCCTGTTCACCTCGGCCGATGGCGCGATCGTCGCCACCGAGGACACCGTCGACGCCCTCGCCCCGCTCAGCGCCGCCTCCGGTCTCCCGTTGCTGATCGGCACCGATCAGGCCGTCGCCGACGAGATCGAACGCCTCGGTGCCGACACGGTCGTCACTGCGGAGGGCACCGATGTCTCGGCCCTCGGCGACGGCCTCGACGTGGTGAAGATCGATCCATCCGCCGACGATGCCGACGACCTTCCCGGGATCACCAGTGATGACGAGGCCCCCGCCCTCTCGATGTTCGTCGACCCCGATCGGACGGGCCCCGCGCAGACCGTCGCCCGTGCCGAAGTGGAGGCGGCCGGCGGCACGATCTCCGAGATGCCGGGAGGGGACCCAAGCCTCAGCAGCGACAGCGTGGCCGCGACGAAGAGCGCCGCCGGGGACGACCCGTCGGCCGGGATCCTCGCCCTCGGCACCACCTTCGGCGCGGCCGACGACTGGACAGCAGCCCTGCACACCGCTGCGACGGCCCCCGAGCTGCCCGGCGGCGGGCAGAGCGTCTTCCCCGGTCGGCGCATGATCGCCGCCTACGGATCGCCCGGGGTCCCCTCCCTCGGCATCCTCGGCGAGCAGGGCCTCGAGGAGTCCATCGACCGGGTGAAGGGCCTCGCCGACGACTACTCGGGCCTGACCGACGAACCGGTGGTCCCGGCGTTCGAGATCATCACGACCCTCGCCTCCTCCGAGCCCGGGGCCGACGGCGACTACTCCACCGAGCTCGACCCCGAGACGATCCGCGAGTGGGTCGACGCGGCCGGGGAGGCCGGGGTGTACGTCGTGCTGGATCTGCAGCCCGGCACCAGCGACTTCCTCTCGCAGGCCAAGCTCTACGAGGACCTGCTCAAAGAGCCCCATGTGGGCCTCGCGCTCGATGCGGAATGGCGGCTGAAGCCGGGACAGAAGCACCTCGCGCAGATCGGTTCGGTCTCGGCCGACGAGGTCAACGAGACCGCGCAGTGGCTCGCCGACCTCACCGCCGACAACGATCTGCCGCAGAAGGCGTTCATCCTCCACCAGTTCAGCCTCGCGATGATCTCCGATCGACAGGACGTCGACACCTCCCATCCCGAGCTCGCGATGGCGGTTCATGCGGACGGCCACGGCACGCCCGATGCCAAGCTCGAGACCTGGAACGCGCTGCAGAACGACCTGCCCGAGGGGATGTTCATGGCCTGGAAGAACTTCTACGACGAGGACACCCCGACCTTCACGCCGGAGAAGACCTACGAGGTCGAGCCGCGCCCGTGGTTCGTGTCCTACCAGTGAGCGCGCAGGCCTGAGCAGCGGCGAGCGCCCGCGCAATACCGGCCGACGGAGGAACGGGTTGCGCTGATGCACGAGCTCTTCGTGCCGCGTGAGGCCTGGGTGCTGTCGGGGTCGATGCTCGAATGGGGCGGGAGCGTCCTCGCGCAGTGCGATGCCTTCGTGTTCCTGACCCTGGATCCGCAGGAGCGGCTGCGACGACTCGAGGCGCGCGAGTCCGTGCGCCGGGAAGGCCAGGAGATCGATCAGGTCGCCTGGACGGAGTTCCGCGACTGGGCGGTGGGCTACGATGACCCGAGCTTCACCGGGCGCAGTCGGGCAGGCCACGAGCAATGGCTCAGCCGCCAGGCACAACCCGTGCTGCACCTGGACAGCGCCCAGTCCATCGAGCTGCTCGTCGACGCCGTGCTGAGCTGGGACCCGCGGTAGTGACACGTGGCGGTGACCCGTTGCAGCCCTTGCCGCAGATTCTCCGTCCGCGCTCGCCGCAATCCCCGAGAACACCTTTCCTCCACACAGGGTGGTTATCCACAGATTCATCCACATCGGAGATAACGCTGGACCCGCGAGCCGGAACCTTCTAGAATAGAAGGAGTTGCAGAACATTCATTGTCGAATTCTGAACGACCGGGGAGGGGCGTCGACACGATGACGATCATGACGCAGCCACCCGCTGGCACGGAGCCGCCTGAACCCGTGGTCCGCGCCCGCAAGCCCCTGGATCCCGAGGAGTTCGCCGCCCGTTCCTTCATGGAGCCGGGGTGCCTCGAGGCGCATCTGGCGCAGGAGCTGTTCGCCGCCCAGCAGGCGGAAGCCCGCGCCTACGCAGAGCACCTCCGGAGGGTGGCGATGTTCTGGGACGAGTCCAGCGATGATGGCGACCTGTACGCGATCCTCGTCGCCGACGCCCGGCGGATCACCGTCAACCAGGCCAGCACGCAGCTGCATGCCGCCTACACCGCGGTCACGGGCTTCCCGCACACCCTCGCCCGGCTCGAGGCCGGAGACCTCCCGGCCCACTGGTTCGAGCTGATGCTCCGGCGCGTCCGCCGCCTCACCCCGGACCAGTGCCGGCAGGTCGATGACCGCGTCTCCGCCTGGGACCTCGCCAACATCCCCTCCGACCGATTCACCCGGGAGCTGGGCAAGCTGATCGCCTGGTTCGGCGCGGCCGCTGTCCGCGAAACCCCTGCTGAGCAGCGCAATGTCGGGCTCGAGGTCAACCGCGATCACGACGGAACCGCCCGCCTCGCCATCACCGGACCGGTCCACGAGATCGTCGGCCTCTCGCACCGTCTGGACGCCGCCGCGCGCGCCGTCCAGAACGACCAGCGCCACGCCGTCGACGAAGGCCGCCCGGCGCCGTTCGACATCGACGGCGATGTCGCCCGCGACGGCCACCACATGACGCTTGCGGCCCTGCGGTACGCGATCCTCACCCGCACCATGCTCGACACCGCGGGCGTCGAGGTACCCGGAAGCCGGTTCCGACTCCAGGTCGTCGTCCCCGCCATGACTCTGCTCGGCGAGTCCGACGCCCCCGGCACGATCGACGGCACGATCCCGCTGCCCGCTCCTATGGCCCGCCACCTCGCGGCCGGCGAGCCCACCTGGTACAGGATCCTCACCGATCCGTCCGACGGCACCTTCCTCCCTCTTCCACCGACGAGGTATTCGCCGACGACCACGATGCAGGAGCATCTCCGCCTGCTCGATCCGGTCTGCGCCGTTCCCGGGTGCACCAGAAATGTCTGCACCGTCGGGGAATCCGATCATATCGAAGAATACGATCACGATAATCCAGAGAAGGGCGGCCAGACCTCCATCGAGAATCTCCATCGATTGTGCTGGAAACACCACATGATGAAGACGCGAGGGCTTCTCGATCCGGTTCGCGGCCCGGATGGCAGCACGACATGGCATATCGGCGAGATCGAACGCCTGAGCGCCCGGCAGAACCGCGACCTGCTCACTCCGGAGATCGCCGCCGCCCTCCAGCATTCGTGGGATGTCTACGAAGAGATGCTCGCATGGGATGACGCCCGGTGGCGTGGGCTTCTCCAGGACGCCGAGTCACCGGCCCCAGCACCGGTTCCGGTTCCGGAACCGGAGCCGGAACCGGACCGGTCGTCGATCCCACTTGCCGATGTCGTGCCGGTCAGGGTCCCGTACACGGATCCGGCAACGTACCCCGACCCTCCGTTCTGAGGGTCGACGCAGGCCCCCTCGCCCTCAGTGGTTCCGCGCCACCCAGCCCTCGCCGCACTCGCCGCCGTTCTCTGCGGTCTCGATCCTCACCTCATCGCCCTCCGCGTCGAGGAGCGGCTGGTACATGGACGCCACCTCTCGACTGCCCTCGGGGATGTAGTGGAAGATCAACGAGCGCCGGAAGCGGTCGGCGCTGGAGTTGGGCTTCGAGCCGTGCACGAGGCTGCCGTGGAAGATCAGCATGTCGCCGGCCTTCATGTCCGTCTGCACGACGCGGAGGTGGTCGGGGATGCTCACGGTGATCGAGGTGAACGACTCGGTCGCATCGGCCTCCTCCGGGCAGACGATCTCGTAGCGGTGCGTGCCGGGGACGACGCCCAGCGCACCGTTCTCGGCGTCGCAGTCGTCCACCGCGATCCAGGCCGCGATGCAGGTCTCGGGATGCGACTGCAGGAAGAGGTTGTCCTGGTGCATGGCCTGGCCGCGAGCCCCGGCGGGCTTGAAGTAGAACATCGACTGCGCCGCCCACACCGGCCCCACCGTCTCGACGACCCGGCCCATCACCCGCTGCTCCAGCAGCCAGTGCCTCGCCAGCACGCCCGGTGCGTGCTCACCGCGGTGCGGCTGGATCATGCGCGGGTAGGCGTGCAGGGGATCGCCGTCCTCCGTCTCGTCGAAGGCCCCGCCCTCGCCGTCGGTCTCGATGTGGGTGGTGAACGTGTCGCGGAGCTCGGCGATCTCCTCGGCGCTCAGCACCCCGCGCAGATGCACCGCTCCCCCGCCCTCGTACGCCGCCGCCAGCTGGTGCGGCGTCGCGACGGCGGCATCGAGGATCACGAGTTCCGACGCATCGGCCGTCCCGGTGTCCGCGGTCAGGCTGAGTCCCTGTGCAGTGGTTCCCTGAATAGTGGTCATGGTGTCAGTCTGGTTCCCTGGGCCACCACGGACCAGGTGATCGGAGGTCACGGACATGGACGATCCTGCTGTGCGTCGTCAGGTAGCGCCGGTCGAGGTGCCGCCCCCGGAGACCGGACGGGTGCTGGCCGGCGAGTTCCACCAGGACGCCGGCTATCACGTGCGCCGCACCCGGGGCACCGCGGACTGGCTGCTGCTGCACACCGTCGGCGGAGGCGGACTCGTGCGCACCTCCGAGACCCACGTGCTGGCCACGGAGCCCGGCGAGGCCGTGCTGCTGCATCCCGGCACGCTGCACGACTACGGCACCGATCCTGCCGCCGGGCACTGGCACCTGCTGTACTGCCACGTCCACCCGCCCGCGACCTGGCTGGCCCTGCTGGACTGGCCCGAGGCGGTATCCGGTGGGTCCGCATCCGGTATCGGTCGCATCCGTCTCGGCGCGGAGGTGTCCGCGCGCGTGCAGCAGCAGCTGCGCGGGGCCGCCCGAGCCACGCGCCTCGCCGTCGGCCGCCCCGAGCTGTTCGCCCTCAACGCGATCGAGGCGGCCCTGCTCTGGTACGACACCCAGAACCCGCGGCAGCGCCAGCTCGACGAACGCGTGCTGAGGGTGCTCGAGCACCTCGATGCGCACCTCACCGAGGATCTCGATATCGCGCGCCTCGCGGACGTCGCCCACCTCTCCCCCTCCCGTCTCTCGCACCTGTTCACCGCGCAGGTGGGCACGCCGATCTCGCGGTACATCGAGGCGCAGCGGATGGAGCTCGCCGCCCGGCTGCTGGAGATGACGGGAGAGCCGATCTCGGAGGTGGCCCGGCGCGTGGGGTTCCGTGATGCGCTGTACTTCTCGCGCCGCTTCCGGGCTCTGCAGGGCGCGAGCCCGTCGGCCCATCGCGCGCGGCACCGCTGATCGCACGTAGTCCCTCTTCGCCTGCGCGGGGACGCACGAGAGTGATCAGCGAGAGAGTCTTGACCCTGTGGTGGGAACATGGTTTCTGATCGAGGCGCGCCGTGGCGAACGCACGGCCCACCTCGAACCCGGAGCCCGCCCATGACACCCCTGCACACCGTGCGCGCCCCGCTCGCCCCGTTCCAGCTCCTCCGCACGCACCTCCGCCCCTACCTGCTCCTCAACGCCTTCGCCTACGGGCTGCTCCTGCTCGGCATGGCGCTCGGCCTGCTGTTCCCCGGCCTCAGAGCGGCGACCATCGGAGCGATGGACGCCAGCGGCGACACCGACCTGGTGCTCTCGATCATCAGCAGGCCGTGGCTGTTCGCGGCCGTGATCTTCGCGGTGAACATCGGCCGGATCGCGCTCTCCTCGATCCTGCTGCCCTCCCTGCTCGTGCCCTTCTCCGGCATCGTCGTCTTCGCCTACTTCGCCCTGCGGTCCGGCATCACCCTCGCACCGGTCGACCACGTGACCGCGATGACCCTCATCCAGCACTCCCTCACCATGCTCATCGAGTTCCAGGCCTACATCCTCCTGCTGCTCGGTGCCTATCTCCTGGGCAGGTCGTGGCTGTGGCCGGCGACCGTCGAGGCCCCGACGAGGCGCCAGGGATGTGCTCGCGGACTGCGGCTCATCGGCCGTCTCGCACTGCCCGCGCTCGTGCTGTTCGTCGTCGGCGCGATCTATGAGGCCTTCTCCCTCAGATACTTCGTGCCCCTCGTCGTCACGGGCTGACCTGCCACCCCGCACCCGGAAGGATCATCAGATGGCGTGGAGCACGCAGCAGCTCGCCACGATCGCGAACACCACGGTGAACACGGTGCGGCACTACCACCGCATCGGCCTGCTCCCCCAACCCGAGCGGTCCGGCAACGGCTACAAGCGCTACGGGATCCCTCATCTGGTGCGGCTGCTGCGGATCCGTCGCCTCCGCGAACTGGGGATCGCGCTCACGCAGATCGCCGCGATGGACCACGACGATGCGGCCTCCCTCGACGAGCTGCGGTCCCTCGACGCGGAGCTGAGCACGACGATCGAACGCCTGACGCGGGTGCGCGCGGAGCTGGCGCTGCTCCTCGCCCACGAGGTACCGGCGCAGACCCCGCCCGGCTTCGCGGAGATGGCCCAGGAGTTCTCCCCGAGGCAGCAGTCCCTGCTCGCGGTCTACGCGACCGTCTTCGACGAGCCGACTCTGGAGGCGTTCCGTCGGGCGCTGTCCGACCCGGATCCGACCGACGAGGAGTTCGACCGTCTTCCCGCGGACGCGACCGACGCCGACGTCGCCGACCTCGCCCGACGCATGGCACCGGCAGCGCGACGGCAGCGACGCGACCACCCCGAGCTGGTCGATGCCGCCGAACGCTCGCCCCACGGGGAGGCCGCCGCCGGGCTCATCCTGGCGCACGCCGTGGTCGAGCTGTACAACCCGGCGCAGCTGCGCGTGCTGCAGCGCCTGGACCAGATCCGCCAGGATGACGCACCGGCAGATCGCCCCTGACGGCGAAGGCCCCTCCGGCGCCGCCGCGGGGCGGGCTGGAGGGGCCTTACGAGATACCGGTGATCAGGCGTCGACCACGACCGCCATGACGGCCGGCTCACGACGGTAGGTGCGTCGCAGGTAGCCGCTGACGGCCTCCACGATGATCTCCTCGAGCTGGCCGATGTCATCGATCTTGTCGTCCTTGGCGCGCTTGAGCGCCTTGTCGACCTGGGCCGATGCGCCCTCGAAGGTCTTGTCGTCGTGCACGAAGCCCTTGGTGATGAACTCGAGCGGCTCGGTCGGCTGGTTGGTCTTGGGATCGATCAGCGCCACGACGGTGACGACGCCGCCGCCGCTGAGCAGACGACGCTCGGCGAGGGTGTCCTCAGTGGCGGTGCCGATGGTCTGACCATCGACGTAGACCAGCCCGGCCTCGACCTTGCCGGAGATCTTCGCGCGGCCGTCCACCAGGTCGACCGTCGTCCCGTCCTGCGCGACGACGATGCGGTCCTCGGGGACACCGGTGCGACGAGCGAGCTCGGCGTTGGCGTGCATGTGCTTGGACTCGCCGTGCACCGGCATGACGTTGCTGGGGCGCACGATGTTGTAGCAGTACACGAGCTCGCCGGCGCTGGCGTGGCCGGAGACGTGGACCTTGGCATTGCCCTTGTGGACGATGTTCGCGCCGAGATCGGTGAGCTTGTTGATGATCCCGTAGATCGCGTTCTCGTTGCCGGGGATCAGCGAGCTGGCCATCAGCACGGTGTCGCCCTCGCCGACGCGGATCTGGTGGTCGCCGTTGGCCATGCGCGCGAGCGCGGCCATCGGCTCACCCTGCGAACCGGTGCAGATCAGCGTGATCTTGTGGTCCGGCATCGACTGGATCTTGCGGAAGTCCACCACGAGACCCTTGGGGATGGTCAGGTAGCCGAGGTCGCGGGCGATGCCCATGTTGCGCACCATCGAGCGGCCCACGAAGGCGACCTTGCGGCCGTTGGCGTGAGCGGCGTTGAGCACCTGCTGGATGCGGTGCACGTGGCTGGCGAAGCTGGAGACGATGATCCGTCGCGGCGAGGTGGTGAACACCTGATCGATCGCGGGGTTCAGATCACGCTCGGACATCGTGAAACCGGGGACCTCGGCGTTCGTGGAGTCCGTGAGGAAGAGGTCCACACCCTCCTCGCCGAGGCGCGCGAAGGCGCGCAGGTCGGTGATGCGATCGTCCAGCGGGAACTGGTCCATCTTGAAGTCGCCGGTGTGCAGCACCATGCCCGCCTTGGTGCGGATCGCGACCGCGAGGGCGTCGGGGATGGAGTGGTTGACCGCGACGAACTCGAGGTCGAACGCGCCCATCTTGCGGTGCTCCCCCGCCTCGACCTGGATGGTCTTCGGGGTGATGCGGTGCTCCTTGAGCTTGGCCGTGATGAAGGCCAGGGTCAGCTCGGAGCCGATCAGGGGGATGTCGGCCCGCTCCTTGAGCAGGTACGGCACTCCGCCGATGTGGTCCTCGTGCCCGTGGGTGAGCACGATGGCCTCGATGTCGTCGAGGCGGTCACGGATGGACGTGAAGTCCGGCAGGATCACGTCGATGCCGGGCTGGTGCTCCTCGGGGAAGAGCACGCCGCAGTCGACGATGATCAGCTTGCCGCCGAACTCGAACACGGTCATGTTGCGCCCGACCTCGCCGAGGCCGCCGAGCGGCGTGATGCGCATGCCGTTCTTGGGCAGGCGCGGGGGCGCGGTGAGCTTGCGATGGGCAGACGCTACGGAAGGTGCTGCGGAGGAGGGCATAGAAGCATCTCGATTCGTTGAAGGGTCAGGGTCTCAAGACTCGGGTGTCGCGCGCGTCGCAGAGCTCGCAGCAGCGTTCACAGCATTTACCGTACGGCAGTGAGGGCCATCTGGCCGACGACATCCCGCAAGGGGAGACAATCGCCATGGCCGGGCCGGAGCCGCCGACGCTCCTGCGCACGGCTCTGGAGCGCGCCGGAGACCGAGGATCAGTCGGCGCGCACGTGCGCCAGGAGCAGCCCGATCGGGATGCTGACCAGCGTCACGACCAGCACAGCCCGATAGGTCCACAGCGCCCAGGCCGGGCCGTGACCGCCGCGGCCCACGGCGCGGATCATGAGGGCGAGCGTGACCACGAGCAGCAGCCCGCCGCCGTCGACGATCAGGGGCGCGGTCAGCAGGGTCCCCGCGATCACGGCGAGGCATCCCAGGTTCCAGGTGAGCGCCTCGGCCACGAGGGTCCGGGCCGACGGGCCCCGCGGGGCCAGCGCGTGCTGGGCGATCCCGAGCGCCGCCTGGAGCACTCCGCCCACGAGCACCTGGAAGGCGGCGGACCAGGAGCCGTGCTCCAGACCCAGCGGGCCGGTCACCGCGGCGACCAGGCCGCCGGTGATCACCCAGAGCAGCGCGAGGCCGCGGAACAGCAGATCGTCCCGGAAGCCGCCCGGGGCGCGGAGATCACCAGTCATGGTCCGTATTCTCCTGCGGCCGACGGGGCGGACGGGGACCGCCGGCCGGCACTGAGACCACCCAGGCACGCAGTCGCTCAGGCGAGCCGCTCCACCAGGGCGTCGAGGGAGCGCTCGGCCCGGAAGGCGTGCCCGCCGTCGGTGACCACGAGCTCCGGCGGCGTCGCGCCGTGCTCCTCCCAGACGCCCTCGAGCCGCGCGTAGGCGGCCCGGGTGGCCGCGATCGGGAAGATGCGGTCCTGCTCCCCCGCCTCGAGGATCAGCGGGCGCGGGGCGATCAGGGCGGCGATGTCCGCCATCTCCAGCTCGGGCAGCAGGCCCGGGATGATGTTGCAGGGACAGTGGCGGATCGAGCACAGGCTCGCCTCGAAGGTACAGAAGTAGGTCGCGACCAGGGCCGCCGCGATCGACGGATCCACCGCGGCGAGCAGCAGCGCGACCGCTCCGCCGCCGGAGCCGCCGGCCACGCCGACCCGGTCGGGGTCCACCCCGGGGAGCCGGCGCAGTGCCTGGACGGCGGCCTGCGCATCGGCCGCACGGTGCCCCATGACGGGCCGCCCGTGCAGGAGATGCCGGGCCGCGTCGATGCCGCAGGTGTTGTCGGTGGGCTCGTAGGGCTCCGCGCCGTCGGCCTGCGCGAACCGCCGCCTGCCGAAGCTGACCATCTCCGGGCACAGCACCGTGAACCCGGCTCGGGCCAGCTTGTGGGCGAGGCCGTCGTGATAGTCGTCGACCGGATCCTGGGCCACCAGATCGTCGATGCCCCGGCCGTGCCCGGCCACCAGCACGACGCCGGCGCCGGTGGCGACATCGGGCGCCGGGCGCAGGAGGTGGGCGGGGATCGAGTCGCCGTCGGCGGTGAGGACCTGCACCAGAGCCGGTTCGGGGGCCAACGCCGACCGGCTCGCCGCGGGGGCCTCCGTCGGCCCGAGGAGCTCCGCGACGCCGGTCCCCCCGTCGGACCCGCCATCGTGCTCGTCGACCAGACCGAGGAGGACGCGCAGTCGGCCGCGCAGCAGCTCAGGATTCGTGGACCGACCGGCCATTGCGTTCTCCTCGACAGCGGGGATGATGGCGCGGTACCGGGATCGGCCTGTTCGCCTCGAACGATTCCATAGTGCACCATGCACTCCATGACCCTCGGGAGGGTCCCCGCCCGATCACCCTGGACCACGAAGGACGTGAGGCCCGATGCCCCGGCGCAGCGCATCGCCCACCATCACCCAGGTCGCCGAGGCGGCAGGGGTCTCCCGCGCGACGGTGTCGCGGGTCCTCAACGGCAGCACCCGGGTCGATCCGGGGATCGCGATCCGGGTCCGGGAGGCCGCAGGCACCCTGCGATACCGCCCGAACCTCACGGCGCGGAACCTGTCCACCGGCCGCACCCTCACGATCGCCCTGGTCATCCCCGATCTGGGGAACCCGATGTTCCAGGTCATCCTGCGCGGGATCTCGCGCGCCGCCGAGGCGGACGGCTACAGCGTGCTCGTGGCGGAGGTCGCCTCCCCGGAACGCGAGGCGGCCATCGCCCGGGACGCGCGCCGGCAGTGCGACGCCGTCGTCCTGGTCTCCCCACGGATGGACGACCAGGTCCTCGACGAGCTCGTGGAACAGATCTCCCCGGTGGTGCTGGTGAACCGGCGCACGACCGACCCGCGCTTCGCCTCGGTCGGGATCGACTACGCCGCCGGGATGAAACAGCTGGTCGAGCACCTCGTGGGATTCGGGCATCGCGATCTGCTCTATGCGTCCGGTCCCCCGCGCAGCGTGGCGAACCGCGAACGGCTGACCGCTCTGCACGCCCTGGTCGACGCGGCTCCGGCCCTGACCCTGCGATCGATCCGCTGCGGATCCGGACTGGCCGACGGATACCGGGTGGCTGCAGAGGTCCTCGACTCCGGGGCCACGGCAGTCCTCGCCTTCAACGACCTCGTCGCGCACGGCCTCCTCACGCGGATGCACGAGCTGGGGGTCGATGTCCCGCGCGATCTCTCCCTCACCGGCTTCGACGGGATCGAGCTGTCGCGCGTCCTCAATCCGCACATGACCACAGTCGGTCAAGAGGAGCTGGACGCCGGAACGGTCGCGTGGACGCTGCTGCGCCGCCGCATCCAGCGGTCCGACGCGCAGGGACGCCCCGAGCAGGACGACGCCCGCGACGACGTCCTGCTCGAACCGCAGATCATCATCGGCGACAGCACCGGTCCGGTCACTTCCCGGTGACGGCCCGATCCAGCCGCGCCGAGATATCGGCGAGGACCTCGTCGACCGGCTGCTCGGCGAGGGACTTCATGAAGGGCTCGACCTTCACCGGGCCGGTGTAGCCGGCGGCGTGGACGGCGCCCATGAACCCGGCCAGGTCGATGACGCCGGTGTCGTAGGGCAGGCGACGGTCGAGATCCTGCTGCTGGTCGCGCTCGCGATCGGCGCGGGCGTCGTTGATGTCCACCGAGACGATGTCGGCGTCGGTGAGACCGGCCAGGTCCTCGGCGCTCTCCCCGGCGGTGTACCAGTGGTAGCTGTCCAGGATGATCCCGACGTTCGTGGCGCCGGAGTCGGCGATCAGCTCGCGGGCCTCGCGCAGGGAATGGATGAACGGGTAGCGCTCGGTGGACCAGAAGGTCTTCGGGCCGATGTACTCCAGGCCGATCCGCATCCCGGCGTCGGCCAGCAGTTCGCTGACCAGGGCCAGGCGGCCCACGTGCAGGCGCCAGTTGCGCAGGTAGTCGAGGTCGTCGTGCATCGGCCGCATCCAGGTGCCCACGCGGGTCACGCCCGCCGCCCGGAGCAGCTCGAGGGACTCGGGGAGGTCCACGAGGGCCTGGCGGAACTCCGCGGCAGGGGCATCCAGCGGGACGGGCAGGCCGGCCATCCCCCACTCGAGGCCCTTCTCCTGCACGGCGGCGGCATGCTCGGCGACGGCGGCCGTGCCGCCCAGGGTGCGGAAGTGGCCCAGATCGGGATCGACTCCTCCGAAGCCGTGCCGCGCGGCGAGGTCGATCGAGGTGGTGTGGTCCAGGGGAAGGCCGAGTGCGCCGGCCGAGAGATTCGAGAACATCCGGAAAGCCTATGCCCGAATCCTTCCCACGTGGTGATCCGGGGCACACTGTCCGCCAGGTGGGATAGACCGTCAGCAGCGCGGTCCGGCCGCCGACGGGGTCACGCCGGCGGCGGAGTCCACCTCGGGTCGCGGCCGAGGAAGGCGAACAGCTTCTCCTGCTCGGTGGCGTCGGCCGGGACCGGCTGCTGCTGCCCGAACTGGCCGGTGGGGCGCAGATACTCCTCCGCCGCACTCATCCCGACGTAGGCGTCGTGGACCATGCCGGGGTCGAGGCGATCATCCTGCCCCGAGGAGCGGGCGAGGTCCCAGGTGTGGAAGAAGACGTCACCGGTGAAGAACTCGTCGATCACCCCGGGCAGCGGCCGATCCGATCCCGTGTGCGGGTTCGAATGCAGGTGCCGGTCGGCAGCGGGATCCGCGAAGAGAGCGTGGAGCTGGTTGTCGAGATGGGTCCACGCGCCGACAGGATCCTGCTCGGCCGACGGCCCCTCCTCGAAGCGGAACGTCGAGCCGCCGTGGATCATCGCCGGCAGCCAGGTGACGAGGTGGCCCACGACGTCCCGGGCACGCCACTCCGCGACGGGGGTGGGGGCGTCCCAGTCGGTGACGCCATCGACGGTCGCGGTGAAGCCGGAAGCGATCGCCCGGTACTTCTCCGCGGGAGGCAGCTGGGTCAGAGGCGTGCCGGTGGCGTTCACCGGGCGCCTCCTGCGGTGGCGTCGGCCGCCAGGAGCTCGTCGAGCGCGGCGTAGCCCTCGTGGATCCCCACGTCCATGCCGCTGTCGAGCATCTGCCCGCGCCCCTCGAAGGAGTCGAAGAGCGAGGTGCTGCGCATCCGGGTCCAGCCGCCGCCGAGGTCCTCGAGGCGCATGGTCTCCAGAGAGACGCCGTCGGGCCAGCCGTCGAAGGCGAAGGTCTGGACGATGCGATCCTCGGCGACCTCGTGGAAGCTGCCGTGGAAGGCGTACTCCTCGCCGCTGACGCGGTCGATGTTGGTGAACGCCCAGGCCCCGCCGGTGCGGGCGTCCCAGAGATCGATGCGCGTGGAGAGCGCCTCGGGCCCCACCCATCGCGCGTACAGCTCGGGGTCGGTGTGGGCGCGCAGCAGCTGGGCGGGCGTGGTGCGGAAGTCCCGGACGATGCGGATCAGGGGGACCTCGGGGTCCGCCTCGATGGTGGCGGTGGTCAGGCGATCGGTGGGGTTCGGGTGCTCGGTGGGGTTCATGGCGTGCGCTCCGGGGTGTCGGTGCTGCTCGGGTCATGGAGGTCCGGGCCATGGAAGTCCGGATCGTGGAGGAGAGCGTCGAGGCGGGAGAGGCGTGCCTCGGCGGCGATGCGGTGGCGATCGATCCACCTGGTCAGCTCCCCCAGCACCTCGGCATCGAGGTGGACGGGGCGCCGTTGGGCGTCGCGCCGACGGGTGACGAGGCCCGCCGATTCGAGGACCGTGATGTGCTTGCTCACGGCCTGCAGGGACATGGCGTAGGGGGCGGCGAGCTCGCCGACGGTGGCGTCACCGAGGGTGAGGCGCGAGACGAGGTCCCGTCGCGTGGGGTCGGCGAGGGCCGCAAAGGCTCTCGACAGGGTGTCGTCGTCCATCCCTCCCTTTCTCAACTGGTTGGTTGACAAGAGGAGGCTACGCCGCCGGAGCAGCGTAGTCAACCATGCGGTTGACTACGGCCTTCCGAGAGATGGGAGCGCTGGGCGATCTCCCGTCGCCGAGGCCCTCTCCCGCCGCCGAGGTCCTCTCCCGCCGCCGAGGTCCCCTCCCGCCGCCGTGAGGAGTTCGAGACGCAGCAGGTGGGGCTGGCCACCGTGGAGCGGCTCCTCGCGCACCGTGGATCCTTCGGCCGGCTGACTCGAACTCCACGCCGCCTCTCACCGGACCGTGCTCAGAAAGGTTCCCTCCTGGTGGAACCTTTCTGAGCACATCCACGCGAGGCCGCACAAGGCCGCCGGGCCGTGCACGAAAAGGTTCCACGCAGGTGGAACCTTTTCGAGCACAGCTGATCCGGCGGCGGATCGGGTCCAGGCTTCGCGCGCCGGGCACCAGATCTCCGGAGCTCGGAACTCGGGGCTCGGAGCCCAGAGCCCAGAGCCCAGAGCCCAGAGCCCAGAGCCCAGAGCCCAGAGCCC
>NZ_JABUXW010000100.1 GCF_014897585.1 Brachybacterium tyrofermentans | reverse complement strand
GTCCATGCGGCGAACTTCGGCGTCTACGGGGCGAAGAAGGTCCACGCCCAGCTGCGCCGCGAGGGCGTCGTCATCGCGCGTTGCACGGTCGAGCGGCTCATGCGCGGCGCGGGGTTGCGAGGGGTCAGCCGGGCCAAGGGCCCGCGCACCACGATCTCCGGTCGTGGCCCGGATAATCGTCCTGACCTGGTCGAACGTGACTTCACCGCGACCGCTCCGAACCAGTTGTGGGTCGCGGACATCACCTACTGCCGCACCTTCGCCGGCTGGGTGTATGCCGCGTTCGTCATCGATGTGTTCTCCCGCCGCGTGGTCGGCTGGCAGCTGTCGAAGTCGCTGCGGACGGACCTCGCGTTGGACGCGCTCGAGATGGGCATCTGGACCCGCGATCACGCAGGCCAGGCCGTCTCCGGGCTCACGCACCACAGCGATAAGGGCGTTCAGTACGTCGCCATCCGCTACACCGAGCGTCTTGCTGAGGCCGGCGCGGCCGCCTCGGTCGGCTCCACCGGCGACTCGTATGACTGTCAGTCTCTATCTACCCGATCCCGCGAGGATGGGGTAGTCCCGGCCGA
>NZ_JABUXW010000031.1 GCF_014897585.1 Brachybacterium tyrofermentans | reverse complement strand
TCGGCCGGGACTACCCCATCCTCGCGGGATCGGGTAGATAGAGACTGACAGTCATAGGAATCGCCGCGTGAGCCGACCGAGGCGACCGCTTCTTGCTCGGCCAGGACCTGCCCGTAGCGGATCGCCCGATACTGGACTCCTCGGTCGGAGTGATGCACGAGCCCACTGAGGTCTGCCCCCTCGCGTCTGCGCAGGTAGATCGCCATGTTCAAGGCATCTAGAGCGAGCTCGGTATGTAGCGAGCGAGACGCTCGCCAGCCCACGATCTCCCGGTTGAACACGTCGATCACGAACGCGACGTAGACCCATCCGGAGAACGTGTGGACGTAGGTGATGTCCGCGACCCACAGCTGGTTCGGCGCGAACGCGCTGAAATGGCGGTCCACCAGATCTGCCGGGCAATCCTCCCTCGGCGCGGATCTCGTCGTGTTCGGTGCCTTCTTCCGGCGGATCCCGTGGAGACCGAGGTCGCGCATCAGGCGCTCGGTCGTGCAGCGCGCGACGTGCCCGCGCCCGAGGCGATCTTCTTCACGGTTGAACACGATGTGCATCTTCCTCGCGCCGAACACGCGGAGGTTGTCGTGGTGAACCTGCGCGATCTCCTCCTTGAGGACCTCGTCCCGGCGTGCCCGGGCAGACGGCTCGCGCTGCTGGCGAGCGTAGTAGGTGCTCGGAGCGATCTGGACGCCTGCTTCTCGCAGGGTCGTGCAGATCGGCTCGACTCCGAACTCTTCCTTGTGCTCGTCGATGAACGAGCAGGTCACCTGGAGGGGCGGTCGAGCTCCGCCGCGAAGAAAGCCGACGCAGACCTCAAGATCGCGTTCGCGCGCCGAAGCTCGCGCACTTCCTTCTCGAGCTCGACGAGCTTCTGCGCATCGTCGGTGGTGGTGCCCGGGCGGGAGCCGGCATCGATCTGGGACTGACGGACCCAGCCGCGCAGGGTCTCGGGGTTCACGCCGAGCTGGTCACCGACCCGGCGAAACACTCCCCGCTGGGAGCCGGGATCCTCCTCGAGGAGGTCCAAGACCATCCGGATCGCTCGCTCTCGGAGCTCGTCGGGATACTTACGTGGTGCGGCCATGAGGGTGAAGTCCTTTCCGTGGCTTCAGTCCCTCCATCATCCCCGGGGTGAATCAATCATGCTGCCCAACCACGCCCCGCTGGTGATCGCCGAGCAGTTCGGCACCCTCGAGACGCTCCACCCGGGGCGGATCGACCTGGGGCTGGGCCGGGCGCCGGGCACCGACCAGAACACGATGCGCGCACTGCGCCGCAGCGGTGCCAAGGCCGACACCTTCCCCGAGGACGTAATGGAGCTGCAGGCCTACCTGCAAGGACAGTCCCGGATCCCGGGCGTGAACGCCTATCCCGGCAAGGGCACCGACGTCCCGCTGTACATCCTCGGCTCCTCGCTGTTCGGCGCCGGCCTGGCCGCCACCCTCGGCCTGCCCTACGCTTTCGCCTCGCACTTCTCCCCCGGCGCCCTGCACGAGGCGATCGCGCTGTACCGCCGCGAGTTCCAGCCGTCTGAGCAGCTGGAGGCGCCTCATGTGATCGCCGGTTTCAACGTCATCGCCGCTGACGACCAGGCCGATGCCGAACGCCAGCAGCACGAGATGATGCGCAGCCGGGTGGCGCTGCTGCTGCAACCGGGCACCGAATACACCGACGAGCAGGCCGATGAGCTGCTCGCCGCACCCCAGGCCTCGCACCTGCACCAGATGGCGACCTACAGCGCCGTCGGCACCCCCGGCGTGGTCCGGGACAAGGTCACCGAGTTCGCCGAGCAGACCGGCGCCGACGAACTCATCATCGCCCACCAGGGACCGCGCGTGGAGCAGCGGCTGCGGTCCGCCGAGCTGCTCGCCGAGGCGTACCTGAGCTGAGATTCGCTGCCTGCCGCAGTGCCCCTGCCCGCAACGGTCACTCCTCCGTGAACGGCACCAGACCCTGGTGCCGCCTGCTCGACAGGCAAGCCTCCGGTCGATTCCGACCTCATCATCCTGACCGCTCGGGCCACGAATAAGGGCCTCTGAGACAGAGCCTGTTTACAGGCGTCGACTCCCGTCATCCTGATGTCGTCGCGTCTCGCCGGAAGCCATTTCTCTCGTGTGATGCGCCAACGCTGCATCTGTTCTGGTTGCCCCCGGCGGGTGGCCCAGGTCGTGCCGTTGCGTTCATACCCGAGGGCCTGCGAGACGCAGTTCGACCCGACGTTGTCCAGGAAGGCTTCACTGCTCGCCTCGGCGGCTTCGAACCCCTCGAAGCAGAGGTGGAGCGCGGTATCTCGCATCTCCCTCCCCAAGCCCCGGCCACGGAGCTCTGCTGAACCGGCCCAGGTTTGATGCCGCTGCTGTTTAAGTCCAAGAGGAGGCCCAGCCGGGAGGAACCGACCCAATGGAGCAGTCCAATTCAGGACGCAGCTTCCCCCACAGCTCGTGCGTCAGGTGCGTCGACGATAAGGCCCCTGACGGTGTCCGCGATCGCGGCTGCAAGTTCAACTGGCACGGCATTGCCAACCTGTCGGCCCTGGATTGTCTTGGGCCCGCAAAAGAACCATGAGTCCGGAAAGGTCTGCAGCCGCGCGGCTTCACGGACGGTCAGCTGGCGCGGAAGGGTCGGATGAATTGGGGGATGGAAGCCACCCAAATGGTTGCCCTTCGGGCCATAGCCCCCGCCAGCACGAATTGTGACTGACGGCCTGTTGCCATCGAGCCTCCCTCGCCGATAATTGGGGTCCGTCTGGCCCGGCTCGAGTAGGGACCACCTCTTTACAACATGGTCAGCGTGCATATTGGCTACATGATTGAATGAAGGGGTGTCAGGCATTGAGGCGAGGTCGAGAATTGCATCATTAACATTCCTGAGTCGCTGGGCAGGCTTTGGGGTTGGAAGTTTTGCGAGCCCATCTCTAACGCCGACAACAATCAACCTCCGACGACTTTGGGGGACGCCGAATTCAGCAGCATTAAGGACACCCAGAGAGAAGTTGAATCCCTGCTCCTCAAGCGCTCTCATAATACCAGTTAGATGGTCACCATTGTGCTTGTGACTCAGTGCCGAGACATTTTCGAGAACGACGGCCTGCGGCTGCACCTCGTTAACGACGCGAAAGTACTCTTTCCAGAGGAAATTTCGAGGGTCATCAGGATTACCTTTACCGGCAGTAGAAAATCCCTGACATGGTGGCCCACCTACCACGAGCTCTGCCCCCGCGTACTTCGTCGCGTCAAATTCTCGGATGTCGGCGCACACTACGTTCCATCCGGGACGGTTGTGCCGCAGCGTTTCGCACGCGACAGGGTCGTTGTCGAGGCAGACTGCCGGCTCGAACCCCGCGCGTTCGAAGCCCAGGTCTAGGCCGCCACCGCCACTGAAGAGGCTCACGTATCGCATGCGCCCCATCGTACTGCGGCAGGCCGACAGTTCACGCGAGGACCGATGTGATGGCGCGCTCGTAGGATCCGGCTGGCGGTAGATTTCCCACCCCCGTAAAGTTGTGAGCCACCTGCGAAACAGTAGTGGTCAGTTCGTGCGTCAGCCGCAAGGGAGCGGGCTCGCCGACTGTCGCTCGCTCCCAGTCCGGATCGAACGAGGCGAATGAGATTGTATTACCGCCCGGCGGGTAGGGGGGTAGCGGCATCCCCTCCCCAATAAGCCGATCCATGATCCGCTCATACACCGGCTTCGGCGTGATGAAAAATAGTCCCGCCCGACACTTCGCCTCCTGCTCAAGCACGTTCCCCTTATAGATCAACTGGGGAAGGATTCTCTTGCTTACGTTTTCCCAATTAAATCCGGCAGATACTTTCGATCCAGTTTGCGGCTCGCCCCTGAGCTCTCGTACGCGGTTCTGATAATTGCCGGTAGTGTCAATACTCTGAACTTCGACTGCTACAAAACTTTCCAAATCTCCGCGCGGGGATATTCTGGCGAGAATGTAATCGACAAAATATGAGCCCTTTCCGCCGCGCTGGGGCAAGTGCAGCTCTCCTCCCCAGGACTTGCCGAAAACCCCTACGACCGAGTCCCCAATTTCTGCAGCCCGCAAGCGTGCCTGCCGGCCCGGTACGAGATCGTAATCATCATCGAACGCTTTGCTTGAAACGTAACGAAGGATCTCCCAGTCATCCCCGTAGAGTCGGTTGGGGCAGCAAACAACCGGGGACCGAGTGCTCTGCTTTAGTGTGCATACACCGCTTTTTCCGCCATCGACGAAGTCCTTCACACAAGGCGCATTTATGAAGGGACACCACTCGTCGCGCCTGGCCTGCGTGGCGGCTTCTGAAGTGTCACTAGCGAGGTATCCGAACCAGTCAACGATGGTAGTCATGATGTAATCAGTGTCGCACGGAATCGCCGGCGCCAAGCGCCTTGGCCGCAATCGGTGATACAGCCGGAGATCGGTGGCCTTCAAGTTGCTCTAGGGGCCACCCGCACCCCTCTCAACACCCACATCCCCAACACCGGCAGCAGTGGCCACCACCTGGTCACGCCACTCTTCCCCACCCCGCCGGCGTTCGCCATAACCCCAAGCCCGGCGATCACGGTAACGGCAGCAAGGATCGCGGTGGCACCCTTCGTTCGTCGCCCCGCAACCCCTCGTACCGCCATATAACCAGCACCCTCACCCCTGTGAGCGCGAGGAGCACCAGCGCCCACAGCGGCCTGGTCGCCCACCACGCCCCGCTCAGCGGCTCGGGAAACAGCGCCCGAGCGTCGGGCGCGAGCAGCAGGTGAGCGAGCCACCTTCACGGTGAGGTGCCACAGGAAACAGGTCATGATCCGCTGATAGACCAGCATGGTAACGAACCACGCACCGGGCTTGCGCAGCAGCGCCATGAGCGGCTTCTCGAGCAATAGCACCAGCCCGGACTGCAGTTTGCCGAGGAACGCCATTGTGATGCGGGGGGTCTTGATTCTGAGAGCTCGTCGGCAGCAGCGGTGACCATCGAGACCGGGCACGGACCCACCAACACGAGCAATAGCAGGCCCACTATTCCGATCGCAGCAAGCAGCAGGCGCCGCCAGGGCCCTGCGAGCCGGCCATCGAGCCAGGCGTCCCCGACTTGGTGGAACATCGCCCACACCAGCAGATAGTTCGGTTAGCCGAGCAGCGGCTGGTCGGTGACGATGCTGAGGGCGTCCACGACGTCGTCGAGAACGCCGTGGGGCAGGATGCCGCCATCGGAGCCGACCGCGATGATCGTCCAGTTCCCGAGCACCACTACGGTGATCAGGGCGGCGCGCAGGTGAGTGACGACCCTGTTGGAGGACTCTGGAGCCGCGGTGTCACCTTCTCAGGGCAGGTCAGAGGTGTGTTCCGCATCGCGGGTGTCCCTTCGGGGCGCCCAAAGCGGCGTCCCCGGCAAGATCGTCCGGCTCACGCGTGCGCAGTCGGCAAGAGCATCTCCGCTGCACCGCGGCATCTGCCAGGCTCGCCCCATGACAGCACCCCACCACCACGGCACGACTCACCATCACGACGACGCCCCCGCAGACCCCAACGCCCACCTCTCCCCCACCGAGTACTGGGAGAAGCGATATGGCGACACCGAGCGGGTCTGGTCCGGCCAGGTCAACGCCACGATGGCCGCAGTGGTCCGTGAGCTCACGCCCGGCTCCGTGATCGATCTGGGCTGCGGCGAGGGCGGGGACGTGCTATGGCTGGCAGGCGCACGGCCTGGACATCTCCTCCACTGCGGTGGGCCGCGCCCGCGCCGAGGCCGACGCGCGCGGGCTCGACGGTGCCACCTTCACCGCGACGGACCTCAGCACCTGGCTGCCCGAGCCGGAGTCGGTGGACCTGGTGACCGCGTCGTTCTTCCAGTCGAACGTCGCGCTCGACCGCGCAGCGATCCTCCGCGCAGCGGCGTCGGCCGTGCAGCCCGGAGGGCGCCTGGTGGTCATCTCCCATGCTCAGGGCCCGGCCGGGTCCTCCCACCGGCGACCGAACATTGTGACCGCCCGCGAGGATGCCGCCGAGCTCGACCTGGCTTCGGACCAGTGGACGGTCGTGACGGCGGACGAGCGCAGCCGCCCCGCGACCGGTCATGACGGGCAGTCTTCCGAGCTGGTCGACGCCGTGCTGGTGATGCTCCGGCGGTGAGGCCGACGGGACTGTCCGCCCCGGAAGGCGGTGGCCCGGTAGACCAGCGCAGCGCTCGCCTCCCCCGTTGGTACCAGGCGCGCATCCTCCAGGGAGAAGGTGCTCCCGCGCGAGCAGGTCATCGATCGTCAAGAGGCGGTCCGACCTGGTGTCTCCTCGCTCGCCATGTCGTGGCAGTCCATACATGGTGCCCTGGTTCCTCCCTCCGGAGGAAGTGCGGGGACCTGGGCGATCGGTAGGATCGTCAGCGTTTCTGCGGTGCTGGATCGGTCGCACCGCGGCGAGCCGCCCCACCAGAGCTCGTCACGATCGGAAGGTGACCGCTCCCGTGGAACAGATCCACGAGTCCAGCGCCCCGCGGCCCCGGGTGCTGGCCTCGGCCGCGTGGCGGATCACCCTCGCGCTGCTCCCCCTCGGCGCGGGACTGGCCGCCCTACCCGCACTGCTGCCCGAGGCACGCGACCTCTCGGACCCGACGACGCTCACGCTCCGGATCGCCGCCGGATTCGCTCTGAGCGCCCTGACGATCGCCGTGATCCTGTGCCTGGTCCGCGGCGCGGAGGGTCGGCGGATGCGTGATGCCGGGCTGACGAGTCCGCGCACCGGATGGCGGCTCGCCGTGTGGGGTGCGCTGCTGTGGACCGTCCCGGCTGCGGCGACGTTCAGCGTGCTCGGGCTGCTCGGCGCCCCGCTCACCGCCACCGGGCCGGGGCCCGATCTGGCTCGGACCGTGCTCCTGCTCCTCCTCGCGGTGCTGGTCGCCGAGGCCGTCCCTGAGGAAGCGGTGTTCCGCGGCTATGTCATGCACGCCCTCGGAACGGTCGCCCGTGGATGGTGTGTCATCATCGCCCAGGCGGTGCTGTTCACGCTGTTCGGGGCGATCCAGCGGCAGAGCTGGAACCCGGTCGATCTCTCCCTGTTCCTCGTGATGGGGATCTGGTTCGGCTGGCTCCGCCTGATCACGGGCTCGATCTGGATGTCCGTCGGCTTCCACGCCGCGTTCCAGACCGGAGCCCAGCTGGTCCTCACCCACGATGTGCTCTCATTTGACGGCGGGACCGGCACGGCCATGCTCGCGCTGGGCATGATCCCCTTCACCGTCGCGGCGGCCGTCACCTCCGCGCTGGGGATCCCGCGCGCGGTGCACGCGGGGCCGCGCGCACCGCAGGAGCAGACCGGCCTACGGGCCTGACCGAACCGGCTGAGCGGGCCTGCGGGTTTCCGTCGGCCGCGCCGTGCCGGGTTCTCAGGGCAGGATCGCGTCCGTGTACCCGCCGTCCACACGCAGCGCCCCGCCGGTGGTGGCCGACGCCAGCGGCGAGGACAGGTAGACCACCATGTTCGCGATCTCCTCGGGGCGTATCAGGCGCTGGATCAGGGACTGCGGGCGGTGCAGCCGCATGAACTCGGCCTCCGCCTCCTCCCACGGCAGCGCGGGATCCACCAGCTGATAGACGAAGTCCTGCACGCCCTCGGTGTAGGTGGGGCCAGCGATCACGGAGTTCACCGTCACCCCGGTTCCGGCGGCATCCTTCGCGAAGCCACGGGAGACGGCCAGCAGCGCCGTCTTGGAGACGCCGTAGTGGATCATCTCCGCCGGGGTGACGATCGCGGAGTCGCTGGCGATGTTCAGGATCCGGCCCCAGCCGGTCTCCTTCATGCGCGGCAGCACGGCGCGGATCAGCCGTACCGAGGCCATGACGTTCACGTCCCAGTAGCGCTGCCATTCTTCGTCGGTGATCTCCAGCGCCGAGGCGGCGCCGAAGATGCCGAGGTTGTTGACCAGGACGTCCACGTCGCCGGTCGCGTCGAGCGCGACGGCGAGGCCTTCATCGGTGGTGACGTCCCCGGGGGCGTCGATCAATCGGTCGCGCGGTATCCCGGCGCCGATGAGCGAGTCGATCCCCTCGGCGACGCGGTCGGCCGTGCGGCCGTTGACGGCCACGCGGGCACCCGCCTCCGCGAGCCGCTGGGCGATGGCGAGGCCGATGCCCTGCGTGGAGCCGCTGACGAATGCTGTTCGGCCGGTCAGATCGATACCGATCATGTGTGGGTTCCTCCCCTGGACGTGGCGTCGTGGGTAAAACGCGGGAGGGGGGCGAATCCTTCCCGGGGCCTCGTCATCGTGGGACAGCGCCGGTCAGGACAGTGCTCTACTCGCAGCCCACGCCATCCCCATCACGGTCCAGCTTCGAGCTGTAGCCGGGGTCCCCGGCGTGGATCGGGGCGGCGCCGGCGGCCCGGACCGCATCGCAGTTCTTGTAGTAGGTGGAGCCTCCGCCGGAGCTCGACCCCGAGTCCTTGCTGGAGGACGAGTCCCCGCTGGAGCTGGAGCCGCCAGTCGAGGGCTTCGTCGGAACCGGCTCGGGGGCCGGCTCAGGTGCGGGCTCGGGCTCGGGCTCGGGTTCCGGGGCGGGTGCCGGCTCCTCCTGGGTGGCGATCACGTCGCCCTCCCCGGCAGCCGGCACGGTCCCGTCGTCCTCGATCGCGGCGAAGCCGTCGCAGTTCGCCAGCACACCGCGCATGGCGTCGGCCTCGGCGGGCTTGACCCACAGCTCGTACTTGTCCTTCACCGCGATCTGGCGGGAGACGTACTCGCAGCGGTAGTCCTTCTTCGGCGGCAGCCAGGTGGCGGCGTCTCCGTCGCCCTTCTGACGGTTCAGGCCCGACTCAACGGCGAGCAGGTTCAGCGGGTCGTTGGCGAAGGCGACGCGAGTGTCCTCATCCCACTGGGCGGCGCCGGTCTGCCAGGCATCCGAGAGGGCCACGACGTGGTCGATGTCGATCATGCTGCTCGCGCGGTCGAAGTCCACGGTGTCGCCGCTGTACGGGGAGTCGAGAGTTCCCAGCTGCACGACGCAGCCCTGGGTGCCGCCCTTGAGGCTGATCTGATGCAGGTCGCGCCGCAGGATGTCGTTGCGGGTGTCGCAGCCGTTGCGATCCACGTCGTTACGCCAGCCGAAGGAGTCGCGGTCGTAGTCGGTCTTCGGGGCGCGGCCCTTCTCGTCGAGGCCGGCGAGCATCGCCAGCGCGGTGCCGTCAGCCGCCTCGACGGTCTCGGGCGTCGGGGACGGCTCCGGCGTGGTGGGCTCCGGGGCGGGGGTCGTCGTCGGAGCGGCCTCGGTGGTCGGCTCCTCGGAGGGTTCGGCCGACGCGGCGTCGTCGGCCTGCGTCGGCGTCTCCGTCGGCGCGTCCGGGGATGCCTGTTGTTCCTCCTCCGCGGCCGCCTCGGCGGCCACAGCCTCCGGAGCCGGCGGGGCGGGAGCATCGATCGAGCCGGCAATGCCCACCAGGGCCACGAAGCTCACCGCGACCACGCCGGAGATGACCCGGGAGGGCCACTTGACGGTGTCGTACTGCTGGAGAGGGCGCCCCTTGGCGTCCTTCACCGTGCCGGTCAGCAGGAGCACGAGGTCGATGAGGTACCAGAGGAACAGGCCGCCCATCGTGAGGAACTTCAGCAGCCCCGTCTTCCAGTACCCGAGGTAGAAGCGGTCCACGCCCCACACCCCGAGGAAGAGGGACAGCGCCCATGCGACCGCGTAGTTCTTGCCTGGTTCGGGGCGGGGGCGCTGCGGCTCACGGAATCCGTGCGGCCCGGGGATGCTGTTCGCGCCCGGGAGGACCGGCGGGGTTCCGGGCTCCTGGGGCTGCCCGAACTGCGGAGCGGAAGGCCAGCCCTGGCTGCCGGGCGGCGACTGCGGGGCACGGGGATCGAGAGGCATGAGCATCCTTCAGGGGAGATCGCCGACATGCACGAACTGCGGACCGCGGCGTCGGCACTGGCCACGGGTCTCTTCACCCTCAAGGGTTCACCCGTAGATTATCTTTCAATCACGCGGGTCGGCCCGAGTTCCCGTCGGACGTCGGCGACATCACACCACTGTCCAGAAACTGCGGGCAGGCCCGCCCGCAGGCCCTCCAGAGGCCGACGCCCGCCACCCCGTCCCCGCTCCAGCGCGGGGCATCGCCGACCGGTCGGATCTTCTCTGCACCCATCCAGGTCACAGTCGTCGCCGACGCGGGTAGGTTGAGCTGCAGGTGCGCGTCCGCCGTGCCCGCGGGCCCCTCCGGCCCTGCCGCGGAGCCGACAGTCGGCGTGGACGCCAGGAAGGACAACGGGTGACCTCATGGACTTTCTCGGTCTCGGCCTCTACGAGGCGATCATTCTGGCGGGGATGGGGATCGGCGCCCTCGCCCTCGCGGCCGTGGGTGCAGCCCTGGTGAAGCTCGCCTTCTGGGGCCCTGCCACGCGCCGGCGCGACGACGCGGGCTGACCCCGTCGTCACGACGGAGACCCGCTCCGACCGAAGCACACGTCGAAAGGATCAAGATGTCCGTCCTGAGCCCACAGATGGTCACCTCGCTGGAGGAGAACACGTCACGGTCCGAGGAGCTGTTCCTCGACTTCCACCGCCGCCCCGAGCTGTCGATGCTCGAGGAGCGCACCCGGGCGATCGTCGCCGAGCAGCTCACCGAGTACGGCTACGAGGTGCAGGAGATCGGCGGCGGCGTGGTGGGCGTCCTGAGCAACGGCGACGGTCGCACCGTGCTGTTCCGGGCCGACATGGACGGACTCCCGGTCCAGGAGGCCTCGGGCCTGGACTACGCCTCGACCGCCACGCAGACCGACGCCGACGGCGCCGAGCAGCCCACGATGCACGCTTGCGGCCACGACTTCCACATCACCGCAGGCCTCGGCGCCGCGAAGCTCCTCGCTGAGCATCGCGACGGCTGGTCGGGCACGTACGTCGCGCTGTTCCAGCCCGGCGAGGAGAAGGCCGCCGGTGCCCGGTCGATGGTGGCCGATGGTCTCGTCGACAAGGTGCCCACACCGGACGTGTGCCTGGGTCAGCATGTGCTGACCGCACCAGTGGCCGGGAAGGTCGCGGTCGCCTCCGGGCCCGTGCTCAGCACGGCCGCGTCGGCCCGGATCGTGGTCCACGGCGCCGGCTCCCACGGCTCGATGCCGCACCTCGGGGTGGATCCCGTGGTGCTGGCCTCGGCGATCGTCACCCGGCTGCAGACCCTCGTGTCCCGGGAGATCTCCCCGTCGGACTTCGGTGTGGTCACCGTCGGCTCCCTGCAGGCCGGCTCGAGCGCGAACATCATCCCGGACACCGCCACGATGCTGCTGAACTTCCGCGCGTACAGCGAGGAGATCCTGGATCAGCTGATCGACGGCGCCGAACGCATCGTGCGCGCCGAGTGCGAGGCTGCCCGCTCGCCGAAGGACCCGGAGATCGAGCTGTACGACCGCTACCCGCTGACGGACAACGACGCCGACGCCGCCGAGGTGGTGCGCCGCGGGTTCCTGGAGCAGTTCGGGGAGGACCGGGTGGAGGAGATGAGCCCGGCCACCGCCTCGGAGGACTTCTCGATCGTGCCCGACGCCTTCGGCTCCCCGTACTGCTACTGGGGTTGCGGTGCCTACGCCGAGGGCCGGGAGACGTACCCGAACCACAGCCCCCTGTGGTCCCCCGACCTGCAGCCCACCCTGCGCACGGGGACCGAGGCCGCCGCCACCGCGGTCCTCGCGCATCTCGCCCAGGAGGGCTGAGCCGGACGGCCAGTAGGCGGGATGACTGCCAGAACGCGGAATGGCGGCCAGAGCGCGAGATGACGGCCAGAAGGCGGGATCACGGCGCCTCACACCGGATCCCGCCTTCGCCGGGTGCGGGGCCCGGCGACCGCCGCCCCTCACGGCCGGTCGCCTGCCCTCCCCTTCCCCTGATGGAGGGCGGGCACGAGACCGGTGATGCTGCGCTCTGCGCCGACCCGACGGCCCCCACCGTCGGCCGACTCACGCGGCAAGTCGATCCCGTGCCCTGGCCTCGTATCCCTTGCGGGACCCGCACCCAGTACCTGAAATCTAGGTGGACCCCGGCGGGAGCGCGATGGGGCGGACTGCCCCGATCAGAGGTCCCCGGGGAGAACTCCCCATCATCCCGACGTCTCTTGCAACTTTTTTGTTGCGGGAGGATAGTGGTGCCATGAGCACCATCGACCATCCCGTACAGCCCGACCGCGAGCTGTTCACGCTCAAGGTCCGCTCCACCTCCCGGGCCCTCGGCAGCCAGGCGAAGCTCGCGGCATGGGCCGGCGTGAGCCGCTCCCAGACCACTCGATGGGTGGACGGAGAGACCCAGCCGTCCTCTGACGCCGCCCGCGCCGTCACCGACCTCGAGTTCATCGTCTCCCGTGCCCGCATGGTCTGGGACGAGGCCGTGATCCCCGACTGGCTGAGCGGCCACAACGCCTTCCTCGACGGCGCCACCCCACTGGAGATGGTCCGCCAGGGACGCACCTCCGAGGTCCTCGACGCCATCACCGGCGACGAGACGGGTGTCTACGCCTGATGCTGCTGTACCGCGTGCACCCCTGGGTCGACGGCGTCGACCCCGCTGCACCGTACGGCCCGCTCTACGTTCCGCCGGGACAGGGTGCCGGCCGGTGGGACAACCCCGACCTCTACTCCATGCGCTATTTCTCGACGACTCCAGACGGCGCAATAGCAGAGACCTTCGGGCACCTGTCGGCCTGGTCGTCGGAGATGCTGCTCGTGCCGAGCAACGACGAGGCCGTCCGTGCGCTGAGCTGCTACGAGATCCCAGACTCCGCGCGCCTCGCTGATCTCGCGGATCCAGAAACGCTTCGCACGCTGGGTGTCCGCCGGATCACGGACGTGATCGAGCGTCACAAGCGACGCACCCAACGGCTCGCGGCAACTCTCTTCGACGAGGGCTCTTTCGACGGAATCTCGTGGTGGTCCTCTTACCACCCCACGATCACCCTGGTCGCGACGTGGGGATCAGACGGCATCACGTGCAACCGCACCGATCCCCTGAGCATCGACGCCCCTGAGCTCCAGGACGCTGCGCGCCTCATCGTGCGCGAGGTGCGCTGACCGCGCCGCCCCCGCCGTCATTCGACCGTGGTCGCCGCGGCCGCGGTCCCCGCGTCGTTCTCGAAGGACGCCACCAGGTGCAGGGACGCCCCCTCCGCGGGCCCACCCGTCAGCGGCACGTCCGTGGTCGTCATGCCCTTGTCGACCTCCTGGGCATCGACCGTTCCGAGGATCGTCGAGCCGTCCCACAGGTACAGGCGCAGCGTTCCCGTCTCTCCGGTGCGAACCCGCGCGGAGACGCCGCCCGTCGTGCGGGTGACCTTCTCCAGGCGCAGGGTCCGTGACCGCAGGGCGGGCACGCCGCCGAGGCCGGTGCCGTCCCCGGCGGCCTGCAGGATCGAACCGGGGGACTCCACGGAGCGGGCCGCGGTGTCCGGGATCTGTGGCTCCACCGGGGCGGACGCTCCGGCGGGGAGGTCGGGCAGCTCGAGCACGCCCCAGCGTGAGGGATCGGCCTGGATGCCTGGGTAGGTCGACCAGCCGATCCGGGACTGGCCGGTGTTGTCCTGGGTGTCGGAGTCGTAGACGACGACGTTGAAGCCGATGCTGGTCGGGTCGATGCCGTCAGGCAGCTCGGCGAACGGGATCCTGGTCTCGAACAGGTAGCCGTCGTAGGGGTCGGAGATCGCCGCGGCGATCCGCACTCCGGGAGCGGTGTCCGCGATGGGGCCCTGGCGATTGTCGTGATCGCGCCCGGCCACAGGGCCGCCGATGCCGCCGTCGACAGCAGTGCCCGGCAGGGCGCCGAGGATGAACGTCGAGGCGGTGTTGTCGGAGGTGCCGCGCGGGTCGATCATGATCTCGATCGAGTCGGTGCGGAAGCGCTGCTTGTTGTCCTCCGGGGGCAGCAGAGTGCCGAGCACATCGTCGGTGACCTGCACGAACACGTACAGGTTCTCGTCGTCGTAGGTGACCCAGGTGGTGCCCGAAGCGTCGGCCGCTTCGACCGCCTGGCCCTCCCACAGGGTGCCCACATCGATGCTGTCCCCCGGATATTCGTCGGCCCCGCGGGCGGCATCGATCTCGACGCCCGCGGTGCGCGAGGCGACCAGCCGGGGGACCAGGCAGAGGCCCTGCGCGGTCGGGGCGGCGATCCCGCCGGCCGTCGCCGTGACGGTCACCGGGTACACCCCGCCGTCCGGGGCCCGGTTCGCCGTGGGCAGGGAGGCGTCGGTGTTCTCGAGGTGCACCTCGACGCGGGTCTCCCCCTGGGCGGGGACGGCGTCGACCACGAGCTCGGGGGGATCTGCGGTGAAGCCGTCCGGGAGCTCGAGCGTGATCTCGGCGTCCTGCGCGGAGGTGGAGTGGTTGCGCACCACGACCTCGACGGTGTCGGCGAGGCCGGAGCCCAGGGTGCGTCGCGTCGGGACCAGGGCGTCGAGGCGCTGCATGCCGAGCTCCGCGGTCCAGTCCAGGAATGCGGCGATCTCGGGGCGATCCGCGATCCCTGCTTCCACGGGCCCGGCGGTGCGCAGCGGGAGCACGTTCTCGCCGGTGCTTCCGCGGGAGCTGGCCCGCGCTCGCAACAGCACGTGCTCGCCGGGGGCGGTGCCGGCAGGGGCAGTCACGGTGAAGGTGGCGCTGCGCTGCTGCTTCGCGGGAACGGTGCCGAGCTGCGTGTCGCCCTCGACGCTCCAGCCATCAGGAGCCTCGAGCTCGACCTGGACGCCGGGCAGGGCCTTCCCGGGCGAGCCGACGGCGACGGTCACCTCGAGGCCCTCTCCGGGCAGCGCTACGAAGCGGTCCGAGGTGATCTCAAGCGTGGTGCCCAGCGGCAGGCCCCCGTCGATCGGGAGCGTGGCGCCGGCGAGCGCTGCGGTGTCTCCGCTGGTGGGGTCTGCGAATGGGGTGCGGGAGTCGATGAGGGTGAACCAGGTGACGGGGATCTTCGCGGGTTCGGTGGGTGAGGGCGGGTTCACGGCCCAGCCCTGGGTGCGGTAGCTGTGCACGGAGTCGTCGCGCACGGCGCTCCAGCGCTTGCCGTGGCGATCGGATGCGGTGCCGTTCCAGGCGCCGAAGACGACGTCGCTGGCGATGTCGGGCTCGTAGCCCGCGGCGACGGCGTCGGGTCCCGTGTCGGAGCTGCCGTTGGAGCCGGAGCGCAGGATGCGCCGCGGGGAGAAGGGCGTCAGGCCCTCGTCGAAGTGCTCGGGGAAGACATCGTCCCGCCCGGCGAGCAGGTAGGCCTCGACGGCGAACATCGCAGCCTGCTGGTGGTTGCCGTGGTTGCCCTCGACGGCGGAGGGGTTCATGGTGACGATGACGTCGGGCCGGGTCGCGCGCACCACGCGGATCACGCGGCTGAGGGCCTCGGCGCCGCCCCACACGTCGTAGGTCAGCGGCGCGGACAGGGTGTAGAAGAAGTCGACGGCGTCGAGGTTGAAGACATGCTCGATACCCGCGTAGCCGACCGCGGTGCGCTCCTCGGTCTCGCGGATGAGGCCCAGCGCGGGCCCCTCCTCGAGGCCCACGGCGTTGCCGCCGCCCTCCCCGCGGGTGAGGGTGATGACGCCGGCCCTCTGATCCTCGAACTCGTTCCACTGACCGAAGGCGGCGAGGGTCCACGCCTCGTCATCGGGGTGGGCGCCGATGTACAGGATGTCGAGATCCACTGAGCCGTCAGCGAGGGCCCGCTCCATGGGCGACAGGGCGTTGAGGTCCAGCGCGGTCGCGCCCACGGCGAGGCCCAGCACGGCGGAGCCCTGCAGGAGTCGTCGACGGCTGACGCTCCCCGGCGCCGTCTCCGGCTGCGGGGCGGGCTGGGACAGGGGGCGGGCGAGGTCGAACATCATTCCTCTTCTCTCCAGAGGCATGCCGCTGCGGTGCGGCTGCGCGTCGTCGTCGGTGAGCGAACGGGCTGTGAGGCGAAGTGCGGGGTGGGGTGGACGGGAGGACAGGGATGGGTGGGCGATGTCGGGCCGGCGGGGGTGGGCGGCCGACGGGTCGGGTCAGTGCTTGCCGGCGTCGGAGCGCAGAGCGAAGGTGCCCTGGGCGCGGCGCCTGCCCTGCACCTGGTGGTCCGGGACGACGTCGTCGAGGAAGCAGTACCCGTCGCGGGTGTAGGCAGCGCGCAGATCACCGCCGTCGGCCGCGTCGCTGAGGTGGCGCCACCAGTCGGTGATGTCGCCCCAGCCGGGCGCGGCGAGGGAGCCGCCGAACTGCTGGACGGCGAGCGCGGAGCACAGCGAGGCGAACTTGAGGCGTTCGGCGAGCGGCCAGTCCGCGAGGGTGCCCAGCACCAGCGCGGCCGCGAACACGTCCCCGGCGCCGGTGGTGTCCGTCGCGGTGACCGGGACCGCCGGGCAGAAGGCCTCCTCGCCGGTGGAGCCATCGATCGCGTAGGAGCCGGCGGCGCCGTCGGTCACCACCGCGAGCGGGACCCGCTCGGCGAGCGCCCGCACGGCCCGATCGGGGCTGTCGGTGCGCGTGTAGCTCATGGCCTCCAGCGCGTTGGGGGTGAACGCGTGGCAGTGCGCGAGCGGGGCGAGGTCGGAGAGGTCCCAGCGGCCGGTCTCGTCGAAGCCGATGTCGGCGAAGATCTTCGAACCGCGGCGGGCGAGATCCGCCCACCAGGAGGTCTCCCCCGCCAGATCCACCACGGCCGCCCGCGCCGCCGGGGCGTCGGCGATCAGCATCGACAGCGGCTCGGGCAGCTCGTGCCCGTGGGTGACCATCGCGCGGTCGCCCTGGGTCGCGACCGAAGCGGTCAGCGGGGAGTGGAAGTCGGGGAAGCGGCGCGAGGCCGAGAGGTCGATGCCCTCCTCATGCGCCATGGTGTGCCACATCCAGTCGGCGTAGGCGTCGTCCCCGAAGCCGGCGACGAGGCCGGTGCGCAGCCCCAGGCGGGCGGCGGCCACGGCGAGGTTCGCGATGCCGCCGGGGCTCGAGCCCATGCCCTTGCTCCACAGCTCCTCGCCGGGTCTCGGCTGCCTCTCCAGGCCGGTGAAGACGATGTCGAAGAACACGGTGCCGGACAGCAGCACGTCCAGCGGAGGATCCTCCGGGCTGCGCTGCGCGGCCAGGGGGTCCCAGTCGTCGGCCGCGTCCAGGGCGGCGGCCGCCTCTGGCGTGAGGGGCGACGACGTCGGCCCCTGCCTCGCGGCGCTCGGATCGAGGGGCGCCGCACCCGGGCCGGCCGACGGGGCGTGCGGGTCGGGCGGCGGGGCGTTCGGGGTGTGGGCGTCCGTCGGGTCCGGGCGGTCGGGGGTCATCATTTGACGGCTCCTTCGAGCATTCCGCGGATGAAGTGGCGCTGCAGGAACAGGAACATGATCACCATCGGCAGGGCGACGATCACGGCGCCGGCCGAGAGCAGGGCGAGCTCGGCGGTGTACTGGCCCTGGAAGTTCGCCAGGCCCAGCGGGGCGGTGCGCAGCGTGCCGCCCGGTGCCATCACCAGGGCGATGAGGAACTCGTTCCAGGTCCACATGAACACGAGCACCACGAGAGTGGTCAGAGCCGGCACCGAGGCCGGGGCCACGATCCGCAGCAGGGTGCGCATCGGGCCGGCACCGTCGATCGCGGCGGCCTCGAGCAGGCTCACCGGCATCGAGCGGAACTGGGCCCGCAGCCAGAAGGTGCCGAAGGCGACGGACTGCGCGATCTGCGGCAGGGCGATGGCGGCGTAGGTGTCGGTCAGCCCCACCGTGCGCAGGTCGAAGAACAGGGGGATGACGGTCGCCTCGGTGGGGATCATCAGCCCCAGCAGGAACACATAGAACAGGACCGTGGAGCCGGCGAAACGCATGGTCCCGAAGGCGTAGCCCGCGAGCACGGACAGTGCGACGGCGCTGGTCACGACGATCGCCGCGACGATCAGCGAGTTGCCCATCGAGCGCCCGAAGCCGCCCACCTGCCAGGCCTCGACGAAGTTCGCCAGGTGCAGGCCGGGAGCCTGCCCGTTCTGCGGGGAGACGGCGGTGGCGAGGATGGTGAGGATGGGGATCAGGGCGAAGAGGGCGAAGACCCCCAGCACCACGTAGTTCATCGTCCGCTCGGCGGAGGAGACCCTCATGAGGCACGCTCCCCGATCCGGGTGACGAGCACGTTGATCGCGAACACGAGCAGGGTCAGCACGATGGCGACCGCGCTCGCGGAGCCGACCTCACGCAGCTGGAACGCGCGGTAGTACACCTCGTAGCTCGGCACCGTGGTGGCGTTGCCGGGCCCGCCCGAGGTGGTCAGGTAGACCAGGTCGAAGGTCTTCAGCGCGGCGATGATCGTCAGCACGAGGGCCACCACGATCTCCCCTCGTACCGAGGGCAGGGTGATCGCGAAGAACTCCTGCACGGGGCCGGCCCCGTCGAGGCGGGCGGCCTCGAAGAGGTCGTCGGGGATCCGGCTCATCCCGGCCAGCAGGAGCAGCATCACCAGGCCCATCTCGAGCCAGGTCCCGATGAAGCCGACGGCGGGCAGCGCCGCTCCGGGGTCCCCGAGCCAGCCGCGGGCCAGCTCGTCCAGCCCCACGGCCCGCAGCGCCTGGTTCAGCGGTCCGTTCGGTGCGTAGATGTTGCGCCACGCGACCGCGACGACCACCAGGGCGATCACCTGGGGCAGGAAGATCACGGAGCGGAAGAAGCCCATTCCTCGCACCTGCCCGCGGCGGAAGATCGCCGCGAGCACCAGCCCGATCACGAGCGGCAGCGCCGCGTAGAACAGGATCAGCACCAGGGCGTTCCCGATCGCCGCCCGGAAGTCAGGGTCCGAGGCCAGGTCGATGTAGTTCTGCAGCCCCACGAAGGTGGACGGCCCGAAGCCGGGCCACTCGAAGAGGGAGAACTGCGCTGCCCTGACCAGCGGGTACAGCGAGAACGCGGCGTACACCAGGAACGCCGGGAGGATGAACAGGTAGGGCGTCGCGCGGGAGCGCACGACGGCCGAGGGGCGTTGTCGAGCCATACGTCGCTCAGGCCTCCGCGGTGAACTCGCCATAGTCCGCCTGCAGTGTCTCGGCGGCGGCCGCGGGCTCGGCCTGCCCCCCGATGACCTCCTGCAGGGCGGCGCCGGCGGTGTCAGCGAAGGACGGGGTCGCATAGTCGAGGTAGGGCAGCAGCACCCCGTCGTTCGAGACCGCGTCGAAGGCTTCGTAGATGTCCTTGTTGACCCCGGACGTCGGGGCCAGCTCGGCGGTGCGCAGCACGGGCATGCCGCCGTTGTCGGCGATCAGCTCCATCGCCGTGTCGCTGGTGATGTAGTCGATGTAGGCCGCGGCGGCGTCCGCGTTGGCAGCCTTGGCGGGGATCCCGAAGGGCAGCCCGGTGCCGCCGGTGGTGGCGACCTTCCCGTCGGCGCCGGCGGGCGGGGCCATGAACCGCAGATCGTCGCCCATGACGGCTTCCATGTCGGGGCCCAGCCAGGAGCCGCCGATCAGCAGCACCCCAGTGCCCTTGGTGTAGTCGGCCCAGGCGGTGTCGTAGGCGAGGCCGTTGGGCGAGTCGCCGAAGGCACCGCTGCTGCCCCAGTCCGCGAGCTGGGTGAGGGCCTGGATGTTCGGGTCATCGGTCCACTCGGCGCCGGCGTTGCCCATGGCGAGCGTGGTGATCTCGTCGGTGGGCACGAAGTTCGCCTGGAGCGGGCCGAACACGTGCAACGCGGGCCACTGCTCGAGGTTGCCGAGCACGAGGGGCTGCTCGCCCGCCTTCTGCGCCGCCTCCACCAGGGCGAACAGCTCGTCCCAGCTAGTCGGGGGCTCGACACCGAGCGTCTCGAGCTTTGTCGCGCTGTAGTAGATGCCGCACACCTCACCCGTCTGCGGCAGGCCCCACAGGGAGCCCTCGCCGAAGGTGACGCCGTCGGCCGAGTAGCGGGCCTTGGAGAGCACCGAGTCGGAGAAGCGATCCTCCCAGCCGTACGCCTCGGCGTACCCGGAGAGATCGGTGAGCTGGCCGGCCTTGACGAACTCGCCCATGTCGCCGCGGGCGTTGTTGACCTGCAGCACGTCGGGCACGTCGTTGCCGGACAGGGCGAGGCCCGTCTGCTGCTGGAGGTCGTCGAAGGACTGCGAGACCCGCTCCACCGTGATGTTGGGGTTGTCCTCCTGGAAGGCCTTGATCAGCGCTTCGATCGCGTCGTTCTGCGCGCCGCGCACCTCCTGGTCCCACACCTTCAGGGTCACGTCGCCCATCGCCGAGGGGTCCGTCTCGACGTCTCCCGCGGCGGGGCCGGAACCCCCACCATCACTGCCTCCGGAGCCGGAATCGGAGCCGGGAGCGCAGGCGGCGAGGAGCCCGAGGCCTCCGGCGACGGCGGTCGAGCCGAGGAAGGTACGTCGACGCATGGGGTCCTCCTGAGGATGCGAGGCGGCAACAGCCGCGATGCTGTGGCGCAGGGCACCATGATGACACATCATGTGCGGATGTGCAGGCTTCTGCTCGATGGTGTTCGAAGATGATCGGTCGGTGCTACGGTGTGCCCATGCTCAGCGAGGAACGCCACGAGGCCATCGCCGCCTTCGTGCGCCGTCACGGCTCGGCGACCGTCGGCACCCTGAGCTCGGACTTCGCCGTCTCCGAGGCCACGATCCGCCGCGACCTGGAGATGCTGTCCACCTCCGGCGTCGTGCGCCGGGTGCGCGGCGGGGCGTGCGACGTGCGCGGATCGGTGCGCCCCGAGGCCGACCCGCGCGCCTTCGCCGATGTCGCCACCTCCGCGTCCGCCGCCAAGCGCAGCATCGCCGAACGGGCCGTGGCCTGCATCGCCGACGGCGACGTGATCGCCCTGGACATCGGCACCACCGTCGCGGCGATGTGCCCCCTGCTCCAGAACCGGTCCCTGACCGTCGTCACCGCCTCCCTCGCCGTGGTCACCGCCCTCGCCGACGCGCCGAGCATCGACATCGTGGTGCTCGGGGGCCTGCTGCGACCCAACTACCAGTCGCTCGTGGGCACCCTCACCGAATCCGCCCTGCGCCAGGTGCGCGTCGACATCGCGTTCCTCGGCACCTCCGGGATCCGGCCCGACGGCACCGTCCTGGACTCGACCCCCAGCGAGGTGCCGATCAAACGCGGTCTGCTCGAGGTCTCGACCTCCGCCTTCCTGCTCGCCGACCACGAGAAGTTCCCCGGCTCGGGGTTCCTCGAGGTCTCCACCCTGGGGCAGTTCACCGCCCTGGTCACCGACCGCTCCCCCGACTCACTCACCCTCCCCGAGGGGGAGGACCTGGAGGTCCTGCTGCCATGAAGCTGACGATCCTGGGCGGGGGCGGCTTCCGCGTCCCCCTCGTGTACGAGGCCATGGCCACCGGCGCCACCGGCCTGCAGGTCGACGAGATCGCCCTGCAGGACGTGGACGCCGCCCGGCTGCGCACGATCACCGAGGTCATCGACGGGGTGCGCGCCCAGCTCGAGGCCGACGGACGCGCCGCGCATCCGCCGCGCGTCACCGCCACCACCGATCTGCGCGAGGCGGTCACCGGGGCGGACTTCGTGTTCAGCGCCGTGCGCGTGGGCGGCGCGGAGGCCCGCACGGTCGACGAGCGGGTGGCGCTGGGCCTGGGGCTGCTGGGCCAGGAGACCATCGGCCCCGGCGGCCTCGCCTACGCGCTGCGCACGATCCCCGTGGCCCTCGAGATCGCGCGCACCGTCGCCGAGGTCGCCCCCGCCGCCTGGGTCATCAACTTCACCAACCCGGCCGGCATCGTCACCGAGGCCATGCGCTCGATCCTCGGGGACCGCGTGGTGGGCATCTGCGACACCCCGATCGGCCTGGTGCGCCGCGTGGGCCGCCTGCTGGACGTCGATCTGGTGGCCGGCGAGCGCGGCGCCGAGGTCGACTACGTGGGCCTGAACCATCTGGGCTGGCTGCGCTCCGTCACGGTCGACGGGGTGGACCGCCTGCCGGGGCTGCTGGCCGACGACGCCGCCCTCGAGGAGATCGAGGAGGCCCGGCTGATCGGCAAGGACTGGGTGCGGGCCGACGGAGCGCTGCCCAACGAATACCTGTACTACTACCTGCACACCGCCTCCGCGATCGAGAGGATCACGGGCTCTGCCACCACCCGCGGGGAGTTCCTCGCGAAGCAGCAGGGCGACTTCTACCTCGCCGCCGCGGACGTCGCCGCGGACGTCGCCGCGCCCGGTGCGCCGACGGCCGGCTCCGCCCAGCACGACGACGCCGACCCGTCGGGCGAGTCCTGCTGCTCCTCACCGGTGGACCTCTGGCGCTCGACCCTGCACGAGCGCGAGGCCACGTACATGGCGGAGTCGCGCGATGAGGAGCGCCGCGAGGAGGACGTCGCCGGCGGCGGCTACCAGGAGGTGGCGCTGCGCCTGATGACGGCGCTGGCCACCGGTCGCCGCGAGCGGATGATCCTCGACGTGGGCAATATCAGCGCCGACCGGCAGGACGCCCCGGCCGCCGAGCGCATCGTGCCCGAGCTCCCGGCGGACGCCGTGCTCGAGGTGCTGTGCGAGGTCGACGGCGACGGGGTGCACCCGCTGCCGATCGCCCCGATCGAACTGGGACGGCTCGGCATGATGAGCACCCTGCGAGCGGCCGAGCGGAAGATCCTCGAGGCCGCGACGACCGGATCGCGGGAGGCGGCATGGTTGGGCTTCGCGACCCACCCGCTGGTCAGCTCCCCGGAGCTGGGGGCCAAGCTGCTCGAGGGCTACATCGCCGGTCACCCGCAGATCGCGGAGCTGCTCGGGCGGGACTGATTCCCTTCGGTCGCCGGCCTTCGACGAGGACCCCGACCACCTTGAGCACCGGCAATTCAGCGAAAGTTCTTCGCTGGGCCTACGTACGGGCGGCCTGCAGCTCGGAGCGAACGCACGAAGGCCAGCTTGTCGGCCTGAGTGATCAACGTGCTCGCTAGGCACGACTCGAGGACGTCGTCAGTCGTCACAGGGGTGAACTGCCGGCCATCTGCATACGACGAGGCCAACGAACCAGCTTCTCGAGTTCGCCAGCAGAACTCCACGAAGCTGATGTCCTCCGTAAGACAGATGACGGTGTCATTGAACCCCGCTCGGTCGCTCCAGATCGCAATGGTCTCCGCCTCGCCCGTATGCGATCTAAAGTCGTCTCCGATCCGTCGAAATGCCCGCTCACGCACGATCCGGGTCGCCGTCTGCTGCGTGGGGGTCGGCTTCACTGATTCGCCGAAAATCTGCTGCAGCTCGTCGTGCGCATCAACGACCAGGCGGAGAACCTCCCGCTCAACTTCCAGACCCCACTCTGCAGTACACGGCTGTAACGCGGCACGACCCACGAACCCACCGATGAGGTCGATCCTGCCCAGCTCGTGGAAGTTCCAAGCGAGCGACGTGTCCGGTATCAGGAACCTCACGCGGGTATACCGAGCTGCTCGAGGAGGGCACGGGTGTCCTCATCGAGAGGCGTCGGCTCGCGCTTCACGACCAGCTCCTCGGCGGGCACTCCAAGCATCCAGGCAAGAACGTCCGGCCCAGCATCCCCGGAGCGGACGAGCTCCTCATGTCGATCGACGAGTCGGCGGGGGTAGGACGGCGCGCCCCACCTATTCATGCGTTCATCGCCGTGCGCGTCTCGCCACTGGAGCGTGATGTCGCCCTGCGCGATATCAGCCGAAGGCCCGTCGACCCGGTTGATCGCGCACCTGATGCGGGCAGTCTCAAGGCCGACCGCGTGCGCCCACAGGAAGTCAGCAAGTTCCTCCAGGGGCATTTCGGCGATGCGGCGCGTGGAGGTCAGGTCGTCGCGACTGAGGAGGACATCCCCGGCAAAACCGTTGGCGAATGGCTCGAAGGCGGAGTCATCCGAGTCGGCTCCTTCGCCTCGCCAACCGAGCGCGCCGAAGATCAAGTGGGCGAGCTCGTGAAAGATCCCGAACAGCGTCGAGTACCAGGTGCCAGAACGTTCAACAACGATCACGCTTGCCCCTGCGACCTGAACGACCTGCGTATTGACGCGGTGCTGACCGGCGACGTCGGCGACTACGAGCTCGACACCGAAGTGCTCCCACAGGAAGCTCTCGATATCACGAACGGGGTCCTTGCCCCTGCTCAACCATTCCTTCCATTTCATCTGCACGGCACGAGCAGCGGGCCGGACGTCCTGGAAGCCGGTCGGAAGATTGCCCAGGTTGAAGCGGTCACCGCCGACGAGGGCACGGAACTGTTCGAGCCTGTCGTCCCGTTCGAGACCTGCCTGGGTGTATGCCAGTACAGTGCGCTCGATCTGCTGCTCAAGAGCGTCGCAGGGCTTCGAGTGGGCGCCAGCGTATTCGTCGAACGTGTGCCGGTATGCGTATCGGGGCGAGAGGTCGCTGGGCTCACCGTTGATCAACCAATAGATGTCCACCTTGAGCGCATCGCTGATCGCCGCAAGCTCTCCGGTGGAGAAGGCGCGCGATCCGTTCCGCGCCTTCGACATCTTGGTGGCGTCCAGTCCGATCAGGTCACCCAGCGCCTTCTGCGAGAGGCTGGAGGATCCGAGGCGTTGGAAGACGCGCTGCGCAATCGTGGTGTTCATGCGACCACCCTACGAGCAAGTTGCGATAATCGCAACGATCGAGCGGTGCATGACTCACGACGCCGTAGAGAGCACGCCATGCACGGTCCTTACACGCCCGGGGAGGTCGCGCCTTCGAGTCCATTCTCAGCAGTCCCGGCGGTTGGCATATAGCGCACCGTGAGCGCCTCCACGGCGACCGCACTCTGCATTTCGCTCGGGGTGACGACCAGTCTCCCGCTCTCGAGCCGGATTGCTGGTCCGGCACCGCTCGCAGGCAGGTCGACCAGATCTCGGACCGCCGCCGACACCTCCGCGCCCAACGTCACCGACCCGGCAGCCGGGTCCAGAAGGAGAACGTTCAGCGTCTGCCGGCCGTCGGCGTCGGCCCCGAGCGTGAAGCGCACGCCATCCGGCGGGGTGCGCACCGCCTCGTGGAGCCACGGCCTCGTCCCATAAATCGCCGCGCCGTGCCGGCCCAGCCACTCCCCCAGCTCCGTCAGTGCGCGGGCCTGGAGGTCGGCGATGCTGCCGTCGGCGCGGGGGCCCACGTTGATCAGCAGGTTCCCGTTCTTGGAGACCACGTCGGCCAGCAGACGGATCAGCGCGGTCCCGTCCAGGGCGTGCTCGGCGGATTCGTCGGCGTTGAACCCGAAGGAGAGGCCCAGGCCACGGGTGGATTCGAAGGCCTCGTCCTGCACCTCGGCGATGTCCTGGTACTCGCGGGTGAGCACGCCGTGCACGGGCACGCCCCAGCGGTCGTCGACCAGACCGTCCGGCACCGCGGCGAGATGGGCGCGGAAGAGCTCCTGCAAGGAATCGGGGCCGCCGTACTTGCCGGCGTCGGGCCAGTCGATGTCGTTCCACAGCACGTCCGGGGCGAAGCGCTCGATGAGCTCGCGCAGCTGCGCGGCGGCGAAGGCCGCGAACTCCGGGTCGTTGCGGCGCAGGGCGAACAGCTCGTCGGTCGAGGTCAGCGGCGGGAACTCGCTCGCGTGCCAGTCGTGGGCGCCCGAGTAGTACAGGCCCAGTCGCAGCCCGGCCTCGCGCACCGCGTCGGCGAACTCGGCGATGAGGTCACGGCCCGGGCCGCGCCGGGCGGCGGTGAAGGGCGTGGTCGCGGAGTCCCACAGGCAGAACCCGTCGTGGTGCTTCGTCGTCGGCACCACGTAGCGGGCGCCGGCGCGGCGGGCGAGATCCACGATCCCGGCGGCGGCGTCCGGGGCCGGGTGCCAGTCGTCGGCGAAGTCCTCGTAGGAATGGCCCACGCCGTACAGGCGCTCGTGCCGCTCGCGGGTGGGGCTGCCCTCGATGCGCACGGTGTTGGCGTACCACTCGGCGTACTGGTGGCGGGCGTAGGCGTTCTGCGCGGTGACGTCGCTGCGGTCCAGGACGTCCGCCCAGGCGGGGACGGAGTACAGGCCCCAGTGCACGAACATGCCGAGCTTCGCGTCGCGATACCAGTCGGGCACGGCGAGCTCGGGGTAGGCGGCGACCGGGGCCGCATCTGCGGGCCCATGGCGGTCATCGAAACTGATCAACGCACTGCTCCTTCGAGCGCCTCGGCGCGCTCATGGCGGGGTGGGCGGCCGGGATGGAAGGATGTCCGCACCCCCCCCATCAACCGCTCAAGCCCCTGGAGCATCGCATGTCCGCGACGTCGCAGTCCACGCAGTCCGCCGAAGCCGCCGATCCGTCGGCCGGGATCCCGGCCCGTCCCCGGATCGGCATCGCCGGGATCGCGATCGAGTCCTCGACGTTCACGCCCTACCGCTCCGGCACCGCCGATTTCGAGGTGCGGCGCGGCACGGAGCCGATCCTGGACCGCTATCCCTTCTTCAGCGGCGCCGAGGACCGGGGCTCGGCGCCCGGTCCCGCCGCAGCCAGAGGCATCGGCGGCGGACCCTCGACCTCGGGGCGTGCGCTGCGAGAAGCGGCCGAGTACGTGGGCGTGCTGCACGCCCGCGCCCTGCCGGGCGGCCAGCTCGCGCGCGACGTGTACGAGGGGTGGAAGCAGGAGATCACGGAGGGTCTCGCCGCCGCGCATGCCGAGTCCCCGCTGGACGGCTTCTTCTTCGACATCCACGGGGCGATGAGCGTGGAGGGCCTCGAGGACGCCGAGGGCGACCTCCTCACGGCGATCCGTGGAGCGATCGGCCCGGACGTGGTGGTCGGCACCGCGATGGACCTGCACGGGAACGTCTCGCACACCCTCTTCGAGGGCTGTGACCTGCTGACCTGCTACCGGCACGCTCCCCACATCGACGCCTGGGAGACCCGCGAGCGGGGCCTACGCGACCTCGTGGAGGCCGCCGCCCGGGTGCGCGACGGCGGGGCGCTCCCCCACAAGGCGCTCGTGCATGTGCCGATCCTGCTGCCCGGCGAGAAGACCTCCACCCGGATCGAACCGGCCCGGACGATCTACGGCGGCATCCCCGCGATCACCCAGCGCGGGGGTATCACCGACATCTCCTACTGGATCGGGTTCGCCTGGGCCGACCAGCCCCGCTGCCAGGCCGCGATCGTCGCCTTCGGGGACGACGAGGCCGCCGTGCAGGAGGCGGCGCTCGAGCTCGCCGGGACCGTGTGGCAGGCCCGCCACGACTTCGAGTTCGTGGCCCCCACCGGCACCTTCGAGGAGTGCCTGGACCAGGCGATCGCCTCAGAGGCTCGGCCGTTCTGGATCTCCGATTCCGGGGACAACCCCGGGGCCGGCGGCGCCGACGACACCACCTACTGCCTGGCCCGCCTCGCCGCACGCGAGGAGATCCGTTCCGGTGCGGTGAGCGCGCTCATGGTCGCGCTGGTGGATCCGGACACGACCGACGCCGCCTGGCAGGCGGGCGTCGGCGGCCGCCTCGAGGTGCAGGTCGGCGCGCGGATCGACGCCCGCGATCCCGGCCCGGTGCCGCTGCGGGTGGAGGTGGCAGCGCTCGATGAATCCGGGCCGACGGGCCGCGCCGCCGCACTGCGCGTGCTCGACGGGGAGTCTCCCACCGGCCTGACGGTCGTGGTCACGGGGCGTCGTTCGCAGTGGGCGCGCCACGAGATGTTCGAGCGCCTCGGCCTGTCGATGACGGGCTTCGACGTGGTCACCGTGAAGATGGGCTACCTCGAGCCGGACCAGTACGACGCCGCCGCCGACTGGCTGCTCGCCCTCACCCCGGGCGGCGTGGACCAGGACCTGGTGCGCCTGGGCCACTCGCGCATCCAGCGGCCGATGATCCCCTTCGACGCCGAGATCCCCGCGCCGAGCGCCGCCGACGTGCTCGCAGGAGGCGGCCGCGCCCGCCGTTGACACCCGATTCGAGGCGCGCTCCGGGGATTCGCCGCGGAGACCCGGCCCGGAGCGCGGGCCCAACGGTCACCTCCGGGGCGTTCTCGCGCGAGGGAATCGGCGGTCAGCGGATGCCGACGATGATGTCGTCGACCACGCGCTCGGCAACCTCTCGCACCAGCCCCGGGGCCGCCCCCCTCAAGGGGCCGTGCACGATCAGCTCCGCACATCCGTGCACCGCTGACCAGCAGGAGAACTCTGCTCCGGGGCGCCGAAGGGCGGGCAGCGCCCCGGACGCCACGCACTCGTCCAGTGCTGCGAGCAGCTCGGCGAACGGTGGCACGCGCGCGAGGTCCGGCCCGATGCCCTCGACGTCGGCGATCCCGAAGAAGGCCATCTCGAACCAGCCCGGCTCCTCGCAAGCGAAGTCGATGTAACCGAGACCCACGCCGCGAAGCCGGCGCAGGGATTCCTCCGCTGGATCGGCCACTCCGGGTTCCGCCGTCCGCGCGCGCATCCGCTCCACCACGCGGCTCTGGATCTCCAGACCGAGAGCGCCGAGGAGCGCGGAACGATCACGGAAATGGCGATACGCCGCCGCCGGGGAGACACCGGCGCGGCGGGTCACCTCCCGCAGCGACAGGGCGCCGGGGCCGTCGCTGCGCGTGAGCTCGAGCCCCTCGGCCACCAGTGCGGCCCGCAGGTCGCCGTGGTGGTACGGACGATTCCCCTCCGACACTCTTGACGCCCTTCCGCTCAAAGTTTACGGTGTTCACACCAATGTGGATGGTGTTCACATGCACCATATCCCGCCCACCGCAGGGGAGCACCATGACCACGAACCCGACTGCCCTTCCTCCCGTCGTCGATGCCGAGACCTGGCGCCGAGAGCTCGATGACCTGCGCCTGCGCGAGAAGGCCGCGACCCGGGAGCTCGATGCCATCGCCGCCCAGCGCCGCCGCCTTCCCATGGTGGAGCTCCCTGACTACACCCTGGAGTCGAAGGATGGCCCGGTCCGTCTCGTCGACCTGTTCGACGGCCGCTCCCAGCTGATCACCTACCACCACATGTGGTCACCGGGGGCCGAATGGCAGTGCGGCGGTTGCACGAGCTACACGCATCAGCTCACCCGGCTCGACTTCCTGCGCCCCTACGACGCCCGCTTCGTCGTGGTCACTCAGGGACCGATCCAGGAAGCCCTCGCCTACCGCGAGAAGGTGGGCAACGAGATGGAGTGGTACTCGACGGCGGGCAGCTCCTTCGGCGCCGATGTCGACTCCCCGCCCGGTGGCGGCTTCGGCCTGAACGTGTTCCTCCGTGACGGCGACACCGTCTACCGGACCTGGCACACCACGGGCCGCGGCATCGAGCAGCTCTCCTACTCCTTCGCCCTGATGGACGTGCTCCCCTGGGGTCGCCAGGAGGAGTGGCAGGACGTCCCGGCGGGATGGCCGCAGTCCGCCACCTATTCGCGCTGGCTCGATTCCCCCGACGTCGCCGCCCTGTACGGGAGGACCTCATCATGACCACCGATCAGCACGCGCCCGCCGAGGCGGACCGCCTCGTCGTCCATCGCATCGTCCGCGCCGCCCCCGAGGTCGTCTTCGACCTGCTGGCCGACCCGGCGCGTCACCACCTCACGGAGCCGACGGACTGGGTGCGGGGGTCGCTCGAGGCAGCGCCCGCAAGGATCACGGAGATCGGCCAGGTGTTCGGCATCGAGATGTTCCACGCCGATGCCGGCGGGCGCTACGAGATGCACAATCTCGTGATCGCCTTCGAGCCGGGCCGCTCCATCGCCTGGGAGCCCTCGCAGTACACCCCCGACGGCACCCTGGCCGGCGGCGGATGGACCTGGCGCTACGACCTCGACCCGACCCCGGAGGGCACCCGAGTGACCCTCGCCTACGACTGGAGCGCGACCCCGCCGGAGGTTGCCGCGGAGATCGGTGGGCTGCCATCCGTCGGCCCGGACTTCCTCGAGCAGTCCCTCGCGTCGCTCGCCGCCGCGGTCGAGGGCGTCCCGGCCTGAGCGCACCGCGCGCTCCGGCTCCCACGGCGCCGTCCGGGCCGGCCGCAGCCGCAGCATCCTCCTCCTTCCCCGCAACCCCGCATCCCCTGGAGCCATCCAGCCGCCCGCGATAGCCTTCGAGCACGCCCAGGAACGAGACGCTCGCTCGGCGCAGGCCCTCCGGGGCCGACGCCGCCGCCGGCCCTCGTCTCCGCCTTCCGGAGAGACAGCGGGTACACGTGAACGATGGGAACGAACCGTCGGCCCAGCGGCCGACCCCCGGGGACGCCACGTCCCCTGGTCCCGTCGCGCCCGGTGACGTGGACCTGCCGTGGAAGGCCACCGCGGAGCGCCGCAGCCTCTGGGGTCCCGTCGAGAAGCCGCTCGAGGGCACGGTGCATGGGCCCGCGTCGAGCGCCGTGGGACGCCCCCGTCGGCCGTTCCTCGTCTCCGTCGGCCTGCCCGTGCTGGCCGGCGGCCTGGTCGGCGCGGCCTGCTTGGTGCTGGGCCTGGGCACCGCGCTCGTGGGCCCGCTGGCCGCGCTCGGCATCGCCGTCGGCGCCGGGGTGATTGTCGCCGGGGGCAGCGGAGCCGCGCTACGTGCTCTCCGCCCGTCCGGCCCTCAGCCGCCCACGATCGAGGGCGGCGCCTCCGGGACCACGGTGCGGATGCTCGAGGAGACCTCCAGTGCCACGTCCGCTCTGCGCCGACGCACCACCGAGCTGCGTCGCGGCGCGAGTGATCCGAAGGTCGGCCTCGTGCTCGAGCATGTCGAGTCCCTGCTGCGCCGCATCGACGCCGTCACCGGCTCCGAGACGATCCGCGCACAGCGCCCCTATGAGGGCGAGGTGACGATGCTCGAGGGCATGGCCACCCGCTACCTGCCCGAGCTGGTCGACGCTGCGGAGGACTTGGGCGGCTTCCTCGCCACCTTCCGCGGCGCGGCGCGGCAGGAGGCGCTGGACAACCTCGAGGACGTCGACCAGCAGCTCACCGTGCTCGGCGAGGGCCTCGAGCAGATCGAGAGCGGCATCGTCGCCGGGGTGTCCCGCTCCCTCGACGTGCACGCCGAGTTCCTCCGCACCCGCTTCGCCGACCAGCACCTGAACCCGATCATCGACGTCTGACCCGGCCGCCGGCGCCCGATGCCCGGCGCCCCATCATCGACCAGCCACTGTCCAGCCACTGACCCGCACAGCTCTTCCCCGACCTGCACTGACCCGACATCGATCCGCCCATCGCCCGAGGAGGCCCCCATGGACAAGCTCCAGCCGCCCACCCCCGAACCGGAGATCACCCCGGCCGAGCCCATCGCCGAGGTCCCCGAGGACCAGGCCGTCTCGATGCTCCCCGACCTGCCCGCCGAGACCCAGCAGGATCTCGAGGGCCGCGCCGATCAGTGGGTCGAGCAGATCGCCGCCCTCAACCCGCACTCCCAGGAGTTCACCGCCCAGGTCGACGCGCTGGGCGCGGTCGCCAGGCGCACCTTCGAGCGCACCACCGGGACCTCCTCGCGATTCATGCAGCAGTCGCTCCGCGACGCGAAGGAGAGCGGCGGCTCCCAGGAGAACGTCTCGAAATCCCTCTCCCAGCTGCGCACCACCATGGAGGACCTCGCCCCGAAGGACGACACCTTCGCCTCGAAGGCCCTCGCGTTCCTGCCGGGGAAGAAGTCCGCCAAGCGCTATTTCCGCAGCTACGAGTCCAACCAGAAGCAGCTCGACGAGGTGCTCGGCGCGCTCAGCCGCGGCCAGGAGATGCTGCAGCGCGACAACGCCGAGCTGTCGGTGGAGCGCCGCTCCCTCTGGGAGGACCTCGAAGCCCTGCAGAAGGCCTCCCAGCTGCTGCGGCTGCTGGATGAGCGCACCGTGCGCCGCGCCGATCAGACCCGCTCCGCGGGCAAGACCGCGGAGGCCGACGCCATGGAGCGGGACGTGCTGTTCGCCGTGCGCCAGCGGCGCCAGGACGTGGCCACGCAGATCGCCGTCACCGTGCAGGCCTACCTCGCGATGGGCCTCATCGAGGACAACAACACCAAGCTTCAGCAGGGTGTGGAGCGTGCGCGCACCACCACGGTCACCGCGCTGCGCACCGCCGTGATCACGGCCCAGGCGCTCGAGAACCAGCGCCTCGTGCTCGACCAGATCGACGCGGTCAACCGCACGACGGACTCGCTCATCGACCGCACCTCGCAGATGCTCGCGGACAACACCCTGAAGATCCAGGAGCAGGCAGCCAGCTCCGGGGTCTCCCCCGAGACGCTGAAGAAGGCCTTCGACAACCTGTTCACCACCATGGACGGGATCGACGCCTTCCGCACCCAGGCCAACCAGAACTTCCTGACCACGGTGAACTCCCTGGAGCAGCAGGTGGAGCGCTCGCAGCCCTACCTGGAGCGGATGAACCAGGACTCCACCGAGCACACGGACCTCGAGAGCGCGGCGGACCTCCTCGAGATCGAGGACCGCTGACCCAGCCCGCAGAGGCGACCTGACCCCGGCGTCCGGTGCCGGCCCCACCGGCACCGGGGTCAGGAGTCGACGAGGGTGACCTCGAAGGAGTACCGCGAGGCGCGGTACACGTGGTACCCGAACTCGACCACGCGGCCATCATTGGCGAAGGACTTGCGCTCCATGGTGAGCAGGGCGGCGCCGATCTCCTCGTCGAGCAGCTCGGCGTGCTCCTCGTCGGCCACGGTGGCGCCGATGCGCTCGTGGGCGAGCACGGAGACCACGCCCTCCTCCCGCAGGGAGGCGTACAGGCCGTTGCTCGCGAGGCTCTCGCGGCTGGGGGCGATGCGCTCGGGCAGGGTGTTGCGCATGACGGCGAGCGGCTCGTCGTCGGCGTAGCGCACGCGCAGCAGCTCGAGCACCTGCTCGCCGGCGCGCAGCTGCAGGCGGTCCACGGCCTCCGGGGACGGCCGACCGATGCGGTACTCGACGACCTCGGTGCGCGGGGCCTTCCCGGCGCTGCGCAGGTCGTCGTACAGGGAGGTCAGCGCGACCTGGCGGTTCACGGGCGCCTGCACCACCTGGGTGCCCACGCCGCGCTTGCGCACCAGCATGCCCTTGTCCACGAGCTCCTGGATGCCCTGGCGCACCGTCGGCCGCGACAGCCCGAGGCGGCCGGCGAGATCGAGCTCGTTCTCCAGCCGGCTGCCCGGAGGGAGCTCGCCGGCCTGGATGGCCCTCTCGATCTGGGTGGCGAGCTGCAGGTACAGCGGCATCGAGAGCTCGCGGTCCACGACCAGATCGACCGTCTTAGCCCGATTCGGCTCGGATCCTTCCACTGCACTCTCCTCGGTTGACGCCTGCGTCCGCGCCAGGATACGGCGCGGACAGCAGATGATCAGTCAGTCGCCGCCCTGGCGGTCAGCTCAGCTGCCGCCTTCGTGACTCAGCTCGGCCGTGCCTCGAGCGCGACCGGCACCTCCCCGTCGGCCGTGAGCGAGCGTTCGGTGGCCTCGCAGATCGCGGCGCCCACGTAGCCGTCCCAGGCGGTGGCGGAGCGGGGCGCGACGTTGCTGCCGTCGGCCACGGCGTTGATCCAGGCCTGCACCTCGGCGTCATAGGCGGCGACGAAGCGCGGCCGGAAGTCCAGCGGGACATCGCCGCCCCAGCGGCCGCCCTCGAGCTGCGTGGTGACCCGGCCGCTGGCCTGGCCGATGGTCGAGGCACCCTTGGAGCCGACGAGCTCGGTGCGCACCTCATACCCGGCGTTGGTGCTCACCCACAGCTCGTCGGTGACGATCACGCCGGATTCGGTGCGGAAGAGGAACAGCAGCGGATCGTGCAGGCCCTCGGGCGCGAGCTCGGTGGTGCGAGGCACGACGGTCTGCACCGAGACCACGGGCTCCTCGAGGAAGTACGAGATCGCGTCGATCTCGTGGACGGCCGAGTCGTAGACCATCATCGTGTCGTTGAAGCCGGGCAGCACGGTGGCGTTGCGGTGCTTGCAGTTCAGCAGCAGGGGTGTGCCCAGCTCGCCGGCGTCCAGAGCGTCCTTGAGCTCGGCGTACTCGGCGTCGAAGCGGCGCATGAAGCCCAGCGAGACGTACGACGCGCCCGATGCGGCCTCGGCGCGCACCACGTCGTAGGCGTCCTGCGGGTTCATGGCCAGCGGCTTCTCGCACAGCACGGGCTTGCCGGCGGCGATCGCGGCGAGGGTCTGGTCGCGGTGGAAGGCACCGGGGCTCGCGATGAGGATCGCGTCGACGTCCTCCGCGGCGATGACCTCCTCGGGAGTGTCGACCACGCGGGATCCCGGGGTCTCCGCGGAGACCTTCTCGGCGGTCTCGCGCAGATAGTCGCTGATCACGCTCACACGGGCGCCCTTGATGCGGCCGCGGATGCGCTCGACATGGTCGGCGCCCATGCGGCCCACGCCGATGATGCCGACGCGCACGTCCTGGGGAAGGCTGGTCTGCGGGGTCGCGGCCTGCGCGGCTGCTGTCGTCGGGTTCTCGCTCATCGGGTCTCTCCTTCGAGGCGGGGGTCGATGCCGGCGTCGGCCCAGGTGCCGCGCACCCAGGTCTGCTCGGGATGATCGGTGATGTTCCAGGCGCGCACCGGATCCGGCCCGGCCATGACGTTGAGGTAGTACATGTCGTGCCCGGGGGCGGCCGCGCAGGGACCGTGCCATCCGTGCGGGACCAGCACGGTGTCGCCGGTGCGCACCTCGGACAGCACGTCGATCGGCGTCGACTCGCCGCTCGAGGTGGTCTGGTGGAAGCCGAAGCCGGGACCGCCGTCGGGGGCGTCCTGGATCTCGTAGTAGTAGATCTCCTCGAGCTCGGATTCGAGGTGCTCGCCATCGTCCACGGTCTCGTCGTGCTTGTGCGCGGGATAGCTGGACCAGTTCCCACCAGGGGTGATGACCTCGCAGGCGATGAGGCTGTCCATCGCGTCGAAGGCGCCGACGGTGCCGAAGTTGCGCACCTTCCGCGTCATGTTCCCCCCGCCGCGGATCTCCACGGAGATGTCCTCGGCCCGGATCAGCGCGACCGGGTGGACGCCGGTGGCCACTGCGGTGGCGACCGCGAAGCGACCGCCGTCGGCCGAGGAGATCGTGGGCTGGGAGCCGACGGGCACGTAGAGCACGTCGGTCGCGGAGGCGAAGACGTCGGTGCGGCCGCGCAGCATGTGCTGCTCGCCGCCGACGGAGACCTCGCAGCCGCCGTTCAGGGGCACGATCATCGCCTCGACGCTGTTCGCGGTGAAGATCTCGCTCTCCCCTGGGCCGAGCGCGAGCACGCGCAGCCCGGTGTGGACCCAGCCGTCGCGGGCGCCGGGATCGATGATCGTCTCGTAGTTGCCGCGGCCGGTGGAGCCGGCGGGCAGGTGCAGATCGGAGGTGCCGGGCGTGCTGGAGGGGCCGGGCGTGCTGGGGGTGCTGGTGGTGGAGGACATCGATGGTCTCCCTTCGAGAGGGCCGGTCAGCTCGTGAAGCTGCTCAGCGGAGCATGTCGACGGAGGCGGCCACCGCGGCGGTGACGTCGTCGTCGGCCGGATACAGCAGGGTGCGACCCACGACCAGGCCGCGCACGTTGGGCCGGGCAAGAGCCTGCTTCCACGTGGCGCGCAGGGTGTCGGGATCATCGTTCGCGGGGTCTCCGCCGAGGATCAGCGTGGGCAGCGTGGTCGCGTCCATGACCCGCTCCATGTCATCCACCGCCGGCAGCTTCAGCCAGGTGTAGGCGCTCGTGGCGCCGAGACCCTGAGCGATGTGGATGGATTTGATGACGGCCTCGGGGCTGAGGTCGTTGACGATCTTCCCCCCGCCGGGGCGGCTGGACATGAACGGCTCGACCATGGCGATCAGCTCGTGCCGCGCCAGGTCGGTGACGGCGTTCGCGCTGGCCTCGAGGATGAACGAGGTGCGGTCGTCGTCCAGATCGATGCGGGTGAGCATCTTGCCGCCGTCGAAGCCGGACTGCTTGATCGAGGCCGCGTCGTAGGCGGTGAAGCGATCCTCGATCTCCCAGGAGCTGCCCTGCAAGCCGCCGCGGTTCATCGAGGCGAAGACGATCTTGTCCTCGAGCGCGCCGAGCAGCAGCAGGTCCTCGAGGATGTCCGCGGTGCCGAGCACACCGTCCACGCCGGGCACGGCGAGCGCCTCGCGCATGCGGTCCAGCAGCTCGCGCCGGCTGGCCATGGCCTGCGGGCGGCTGCCCACGCCGAGAGCGCCACGGGCAGGATGATCCGCGGCGATCACCATCATGGTGCCGTCGGTGTCCGCGACGGTGCGCCGGCGGCGGGTGGCCGCGAGGCGTGCGATCCGCGAGGGGTCCTCGAGGCGGACTTTCGTGACCTCGTCGTAAGTGCTCACGAACCCGGAGCCGGCCGGTCCGGGGGTGCTGGTCGGGGTGCCGCTCGCGCTGCTCATGCGGTCTTCTCCGTGGCGGGGGCCGTCTCCGTGGCCGGGGCGGCGATGCCGCGGTTGCGCAGCGCGCCGAGCATCTGCTCGACGGTCTGCCCGTGGTTGGGGTCGCCGCCGGCGAGCAGCAGGTCGATCTCCTCGCCGGTGGGCATCGCGGTGGAGCACTCCAGGCGGCTGGTGACGATCGCGCCGGCCGCATTGCAGCGGGTCAGGATGGTCTCGAGGTCCTGGCCGGCCAGCAGGCCGTGCGCCAGGGAGCCGCCGAAGCTGTCCCCCGCGCCGAGGCCGTTGATGACCTCGATGAGGTTCGGGGCGACCTCCACACGGTCGTCGCGGGTCTTGCCGAGCACGCCCTTGGGGCCCTGCTTGACGATCGCGATCTCGACGCCGGCCTCGAGCAGGGCGTCGGCCGCGCGCTCGGGCTCGGTCTCGCCGACGGCGACCTCGCACTCCTCCTTGTTGCCGACGGCGACCGTGGTGTGCTTGAGCGCTTCGCGGTACAGCTCGCGAGCCTCATCGGGCGAGGACCAGAACATCGGTCGGTAGTCGAGGTCGAAGACGGTGTGCGCGGTGCGACCGCGGGCCTCGAGGGCCGCGAAGTGCGCGGAGCGGCTGGGCTCCTCGGACAGCCCGGTGCCGGAGAACCAGAACAGCGGCACGGACTTGATCGCCTCGAGGTCGAGGTGCTCGGGCGTGACCTGCAGGTCCGGGGCGCTGGGCTTGCGGTAGAAGTACAGCGGGAAGTCATCCGGCGGGAAGATCTCACACAGGGTGATGGGGGTGTTCAGCTCGTCGTTGCGCACGACGAACTCGCCCGAGACGCCCAGGCGCTCCATCTCCTTGACCACGTAGCGGCCGAAGGGATCGTTTCCCACGCCGGTGATCACGGCCGGGGTGTGCCCGAGCCGGGCCGCCGCGACGGCCACGTTCGTGGGGCTGCCGCCGAGGAACTTGCCGAAGCTGTAGATGTCCTCGAGTCCCGTGGCGATCTCCAGCGGGTAGATGTCGACACCGCTGCGACCGAAGGTGATGATGTCAAGGTCGGGTGCTGCCATGATCTCAGAGCCTCTCTGCGTTGAAATCTGGGCGGTGACCAGGGGCGATCTGCCCGGCCGTACCGCTCGATGGATCTATCGTGCCATGCCTGCAGGCTCATGTCCAGACAAATGAGTGAACATGTTCGGAAGGCCGCCGATCTGCCCGTCGATCCGCCCGTCGGGCCGCCCGACGGCCTGCCCGTGGGCCCGTCGGCCCGCCCGACGGCCTGCCCGTGGGTCCGTGGGCCCGTCGGCCTGCCCGTGGGTCCGTGGGCCCGTCGGCCTGCCCGTCGGCCCTTCGGCCCGTGCCCTCAGAGCTCTCCGGTGAGGAACTGCGCCCTGCCGTGCCCGAAGGACCAGTCCTCGCGGTCGTTGTGCACCACCGAGACGATGAGGTCCTCCGGGCGCACGAGCTCCTCCGCGGCGAGCCGCTCGGCGAGCGCGGCGTAGACCGCCTGCTTCTGCTCGGTGCTGCGGCCCTGCTGGGTGACGTGGATGATCACCACCCCCTCGCTGCGCTCGATCCCCAACCCGGTGTCCTCGGCGAGGATCGAGCCGACGGGCAGCGTCTCCACGATCTGGTAGCGATCCCGGGCCGGCGCGGCGAACAGCTCGAGCATGACCTCCTGGACGATGTCCGCCATCCGGCGCGACTGCTCGGGAGTGCGGACGTCCTGCTGGGTGATGCGTACGAGAGGCATGTTCTGTTCCTTGTCAGGGGCGGAGGGGTTCTGGAGGTGCCGAGCAGGACTCCGGCGGCTTGCATGCTGGCGCGGCGGTGCCTGTGCTGTATGCGCTGGACGCGACGGCGCCGGCGACCCACGTGCCGAGCACGGCGGCGCCAGCGGCCCGTGCGCCGAGAGCATCTGCACGGTGGCGCCAGCAGCCCACACGGTCTGATGCGTCGAATAGACCAGTGGATACCGACGCACCAGGCAGTGTGGACCCCGCCACGGAGCGCGAACTCCGCAACTGGGGCGGGCGACGACGCAGCTCCACGTGCGGGTACCGGTGACACAGCTCGACGCGCGGGTACCGGTGACGCAGCTCCACGTGCGGGTACCGGTGACGCAGCTCCGCGTGCGAGCTCCGTGCGCCGATGCCAGGACGCGCGGGCACCCGTCCGCTCAGGCGCCGGCGCGCTCGGCGGCGGCCAGGAGCACCTCGGCGCCGCGGGCGATGCCCTCGACGCGGTCGAAGGCGGCGTCCTCGTGCTCGATGTTGACGTGGAGCTGCGGGTCCACCGCGGCCAGCGCCGCCAGGAACCGGGTCCAGTAGTCCACGTCATGGCCCTCGCCGATCGCGACGAACCTCCAGGCCGGATCGTCCGGCCAGGTCGAGCAGTAGTGGCCCATCCCCGTCGGCGTGCGCTGCGCCGGGTCCTCCGGAACCGGGCCGTAGTCGGTGTCGAGCACGCCGCGGGTCGCCGCGCCGGGCAGCACGGCGGTGTCCTTGGCGTGCACGTGCGTGATGTGCGAGCCCAGCCGCTCGATGCAGTCGATGGGCTCCATCTGCTGCCAGAACAGGTGGCTCGGGTCGAGGTTCACGCCGAGGTGAGTCGGCTCGACCAGCTCGACGAAGCGCTCGAAGCTGGGCGGGGAGAACACCAGGTTCCGCGGATGCATCTCGAGCGCGACCTTCACGTCCCGCTCCCGAGCGAGCGCATCGATCTCCTTCCAGAACGGCACGGCGACGGACCACTGATACTCGAGGATCTCCAGGTCGATGCCGTTCCAGGGGTTCACGATCCACGCCGGGTAGCGGGCACCCGGGTCGGTGCCGGGGGTTCCGGACATCGCGACCACGTCGCGCACGCCGAGCAGGCCGGCGAGCTCGATCGTGCGACGCAGGTCGTGGGCATGACCGAGGCCCTCGGTGGGCAGGGGCGAGAGCGGATTTCCGGACGCTGTCAGGCCCGTGAGCTGCATGCCGGCGTCGGCGAAGACCTGCAGGTAGTCGCGTCGGACGCGCTCGCTCGCCAGCAGGGCGTCGACCGGGGCGTGGGGCGAGGGGATGAAGCCGCCGGTGTTGACCTCGGCTCCGGTCAGGCCCATCCCGCGGAGCACGTCGAGGGCCTCGGGAAGGGTGCGGTCCTGCAGGCAGGCGGTGTAGGCGCCATAGGTGAACGTCATGGGGTCTCCTCTCGGAAACGGTCGTGGGGAACAGGCCGACGGGTCGGCCGGGTCAGGAGATCTCGATCGCCGCGCCACCGGACGCCGCCGAGCGGGCCACGGCGTCCAGCACCCGCATCTGGCGGTAGCCGTCGGCGAAGCTCGCGCACGGCGGCAGGGCGCCCTCGGTGATGCCGGCGACCTGCTGCAGGAAGGCGTGCGCCTGGTAGGTGAACTGCTCGATCTGGTTCAGGCCGACGCCGCCGAAGGCCATCGAGGAGCCGTTGCCGAAGTAGGGGAACTCGGGGTTCACGAGCACCTGGCGCAGACCGCCGAGGCCCTGCGGCGAGGTGGCGTCGGCGATCTGGATCTCGCCGGTGCGGTCCAGGGACCAGCTCGCGGTGCCGTCGGTTCCGAGCACCGTGAGCGCCTTGTAGTTGGGCAGGCCGTGAGCGACACGGGACACCGAGAAGGTCCCCGCGGCGCCGGAGGCGAAGCGCGCAGTGAAGGTGGCGACGTCGTCGTTCTCGACGACCTCCTTCGGAGCGTCGGCGGAGGCGGCGACCCCGCGCCCGCCCGCGACCGCACCGCCGGCCACCGGCCGCTCGGAGATGGTCTGCACGAGCTGCGCGCCGGAGACCTCGACCACCGGGCCCAGGATCAGCTCGGCGGAGTCCACGAGGTGGGAGCCGACGTCGCCGAGCGCGCCGGAACCCATCGGGCCCTTGTACCGCCAGGCCATGGGGACGTTCTCGTCAGCCCCGTAGTCGCACCAGTACCGGCCGTCGAGGTGGGCGATCCTCCCCAGGGCGCCGTCCTCGGCGAGCTTGGCGAGCATGGCGATGCCGGCGTTGCGACGGAAGGTGTAGCCGGTCGCGAGCACCAGGTCGGGGTGCTTCTGCTCGAGGGCTGCCATCGCCTCGGCGTCCTCGAGGGTGCCGGCCAGGGGCTTCTCGCACAGCACGTGCTTCCCCGCCGCGGCCATGGCCTCGGCGATCTCGCGGTGCAGGGCGTTGCCCACCACGATCGAGACGATGTCGATCGAGTCGTCCTCGGCGACGTCGCGCCAGTCCCCCACGGCCTTCTCGTAGCCATAGCGGGCGGCGGCGTCCTCGGCGAAGGGCAGGTGGGCGTCGGCGATGGCGGCGAGCCGCACGGGCGGCAGGCCCAGGTCATAGACGGTTCCGGCCTGGCTCCAGGCGTTGGCGTGGGTCCTGCCGGCCATGCCGGTGCCGATGACGGCGACGGAAAGTGAGCTGCTGCGGTGATTTCGGACAGCGGATTCGGTTGATTTCTTATGCTGTCGT
>NZ_JABUXW010000030.1 GCF_014897585.1 Brachybacterium tyrofermentans | reverse complement strand
GAGCTGGAGCTGGAGCTGGAGCTGGAGCTGGAGCTGGAGCTGGAGCTGGAGCTGGGGCTTGTGGCGTTGGGAGTCGTGCGTAGGGCGTGAGACGAGAGGCGCGAGCCGCGGGGCGCGGTTCAGCGACCGCGTTTGTCGAGGATCCGGGCGAGCAGGGTTCCCGCCCCCTGGATGAGCATCACGGCCACGATCATCAGGACGATCGTGGTGTACATGAGGTCGTACTCGTAGGTCTGGTAGCCGTAGCGGATCGCGAAGTCGCCCACGCCGCCGCCGCCGACCACGCCCATGATCGTGGAGTAGCTGACCATCGAGATCGTGACGGTGGTCAGGCTCAGCACCAGGCCGGAGCGAGCCTCGGAGTACAGGAAGCGCACCACCAGCTGCAGCGGACCCGCACCGAGGGACCGGGCCAGCTCCACGGTCTGCTCCGGGACCTCCAGCAGAGTCTGCTCGGAGAAGCGGGCGTAGAGCGCGGCGGCCACGAAGGCGAGCGGCACCGACGCCGCGGTGGTGCCGAAGGAGGTCCCCACCAGCCAGCGGGTGACGGGGATCAGGGCCACGACGAAGAGCAGGAAGGGCACCGAGCGCACCACGTTGACGTAGGTGTTGAGCACGGTGTGCAGCCAGCGGCGCTCGAAGGGCCCGCCCGGGCGGGAGAGGTACAGCAGGGTGCCCAGCGGAAGGCCGACGAGGACCGCCGCGAGCATCGAGTTGCCCAGCATGTAGCCGGTCTCGACGATCGACGTGATGATCTCGCCGCGGTACTCGCCCAGCCGGGTCAGCAGATCGTTCATGCCAGGTGCTCCCGGGCGCGGTCGGCATAGCTCCCGGTGCGCTCGCGCGGCGGGGGCGGCGTGACGTCGATGAGGGCCTCCAGGTGCCCGCCCTCGAGCACAGCGGCCCGGTCGCAGGAGGTCTTGATGACGTCGAGCTCATGGCTGACCAGCACGATCGTGGTGCGGAACTCGGCGCGCACGTCCCGCAGGACGGACATCACCTCATCGGTGTGCCCGGAGTCCAGGGCCGACGTCGGCTCGTCGGCCAACAGGATCTGCGGCCTCGTCACGAGCGCTCGCGCGATCGCGACGCGCTGCTTCTCGCCGCCGGAGAGTCGGCTGGGGTGCTTGTCGCGGTGGCCGGCCATGTGCACGAACTCGAGCATCTGCATCGCGGTGTCCCGCCCGCGGCGACCCTGCAGGCGCAGCGGCATCGAGACGTTGTCCAGGACGGTCGAGTTGCCGAGCAGGTTGAACTGCTGGAACACCATGCCGATGCCGCGCCGCCGGGCACGCTGTGCACGGGGCGGGAGGGTGCTGAGATCCTCGCCGCCGACCAGCACGGTGCCCGAGGTGGGCGCCTCGAGATGGTTGATCAGGCGCAGCAGGGTCGACTTCCCGGACCCGGATTCGCCGACGACGCCGAACATCTCGTTCTCGGCGATCGTGAGGTTGATGCCCTCCAGGGCGGTCACGACGGACCGGCCCTGCAGGAAGGTCTTGGCGACGTTCTGGAACTCGATCATCGGCTCTCACGAGGGGGAGGGTCGAGCCGTGCGCCGGGATCGGAGGACCGGGGTCGGAGGACCGTGGCGAGGCGGCTCGAAAGGGTTCTCTCAGCGTACCGAGCGCGCTGGTCAGGAGGCTATGTGCTGCATCACGTCGACCTCAGCCCTGAGCGGACTCCCCGGCGTCTGCGGACTCGTGGAGCTCGACGACCGGCTCGTCCGGGCCGCGCAGCAGCTTCGAGACGGGGCAGCGGGCGTGGGCGGCCTCGAGGAGCGGCTGTGCCTCGTCGGCCGCCATCGCGTCGATCGTGACCAGGGCTCGGGGCGCGAAGAGGTACCCGCCCGACGGGTCGCGGTGCAGGCCGACCTCGACGCTCACATGGCTGTCGTGGGGCAGGCCGTGCTCGGAGAGGACCACGCGCAGCGTCTCGCCGAGGCACGTGCTCCAGGCCATGGCGAGGAACTGCTCGGGGTTGAACCCGCGAGCGGGCGTCGTCGGCCCGCCCGTGGGGAGCGAGACCTCGGGGGCCGACGGGGTTCTCGCGGGCACCTCTGCGGCAGGACGCCCGGAGTCGGGGCGCGCTGCGGCGGGATCCTCCGCGGCGAGAGCAGCGGGTCCGTCGTGCACACGCACCTGGCCGGAGGTGCCGCCGACGTTGTCCACGCGGGCGACGTACAGCGCATCGGTCCGGGGGCCGCGCGGAGCGGACTGGGCTGGGGCTGGGGCTGGGGCTGGGGCTGGGGGCGTGGCCGGATTCGTGGCCGGATTCGGGCTCGAGGGCTGCACCATGGCCTCAGGTTAGTGGGGTGTCGCGCCTGGCGAGATCACGCCACCTGATCCGACGGCGCGAGCCAGGTGTTGCACTGGGCGACGTCGCCGTCCGACTCGAAGCCGACCGTCAACCATCGCACGCGGGACGCCGGTTCGAGGCTGTGGGGCTCGTCCTCCGTGGGCCAGGTCGACTCGTCGAGCAGGGTCTCGATCATCTCCGGCGTGGGCTGCGCCTCCGCGGGCAGCTGCATGGTCGAGGCCGCCGCGAGGCAGCGCATCTGCAGGTTGTAGCGGCGCCAGGCCTCCTCGGCGCGCTCCGGATCGTCCGCGAGCTTCTCGTCGAGCGCGTTGAAGTAGAACGCCAGCGAGCTGTTCCAGGTCAACGTGTTCATGTACAGGTACGAGAGGTCCCACGCATAGGCGCCCGGCACTGCGGCGGGATCGGTCTGCTCGGCTCCGGTGCCGTACCCCGCGGGCCAGTAGATGGTGAAGTCGAGATTGCAGACCCGCGGGAAGTCCTCCTCGAAGGAGTCCGGCTCACAGGGGGAGCTGGGGATGTCCGGGTAGGTGTAGACCTGGACCGACGGCCCGTCCCAGGGCAGTCCGCGGTCGGAGCTCGCGCTGGACCACAGGAAGTTCAGGCAGTCGTTGGCGGCGTCGAGGGTGGCCTGCAGCTCCTCCACGGTCTGCTCGACAGGCGTCTCGGGGATCTCGCAGCTGCTGATGTCGGGCAGGGACCCCGTGGTCAGCGGGTTGTTGGCCATGACCGCCCAGACGTCCTCGGCGTCGCCCTCCACGGTGTCGAGCGGGGAGATCCCGACGAATGTCGACTCCGCCGGGTCCGTCGAGAAGTCGGTCTCCTCGGGCTGCGTCGACGTCGATTCGGGGTCCGACGGGGCGGCGCCGGGGGAGTCGGGCTCGCCGCCGCGCTGGAGCGTGAGGTAGAGGACGCCTCCGCCGATCACGAGCAGCAGCATGGCGATGCAGCCGAAGGCGACCGCGATCAGCGCCCAGCGACGTCCGGGGGACGGCTGTCGCCCCGGGGCCTGCTGCCCGGTGGGTCCGACGGTGCCCGGTGGGCCGCCCGGGCCCATCGGTCCGCCCGGCCCGCCCTGTGGGGAGGCGCCGAGCTGTCCGTTGTACTGCGGAGCAGGGGACGATGCGTTGTACGGGGAGGCGCCGGGGTGAGCGTTCGGGTGGGGCTGGTCCGCTCTCCACGCCTGGTGGGTCGCGTCGGGATCGACGCCCTGCCCGCCCCAGCCCTGCGGCTGATCACGGTTGCTGCCGCCCCCGTACCCCGGTGACCCGTCATGCGGCGCGCGGTCCCCTGTGCCCGACATGCGTTCCCCCTTGCGTTCCCCGGTTGTTGCAGATCGCAGGATATCCGGGGATGACGCAACGGGTAGGGGAACTGTGGGCTCAGCACTGCGGAACGGCCGGCGCCGGCCCTCCCGGAGCGCACGAATCGGGCCGCTCCGCCCTGCTGACGTGGGCCTTCATCAGGATCGAGGCAGGAGGTCCCGATGCGGTCACGAGGTGGCGCCCGTCGGCCCCCACCCATGATGCGTGCGCGCCGCCTTGACAAAAGATCGAACAGACGTTCGACTGAGCGGTATGCGATGGAGTGGACAGGCGATCGACGGTGAGCAGCGCTCCCAGGCCCTGCTCGGGATGAAGGGACTGGTGCGCAGCGTGCGCACCCCGGAGTTCCAGGGCGTCACCTTCCACGAGGTGACGGCGAAATCGGCGCTGAACCGCGTGCCCGCCTCGAGCTCGATGCCCTTCGACTGGAGCGTCAATCCGTATCGCGGCTGCTCCCACGCCTGCGTCTACTGCTTCGCCCGCAGCACGCACAACTATCTCGACCTCGACGCGGGCGCCGACTTCGACCAGCAGGTCATCGTGAAGGTCAACGTCGCCGAGGTGCTGCGCGCCGAGCTCGCCAAGCGCTCCTGGAACCGCGAACTCGTGGCACTGGGCACCAATACCGATCCGTATCAGCGCGCCGAAGGGCGCTACGGGCTCATGCCCGGGATCATCTCCGCCCTCGCCGACAGCGGCGCACCGATCTCGATCCTCACCAAGGGCACCCTGCTGCGGCGGGACCTCCCGCTCCTGACGACGGCCGCGCAGCGGGTCCCGGTGGACCTCTCGATGTCGATCGCCGTCTTCGACGACGACCTGCAGAAGGCGATCGAGCCGGGCACGCCGACCACCGCCGCGCGGCTCGCGACCGTGCGCGCCGCGGCCGACGCCGGCTTCCGCGTCACCGTGTTCCTCATGCCGATCATGCCGTGGCTGACCGACTCCGACGCCCAGCTCGACGAAGCCCTCGCGCAGATCGCCGCGGCTGGTGCGGAGCGCGTCGTCTTCGGGGCGCTGCACCTGCGGCCGGGCGCGAAGGAGTGGTTCCTCCAGTGGATCGAGCGGGAGCATCCCGAGCTCGCCACCGGATATCAGCGTTTCTACGGCCGGGAGTCCTACGCACCGGCGAGCTATCGCAGGAACCTGTCCCAGCGGGTGCGGCCGCTGCTGCAGCGCCACGGCCTGGAGGTCCACGAGGACGAGGATCAGCCCGAGCAGCGACGAGCCGCCGCCGGCAAGGTCGCCCGGGCCGGCAGAGTGCGGCCCGCACCGGCTGCGCTGGACCTGGTCCCTCAGCCCTCTCTGTTCTGAGAAGTACGCGCGTTCTGAGAGGCTGCTCTGAGACGAGCGGATGTTCGGAGGCAGTGGGATACGAAAATGCCCCTCACTGGCAGGTGAGGGGCATTTCTTCGGCGGAGGATAGGGGATTTGAACCCCTGAGGGCGTTAACCCAACACGCGTTCCAGGCGTGCGCCATAGGCCGCTAGGCGAATCCTCCAGCGCTCGTAAGAGCAGGCATCAGCGTACCTGACACCCAGGGGTGGTGCGAACCGAGCGGGCGCAGGTCACACTCGCCCCTCGCCGAGGCGGGCATGGCCCATCGGATCGCGCCATCGGCCGGCTCAGATCTCGTACTCGAGGAGCTGATGGTACGTGCGGTTGCGGTAGACCAGCGGCTCGTCGTTCGCGATCTCCGCACGATCCGCGGCGACGATCACGAGGTGGCTGCCGCCGGCCGGCACGCGTTCCAGGATCCGGCCGCTGATCCACCCGGCGGTGCCCTCGAGGATCGGCTCGCCGGTGGGAAGCTGATGCCAGTCGACCTGGGCGAAGCGGTCGATCCCCGAGGTCGCGAACACGGTGGAGACCTGGCGCTGGTCCGCGGCCAGCAGATTCACCGTGACCGTCTCGGCCTGGCTGAGCGCCGGCCACGAGGACGACGTGTCGTTGATGGAGAACGCGAGCACGGCAGGCTGCGCGGACACGGAGATCACGGACGTCGCTGTGAATCCGAGGGGTCGGGTCCCGTCGGTCAGCGTGACGACGGCGACGCCGGCGGGGTGGCGGCGGAAGAGATCGGCGAAGGTCGCGCGATCCAGGGCGCCGTCGGCGCTTGCGGCAGTGGCGCTGGTCGTGGCGTCGGACGACATGAGGTGTCCTCCTCGAAGTTGTTCGGCCCGGGGGCTCCATGGTCCACGCGGTGCGTGCGGTGCGTGCGGTGACAGGAGCGAACCTAACGGGCCGAGCCGTCGTGCCGCCATGAATGTGACGGCGGAAGACTTGAGTGCGCGATGGCGGCGATGGCGGCGATGGCGGCGGGTGCGGGTGCGGCCGCCGTGCGATGCCAGTACTACGGCCAGAGGACCGATCCGCGGGGGCGGAGCGGTCCTCTGGTCGGCAGAACTGGGCGGGCCCGGAAGGACGGGCGGTGCTAGGTGCGTGCTGCGTACGGCGTGCCCGACGGGCGGGCGTCGCCGGTGGGGTCAGTCGTCCTTCTCGGGGTGACGGACGATGTTGACGACGGCGGCGACGAGGCCGCCCCAGACGGTGATGATCGCGATGGACATCATGACGATGGCGGAGACGGACATGGTCACTCCTTGCTGAGGGGGATCGACGAGATCGACGGGGTCAGTGGTGCCGACGGGATCTGCTGCGGGGCGGTGCTCACCACTGGGCAGACCGCAGCTCGTGGGGAGTGGTGGCCTCCGGGGTGGAGACCAGGCCCTTGCCGGCCACGACCTCGGGGGCGACCGGGTCGCCGTCGGAGTCGTCCTTGAACAGGTTCGACCTGGCGGGCCACGGGATCAGCGACAGCCCGATCGCCACGACCACGAGGCCGATCGCCATCAGCCACCCGAAGACGAACACGAACCAGCCCGGGTATTCCCCGTATGTCGTCGGAGCCGTGAGCAGGTCGATCGTGCTGAGGACCAGTGAGGCGCCGAGCACGATCGGGGCGATGCCGCCCACGCACACGATCCACCAGGTGCGGATCGGGAAGGTGCCCTTGACGTTGAGGTGATCGCGCAGCGTGGGCAGGCCCCGCACCACGTAGGTGACGATGATCGTGGAGACGAGGGCGGCGGCGACGATGCCGTACTCGTTGGCCCACTTGTCCAGCACGTCCAGCAGCGGCAGACCCATGGTGGTGGAGAACAGCGCCGTGGAGACCACGGCGAGCGGGATGCACACCCACAGCGTGGCAGGGATGCGGGCGAAGCCGAACTTGTCCTGGATCGCGGCGATGACCACCTCGACGATCGAGATCAGCGAGGTGAAGCCGGCCAGCACCAGCGAGCCGAAGAACAGCACGCCGATGACGGCGCCGGCAGGCGCCTCGCTGATGATCGTCGGGAAGGCGATGAAGGCGAGCCCCACGCCGTCGGTCACGACCTCGTCGATCGCGACGCCCTGCGCCTGCGCCATGAAGCCCAGCGCCGAGAACACGCCGATCCCGGCGAGGATCTCGAAGCTCGAGTTCGCGAAGCCGACCACCAGACCGGAGCCGGTGAGGTCGGTCTTCTTCTTCAGGTACGAGGAGTAGGTGAGCATGATGCCGAAGGCCACGGACAGCGAGAAGAAGATCTGCCCGTAGGCCGCGATCCACACCTTCGCGTCCAGCAGCGCCTCCCAGTTGGGCTTGAAGAGGGCGTCGAGGCCGTCGATCGCGCCCGGGAGGAACAGGGCCCTCACCACGAGGATCACGAACATGATCACCAGCAGCGGGATGAACACCACGGAGCTGGCGGAGATGCCCTTCTGCACACCGAGCGACATGACGACGATGACGGCCAGCCACACGACGATCATGGAGATCAGCACGGCGGGCACGATGTCGAAGGAGATCGTGGCGTCGGCGCCGCCGAGGGCCTGGGTGTACTCCCCGAAGAAGCCGGCAGCGTCATCGCCCCAGCGCTGGTCGAAGGAGAAGATCGTGTAGTTCGTGGCCCAGGCCAGGATCAGCGCGTAGTACAGGGCGATGATCAGCGCGATCAGCACCTGCCACCAGCCGATGAACTCGGTCCAGCGCCTGAAGCGACGCCACGCCATCGGCGCGGAGCCGCGCCAGCGGTGGCCGATCGCGTAGTCGAGGAACAGCAGGGGGATGCCGGCACTGAGCAGGGCGACGAGATACGGCAGGATGAACGCGCCGCCGCCGTTCTCGTAGGCCACTGCGGGGAAGCGCCAGATGTTGCCGAGGCCCACTGCGGAGCCGATGGCCGCGAAGATGAACGCGGTGCGTCCGGAGAAGGCCCCGCGGTCGGCGCTCGAGGCCGGTGCGGCAGGGGAGGGGGATGTTGCGCTCAAAGGTGTCGCCTCCGAAGGCTTGCGCGGAAAGGGTTGCTCCCCCCGGATCGCGCCGAGGAGCGGGGGCTTGAGGGGGAGCTCGGGGGAGCTCGGGGAAACGGGCAGGGCGGACCCGGCAGGACGCCGGGACGGCGCACGGTCAGCGGGTCTCGCGCCCGTGCGAAGGCCGATGGTGCGCGGCCGGGACGGGTGGGCGGCCGCACATCGTGCCCGGATGATACTCGTCCTCGGGGCCCGCCCGCAGACCGGCCTGCCTCAGCCGGCGGCCGTCGACATCAGTCGGCGGGCGGCGGGGGAGGCGTCGGTGCCCCGGTCGGCGGAGCGACCCGGGGATAGGACCTGCTGCCAGCGCCCGCAGGTGCGGTGGAGGAGCCGGCGTCCGTCGGCGCCCCGGCCACGGCGGCCGTGGTCCCGGCCCCCGCGGCGGCACGAGCCGGCGACGGGTCCCAGCCGGCGTCGACCACGCGACGCTGCATGAGGATGGCACCGCCGAGGATCACGGCGCCGACCACGATCAACAGGATGATGCCGGGCAGAACTCCGGTGCGGGCCGAGTAGCCGATGAGGATGCCGAACCAGCCGAAGTCGGTGTCGCCGAAGGTGGTGTTGGCCGATCCGAAGGAGCCCAGCACCTTCAGCAGCAGCGCCGGCAGGAAGGTGACGAGCAGACCGTTGACGAAACCGCCGGCGACCGCGCCGCGTCGGCCGCCGGTCGCATTGCCGTAGACGCCGGCCGCGCCACCGGTGAAGAAGTGCGGCACCAGGCCGGGCAGGATCAGGGCGAGCCCGAGCACCGGGCCGAGCCAGACGCCGAGGACCAGCAGGCCCACGAGTCCGCCGGCGAAGCTCGAGAGGAAGCCGATGAGCACCGCGTTCTGGGCGTAGGGGAAGACGATCGGGGCGTCGAGCGCCGGGATCGCGCCGGGGACCACCTTGGCGGCGATGCCCTGGAAGGCGGGCACCAGCTCGCCGAGGATCGTGCGCACGCCGAAGAGGATCACGGCGACGGCGATGCCGAACTGGAGGCCCTGGGTCACGGACTGCATGAGGTAGTTGCCGACGTCGGTCGCGCCGCCCTCGAAGGCGTCGAAGGCGGTTCCCTGCCCGGCACGTGCCAGGTAGACGACGGCGACGACGAGGTACATGAGCACCATCGACAGGGCGGTGGCGACCATCGAGTCACGCAGGAAGCGCAGGGACTCGGGGACCTTGAGGTCCTCGGTGGAGCGGCTGCGGCCCTTGGGGTCCACGAGCCGGCCGACGGTGCCTGCGGCGATGTAGCCGGCGGTGCCGAAGTGGCCGATCGCGATCGAGTCGTCCCCGGTGATGCGGCGGGTCCAGGGCTGGGCGAAGGCCGGCAGCGACACCATGAGGATGCCCAGCAGGACCGCGCCGAGGACCACCACGACCACGGTCGGCATGCCCGCCGAGGCCATGACCACCGTGATCAGCGTGGCCATGAACAGCAGGTGGTGGCCGGTGAGGAACACATAGCGCAGCGGCGTGAAGCGGGCCAGCCCGATCGCGACGATGAAGCCGAGGATCATCAGCCATGCCACCTGCGCGCCGAACTCCTCCTGGGCGATGCCGGCGATGGCCTCGTTGGTGGGGACCACGCCCTGGGCGCCGAGGGCGCCCTGGATCATGGTGCCCAGCGGGGCGAGGGAGGCGGTGACGAGGGTGGCGCCGGCACCGATCAGCAGGAAGCCGAGGATGGCCTTGAGGGCGCCGCCAGCGACCTGGCCGGCGGACTTGCGCAGGGCGATCAGGCCGATTGCGGTGATGATGCCGATGAGATAGGCGGGGACGCTGAGGATCTCGTTGACGAGGAACTCGGCGATCGTGACGAGCACGTTCATGGTCTTGCTCCGTGGGGTGGGAGGGACAAGGAGGAGCGGGGGCGGCCCGCTGGGGCTCAGATGGCCCCGGGGTCAGGCGGTCATGATGCGGACGGCGAGTGGTCCGGCGGCCTGGATGCAGTCGGTCCGGATGCGGACGTCCGAGATCAGACCGCGTAGACGCGCCGCAGCACGGCGTCGATCTCCGCCTGGGAGGTGAAGTTCTCGATGATCTCGACGCGGACGCCGACGTCGCCCAGGGTGTCGGCGATGGCGCCCGAGGTGAGGATGACGTCCGCCTCCTTGGCCCGGCCCTTGGCGGAGATCGTGTCGGTGGCCTGGATGTCGAGGTAGGAGGACCAGCCCCAGCGGTCCAGGACCTGCTCGGCGGTGTTCTTCAGGAACAGGCTGGTGCCCAGACCGTTCCCGCAGACGGTGAGGATCAGGTTCTTCGAGGGGACCGCGTCGGGGTCGACGACGGCGGGGTCGGAGTCGGCCGACGCCGCGGACCCGTCGGCCCCCGCGGTGGCCGCCATGCTCGCGTCGGTTGAGCCGGTTGAGCCGGTTGAGCCGGTTGAGCCGGTTGAGCCGGTTGAGCCGGTTGAGCCGGTTGAGCCGGTTGAGCCGGTTGAGCCGGTCGCGTCGGCTGGGCCGTCGGCACCGAGGGCGGCGAGCACCTCAGACGGGGTCGACGCGCTATCCAGTGCGCGACGTCCCGCCGGATCAGCCAGCACCCCGGCCAGGGCGGCGAGGGCCGCCTGGTGGGCGGAGCTGTCCGCGGCGGCGAGCGCCATGACGAGGGTGACGGGGTCGTTGGCCGCGTTGCCGAAAGGGATCGGCTCGGCCAGGCGCACGAACGACAGCGCCGTGCGCAGCACGGAGTCGTCGGGGCGGGCGTGCGCGAGGGCGAAGCCGGGCGCGATGACGATGTAAGGACCGTGCTCCTCGACCGTGCGGATCATCGCCTCGGTATAGGAGCCGGTGGTGGCCTCGGCGGAGACCAGCAGGTCCCCGGAGAGCCGGATCGCGGCGCGCCAGTCCTGCGCCGGGGCGTCGAGGAGGATCGCGGTGGGGTCGACCAGATCGCTGAGCTGGGACATGGGGAAGGACTTCTTCCGACGAGGGGATTCGCTGATGCGAGGGCCGACACTACGCGGTCGCGGGGACTGTGCGGTTGCCGGGACCGTGCGGCCGCCACAGCGGGAGTCCGCACTGGCCGCGCATGTCACAGCCCGAGGAACCGCGGACGTCACGACCCTGCAACACGGTGGATATTTCTTCTCGACCGAGCCGTTCATGCCTATTGTCGTCCCCATGCCTTCTCAGCCGACGCCTTCCCCGCAGACGTCCCCTCGCCCGGTGCCCTCGCGTCCGGCGCACCCGGAGACCCAGCACACCGAGGTGTCCACCGCCTACCTCCGCCAGCTCGATGACGAGCGGGAATCGGCGATGCGCACCGCGTCCCATCCGGGCTCGTCGTTCGACGGGGCGAGCATCGCCTTGCACGACCGGCTCGAGGAGCGCGTCGCGGCCGACGGTCCCGGGATGATCGACCTCATGCTCGACCTCGCCGAGCACCCCGAGGTCGCCTTTCAGGAGCACCGCTCGGCGCGCGCCATCGTCGACGTCCTCGCCGAGCACGGCATCGAGGCGCAGCTGGGCGTGCACGGCCTGGACACCGCGATCCGTGCGGAGATCTCGGGAACCGGCGCCGGGGGCGGGAACGGCGGGGCCGACGGGCCGACGCTCGCGATCCTCTCCGAGTACGACGCGCTGCCCGGCGTGGGCCATGGCTGCGGCCACAACGTCATCGCGGTCATGGGGCTGGGCGCGTTCCTGGCCCTCTCGGCGCTGGCGAAGGCCGACCCGTCGGCCGTTCCCGGACGGGTCGTGTTCCTCGGGACCCCCGCCGAGGAGGGCCACACCGGCAAGGAGTACATGGCGCGAGAAGGCGCCTTCGAGGGCCTGGACGCGGCCGTGATGGCCCACCCCTACGGCTATGACCTGGCCGATCAGACCTGGCTGGGGCGTCGGACCCTCACCGTCGAGTTCCACGGGCACACCGCCCACGCCTCCGCGCAACCGTTCATGGGCCGCAACGCCCTGGACGCCGCGAACCTCATGTACCAGGGGATCGGGCTGATGCGGCAGCAGACCCCGCCGTCGGACCGCATCCACGCGGTGATCCGCGAGGGCGGCGAGCGCGCGAGCGTCGTGCCGGACTACGCCAAGCTCGATCTGTATGTGCGCTCGCAGCGCCCCGAGACCCTCAAGGATCTCTCGACGCGGGTCGACGACGTGGCCCGCGGCGCCGCCCTCATGGCCGGCGTGGGCGTGACCGTGCGCTGGGACGAGCATCCGCCCTCCCTCCCGGTGCGCACGAACGAGGCGCTCACCGGGCGCTGGGTCCAGGCGCAGCGCCGCCGGGGCCGCGACCCGCTGCCCTTCGGCGTGGTCTCGCCGATCCTCGCGGCCTCCACCGACTTCGGCAACGTCAGCTACCGCGTGCCCGGGATCCACCCGGTGATCCGGATCGCCCCGCCCGAGGTCGCCCTGCACACCCGCGAGTTCGCGACCTGGGCGGTCTCCGAGGACGCCCGGTCCGCAGCGGCCGACGGGGCCTACGGCCTGGCGGCCACGGTGCTCGACGCCCTGCACGATCCGCAGCTGGCCACCGCCATGGCCGCCGAGTTCGAGGAGGCCGGCGGCGCGATCGACGTGCCCGGCTTCTTCGACTGAGTGCTCAGGTTCGACTGACTATGCAGGGTCGACTGGCCGCTCAGAATGGCCGGCCGCCGAGACCCCGCAGACCCTGACGCCTCTCCCCGTCGGCCCCTGTGCCGGCATCCCTCCCCGCCCCTCCGCCCGACTCGTCTGGAGTCCCCATGAGCAAGACGACATCGACACCGCCGGCGACGACCGGCATCACCGACAAGATCCTCAACGGCGTGGAGAGGGCCGGCAACAAGCTGCCCGAACCCTTCATGCTCTTCCTGGTGCTCTTCGCGGTCACCGGCATCGTGTCCACCGCGATGGCCGGGAGCGGCGTGGTGGTCTCCGTGCCCGGCTCCGAGGAGCCCACGGTCATCAAGGGCCTGTTCACGGGGGAAGGGCTGACCTGGCTGACCACCACCCTCGGCGAGAACTTCATCGGATTCCCCCCGCTGGTGACCGTGCTGCCGATCCTGCTGGCGATCGGCATCGCCCAGCATTCCGGGCTGCTCGCCGCCGGGATCCGCAAGCTGTTCGGCACCTCGCCGGCCTGGCTGCTGCCCTACGTGGTCGGATTCGTCGGCGTGATCTCCTCGATCATGGCCGACACCGCCTTCGTGGTGGTCCCGCCGCTCGCGGCCCTCGTGTTCAAGGCCGCCGGCCGCCACCCCGTGGCCGGTCTGCTGGGCGGCTTCGCCGCGGCAGGCGCCGGCTACTCCACGAACATCTTCCCGACCTCGCTGGATGCCCTGTTCGCCGGCATCACCACGTCGGTGATGGGCGCCCTGCCCGGCTTCGAGACCACCGCGGTCAACCCGGTCTCGAACTGGTTCTTCAACATCACCTCGTCGATCATCCTGGGCTTCGTCGCCGGGTTCATCATCGACAAGGTCCTCGAGCCGCGCCTGACACGTCAGGGCATCAACCGTGACGAGGTCGCCGTCGAGGGCGCTGCCGACAGCGCCGAGAGCGCCGAGCAGATGCGCGCCGCCCTCACCCCCGAGGAGAACAAGGGCCTGCTGGCCGCGGTGATCAGCGCCGTGGTGCTCACCGCGATCTTCCTCGTGGCGTTCCTGGTCCCGGACTCGCCGTGGCGCAACGAGGACGGCGGCTTCCTGCCGAAGTCCCCGCTGCTGAGCTCGATCGTGTTCATCGTGGTCGCCTACTTCGTGGTGCTCGGCCTCGCCTACGGGATCGCCACGAAGACGGTGCGCTCCACCCGGGACGCCGTGGACATGATGACCGAGTCGCTCAAGGAGATGCTGCCGTTCGTGGTGCTCGCCTTCGTGCTGGGCAACTTCATCGCCCTGTTCAACTGGTCCGGCATCGGCACCTGGATCGCCGTGACCGGCGCCGCCGGGCTCGAGGGCGTGGGGCTGACAGGGTTCCCCGCCGTGCTCGGGTTCATCCTCCTGGCCAGCTGCCTGAACCTGTTCATCATCTCCGGCTCCGCCATGTGGGCGATCATGGGCGCCGTGTTCGTGCCGATGTTCGCGCTGATCGGCTACGAGCCCGCCTTCACCCAGGCGGCGTTCCGCGTGGGCGACTCCGCCACCCAGGTCATCACCCCGATGAACCCGTACATGATCGTGCTGCTGGGCATGATCCGGAAGTACGAGCCGGGCGCGGGCCTGGGCACCCTGATGGCGCGCATGCTCCCGTTCGTCATCCCGTTCTGGATCGTGTGGACCGTCATCCTCGCGGTGTTCTTCGCGTTCGACCTGCCGCTGGGCCCGGGCAACGGGATCTTCCTGGAGAAGTGACGCCCGGCAGGCGGGGCCGAGCGGGCCGGGCTGAGCGGACCGAACGGGCCGGTCAGCTGACGATGGTGGCGTCGTCCCGTTGGGAATCCAGCAGGTGCTGACGCGAGTACCCGGTGATGCCGATCGTCTGCGCCCGTCCCGGATCGGAGACCAGGATGTTGCCGTCGGAGTCCGTGCCCTGGGCGACGACGAAGTGGCCGTAGTCGGCCTCCTCGCCGATCAGCGTCCCGTGATGGACGTGCAGGATCACCACCGATCCGCTCGCGGCGGCATCCACGCCCTCCTCGAACATGGAGTGCGTGGCGGTGCCGTCGTACTCCCGGATCCCCGCCTCGAGGTCCTTGAGGTAGGCGCCCCAGTAGTCCACGCTCTTGGCGGACGCGTCGCCCTGGGGAGACAGGCCGCAGGCGACGCGCATGTCCTCGACCGCGGTGGCGTTGCCGCCCACGGTCGCGCCCTCCGGCCCGGAGACGTAGTGCTCCGGTGCCTTGCCGGCGGCGACCAGGGCGATCACGGCCGACGTCGGGCCGCAGTTCTCGCCGTCCCAGGGGCCGGTGCCGCCCTGATCGACGACGACGAGATCGCTCGCCACCTTGGCCTGGGCGGTCGCGAACAGGCCGGTGGTCGCGGCGAGGCCGACGAAGCCCAGACCGCGGAGTGCGGCGCGCCGGCTGATGGGGGTGGTCATGGGGCTCGTCATCCGGGATCCCTCCGATGAGTACCTGGTGGTCGCGACGGGGACGTCGTGGCGGGAGCGCCTGGGTCGCAGGTCGAGCTCCCTCGTGACCCACGCTGTGAGAGACCGGGCGCCCGCCGCAAGACGTGCGTGACGCACCACGCGGGGTGTCACGCGCAACAGGGGACGGGATCGGACCGAGACGCCGGCTCCCCTGCAGGTCAGAAGGGTTAGAAGGGTCAGAAGGGTCAGGGGCAGAAGGGGCAGAAGGGGCAGACGGGCAGGGGCGGAAGAGGCAGACGGCAGGGGGCAGGGGGCAGGGGGAGCCTGCGAGATCAGGGCGGACCCGGGGGAGCCCCGGCCCAGGTCGAATCGTCCGAGTCGTCCGAGCCATCCACTCGTCGAGTGCGACCTTGACGCTGGCGTCCTGGAACCTTGAGATCCCGAAGGTCGCACTCGCCGGAGCGCTCCAGGGGGAGAGTGTTCACCCGCGCGGGGGAGGTGGGGCGGCGCCGATGAGCGAAGTCTCGGGACATGACCACAACACCGAATCCACGCCCACGCCCCACGACACCGAGATCACGCCCCGGAATCACTACGGGCCCTCGCCTCCACGACACTGCGGGCCCGCGCCTCCACGACGCTGCGGGGCAGCACCCCCACGACGCTGCGGGGCGGCGCCCCCTCGACACTGCGGGCCTGCGCGCCGACGGCACGGCGGGGACACGCCCCGACGACGCCGAGCGAGCAGCGCCCCGCTCCCTCCGGATCCTCCTGCTGCTGGGCACGCTCACCAGCCTGATCAGCGCAGCCCTCGGGATCCGCTGGCTGATGGCCCCTGACGCCGCGCTGTTCACCGCCTCGGCCACGCCGCCGCCCCTGCTCGAACTGATCGGCGCAGGCCCGCTGTACACCCTGCAGATCGTCGTGGCGCTGCTCGGGGCGGTGGTGGGGGTCGTCGGCCTGTCCCGTCGGCCCGGTCCCGCCCTGGCGGTGGTGGGCGGCCTGCAGGTCGCCCTGTTCGGACTGGGCTTCGCGAGCTTCATGACGCTCGCCCAGACCGGATACCTCATCGCCCTGTCGATGCCGATCCTGCTGAGCGCGGTCGGCGTGCTGCTGGTCCTCCACGGAGGCCGGGCCCGGTGGGTCGTCGGCGTCCCCCTGCTCGCCCTGCTGATCCTGGGCGCCGTCGCCGGCGCGGGGACGATCGCCCACCTCGCCTCGATGATCCTGCCCAGCCTGCTCGCCACCGGCCCCCTGATCGTCGCCACGGCGCACTTCGTCGTCGCCGGCGCCCTCTGGGCCGCGATCTCCCTGCTCGCACTGCGCGACACCGGGACCCTGCGCGCGCTGGGGGCGTGGACAGTGCGCCGACGCAGGATCCTCACGCTGATCGCGGCCTGCGGCCCGCTTCCGTACGCGCTGCTCCGCCTGACCTGGCTCACCCCGTGGCCGCTGCTCGGCGGGGAGATGGCCGCCGGCGATCCCTCCGTGCGCGTCTGGGGGCTCGCGCTCTCGACGGGCGCCTGGCTCGGCGTGCTCCTCACCATCGGCCTGATCCGCCCCTGGGGCGAGGTGTTCCCGCGCTGGTTCCCCGCCGTCGGCGGGCGCCCTGTCCCCGTCGCCTTCGCCGCCATCCCCGGGTTCACGGTCGCCGCCCTGCTGTGCTTCGCGGCGGTACCAGTCATGCTCAGCGCGTCCGCACTCGGCCTGGCGACGGCGCTCGAGTTCGCCCTGGTCTTCCCCTGCTGGCTGTGGGGCCCTGCGCTCGCGCTCGCCGTGTGGGGGTACGTCGGCCACCGCCGGTCGACCATCGACCCTCGCGCCGGAGGCCCCGCCTCGGCCAGGATGGGGGCGTGAGCAATCGACGGCAGGTCCGACAGCAGGGCAGCCGCTTCGCGTGGCTGATGACGGGCGCGGCGATCGGGACGACCGTCGTGCTCGTCCTCGCGCTCGTGGTCCCCGTGCCCCGTCAGCAGCTGCTGCCCGTCCCGCTCCTCCTGCCGGGTGTGCTGCTGGCGATCCTGCTGGGCGGCCTGCTCGGTCTGGTCCCCGGGGTGAGGGAGCTCGAGGTCACCGCTGCCCGCTCGATGCTCGGCGTCGACTCCGAGCTGGTGGTGCCCTCGCGGCCGGGCCTCGTGCACCGTGCGCAGGACGTGGTGTGGGTGCAGCTGCACCTGCTGCTGGGGCTTCTGGTCGCGGCCTTCCTGACGATGCTGCTTCCCGCCTCGGTGCTCACCCTCGTCGAAGCGCTCCGCGGTGGGGAGAGCACCCTGGTGCCGACGGCGAGCACGGCGGCCGGACGGTTCGGCATCGCCGCCGCCGCACTGCTCTCGGCCGTCCTCTCCCTGGCAGCCTTCCTCCCGCTCGGACGGCTCGCCGCCCGGCTCGCGCCCCGGCTGCTGGGACCCACCTCCAGGGACCGTCTCGAGCTGGCCCTGGCCCGGATCGATCGGGAGTCCGAACGCACCCGCATCGCCCGCGAGCTGCACGACGGCATCGGCCACGCCCTCACCATCGTCAGCATCCAGGCGGCCGCCGGTGGGCACGTCATCGCCCGTGACCAGGACGCGGCCGCGCAGTCCCTCGCGCAGATCGAGGCCACCGCGCGCGAAGCGCTGCTCGATCTCGATGAGGTGCTCGCGGGCCTGCGCGACGAGGCGGCCGACGGGGAGGCGGCCGACGGGGAGGCGGCCTACGGGGAGGTGGCCGACGGGGGAGCCGCGCCTCGCCTGGACCGGGTCCTCGAGGACCACCGGCGGGCAGGCCTGGATCTGCGCGCGAGCGTGGCGGTCCCCCGAGGCCTGTCCCGTCTCCAGCACGAGCACCTCGCCCGGATCGTCACCGAGCTCCTCACCAACGCGCACCGCCACGGCGGCGCCGGTCCGGTGCAGCTGCGCGTCGCCGAGGGCGCGGCGGCGACGGGAGAACGCGTCGTGTCCGTCGAGACGAGCAATCCGCTGTCGACGACGGCCCTGCGGAGAGATGATGCTCGCTCGGAGGGCTCGGAGGGCTCGGAGGGCTCGGAGGGCTCGGAGGGCTCGGAGGGCTCGGAGGGCTCGGAGGGCTCGGAGGGCTCGGAGGGCTCGGAGAGCTCGAAGGCGTCGGGTGTCTCGAAGGTTCCGGAGGCTTCGGCGTCCCGACGCCGCGGGCGCGGCCTCGCCGGACTGCGGGAGCGTCTCGAGCTGTGGGGTGGCACGCTGGAGGCCGGACCGTCCGACGGCAGCTGGCGCGCACGCGCCGAGCTCCCGATCCTCTCCGAGAGGCCCCGACATGACCCCTGAGCCCGACGGCGTGACCAGCACGGGCAGCACGGTGGCCTCCGGCGCGGGCGCGGGCGCGGGCGCGGGCGCGGGCGCGGCTGCAGGTGCGGGATCGGGCCGCACCCCGGTCCGCATCCTGCTGGTCGATGACGAGCCCCTGGTCCGCCAGGGCATGAGGATGATCCTCGATGCCGAGCAGGATCTCGAGGTGATCGGCGAAGCCGACGATGGCGCCGACGCCGTGCAGTTCGCCCGACGAGAGGCCCCGGAGGTGGTGTGCATGGACGTGCGCATGCCCGAGATCGACGGGATCCGCGCCACGGAGCTGCTGCTGCGCCTCCCCGAACCGCCGAAGGTGCTGGTCGTGACCACCTTCGAGCACGACGGGTATGTGCTGGACGCGCTCCTGGCAGGGGCGTCGGGCTTCCTGCTGAAGCGATCCCGCGCCGAGGAGATGGTGCAGGCCGTGCGCACGATCGCCCACGGAGACAGCCTGCTGTTCCCCGGCGCCGTACGCACCCTGCTGCAGCCTCGCGCGGCCACCGCGGCGTACACCGGTCCGGCGTTGACCCCGCGGGAGACGGAGGTGCTCGAGGCCGTGGCCCGCGGGTCGAGCAACGCCGAGATCGCTGCGCAGCTGGTCCTGGGCACCGAGACCGTGCGCACCCACGTTGCCTCCGTGCTGCGCAAGCTCGGTGCCCGTGACCGCACTCAGGCCACCGTCGTCGCCTACCGAACCGGGCTCGTCGAGCCGTGAGGTCGCGCCGCGCGACGCCTTCCGAGCGCTGCGGGCTCGGCGACGCCTGAGCGCGCCTTGTCCTCCGCGCGGGCCGCACGCAGGATGGAGGGATGAGCGATCTCGCCGCACGCCTCCGCGCCCTGCCCGCGTTTCCCGACGTGATGCCTGAGCTTGATCTCGCGACGCTGCCCATGGACCCGACCGAGCTGTTCCTGACCTGGCTCGAGGAGGCGATCGCGAGCGGTACCCGCCAGCCTCACGCGATGACGTTCCAGACCCTGCTGCCGGGCGGAGCCCCCGTCGGCCGCACCCTGATCCTCAAGGACCTCGACGAGACCGGCTTCCAGATCTCCACGCGCAACACCTCGGCCAAGGCGCATCAGCTCGCGGAGGATCCCCGCGCGGCCATGACCTTCTTCTGGCGCGAGAGCGGACGGCAGGTGCAGGTCACCGGAGTGGTCACTGCCCTCGGGGAGGACGTCTCGCAGCGGGACTGGCTCGCCCGCCCCACCTCGGACGGGACCCCGAATCCCGACTGGCAGGTCTACGCCGTGCAGCCGGAGCGGATCGAGTTCATGCAGGCCCGCGCAGATCGGAATCATGTGTATGTCAGCTACCGTCGAGAGGACGGCTCCTGGCATCACGCCCAGGGCAGATGACGGAAGGACGACATGGCGAGAGCGCACATCTTCTACCCGCGGACCCTGCAGCGCAGCGGCCTCGTCTTTCTCGTGGGCGGCCTGGTGGCAACCGTCGTGCTCGCCCTTCTGCACGGCGGCATCTCCTGGAGCAACTTCGGTCTGCTCTACATGGTCGGCGGCGCCGCGATGATCATCGTCGGTCGCGTGCTGGAGGCACGAGCTCGCCGCAGGGGCCGGGCCGGGACCGCTGACCGCCGTCCGTAGTCCTCCGAGCATGTTCCTTCGGCCATGTTTCTCCGACCGTGTTCCGAAAGGTGCCATCGAGGTGGAACCTTTCGGAGCACGGCCGCGTTCGCGTTCCCGTTCGCGGTCTAGGCCCGAGTGCGGGGCGGGGCGGGTCAGGGTGTCGGCGGATGTTCTGCGATGCAGAACAGGTTCCCCTCCGGATCGGCGAGTGTCGTCCACTGGACGTGCGGGTACTCGTCGAGCACATGCCACCGCACCACGGCGCCGAGCGAGACGGCACGGTCGACCTCCTGCTCCCGCTGCCCCCAGGGCACGGTCAGGTCGAGGTGCGAGGACTGGCGATCCGGTCGGGGAGAGTCGCTCGGCTGGATGAACATCCCGAAACCGTGGGCACCGGCCGGGGCGATGTACACGCTGTTCCCGCCGGGCTGAGGATCCCCGCCCGTCAGCTGCGACCAGAATTCGGCAAGGTGGTGGGGATCCGAGGTGTCGAGGTTGTAGGCACCCAAGGTGACCTGCGACTGTGTCATTGCTGGATCCTCGCACGGTGGGAGGTCAGGATCTGTCCTCGTGATGCAGACCCTTGTCGGGCTGACAGGCGCGGTGAAGTCCGTCGGCGTGCTGGTCGCTGCGAGGCAGCGCGAAGCGCCGGTGCGGACGGCCGTAGGCCGTGACGGTCCCGGCAGCGGCGAAGCCGATCTTCTCCAGCACCCGCGCCGAGGCAGGGTTCTCGGCGTCGGCCACCGCCACCAGGCGCGGGATGTCGAGCGGGCCGAACGCGGCGTCCACGCACAGCTGCGCAGCCTCCGTCGCCAGGCCCCGCCCCCAGGCGTCGCGGGCGAGGGTGTAGCCGAGCTCGGTCCCGAACCGGGTGACCTCCAGTCCGGCGTCGCCGATCAGTCCGCCGGTGCCACGGTCGATCACCGCCCAGAACGCGAAGCCGCGCTCGCTCTGGTGGCGGCGGTAGTCCGTGATCATCTGCGTCGTCGTCGCCGGCGAGACCGCCTTGCCGTCACCGACGTATCGCATGACCACGGCGTCGCCGTAGATCCCGTGCGCGGCTGCGGCGTCGACCTGCTCGAACGGGCGCAGCAGCACGCGCTCGCCGACCAGGGGAAAGACGAGGGACGTGCGGGGCGTGCGCGGCATGAGGGCAGTGTGCGGTGCGCGGGCTGCGGTGGTCAACGCGATGCGCGGGCGTCCTGTCGGGCTACCCTGACCGGGATGTCCCGCGCTGCTCTGCTCCCTCCCGTGCTGCTCGGCCTCGTGGTCCTGCTGCTCGCGCAGATGGTGGGCCTGGGCCTGTCGGCGCTGCTGGGCCTGCCCGTCCCCGGGGTGGTGATCGGGATCGTGCTGCTGGTGGTGCTCGGTCTGCTGCGGCCCACGCGCGCCGTGCTGCGCGTCGCCGAACCGGCCGCGACCCCGCTCCTCGCGCACCTGCAGCTGCTGTTCGTCCCGCCCGGCGTCGGGATCCTGCTCGAGCTCGACTCCCTGGCGCAGAAAGCGCTGCCGATCGCGCTCGCCGTGGGCGGTTCCTTCGTGGTCACTCTGCTGGTCGCGGGGACGATGCTGCAGGCGCTGCTGCGCCGGCAGGATCGTCGGCGGGCCAGGGGGAGGGCTGCCGACGGGCGAGGTCCGGACGGAGGCTCCGGGGAGCCCGGCGGGCCCGACGCCCCGCAGCCGGGGGGCGCGGCCGCATGAGCACGCTCATCCACCTGCCGGTGTTCGGCCTCGCGCTCACGCTCAGCGCCTACCTGCTGTCCCTGTGGCTGTACCAGCGAACGGGGCGGCCCGGGCTGCTGTCCCCGGTGCTCGTCACGGTCGTGATCGTGGCCGGGGTGCTGCAGCTGACCGGGCTCCCGTACGCCGAGTACCTCGAGCAGGTGACCGTGCTGACCCTCCTGCTCGGCCCTGCCACCGTGGCCCTGGCCCTGCCGCTGCTGCGCAACGGCCGGGCGCTGGCCTCGTCGGCCCCCGCCGTGCTGGCGACGCTGGTGGTGGGCGGCGCGCTGAGCGTGGCGCTCACCGTCGCGGTGCTGACCGGGTTCGGGGTGGGGGACGACCTGCTGCGCGCCGCCCTGCCCCGGTCCGTGACCTCGCCGGTGGGACTGTCGATCGCGGAGCTCCTCGGGGCGTCCGTGCCGCTCGCGGTGGTGCTCACCCTGATCTCCGGGGTGCTCGGGGCGGTCGTCGGCCCGGCGCTGCTGACCCTGGTGCGGGTGCGCGACGAACGCGCTCGCGGTTTCGCCGTCGGCCTGACCTCCCACGGCATCGGCACCTCGCGCGTGCTCGCCGAATCCACCGTGTCCGGCGGCTGGTCCAGCGCCGCGATGGTGATGAACGCCCTGGTCATGACCACCGTGCTGCCGATCGTCGCAGCACTGGTCACCGGCTGAGATCGGTGCTGGAACGGCGGGCGACGACGAGCTATCAGGTCAGGTCGAGGAAGGCACGCAGCTCGGCGAAGGCCGACGGAATGACGGAGTAGTGGGCCCACCGCCCCTTCTGCTCGCGGGTGAGCAGGCCGGCGTCGACGAGCTTCTTCATATGGTGGCTGACGGTCGGCTGGCTGATGCCCAGCGGCTCGGTGAGATCGCAGGCGCAGACGTCGCCGCATCCCTGGGCCGCCACATGCGAGAGCAGCTGGAGGCGCGTCGGGTCCGAGAGCGCTTTGAGGCGCAGCGCCAGATGCTCCGCCTCGGCGACATCGATCGGGCCGGCCCCGAGCGTGCAGCAGTCGAGTGTGGCGCGCTCGCCCGGTGTGCACGACGGCGCGATGCTCTCCGGAGGTGTGCTCGGGGGCGCGATCGAGGGGGAGGTCATGTGGTCACCTTACATTGACGGATGTCTATGTGACAGGCTAGCGTTCGCATCGATGTTCGTCTATAGGAAGAGGTAGTCCCCGTCATGACGACGACTGCAGCGCCCGGAACGCCGACCCGGGTGGCCGGGGAGATGTCTTTCCTTGATCGGTTCCTTCCGGTCTGGATCATCGCGGCGATGATCCTGGGCCTGGCGCTGGGACGCTTCGTTCCGGGGCTCAATCAGATACTCGAGAGCATGTCCGTCGCCGGGATCTCCGTGCCGATCGCGATCGGGCTGCTGGTGATGATGTACCCGGTCCTCGCCAAGGTCCGCTATGACGAGACCCGCCGCGTGACCGCCGACCGCAAGCTCATGGTGCTGTCGCTGGTGCTGAACTGGATCGTGGGCCCGGCGATCATGTTCACCCTGGCCTGGCTGCTGCTCGCCGACCTCCCCGAGTACCGCACCGGACTGATCATCGTGGGCCTCGCCCGCTGCATCGCCATGGTCTTCATCTGGAACGACCTCGCCTGCGGCGATCGGGAGGCCGCGGCCGTGCTGGTGGCGATCAACTCCGTCTTCCAGGTCCTCGCCTTCGGGGCGCTCGGCTGGTTCTACCTCCAGGTGCTGCCCTCCTGGCTGGGGCTGCCCGTGACATCGGCGGAGTTCTCCGTCGGTGCGATCGTGCTCTCCGTGCTGGTCTTCCTCGGCATCCCCCTGCTCGCCGGCTTCCTCACCCGGGTGCTCGGCGAGCGGGCGAAGGGGCGGTACTGGTACGAGAACCGCTTCCTGCCCCGCATCGGCCCCTTCGCGATGTACGGTCTGCTGTTCACCATCGTGCTGCTCTTCGCCCTGCAGGGAGAGGCGATCACCTCCAACCCCTGGGACGTCGCCCGGATCGCCCTACCGCTGCTGGCCTACTTCGTAGGCATGTTCCTCATCTCGCTCGTCGCCGCCCGCGCCGTCGGGCTGACCTATGCGAAGTCCACCACGGTGGCCTTCACGGCGTCGGGCAACAACTTCGAGCTCGCGATCGCCGTCGCGATCGGCACCTTCGGCGTCACGTCCGGGCAGGCGCTCGCGGGTGTCGTCGGCCCTCTGATCGAGGTGCCCGTGCTCGTCGCCCTGGTCTACGTGTCCCTCTGGCTGGGCCCGCGCCTGTTCCCCGGTGACACCACCGTCCCCGCCCGCACCACCGAGAAGGTCTCCGCATGAGCTCCCAGAACTCCGCCGCCCCGTCCGTGCTGTTCGTGTGCGTGAAGAACGGCGGCAAGTCCCAGATGGCCGCCGCACTCCTGCGCCACCACGCCGGAGACGCCGTCGAGGTGCACTCCGCCGGGACGAAGCCCGGCAGCGCGATCAACGCACTCTCTGCCGAGGTCGTCGCCGAGGTCGGCGCGGACATGTCCGCCGGATTCACCAAGCCGATCGACCCTGCGCTGCTGGCCCGCGTGGACCGGGTCGTGGTGCTCGGCGAGGAGGCCGTCGTCGAGCCGGTGCCGGGCATGGCGGGGACGATCACCACGTGGGTGACCGACGAGCCCTCCGAGCGCGGCATCGAGGGCGCCGAGCGGATGCGCCTGGTGCGCGACGACATCGACGCCCGGGTGCGCACGCTCCTGGACGACCTCACGCAGACCTCGACCTGATCTCTCGCAGCAAGGAGACCTCCATGCTCACCACCAGCACCACCTCCACCCGTCCCGTGGTCATCATCGGCGCCGGCCCCGTCGGCCTGGCCGCCGCCGCCCAGCTCGCCGAGCTCGGGGTGGGCTTCCTCGTGCTCGAGGCCGGCTCCACGGCAGGAGCGGCCATCTCCGACTGGGGCCACACGCGGCTCTTCTCGCCCTGGCAGTACAACGTCGACTCCGCCGCCGGGCGCCTCCTCGGGGCCCAGGGATGGACCGCGCCCGACGGAGACACGCTGCCCACCGGCCACGAGCTGCGCGAGCAGTATCTCGAGCCCCTCGCCGAGCTGCCGCAGCTCGCCCCCTCGATCCGCTACGGCGTGCGCGTCGCCGCCGTCTCCCGGTCAGGGCTCGACAAGACCCGCACCGCCGGGCGCGACGAAGCGCCCTTCCTGGTGCGGATCGAGAGCGCCGACGGGCAGGTCGAGGACCTCCTCGCCTCCGCCGTCATCGACGCCTCCGGCACCTGGTCCACCCCGAACCCGCTCGGCCAGGCGGGGCTCGTCGCGCCCGGCGAGACAGCCGCGCGCGCTGCGGGCCGGATCACCCGGGCGCTGCCTGACGTGCTCGGCCGGGACCGCGCCGCGTTCGCGGGGAAGCGGGTCATGGTCGTCGGCGCCGGCCATTCGGCCGCCAACACGCTGCTCGATCTCGCGGACCTCGCCGAGCAAGAACCGAGCCTCTCGATCCTCTGGGCCGTGCGCACCGCCGACGTGTCGCGGGTCTACGGAGGCGGGGAGCAGGACGAGCTCGCCGCGCGCGGAGCCCTCGGCACCCGGCTGCGGCGCCTCGTCGAGACCGGCCGCATCGAGGTGCGCACCTCCTTCACGATCACGAGGTTCACGGTGGGCGAGGCACTGAGCGTGCACGCGACCACGCCCGACGGAGAGCGCACCGAGGAGATCGACCTGCTGGTGCCGGCCGCCGGCTTCCGGCCCCAGCTCGGCATGCTCTCCGAGCTCCGTCTCAGCCTGGATGCCGCCGTCGAGGCGCCCGCACAGCTGGGACCGCTGATCGACCCCGAGTTCCATTCCTGCGGGTCGGTCGAACCCCACGGCGAACGGGTCCTCTCCCACCCGGAGAAGAACTTCTACATCGTGGGGATGAAGAGCTACGGCCGCGCCCCGACCTTCCTCATGGCCACCGGCTACGAGCAGGTCCGCTCCATCGCGGCCGCGCTGGCCGGGGACCGCGAGGCCGCCGATGCCGTGCACCTCGATCTCCCCGAGACCGGGGTCTGCACCACCGACCTCGGCGGCAGCTGCGACGCCTCGGCCTCGGCCTCGGCTTCGAGTGACGAGGGATGCTGCGCTCCGGCTCCGGCTCCGGCACCCGTCGGGGAGAGCTGCTGCGCCCCGGAACCTGCCGCGAGCACCTGTTGCTCCAGCTCGCAGCCGATCACCCTGTCGGTCAGGTAGGACCTGAACGCGGGACGGGCTGCGGTCCGTCCCGCGGGGCGCCCGACGGCGATCTCCCGGTCGAGCGGGACCTGCTGGGACAGGCCCGCGTCTCCAGGCACGACGGCTGGTCGGCGGCCGCGCCGAAGAAGCGTACGATTCCGCGCGTGCCACCACTCGGCCTCACCCCATCCCGCGCCGTCGACCGGCGTCCGCGCCCCGCTCGGACCGTCTTCCTGGCCTTCGCCGCCTGCGGTCTCCTCGGGACCCTCCTGCTCCTGCTCCCGTCGGCCTCCACGGGGGCCAGAGGAGCCACACTCGTGGAAGCCCTCTTCACAGCGGTCTCCGCCCTCTGCGTGACCGGGCTCATCGTGGTCGATACCCCCGTCTTCTGGACCACGTTCGGCCAGGTCGTGATCCTGGTGCTGATCCAGATCGGCGGCTTCGGCGTGATGACCTTCGCCTCCGTGATCGGCATCGCCGTGATCCGGAAGCTCTCCCTGCGCTCGAAGCTCACCGCCGCGGCAGAGGTGAAGAGCTTCGGCATCGAGGACGTGCGGACCCTCGTGCTCAGCGTCGTGCGGATCTCCCTGATGATCGAGGCGGTCGCGGCGGTGATCCTCACGCTGCGCTTCGCCCTCGCCTACGACGAGACATGGGGCGACGCCCTGTGGCTCGGGGTCTTCCACGCGGTCTCCTCGTTCAACAACGCCGGGTTCGCGCTGTACAGCGACAGCCTCATGTCCTTCTCCGATGACCCGGTCATCCTCCTGACGGCCAGCGGTGCCACGGTGCTGGGAGGTGTCGGCTTCCCCGTGCTGATGCAGCTGAGGAAGCATCTGGGCACCGTGCGCCTCTGGTCGATGAACACCCGGATCGTGGTCGCCGCGACGCCGCTCCTGCTCGCCCTGGGAACCCTGTACATCACTGCTCTGGAGTGGAGCAATCCGGAGACGCTGGGAGGGATGCCGCCCCATCTGCGGATCCTGAACGGCTTCGCCATGTCCGCCCAGACGCGGACAGCCGGCTTCAACACCGTCGATACCGGGGCGATAAATCCCGCGACCTGGCTGGGCATGGACCTGCTGATGTTCATCGGCGGAGGACCCGCAGGAACCGCCGGTGGCATCAAGGTCACCACCTTCGCGGTGCTGTTCTTCCTCATGCTCGGCGAGCTGCGCGGCGCCGGCGCCGTCACCGTCTTCGGCAAACGCCTCTCCCGGGCGGTGCATCGCCAGGCCATCACCGTCATCGTGCTGGCAGCCGGCCTCATCGTCGCCGCCACCATCGTCATCATGCTCCTGACCGACCTCTCGCTCGACGTGATCCTGTTCGAGGTGGTCTCGGCCTTCGCCACGGTGGGTCTGTCCACCGGGATCACGGCGGATCTTCCCGCGAGTGCCCAGCTGATTCTCGTCGTGCTGATGTTCATCGGCCGTCTGGGCCCGATCACGGCGGCCACCGGCCTCGCGCTGCGACAGCGGACTCTTCTCTACGACCTCCCCAAGGAAAGGCCGATCATTGGCTAAGCACAGGTTCTTCCGATCCGTCCCCTCCTCCTCCGTCTCCTCGGCGAATGCGGTGGCAGTCATCGGGCTGGGCAGGTTCGGTCAGTCCCTGGCCCTCGAGCTGATGAAGGATGGAGCCGAGGTGCTGGGCATCGACGTGCGCGAGGACGTCGTCCAGGCCCTCAACGGGCAGCTGACCCACGTCGTCGCGGCAGACGCGACCAATGAGCAGGTGCTGCGCCAGCTGTCCGTCTCGGAGTTCGATCGAGTGGTCGTCGCGATCGGCAGCGACATCGAGTCGAGCATCCTGGTCACCTCGCTCCTGCTGCGCTTCTCGGTCCCGCAGATCTGGGCGAAGGCGGTCAGCGATGCGCACGGTCTGATCCTCGAGCAGCTGGGGATCCCGCATGTCGTGTACCCCGAGAAGGACATGGGCCGCCGTGTCGCGCACATCGTGCTCGGCAGCATGCAGGACTTCATCGAGATCGACACCGATTTCGCCATGGTCAAGACCGCGCTGAATCCCGAGTACGAGGGAACACGGCTCGGCGACAGCGGCATCCGCCGCAAGTTCGGAGTCACCGTCAGCTCCGTGAAGCACCGCGACGGGGCGTGGCAGCCGGCGACGGAGGACACCGTGCTCACGGAGGGCGACATCATCCTGGTCACCGGACCCACCCGGAAAGCCGAACGATTCAGCAGATCCTCGTCCTGACCCGGAGATCCCCGATCCCATGACCCCGCGATCCTCGTCGTCAGGGGACCGCAGGGTGCCGAGGACAGGTTCTCGGGGTCGCTGTACCCTGGAGGACGCAGGAGCGCACGGCCTGACCACGACCAGGAATGGGAAGCGGGACCCCCTCATGACGTCGATCACCGACCACGACGCCTACATCGCGTCGGCCCCCGAGGCCTTCCAGCCCGCACTGCAGCGGCTGCGCGAGATCCTGCGTCGGGTCCTGCCGGAGGCCGAGGAGATCGTCGCCTACGCCATGCCCGGATTCACGATCGACGGCACGGTCGTGGCCAGCTATGCGGCGTTCAGCAAGCAGTGCGGGCTGTATCTGCGTCCCCACGCCCTGACCGAGCACGCCGCGGAGATCGCGGCCGCCGGCCTGAAGGCGACCAAGACCGGCATCACGTTCACCCCGCGCAAGCCCATCCCGGACGACCTCGTCGAACGTCTCGTGCGGACCTCGCGACAGGGCGTCGAAGGCTGACGCCCCTCACGGCGCATCGGCGAGCGGGGATGGAGACCCGTCGATCATCTCGCCATACCCGGCGCGGAAGTCGGGCACCTCGAGAGAGCCGAGCAGGTCGAGGAGAGCGGTGCCGTTGAGCACGGTGCCGACGCCGGAATCCGGCTCCTTGCGCGGGGGCACGGGCTTCCCGAGCCGCCGTGCGATGTGCGTGACGACTTCGCCGAGGGTCGACGGGACGCCGTCCACGGCGTGCAGGAGCTCCGGCGGATCGGGGGTGCCGAGCAGCGTCACGACCGCCCGGGCGAGGTCGACCTCGTGGATCCGATTCGTGTGCCGGCCGTGTTCGACAGGGCGCCCCTCGAGGACGGCCCTGATCAGGTGATCGCGCCCGGGCCCGTAGATGCCCGCCGGTCGCAGGATGCTCGCCCCGAACAGCTCGCGCGCGGCCTGTTCCCCGTCGAGGAGCACGTGGGCCCGCTCCGACCGGGGACGGGCGGGATCGGACTCGGTGAGCGGACGGGAGGAGTCGTAGCCCTCGAGCACCCGGGTCGAGGAGACGAACACGGTGCGCCGGGGCGCCGCAGGGAGGGCGGCGGCGAGATGCTGCAGCGGTTCGCGATAGCTCGCGGCGACGGACGGGGTCAGCGTGATGACCATGGTGTCGACCGCGGGCAGCGCGGAGGGGAGGGGCTCGCTGAGATCCGCGGTGATCGGTGTGAACGCGAGCGGCAGGGTGCTCGGGTCGCGGCGGAGTCCGGCGATCTCGCTGCCTCCGTCGACCTCTCCGTCTCCGTCGACTGCTCTGCCCCTGGCGTGCAGCAGCTCGCCCACGCGGATGCCGACGCGGCCGCAGCCGACGAGCAGGGTTGTTGCGCTCACGGTCGCCTCCTCCGGGGTGTTCGTCCACGGGGGATCGTCTCTCGGTGACCTGACCGCGACCTGTGGCGCCACGTCCTCGGTCCGAGGTTCCACGGAACCCCGCTGCGTGCACAGAACTGTGCGGTCCGCGTCCTCCTCCAAAAGTCGGGTGCGGTGCGCGGGGCACTACGAAATAATGGACTGCTGCCGCCGTGCCCGGGGGCGCGGTGCACTTCGCGGACAGGATCTGTCCGCTTCCCACTTTACCGTTGTTCCTGCCGCCGATCGCGGTGCGAGCACTGCCGTACCCCAGCCTGACCCCTCACCAAGGACCCTCCATGCTCTGGACCGTCATCCGGCGACACCTCCGCCCCTACCTCCCGCACGTCGCCGCCGTGATCGTGCTGCAGCTGGCGACCGTGCTGGCCACGCTGTACCTGCCCAGCCTCAACGCGGACATCATCGACAACGGGGTGGCCACGGGCGATACCGACTACATCTGGCGCGTCGGCGGGATCATGCTGATCGTCGCGATGGTGCAGGTCATCACCGCGGTGATCTCGGTCTGGTTCGGGGCTCGGGTGGCGATGGGCATGGGGCGGGACGTGCGCCGCTCGATCTACACCCGCGTGGACCGCTTCTCCACCGAGGAGATGGGTCGCTTCGGCGCCCCCACGCTGATCACCCGCGGCACCAATGACGTGCAGCAGGTGCAGATGCTCGTGCTGATGACCCTGAACTTCATGGTCATGGTGCCGATCATGTCCATCGGCGGGATCATCATGGCGATCCAGGAGGACCCCGGTCTCTCCTGGCTGGTGTGGGTGGCTGTGCCGGTGCTGATGGTCATCGTGGGCCTCCTGGTCACGAAGCTCATGCCGCTGTTCCAGCGCATGCAGGACAACATCGACTCCATCAACTCGGTGATGCGCGAGCAGATCATGGGCATCCGCGTGGTGCGTGCCTTCGTGCGCGAGAAGCACGAGACCGCGCGCTTCGAGGACGCCAACGCGACCCTGACCGACACCTCGGTGCGGATCGGCCGGCTGTTCGTGATCATGGGCCCGGCGATCACCGTCGTGCTGCACCTGGCCACCGCCGCCGTGCTCTGGTTCGGCGGGCATCGCGTGGACGCCGGGCTCGTGCAGGTCGGCTCGCTGACCGCCTTCATGCAGTACCTGCTGCAGATCCTCATGGCGGTCATGATGGGCACCTTCATGTTCATGATGTTCCCGCGCGCGATCATCAGCGCCCGGCGCATCGGCGAGGTCCTCGACACCACGCCCACGCTCGCCGAGAGCTCCCGCCCGGTCGCCCTGGATCGGGCCGACGGCGGCGCGACGGTCGAGTTCCGGGACGTCACCTTCTCCTATCCGGGCGCCGAGGCCGCCGTGCTCGACGGCGTCTCCTTCACCGCGGAGGCAGGCCGCACCACGGCGATCATCGGCTCCACCGGCTCCGGGAAGAGCACGCTGATCAGCCTGATCCCGCGCCTGCACGACGCGACCAGCGGCCAGGTGCTCCTGGACGGGGTGCCGGTCACCGACCTCGCCCGCGCCACGATCTCCGCGACCGTCGGCCTCGTGCCCCAGAAGCCGTACCTGTTCTCCGGCACCATCGCGCACAACCTGCGCTTCGGCGATCCGACGGCCGACGAGGACGAGCTGTGGCGCGCCCTCGACATCGCCCAGGCCACCGAGTTCGTCGCCGATCGCACCACCGGCGAGGGGGAGGGAGCGGCGACAGGCCTGGAGTCCAGCGTCTCCCAGGGCGGCACCAACGTGTCCGGCGGGCAGCGCCAGCGCCTGTGCATCGCCCGCACCCTGGTGGCCCGGCCCCGGGTGTTCGTCTTCGACGACTCCTTCTCCGCCCTCGACGTCGCCACCGACGCCGCGGTGCGCGCCGGGCTCGATGCGCACACCGAGGGCGCCACGCGGATCATCGTCGCCCAGCGCATCTCCAGCATCACCGGCGCCGACCAGATCCTCGTGCTCGACGAAGGTCGGATCGTGGGCCGCGGCACCCACGAGGAGCTGCTCGAGACCAGCACGACCTACCGGGAGATCGTCGATTCCCAGATCACCGTGGAGGAGCCGGCATGAGCGCCGCGAAGAAGCAGGGAGAGAACGTGACGGATCCGGCCGACGGGGCGACGCCGCGATCCGGGGCGGCCGCCCCGGATCTCACCGAGGCCGAGATCCTCGAGATGCAGGACTCCATGAGCGGTGAGTGGGGCGAGTCCGCGCCGCGCAAGGCCAAGGCCTTCTGGCCCTCCGCACTGCGCCTGGCCGGCACCTTCGGAGATCACAAGCTCAGCCTCGGGATCGTGCTGGCCTTCGGGATCATCTCCACGGCGCTCACCGTGTGGGCACCCTCGATCCTCGGCGACGCGATGGACGTCATCTTCGACGGGGTCCTCACCGGCGACGGCGTCGACTTCCCGGCGCTGGGACGGCTGCTGCTGGTCGTGCTGGGCATGTACCTCGTGGCGGCCCTGTTCGACTGGCTGCAGGGCCGGCTGCTCAACGACGTGGTCATGCGCATCGTGTACCGCCTGCGGGAGAAGATCGAGGCGAAGGTCAACCGCCTGCCGCTCTCGTACTTCGACACCCGCCAGCGCGGTGACCTGCTCTCGCGCACCACCAACGACGTCGACAACGTGCAGACCGCCCTCCAGCAGGCCTTCGCCTCTCTGGTCTACGCGGTGCTCACCATCGTGGGCATCACCGCGATGATGTTCTACCTCTCCTGGCAGCTGGCCGTGATCGCCCTGGTGGCGCTGCCGATCTCCGGCGTGGTCATCGGCATCATCGGATCGAAGTCGCAGAAGCTGTTCACCGCGCAGTGGCGCAACACCGGGCGGCTGAACGGCCACGTCGAGGAGTCCTTCACCGGCCACGACCTGGTCACTGTGTTCGACCGCCAGGACTCGATGCTCGAGCAGTTCGATACGCGCAACGAGGAGCTGTACGAGGCGTCCTTCAAGGCGCAGTTCTACTCCGGCATGATCATGCCGATCATGCAGTGGGTGACCTACCTGGGTTATGTGGGGATCGCCGTGGTGGGCGGTCTGCGGATCGCCAGCGGGCAGCTCAGCCTCGGCCAGGTGGTCGCCTTCATCCAGTACTCGCGCGAGTTCAACGCGCCGCTGGGTGAGGTGGCCGGTATGGCGAACATGCTGATCTCCGGCGTGGCCTCGGCCGAGCGGATCTTCGAGCTGCTGGACGCCGAGGAGCAGGAGGCCGACGGGGAGATCACCGCCCCGGGTGCCGCTCTCGACGGCACTCCCGCTCTCGACGGCCCCGTCGCCGGCAGTGCCCTCCCGCGCCGCCGCATCGAGCGAGCCGAGCTCACCGCCCCCACCCGCGGGCGCATCGAGTTCGACCACGTCGCCTTCTCGTACACGGCCGACAAGCCGCTGATCACGGACCTCACCCTGGTCGCCGAGCCCGGCCAGACCATCGCGATCGTGGGACCCACCGGCGCCGGCAAGACCACCTTGGTCAACCTCATCATGCGGTTCTACGAGATCGACGGCGGCGAGATCCGCCTCGACGGCGTGGACATCCGGGCCCTGGACCGCGGCGCGGTGCGCAGCCAGGTGGGCATGGTGCTGCAGGATGCCGTGCTGTTCGGCGGCACGATCCGCGAGAACATCCGCTACGGGCGTCTCGACGCGAGTGACGACGAGGTGATCGCGGCGGCGACCGCCACCTTCGTGGACCGTTTCGTGCACACCCTGCCCGAGGGCTACGACACCGTGATCGAGGACGAGGGCGCGAACATCTCCGCCGGTGAGCGGCAGCTGATCACCATCGCCCGCGCCTTCCTCGCGAATCCGGCGCTGCTGATCCTCGACGAGGCCACCTCCTCCGTGGACACCCGCACCGAGGTGCTCGTGCAGGAGGCGATGGCGGCGCTGCGCACGGACCGCACCAGCTTCGTCATCGCGCACCGCCTCTCCACGATCCGCGACGCCGACGTGATCCTCGTGATGGAGCACGGCGACATCGTGGAGCAGGGCGATCACGACGCGCTGCTCGAGGCCGAGGGCGCCTATCACCGCCTGTACTGGTCGCAGTTCGCCGGTGGCGTGGATCCCGACGCGGAGGACGCCGTGCTGGCGGGGTCCGCAGCCGTCACCGGCGAGGTGGCCGCCGTGGCCGGCGAGGCGCCCGACACCCCGGACGGCCTCGCTCACGCCTAGCCAGGCGCCCGACACCCCGGACGGCCCCGCTCACGCCTAGCCAGGTGCTGCCCCGCCGAGCTGTACCTCGCGCTGCCCGGTCACGGATTCCTCGCCTGGGCTCACGTTCTGTACCCCCGACCCCGGCACACCTCCTCCGCCTGGGGTGCAGGGCCAGCGGGGCAAAGTGGCTCTTCCCAGATGAGGGTGTAGCGCACGTCGCGCGGCGGGCCGGCGCGTCGGTGTCGGGGTGAGGGTCGAGGTCTCCCGAGGATGAGAGCTCCTACACACTCAGCCCGAAAGACCTCGACGTGCACGACGCTACCGTCGGCGGGCGCGCTGATGCGTTCGCCAGCCCCGACCTGACTGCCTTCTGCCGCCTCGACGAACTCGGCCTCGTTGTCACCGGGCAGCGACTCGAGCCGGATCGTGCCGTATTGGCCTGTCAGGTGGTCGAGCCCGACCAGTGGTGCCGGCGCTGCGGCTGCGAAGGGAGACCACGTGACACCGTGGTCCGACGGCTTGCCCACGAACCACTGGGCTGGCGGCCCACGACGCTGGAGGTCGTCGTGCGCCGTTACCGCTGCAGCGGCTGCGGGTATGTGTGGCGCCAGGACACCACCGCCGCGGCCGAGCCCCGGGCCAAGTTGTCTCGGCGCGCTCTGCGGTGGGCGCTGGAAGGGATCGTGGTCCAGCACCTGACCGTGGCTCGGGTCGCCGAGGGGCTCGGGGTGGCCTGGGACACCGCCAACGACGCCGTTATGGCCGAGGGCAAGCGGGTGCTGATCGACGAGGAGCACCGCTTCGAGGGGGTGAAGGTCGTCGGGGTCGATGAGCACGTGTGGAGGCACACCCGTCGCGGCGACAGGTACGTCACCGTGATCATCGACCTCACCCCAGTGCGAGATGGCACCGGCCCGGCACGGCTGCTGGACATGGTCGAAGGACGCTCCAAGCAGGCGTTCAAGACCTGGCTGGCCGACCGCCCGCAGGAGTGGCGCGACGGCGTGGAGGTGGTCGCGATGGACGGCTTCACCGGGTTCAAGACCGCCGCCGTCGAGGAACTGCCCGACGTGGTGACCGTGCTAGATCCCTTCCACGTCACGCGCCTCGCTGGCGAGGCGCTCGATGAGTGCCGACGGCGAGTTCAGCAGGCCATCTGTGGGCACCGCGGCCGCAAGGGCGACCCGCTCTATGCCGCCCGCCGGACCCTGTCCACCGGCGCCGACCTGCTCAACGACAAGCAGAAGGACCGACTGGACACCCTGTTCGCCGACGACGCCCACGTCGAGGTCGAGGTCACCTGGAGCGTCTACCAGCGCATGATCGCCGCCTACCGCCACGAGAACCGGCGCCACGGCCGCGAGCTGATGGCCCGGCTCATCGACTCGATCAGCACCGGCGTCCCCAAGGCCCTGGTCGAGATCACCAAGCTCGGCAGGACGCTGAAGAAGCGCGCCGCCGACGTCCTGGCCTACTTCGACCGGCCCAGCACCTCCAACGGGCCCACCGAGGCGATCAACGGCAGGCTCGAGCACCTGCGCGGCTCGGCGCTGGGGTTCCGCAACCTGACCAACTACATCGCCAGATCCCTGCTCGAGACCGGCGGGTTCAGACCCCGACTACACCCTGGATTCGGATGAGCCGGCAAAGTTGGGGGAACGAGCTCGCCATTCCCCCAACTTTGCCCCGCTGGCAATCGGTTATCGGCAATCGGCAATTGGCAATCGGTTATCGGTAGTCGGCAGCCGTGGCCGTGGCTGTGGCCGCGATCGTGGTCGCGGGGCATGGTGGCTGCGTCGGATTCGCTGGGGCGTGGGGCGTGGGGCGTGGGACACGAGGCGGGGAGCACGAGGACCGGGGCGCTCAGCGACCGGTGCTGTGTGGTCTGGACCACTCGCGGGGAGTAGCGTCGGAGCATGGACATCACGATCGTCGGCGGCGGGGTCTGCGGCCTCGCGCTGGCCCATGAGCTCGCCCCCGATCATCGCGTCACCGTGCTGGAGTCCTCCCCGGGGCCACGCGGCGGCGGCTACATGATCGACTTCTTCGGCCCCGGGTTCGTCGCCGCGGAGCGGATGGGCGTGCTCGAGGAGCTGCGCCTGCGCGGGCACGTGTTCGACGGGGTCCGCTACGGCCTGCCGGACGGCTCCGACAGCGGCACGATCGACGCCGGCCCCCTGGTCGAGGCCGCCGGCGGGCGCTACTTCTCGATCCTCCGCCCCGAGGTCGAGCTCGGACTGCTCGCTCAGCTCCCGGACTCCGTGGACCTCCGCTACGGCACCCGCGTGGTCGAGGTGGAGGACGTCGGCCCGGAGCGAGCGGCGGTCGTCACCGCGGGGGGTGAGGTGCTGACGTCCGATCTGGTGGTCGCCTGCGACGGCGTGCGCTCGCCGGTCCGTGAGCAGGTCGCCCCCGGCCACGGCCCGATCCTGCCGATGGGGTACCGCGCCGCCAGCTATCTCTACGAGGATCCGCAGCTGGCCCATGAGCTGGGGGAGCGGATGCTCATGTCCGACTCGATCCAGCGGGTGGGCTGGCTGTATGCGGCCGACGTCGATCAGGTGGGCGTCATGTTCGCCGAACGCGTCGACCGCCAAGGCACGGAGCGTCCCGTCCCGGACCCCGATCGCCTGTGTCGGCGGTTCAGCGGACTGCACCCGCAGATCGACCGGGCTCTCACCCACGTCCCGGACTCCTTCTACGACGATCTCGTGGCGCAGAGCCATGCGCCGCGCTGGAGCCGTGGACGCGTGGTGCTGGCCGGAGATGCGGCCCACGCGCCGTCGCTGCTCGCCGGGCAGGGCACGTCGCTGGCGATCGCCGGCGCCGAGGCGCTGGCCAGGAGCCTGCGGGCCGCCGGTCCGCACATCGAGGTGGGCCTGGCGGAGTACGAGCGGCGGTGGCGGCCCACGGCGGAGAAGGTGCGGCGCTCCGGTCGCCTCAGCGCGTCGGCCTTCATCCCGGCCACCACGTTCCAGCTTCGCGTGCAGCAGGTGGGGCGCCGCGCGATGGGCCTGCCCGGCGTGAGCCGGCTGCTCAGCCGCCAGTTCGTCGCCGCCTGAGCATCGTGCCGGCTCACAGGTGCAGGGTGCCGCCATTGCTGCGGAAGGTGCCGGGCGGCTGCCCGAAGTAGCGGCGGAACGCGGTGATGAACGGGCGCGCTTCGGGATAACCGCAGGTGCGGGCCACCTGGGCGATCGGGTCGTCGGTCTCCAGCAGCAGGTGGGCGCCGCGCTCCAGGCGCAGCCGGCGCAGCATCGCCATGAGCGACTCCCCGGTCTCCCGCGCGAAGAGCCGCGCCGCATGCCGTTCGGAGAGGTGCACGACCGCGGCCACGTCCCGCACCTGCACCGGGCGTGCGAGGTTGTCGGCGAGGTAGCGCTCCATGGAGGCCACGCTCGAGGTGGTGCGGGCTTCCGGGTCGAGGGCGACGGCGAGGTCGTCGGGCGCGGCGAAGGCCCGTGCGGTCTCGATCACCAGAGCGGTGCCGAGAGCCTTGAGCTGCTCGCTGACCCCGGAGCGTGGAGCGGCGGCCTCCGCGGCCAGCGCCGCGATCAGCACGGGCAGGGACCCGAGCTCGGAGGAGACCAGCGGGCGGTCGGCGCGCAGCAGTCCGCTCCACCACCCGGGGGCCGAGGCAGACGTCGCACCCGTCGGCTGCAGGGTGAATCCCCAGAACGCGATCCCGAGCCCGTCGACGGGGTCGGAGATGATCTCGTGCACGTCGCCCGGTCGCGCCACGAACAAGGCGCCCTCCTCGATCTCCTGCACCTCGCCCTCGACGCTGAAGGTGCCGGAGCCCGAGTAGGCCAGGCACACCTCGAAGTAGGAATGCGTGTGCGCGTAGTTGCGCCAGACCGCGGGCGCGTAGAAGCCCCAGCTGAGGTAGTCGACGTCGAACCCGTCGACCTCGCCGGTCACGAGCAGACCGGCGAGGTCGACGAAGGTCGTCGCGCGGGCGACGGTATCGAGGGTCACCCGAGCATCATGCCTGCTCGGCCCGACCCGTGGGATCGGTTCCCGCGAGGATGAGGCCCTGGCCGAGGGACTCCTTGTGCTGGTCGGTCAACGGCCGATCGGCCGGATCGCGGTACTGCACGAGCCACGTGGTGCGGGCCTCGTCGCTCATGTTGACGCCGGAGCTGTGCACCGTGAAGTAGGTGAAGAACAGGACGTCGCCGGCCTCGGCCTCCATCGGGACGAGCTGGTCGGTGGGGAAGTCGGGGAGGTGGTAGCTGCCCGCCGGGTCGTGCTCGCGCGGTCCTTCCTTGTGGCTGCCCGGGGCGACGCGCACGCAGCCCTTGAGGTCGGGGGCGTCGTCGAAGTGGAAGATCGCCGCGCCCACCGAGTCGTTCCGGTGCGGGAAGAACGGGTAGTCCTGGTGAGGCGGGAACGGGGACCCGTTCTCCGGCGGCTTGATGAACATTTTGGTGTGGTGCAGCTGCACGTTCGGGGTGCGCATGACGGCCGCCGCGACGGACGTGAAGCGCGGATCCGTGAGCAGACGCGTGAACGCGGCATCGTAGAACTGGGCGTCGTGGAGGTGCTGGAGGCTGGTCTTCTGCCCCATGGCGACGTCGGAGGCGGAAGACCAGGTCGGGTCGTCGCCGCGGTCCAGGGAGGAGATCAGCTCGTGGCTGCGAGCGCGGTACTCGGCCGCCTCCTCCTTCGTGAGGAGGCCCTTGACCAGGACATAGCCCTGCTCGTCGTAGGAATCTGCCAGAGCGTCGAGATCTGCAGGAGCAGTGGAGAGGGTGGTCATCATCGACCCTTCGTGTGAGTGGTGTGCGGTCAACTGTGCGTGCTCCTCGAGCCTAGGAAGCTCCGTGCGAGCCCACCAGGCAGAGAGCGGACGCGGATGTTCGCGGGACGGACACGCCGTCCGCGAGCGCCAGGAGCAGGAAGGGTCCGGCTCCGTCGTGCCGCGTGCGATCCCGGTTCTCCGATCGCCCGGCCGGCGTGCTGCGGCCCTGGCCGCGTGCGCGCGCTCAGGGGCGCCGCACGTACTCGGTGAGCGCGACCCCGCTGTCGAAGTCGCGCGTGCGGACGTGGTCGAAGCGGACGGGCGCGTAGTCACCGGGTGCGAACAGCGGGATGCCGCTGCCGAACAGGAACGGCTGCCGCTTGAGCACCAGGCGATCGATCTCGCCGTGCAGCTGGGAGGCGAGGTCGGCGCCCCCGCACAGCCAGATGTCGCCGGTGCCGCCATCCCTGCCGCCGCCCGAGCCCTCGCCGCGCTGCTTCAGCTCGCGCACGACCTCGACGGGGTTCGCGTCCGTCGTGGTCAGATTCTCCGCGGGCTCGAGCTCGCGATGGGTGAACACCACCTGCTCGAGGTGCCGGTACGGGCTGGGCATGTCCGGCAGTCCCACGGCGTGGGTGGCCGCGCCCATCAGGACGGTGCTGAATCGACCGCCGGACTGGTCGATGCCGAGATGCGCGGCGATGTCGGTCGGGATGGTGTCGCCGAACTCCGCGTTGATGCCGGCGAGGTGATCGCCCTCGACGAGGAAGGCGTCGAACTGGCCCTCGGGGCCGGCGATATAGCCGTCCAAGCTCACGGCGACGTAGTAGATGAGCTCACGCATGTCGACTCCAGGGGTGCGGGGCGCCGTCGCGGACCACGACAGCTGTGGTGGTCGAGAGTACGACACCTGTGGTGGTTCGCGCTAGGGTATTTCCATGGCACGCAACGAGGAACGCCGACGGGCGCTGGCCGACGCCGGCCTGACGGTGCTGGCCGACGAGGGCGCCCGCGGCCTGACCCACCGCGCTGTGGACCGCGCCGCCGGGGTCCCGCTGGGCACGGCGTCGAACTACTTCAGCTCCCGCACCGCGCTGATCGAGGGCCTGGTGGGACGCATCGGCGAACGGCTCGCCCCGAGCGCGGAGTTCGTGCGCGAGCGAGAGGGCCTGCCGCCGAGCAGGGACCTGTTCGCCCAGTACCTGCGCGATATCGCGCGCCGACTGCTCGGTGAGCGGCAGGTCGCGATCGCCCTGTTCGAGCTGCGCCTGGAGAGCACCCGTCGGCCGGAGATCGCCGAGCTGCTGGTGACGTGGCGGCGCGAGGGCTTCGCGGGCGATGTCGCCTTCAACGCGGCCGCCGGGCTCCCAGGGGGAGCTCACGAGATCGCCCTGTTCCACTATGCGGTGGACGGGCTGCTGCTGGACCGTCTCACGGGTCCGCTGAGGCCCGAGGACTCGATCGACGACATCGTCGACGCCCTCGTCGACGGGCTGTTGCCGCGGTGAGCAGAAGGGCCGTGGTGAGCAGGTGGGCCGGGATCGACGCCGCGTGATCGCTGCGGTGTCTCAGACCCGCACGGCGCCGAGCTTCTCGGGATTGCGGATCATGTCGATGCGGGACACCTCGTAGCCGGCTCCGGCGGGACCTGCTTCCGCGTCGGTCCCCTCGACCCACACCACGCAGTCGACCCGCGGCCCGTCGTGACCCACGAGCGCCGGACGCCCGTTGATCTCGGCGACCTGCCAGGACAGGATCATGACCTCGGGCTTCGCGAGGACGCCGGCGACGAAGCGCAGCACGTTGTCCGTGCCCAGGATCGGGCGCCGGGCGGCCTTGGCGATCCCGCCGCCGTCGGTCGTCAGGACGACGTCGGGGGAGAGCACTGCGACCATGTCCTCCAGATCGGTCGCGCCGCGCACGGCGCCCAGGAACGCCTCGGTCAGGGCGCGGTGCGTGTCCTCGTCGACCGGATGGCGCGGGGCACGCTCCCGCACATGCGCCCGCGCGCGGCTGACCAGCTGCCGCACGGAGGTCTCGGAGCGCTCGAGAGTCTCGGCGATCTCGGAGTACGGGGCGGCGAACACGTCGTGGAGCACGAAGGCCGCACGTTCGAGCGGGGAGAGCGATTCGAGCACGACCAGCAGGGCCAGCGAGACGTCATCGGCGATCTCCGCGGCGTGACCAGGATCCGCGTCGGCGCCCGTGGAGACGGGCTCGGGCAGCCAGGGGCCGATGTACTCCTCCCGCAGTCGGCTGCGGGAGCGCACGATGTTCAGCGCCGTGCGGGTGACGACCGTGAGCAGGAAGGCGCGGGGCTCGCGGACCGTTGTGAGGTCCACGTGCTGCCAACGCAGCCAGGCGTCCTGCACGGCGTCCTCGCTGTCCTGGACCGTGCCGAGCACACGGTAGGCCGCGCCGAGCAGCGCTCGGCGATGGGTCTCGAAGTCGCGGGCGTGCGCTGTGCTCATGGGGCTCCTGTGGTCAGTGCGCCAGGCTCGAGGGGACGTCGCACCCGTCCTTGAACCCCTGGCTGCTCAGGCCCAGACCCGCATTCGTGCGCGAACGGTAGTTCTCCAGCGAGACCAGCGAGGCGAGCTCGACCACCTGACCGTCGCTCAGGTCCTCGCGGAGCACGGCGACCATCTCGTCGGTCACGGCAGACGGGGTCGCCGTCGCCGCCTCCGCGTACTCCAGCACCGCCCGCTCCAGCGGGGTGTAGGCCGAACTGGTGCGCCAGGAGGCGACGTCGCGGAGCTTGCGCGGGTCCACCCCGCGGTGGTGGTACTCCCAGTAGCCGAAGTCGGTGCACCAGGAGCAGCCGATCTCGTGGGCGGGGGCCATCGTGGCCAGGGCCTGGAGGGTGGGCGGCAGCTTCTTCCAGCGCGAGGCGGTCGCTTCGAGGGCCACCGTCGAGACCAGGACGGGCCGATGGTGGAAGGAGGCCTTGAGCGGGTCCAGGACTTTTCCGTAGACGCGACGGACCACCCAGCCGGCGACCTTCTCGAAGCGGCCGTCGCGATCCAGGGGTATCCGCGGCGCACCGCTCGACGTGGACACGGTGCGCAGGGGCGTGATGGCAGACATGGCGCTTCCTTCGTTCAGCGGGCCCACTCGACGGGCCGTTCGTGAGGAGGACACCGGGCGGTGGAGGTCTGTGACATCCCGCCTGTCAGAGGCCGTCGGTCTTGGAGCTGTCAGTTCTCGGGTGGTCAGTCCTCCAGCATCCGCGACCTGGTCAGGAACCTCTTCCCGTCGGGAGATTCAAGGCTGAAGCCGCCGCCGCGCCCGTCGACCAGATCGATCGTGAGATGCGTGTGGCGCCAGTAGGCGAACTGCTCCCGGCTCATCCAGAAGTCCAACGGTGAGGTGCCGCCGCCTGGCAGAGGGACCTCGACATGGCCCATCCGAACATCGGCGTCCCCGGTGAGGAAGTCCCCCTCGGGGAAGCACATGGGGGAGGAGCCGTCGCAGCAGCCCCCGGACTGGTGGAACATCAGGGGACCGTTGCGGTCGATGAGCCGTTGCATCTGCGCGACCGCTGCCTGGGTGAACGCCACCCGCGAGAAGTCCTCGCCCTCGATCGTGGGCTCTGCCTCGAGCACGTCGTCGGCCGAGGTCGGCGGCGGAACCCTGGGCCCGGGCTCCGTCGGTCTCGCCCCTTCGGTGCTCCTCGTCGCTCGCGCGCTGTCGGCCCCGAGTGTCGTCGGCTGTGCACCGGTGGATCCGGTCGTCATCGGAGGCCTCCGCCCTGCCCGAAGGGGGTCGACGGGGGAGCGCCCGGGGGCGGCTGATCCGGCGGCGGCTGATCCGGTTCGGGCTCGGGCCGAGGCTGCTCGGGCGTCGGCTCGAGCGGCTCACCCGGGAAGGGCTGCGACGGCGGACCGGGAGGAGGTCCCGGCGGGTCCGTGGGCGGCTGCCCCGGGGGCGGCATCGGGGGCTCGTAGGGCCCGGGGATGCTCATATCGTGCTGGTCGGAATCCTCATGCATGATCTCTCCTCCCGCGATGGTGCCGACGGGCCGGTCCGGGGAGCCCCGCGGACCGGCCCGTCGGTCGTGCCGATCGGTACCGGCGGTGCCGATCACGATCGTCGATGCTGATCAGGCCGGTCCCGTCGGTCAGAGCCGGCCGCGCCGATCAGAAGAAGCCGAGCTTCTTCTCCGAATAGCTGACCAGCAGGTTCTTGGTCT
>NZ_JABUXW010000002.1 GCF_014897585.1 Brachybacterium tyrofermentans | reverse complement strand
GAGGTTCACTCGAAGGATCACACGGTGACCGCGTCCTCGTCAGAGACGATCACGGAGCCACCGCGCTACACCACTATGCGGGACTCAACTGGTGCCCAACGATCCACTCGAGATCGAGGGGGTCGGTTTCAGCCGGGACTCCATTGAGGTACCGACGGACGTGGTACTCGCGCAGTCGCACGGTCGTCTCGGATCGTTCCGAGGCACGAAGCCAGGCGGTCCAGAGAGGGAGTTGCGCAAGGGCGTCCATGCAGGACACCGTGCTCCACGATGGCCCCTGTTCGCTCGTCATTGAGCGCAGTTGGGGATAGTCCGTCTGTGGGGAGGAAGCGTGCCGCAGCTGGCGGGTAACTTGAGCTTCGCTGCCAGCGTGGTCAAGCAAGATTCATCCAACCATCGAGCGCCGACCTCGGGTTTCGCCAAAGTCGACCTCGATCACGGAGCCGAGCTGCCGCTCCGGGAGACTCTTAATCAGCGGGTCCGGGGTTCGAATCCCTGATGGCGCACCGACGCTCGAAGCCCCACCGGTTCTCCGGTGGGGCTTCGTCGTGTCCCGGGATGGTCGGAGGTTGCTGAGGAGCCCGATGCCGCACCGCTCGATCCGCTCCGACGCGACCGTGGAATCATGACCGCATGATGCTCGACCCCTCTGCGACGATCCATCCGCTCGATCAGCACCGCGACCCGTCCAGTGCCGCTCTGGTCCGGGATCTGGCTGCCGAGGTCGCAGCCCGCCACGGTGGTGACCTCTCGCAGATGCGGCGAGCCAACGGGATCTCGAACGCGACCTGGGTCGGTGGCGGTATCGCGGTGCGAATCGCGCATACACCGGTCGATATGGCTCGTGAGGTCGCCCTGGTGCGTGCTCTCCCGGACGCCGTCGGACACCCGGAGATCCTCGCGGAGGGCACGTCTGAGGGGCATGGCTGGATCGTGACCCGGGAAATGCACGGCCAGAACCTGTACGAGGCATGGCCGACGCTGTCAGCTGCAGAGCGGCGGGAGGCGATCCAGCAGCTGTGGACGCGGTGCCAGCTCGTGCACGAGGCGAGCCGGACCCTCGCCGCGCACGTCTCCTCGCACGGAGGCTTCGTGCCGGCGACGCTCGGCGATGCCACGGCATCGGCAGAACGCGCCGCTGTCGCGCTCGGGCTGTCCAGTGCCCGTCGGTCGCGGCTCCACGACCTCCTCGCGGACTACTTCCGGACTGCACCCTTGGTGGAGCACGTCGTCAACCATGGCGACCTCGCCCTGATGAACGCACTCTGGGACGGAGGGGTCGTCGCCCTGCTGGATCTCGAGTTCGCGGTGCGCGGCCCGGTCGCGATCGATCTGTGCCGCTTGGTCTGCGAGGCCTGCGTCTCCGAGGAGGGCGAGCGTGTCGACTCGGAGGCGGCCGACGCCGCGGTCGAGATCGCCGCTCGTCAGCTGGACCCGAGTCATGGTCGAGTGCTCCTCCACGGTGCGGCGATCCTCGACCAGCTGCGCGACCTCGACATCTTTCTCGCCTGCGACAGCGCTGAGGAGCGTGCCGCGCACTGGCGCCCGGCCCGGCTGCTCATCGGCCTCCTCGACCCGGACGGCGGCTATCTGGCGCCCTTCGTGAGGTGACAGGGCCGCCGGGACCGGCGGCATGATGCAGGACGCTGGTGTCGCGAGCGGCGCGGGCTCAGCGGAAGCGCTGCACGGCCTGCGGGGCGCTCTCGGCGAGCTCGCGGATCTCCCCGTGCTCGGTATGGGCGAGGACCTCCTCCAGGGAGCCCCGAGCCAGGATGCGGCCCTCGCCGAGGAAGGAGATCTGCGGGCACAGCCGCTGCAGCAGCTCGATGTCGTGGGAGGCGATGAGCACGCCGATCCCGAGGCGCTCGATGACGTCACGCAGGGTCGAGCTGATCTCTCCGCGCATGCCGGGATCCACGGCCGTCAGCGGCTCGTCGAGGATCAGGATCTCGGGGCGGGTGGCGAGCGCGGTGGCCAGGGCGACGCGCTGCTTCTCGCCGCCGGAGAGGGTCATCATGCGCCGGCCCAGGAAGTGCTCACCCAGGCCCACGGTCTCGAGCATCTCGGCGGGGGAGACCGCGTGGGTGCGACCGCCCTTCCGGGCCACCTTGGAGGCATAGTCGAGACGGCCGGAGACGGTTTCCCGGGGCTCGACGACCGTCATCGCGTACTGCGAGACGAAGCGCACCGCGGCCCGGAAGGTCCTGTGATCCTTGCCGCGCAGCTTGTGCACATTGCGACCATCCAGGGTGACCTGCCCGGAGCTCGGCTTCATGTCTCCGCGCAGCACGCCGATCAGAGTTGTCTTGCCGGCGCCGGATGCCCCGAGGAGCCCCTGCGGGGGCCGACCGGCGGCGATCGACAGATCGACCCCGGCCAGGACAGGTTCGCCGGGATATCCGGCGTGCAGGGAGGTGGCAGTCAGGGTGGTCGAAGCAGGCATTCGGCTCTTCTCTCGCGGTTCGGGGACTGGAGAGACGATATCGGTGCGGCCTGAGGCCTGACTGCGACCCGACGGATTCAGGCGCGAGTCGCCGAGTATCCGGCCTCGGTGACGGCCGCGAGCACCGCCGCATCCTCGAGCTGGTGCTCGGAGGAGACGACAAGGGAGCCGGTCTCATGGCTGACATCGACGTTCTGTACGCCGGGGATCTCGCTGACCTCCTCGCGGACGGACATCTCGCAGTGGCCGCAGGTCATGCCGGTGACCTGGAAGGTGCTCGTGGTGGCGCTCATGGGGTTCTCCGTGACGTCGTGGGGTGCCTCGAGGGAGGCCGGATACACGGCCATTTATACCCCATGGGGGTATGTGGGTCAACGGCGGTCCGGCTGCGGGCGGGGCAGGCCCGCGATCTCGGTCCCGCGATCGGTTCGGCGGCAGCAGGTGACCTGTCGGCTGTCCGTCCGCTGTGCTTGGATGGCTCCATGAGCATCGATGCCCTGACCGCGATCCGCGACGAGGCGGATCGGCTGGCCGCAGCCCTCGCCGCCGCCGACCCCGAGCAGAGGGTCCCCACCTGCCCGGACTGGAACGCCGCGGACCTGCTGTGGCACGCGACGGAGGTCCCCGAGTTCTGGTCCGCGGTCCTCGCGCAGGGGGTCACGACCGACGAGGGGGCTACGGAGATCGAGGAGTCCGCGACCCCGCGGCCCGACGATCTCGAGGAGCTCCGCCAGCGTCGTGCGGCGGCGGTGGACGGCCTCCTCGAGCAGCTCGGAGCGCACTCCGATCAGGAGCCCGCCTGGTTCTGGTTCTCGGCGCGGCAGGACGTCGGCGTCATCCGCAGGATGCAGCTCCATGAGGTGACGATCCACCGCGTCGATGCCGAGCTCACCGCGGGACGGCCCGTGACCGCGATCCGCGAAGACATCGCCCATGCGGGTCTCGAGCATGTGCTGGAGGTGATGTGGCCGGCCGCCTTCGACTGGATCCCGGACTGGGCCACCATCACGCCCGTCGCGCACGTGGAGATCACCGCCGAGGGCGGCGCCGTGCAGTCCCTGCTCATCAGCCGGTGGTCCGGCACCCGGCCCCGTGACGGCAAGGAGTTCGACGCTCCCGTCGGCCGCCTGCTCGACGCTCCCGCAGGCGCAGGCGCAGGTTCGCGCCCGGACGCCGACCTCGACTCCCTCCCGCGCGCCGCAGTCAGCGGATCGGCGACCGCCCTGGATCTCTGGGCATGGGGGCGGAGCCTCGCCCTCGAGCACTGTGCCGGCGGGTCGGAGAGGGTCGAGATCGTCGGCGACTCCGAGGCCATGGCCCAGCTGGAGTCACTGCTCGCCCAAGGGCTCGACTGACGCCCAGGGCCTCATCCCGTCGTCGTCCCAGGCGGTGAGCGGTTCGCCGGCGTCACGCCCGGCGACCTCACGCTCGGGAGCGAGCTGCTTCCCGGTGCGCCGACGAACCCGTCCGCAGCCGCCCGCCGAGCAGGTGCAGGAGTGTCGCGACCGCGAAGAAGGCGACCAGCACCACGACCGTGGTCAGCAGCACCTGTGACCACGAGGACAGCGTCGGATCGAGGAAGCCGTAGGGATACCAGCCGGTGATTCCGCCCCGCACCCAGGTGAGGGCGAGGAAGAGGACCGGGTAGAGCTGCCACCACAGGATCCTGCGGGCGGCGGGCGGCCGGGAGCGGGGCGTCAGCAGCCAGTCGACGACGGCGACCACCGGGGCCAGACGATGCAGCACGATCCCGGTCCAGCCGATGTCCCAGCGCAGCAGCTCGTCGAGCGGTGCCACGAGCAGCGCATAGATGATCCCGGTCATCGCGAGGTAGAACGCGACCGCGCCGCGCACGTCGTCGAACCACACCGGATGCCGGGCGGTCCACATCGTGCCGGCGATCACGAGGGCCACGAACATCAGGTTCGACTGATTCGTGAAGTACGAGATGTTCTGGGCGAACAGGCCGTCCTGCAGCGCCCCGGCGGCGTTCGCGACCAGGGCGGCGAGCACCAGCAGGGCGACCAGCATCCGCAGGGCGGACGCGGCGTGCACCAGTGCCTGCCGGCGCGACCCGGAGGAGGACCCGAGGGATTTCGTGGCCGACCGGCCGACGTGCCGCGCGGGCGATCGTGTGACGGGATCCTCGGTGGGGGAGACGGTCATGAACCCAGCGGCCACGTGTCGCGGACGTCGGCACCGCCTTCGACCACGTGCTCGGTGGCTCCGGCCAGGTCCGTCCAGGAATCCTTGGGCCGATATCCCAGCTCGAGCGTGGTGTTGGTCAGCGACCAACGGCGGTTGGGGTTGTCGGAGATCGCGTAGTAGATCCCGAAGCGCACCTCTGCCTCGATCGCGCAGCGCACCACCTGCTCGCAGTCCTCGCGGCTGAGCCACATGGCGCGCAGGATGTCCTCCTCGGCCTCCAGGGGATCATCGCTCACCCACCCGATGCGCAGGGCGATGACGTCGAGGTCGTACTCGTCGTGGTAGTAGCGGCCGATGGCCTCGCCGAAGATCTTGGAGACACCGTAGAGGGAGTCCGCCCGAGGGATCTGGTCGGGGTACACGGGCCACTGCTCGAACCGGTCGTACATGCCCATCGCGTGGTTGGAGGACGCCAGGATCACGCGCCGCACGCCCGCCTGATGGGCCGCCTCGAGGATATTCCGCTGCCCCACGATGTTGGCATCGAGCACCGCGTCCCAGGGGGACTCCGGAGAGGCGGCGCCGGCGAGGTGCACCACCGTGTCGACGCCGTCCATCAGGTCGAGGACCTCGTCGTACGCCCCGAGCTCAGCGGTGCGGAAGTCGGTGTCCGGCGGAGCGTCCTCGCTGCTGCGGCCATGCAGGACGAGGTCGTAGTCCTCCCGCAGTCCCTCCGCCAGTCGGGAGCCGACGCCGCCTGCGGCGCCGGTGATCAGCACGCGTCTCCTGGAGTTGCTCATGAGCCCATTATGAGCACCCGCCAGGTGCGGGGTGGGGGAACCGCTGGACGATCTGCCCGGCAGCCTTCCCGGCAGTCCGGGAGCGCTGCGTCAGGGAGACGAGTGAGACGGGGACGCGGGCGCGGACGGTGACGCGGAGACGGTCTCCCCGCGGTCGGGCATCGGTCGGATCTCGTCGCGCATGCGTTCCATCCGCTCGTCGAGATCCGCGGCGACGCGGGCCGCGTCGTCGAGCTCGGCGCGCAGTCGGCCCGGGAGGTTCTTGCGGTACTTGTAGCTCAGCTTGTGCTCGGTGCTGGCCCAGAAGTCCATGGCGATCGTGCGCAGCTGCAGCTCGACGGGCACGTACTCCGTGTGCTCGGAGAGGAAGACGGGGACCTGCACGATCAGGTGCAGCGAGCGGTACCCGTTGGGCTTGGGCTCGGCGATGTAGTCCTTGACCGTGAGCGTCTCGAGGTCCGGCTGGCGGCGCAGCATGTCCGCGATCCAGTACACGTCGGAGACGAAGCTGCAGGTGATCCGCACTCCGGCGATGTCGTGGACCCGTGCCCTGATCGCCGGAACCGTCATCTCGCCGCCGGTGCGCACGGCCTTCTCGATCAGGCTCTCGGTGCTCTTCAGGCGCGAGCGCACGTGCTCGATCGGGCTGTAGTCGTGGATCTGCTCGAACTCCTGGCGGAGGATGTTGACCTTCGTCTGCACCTCGTCGATGCCGAACTGGTAGTGCATCCGGAGCTGGATGAGCTCGTCGTGGACCTGCTTGATCTGCGCGGCGAAGAGCCCCTGGTCGGCATCGGGGCGGGTCAGCTCATCCTGACGCGTCGCGACCATCTCTCGGACGCGGTCCTGCCACTGGTCGTCCTGAGGGTCCGGTGTCGCCATCGAGGATCTCCTGCCGTGAGCGGTTCGCAGACCGCACGATCATGGCAGAGATCGCTGGGGCCGGGGTGCACGACGGATCAGGATGCTCCGGGAGATGGCCGATCGCGTCGGGCGGCACGACCTCAGCGGATGACGACCTCCAGCCCGTCGCCGCCGCGCCACCAGTCCGCGCTCGCCTCCACGGCGTTGAACGTGTAGACGTGGAGTCCTTCGAGCCCGTAGCGAGGGTCGGCGAACGCCGGGACGAGCTCCTCGAGCAGCGTGTCCGGGGACCAGCCGCCCGGTCCGAGCAGGTGCCGGATCCCTGACCCCTGCCGCGTGAGCAGGCGCAGTGAGGGTCCGACGCCGACGCGAGCCCCGATGCGCAGCAGCCGGGCGGCGTCCGTCGGGCCCGCGATACCGGGGCGCACGGGCGTCCGCACCCCGTGCTCGCGCAGCAGCCGCACCCAGTCCAGCAGGGCGCCGGCGTCGAAGCACAGCTGGGTGACGAGCACGGACGCGTACCGCGCCTTCTCCTGGAGGAGGCGCATCGACTCCGCCTCTGACGGGGCGAACGGGTGGCCCTCCGGATATGCGCCCACCCCGATCTCGAAGGACCGGCCACTCGTGCCCATCGCCTCCAGCAGGTGCAGCGACCCCTCGAAATCCCCCGCGGGATGCGGGGCGTCGCCGGCGATGACGAACAGCTCCTGCACTCCGGAGCTGGCGAGGTCGTCCAGGATCCGCTGGAGCTCGGCCTCATCGACGATCTGCCGGGCCGCCAGATGGGGGATGGCGACGAAGCCTCGCTCCGAGAGGGCGCCCGCGGCCGCGACGGTGGCGTCGAGTCCCTGCTTGCGCGACGCCGTGACGCTCACACGCGTGCCGGGCGGCAGGTGTGCGGCCACCTCCGCGACGATTCCGGGGACCGGGATCACCTCGAAGCGGGTGCCGCGCACCAGGGCCTCTGGCCACGGCTCCGCGCGGCGCTTGGGCTCGTCGCCGGACACGTCAGCCGCCCGCCACCGGGCTCCCGCCTCGGGGCCCGGCGGTCTCCAGGGCTGTGACGTCACCCTTGGGCTGCTCCTTCGTCGGATCGATGAACGGCTTGGCGACCACCACGGCGGGGACCAGGTCCGTTCCGGAGTCGTCCCGGGCGCCGACGTCGACCTGCAGCGTCGTGCCCACCTCGGAGTGCTCGACCGAGACCATCGCCAACCCGATGTTCTTCTCCAAGCGCGGGGACCGGCAGGCCGAGGTGACCTCGCCGATACGGGTGCCGTCGGCAAGGACCGGGAGCACGTCGATCATCGACCCGTCGTTGTAGGTGCCCAGGTCCGGGCCGTCGATCTCGAGCCCCACGAGCTTGCGCCGGGGACCCTCGGCCTTGATCCGGGTGAGGGCCGGCTTGCCGATGAAGTCCGCCTCCTGGTCGAGGTCCACCATCCAGTCGTAGCCCATGCCGATCTCGAACGGATTGGTGTCCACCGTGATGTCCGCTCCGTGGGCGAGCATGCCGCCCTCGATGCGACGGATATGGCACGGCCCGATGACCTGCAGCCCGTGGGCCTGCCCGGCCCCCCAGACCTTCTCCCACAGCCGCACGGCGTTCTTGGACGCCTCGTGGACGTAGATCTCGTAGCCGATCTCGCCGGTGTACCCGGTGCGGGAGACGGTCACGTCGATCCCGTCGATCTGGAAGTCATGCAGGTAGTAGTAGCGGATGTCGGCGACGGCGTCGCCGAGCAGGTCCCGCATGACGGCATAGGACTTCGGCCCCTGCACCTGCACGGGGCCCACATCGATCTCCTCGATGCTCACGTCCATCCCGGCATGGGTGGCGACGCCGCGGGCCCACAGCAGGATGTCGCTGTCGGCGAGGGAGAGCCAGAAGCGGTTCTCCTCGAGGCGCAGCAGGATCGGATCGTTGAGGATCCCTCCGTGCTGGTCCGTGAGGAAGACGTATTTGCACTGGCCGACCGCGCACTTCGAGAGGTCGCGGGTGATCAGCAGGTTGGTGAAGTCGAAGGCGTCGGGGCCGGAGATCTCGATCTGCCGTTCGACGCCGACGTCCCAGAGGGTGACGCCCTCCAGCAGCGCCCAGTACTCGGCGATCGGGTCGCCGTAGTGCCGGGGGTGGTACGTGTGGTTGTAGACGCTGTACATCGCGACCCCGTGACGCCTCGAGGCGTAGAAGAACGGGGATTTGCGGATGCGGGGATAGAGCAGAACTCGGGGGTGCTGGTTGACGCTCATGGTGGCCTCCAAAGGCGGTCCGTACCCTACTGTGGCATTGTGGTGCGCATTGCGCAATGGCCTGCGTATTGCGCAGGGAGCTGATGGTGTGGTCGAGCGGACGGGGCGTGGGACATGGTGGAGCCGGGGACTGTGCAATCGGTGGATCGAGCCGCTCGCGTGCTGGAGATCATCGCCCGTGACGGGGAGTCGAGCGTGGGGCGGATCGGTCGTGAGCTGGAGGTCCACGGCTCCACGGCATCCCGCCTGCTCGCCTCGCTCGCGGCGCATGATCTCGTGGAACGACTCGAGGTCTCCGGCACGGTGCGGCTCGGCGTCGGCGTCCTGCGTCTTGCTGCGGCGACCCGTTCGCGGCTCGATCTGACCGCCCAGGCGCGCCCGGTGTGCGATGCGCTCGCCGAGGAGCTGGGGGAGACCGTGAACGTGGCGGTGTATCGCGATGGCGCGGCGATCAACGTGCATCAGGCTCAGGGGACCAGCACTGTGGCGATGCACAACTGGATCGGGGACAGGACCGTCCTGCATGCCACCTCGAGCGGCAAGATGCTGCTCGCCCATCTGGAGCAGAGCGAGATCGAGGCTCTGCTGGCGGCGCCCCTGGAGCGCTTCACCGAGCACACGATCACGTCGGTCGCCGTGCTGCGGGACCAGCTGCAGCAGGCACGGGAGCGCGGCTGGGCGCAGGCGGTCGAGGAGTACGAGGAGGGGCTGAACGCGGTCGCCGCCCCGATCCGCGGCCCCGAGGGCGCCGTGGTCGCCGCGCTCTCCGCGGCCGGGCCGACGTACCGCCTCGCGCCCGAGTCGCTGCCCGCCGCCGCACAGGCCCTGCGGAGGGCCGCAGAAGAGATCTCGCGCCGCCTCGGGTACCGGGCCGACGTCACCGGCTGATCGGGTCGGGGTCAGGCCTTCATCCGGGCATCCTCGGGATCGAACGGGGGCGTACGGCCCACGCTCAGCACGCTCGCCGCGTGGCGGGCGCCCAGGTAGTCCACCTGCAGGCGCGTCCCGACCTGCGCGTGCTCGGGCGGGAGATAGGCCATCAGCAGGTAGCGGCCGAGCGAGGGGGCCGGGCCTGCGGAGGTGACGAAGGATCGCCGTCCGCGGGCATCCGTGATCGTCGCACCGTCCTGCGTGAGGATCGGTTCGCCGCCCGTCATGCACCGCGCGCGCCCGTCACCCGTTCCCTCCTGCGCGCCGTGGTCCGTCCCGTCGGCCGGCTCCAGGGCGAGGGTGCACAGCATCGTCGCCGGCCCCCGCTCTCTCGACTCCAGGTACGCCTGCTTACCCAGGAAGTCCGCCTTCTTCACCTTCGGCAGCGCCAGATCGGCCTCGACCGGGTCGTACTCGGCGGTGAGCTCCGCGCCCATCAACCGGTAGCCCTTCTCCAGCCGGCCCGTGGTCCCGTACACGCCGATACCGGCGGGGAGCACGCCGTGTCCCTGGCCTGCCTCCCACAACAGGTCCCACAGCTGCAGCCCGTGCTCGGTCGCGACATGGATCTCCCAGCCCAGCTCTCCCACATAGGAGATGCGCAGCAAGGAGGCCGGGATGCCGCCCAGCTCGACGTCCTGGGCCGTGCCAAAGCCGAACGCCGCGTCGGAGACGTCGGCGGCGGTGATCTCGGCGAGCAGATCCCGGGCGCGAGGGCCCCAGAGGCCGAGAGTGGTCACCGCAGAGCCGACATCGGCCAGCTGGACGGATCCGTCGGCCGGGAGGTGGTCGCGCAGCCAGACCAGGTCCCGACCGCCCTCCGCGCCGCCCGTGATCACCCGGAAGCTCTCCGAGCCCCGGCGCACGATCGTGAGGTCGGAGCGGAACCCACCGGCGGGCGTGAGCAGCGGGGTGTAGACCACGCGGCCGATGCGCACGTCGATCCGTGCCACCGCCAGACTCTCGAGGACGGCGAGGGCCCCCGGGCCGGTGACGTCGAGGATCGCGAATGCCCCGAGGTCCACCATTGCCACCCGTTCGCGCATCGCGAGGTGCTCCGCCTCGATGAGCGGGGACCACCAACGGGCATCCCATTCGTGCTCCCGCGGGGAGATCCGCTCAGCGAACTCCTCCAGCAGGGGAGCGTTGGAGGCGTACCACTGGGGTCGCTCCCAGCCGGCGGCCTCGAAGCACACCGCACCGAGCGCCTCGGTGCGCGGATGGAACGGGCTGGTGCGGGAGGGGCGGTCGCTCAGCCACTGCTCCCGCGGATGGCTGATCCCGTAGATCTTGGGGAAGCCCTCGGCCGCCCGGGCCCGCACATGGGCGTCGGTGCGGGCGGAGGGGTGGAAACGCGCGATATCGGACTCATGGGGATCGATCTCGCTGTCGCCGGTCGAGATCAGCTCGGCGAGCAGGCGGCCCACGCCCGCGGCCTCCTTGATCCAGACCGCCGCCGCGGACCACAGCCCGCGCACCTCCGGGGTCTCGCCGATGAGGGCGCCGCCGTCCGGGGTGAGGGAGAGGAGCCCGTTGATCGCGGCCTTCCGCGGCGGGTCGGGATCGGTGAGGAGGCCCGGGAACATCTCCCTCGCGTGCTCGAGCTGCGCGGTGAAGTCCTCGTCGGTGAAGGGGAAGCTCGTGGGGGAGGCCTGGCCGGGCGCGCCGTAGGCAGGGATCTCCTCGGGGCGGTGCAGCAGCGGCCGGTGGGCGTAGGAGCCGATCTCGAGATCGGGCCCGCGCTGGCGCTCGTACATCAGGCGATCCATGTCGCGCAGCAGCGGGAAGCTGATCCACTCCTTGGTCGCTTCGAGCTGGGGAATGGGACCGACGTCGAGCATCTGGTGCACAGCAGGGGTGAGCGGGATCGCCGCGCCGGCGAGGGCGGCGACGCGCGGGCTCCACACCCCGCACGCGATGACCACGATCTCGGTGTCGATCTCGCCGTGATCGGTGACGACCCGGGTCACGCGACCGCCGGAGACCTCGAGGTCGATCACCTCGGTCTCCGGGCAGAGCGTGAGCGCGCCCAGCCCTTCGGCGCGCTCCCGGAAGAGGGCCCCCGCCGCGAGCGGGTCCACGATCGCCCCGGTCGGCGTGTGGAAGCCGCCGAGCAGCAGACCCGCGTCGCAGTAGGGGACGAGCTCCTGGATCTCGGCCGGGGACAGCAGATGCGCCTCGACGCCCCAGGAGAGGGCCGAGCTCATCCGGCGCGTCAGCTCCTGCATCCGCTCCGGGCTGCGCGCCACCTCGATCCCTCCGCAGGTGGAGAGCACCCCCAGCGCCTCGTACTGGCGCAGCGAATCCACCGTCAGATCGGTGATCTCGCGGGAGTGATCCACCGGGAAGACGAAATTGGAGGCGTGCCCCGTCGAGCCGCCCGGATCCGGCAGCGGGCCCTTGTCGATCTGCACGATGGAGCGCCATCCGAGCTCCGCGAGGTGATTGACCGCGGCATTGCCGACCACCCCGGCTCCGATGACGACGATGTCTGCACGATCCGGCAGCGCTGCCATGACGGCCTCCCGACCACGATGTGAGTATCCTCACGATATATCAGAGAGCGGGGTGACGCCATGGTCGGCGGCGACGGAGGGATCGGGGCTGGGTCTGGACCGGCCGGAACGGGTTCAGAGGAGCCCAGGTACCGGGTGCGCGTGCCGGAACGGGAGACGGCATCCGCCTCGACGGATGCGCTGGCGGGTCTCACCACTTTGGTGCCTGCCGGGGCGGACGTCTCCTCGCTGTCCGCGGTCGCCTACTACCGGATCCGGGACCTGCTGGTCACGCTCGAGCTCGCCCCGGGATCCGGACTCGACGAGCGCATGCTCAGGGAACGGCTGCACCTGGGGCGCACTCCGGTGAGGGAAGCAGTGCGCCGTCTCGCGGATGAGGGATTGGTGACCGTGTACGCCCGGCGCGGCACAGCCGTCGCTCCCATCGACGTCCGGGACCTGACCCATGTCTCCGAGACGCGCGTCGAGTTGGAGGGTCTCGGGGCCCGGCTCGCGGCCGAACGGGCGGACGATGAGGACCGCCGGCTGGCTCGGCAGCTGCGTGCCGAACTCAAGGTGCACACCGCCGGATCCGGGAACTCGGGTCGGGGTGCCACCGCCCAGGCCGTGCGTGCGCTCATCCGGACCGACCAGCGCGTGCATCACTGCGTCCACCGTGCTTCGCACAATCGATACCTGCAGGAGACGCTCGGCACTTACCTGACCCTCAGCCTGCGGCTGTGGTTCCTGGGACTCGAGCGGGTCCGTCACCTCGACGAGGCGGTCACCGAGCACCAGGATCTGCTCACGGCCGTGCTGGATGGCGACGGCGCCGCTGCCGAGCAGGCCGCTCGTGCGCACGTCACCGAGTTCTGGCACGAGATGCGCGAGGTGCTCGTGGGATGAAGAGGTGCTCGTCGGGTGAGCAGGTGCTCGCCGCGCGAGCCGACGAGTGCGCGTGCCCGGGGAGGGGAAAAGAAAAACGCCCTGTCGCCAGGGCGTTTCTTGGGGTGATCGACGGGATTTGAACCCGCGACCGCCTGGACCACAACCAGGAGCTCTACCAACTGAGCTACGACCACCATGTGCGGAACGAATCCCGCAACGAGAGATAACCATACCGTCTCTCAGCAGCGTTCGCCTCCACGAACGGCACTCCGGGAGTGTGAGACACGTTGCATCGGACAGCGCACAGGGAGCCCGGTCATGGGGTGCCGTGCCGGCATCGATCCGGTGCGCGTGCCCTCAGGGAATGCGCCCTCAGAGATCGTCGGCGCGCAGCTGCTCGGGAGACTTCGGTGAGAGCAGGCCCGGTGCCACGTCGAAGGGGGTCTTCGCCCCATGCTCACCGGCGGCGGCCAGTCGTCCCGCCGCGCGGGCGTAGGCGACGAGCACGCTCGCGGTGAACTCGGGGTTCGAATCCTCCTGCAGGCGGTACTCGATGGTCTGGGTCGTTCCGGGGCTGGACTCTCCGGCGCGGATCACGAAGCCGCCGTGGGGCATTCCCTGGTGGTCGCGGGCGAGCTCCTCGGCGCTGAGGAAGGTCACCGACGTCTCGAAAGGCTCGAAGTAATGCGGCATCGTCACGATCTCCTCGCGCACGGCGTCGGCGTCGGCCCCGTCCTCGAGCGCCACGAAGCATTCACGGGTGTGCTTCTCGCGAGTGCTCAGCTCGGGCCGATCGCCGGCGCGGACTCGAGCGATCGCCTCCTGGGAGGGGATCGTGTACTGGACGGCGTCGGCGACCCCGTCCAGGCGGCGCAGCGCGTCGGAGTGCCCCTGCGACAGGCCGCGGCCCCAGAAGGTGTAGGTGGAGCCCGTGGCGAGGATGGCCTCCCCGTAGACGCGGTTGATGGAGAACAGGCCGGGGTCCCAGCCGGTGGAGATGAGCGCCGTGGTGCCGGCTGCGTTGGCGGCGGCGTCGACCCGCGCGAAGTGCTCGGGGATCCGGGCGTGCGTGTCGAAGCTGTCGACGACGGTGAAGTGCTCGGCGAGCAAGGGGGTCTGCTCGGGGAGGTCGGTCTTCGAGCCTCCGCAGAGCACGAGCACGTCGACCTCGTCCTGCATCGTCTCGAGCGCGTCCATCGAGCGCACGATGGTCTGCTCGTGCACGGCGCTCACCGTGGACGGCGCACGGCGCGTGAACACGCCCACCAGCTCCATGTCCTCCTGGAGCGAGACGGCGATCTCGACGCCCCGTCCCAGGTTCCCGTAGCCGACGATGCCGATCCGGAGCGCAGTCATGGTCCTCATTTCGTGTCGATGCAGAGTGTGGTCCCGACCAGGGACGCTGCCGCAGATCCTACTCACGGATCACACCCGGGGCCGAGCTCGTCGAGGGTCCCGTCGAGTCGCACGGCGTCCGTGCCGCCCACACGTTGCACGGCCCCTGGCGCAGGAGGAGACTGGCCGCATGATCGTCGCCTTCTCCGTCCAGCCCACCGGTGACCCCTCGGATCCAGCCCTCGTGCGCGGGCTCGTCGACGGCACGGACAGCGCCGGCGTTCACGACGCGGTCGCCGCCGCGGTGCGCGTCGTACGGGACTCCGGACTGCCGAACCGCACCTCCTCGATGTTCACCGAGATCGAAGGGGACTGGGACGAGGTGATGGACGTCGTGCGGCGTGCGACCGCCGCGGCGGGGCGGTACGGCTCGCGGGTCTCGCTCGTCCTCAAGGCTGATATCCGTCCCGGCCACGAGGGGCAGCTCGACGCGAAGATCGACCGGCTCGAGACTGCGGTCTCCCACCTCGACGACCAGGGATGAGCCGTGCCGGACTGGACGCGGCTGTGCACGCTCCTCGCGGACGACCCTGAGCTCCCAGGGTCGGTGCACCTCGCGGCCACCGACCCACAGGCCTACCTGGCGACGCAGGCGGATCCACTCCTCGGCGTCGAGGCCGGAGCCGGTGCTGCGGAGCCCGTCGATCCGTGGAACGCCCTGATCGACGGGCTGGACGTGGCCGACGCCCTGGCCTACCTCGACCCGGAGGACATCGGGGCGGAACTGGCCATGGCTCTGGGCGAGGTCGCTCGGGTGTGCCGCTCAGGGGCTGATCTCGAGCCGGTCGCCGACATCACCGCAGGGCTGGAACCGGCGATCCGTCGGGCGGAGGAGATCCTCGCCGCGTTCGACCTGTGCCTGCTGCAGCTGGAGGAGGACACCGACGCGTGCCCTCTCGTGGTCGCGGACATCGGCCACGTCGAGGAGATCGTCGCCCTCGCGGCCGGTGCCGGCCGCGAGGTGCGTCCCGTCGCGTGACGCGGTTCCGAGCCAGCAGGTGCTGAGACAGCGGGCGCTGACTCAGCGAGTACCGAGCGACGAGCTGTCGACGTCGGCTCAGCTCTCCTGGTCGAGCAGGCCGTCGCGCAGAGCGGCGGCCAGGGTGGGCGTGACCGGAAGCCGCGGGATCAGCGTCGCCTGGAAGGCGTGGTAGATGTCCGGCTTGCCCGGCCACGTCACGCCCTGGGGCTCGTTGTCCGCGTCGAGCTCGTGGAACCAGGAGCCGTTCTCTGGATCGAGCAGGTAGGTGGAGATGTACTCCCACCACTGCTCGTAGCGCTCAGCCCAGACCCGGTCCCCGGTCACCTCGTACATCACGGCGGCGGCGCCGACCGCTTCTGCGGCGACCCAGTGCATGCGCTCGGAGGCGACGGGGGCTCCGTCCCAGTCCACGGTGTAGACGAACCCGGGGGCTCCGTCGGCACCGAAGCTCGCCGCCGACTTCTCCATGAGCGCGGTCGCCGATTCGAGCATCCAGTCCGGTGCCGAGCCGTCGGCCGCGATCAGTGCGGCACGACCGTGCAGCACCAGGCGGGACCACTCGATCCAGTGGCCGACCGTGGCGCCGTACGGGCGGAACGGGTGGTTCGGCTCGTCGCGGTTGTACTCCAGCAGCGGGTTCCAGTCGGTGTCGAAGTGCTCCGGCAGGGCCCAGTCGTTGCCGCGCGCGAATTCGTCGATGGCACGGGTCATGATGCCCACCGCGCGATCGAGCCAACGGCGCTGCCCGGTGACGTCGGCCGCGGCGAGGAGCGCCTCGACCGTGTGCATGTTCGCGTTGATGCCGCGGTACTCCTCGCACTGCGTGAAGGTGCGGTCGAAGGTGTCCACGCTCATGCCCGCGGACTCGTCGAAGAATCTCGTATCGAGCACGGCGAGTGCCTCGTCGAGCAGCTCCTGTGCGCCGGGACGGCCGGCGGCCAGCGCTGAGGAGGCCGCGAGCACCACGAAGGCGTGCGCGTAGGCCTGCTTGGAATCGTCGACGGGCTTCCCGTCGGCGACGGACGCGTACCAGCCGCCGTGCTCCGCGTCGTGGAACACCCCTCGCAGCGAGGCGATGCCATGGTCGGCGAAACGGCCGAAGTCCGGGCGGCCCAGCAGGTGCCCGAGGGCGAAGCTGTGCGTCATCCGGCAGGTGATCCACAGCTCCGAGGGGCGGGACAGATCGGCGTCGCCCTCCTCGTCGAGCCAGGCGAAACCACCGTCCTCACGCACCGACTCCGAGCCGAACACGAGGAGCTCGTCGCCCTCGCTCTCCAGCCACGAGCGATGTGATGCCCGCTGGAGCCACGGGACGTGCGTCGCGACGGGGGTCGCGGTCGGTGTCGCCGCCGGTGCTGTCGCGGGGGTCGCAGGGGTCGCGGCGGTCGCCGACGGAGTCTCCTCCTCGGGCTCGTCGGTCAGCTCGAAGGTGCGGGCCGCGTCCCGGGCCTGCGCGGTGGTGGGGCCGGGGGCGTCGACGAGGAACACCTCGCGGTAGTACTTCAGCTCCTGGATCGATTCGCGGATGTCCGCGAGCGCCCGGTGACCGCCGTGCTTGGCGGGGATGTTGTAGTAGACGCGGGGGAACCAGCGCTTGGCGAGCTCCTTGAGGCTGGAGACGTCGATCGTGCGGTAGGACAGCCACTGGGCGAACTCGGGCACGTCGCGATCCAGGAACACCCGGTCGGTGCCCACGCTGTTGCCGGCGAGCGGCGCCCTGCCCGGTTCGGGGCAGTACTGCTGCACATAGGCCAGGCACTGTGCCTGCGCCTCCTCGAGCGTCATCCCGCCGTCGAGCTCGTCGAGCAGGCCGGAGACCGTGTGCATGTTGACCACGAAGGGGTCCATGCCGGTGAGCGATTCGGCCGGCGGCTTGATGACGACGTCGACGCCGTCTCCGAGGATGTTCAGGTCGGAGTCGGTCACGAGCACGGCGATCTCGACGAGCGCATCGCGCTTCTTGTCGAGGCCGGTCATCTCGCAATCGACCCAGATGATGCGGTCGTTGATGGCACGGGAGGAGCTGGAAGTCACCAGGCAACAGTATCGCGGGAGCGCAGCCGGTACGGCAGGGTCAGGCATGAACCCGACCGTGGCTCGGTCAGCGGGGTTCGCGGAGCTCCGCTCGTCAGCCGACGCGGTACGCCCGGAGGAATGCCCGCACCCCGGCGACGATGAGGGGCTGGACCCGGGAATCCGCAGCCGCGTTCGCGGTGCCGAGTCTGTTGATGGTGGCCGCGAAGGTCAGCCCGATGTAGTGATCTGCGGCCAGTCGGGCATCGGGGACCTCCAGCAGTCCGGCGTCCGCCAGGGTCGCGAAGCGTGCACCGATGGCCTCCTCCGGCTCGTCGGACAGCGGACTGTCCTTCGAGCTCGGCAGGCGCTCGGAGTCGGTGCGTGCCAGCCCTTGCAGGGTGGCGTAGTCCGCGGAGTCGAGCCAGTCGTTCGCGATCCGCATCGAGAAGTCGATGAGGGCAGGCTCGAGCTGATCCGCCGCGGCGACGTCGCCGAGTGTGTCATCCAGCGTGCTGCGGATCGTCGCGAGCAGGGACTGACCCAGGCCGTCGAAGACGGCGCGCAGCAGGGTCTGCTTGTCCCCGAAGTAGTCGTACACCGTCCGCTTGGACACTCCGGCCAGGGCGGCGATGGCATCGACGCTCGAGCGGTCGAAACCGTCGGTCACGAACAGCTCCCGTGCGGCCAGGAGGATGGCGGACCGCTTCTGCGGGGACCCCGTGCGCAACGTCTTCGAAGTGGACATTGCTCCACTCTACCGTTACTACACTGCACGGTGTAGTGTAGTGTAGTGATCGTGTCGGGGCACGCTTCGTGCTCGGCTCCTGAGCGACGAGGGAAGAGGCTCGATGTCCGACGTTCTTGTGTCCCAGGCCCGCATCGGCCGGACGGCGATCGGTGCGCTCGGCGTCCTGGCCCTGGCCCTCGGCACCTTGCAGACGGTGGTCGACCCGGCTCGGCCCATGCTGGAGCGAGAGCTGGGCATCGACTCCTCCGGGGCGGCCCTGATCGTCAGCACGCTGCTGATCACCGGCGCGGTGGTCGCGCCGATCGCGGGCAAGCTCGGGGACCGGTATGGAGGAAGACGTGTGCTGCTCGTGCTGATGGCGATGGTCGCGCTCGGGGGAGTGGTCTCGAGCTCGGCCCCGAACCTGCCCGTGCTGCTGGTCGGCCAGATGCTGCAGGGCGCGATGGTGGGGGCGCTGCCCTTGTCCTTCATCCTGGTGCGCAAGCATCTGCCGCCGGGGCAGACGCAGGTGGCCATCGGTGTCGTCAGCGCGCTGTTCACGGCCGGCGGCATCGCGGGGACCGCGGTCGCCGGGCCCCTGGCCGAAGGGCTGTCCTGGCATTGGATCTTCGGAGCGCCGACGGCCGTGATCATCGTGGCGACGGTGGTCGTCCTCCGCACGATGCCGGATGACACCCCGAGCGAACGGGGAACCGCGATCGATTGGCCCGGCGTCGTCCTCCTGAGCGCCACGCTGCTCGCACTCATGCTTGCGCTCATGGTGGTCACCGGGGGAGGGATGCCACCGCTCGTGGTCGGTGGCGTCGTGCTGGGCGTGGCGGCTCTCGCCGTGGTGTGGGTAGCCGTCGAGCGTAGGGCGGCGTCGCCCATGGTCGAGCTGCGGATGCTGACTGCGCCCGCCCTGTGGAGCGCCGCCCTGATCACAGCCGCCGTCGCGGCCATCTCCTCGGTGCTGCAGACGCTCGTTCCGAAGATGTTCGAGGTGTCCGGCACCGGGTACGGCTTCGCCCTCGGCACGAGCGAGATCGGGCTGCTCATGCTGCCGGCCAGCATCGCCGGCGTGGTGGCCGGCTCGGTCGGCGGGCTGGCCGTGCAGAGATACGGACCTCGGGCCGTGGTGGCAGCCGGCTCCGCAGTCACGGCGGGCGCATTGCTCACCTTGGCACTGGTGCACGACGAGGCCTGGCAGCTGGTCGTGCTACGGGCCGTGGTGGCGTTCGCGGGCAGTCTGATCACCACGGCGCTGCTCGCCAGCACGGCCACCGCTGTCGCCGCAGCCGACACCGGCATCGTCACCAGCCTGCTCGTGGTGATCCGCCTGGTCGGAGCCGTCGTCGGCGCTCAGCTTGCCGGTTCGGTCCTCACCGTGGGCATCGATCCGGTCTCCGATCAGCCGGCCGAGCCGGCCTTCATCGCAGGATTTGTCGTCGCCGGCCTCGTGGCCGCGGCGTCCTTGTTCGTCGTCCGACATCTGAAGGGAACCATCTCATGACATCACCGACTCACCCCTCGACGGAGACCGTCCTCATCTCCGGGGCCAGCATCGCCGGCCCGACGCTGGCGTACTGGCTGCACCGGTACGGCTTCGAGGTCACGATCGTGGAGAAGGCGCGCACGCCACGCGGAGGTGGGTACCCGATCGACGTCCGGGGCACCGCGATCGAGGTGGTCCGACGGATGGGGGTGCTGCCCCGGTTGCAGGCGGCGAATCTCCATATCGAGCGATTCACCTTCGTGGACGCCGACGGCGTGACGGTGGCCTCCCTCCCTCCGCACGAGGTGACCGGTAGCGTCGTGAGCCAGGATCTGGAGATGGGACGAGGGGACCTGACCGCGGCCCTGTACGCAGCGGTCCGGGACGACGTCGAGTTCCTCTTCGACGATTCGATCGACACGTTCGAAGAGCGTGACGACGGGGTTGATGTCGAGTCCCGCAGCGGCAGCCGGCGCAGATTCGATCTGGTGATCGGAGCCGATGGGATGCACTCACGGACCCGACGGCTCCAGTTCGGCGCTGAGGAGCAGTTCCACCGCTATCTCGGCTACGCCTTCGGTGTCTTCACGATGCCCAACACTCTCGGACTCTCCCACGAGCTCACGTTGTGGAACACCCCGGGCCGGGCGGCCGCTCTGTATGCCACCGGGAGCAGTGAGGACGTCCTGTACGCCTTCGTGAATTTCCATCGGTCGGAACCGCCGCGGGGCCTGCACGGGGACCGTGACGCCCAGCGGGCTCTGATCTCCGAGATCTACGCGCAGGCGGGCTGGGAGATTCCGGCCATCCTCCGGGCGATGCAGGATGCCGAGGATCTGTTCTTCGATACGGCCGGCCAGATCCGCATGCCGAGCTGGTCGAAGGGCAGAGTGGCGTTGGTCGGCGACGCTGCGTACGCGCCCTCGTTCCTGACCGGACAGGGTTCCAGTCTGGCGATCGTCGGCGCCTACATGCTGGCCGCGTCCCTGGGCGGGAACCAGGACCATGCTGCTGCCTTCAGAGCCTATGAACGCGACACGCGGGACTTCGTGACGCGGAACCAGGCGTTGGTCGACACCGGTGGCGCCCCGTTGTTCCCCATCACGGCCTCCGCGCTGGAACAGCGCAACACCGCACTGCGCGGCCAGGTCGCGATGCCTCCGTCCGCCGGAGAGCCGGCCCATTCGGCCCTGACGCTGCCAGTCGAGATCTCATGAGCGCGGCGGGGATGCCGCATCGGGGCGGAATCCCCGGCGAGATCGGCGATCCTGCGGCCGGGGAGCCCGCAGGTCCCGTCGGACACGACGACGGTGTTCGGGGCGACGCGACCATGGTTACCATGCAGTCATCGGGGTTCGATGCCGAGCCCGCTGAGTGACTCATGGAGGAGCCCGACGTGAACCTGTACTTCCGCCTGCTGGTGTTCATGATCCGCGTGCGCTTCCGCAGCCGCTTGAGCATGTGGGACACGTCCCGCACGAGCTTCCGCGTGAATCCGGCTGACCTCGACGTGCAGCGGCACATGAACAACGGCCGTTATCTCACCCTCATGGACCTGGGCCGGATGGACCTCATGCTCCGCTCCGGGTTCTGGAAGCGGCTGACCGCCCAGGGCTGGTATCCGGTGGTCGCAGGGCAGTCCATCACCTACCGCAAGTCGCTGGTGCTGTGGCAGAAGTTCGACATCGCCTCCCGGGTGCTCGGGCACGACGATCGCTGGATCTACATGGAGCAGGTCTTCCGCGTGGGGGACGTGGTCTACGCCGACGCCATCATCCGAGCACGGTTCCTGCGGAGGACAGGCGGATCCGTGAGCATCCCGGAGGTGCTCGACCTTGTCGGCTCCGTCCCGCCCGACATGGATGTGCCGGCGTGGGTCACTGAGTGGAACGAGGCCACCTCGCAACACAGCCGCGAGCTCTGAGCCGGCCGGGACAGCACACGCAACCGGCGCGAGGAGCGGTCAGCGGCGCCGGGTCGACGCACGCTCGGCGGGAGCGTTCTTCGGTGCGGACCGTCGGAGGATCTCCTCGATGCCGCTGAGCACGAGCAGCACGACGACCACTCCGAGCAGCACCCACTGCTCGAAGACGCCGGCGAGGACCCCGGTGAGCACGAGCGCTGCGAGGTAGATGACGTTCAGGACCGTGCGCGAGACGCCGAGCAGGCGTGTGCCGAACCGGCCTCGCAGCAGGCGCAGTCCCAGCAGGAGCACGATCGCGCCGATCGTGACGACCTTCAGCACCATGGGGCGGCTCCAGACACGACGACGGGCGGTGGTGCCCCCAGCAGGATTCGAACCTGCAACCTACGGATTAGAAGGCCGTTGCTCTATCCATTGAGCTATGGGGGCGTCAGTGCGGGCTCGGGCGGCCGAGCCGGAAGCACCGCGAGAAGTCTACCGACCCGTTCCGGGACGTCGTGCATCAGGATGCGCACGTTGTCGTGCACCTCGCGGCGCACCGCCTCCCGCCCCTGCCGGGGCGCCCGGACCAGGCTGGCAGCGGGGGCAGAACCACAGCACTCGCGGTTCCGTGCCCTCGAGCCGGGGGTCGCCGATCTCCCCGCGCTCGATCCGGGCACGGCAGCGGCGGCACTGCCGTCCCCCGCGCCCGTACACCCACAGGTCGCCGTCGCGGCCCAGCATCCCGCCGGTCGTCACCCGCACGGAACGGTCCAGGTTCAGGGTGAGCAGGCGGTGGGCGAGGTCGACCAGAGCACCCAGGTCCCCGGCGGCGTGCGTCGGCGCCGCCGGATGCACGCGGCGCAGGAAGCACAGCTCACTGCGGTAGATATTGCCGATCCCGGCGAGGTTGCGCTGATCGAGCAGGGCGAGGCCGATCGGTCGCTCCGGCTCGGCCGCGAGATGTGCGACGGCCTGTGCGCGCAGTGCCGGCTCGTCCTCCCAGGACGGGTCCAGCAGGTCCGGTCCCAGATGGCCCACGAGGGTGCTCTCGTTGGCGGTGCGCACCAGGCGCACCTGCTTCACGTCGTAGGCGACGGCGCGGGCCTCGCGCCCGTCCGGGTGCCGGGCGGCGAGGACGACGCGGATCGTGTCCGCCGGGCGCGGTCCGGCGCTGGTGTCGCTCGAGCGCAGCGCCTTGCCGTCCACGTGCCAGATGCCGTCCATCATCAGGTGGGTATGGAGCGTGAGCGGCACGCCTCCTGCCTCGGGCGGCTCCAGACGGATCAGCAGATGCTTGCCGCGAGGCCGCACCTCCCGCACGCTCCAGCCCACGAGATTCGCCGTCGCGGCACGGGGCACCCGCAGATCGCTCGTGGTGAGGATCGCCCCCGCGAGCGCACCGTGCAGCGCCCGACACTGCCGGGCGACCGTGTCGCCCTCGGGCATCAGCGGCCTCCTGCGCGCAGGCGGATGGACTTCGGGGAGCGATAGCAGCCGGCGGCGACCAGGGCCTTGCCGATCGCGGCGACCGGGGCGCTGGTGATCGGGTGCCCGTTGATCCGTTCGATCCGCAGCTGCGGCAGGCGGGAGTCCTCGACGATCGCCCGCACCAGCTGCTCGGCGACCAGCGTGGTCACGGTCTCGTCGGCCCACCACAGGAGGTGCTTGGCACCCTTGTCGACCACGGCGGCGACATGCCCGTCGGCCAGCAGCACCAGCGCTCCGGCGCGGCGCGCGGGCCGCACGGTCGTGCCCTCGGGCGGGATGATCGTGAAGGACGGCCAGGGGAGCGCTGCGCCGTAGGGGTTCGCCGGGTCGGTCGCGGCGAGCACCACGGTCGACGCCTCGGGGGAGGGACCGACGGATCCCGCGTCGGGATCCTGCTGCGCCTCGGCCTCCCGGTCGCGATCGCGCAGCAGGTCCACCGCCTCGACCGGGGCGAACTGGGAGGCACCGAGCCCGTCGACGAAGTAGCCGCGGCGACAGCTTCCGTTCTCCTCGAGCACCGCGAGAACGCGGTACACGGCGGCGAAGCTCCCGGGGATGTCCTCGACGTCCATCGCGCCCCGGGTGACCACGCCGTGCCGGTCCAGGAGCAAGGTCGCGAGGGCCGCGGCCCGGGCAGAGGGATCGACCGCCTCGACACGCACGGCGGACCATCGCCCGGCCCCGGTGGGTCCCGTCACCAGCTCGGAGACGGAGCTCGCGCCCTGGCGCATCATCGCGGCCGACAGCCGCGCGGCACCGCGCCGGGTCAGCGGGCGGGACCGACCTGACGACCTGGAGGCCCGTGCCGGTCCGCGTCCGTAGGTGCGCAGCGCCTCGAAGGAGTCGTTGGTGATCAGCCCCTGGAACGCGAGGTCCCACAGGGCGTCGTGCAGGTCGGGCGGAGGGGCCGCATCACCGTCCGCGGCGAGGGCGGTGAGGATCTCTCCGTGCCGCAGCGCACCGGGGGTCCCGCGCAGCTGAGCCAGGACCCGGGCGGCGAGAGACCCCTCGGCCAGGGCCGAGGCGGACTCCTCCAGCGCCTCGGCGTCGAGCCCGAGCGGCAGGGCATCCGCGAGATGCAGGCGGATCCATCCGTCGTCCGCGCCGAGCCGCCCGTGCCCTGTCCACACCACGTCACCGGCGGCGAAGGCCGCGTCCAGGAGGGCAGGGCTCGCATCGGGCATCCGTGCCGGCAGCACCTGCTCCTCCCAGGCGGACAGCGGGAGCGACACCCCGGCGAGCTGGTCGATCACGGAGAGGAGCCCGTCGCGACCCTGCCACGTGGCCCGATCCCGCGTGCCGTCGGGGCGGCGACCCGAGACGTGCTGCCACTGCCCGAGGAAGCGGGCGTAGACCGGGCCGGGGACCGGAGCGATCTCCCGCCGGGACGCGGCGAGGCTGGCCCGGCGGATCCGCCGCAGCACCTCGGCATCGACCCACTCCTCGCCCTCGCGGCCGGGACTGAACTCGCCCTGCTGCAGCACCCGCTCGGCGGTGAGCTGCTCGAGCGCGCCGCGGGCCACGCCGGGGGCGAGACCGAAGGCGTCCACCGGACCGTCCGCCAGGAAGGGCCCGCGGCCGCGTGCCCACCGGGAGAGCAGCTGGGCGACGGCCCGATCCACCGGTGCGAGGTGGGCCTGGGGCACTCCGGGCGGGACGGCGACTCCGAGCGCATCGCGCAGCAGCCCGGCATCCTCGATCGCGGCGAGGTGCTCGCGGCCGGCGATCCGCACGGCGAGGATTCTTCGGGCGCCGTGGAGCTGGGAGAGCTCGGCCTCGAGATCGACCCCCTCGGCCGCTCGGGCAGCCAGATCGTCCCGCGTCAGGGGCCCGAGACGGCGCAGGGCGTCTGAGATCTGCTCCGCCCCGCGCAGCGCACGGTCCTCGCTCAGCCCCTGCAGGCGGCTCTCGACCTCGGAGATGACGTCGGCATCCAGCAGCTCGCGCAGGCTCACCGATCCCAGCAGCTCGGCGAGCAGGGACTGGTCCAGCGCAAGAGCGGCGGTGCGGCGCTCGGCGAGCGGGGCGTCCGCGTCGTAGATGAACTGGGCGAGATAGCCGAACAGCAGCGAGCGCGCGAAGGGGGACGGGGTGGGGGTCTCGATCTCGCGGACCTCGAGGCGGCGCCGCCCGATCTGCGCCATGAGGTCGATGAGGGCGGGCAGGTCATAGACGTCCTGCAGGCACTCGCGGGCGGCCTCGAGCATGATCGGGAAGTCCGGATAGGGGCGGGCGACCTCGAGCAGATGCGAGGAGCGCTGACGCTGCTGCCACAGCGGCGCCCGCTGGTTCGGATCCCGTCGGGGGAGCAGCAGGGCGCGCGCCGCGCACTCGCGGAAGCGGGCGGCGAACAGCGCGGAGGAGCCGACGAGGCGCCGCACCTCCTCATCGATCTCCTCGGGCGTGAAGACGAACAGATCGGCCCCGGGCGGCTGCTCGCCGTGGGGGATCCGCAGCACGATGCCGTCGTCGGCGGCCATGACCTGGCCGTCCAATCCGTACCGCTCCTCGACCCGGGCCCCGACGGCGAGGGCCCACGGGCCGGTGATCCGCTGGCCGTAGGAGCAATGGAGGACCACCCGCCAATCGCCGAGCTCGTCGAGGAAGCGCTCGACGACCAGCTGCTGCGGCCCGGGCACCACCCCGGTGATCTGCTTCTGCTCGGCGAGATGGTCCAGCAGCACGGTCCGGGCGTTGGCGTCGAGACCCAGCGCGGCGAGGCGCTCGTCGGCCGGAGATCGCTCGAGGTCGGCGAGCTCGCTCTGGGCGGAGGCGATGGCGCGGCCCAGGCTCGCGGGGCGGCCATCCCCGTCGCCGTGCCAGAACGGAATGCGGCCGGTGAGGCCGAAGGCAGGCGAGACGGTGACCCGGGAGGCGGTGATCTCCTCGATCCGCCAGCTGCTGGTGCCCAGGGTGATGACGTCCCCGCGACGTGACTCGTAGACCATCTCCTCGTCGAGCTCGCCCACCCGGCGCGGCTGGGAGTCGTCATCCCCGGCCACCAGGTGCACCGGGTACAGGCCACGATCGGGGATGGTGCCGCCGCTGGTGACCGCGAGGCGCTGCGCCCCGGGCCGACCCGTGAGCAGGCCGGTGTCGTGGTCGTGCACCAGGCGCGGCCGCAGCTCCGAGAAGGCGGTCGACGGATAGCGCCCGGCGAGCAGGTCGATGGTCTGGTCGAAGGCGGAGCGCGGGAGAGCGCGGTAGGGATGCGCGCTGCGCACCAGGTCGAACCAGTCGTCGATCTGGAGCTCGTCCAGGGCGGCGGCGGAGACCGTGTGCTGGGCGAGGACGTCCAGCGCGTTGCGGGGCACCGAGAGCGGCTCGATACGACCGGCGACGGCCTCCTGCACGGCGACCGCGGAGCGCAGCACGTCCGCGGCATGCAACGGATGCAGGGAGCCCTCGGAGACGGCGCCGACGTCGTGCCCGGCGCGCCCCACCCGCTGGAGCAGGCTCGAGACGGACATCGGTGCGGCGACCTGCAGCACGAGGTCGACGGCACCCATGTCGATCCCCAGCTCGAGGGATGAGGTGGCCACGACGCAGCGCAGCGTGCCTGACTTCAGCTGATCCTCGATCTGGGCGCGGATCTCCTTGGACATCGATCCGTGGTGGGCACGGGCGATGTCCTCGATCTCCTGGATCTCTTCGGGTGCCTCCGACTGCGCGGCACCCCCGAGCTCCGCGCCGCGGCCGGTCGCCGCGGACGGGCGACGCGCATGCAGACGGTTGAGCTTCCCGGTGAGCCGCTCCGCCTGGCTGCGGGAGTTGGTGAAGACGATCGTCGAGCGGTGCGCGAGGATCTGGGCGAGCACGACTCGCTCGACATGCGGCCAGATCGTGCCGGAGACGTCCTCGTCGTCGACGGCATCCAACGGCGGCTCGATCGCCTGCAGGTCCGAGACCGGCATCGTCACCGTGAGATCCCAGCGCTTGGTCGACGCGGGGCGCACGACGGACACCTCGCGGGGCCGGCCGGAGCCCGTGAGGAACGCGGCGACCTCGTCGATCGGTTCGACGGTCGCGGAGAGCCCGATGCGTTGCGCCGGCGCCTCGAGCATCGCATCGAGCCGCGCGAGGGACAGTGCCAGGTGCACGCCGCGTTTGGTGCCGGCGACGGCATGCACCTCGTCCAGGATCACCGTGCGCACGCCCCGCAGCGACTCCCTGGCCTGGGAGCTCAGCATGAGGAACAGCGATTCGGGGGTGGTGATGAGGATGTCCGGCGGATGCGTCACGAGCCGGCGCCTCTCGGCGGGCGGGGTGTCCCCGGTGCGCACACCCACGCTGACCGACGAACGGGGCAGCCCGAGACGCTCCGCCATCCGCGCCGTCCCCACCAGCGGGGACGTCAGGTTCCGTTCGACGTCGACCCCGAGGGCCTTGAGCGGCGAGATGTACAGGACGCAGGTGGTCCCGCGGGCTGCTCGCCCGCGGCCGCCGCGCTGCGGGATCGAGCTGTCCATGCCGGAGCTGCCTGCGGGAGCCGGATCCGCCGTGGCGAGGCGATCGATCGCTGTGAGGAAGGCGGCCAGGGTCTTGCCGGAGCCGGTCGGCGCCACGACCAACGTGTCGTCCCCGCGCTCGATCGCCTCCCAGGCCGCCGATTGGGCAGGGGTGGGCGCCTCGAAGGCCTCCGCGAACCAGGTGGCCGTGGCAGGGGAGAACGAGGACGGGAGGGCGTGGCGAGTTCCGGCCATCACCCCATTGTGGACCGCCGCCCCGACAGGCGACCGCGCCGGCACCGATGCTGGGCCGGAATACGTCAGGCGCGGGCCTCGAGCGACTCCGGAGCAGAGCCCACCCTGCCAACTCCCGGGGCATCGTGGCAGGATGGGAGGCACGGCAGGGCCCGCGCAGGCGGGTCCCGCACACCCCACGACGAAGGGATGACCCCCATGGCGGACTACACGCTTCCCGATCTCGACTATGACTACGGCGCGCTGGATCCTTCGATCTCCGGCAAGATCATGGAGCTGCACCACTCCAAGCACCATGCGACCTATGTCAAGGGCGCGAACACGGCGCTGGAGAAGCTGGCGGCGGCTCGTGAGTCCGGTGATTTCGCGACGGTGAACCAGTTCTCGAAGGATCTGGCGTTCAACCTCGGTGGTCACACGAACCACTCGATCTTCTGGAAGAACCTCTCGCCCGAGGGTGGCGACAAGCCCACCGGTGAGCTCGCGCAGGCGATCGATGAATTCTTCGGGTCCTTCGACTCCTTCCGTGCGCACTTCACGGCCGCGGCGCTGGGCATCCAGGGCTCCGGATGGGCCGTGCTCGCGTACGAGCCCCTCGGTGGCAACCTGGTGATCGAGCAGTTCTACGATCAGCAGAACGGTGTGCCGGTCGCGACGATCCCGCTGTTCCAGCTGGATATGTGGGAGCACGCCTTCTACCTGGACTACCAGAACGTGAAGGCTGATTATGTGAAGGCGATCTGGAACATCGTGAACTGGGCCGACGTCCAGAAGCGGTTCGAGACGGCTCGCGCGACGGGCTCCGGCCTGGTCATCCCCACCGCCTGATCCTCAGCATCTGATCTGCAGCGCTCGTTCTGCAGTCGCTGAGCTGCAGCATCGCTGCGCGAACGGCCGGTCCCCTCGTGGGGCCGGCCGTTCCATGTGTCCAGGTGTCCAGCACCTTCGGTCCCCGCAGAGGAGAGGCGACCCTTCCTCCCCAGTGCCCCGTCGTCCACAACGACGACGCCGCTCTGGAAGGCGCCTGCGTGAACGGCAACCCTGGATCCATCGGCACGGAGCCGACGCCGGGAGGTCCCCGGCACTCCAGGAAGGACATCACCATGCGCGATATCCAGACGACCCTCATGGGGAACGCGACGGCGGATCCCAGCTCCCGTCAGCACGAGGACGGCACCACCACGACCATCGTGCGCATCGCCGTCACCGGGCGCTACTACGACTCCGCCAAGAGCGATTTCACCGATCGCAAGACGGAATTCGTGAGCGTCTACACCCGCCGTGCGCTGGCCCGCAATGTGCTGGCCTCCGTGAAGAAGGGGCAGCCGCTGGTGGTCACCGGTCGGCTCGGCAGCTCGGAATGGCAGGCGGATGACGGCACCCAGCGACACACCCTGACACTGCAGGCCGAGGCGATCGGCCATGACCTCACCTTCGGGACCACGGCCTTCACCCGCCCGATGCGGGCGGACGAGGTTCCCGACCTCAACCGCGACACGGGAGAGCTTCTCGGGACGGGAACCGGCGATCCCGACGTCGCCGAGGAGCTCACGGGGAGCTCGGCGGAGGACTCCGTGCTGGCCGGCGCGTCCTGAGCGGGCAGCAACCGCCCTGAACGTAGCTCAGTCGAGGGGCTGCAGCGTCTGCACCAGAGCGGTGGCGACGTCCGGGAGCAGCGCGGCGCCGAGGACATAACCGTTCTTGTCGCCGCGATGCACCGCGGACCACGTCGTCCCGTCGGGCAGGGCGGCGACGACCACGCGCAGAGCCCGGTCCGTGGGAATCGTGGCCCGGGAATCATTCTCGTGCAGTGCCCACGTGGAGGGGGAGAGCTCGCAGGCGATCGCACCGCCGGCCGCCAGATCCGGCCACTCCACGACCTGCAGCGCAGCCAAGGGGTCCTGGGATGCAGAGATGTCGTTCTGGTCGGAGGCGCCATCGTCGAGATCAATCGGCGTCAGATGCAGATCGTCCGGGGCGCCGGTGCCGTCCGCGCCGACCCCGAGCAGGCCGGCGAGCGCGGGGGAGGCGGCCATCAGCTCTGCACTGCGGGCCAGTGCATAGAGGCGCGGCGCGGGGAGGGATGCGCCCTCGATGTGACGGGAGATGTCGAGCACCGCAGCGGCGAGGGCCGCCGTCGGAGCGTCGAGAGGGTCCGTATCGGGAGTCGTCATCGGATCGAGAGGTCCCTTACAGGTTCGCCTGACAGAATGGACGCGTCACCGCTCTGTACGCGGCGGCACCACACTGTACCCGGAGACCGGTCGCCCTTCCTGCGTTGGCGCAGCGGACCCGTGCTCTCCGACACCGAGGCACCCGAGGTTATCCGTGAGTTTCTCCGCCCCATTCGGCGATGCACCCCGGCCGCGCCCGCGTCCGGCCCCTGATTCGAGCACGTCCACGACCCGGAGGATCTCCCCGCTCGGGATCACCGCGATCGTCATCGCAGCGCTGGTGGTGCTGCTGGTTGTCGCCTCCGAGGTGTGGACCAAGTACCTCTGGATGGATCAGCTCGATTTCACCGATGTGCTCACCGTCCGCTGGCTCACGCAGGGCATCCTGTTCGTCATCGGGTTCATCCTCTTCGCGGTGCCGTTGTTCTTCAGTCTGCGCATCGGCTACGCCAAGCGTCCGATCTATCCGCCGGTCACCCGCGAGCAGGAGGCGCTCGAGCAGTTCCGCGCCGCGGTGGATCCCCTGCGGAAGGGGCTGACCATCGCAGCGCCCCTCATCATCGGCGCCTTCGGCGGTCTGGCTGCCTCCCGCAGCTGGCAGGCCGTGCAGCTGTTCCTGCATCCCCAGAAGTTCGGGGAGACCGATCCGATCTTCGGGAATGATGTCGGCTTCTACGTCTTCACACTCCCGGTGATCGACCTGATCATCTCCTTCGGGCAGTTCGTCATGCTGGTGGCGATCGTCGGAGCCCTCATCGGTCACTTCATCTACGGCGGCGTCGCCTGGGGCCAGGAGAACGGCCTCGAGGTCACACGATCTGCACGCAGGCATCTCGGCGTGCTCGCGGCGATCTACGTGCTGCTGCTCGGCGCAGGCCACTGGTTCCAGCGCTATGACATGCTCGTGAACCAGAACGATCGCTTCCACGGGGCGTCGTACACCGACGTCCACGCGATCCTTCCCGCGCAGACGATCCTCGCGATCGCCTCCGTGGCCGTGGCCGCGCTGTTCGTGCTGTGGATCTTCCGCTCGGACTGGAGGATCCCCGCGATCGGTGCGGGCCTGATGATCCTGTCCACGCTCGCCGTCGGCAGCCTGTACCCCTGGGCCATCCAGCAGTTCAAGGTCCAGCCCAACGAGCGCACGCTCGAGCAGCCCTACATCCAGCGGAACATCGACGCGACCCGCGCCGCCTTCAACATCGACGACGTCGAGGAGGTCCCGTACACGGCCACCACCGACGCCGAGCCCGGAGCCCTGCGCGAGGACGCCTCGACCACCACGCAGATCCGTCTGATGGATCCCAACATCATCTCGCCCACCTTCGAGCAGCGTGAGGCGAACCGTCGGTACTGGGGCTTCGACGAGGTCCTCAGCGTGGACCGCTATGAGATGGAGGGCGAGCTCCAGGACACCGTCGTCGGTGTGCGCGAGCTGCGGCCGGACAAGTTCGAGCTCAACACTCGATCCTGGGTCGACCAGCACATCATCTACACCCATGGATATGGCGCGGCGGCCGCGTACGGCAATCAGCGCAATGCTGACGGCGAACCGAGCTTCCTGCAGTCCGGAGTCCCGGGCAAGGGTGCGTTCGGCGAGTACGAGGAGCGGGTGTACTTCGGCAAGCACTCACCGGACTATTCCATCGTCGGCGCCCCCGAAGGGTCGGAGCCCGAGGAGTTCGACTACCAGTCGGGCACGGATGGCGAAGAGGGCGGCCAGCAGGTCAACAACACCTACCAGGGCGATGGTGGGCCCTCCGTCGGCGGGTTCTTCAACCAGCTGCTCTACTCGATCAAGTTCCGTGATCCCAACGTCCTGATCTCCGGCTACCTCAACGAGGAGTCGCAGATCCTGTACGACCGCGATCCGCAGCAGCGTGTCCGGGAGGTCGCCCCCTTCCTCTCGCTCGACTCGCAGATGTACCCCGCGGTCGTCGACGATGAGCTGGTGTGGGTGGTCGACGGCTACACCACCACCGATGCCTATCCCTATTCGCGCACCCTCAATCTCGACACGGCGATCGCCGATTCGCAGACCGACCCGGGCGAGACCTCGCAGAACCGCGAGAACAGCGCGAACTACATGCGCAACGGGGTCAAGGCCACCGTCAACGCCTTCGACGGCTCGGTGACCCTGTACGCCTGGGACACGGAGGACCCGATCCTCAAGGCGTGGTCCGAGGTGTTCCCCGAGGCGATCCACCCGGCCAGCGAGATCAGCGGTGAGCTGATGAGCCATCTGCGCTACCCGTCGGACTACTTCAAGGCGCAGCGTGAGCTGCTGGGCACGTATCACGTGACCCAGGCCGATGACTTCTTCGGTGCCCAGGACTTCTGGGAGACGCCCCCGGATCCCACCAAGCCGGCGCCCACCAACCCTGACGGCTCCACGGGGGCGCAGGCGACGCAGCCGCCGATGTACCTCACCATGCAGATTCCCGGCATGGAGCAACCAGGGTTCACGCTCTCCTCGAGCTACATCCCGGCTCAGGGCCAGAACGTGCTCACGGGCTTCCTCGCCGTCGACTCGGAGACGGGCAAGGACGAGGGGAACCCGGCGGACACCTACGGCAACATGACCCTGCTCGTGCTGCCCGCGACGAACCCCGTCAACGGGCCCGGCCAGGTGCAGGCCACGTTCAACTCGGAGCCGAACGTCTCGCAGGCCCTGAACCTGCTGAAGTCCGGCAACTCCGAGGTGATCAACGGGAACCTGCTCACCTTGCCGGTCGGCGGCGGCTTGCTGTACGTGCAGCCGGTCTACCTGCAGTCCTCCGCCTCCGGCGGCGGTACGCAGTACCCGCTGCTGCAGATGGTGCTGGTCTCCTTCGGCGAGAAGATCGGGTTCGCCCCGACGCTCGACGAAGCCCTGGACCTCGTCTTCGGCGGCGACTCCGGCGCGACCGCCGGCGACGCCTCGGTCTCCGATCCCGACGGGGTCGCCGGGACGGCCGACACCGAGACCGGTGAGGGCGCGGTCGACGCTCCTGCTGAGGGCGAGGAGCCGGCCGACGGCGAGGAGCCTGCTGACGGGGAGAAGCCGGCAGCGGACGCCGGCACCACGCAGGAGCAGCTCGACAAGGCGCTCACGGACATGGACACCGCGGTGGCCGACTCCGAGAAGGCGATGGCCGAGGGCGACTGGGCTGCCTACGGTGAGGCTCAGGATCGTCTCGCCGATGCTCTGAACCGGGCCGTGGCGGCCAATGGGGAACTCGGAGGGACCGGCACGCCGGCCCCATCGGACGGCGGCGAAGGCTGACCGGCTGAGGGTACCGAGCCTCTCTCAGGACGCCCGGCATCTCTGGTCCACGACCGGGGGCGCCGGGCGTCCTGCCGTCTGTCCATGCGTGTCCACCCAGGTGAACGGGCCGTGAACGTGTCATGGCACACGTCGGGAGGGGTCTGGTTGGACGCTGGCAGGGGATCCCCGTAAAGTAGGGATCACCGACGCGGGGTGGAGCAGTTCGGTAGCTCGCCGGGCTCATAACCCGGAGGTCGTAGGTTCAAATCCTGCCCCCGCTACGAAGAGAAGGCCCTCGGCCAGTGGAGACACTGACCGGGGGCCTTTCGCTATTCCCCCCCGAAGCACGTCCAGTGCCGGTTCATGTGGTCCGGTATCCGTGGAATCCTCATCGGCAGTATCGATCTGTGCTCCTGGTGGCGGCAGATGTGCTGGCCACTGCCGCCGTGATGACTCTGACATTCTGTTTCCCCTGGTTGGACGTCATGGGGCGATCACCGTAAAGTACTGGTTATCGACGCGGGGTGGAGCAGTTCGGTAGCTCGCCGGGCTCATAACCCGGAGGTCGTAGGTTCAAATCCTGCCCCCGCTACGAGATAGGGCCCCTGGCCAGTGGAAACACTGATCAGGGGCCCTCGTGCGTTGTGCTGGCGGCGAACCAGGGATGCTTCAGATGCCCGATTCCTGGCGCCAGAAGTTCTCAGGAGCCGTCGCGCTGGCCCTCCAGGCGCGTCGACGCGAAGGAGATCTGGTCGAAGACGACATCGCAGCCGTCGCCGGTCGGCGACTGCACCTCGAAGCCGATCTGCAGAGGACGGGGGGACTCGAGGGCGAAGAGGCGCACCATGTCCCACCGCTGGCCGTCGAACGAGCTGTGGAACAGGTAGATGCCATCCACCCGGCTGATCCTCATCCACACGTGCTCGGCCTTGACGACCTGCGCGTTCGCGTCATCGGAGACGGTGCGGTTGACCACTGACACCACCGTCGGGCTGCCGTCCGGAGCGGACTCGAAGCACAGCTTCGCCCAGTGCTCCTCGTCGTGCCAGAGCATCAGCACCCCGGCATCGAAGGTCGAAAGGAAGTCGACCGTGATCCGTGCGCTGAACTGGAAGTCACCCTCGGGCGCGGTGCCGAACAACGTCCCCGCAGTGAGCGTGGGCTCCGCGCCGGGGAAGGGCGGAGCGAAGATGTCGGTTCTGGCCTGGGAGGTGGCCCGCAGCCCGTCCTCGCCGACGACCTCGAACGGCACGTGCAACGGGTCGAGCGGGAAAGGGACCGCGGGCAGCATGAGGGCAGACATCACAGAACTCCTACGAGTCATCCGCGGACGGAACGGTCGCGAGCCGCGGTCGGTATCGATCCCGCGATCGGTCGATCGTCAGTCTAGGGTGCGGTGCGTGGAGGCACTATCGCTGTGCCGCCCGACTCCCAGGTGTGCGAGACCGGTAGGGCGAGGAGGGGCCGCCCTGGCGCTGCGACGCTGGCCGGGGCATGGTCTGACAGAATCTCCGCATGACGACGACGCCATCCCTTCCCGAGCCCCGAACGCTGCTGTTCATCGGGGACTCGATCACCGACTGCTCCCGCACCGAGGACCCTGACGGCCTCGGATACGGCTATGTGCGGCTGCTCGCCGAGCATTTCGCTGCCCACGAACCCACCGCCCGCGTGGTCAACCGGGGGATCGGTGGAGACAAGGTCGAGGACCTCGTGGAGCGATTCGGCTCTGACTGTCTCGAGCACGACCCCCAGGTCGTGACCATCTATGTCGGGGTCAACGATTCCTGGCACCGCTACACCCGGGGTGAGCACGTCACCGACGAGGACTTCGAGGCCGGATACCGGTACCTGCTCGATCAGCTCTCCGCAACCCGTCCGGCCGCGCCGGTGCTCCTGGTGATCCCTTTCGTCGCCGACGTCAGTGGCGAGACGGCGCAGATCCATGACGACCTCGACGCCAAGGTCGCGATCATCCGCGATCTCGCCCGCGAGTTCCAGCACGCCGTGGTGGACCTCGAGAAGGTGCTCGAGTCGGCATGGACCGTGGGGCACACCCCGGCGGGTCTCGCGAACGACGGCGTGCACCCCACCATCGCCGGGCACCGCCTGATCGCCGACGAGTGGCTGCGCACCTTCGCCGAGGTCGATCCGAGCCGTCACTGAGTCGTTGAGTAGCTGAGTCGCCGCTGAGTCGTTGGGGCGTCGTCGTGGGGACGTCGCTGAGCGGCCGGGCTCAGCGAAGGGGCGGCGTGACGTCGATCGAGAGGAAGCCGCGGCGGAAGCTGCGGGTGTCGACGACGAGCACTCGTCCGGGACGTACGGGGTTGCGCAGGTGCACGTGCCCGCTGCGAGGGTCCGCCCCGACGACGGCGAAGACGTGGTTGCGCGGCAGCGGGCCGTGCTCAGTCATCACGCGGCCGCTGAGCGGATGGGTGGACGCGGCGATCGCGCGATGCTCCTGCCGCCAGATCTCGATCCGGCGTGCTGACGGGAGGCGCAGGCGGGTCCGCACCGGCATCCCCAGCAGCAGCTCGAGCCCGAAGCGGGCGACGCCGCGCTGCAGGAAGCGGTAGCCGCCGGCCACGTGCGCGGCCACGGCCTTCTCGAGCACGCCGACCCAACCAGGGTTCGCGCCCTCCCGTCGGCCGTAGACGAAGCGGCCTCCGTCATCGATCGGCATTCGTCGATCAACCCGGATCGGGGCCGTGACGGCGGGGAGGCGAACCTCCACCGTGCCGTCCTGCGCTGCTGACAGCAGTGCCTCGAGCCGCTCCGGTGCGGTCTCGTGGATCGCGAGCATCGAGGCGATGACCCAGCAGTCGCCCAGCTGGCCCTGCTGGGGGCGGAGCGGGCGCGGCGATCGCAGTGGACCGTTGTCGAGCTTCCAGCCCGTGCCGGCAGGCCCGGGGGTGATCTGTGCGAGGCGGGATCGCCCGTCGGGCCCGTCGGTCGCGTCAGCTGGGGCGCCTCCCAACGCGTCGCGCGCCCGCCCAGGACGGGCGAGCGCGCGAAGAGTTCGGCGCCAGGTCCGCACCCGAGGTCGCCGGGCGATGTGCTGCGGATCGGCGGCGCTCACGGGAGTGGACTCCAGGCTCAGAGGTGCTGTCGGTTCAGTCGGCTCAGTGGGCCTGGACCGGGACGATCGTCTGCCCGGTGCGCTCCATGACGTCCTGGAACCAGGGCTGGGAGACGTCGAAGGCCTTGTGCCCGGCGACCCGCTCGAACTCCACGGCGCGCAGCACGTCACCGCGCTCCTCGTCGTGGCCCACCAGACCGGAGCCGCCCTCGAGGGCGACCTGCACGGCGTAGTCGGTCATGGACTTGATCAGGCGCAGATCATCGGCGTTGGCCTTCGCGGAGCGCGAGAAGTAGCCCGACTTCTGGACCATGACCTTCTCTGCGCCCAGCTTCTCGGAGAACTGCTTCGCGAACCACTGACCGGGGTTGATCTGGTCGATCTTGACGTGGCCGAAGGGGTCCTTCTCGGGCTCCTCGCCGCGAGCCTGCATCTCCGCGATGATCTCCGGGATACCGGCGCCCTCGGACAGGAAGATGTTCACGCAGCCGGCGTCGTCCATGACCGCCTTCAGGCGCTCGGCCTCGGCCTCGATGTCCAGGGCGAGCTCCGGCAGGAATACGGCGTGCACGTCCCAGCGCTCGGCGCGGTGGCCGATCCCGGGCAGCCACTCCTGCTGGGAGTGCCAGGTCTGGTAGTACGCGGCGGCCTCGGCGGTCAGGTAACCGCAGGCACGGCCCATGATCTCGTGGATGATCAGCATCTTCGGGTTCGAGCCGTGCTCGGCGATGATGTTCTGCGCGAAGATGCTGGTCTGCTCGGCGGCGGTCCGCGCGCCGAGGGACTGACGGATCGGCACGATGTCGTTGTCGATGGTCTTGGGCAGGCCCACGACCTGCAGCTCGTGACCGTTCTCGTGGAGATATTTCGCGAGATCCGCGGCAGTGGTGTTGGTGTCGTCGCCGCCGATGGTGTGCAGGACGTCCACGCCGTCGGTCATGAGCTTGTTCGCCGCGACCTCGAGGGCGTTCTCACCCTCCTGGATCAGTCCGCGCTCGACGAGGTTCGCGGTGTTGGTGAGCTTCACACGCGAGTTCCCGATCGGGGAGCCGCCGTAGTTGTGCAGCACGTGGGCGCCGGCGCGCACCTCGTCGTCGATGACGATCTTCTCGCCGGAGAGCAGGCCCCAGTAGCCATGCTTGTAGGCGATGATCTCGACATCGGGCACCAGCTCGGTGTACCGCTCGATGAGGCCGCCGACGGCGGAGGACAGGCAGGGGGCATAGCCACCTGCGGTCAGCAGGGCGACGCGCTTGACGGTCATGTGGATGGGGATCCCTTCACGGTTCGAGGTCACAACATCCGAAGTCTACCGATGCGCGCGGACCGCGGTCTGGGAGGTCCGCCCCAGCCGCTCCGGGCCGCGGAACCAGCAGGCGGTCAGCCGAGGGACCGGGCCGGGTCAGCGCTCGCGCGGGGCGAGGGCGGTGAGGAGCTCCTCGTGCAGCAGGCCGTTGGTGGCGACCGCGCTGCCCCCGAAGGGGCCGTCCTCGCCCTCGAGCGAGGAGAAGCGACCACCGGCCTCCGTGAGGATCGGGGCCAGGGCCACCATGTCGTGCAGGGCGAGCTCGGGCTCGCAGGCCGCATCGACCGCGCCCTCGGCGACCAGCATGTACGACCAGAAGTCGCCGTAGGCCCGGGTGCGCCAGAAGCGCTGCATGAGGTTGAGCATCTGGGGGAGACGATCGTGATCTGCCCAGCCGTGCAGGGAGGAGTACGACAGCGAGGCCTCCTCCACCCGGCTGACCTGGGAGACCTGGAGACGGGACGCTTTGTTGATCCGCGAACCGGTCCAGGCGCCTGCATCCGTCCCGCCCCACCAGCGGCGGGAGAGCGAGGGCGCGGAGACCAGGCCGACGACGGGGCGGCCGTCCTCGATGAGGCCGATGAGCGTCGCCCACACGGGCACCCCGCGCACGAAGTTGCTGGTGCCGTCGATCGGGTCGATCACCCATTGCCGCGAGGCGGATCCGGTGCTGCCGAACTCCTCGCCGATCACCTGGTCGCGGGACCGGGAACGGGACAGCTGCGAGCGCACGAGCTGCTCGGCGGCCTTGTCGGCATCGGTGACCTCGGTGAGATCCGGCTTGGTGGTGACCTCGAGGTCCTGCGCCTTGAAGCGGGACATGGTCAGCTGATCCACGGCATCGGCGAGCACATGGGCGAGGCGCAGATCATCGGCATAGCGGCTGGACATGAGCCCACCTTAGAGCGACGGATCGCTCCGACCGCGCAGCGACGCGGAGTGGTCTGCGCTCCGGCGGTCGAGTGCGCCCCGTCGCGGATCCCGGGGGAGGCCGCGGCGGGAGAGCACACATGAGGTGGTGCCGTTCTGAGCGTCTACCTGAGCGTCTACCTGAGCCCCTGCCGGAAGTCCGTCAGAGGGCCCAGGGATCGTTCTTCCGCAGGGTGACGGCAAGGCGCCGGTACGAGACCAGACGGGCGGCCCCGGCGCTCCCGGCCTTCCCCTCGGCGACCAGGGCGTCGAGGGCGCAATCGGAGGCGTCCTCGAGATGGGTGCAACCACGGGGGCATGATTCTGCGAGCGCGGCGAGGTCGGCGAAGGCGTCGAGCAGCTCGTCGGGGTCGACATGTCCCAGGCCGAAGGACCGGACGCCGGGGGTGTCGATCACCCAGCCCCGGGCGCCTTCCGACCGTGCAGCGCCTTCAGAACCTTCAGTGCCTTCGGCGCTGTCAGAACTTTCGGAGCTTTCGGCGCCGGGGAGCTGCATCGCGAGTGCGGACGACGAGGTGTGCCGGCCGCGCCCGGTGACGTCGTTGACCACGCCGATGGCGCGGTCCGTTCCCGGGACCAGAGCATTGATGAGGGTGGACTTGCCGACGCCCGAGTGGCCGATGAGAACGCTGACCCGCCCGTCGAGACGCTCGCGCACCTCCTCGAGCCCGATGATCTCGCCGGAGTCCTCGCGCTGGGTGACCACGTGCTCGAGCCCGAGCGGTGCGTAGGCGTGCAGGAACTGCTCGGGGGAGCGCAGATCGGCCTTGGTCAGCACCAGCAGAGCATCGATCCCGGCCACATAGGCGGCGACCAGGCAGCGGTCGATCATGCCGCCGCGAGGCTCCGGATCAGCCACCGCGGAGACCATGACCATGAGGTCCACGTTGGCGACCAGGGGGCGCTCCGTGGAGTCGTCGTCGTCCGCGCTGCGCCGCAGGAAGGAGGTGCGCTCCAGGATCCGCACGATCCGGGCGAGGGAGCCGTCGCGGCCGGAGGTGTCCCCGACGAGCGCGACCAGGTCGCCGGGCACGACGGGGGAGCGGCCGAGCTCCCGGGCGCGCATCGCGGTGACGGTGCGCTCCTCGGGGGTCCCTGCCGCGACGACGGTGCGCCAGCGGCCGCGGTCCACCGACACCACGCGCGCCGTGATCGCGTCCTCGTGCTTGGGACGATCCTTCGTGCGAGGCCGGGAGCCGCGGCGGTTGGGCCGCACCCGGACGTCGGACTCGTCGTACTCGCGGGCCGAGCGGCTCACGCGTCGCCGTCCGCCGCCGGCTCGGTGTGCAGCATCGACAGCCACATCCCCACGAAGTCCGGGAGGGTCTTCTGGGTGGTGCTGATGTTGATCACGCGCAGCTCGGGCACGCGCAGCCCGATGATCGCGGCGGCCGTGGCCATCCGGTGGTCCTCGTAGGTCTCGAAGACGGTGCCGGTGAGCTCGCCCGGATGGATCTCCAGACCGTCCTCCAGCTCGAGGGTGCGGGCACCGAGCTTGGTGAGCTCCGTGGCCAGCGCCTTCAACCGGTCCGTCTCGTGGCCGCGCAGATGGCCCACACCGCGCAGGGTGGAGGGGGAATCGGCCAGCGCGGCGAGAGCCGCGATGGTGGGTGTCAGCTCGCCGACCGCGGACAGGTCGGCGTCGATCCCGTGGAGGGAGCCGGTGCCGCGCACGCAGATCGACCGGTCCTCGCGCCAGACCTCCGCACCCATCCGGGTGAGCAGGTCGCGGTAGGCATCGCCGGGCTGCGTGGTGGTCTCGGGCCAGTCGTCCACCGCGATCGTGCCGCCGGTGACCAGTGCTGCGGCCAGGAAGGGCCCGGCATTGGAGAGATCGGGCTCGACGACGATGCGGACGGGCCGGATCGCGCCGGTGCCCACATGCCACCGATGACGTCCCTGGTCGTCCGTGCTGTGCGATCCGTCGATGCCGACCTGACGAAGGGTCTCCAGCGTCATCTCGATGTGAGGCAGCGAGGGGAGCGTCGCGCCCACGTGCACCAGTTCGAGATCCGCCTCGGCGCGGGCCGCGACCAGCAGGGCGTTCGAGATGAACTGGCTCGAGGCCGACGCATCGACCTCGACGGTCCCGCCGCTGAGGCGGCCCGTGCCGTGCACAGTCAGGGGGAGGTGGCCGGGCTCGCCGTGCTCTGTGACCTCGACCCCCTGCTGGCGCAGGACGTCGATGACCGGCCCCATGGGGCGGGCCAGGGCACCTTCGTCACCGGTGAAGCGAACATCCCCGTGGTGCAGGGCGGCGAGCATCGGGACGAAGCGCATCACGGTGCCGGCCAGACCGGTGTGGATCTCGACCGGCGGCTCCGGATGCTCCGACGGAGGCGGGAGCGGGGTCACCAGCAGGGAGTCGTCCCGCACCTCGAGGGTCGCTCCGAGACGCTCCAGGGCATCCCTCATCAGGCGGGTGTCGCGGGAGACGAGGGCTCCTCGCAGCTCGGACGGCTCGTCCGCGGCGGCTGCCAGCAGCATCCACCGTGCGGTCAGGGATTTCGACCCCGGCACCCGGACCAGGGCGTCGACGGGCCGATCAGCGACCGGAGCGGTCCACAGCACCTCGGAGACCACCGGGCGTCAGCCTCGCTGGGCGGCGAGCTGCTTCTGGGCGGTTCCCACCGCGCTCCTCGCCTTCTTCTCCAGCTGCTCGGACTTCTTCTCCAGCTCGCGCTGCTTCGCGGCGGCCTTCTTCTGGCTGCGCTCGACGAACTGGTTGACCTGGTAGCCGAGCGACGGGCGCCCATCATGGTCGACCACGGCCAGCAGCACGCCGCCGAGCAGGCCGGCGTCGGTGAGGATCGACTGGATCTCCTGGGTGCGCTCCTCGCCGCGGAGCTCCCAGACCTTCTTGCGGCCGGCCCAACCGACCGACGTGGTCATCAGGAGGGCCGCAGCGGCGGCTCGCGGGTAGCGGTTGGTGGCGTAGAGGACACCGGCGCCCGCGGCGACGGCTCCGGCGGCTCGCACGACGGTGCGGGCGTCCAGGAAGCTCGGGGCCGACGTCTTGGCGAGCGTCGAGTCGAACGCGTCGAACGCCTGGGGGTAGACGTCGATCTCGCGCTCGGGGCGCATGACGGTGCGCACTCCTTCGAGGATGAAGGGAGCGGCGAGCAGGGGACGAGCGATGCGTCGGACCAGGGCCATGGTGTCCTCACGTTCTGTACGGGGGCAAGCAGTTCCGGTGGTGCCGGGACAGGGCGGGGCGCACTGTCCGGTAGGTCACCGGCATCCAGACTACCGCCCGGGGAACATTCGTGATGCCCGAAGCGTTGCACCCTGGTGAACCGGAGAGCTCGGTTCCCCAGAGCATGCTCCCCGAAGGTGCCGGAACGCACCGGACGGAGCTCAGGGACGAGACGACAGCGGACCGGAGTGATGGAGCGCGTATGGCGACAGCGGTGCTGAGGCAGGGTGCTCCCCGTCGACCTGGCGTAGGTTGGAGGGCGATGACCCAGACAGATTCCGCCCCGAGCCCTGATACGGGCCTTCCGGACGGCGCGCCGGATGGTGACGCCGTCGGTGATGTCGCCGATTTCGATTTCGAGTCCGAGGCCCTGTCCCACCTCGATTCGCTCTACGGCGGCGCGCTCCGGATGACCCGCAATCCCCACGATGCGGAGGACCTGGTCCAGGAGACCTTCATGAAGGCCTTCCGCGCCCGGGACCGCTTCACGCCCGGCACGAACATGCGTGCCTGGCTGTACCGGATCATGACCAACGGATACATCTCGACGTACCGGCAGAAGCAGCGCCGGCCCAAGGAGGCCTGGAGCGACACGGTCGAGGACTGGCAGCTCGCCGAGGTCGGCTCGCACACCAGCAGCGGACTGCGCTCCGCGGAGACCGAGGCGCTCGACCACCTGCCGGACTCCGCGGTCAAGGACGCGCTGGGCGAGCTGCGGGAGGACTACCGCATGGCTGTCTACTACGCGGACGTCGAAGGCTTCGCCTACAAGGAGATCGCGGAGATCATGGGCACCCCCATCGGCACCGTGATGTCCCGGCTGCATCGCGGTCGGCGCCAGCTGCGCGAGATGCTCTCCGACTATGCCTATCGCAGCGGATACCTGCGCGAGGATCCCTCGGCCCCCGCCACGAGCGGGACCGACCAGGACGACACCCGATCGATGGACCGGGAGGAGGAACGATGAACCAGGACGAGAAGACGGCACGCGACGCCGATCCCAGCGCGGACGGACCCACGCCGGAGAGCCGGCGCGACCCGCGCTATCGGCTCGACGAAGCTCTGGACGGTGAGCTCCCGCGCGAGACCGTCGAGCGGATGGCGCGGCACACGGAGGACTGCCCCGAGTGCGCCGACGAATGGGAGCGCGTGCGGCGCATCAAGGAGCTCGTGCGCCGCAGCTGCACCGAGGACCGCGCGCCGACCTCCCTCCGGGAGCGGATCGCCGTGCAGTGCCGCACCGTCTCTGTCACGCGGACCACCGAGGTCGACGGGACGACCAGCGTGCGCATCACCTCCACCAGCGTCGAGCGGGAGATCCCGGGCAGCTGAGCTCGGTACGGCCGGGCATGACAGAGGGCCCCTCCCGAGACGGGAGGGGCCCTCTGTCATGCCGCGAACAGCGGCATCACGGTCAGCAGTTGGGGCGCTTGCCGTGATTCGCGCCGTTCTTACGGCGAGACTTGCGCTTACGTCCTCGCTTGCTCATCACGTTCTCCTTCCTTCGCCCGGGTAACCCGACGATTGTGCCACATCGTGTGACCTCGTCCCCTCGTGGAACGGGCCGGTCGACCCCGCTGAGGCGGAGGTCACGTCGTCAGGAGGATGTCCCCAGCCAGGAGCCGAAGCCTCCGTGCAGGACCAGCCAGGCCATGAGTCCGTAGCCGGTCTGTCCCGGATGGTCTCCCGGCGCCCGGGCGACATCGGATTCCCACTGCTCGTGCCCGACGAGCCCGCTGACGAGGTCCACGTAGGGGATGCGACGGCGCGAGCAGACGTCCTCGAAGGCGCCCGACAGCTCCCGGACGCCCTGCGTGATCCCCGGATCGCTGCTGGGCGGCGGGCCGACCACGAACGCCGGGATCCGCAGCCGCTCGAGACCGTCGAGCACCTTGGCCAGGTTGAGGCGGGAACGGGCCAGGGAGAGCCCGGCGCCGACGTCGGCGCGCCCCATGGCCAGCACGATGCGGTGGTCGATGCTGCCGTCGGACTGCGCGGACTGGTCCATCCGACGCTGCACCTCGTCGTCCCAGCGGTCCGCGAGGGATGCGGAGGACTCGCCGGGCAGGGCAGAGGTGAACACGTCGATGCGATTGCGTGCCCCCTGCTCGCTGGCGACGGCACGGCCGAGCCAGCCCAGAGCGCGGGCGTCACCGATTCCGGCGAGGAGCTCGTCTCCGAGCGCGATGATCCGGATCCGGGGATCCGGATCCGTGGCGTTCGATGTGGGCACAGTCTGCACCGGGACCTCCTGGGCCTGGGACGGGAACGTCAACTGTAACGACGGTGGGGGTCGCGGGCGAACCCGCGACCCCCACCCGGCGCTCAGGACTCGAAAGCTCGGGCGATCAGGTCTTCCTGCTCGGCCTTGTGCGTGGCGTTGGAGCCGGTCGCCGGGGAGGCCGAGGCGGCACGCGCCACGACCTTCAACGTGCGCCCCACCTCGACCGCGAAGTTCACGGCCATGAAGGTCCAGGCGCCCTGGTTCTGCGGCTCCTCCTGGACCCAGGTGAGCTCGGCGTCGGGGTAGGCCGCGAGCACCTCGAGGATCTCCTCGGTGGGCAGCGGGTAGAGCTGCTCGATGCGCACGATCGCGGTATCGGTCACCTCCTGCTTCTCCCGCCAGGCGGCGAGATCCCAGTAGACCTTGCCCGAGGTGAGCAGGACGCGCTTGACCGCCGAGGGGTCGACGGTGGTGTCGGCCAGCACGGGCTCGAAGCCACCGGTGGTGAAGTCCTCGACGGAGCTGACGGCGGCCTTGTTGCGCAGCATCGACTTCGGGGTGAAGACGATCAGCGGTCGCTTCGGCTCGAGCTTGGCCTGCCGGCGCAGCAGGTGGAAGTAGCTCGCCGGGGTCGACGGGGCCGAGACCCGCATGTTGTTCTCGGCGCACATCTGCAGGAAGCGCTCGATGCGTGCGGAGGAGTGGTCCGGTCCCTGGCCCTCGTAACCGTGGGGGAGCAGGAGCACGACGCTCGAGTTCTGGCCCCACTTCTGCTCCGAGGCCGAGATGAACTCGTCGATGATGGTCTGTGCGCCGTTGACGAAGTCGCCGAACTGCGCCTCCCAGAGCACGAGCGACTCGGGGTTCTCCACCGAGTAGCCGTACTCGAAGCCGAGCGCGGCGAACTCCGAGAGCGAGGAGTCGTAGACGTTGAAGCGTCCCTGGTCGTCGGACAGGTACGACAGGGGCGTCCAGGTGTCGCCGTTCTCATGGTCGATGAGCACGCTGTGGCGCTGCACGAAGGTGCCGCGACGCGAGTCCTGACCGGCCAGGCGCACCCGTCGGCCCTCCATGAGCAGCGAGCCGAAGGCGAGCAGCTCGCCGTAGGACCAGTCGATCTTCCCGTCGGTCGACATCTGCTGGCGGCGCGTGAGCACGGTCATGAGCTTGGGGTGGACCGAGAAGGAGTCCGGCACCTCGCCGAACGACCTGCCGATGTGCGAGAGCACGTCGGTGCTGACCGCGGTCTCGACGGCGCCGTGCTCGGAGCTCGGCGTGCGCTGGGAGGCCGGCAGCTCCAGGCCCTGCACGCTCGAGTCCGGATCGACCTCGGAGGCACCGGCGCGGGTCGCCGCGAAGGCCTCGTCGAGGTGCTCCTGGAAGTTGCGCACCAGGCCCTCGGTCTCGTCCTCGGTGAGATCGCCCCGCTCGATGAGGGCCTCCATGTACAGCTTGCGCGTGGAGGGCTTGTCGTTGATCAGCGAGTACATCTGCGGCTGCGTCATCGAGGGGTCGTCGCCCTCGTTGTGCCCGCGGCGGCGGTAGCAGACCATGTCGATCACGACATCGCGGTGGAACTTCTGGCGGTAGCTGAAGGCGATCTCCGCGACGCGCACGCAGGCCTCGGGGTCATCGCCGTTGACGTGGAAGATCGGCAGCTGGGTCGACTTCGCGACATCGGTCGAGTAGAACGACGAGCGCGAGGAGTCCGGCAGCGTCGTGAAGCCGATCTGGTTGTTGATGACCACGTGCACCGTGCCGCCGGTGCGGTACCCGCGCAGCTCGGACAGGTTCAGGGTCTCGGTGACCACTCCCTGGCCGGCGAAGGCCGCATCGCCGTGCACGAGGATCGGCAGCACGGGGAACTCCTCGGGGCGCTCGAGGCGGTCCTGCTTCGCCCGGGCGATGCCCTCGAGGACGGGGTTGACCGCCTCCAGGTGCGAGGGGTTCGCGGCGAGGTACACCTTGGTGGTCTCCCCGTCGTGGGACGTGTAGGTGCCCTCCGTGCCCAGGTGGTACTTCACGTCGCCCGAGCCGGGGTTCTGGCCGAAGTTGCCCTCGAACTCCTGGAAGATCTGGCCGTAGCTCTTCCCGGCGAGGTTGGACAGGACGTTCAGGCGGCCGCGGTGCGACATCCCGATGCAGACCTCGTCGACCCCGGCATGCGCTGCGCCGTGCAGGACGGCGTCGAGCATCGGGATGACCGACTCGCCGCCCTCGAGGGAGAAGCGCTTCTGACCCACGAACTTGGTCTGCAGGAAGGTCTCGAACGCCTCGGCGGCGTTGAGCCGATCCATGATGTGCGTGTGCTCGACCTTGTCGAAGGGACGCCGCGGGGTCTCCATCCGGTCCTGGATCCAGGCACGTTCGTCCGGATCGGAGATGTGCATGTACTCCACACCGATGGTGCGGCTGTACGCGTCGCGCAGCACCCCGAGGATGTCGCGCAGCGGCATCTCGTCCTTGCCGCCCAGACCCCGCGTGGGGAAGGTGCGATCGAGATCCCACAGCGTGAGCCCATAGGTCTCCACGTCGAGGTCGGGGTGGTTGCGCACCCGGTACTGCAGCGGATCGGTGTCCGCCATGAGGTGGCCGCGCACCCGGAAGGAGTGGATGAGGTCCATGACCCGTGCGAGACGCTCGGACTTGGAGTCCTTGAAGGGGTTGTCCGGCACCCAGCGGATCGGCTGGTACGGGATCCGCAGCGCCGCGAACACGCGGTCGTAGAAGCCCTCCTTGCCCAGGAGCTTGTCGCCCATGCGCTTGAGGAACTCGCCGGAGGCGGCGCCCTGGATGATGCGGTGGTCATAGGTCGAGGTCAGCGTCATGACCTTCGAGACCGCGAGGTCCGCGAGGGTGGCGGGGCTGGCGCCCTGGAACTGCGCGGGATAGTCCATCGCGCCGACGCCCACGATCGTGCCCTGGCCCTGCATGAGCCGGGGGATCGAGTGGACGGTGCCGATGCCGCCGGGGTTGGTCAGCGACACCGTGGTGTGCGCGAAGTCGTCCATCGTGAGCTTGCCGCCACGGGCCTTCTTCACGACCTCCTCGTAGGCCTTCCAGAAGCCCAGGAAGTCGAAGCGCTGGGCGCCCTTGATGCTGGGCACGACCAGGCCGCGGCTGCCGTCGGCGCGCGGCATGTCGATGGCGAGGCCGAAGTTGATGTCCTCGCGCTTGAGGAGCAGCGGCTTGCCCTTCTCGTCGACCGCGAAGCCGTTGTTCATGTCGGTGATCTCGGTGATCGCCTCGATCATCGCCCAGCCGATGAGGTGGGTGAACGACACCTTGCCGGCGCGATTGCGCTTGAGGTGGTTGTTGATGACGATGCGGTTGTCGAACAGGAGCTTCACGGGCACATCGCGCACGGAGGTCGCCGTGGGCACCTCGAGCGACTCGTTCATGTTGCGCACGACGGCGGCGGCGGGGCCGCGCAGCTTGACGGTCTCCGGCTCGCGCAGCTCGACGACGGGGATCTGCGCGGTGGAGGTGGGGATCTTCGCCGGGCGGTCCGAGGTGGTCGACACGGAGGGCGTCGGCTGGGGTGCGGCCTTCGCGGGTTCGTCGTTCACAGGAGCAGCTTCCTTCGCGCGCTGAGGGGATGCCGCGGCGGGCGCGGCCTGGGATGAGGGTGCTTCGGGAGCCGGTGCCGGCTCGGGAGCGGCCGGCGGAGGGTCGGCCTGCGTGGCGGGAGCCGCCTGCGGTGACGCGTCCTCCGGGGTCTTCTCCTGCTGCTCCATCGCAGCGGGAGGACTGCCCGGGGAGGGCTCGTCGGCAGCGGGTGCCGCGGGCGTCAGGTCACCACGGGAGGAGAAGTACTCCGCCCAACTGGGGTCGACGCTCGAGGGATCCTGCTGCCACTGCTCGCGGAGCGAGTCCACGAGCCACTGATTCGGGCCGAATTCCGAGTTCTCGGAGCCCTGTGTCTGCTGTGACACTCTGAGATCGCCAGCCTTCTCACGGTCGAGTGATACGGATAGCCACAGCCTAACGGAGCAGGACTCCTCGCATGCGCCGCTCGGGGGTCCCGGGGGTGATTGACGGCCCTGTGGTGTGGGACGTCACGTCGTGGGGCGGGCCTGGGGCAGGACCACCCGGATCAACGAGGAGCGGCCGTCGCCGTCGACCTCGGTGCGCGGATCGTCCAGCACCTCGATCGTGCCGCCGTGCAGTCCCACGGCCCAGCGCGCGATCGCCAATCCCAGCCCGGTTCCTCCTGAGCTGTCCGCGTATCCGCCGCGCTGGAAGCGCTCGAACACCCGGGAGCGATCCTCGAGGGCGATGCCGGGACCCTCGTCGTGCACATCGATCCGTACGCCGTCGCCGTCCTCGAGACAGGCGGCGCTGATGTGGATCCGGCCGCCGGTGGGGGAGTGACGGGCGGCGTTCTCGAGCAGGTTGTGGATCACCTGATGGATGCGGGCCGCATCGGCGGTGACCATCAGGTCGGCCGGCTCCACGTCGACGATCCAGCGCACGTCGCGGCCGCCGGAGGCGAGCGTCGCCGCGTCGACCACCTCATGGAGGAAGGGGGTGAGCTCGATGTCCTCGAGGTCCAGCTCGACGACCCCGGCGTCCAGTCGGGAGAGGTCCAGGAGATGGTTCACCAGCAGCGAGAGCCGTTCGGTCTCGGTGAGGGCCACCTCGAGCGCCGCAGGGTCCGGCTCGGTGACGCCGTCGACGAGGTTCTCCAGCTGGGCGCGCAGGCCCGCGACCGGGGTGCGCAGCTCATGGGACACGTTCGCGACGAGGTCGCGGCGCATGCGATCGGTCTGCTCCAGCTCCGAGGCCATGGTGGAGAAGGCCTCGGCGAGCTGGCCGATCTCGTCGCGGCTGCTGGATCGGATCCGCTGGGTGTAGTCGCCCCGTGCCATGGCGCGCGCCGCCGCGGTGATCTCGCGCAGCGGAGAGGTCATACCGCGGGCCAGCAGCTGGGTGAAGACGAGCGCGGCGATCACGACGAGCGGGATGGCCAGCAGGGGCTCGATGCCGGCGCGGATGCTGACCTGGGTCAGCAGGGCCGCGACCAGCACGACGGCACCGACCAGGATCCCGAGCTTGACCTTGAAGGAGCGGAAGCGGTCCAGGGGGCGCACGTCGAGCCGCTCGGGGACCCTGCGGCGTGCGACCGGCGGCGAGGACCCGTCGGCCGGTGGATGCTCCGTCGTCACGGGGAGGTCGGGGGGTCGGCCGGAGTGCGCAGGGAGGAGATGTCCGCGGGATCCTCAGCGAGGGTGCCGTCCTCATCGAGGTCGTCCTCCGGGATCTCCAGGGCGTATCCCACGCCATGGACCGTGCGCACCAGATCGGCGCCGAGCTTCCGCCGGAGCGCCTTGACATGGGAGTCGACCGTGCGGGTGCCTGTCGCGTCGATCCAGTCCCAGACGTCCGCGAGCAGCTGCTCCCGGGTGAGGACGGTGCCGGGGGCGTTGGCGAGGCACAGCAGCAGGTCGAACTCGGTCGGCGTGAGGTGGGCCGGAACGCCCGCTCGCATCACACGGCGGCCGGCTCGGTCGATCACCAGGTCACCGAACTGCAGAGCGACGTTCTGCTCGGTCTCCGAGGTGGGCGGGGGAGTCGTGCGGCGCACCCGCCGCAGCAGGGCCTTGAGGCGGGCGGCGAGCTCGCGCATGGAGAACGGCTTGGTCATGTAGTCGTCCGCGCCGACGCCGAGACCGACCAGCATGTCGGTCTCGTCGTCGCGGGCGGTCAGCATGAGCACCGGGACCGGCTCGTCGGCCTGGATGCGACGGCACACCTCGAGGCCGTCGAAGCCCGGGAGCATGACGTCGAGGACGACGACGTCAGGGCGCACCTCGGCCACCGTCCGCACCCCGGAGGGCCCGTCGAGCGCGGTGGAGACCTCCCAGCCCTCGGCGGTGAGCCGGTCGGCGATGGCACGGGTGATCGTCGGCTCGTCCTCGATCACCACGACGCGCGGCGGGGCCGATGGGGATGCTGCCTGGTCCGGGTTCGACATGCCGCCACTCTAGTGCGCGGCGTCTGCGACGACCCTGATATCACGACGCACGGCGCGTGCTCCGCGCCGCCGGCGACATGACCGTCGACGCCTTCTGGTCGCTTCCACAGGTGGCGCGGCGCACGTCGAGGACCCGCTCCCGTCAAGACCGGGCAACCTTTGGGGCTTTAGGGCAAAAACTTGGCAATGTCACGGGTGACCTGCTGGTCCATTCGGGCGACGGGGCCGTAGGTTGTTCGAGGTTGTTCGGCGACGCGTCCTTCCCCTGTCCGGCGTCGCGCTCGGACAGACGTACGAACCGGAATACGCAGTCGAACTGGAAGCAGGTCTTCACGTGGCGAATCACCGCGCCGATGGACGCGCCTCGGTGCGCAAGCTCCGAGCAATCGGAGGCACTCACCGTGACGCCGCCCTTCCCGCCAGCGCGGTGAAGGTGGGCGTGCTCGGCGTCCTCGCCACCGCCACGATCGCCGCACCTCTGGCGGCAGCCGCTGCCGGCATCGACGAGACCGCCGCCGTCGGAGACGCCACCGCAGCGCCGGCGCCGCAGTCGGTCGCCGAGCCCGCAGAGGTCCCTGCAGCGCCCGTCTCCCTGCCGACCGCGGACCTCTCCGCGAACGCCGGGACGGCTGCGCTCGAGACCCGCACCGACGACTCCGACTCCACGCGCAGCACGGACCGCACCTCCCCCGCGAAGGGCGAGAAGTCTGCAGACGACGCGAAGGCTGACACCGCGAAGGCCGACGCGGCGAAGGCGGAGGCCGCCGGCAGCACCGGCATCGAGGTCGCAGCCCCGGCCCCCGAGCCCGAGCCTATTGTCGCGGAGGGCGCGTCCGCGGACGCCTCGGCAGAAGGCGCGGCCGCGCCGGCCTCCAGCGGCGGCTACATCGACCCCGTGAACGCCCCGATCACCTCCGGCTTCGGCGGCCGCATGCACCCCGTCCTCGGCTACTTCAAGGGTCACAACGGTGTCGACTTCGGTGCGTCCTGCGGTACCCCTGTGAAGGCTGCCAAGGCCGGCACGGTCGTGGCCGTCGAGTACAACTCCGCCTCCGGCAATCGGGTCAAGGTCGACCACGGCAACGGCGTCATCACCGGCTACTACCACCTGCAGGGCTTCAACACCTCGGTGGGTGCCACCGTGCAGCAGGGCGACACCGTCGGCTACGTCGGGTCGACCGGCCGCTCCACCGGCTGCCACCTGCACTTCGCGACGATGGACGAGGCGGGCAACTACTCCAACCCGATGTCGATCCTGCGGTGATCCGTTCCGGGGCACCCCTCGTGCTCGGGGTCGAGTCCTCGTGCGACGAGACCGGTTTCGGGCTCGTCTCCGAGGGAGTCCTGCTCGGTCAGGGACTGGCCTCCAGCGCCTCTCAGCACGCGGATTTCGGGGGAGTCGTCCCCGAGATCGCCGCCCGAGCTCATCTCGATGCCGCGGTCCCCACGCTGCACCTCGCCCTCGAGGACGCCGGGGTCGAGCTCGGCGACATCACCCACGTCGCGGTCACCTCCGGCCCGGGGCTCGCCACCGCGGTCCACGTCGGCCTCGCCGCCGCGAAGGCTGTGGCCTGGTCGCTGGACAAGCCGCTGTACGGCGTCCACCACCTCGCCGGCCACGCCGCCGCGGACACCCTCGAGCACGGCCCGCTCCCCGAACGCAGCATCGTGCTGATCGTCTCCGGCGGCCACACCTCGATCCTGGCGGTCGGGGACCTCGTGCGCGATCCGATCGAGCATCTCGGGGACACCCTGGACGATGCCGCCGGGGAGGCCTTCGACAAGGTCGCCCGCCTGCTGGGTCTCGGGTACCCAGGGGGGCCGGCGATCTCCCGCGCCGCGGTCGGCGGGGATCCGACCGCCTTCCGGTTCCCGCGCGCGATGCTGCGATCCGGCGATGCGCCGTTCGTCTTCTCGTTCTCCGGGCTGAAGACCGCCGTCGCCCGCACCGTGGAACGCATCGAGCGCGCCGGCGAGTCGGTCCCCGTCGCTGACATCGCGGCCTCCTTCGAGCAGGCTGTGGTGGACGTGCTGGTCACCAAGGCACTCCGGGCCGTGCGCGAGAGGAACCTGAGCACCCTGGTCATCGTCGGCGGCGTCGCGGCCAACGCCCGGCTGCGCGCCGTGGCACAGGAGCGCTGCGATGCCGCCGGCATCGAGCTGCGGATCCCGCCGCCCGCGCTGTGCACGGACAACGGCGCCATGATCGGTGCCGTCGGAGACCTCCTGGTGCGCTTCGGCGCGGACCCCAGCGGCCTGCGCATCGCCGCGGACCCCTCGGCGGTCCTGCACGGGGCTCAGCTGCCGTTGCCGGGATGAGGACTTCCTGAGATGAGGACCGCCTGAGGTGAGGTCCGCCTCACACCTCGGCTCACCAGCCGCCGCGGTGTCCCGCCGGGCCCCGAGGACTTGCTAGACTCGCACGGTCGGCCCGCGTAGCTCAGTGGATAGAGCGTCTGCCTCCGGAGCAGAAGGTCGTAGGTTCGAATCCTGTCGCGGGCACGTCAGACGTCCCCGGTCCGAGGCCCTTGTGGCCCCTGACCGGGGACGTCGTCGTTCCGGCTCATGCATCGGGGAGGATCGCATGCCCACGCACCGCCCGTTCGTCCGGTTCGACGACATCCCTGGCGGCACCTCACGGCAGTTCTCCTCCTTCCGCGAGGAGATCACAGCTCGCACCCCGGACGAGGTCCGTCCTGCCCTGCGCGCCGTGCAGGACCGGGTCGACGCCGGCCGCTGGGCGGCCGGGCTGATCACTTATGAGGCCGCCTCCGGGCTCGATCCCGCCCTGGCCACGCAGACGCCGAGCGAGGGCCTGCCCCTGCTGTGGTTCGGCATCGCGGATGCTCCGGATGTTCCCGATCCTCTCGGCACCTCTGGTGCGCCGTCGTCCGAGCGGGGAGGCTACGAGGTCGGCCCGTGGGCCGACGAGTGGACCCCTGCGGAGCATGCCGCGGCGATGGCGACGGTGCAGGCCGCGATCGCCGCGGGGGAGACCTATCAGACGAACCTCACCACCCGACGCCGTGGGCACATCACCGGGGACCTGCTCTCCTGCTATCTGGATCTGATCGCCGCGCAAGAGGCCCCGTACGGCGCCTACCTCGACCTGGGGCGCACGACGGTCCTCAGCGCGAGCCCTGAGCTGTTCATATCGCGCAGCGCAGATCTGCTCACGACGGCGCCGATGAAGGGGACCGCGGCCCGGCAGCCCGGCCCTGCCGCGGATGCCGCATCCCGCGCCCACCTGCTCAGCAGCGCCAAGGAACGCGCCGAGAACATCATGATCGTGGACCTCCTGCGCAACGACCTCGCTCGCCTCGCACGCCCCGGAGGGGTCGCCGTTCCCTCTCTGCTCGACGTCGAGCGGTATCCGACCGTCTGGCAGATGACCAGCACCATCACGGCGGAGGCGGCCCCGGGCGTCGGCCTCGAGGAGACGATGGCCGCGATGTTCCCGTGCGGCTCCATCACCGGCGCCCCGAAGGCTTCGACCATGGCCCTGATTCGCGACCTCGAGACCGGCCCGCGCGGCGTGTACTGCGGTGCCATCGGATGGCTCGCCCCGGCTCGCAGCACTTCGACTGGTCCGGTGCCGGCGTCGTCCTCGTTCAGCGTCGCGATCCGCACTCTGGTCGTCGACCGGTCCGACGGCTCCGCCGTGTACGGCGTGGGCAGCGGGATCACCTGGCCGTCCGAGGCGGCGGCGGAGCACGCCGAGCTCGAAGTCAAGATGCGAGTCCTGGACAGACTGGACAGGCAGGACGGGCTGGACCGTCGGGACAGACCGGGCCACGACGCGACTCGTGCACCGGACCCCTCCCGGGACTCCACGCAGTTCGCCCTGCTCGAGACCCTCGCGGTCGTCGACGGACTGCCCCGCAACCTCGAGGAGCATCTGGACCGTCTGGAGGACTCCGCGAGGTCCTTCGCCCTCCCGTGCGATCGCGAGCAGGTGCGTGATGCCGTGAGAGCACGGGCGTCGCAGCTCGCGGCAGGCGGACGCGATGCGGTGCTGCGCCTCGCCCTCGGGATGGATGGCCAGTTCGATCTCACCGATCGCCCGATCCCGGTGGCCGGCGCCGGCCCCGTGGTCCTCGCGCTGGACGACCGGACCCAGGACCCCGGTGCGCCGGCGGTACGTCAAAAGACGACCGACAGGGCCCACCTCGTGGCAGCGCTCGCCCGTGCTCGTGCTCGTGCTGGCGACCTCGGCCGCGACGGAGACGCCCGAGGACCTGCAGCTGTCGACGACGTCGTGCTGCGAGGACGCGACGGCCGCGTCACCGAGACGACGATCGCGACCCTGCTCGTCCAGATCGACGGCAGCTGGTGCACGCCACCGGTCGAGGACGGCTGCCTGGCCGGCGTCGGGCGGCGCCTCGCGCTCGAGGCCGGGCAGGTCCGCGAGCGCGAGATCACCGTCGCCGAGCTGCGGGCCGCCTCCCGCATCGCACTGCTCAGCTCGGTGCGTGGATGGCGGCCCGCCGTGCTCAGCTCTCCCGGCGCAGCTCGCTGAGGCGCTTCAGCGCCGCGGCGACCTCGTCGGTCCCCGCGACGCGGTAGCCGGCGGCGGTGTCGCCCTCGCCGACCTTGATGCCCACGTCCCGGTCGCCCAGTCGGGCGAAGACGGACTCGTCGGTCACGTCGTCACCCAGGTAGAGCCACGCGTCGGCCGCGCTCGCCCGGGCGAGCGCATCGATCGCGGCGCCCTTGGAGGTGTGGACCACCGAGAACTCGACGACCTCCTTGCCCGGGGTGACCGTGACATCGGGCAGCGTGACCGCGTACTCGAGCGCAGAGTCGGTCGCGTTGAGCGACCCGCGGCCCTTCGCGTTGCGGGTGTGCAGCACGGCGGCCGAGGGCTTGGTCTCGACCTCGACGCCGGGGTGCGCCCGCGCGATCCTCCGCAGGTTCTCCGTGATGGACCGGAGCAGATCCTCCTTCTCCGGGGTCATCGACAGCGCCGCGGAGTCGAGCACCTCGGACTGCATCCACGGCGGCAGCGCGCCGACCTCGGCGCCGTGGGAACCCACCAGCACCACGGAGCTGGGCATCGTGGTGTGGGAGTCGAGATCCTCCAGCGCCCGTCCGGAGACCAGGGCGACGGCGACCCCCGGCAGCTCGGAGAGCTCGCGCAGGGTCGACAGCGCTCGCGGATCGGGCTGGACGGCATCGCGATCGTCCACGATCGGAGCCAGCACACCGTCGAAATCCGAGGCGATGAGGATCCGAGGCACGTCGGAGAAGTCCTCCAGCGCCTGGTCGAAGGCCTCCGGGTCGGTGGAGTCGTCGCCCGCCAGCCGCACCGTGGGCCGGGTCCCGTACGCGGGATCCCCCGACTGCTCCAGGTGCTGCAGGAAGTCGTGGGCCCAGGCCTGGACGTCGTTCTCCATCACCTGATGGCGCAGGGACCGCATCGCGTCCTCCTGCTCCTCCTCCGGCATCGCGAGCGCACGCAGGATCGCGGACTTCAGCTCGTCGATGTCGTGGGGATTGACCATGACGGCCGCCCTCAGCTCATCCGCCGCCCCGGCGAACTCGCTGAGCACGAGCACCCCGCGCAGATCGGGCCGGGAGGCCACGTACTCCTTGGCCACCAGGTTCATGCCATCGCGCAACGCGGTCACGAGCACCACGTCGGCCGCCATGAACAGGGCGGTCATATCGCGACGATCGAAGGAACGGTGCTGGTAGGAGACCGCCGGACGGCCGATCGGCGCATGGTCGCCGTTGATGCGACCCACGGTGAGCTCGACCTCGTCCCGCAGCTGGCGGTAGGCCTCGACGCGCTCGCGCGACGGGGTCGCGACCTGGATCATCACGGTGTCGTGCGGGTCGATCGAGCCGTCGTTGAGCAGCTCCCCCCAGGCCTTGAGGCGATGGCGGATGCCCTTGGTGTAGTCCAGCCGGTCCACCCCGAGCACGACCTTGTGCGGATCGCCGAGGTCCCGACGCAGCTGGACCGCGCGCTCACGGACCTCCGCGTCCTCGGTGAGCGCGGAGACCGCCTCGGAGTCGATGGAGATCGGGAAGGTCTGCACGAGCACCTCGCGCACCGGCGCTGCGCCGAGGCCGGGCACCGAGATGACCTGACCATCGACCTGGTAGCCCAGCAGCTTGCGCACCGCGCCCAGGAAGTTCTGGGCATCGCTCTCGCGCTGGAAGCCGACGAGGTCGGAGCCGAGCAGTCCCCGCAGCATCTGATTGCGTTTGGGCAGCTGGGAGAACAGCTCGACCGAGGGGAAGGGAATGTGGTTGAAGAAGCCGATCCGCACATCGGTGCGGTCGTCGCGGATCATGCGCGGCACCAGCTGCAGCTGGTAGTCGTGGACCCAGATCGTGCCGCCCTTGCTCGCGACGGCCCCGGCGGCGCGGGCGAAGCGCCGGTTCGCCGTCACGTACGAGTCCCACCACGTGCGGTGGAACTCGGGATCGACGATGACGTCGTGGTAGAGGGGCCACAGCGTGGCATTGGAGAAGCCCTCGTAGTACCGCTCGACGTCCTGCTGGTCGAGACGGACGGGGTACAGGCTCATCCCGTCGGCCTCGAAGGGCTCGGGCGCCTCGCCGGGCGAACCGCCCCAGCCCACCCATGCGCCGGAGTCGACGGTGCGCATCACCGATTCCATGGCGGTGACGAGCCCGCCCGGGCTCGTGACCCATTCGGTCGCGCCGTCGGGGAGGGTGCGGGAGTCGACCGGCAGACGGTTCGCGACCACAACGAGGTCGTGGCCCTCGGCGGCGGCCGCCGACGCCCGTTCGGACGCAGGATCGGATGCGGATGCGGATGCAGGACCGGGCACGGTGTCGGAGGCAGGATCGGGATCAGCGACGGACGCAGAACTCGACGAAGGATGGGAAGCAGGACCGGGCACGAGAACTCCTTGACGGCGGTCGGGTGGGGCGGGCGACGGGAGCCGCGCGACGCGGCGGCGTGATCGTGCCACCACAGGATGCCGCGAGGTCTCTCGGGCCGATGCCCCGAGACTACCAAGTGCGATCGATCACCCGCTGTGCCTGGTCTGGACCCCGCAGCGCTCTCACCAGGGACGCTGACCTGTGCGGAGGGGTGCTGACCGGGCGGACAGGCGGCCGTCGCCGACGGGCGGGGGCGACCGCACGCCGGACACGGCGTCACGGGGGGCGCGGCCCCGTCTAAGGTCGACCAGCAGCCCGAACCCGTCCGGCCCCGGCCGGACCCCCGCACCACCCCACCCGCACCACCCCAGGAGCAGACATGCGCGCCCATGAGGCCGGAGCCCTTCACGGCAACGACGCCGCCCCCACGTGGCTCCCGTATCCCGCCGACGTCAACACGCTGATCGACGGTCTGTGGTCGCAGACCACGCGGCGCAACGCCGAGGGCGCGGTCGAGGTGGGCGGCGTGGATGTGCGGCGCATCGCCGAGGAGGTCGGGACCCCGGCCTTCGTCCTCGACGAGGACGACTTCCGCGCCCGCGCCCGCGAGTTCCGCGATGCCTTCGCCGAGGCCTTCGCGCCTCACGCGGGGGCCGACGTGTACTACGCGGGCAAGGCCTTCCTGTGCGGGGCCGTCGCCCGTTGGGTCCAGGAGGACGGGCTCGGCCTGGACGTGTGCACCGGCGGCGAGCTCGCCGTCGCCCTGCGCGCCGGGTTCCCGGGGGAGCGCATCGCCCTGCACGGCAACAACAAGTCCGTCGCCGAGCTGCGCCGCGCCCTCGACGCCGGCGTCGGCCGCATCGTGATCGACTCCCTGGACGAGATCGACCAGGTCGAAGCCGTCGCCGCCGAGCTGGGAGTGAGCGCCGCGGTGATGCTCCGGGTGACCACGGGCGTCGAGGCCCACACCCACGAGTTCATCGCGACCGCCCACGAGGACCAGAAGTTCGGGCTCTCGCTCACCGGCGGCGCCGCCTTCGAGGCCGTGCGCCGAACCCTCGAGGCGGAGCACCTGGACCTCCTGGGCCTCCACTCCCACATCGGCTCGCAGATCTTCGACACGGGCGGCTTCGAGGTGGCGGCGCGTCGCGTGCTGGATCTGGTCGCCCAGGTCAGGACCGAGCTCGGCCACAGCATCGACCAGCTCGACCTCGGTGGCGGCTTCGGCGTCATGTACAACACCCAGCACACCCCGGCGACCCCCGCGGCGCTCGCCGCCGGGATCGCCGGGATCGTGGAGAAGCAGTGCCATGAGCTCGAGCTCGAGGTGCCGCACGTGTCCTTCGAGCCGGGCCGCGCGATCGCAGGGCCCTCGACCCAGACCCTCTACTCGGTCGGCACCGTCAAGGACGTCCGCCTCGGCGGCCCCCACCACCGGGTCTACGTCTCGGTCGACGGCGGCATGAGCGACAACGTCCGCACCGCGCTGTACGACGCCGACTACTCGTGCCTGCTGACCGGCCGCGTCTCCGACGCCGCCCCCGAGGTGGTGCGTGTGGTCGGCAAGCACTGCGAGAGCGGCGACATCGTGGTCAAGGACGAGTACCTGCCCTCGGACGTGCAGCGCGGGGATCTGATCTCGGTGCCGGTCACCGGTGCCTACTGCTACTCGCTGGCCTCCAACTACAACCACGTCCCGAGGCCGCCGGTCGTCGCCGTGCGCGGCGGCGAGGTCCGCACCCTGATCCGTCGGGAGACGGAGGAGGACCTCCTCGGCCTCGACGTCGGGTGACCCCGGCGGCGACGGTCGCGTTCGTCGCCTCGTCGCCTCGTCGCCTCGTCGCCTCGTCGCCGCGTCGCCGCGTCGCCGCGTCGCCCTGTCGCGCCGTCCGCCGGTCGCCATCACGCGGCCCAGCCCCGCGGGATCCTGCTCCCGCACCGCCCCTCCGTCGTCCTGGACGTCGGTCATCTGCGTTCATGCTCGGTCACGGGACCGACGTGCCCTCGGCTAGAGTTCGAGAGCCCGCCCGGCCACCCCGTCGGACCATGTGGAAGGACCACCTCGCACATGTCTCAGTCATCTCCCAGCAGCTCCTCGCCCTCGGCCCCGCAGGTGCTCCCTGTGCTCCGCGTCGCCGTGCTCGGAGCCGGTACCGTCGGCACCGAGGTGCTGCGTCTGATCTCCCAGCAGGGGGAGGACCTCGCCCACCGCATCGGTGCCCGGCTCGATGTGGTCGGCGTCGCCGTGCGCGACACGACGCGAGACCGCGGCGAGCACGTCCCCGCCGCTCTGCTCACCACCGACCCCTCCGCGCTCGTGCGCGAGGCGGACCTCGTCATCGAGGTGATGGGCGGGATCGAGCCGGCCCGCAGCCTGCTGCTGGAGGCCATGTCCCATGGCGCGAGCGTGGTCACCGCCAACAAGGCGCTCCTCGCTCAGGACGGCTCCTCCCTCTACGAGGCCGCCGACACCCACGGGGTGGACCTGTACTTCGAGGCCGCCGTCGCCGGGGCCATCCCGCTGGTGCGCCCGGTGCGGGAATCCCTGGCCGGTGACCGCATCCAGCGCGTGCTGGGCATCGTCAACGGCACCACCAACTACATCCTCGATGCGATGACCCGCTCCGGGGCGAGCTTCGAGGAGGCCCTCGCCACGGCGCAGGAGCTCGGCTACGCCGAGGCGGACCCCACCGCCGACGTGCAGGGCCACGACGCCGCCGCGAAGGCCTCGATCCTCGCCTCGCTCGCCTTCCACTCGCGGGTGCGCCTGTCCGACGTGCACTGCGAGGGGATCACCGACGTCTCCGCCCAGGACATCGCCGCGTCCGCCCGCATGGGGCGCACGATCAAGCTGCTCTCGATCGTCGAGCGGGTCCAGGACGAGAGCGGTGAGCGGATCTCCGCCCGCGTGTATCCGGCGCTCATCCCCGACGGCCACCCGCTGGCGTCGGTCTCCGAGGCGTACAACGCCGTCTTCATCGAGGCGGACGCCGCTGGCTCGCTCATGTTCTACGGACAGGGGGCCGGGGGAGCCCCGACCGCCTCCGCGATCCTCGGCGATGTGGTCTCCGCGGCCAGCCAGCGCGTGCGCGGCGGCGTGGGCCCCCGTGAATCCCGGTACGCCGAGCTGGACCTGATCCCGCTCGACGACCTGCGCAACGCCTTCTACATCTCGCTGACCGTGCAGGACCGTCCCGGCGTCCTCGCCGAGATCGCCGGCACCCTGTCCGGGTACGGGATCTCCATCTCGACCATCCATCAGGAGCTCCTCGACCAGCAGGACGACGGGGGTGAGCAGGCCCTGGCGCATATCGGCATCAGCACGCACCGCGCCCTGGAATCCGCGATGACCTCGTCCCTGGACGTGTTCTCGTCGACCTCGACGGTGCTGAGCATCGATTCCGTCCTCCGTATCGAAGGAGAATGACCCCTATGGCACATCAGTGGCGCGGCGTCCTCGCCGAATATCGTGAACACCTGCCCTTCGCCGACACCGACACCCTGCTCACGCTGGGGGAGGGCGGCACCCCGCTCGTGCCCGCACCGGCGCTGTCCAGGCGGGTCGGCGCGGATGTCCATATCAAGGTCGAGGGCCAGAACCCGACCGGCTCCTTCAAGGACCGGGGCATGGTCTCGGCGATGTCGAAGGCGCTGAACGACGGCGCCACCGCCGTGGTGTGCGCCTCGACCGGCAACACCAGCGCCTCGGCGGCCGCCTACGCGACGGCCGCGGGGATGACCTGCGCGGTGCTGCTGCCCGAGGGCAAGATCGCCGCCGGGAAGCTCGCCCAGGCCGTGGTGCACGGCGCGAAGCTGATCCAGGTGCAGGGCAACTTCGACGACTGCCTCGAGATCGCCCGCAAGCTCGACGCGGAGCATCCCGTCGAGCTCGTGAACTCGGTGAACCCCTACCGCCTGCAGGGGCAGAAGACCGCCGCCTTCGAGGTGAGCGATGCCCTGGGCCGCGCGCCGGACATCCACATCCTCCCGGTCGGCAACGCGGGCAACATCTCCGCCTACTGGATGGGCTACCGCGAGTACCACGAGGCAGGCGTCAACCAGGCGCTCCCCGCCATGTGGGGATACCAGGCCGCCGGCGCCGCACCCTTCGTGGCCGGGCGCCCGATCAGCAATCCCGAGACCGTTGCGACCGCGATCCGGATCGGTGCCCCGGCTTCCTGGGACCTCGCGGTCACCGCCCGCGACGATTCCGGCGGTCTCATCGACGCCGTCTCCGACCAGCAGATCCTCGACGCGCAGAGCCTGTTGGCCGCGGAGGTCGGGATCTTCGTCGAACCGGCCTCCGCCGCGGGTGTGGCGGGCCTGCTCCAGCAGTCCGAGCGCGGCCTGGTCCCCGCCGGCGCGACGATCGCCATCACAGTGACCGGCAACGGGCTCAAGGACATCGACACCGCCCTCTCCCAGCGCGATCTCACCCCCACGGTGATCCCGGTCGACATCGCCGCCGCCGCGGAGGCCATCGGCCTGTGAGGATCCAGAACACGCGAGTCTCCGTCCAGGTCCCGGCGACCTCCGCCAACCTCGGCCCCGGATTCGACACCCTCGGGCTCGCGCTCGGGCTGTGCGACGACCTCGAGCTCGAGGCGACCACCGGGGGGATCGAGATCCACGCCGAGGGCGAGGGCTCGGGATCGGTGCCCACCGGCGAGGAGCACCTCGTCGTGCGGGCGCTGCGCCGGGGCCTCGACCACGCGGGCGCTCCGCAGACCGGGGTGCGCCTGCGCACCGTCAACCGGATCCCGCATGGTCGGGGACTGGGATCGAGCGCCGCGGCCACGATCGCCGGCCTGCTGCTCGCGCGCGGGCTGCTGTCCGATCCCGACGCCCTGGACGATGCCGCCGTGCTGGACCTCGCGACCGAGTTCGAGGGCCATCCGGACAACGCCGCCCCGGCGCTGCTCGGAGGCGTCGTGCTCTCCTGGATGTCCGGCGGCCGTGCGCGTTCCGTGTCGCTCACACACGCTCCAGGCGTGCTGAACCCCGTTGTCCTGCTGCCCTCGAGCACGCTGTCCACGCACCAGGCGAGGGGCCTGCTGCCCGCCGAGGTGCCCCATGCCGATGCCGTCTTCAACGCCTCGCGCACAGGCCTGCTGGTCCACGCGCTCGGCGGGGACCCCGAGCTGCTCATGGAGGCGACGGAGGACCGCCTGCACCAGGAGCAGCGCTCCGCCGGGATGTCCCAGAGCATCGAGCTGATGCGCGTGCTGCGCCAGGAGGGCCACCCCGCCGTGATCTCGGGAGCAGGGCCCTCCGTGCTCGTCCTGTCCGGCCGACGGTCCGAGGTCGCGCCCCTGGTGCGCCGGATCGTCACCGATCCCTCGACGTGGCGGATCGCCCAGGTCCCGCTGCGGGAGAACCCTGCTGCCCCTGTGGTAGGTTGAGCCTGCGTCCAGGCGGCATCGTCCGATGGCGAGCACTGCAGCAGAGTCTGCCGGCAGTGTCCCGTGTCCCGATGCATCCCTGATCAGCGTCACGCATGAACCCTGCGCTCCGCGCACACCGTGCCGAGCAGGCCCGTGCACCAGACGCTGACGCACCCCGAAGCACACCAGCAGGCCGACCATCGGTGCCCTGCACCGTGGCGTCACCTTGCTCGGATGAGCCGCTGAAGCACCCGGACTCCGTCCCTCTGCCCGCAGCGGCAACCAGACCAGAAAAGAATCGGCTCCGTCCGGTTCGACAGGAAGGAACCCGGGTGAACGACACCACCTCCGACGCGGATCTCGCGGCGAAGAAGCTTCCCGAGCTGCAGTCCATCGCGACTGACCTCGGCATCAAGGGCGCGCGGCGCCTCCGCAAGGGCGAGCTCATCGACGCCATCCGTGGGGGCGGGTCCTCTCAGGCCGCGCCCGCCGCTGCGCCTGAGGCCGCTGTCTCGAGCGCGCCGGCCGCCTCCACCGCCCCGGCGGCGTCCACCGAGGACCCGCAGGGCGCGACGCAGCGCGACCGCTCCTCGGCGCGCTCCGCACGCTCCACGTCCACCAGCACCGGCACCGGCACCGGCACCGAGCAGGGTCGCTCGTCGCGGTCCGAGACGGACGAGGCCCCCACCCGGTCGCGGTCGCGGTCCCGCTCGGCTGCTCGTGACCAGGGCGAGGACAACGCCCCGGATCTGGGCCTCGAGCTCCCGGATCGTCAGGGCGGGCGCCGCGGCGGCCGCCGTGAGGACACGCGCCCCGCGGGCGCCGCTCGCGACGACAGCCGTGAGGACGCTCGTCGCGATGACAGCCGCGACGACTCCCGTCGTGACGACAACCGTCGCGACGAGACCCGTCGTGACGAGACCCGTCGTGACGAGGACAACCGTGACGACTCCCGCCAGGGGGGCTCGCGCCGGGACGATTCCCGTCGCACCGCTTCCGACCGGGACGACGAGGGCCGCTCCTCGCAGCAGGGACGCGACGGTCAGGACCGCCGCGGGAACCAGCAGGGTGGCAATCAGCGTCGCCGCCTCGAGGACATCGCGCTGCCGGACCGCTCGGGCGAGAACGACGAGGATCGCAACCAGGGCGACGACTACGACGACGACCGTCGCGGCCGCCCCCGCAGCCGGAACCGCTCGCGCGATCGCAAGCGTCGCGGCCGTGGCCAGAACGACCAGGGCGGTCAGGAGTCCCAGGGCGGGCAGAACTCCCAGGGCGGCCGGAACTCGCAGGGCAACCAGGGCAACCGGAACGATCAGCAGGAGGACTCCGAGCCGCGCGGCGGCGAGGAGCTGATGACGGTCGCCGGAATCCTCGACATCCGCGACAACAACGCCTACGTGCGCACCACCGGGTACCTCCCCGGCCCCAGCGACGTCTACGTGACGATGAATCAGGTCAAGCGCGCCGGTCTGCGCAAGGGTGACGCGATCACCGGCCAGGTCAAGGCTCCTCGCGACGGCGAGGACCACCAGGTCGAGCAGCCGCAGCAGCACCACGGCGGCGGTCGCAACCGTCGCGGCAAGGGCGGCGGCGGTGGCAACAACCAGAGCAAGTACGCCGCGCTGGTCCAGGTGGACACCGTCAACGGTCTGCCCCAGGACAAGGCCCGTTCGCGCGTGGACTTCAGCAAGCTGACGCCGCTGTACCCGGATGAGCGTCTGCGCCTGGAGACCGATCCCAAGGGCCTCGCCCCTCGCCTGATCGATCTCGTCTCGCCCATCGGCAAGGGCCAGCGTGGTCTCATCGTCGCGCCGCCGAAGGCCGGCAAGACGATCATCATGCAGCAGATCGCCAACGCGATCACCACGAACAACCCTGAGGTCCACCTCATGGTCGTGCTGGTCGACGAGCGTCCCGAGGAAGTCACCGACATGCAGCGCACGGTCAAGGGTGAGGTCATCGCCTCCACCTTCGACCGCCCTGCCTCGGATCACACGATCGTCGCGGAGCTCGCCATCGAGCGGGCGAAGCGCCTGGTCGAGATGGGTCGCGACGTCGTGGTGCTGCTGGACTCGCTCACGCGGCTCTCGCGCGCCTACAACCTCGCCGCTCCGGCCTCGGGCCGCATCCTCTCCGGTGGTGTCGACGCCTCCGCGCTCTACCCGCCCAAGCGCTTCTTCGGTGCGGCGCGCAACATCGAGCACGGCGGCTCGCTGACGATCCTCGCCTCTGCCCTGGTGGAGACCGGGTCCAAGATGGACGAGGTCATCTTCGAGGAGTTCAAGGGCACCGGCAACATGGAGCTGCGCCTGTCCCGTCACCTCGCGGACAAGCGCATCTTCCCGGCCGTGGACGTCAATGCCTCGGGCACCCGTCGCGAGGAGGAGCTCATGGGCAAGGAGGAGCTGGCCATCATGTGGAAGCTCCGCCGTGTCCTGGGGTCCCTCGAGCAGCAGCAGGCTCTCGAGCTGCTCATGGAGCGGGTCAAGAAGACCCAGTCCAACACCGAGTTCCTCATGACGGTCCAGAAGAACACGCCGAGCGTGAACGGTCGCAGCGCCGACTGACGCGCCAGCATGCCTGTCGACGGGGCGTCTCCCACCGGGAGGCGCCCCGTCGTCATGCTGTGGCGACCCCACGCATCGGACTGCGTGGCCCGCGGCCCGCGGAGGGCAGACTGCGTGGGCAACACGCCGACCCGATCCACGAGAACGTGTCGTCGCTGGCACGTTCTCGTGGAATGGGCGAGCAGGGGCTTGTCGGTCGGTCGTCGGCGGCTCAGCCCTTGATCGCGCCAGCGGCGATGTTGGCGATGAAGTGCCGCGAGCCGATGATGAACACGCCGATCAGCGGGACCACACTGATGAGGGCGCCGGCCATCACCATCCCGTAATCGGTGAGGTACAGCGAGTTGAGGTTCTGCAGGGCCGTCTGCAGGGTCTGGCGTTCCGGATCCACTAGCACGATCAACGGCCACACGTAGTCGTTCCATGCGGTGATGAAGGTGAAGATGCCGAGGAAGGCGAGGCCCCCGCGGAGGAGAGGCACGCCCACCCTCCAGTAGGTGGTGAAGAATCCGGCGCCGTCGATCCGTGCCGATTCCACGAGCTCGTCGGGGATGGATCCCGCCGCCATCTGCCGCAGCAGGAAGATGCCGAAGGCGTTCGCGGCGCCCGGGACTATCAGCGCCTGCAGCGTCCCTACCCAGCCCAGTTCCGACATCAGGATGAAGCTCGGGACCAGGGAGAGGCTTCCGGGCACCAGCATGGTGGCGATCAGCAGGATGAACAACGGCTTCTTGCCCGGGAAGTCGAACTTCGCGAAGGCGAAGGCCGCCAGGGAGTCGAAGAACATCACCAGGGCAGCGCTGGCCGTGGAGACGATGATCGTGTTCACCAGGGCCTGCAGCAGGTCGACGCTGGAGACGACGCTGCGCACGTTCTCCGCGAAGCTGCTGCCGACGGTGAGCTTCGGCGGGTAGCCGAAGATCTCCCCGGTGGTCGAGGTCGACATCACGATCAGCCAGTAGAACGGGAAGATCGACAGCAGCACGCCGGTGATCACGCACAGGTGGGTGACGACGGCGACGAGCCGGCCCCGCGCCACGTAGTGCGCGTTCGGGCGGTGTGCATCTGCCGTGCTCTTCGGTGCGGCCGGTTTCAGTGCGGTCATCCTCGGGCCTCCTTGGTCCGTACAGCGCGTCGCACCGTGTCGTCACCACGTCCGGAGACCAGGCGCCAGTTGATGATCGCGAAGATGGCGGCGATCAGGAACAGGGCCCAGGCGATCGCCGAGCCGTAGCCGAAGTCGAACTGGGTGAACGCCTGGTTGTATTGGTAGAGCACGATCGTCATGCCCGCCTCGCCGGCGCCGCCGGAATCTCCGAGCAGCACCTGGGGCTCGGTGAACAGGCTCAGGCCGCCGATAGTCGAGGTGATCACCGTGAACAGGATGATGGGGCGCATCATCGGCACCGTCACCCGGAAGAAGACCTGCGACAGGTTGGCTCCGTCGACCTTCGCGGCGTCGTACAGGTCTGTGGAGATGGACTGCAGGCCCGCGAGATAGATGATCGCGTTGTAGCCGGTGAATCGCCAGATCACCATGACCGCGATCGTGATCTTGATGCCCCAGGGGCTCGACAGCCACGGCACGGCGTCCAGGCCCACCGCGGTGAGAGCAGAGTTCACCAGGCCGAAGGTGTCGGAGAAGACCGATCCGAAGACGATCGCCATCGCCACCATCGAGGTGACGTTGGGCAGGAAGAAGGCCACTCGGTAGAACTTCGTGAACCGGATGTTCTGGTGCAGCAGGAACGCGATGACCATCGCGAAGAACAGCATCGGGATGGTCGAGAGGAACCAGATGATGAAGGTGTTGCCGACGGAGTTCCAGAAGCGGCCGTCGGTGAGCAGGAACTTGTACTGCGCCAGGCCCACGAAGGACATCTCTCCCATTCCGTCCCAGTCCATGAAGGACAGGACGATGGAGAACAGGATCGGGAACAGGCCGAAGACGGCGAACAGCAGATAGAAGGGGGAGATCGCCAGGTAGAGCGGCAGCACCTCCCGGATCTTCCGCTTTCGCTTGGCGGTGGGATCCGCGGGGGTGAGGGCGTCGCGCGGCCGCGTCGGGATTGCGGTGCTCATGAGAAGACTCCTCGCTTGAGGAGGACGCGCTCCGCCTGGCCGATCGCATCGTTCCAGGCGGCCTCGGAATCCTTGCCGGAGGTCTCCACGTTCGAGAGCTCGAGGACGAACTTGCCCATGATGAAGGTCTCCGCGTTGCTGATGAACGAGGAGGGGACCGATTCCGCAGCGGTGGAGAAGAACGCGAGCGGGTCCTGGTCCCCGTAGAAGTCTCCGGAGTAGGTCAGATCCTCGAAGGAGGCGGGTGTGGAAGGGAACAGCGACTCGTCCTGGTAGGCGGCGGCCTGGTTCTCGGGAGAGTTGATCCAGGTGATGAAAGCGAGGGCGGCCTCCGGGTCCTTGCAGGTGTGGGGAAGCGCGGCGAAGGAGCCGCCGCTGTTGCCAGGACGGACCGGCTGTGACGCGAGGCGCCAGGCGCCGGCGGTGTCGGGAGCGGACTGCTGGAGGACCTGGGCCCACCAGGCCGCCCCGATGTTCCCGGCGGTGCGGCCGCTGGCCCAGGCAGCGTTCCGGTCGGTGTCGCGTTCCCGCGGGATCTTGGCCGTCACACCGGCCTCGACGGCGGCGACCGAAGTGTCCCACGCCTGACGGACGGCGCTGTCTGGCCGCAAATAGAGGGCCTTGTCGTCGGTGTCGAAGAAACGTTCCGGGCTCGCGTTCAAGAATTCTTCGAAGACGTTCAGCGCGTCGTTGACGAGGAAGGCGTCGGCCGCACCCTTGAGCTCGGTGCCGAGCGCGATCCAGTCCTCCCAGGTGGTGATCGCCGCCGAAACCTCCGCGGGCGTGCTCGGCAGGCCCGCCTCCTCGAAGATGTCCTGGCGGTAGAAGTAGCCCGTCGGGCCGATGTCCAGGGGGAAGAAGCAGAAGCGGCCGGTCGGGGTCGTCCCGAGGTTCCACTTCCACTCGTAGTAGTCGTCCTTGACGGAGTCCGCGCCGAGCTCGGACAGATCCAGGAACAGGTCCTCGTTGGTGAAATAGAGGGCGTTGTTGGAGTTGATGTAGGTGATGTCGGGGATGTAAGCGTCGCCGGCCAGACTGGTGCGGAGCTTGGTGTCGAAGCTGGTGCCGATCACATCGGCTCGGAGATGGCGGTCGGTGCCGGGGATCTCCTGGCTCGCCTGCTCCAGCAGATCTCGACTGGCTGATCGGTCCCAGAACCACAGCACGAGTTCATCGGGGTCCTCGGAGATCGTCGGGTCCGAGCCGCAGCCGGCGAGGGCCAGCGGGAGCAGCCCGGCGCCGAGCATCAGGGATCGTCTCGAAGGACGACCGTGCGGTGGGGAACTTCGTAATGGACGTCGTGTGAGCGCAGCGCTCATACGCACCCTCCTCGTTGAGTGGCAGTCGCAATACCGTGAACGTTCACGGGTGACGCAGATCATGCCATCGTGGCATCCGTGCGTCAACGGTTCGGCCGGCGGTCGTCATCATGGATCCGCGCCAACCAGTGCGCTTGTGGAGCCGCGGGGGCCGGGATAGGGTGAGAGGGTCGTGAACGTTCACGACTCTTACTGGCCTCGAACTCGAAGGACGACGACGTCTCCATGAGCACCTCCTCCACCCCGTTCCGCTGGGCGATCCTCGGCCCGGGCGGCATCGCCCGACGCTTCGCCTCTCAGCTCCCCTCCTCGCTGGACGGCGTCCTGGTTGCCGTCGGGAGCAGCTCTCCCGAGCGCGCCAGCGCCTTCGCCGAGGAATTCCCCCTCGCCGAGCCCGCACTGCTAGGCACCTATGAGGAGGTCCTCGCCTCCGACGAGGTCGATGGCGTCTACGTCTCCACGGTTCACACCGGCCACGCTCGCCTGGCCGCGGCCGCCCTCGAGGCCGGCAAGCACGTGCTGTGCGAGAAGCCCCTGACTCCGAACTCGGGCACCACGATGGCGCTGAACGACCTCGCGGCCCGCAGCGGAAAGGTCCTCCTGGAGGCGTACATGTACCGCTTCCACCCGCAGACGGTGAAGGTCCTCGAGCTCGTCGCCGACGGCGCGATCGGCGACGTCACGCACGTCGACGCCTCCTTCGCCTTCGACACAGGCGGCCGCAGCGGCCGCCTGTTCGACACCGCCACCGCGGGCGGCGGGATCCTCGACGTCGGCTGCTACCCGCTGTCCTTCGCCCGCTTCGTCGCCGGCGCCGCCCAGGGCAGGGCGTTCGTCGACCCGACCGCGCTGCAGGGCAGCGGCACCCTCGGCGAGACGGGCGTGGACGAATGGGCCACCGCCGAGGTCGCTCTCCCCGGCGACATCACCGCGAGCCTGCGCACCGGAGTGCGCCTGTCCGATCCGCAGTCGGCGACGATCACGGGATCCCGGGGCGTCATCCGTCTGTCCGACCCGTGGGGTCTGTCGGAGAAGCAGGCCATCGAGCTCGACGTGGTCGGCGAGGAGCCCCAGCGCATCGAGATCCCGGCCGCTTCCGCCTACGCCCTGGAGGCCGACGCGCTGGCGAGGGCCGCGCGCGACGGGGGAGTCGTCCCCGAGGTCACCCCGGAGAACACGCTCGGACAGGCCCGTGCGCTGGACCTCTGGCGTGAGGAGATCGGGCTGCGCTTCCCGTTCGAGGCCGACGACGCGGACATCCCTACCCTCACCGGGCGTCCGCTCGCCGCGTCCAGCGTGCAGTCAGGGCCCGCGATGGCCTACGGGTCGCTCCCAGGGATCGACAAGAAGGTCTCGCGCCTGGTGATGGGCTGCGACAACCAGATGAACCTGGCCCATGCGTCGGCGATGTTCGACGCCTTCTACGAGATCGGCGGCACCACCTTCGACACCGCTTACATCTACGGCGGCGGCCACGTCGAGAAGCTGTTCGGGAAGTGGGTGCAGAACCGAGGTGTCCGCGAGGACGTCGTTGTGATCACCAAGGGCGCCCACACCCCGCACTGCGACCCGGAGTCGATCACGCGTCAGCTCGAGGAGTCCCTCGAGCGTCAGGGCACCGACTATGCGGACCTCTACATGATGCATCGGGACAACCCCGAGATCCCGGTCGGGGAGTTCGTCGACGTCATGGACGAGCATCTGCGGGCCGGGCGCATCCGCGCCTACGGCGGCTCCAACTGGACCCCCGCCCGGGTGGACGAGGCCAACGAGTACGCCCGCGCGAACGGACGCACGGGCTTCACGATCCTCTCCAACCACTTCGGCCTGGCCGAGGCGCTGGACGTGCCGTGGGCGGGTTGTGTGCATGCGACCGATGCGGATTCCAAGGCATGGCTCGAGGAGCGCGGCATCGCGCTGCTGCCGTGGTCCTCCCAGGCGCGAGGATTCTTCACTGGGCGGGCGCACCCCGAGGACCGCTCCGATGCGGAGCTCGTGCGCTGCTACTACAGCGATGAGAATTTCGAGCGCCTGGCCCGGGCAGAGGCCTTGGGTGCCGAGCGCGGGGTGCCCGCGACGGCGATCGCCCTCGCCTTCGTGCTGCACCAGAAGTTCCCGACGTTCCCGCTGTTCGGCCCGCGCAGCATTGCCGAGATGCGCTCGTCGACCCTCGGACTCGGAGTCGAACTCTCCGAGAGCGACCTCGCGTGGCTCGACCTGCGGGCCGAGCAGCGGGCGTGACAGACTTCCGCGCATGACGCAGCAGGCCAGCACCCCCGGCACGCACCGTGCGACGATCATCGACGTCGCGGCGCGCGCCGGGGTCTCCCGGCAGACGGTCTCGCGGGCGATGAACGACATGCCCGGCATCAGCGTCGCCACTCGTGAACGAGTGCTCGACGCCGCACGCGAGCTCAGCTACCGCCCCTCCCGCTTCGGGCGGGGCCTGGTCGAGCAGGGTCCCATCACCCTCGGCCTGGTGGTGATGGACCTGACCAACGCGTATTACGGGGAGCTGGGTACGGCAGTGGTGCGTGCCTGCGCTCCGTACGGGTGGAACGTGGTCTTGGTCGAGGCGGAGAACGCTGTTGATCCGGAGGGCGTCGCCGCTGACCTGGCGCGCCGGGTCGACGCGATCGTCGGCTACGGCGTGGGGACCGGCGACATCCGCGGCGGCGCGGGCATGCCCGTGGTGCAGCTGGACGGCGGCCGGAAGCATCTCGACGCCGGAGGCGTGGTCGAGCAGCTGTTCGCAGAGGCGATGCCCGAGCTCGTGGGGCACCTGCAGGATGTGGGCGTGCGGCGCCCGCTGGTGCTTGACCTGACCGGCGGCCCGATAGGCGGCCGGGCTCTCACTCTCGCTGCTGCACTCCGCGAGCTGACGGATGACGGCGAGGTGCTGATTCATGAGGTCGACGCCCGCACCGGTCACCGTGAGGCCCTCGAGGTGGCGCTGGCGACCGGGGCCGACGCCCTCATCGCCTTCAACGACGAGCTCGCGGTGCGCCTGCTGCGCGCACTGCGCTCGATGGAGATCGAGGTTCCCGGCCAGGTTCGCCTCGTAGGCATCGACGGACTTGAGATCGGATCGCTGGTGACTCCCGAGCTCACTTCGTTGAGCATCGACATCGAGGCGGTGGCGCGGGAGACCGTCGAGCTGGTGGCAGGGATGCTCGAGGGGACCGTTCCGCTGAAGGGGCCAGATGCACATCGAACGGTGCCCTATCACCTGGAGGTCCGCGCCTCGACCTGAGATGTCGTGCCCGTCCCGCGGCCGTCCACCACCTGGATTCGCGATGTTGCGCACGCCGCATCCCGATTCCTCGCTCCGGGGCCGTGTGCCGTGGCAGACTGTGACGTCGGTTCTGGTTCACGGCGCCCGGCCGGGCGCCGACCCAGCGACCCCGAGAAGGAGAGACATGAAGGCTGATATTCACCCCACGTACGTCGAGACCCAGGTCAAGTGCACCTGCGGTAACTCGTTCACCACGCGCAGCACCAAGACCGATGGTGCGATCAGCACCGAGGTCTGCTCCGCGTGCCACCCCTTCTACACCGGCAAGCAGAAGATCCTGGACACCGGCGGCCGCGTGGCCCGCTTCCAGGCCCGCTACGGCAAGAAGGCCTGACACCGAGTCTCCGACGCCGGTGCGCGCCCCAGGGCGTGCACCGGCGTCGTCGCATGTGAGGGCGTGATGGTAGATGAAGGACGACGACACCACTGACTGTCACGGTGGCCGTGATGGCCGTGATGCTGGTGGAGATCGTGATGCCCGTCTGGAGCCGTTGCGCAGCGAGCACGCCCGGCTGCAGGAGTCGATGGCCGATCCCGCTCTCCATGACGACCCCGCCCGCGCACGACGGGTCGGTCGTCGGTACGCGGAGGTCGACACGGTGCTGGCCGCCGCCGCCGACATCGAGTCGACGACCGCGGATCTCGAGACCGCCCGTGAGCTGATCGAGCTGGGAGAGGGAGACGACGAGCTGACGGCCGAGGCCGAGCAGCTCACGATCCGCCTCGAGAGCGAGCGCGAGCACCTCGAGGATCTCCTCGCCCCCCGGGATCCCGATGACGCGCGGGATGTCCTCCTCGAGATCAAGGCCGGCGCCGGTGGCGAGGAGTCCGCCCTGTTCGCGGCCGAGATGCTGCGCATGTACCGCTCCTACGCGGAGCACAAGGGCTGGCGCGTCGAGGTCCTCACCTCCGCGGAGTCCGAGCTCGGCGGGTTCAAGGACGTCACGACGGCGATCACCGCGCGCGCCGGCACCACCCCGGCCGACGGCGTCTATGCCCACCTCAAGCATGAGGCCGGCGTGCACCGGGTGCAGCGCGTGCCCGTCACCGAGTCCGCGGGGCGCATCCACACCTCCGCGGTGGGCGTGCTGGTGCTGCCCGAGGCTGATGAGGCCGACGAGGGCGAGGTGCTCGCCGAGGCGATGGCGGCATCGAACCTGCGCATCGACGTGTACCGCTCGAGCGGACCTGGTGGGCAGAGCGTGAACACGACCGATTCCGCCGTGCGCATCACCCATCTCCCCACGGGGCTCGTGGCCTCCTGTCAGGACCAGAAGAGCCAGCTGCAGAACCGTGAGCAGGCGATGCGCATCCTCCGCACCCGCCTGCTGGATGCGCGCCGGGCGGAGCAGGAGGCGCAGTCCTCCGCGGCTCGCCGCTCCCAGGTGCGCACCGTCGATCGCAGCGAACGCATCCGCACCTACAACTTCCCCGAGTCACGGGTCGCCGATCACCGCACCGGCTACAAGGCGGGGAACCTCGCCAGCGTGCTCTCCGGCGACCTCGACGATCTGATCGCCTCCTCCCGGGACGCCGCGCGCGCCACCCGCCTCGAGGACGCCCAGCGCACCGCAGCCGAGGACGCCCGATGAGCATCGATCCCGCGGCCATTGATCCGATTGTTCCCTCCGAGTCCTCCGAGTCCTCCGAGTCCTCAGCGGCCCCCGCGGCTCCGGCGCTGTCCGGCGCTGCGGCGCGGGGCCGTCTGCGCACCGCCCTCGCCGAGACCACGGAGCGCCTCGGGGCCGCCGGAGTGCCCTCGCCCAGCGTCGATGCGCGTGCTCTGATCGCCGCGGCCGCGCGCACCGATCGACCCCTCGTGCTGCTCGACGAGCTGCCGGAGACCTTCGCTGCGGATCTCGAGGCGGCCACCGCTCGCCGCGAGCAGCGCGAGCCGCTCCAGCTCATCCTGGGCCGTGCCCCGTTCCGTCGGCTGATGCTCGCCGTGCGCCCCGGGGTGTTCATCCCGCGACCGGAGACCGAGCTCGCCGTCGATCTGCTGCGCGAGGAGGCCGTCGGCCCGCTGGGCACCGTGGTGGACCTGTGCACCGGCAGCGGGGCGCTGGCCGCGGCGGTCCTCGACGAGATGCCTGACTCCCGCGTCACCGCGGTCGAGGTCGACCCGGCGGCGATCGAGCTCGCACGGGAGAACCTCGAGATGGCCGGCCCCGGCCGCGGCCGCGTGCTGTCCGCCGATCTGACCGCGGCCCTGCAGGACCCCTCGAGCCCCTCCGCGGCGGTCCTCGCCGAGCTGTGCGGGGAGGGGCACGTGGACGCCGTCGTCTCCAACCCGCCGTACATCCCGCCCGAGGCCGTGCCCCGCGATGCCGAGGTGCTCGACCACGATCCGCATCGTGCCCTCTTCGGCGGCGGCCCGGACGGTCTGGAGGTGCCGCGCGCCGTGATCGCCTGGGCCGCCCGACTGCTGCGACCTGGGGGAGTGCTGGTCATGGAGCATGCGGACGTCCAGGGTGAGGCGGCACGGCGAGCCGCCGCACAGCACGGCGGCTTCGATTCCCTGCGCACCGCCCGTGACCTCACCGGCCGAGACCGCTTCCTGGTCGCCCGCCGTGCCGACGAAGACCCCGACCCCGGAAGTGAGACACTGACCTCGTGAGCGTGCATGACACCCAGAACCCAGAATCCCGCGACGCCGCGCTGACGGCTGCGACCGATGCCGTCCGTGACGGCAAGCTGATCGTGCTGCCGACGGATACCGTCTACGGCATCGGCGCCGACGCCTTCACCCCGGACGCCGTCAACGCCCTGCTCGATGCCAAGGGCCGAGGTCGCGACGTGCCGCCGCCGGTCCTCGTGGGCGATCACGCCGTGCTGCTGGCCCTGGCCACCGATGTGCCCGATTACGTCGAACAGCTCGCGGAGGAGTTCTGGCCCGGCCCGCTGACCATCATCCTCACCGCCCAGCCCTCGCTGACCTGGGACCTGGGGGAGACCCGTGGGACCGTCGCCCTGCGCATGCCGGACGACGAGATCGCGCTGGCGCTGCTGCGCCGCACCGGTCCGCTCGCCGTCTCCAGCGCGAACCGCAGCGGGAAGCCCGCCGCGCTCACCGTGCTCGATGCCGCGACGCAGCTCGGGGACAGCGTCGAGGAGTACCTCGACGGAGGAACTGCCAGGATCGGCACCAGCTCGACCATCCTCGACGCCACCGTGGAGCCCGCGGAGATCGTCCGCGAAGGTAGCCTCACCAAGGAACAGATCATCGCGGCCGTCGGCGACATCTTCGCCGCCCCCGTTCCGGAGGTCTCCGAGGACGACGCCGACGTGGAGGGCTCGCCCGAGGCAGCCGACGACGGTTCGCTCGCGGAGGGCGCGTCCGCTGACGGCGCTCTCGCTGATGGTTCTGCGGCGGACCTCTCCGCTGCCGACCACTCTGCCGCCGACGGCACCGCTTCCGACGACACCGCTCCCGACGGTGGTGCCCCGCAGGGCGACTCCGCAGGCGACAGTCCTGCCGAGAGCAGTCGGGCGACCCCGGCCGAGACCACTGGCGCCGCCGCGGGCGCCCCGGCGCTCGACCTCCCGTCCGAGCCCGACCTGGGCCGGTCCGCGACGACCCCCGCTGAGGCCGCCGTCCCCGCTGTCCCTGCAGACCTCGCTGCCGACGATCTCGCTGCTGGCGATCCCGCTGCCGATGATCTCGCAGCTGGTGATCCCGTTGCCGGCGATCTCGGTGCCGACGGTGCGACGCCGACCGTGGCGGACGCCTCGACGACCGAGGGCGGGCGCGGCGAGGGACACGCTGCGGGGTGAGGATCTATCTCTTCGTCCTGCTGATCTCCGCTGCGGTGACGTACCTCGTCACCCCGGCCGTGAGGCTCCTGGCCCGCCGAGCCGGGGCGATGACCGCGGTGCGGGAGCGGGACGTGCACGATGCCGTCACCCCTCGTCTGGGCGGCCTCGCGATGCTCGCCGGAGTGGCGGCCGCGATGGTGGTGGCCAGCAACATCCCCTTCCTCGAGGGCCTGTTCGAGGACACCCGCCAGCCCTGGGCCATCCTCGCCGCCGCCGGTCTCGTCTGCCTGCTCGGCGCCGCGGATGACAAGTGGGACCTCGACTGGATGACGAAGCTGGCGGGGCAGATCCTCGCCGCGATGCTCCTGGCCTGGCAGGGCGTCAGCCTGGTGTCCCTGCCGATCGGCGGTGTGACCATCCTGTCGGAGCGCTCGGCGCTGATCCTCACCGTGCTCGTGGTCGTGGTCTGCATGAACGCGGTGAACTTCGTCGACGGCCTCGACGGACTCGCCGCCGGGGTGATGGCCATCGGGGGCTCCGCGTTCTTCGTGTATGCGTACACGCTCACCCGCAACGCCTCCACCACGGACTACTCCTCGCTCGCCGCTCTGCTCACGGCGGTGATGATCGGCGCCTGTCTGGGCTTCCTGCCCCACAACATGACCCGTGCCCGGATCTTCATGGGGGACTCCGGGTCGATGCTGCTGGGCCTCCTCCTGGCCGCGAGCACCATCGCGGTGACCGGCCAGGTCGATCCCGCACGACTGTCGGGGGCGGACTTCTTCGGGCAGTTCCTGCCGATCCTCCTGCCGATCGGCGTGATGGTCATCCCGTTCCTCGACTTCGCACTGGCAGTCGTGCGGCGGATCGGCTCGGGGAAGTCCCCGTTCCATGCCGACAAGGCCCATCTGCATCACCGGCTGCTGCGCCTGGGGCACTCCAAGCGCACCGCCGTCCTGATCATGTACACGTGGACGGTGGTGGTGTCGGTCGGACTGCTCCTGCCGATCGTGCTGTCCACCCAGGCGGTCCTGATCTTCTGGGCGTGCGGGCTCCTGTTCGCGCTCCTGCTGACCTTCGACCCGCTCAGATGGCGCCCCGGGCGCCGCCGGAAGGAATCCGATGTCCCCTCGTCCTGACAGCTCCGCCACCCCCACCGGGAGGACGCCGCGTCGCCGCGCCGTGGGCGACCGCGCCATGCAGCGGGCCCTGATCCTGGCGCTCGTGGTCGGCATGGTGCTCGACGTCGTGGTCATCGTGATCGCCGCCATGAGCTCGGACCAGCCGGCACTCGTCGGTGCGCTCATCGGCACGGGCCTCACGCTCGTGGTGGTGCTGCCGACGCTCGCGATCACCTTCGCCGGTCCGAGGCTGACGCCGGTGACCATGGCGGCCACCGTGCTCGGCAGCTGGGCGGTCAAGATGCTTGTTGTGATCCTCGTCCTGATCGTGGTGCGGGACATGGGTGGCGTCTCCACCCGGTGGATCGGACTCGCACTGCTGGTGGGCGCGGTCTCGGCCGTGGCGGTGGAGGTCACGCTGCTGGCACGGTCCCGTCAGCCCCTCGATGTGGAGCAGGTCGCAGACCCCCCTGATGACCAGTCCGGATCCTGACTCTCTGTTATGATTTCCAAGGTGCTCGACTGCTGATCACGGTGCAATACCGCAGCGAGTTCGACCACTGATCGACCACCCGGAACGCCTAGCGTCGTCCATCGTCGTACGCATGGTGGCCGCTACGGGATGGACTCGATCAACATGACGGCCACGGCCGACGCAGCTGCGTCCGGCCACACGACCACGGGAGATCGAGCTGAACACCGCAGACCTCAGCCCCACGCTGTACGCAGAGGGCGATTCGCTCTTCCACATCCCGAGCCTGGCGGAATTCTTCCCGCCGCCGATCCTTTTCGCCGGGACCCCGTTCGAGTTCAACCGGGTGCAGCTCGTGCGCCTGATCGTGATCGCGGTCGTCCTCATCGTGATGTGTGTGATCGCCTCCCGGGCCAAGCTGGTCCCCGGCCGCGCGCAGAGCATCGTCGAGATGCTGATCGAGTTCGTGCACGGCACGATCATCCAGAACACCCTGGGGATCCGGGAAGGTCGACGCTTCGCCCCCTTCCTGATCACCCTCTTCTTCCTCATCCTCGCGATGAACCTCGCCGGGGTGGTCCCGGGCATGAACCTCGCGGGCACCTCCGTGATCGGCTTCCCGCTGCTGCTGGCGCTGTGGACCTTCGTGACCTACGTGGTCGCCGGGATCAAGAAGCACGGGCTGGGCGGCTACCTCAAGCACGAGACCATGCCTCCCGGTGTGCCGAAGCCGATCTACATCCTGCTGATCCCGATCGAGTTCCTGCAGGTCATCCTGATCCGCTGGGCCTCGCTCACGATCCGACTCCTCGCGAACATGGTCGCCGGCCACATCATGCTGGTCGTCTTCATCGGGCTGACCCAGGGGCTGCTGCTCTCGGGCACCTGGCTCATCGTGGCCTCCCCGTTCGCCGGAGCCCTCGCGATCGGCATCTACGGCTTCGAGATCTTCGTCGCCGCGCTGCAGGCCTTCATCTTCACGATGCTGGCCGCGGTGTACATCCAGATGGCTTCCTCGGACGAGCACTGAGCGCTCGCCTCCGTTCCCGCACCTCCCCGCAAGACCCCTGTCTGCCGCCCGCCCGGGCGGCACAACGAAAGGAATCCCCGTGGACCCGATGATCCTCTCCGAAATCAACGGCAACGTCGCGTCGATCGGCTACGGCCTCGCCGCTATCGGCCCCGGTATCGGCATCGGCATCATTGTCGGCAAGACCGCTGAGGCCACCGCGCGCCAGCCCGAGCTGCGCGGCCAGCTGCAGACCACCATGTTCATCGGTATCGCCTTCACCGAGATCCTGACGCTGCTGGCCATCGTCACCGGCCTCATCTTCGGCGGAACGGCCTGAGGCACCCCTGATGCTCAACGCTGAAGCAGAAGTTCCCGGCTACAAGCTGCTGCTGCCGGAGACCTCGGAGATCATCTGGACGTTGATCTTCGTCGTGATCTTCGCCGTCGTCTTCATGAAGTTCGTCCTGCCGCGACTCACCGCAGTGCTCGATGAGCGTTCGGAGAAGATCGAGGGCGGGCTGAAGAAGGCCGAAGAGGTCCAGCAGCAGGCTGATGATCTCAAGGCCACCCAGGAGCAGGAGCTCGCCGCCGCTCGCCAGGAAGCCGCAGGCATCCGCGAGAAGGCACGCCAGGACGGCGCACGCATCGTCGAGGAGGCCAAGGCTCGCGCCGAGGCCGAGTCCGACCGGGTGCTCGCCTCCGGCCGTCAGCAGCTGTCCGCGGAGCGCCAGACGGCCTCCACGCAGCTTCACAGCGAAGTCGGATCGCTCGCGAGCGACCTGGCTTCCAAGATCGTCGGGGAGTCCCTCACCGATGATGAGCGATCCCGCCGCGTGATCGACCGGTTCCTGGACGACCTCGAGTCGAGCCAGTCCGCCACCCGATAAGGACCAGTGATGCGAGGAACTTCCTCCACCTCGTTCGCCGAGGTCGTCCAGCAGGCCCAGTCCGTCTTCGCGACGGACGGGCTCTCCCTGGACAGCACCGCGGACGAACTGTTCGCGATCGCCGATGCGATCGACTCCAGCAATCAGCTCGTGCGTCTGCTCAGCGACTCCGGTCGCGACGCCGAGGTGAAGGAGTCGGCCGTCCGTGCGCTGCTGACCGGCAAGGTCAGCGACGCCGCCCTCGGCCTCACCCTCGAGGTCGTGCGTCGGCGCTGGTCCGAGCAGGAGGACATCCTCGACGCCCTGGAGCGGCTGGGGGTGACCGCCCTGCTGGAGCAGTCCGAGCGCGAGAGCGTCCTCGGCCAGGTCGAGGAGGAGCTCTTCCAGGTCTCGCGACTGATCGACGACAGCGCCGAGCTGTCCTCGAGCTTCGACGACACCCGAGGGGATCCTGCGGCCCGCGGGCGGGTCGTCCGAACGCTGCTCGAGGGACGTGTCCACCGGCTCACGGGGGCCCTCGCGGTCCGCGCCGTGTCCCGGCGCACCGAGCTGAAGCCCTCGCGCCGTGTGCGCGAGATCGCGGAGTTCGCCTCGGACCGTCGTCGCCGCCTCCTCGCCGTGGTCGAGACCTCTCGTCCGCTCGACGAGGCGCAGCAGTCTCGTCTCGCCGCGGTCCTGGCCGGCATCTACGGCCGTGAGGTGCAGATGAACCTCGAAGTCTCACAGGACGTCGTGGGCGGTCTGCGGATCCATGTCGGAGACGACCTCTACGACGCAACCGTCCTCGCGCGCCTCGCCCAGGCCCGCGAACACCTGGTGTCCTGACGGCTCCGGCCGCGGCACCTGCCCCAGCACCACACATCACCCCCGCAGCGACGGGACCACGAGAGGAAGCGAAGCACCGCGATGGCTGAGCTCACGATCCGCCCGGAGGACATCCGGCAAGCACTGGACACCGCCGTGTCCACCTACCAGGCAGGTTCCACCGACCGCGAGGAGATCGGCCGGGTCACCGAGTCGGCCGACGGCATCGCCCGCGTCGAGGGCCTGCCCAACGTCATGGCCAACGAGCTGGTCCGCTTCGAGAACGGGGAGCTCGGCCTCGCGCTGAACCTCGAGCTCAGCGAGATCGGCGTCGTCGTCCTCGGCGAGTTCTCCGGCATCGCAGAGGGCCAGGAGGTCCGTCGCACCGGCGAGGTCCTCTCCGTGCCCGTCGGCGACGGCTACCTCGGCCGCGTGGTCGACCCCACCGGCGCGCCGATCGACGGCCTCGGCACGATCGACACCGTCGGCCGCCGCGCCCTGGAGCTCCAGGCTCCCGGCGTCATGCAGCGCAAGAGCGTCAAGGAGCCCCTGGCGACCGGGATCAAGGCCATCGACGCCATGACCCCGATCGGCCGCGGTCAGCGTCAGCTGATCATCGGTGACCGCCAGACCGGCAAGACCGCGATCGCGCTGGACACGATCCTGAACCAGAAGGCGAACTGGGAGAGCGGCGACCCGGAGAAGCAGGTCCGCTGCATCTACGTCGCCGTCGGCCAGAAGGGTTCGACCATCGCCTCGGTGCGCTCGACGCTCGAGCAGGCCGGAGCCCTGGAGTACACGACGATCGTCGCGGCCCCGGCCTCCGACCCGGCTGGCTTCAAGTACATCGCGCCCTACGCGGGCTCCGCGATCGGTCAGCACTGGATGTACGAGGGCAAGCACGTCCTCATCGTCTTCGACGACCTCTCCAAGCAGGCCGAGGCGTACCGCGCCGTGTCGCTGCTGCTGCGGCGTCCGCCGGGCCGCGAGGCCTACCCGGGCGACGTCTTCTACCTGCACTCTCGTCTGCTCGAGCGTTGCGCGAAGCTGTCCGACGAGCTGGGCGGCGGCTCGATGACCGGTCTGCCGATCATCGAGACCAAGGCCAACGACGTCTCGGCCTACATCCCGACCAACGTCATCTCGATCACCGACGGCCAGTGCTTCCTGCAGTCGGACCTGTTCAATGCGAACCAGCGCCCGGCGGTCGACGTCGGCATCTCGGTCTCCCGCGTCGGCGGCTCCGCCCAGACCAAGGCCATGAAGGCCGTCTCGGGCACGCTGAAGATCTCGCTCGCGCAGTACCGCGACCTCGAGGCCTTCGCGATGTTCGCCTCGGACCTGGATGCCGCGTCCAAGCAGCAGCTGAACCGCGGTGCCCGCCTCATGGAGCTGCTCAAGCAGAACCAGAGCTCGCCCTTCCCCATGGAGGAGGAGGTCGTCTCGATCTGGGCCGGCACCAAGGGCAAGTTCGACGACATCGATCTCGAGGACGTCCGCGACTTCGAGTCGCATCTGCTGGAGCACCTGCGCCACAACGGCGGCGTGCTCGACGCGATCCGCAGCACCAACAAGTTCGAGTCCGCGACCGAGGAGGAGCTGTCCAGCATCCTCGACGAGGTCAAGAAGGACTTCCTCGCGGGCAAGGGCAAGAGCGCAGGCGTCAACGACGTCAGCGAGCGCCTCGACGACGAGGACATCGAGCAGGAGAACATCGTCCGCGGCTGATCCGATTCATCCGTGCCCGCCCGGGAGGGCGGGCACGGCGGACGCCGGCTTCACGCCACGCACGAGGAGAGACATGGGAGCACAGCAGAGGGAGTACAAGAAGCGGATCAAATCCGCTCAGGGCATGAAGAAGATCTTCAAGGCCCAGGAGATGATCGCCGCCACGCGCATCGCCAAGGCGCATGCCCGTGTGCTCGCCACGACGCCGTACGCCGATGCCATCTCGCAGGCCATCGGAGCGGTGGCGATGCACTCCACCGACTTCGCGCATCCCTTCCTGGAGCAGGACCGCGCGCAGACCGGCCGTGTCGCGATCCTGCTGATCACCTCTGATCGCGGCATGGCGGGCTCGTACTCGCCCAACGCGATCCGTGAGGCGGAGGAGCTCGGCAACTCGCTGCGCGACGAGGGCAAGACCGTGGACATGTACATCGTCGGCCGCAAGGGCGACTCGTACTACCGGTTCCGCAACCGTCCGTCGGTCAAGACGTGGACTCCGTACAAGGAGGAGGAGCTCGCGCTCCTCGGCCACGAGATCGCCGAGACCCTCACCGAGGTGCTGCTCAGCGAGGACCCCGCGGTCCACGTCGATGAGCTGTACCTGGTCGGAACCCGCTTCAAGAGCAGGTTCCAGCAGTTCGCACGCGTCTCCCGGCTGGTGCCGATGGGCATCGTGGAGGCCGAGGACGGCGGCGAGAAGCCGACGTTCCCGCTCTACGAGTTCACCCCTGACGCCGAATCCGTCATGGGCGAGCTCATCCCGCGATACGTCGAGTCGCGCATCGTGAACACCCTGATGCAGTCCATCGCCTCGGAGCACGCCTCCCGGCAGCGAGCGATGCAGACCGCGACGGACAACGCACAGACCCAGATCGACAAGTTCACCCGACTGGCGAACACCGCTCGCCAGGCGGAGATCACGCAGGAGATCACGGAGATCGTCGGCGGCGCCGACGCCCTCTCCGGATCCGGGCGCACCGAACGCTGAGACCTCTGCCCAGCGCTCCCGAGCGCCGGCCCGACCCCTTGGAGAGAAGCCACATGACCACCACAGCTCCCGCCCCCGCCACCGCGACCGGTCGTATCGCGCGTGTCACCGGCGCCGTCGTCGACATCGAGTTCCCGCCCGGGAACATCCCCGCCATGTACAACGCGCTCACCGCGCAGGTCGAGGTGAGCGGCGCAGGCCTCGCCTCGACGCTCCTCACCCTGGAGACCGCCCAGCACCTCGGTGACGGCATGGTCCGCGCCATCGCGCTGAAGCCCACCGACGGTCTCGTCCGCGGCCAGGACGTCACCGACACCGGCGCCCCGATCTCGGTGCCCGTCGGCGACGCGACCCTCGGCACCGTCTTCGACGTGGTCGGCAATGCGCTGAACCTCCCCGAGGGCGAGACCCTCCAGGTGTCCGAGCGCTGGCCCATCCACCGCCAGGCGCCGAACTTCGACCAGCTGGAGTCCAAGACCCAGATGTTCGAGACCGGCATCAAGTCGATCGACCTCCTGACCCCGTACGTGCAGGGCGGCAAGATCGGCCTGTTCGGCGGCGCCGGCGTCGGCAAGACGGTCCTCATCCAGGAGATGATCTACCGCGTGGCGAACAACCACGACGGCGTCTCTGTGTTCGCCGGTGTCGGTGAGCGCACCCGTGAGGGCTGGGACCTCATCGAGGAGATGACCGAGTCGGGCGTCATCGAGAAGACCGCCTTGGTCTTCGGCCAGATGGATGAGCCGCCGGGCACGCGTCTGCGCGTGGCCCTCTCGGCCCTGACCATGGCGGAGTACTTCCGCGATGTGCAGTCCCAGGACGTGCTGCTGTTCATCGACAACATCTTCCGCTTCACCCAGGCGGGCTCCGAGGTGTCGACCCTGCTGGGCCGCATGCCGTCGGCCGTGGGCTACCAGCCCAACCTCGCGGACGAGATGGGTGTGCTCCAGGAGCGCATCACCTCGACCCGCGGACACTCGATCACCTCGATGCAGGCGATCTACGTGCCGGCCGATGACTACACCGACCCGGCCCCGGCGACCACCTTCGCCCACCTCGACGCCACCACGGAGCTCTCCCGCGAGATCGCCTCGCGCGGTCTGTACCCGGCGATCGACCCCCTGACCTCCACCTCGCGGATCCTCGACCCGCAGTACGTGGGCCAGGACCACTACGACACCGCGGTGCGCGTGAAGATGGTGCTGCAGCGCAACAAGGAGCTGCAGGACATCATCGCGATGCTCGGCGTCGACGAGCTCTCCGAGGAGGACAAGGTCACGGTGTCGCGTGCGCGCCGCATCCAGCAGTTCCTCTCGCAGAACACCCACCTCGCCAAGCAGTTCACCGGCGTGGACGGCTCGGACGTCTCGCTGCGCGACACGATCGAGGGCTTCAAGGGCATCTGCGACGGCGAGTTCGACCACATCACCGAGCAGGCGTTCTTCAACGTCGGCGGGATCGACAAGGTCATGGAGAACCACCACCGCATCCAGAAGGAGCTCGGAGCGTGAGTGCTCTCGAGGTCACCTTCGTCACCAGCGGTCGCACCGTGTGGTCCGGTCAGGCCGCCCAGGTGGTCGTGCCTGCTGCCGACGGTTCCATGGGCATCCTGCCGCAGATGCAGCCCACGCTCGCCGTTCTCGGCGACGGTCAGGTGCGCATCATCGACGCGGACGGTTCGGTCGCCGAGCGCACCGTCCATGGCGGCTTCGTCTCCGTGGACTCCGACCGTGTCACCATCGGTGTCGACGACGCCGAGCTGCTCGAGTCGGATCACTGAGCGGCGCCTGAACAGTTCATGATCGATCTGAGCATCCCGATCCTCCTCCTGGGGGTCGGGATGCTCTTCGTCGTGATGGCGGTGTATCTGGTGGGTCGGCAGATCGCCCTGAGCCGTCAGCGCGGCGCCTTCGAGTGCTCCCTGCAACGGCGCGGCCTGGTGACCAGGTCGAGCTGGCAGCACGGGTTGATGCGCTTCGGCACCGATCGTCTGCGATGGCATCGGGCCTTCTCGCTGCGGGTCCGTCCCGAGGTGGTCATCCGACGCCTCGAGCTGCTCGACGTGTCCCGGCGCCGCCTGCCCTCCCGCATCGCGGGCGAGGAGGACAGCTTCCTGGTGGAGTTCACGCTGCGCGGCGGGCGCACGATCGTCGCGATCGTGGATCTCGCCTCCGGGGCTGCGCTGAACTCCTGGATCGAGGCAGCTCCGACCGGCCTCGTGATGGGCGACGCGGACTGACTGACCGCGGCCACGGTGCCGTACGAACCGTTGATCGTCGGGCTGACGGCTGACGGCTGACGGCTGACGGCTGTCGGCTCTCGATCCGCCAGCCCGCTAGGCAGCTCTGGACCTGTCGGCCCCGGACCTGCCACCCCTGGACCACTTGGCCCTCGTCCAGCTAGGCGCCGACCCGCTGGCCGCCCCGCAGCACGGAGACGGGCCGGAGGTCGGTGTCCGTGAGCACGATGTCGGCCCGGCGTCCCGGTGCGAGAGATCCGAGGCGATCCTGCTGACCCAGCACCGTGGCCGGGACCACGGACGCCGCACGGACGGCGCGCACCAGGTCGACGCCGGCCTCGAGGACGGCGAACCGCACCACGTCGAGCAGATGCGCAGTCCCTCCGGCGATCGCGGTGCCGCCGGTGAGGGTCGCGACCCCGGCATCGACGGTGACGTCGAGCGAGCCGAGGCTGTACTGGCCATCCGGCATCCCGGCCGCGGCCATCGCGTCGGTCACCAGCGCCACGCAGTCATCGGCGGCGAGGGCGAAGACATGGGCGACGGTGCGTGCATCGAGGTGCACACCATCGGCGATGACCTCGACGACGAGATCCGCGCGGGCTGCGGCGTCCAGCGCTGCGAGCGCGGGGCCGGGATCACGATGGTGGATCGGCCGCATCCCGTTGAACAGATGGGTGGCCGTAGGACGGGCGGAGCGCCCGTGCTCCCGGCGCAGCTGGTCACCGGCCAGCGCGACGGCGCTGGTCATCTGGGTGCTGGAGCCGTCGGTGTGTCCGAGGGAGGGGATGGCGCCGACCTCGGCGAGGGCTTCGATCACCGCGTCTGCACCCTCCGCCTCCGGGGCGACGGTCATGGTGGCGAGTGCTCCACCGGCGATCTGGGCGAGCTCCCGCACCAGATCCGCATCGCCGGCGGTGATGTGCTCGGGGTTCTGGGCGCCCCGACGGGCCACGGAGAGGAACGGGCCCTCGAGGTGGATGCCGGCGATCTCTCCGTCGGCCGTGAGCTGCGCGAGCTGCCCGACCCGGTCGCGCAGGGTGGCCGCGTCCGCCGTGACCAGGGAGGCGACCAGAGAGGTGGTTCCGTGCCGGCGGTGCTCACGCACCGCGGTGAGCATCTCCTCGGCGGAGGTGGAGTCGGGGAAGGAGACGCCGCCGCCGCCATGGCAGTGCAGGTCGACCAGTCCGGGAAGGATGAGCCCCTCGTGCTGGAGGGTCTTCACGGCGGTGTGCTCGGGAGCGTGCGCGGAGGGACCGGACCAGATGATGTCCTGCCCGGAGACGAGCACCAGGGCGTCAGGCACGAGCCCCTGCTCGAGCAGCGCCGTGCCGCGCAGAGCGAGATCGGCGGAGACCGCCGCGGGGGAGTGGTCCGTGCTGGCAGCGGTGCTCAAGGCAGCTCCTGGTGCGGTGGGGTGAGCGGGGCGGGTGGGGAGATCAGAACAGCCGGGAGTCGACGTCGTCGATCCCGCGCAGGGCGTCGTAGTCCAGCGTCACGCAGTCGATCCCGCGATCACCGGCGAGGACGCGGGCCTGGGGCTTGATGGCCTGGGCGGCGAAGATGCCGCGCACGGGGGCCAGGAGGGGGTCGCGGTTGAGCAGCTCGAGATACCGGGTCAGCTGTTCGACGCCGTCGATCTCGCCGCGGCGCTTGATCTCGATGGCCACCGATCCGCCGTCCGCGTCACGGGCGAGGATGTCGACCGGCCCGATGGCGGTGCCGTACTCCCGGCGCACGAGCGACCAGCCGTCGCCCAGGGTCTCGATGTTCTGCGCCAGCAGCGCCTGGAGATGCGCTTCGACGCCGTCCTTCTGCAGGCCGGGATCGACACCCAGCTCATGGGCGGAGTCCTCGAAGATCTCGTGCAGCCGCACCCGCAGCCGGTCACCGGTCTTGGTATGGGTGACGTCCCACTGCTCGATCCACTCGCCCTCGGGGTCGTCGACGGCGTCCGCGTCCTCGCGACGCGTGGTCGCCAGGGTGCAGGGCGGGCTCATCCAGTTCAGGGGTTTATAGCTGCCCCCGTCGGAATGGATCAGCACGCTGCCGTCGGCCTTCACGATGAGAAGGCGTGGGGCCAGCGGGAGGTGGGCGGTGAGTCGACCGGTGTAGTCGACGGAGCAACGGGCAACAACGAGACGCACTCCGCCAGGGTACGTCACCGATCCGGAGGATCCGACGCCGGAGGCTCATTGCGCGCCTGATGAGAGGCCCATGGGGCGCTCATGAGGGGATCTTTACCGAGGTGCACATAGTCACGGGGGACTGTTGCCGCGCACGGCACCGCCCTATCGTGGATGAATCTGCCACCTTGGCCCGTCGGGGCCGCTCTGAAGGAGCACTTATCGTGCAACGCCTCCTCGCCGTCCTCCTGATCCTGATCGGAGTGATCGGACTGGTGCTGGGACGCCTCGGTGAGACCACCTGGGCCCCACCGACCGAGACCACCGCGACCGTGGAGCTCAGCAGCCCCGGCCCCGCCGTGGTCATCGATCCGGGCGTCCTGTACGTCGGGGGCCAGAAGGGCGAGGTGACGATCGAGGGCTCCTCGGACGTCTCCCTCATCACCGCGGACAACAGCGACATCGAGGCCTACCTCGCCGACACCGCCTACACGCGGATCACCGGGGCCAGCGACTGGAGCACGCTGAGCACGGAGGCGGTCAACCCGGAGGGCGCCACCGAGCTGAGCGATCCCACCGGATCGGACCTGTGGCGCACGGTCGAGACGAAGCCCTCGCCGTACACGGTCGAGATCGCCGACTTCGCCGCGGAGGAGCACGGGGACAACCAGCAGGCGTACCGGGCGATCCTGGTCGTCACCGACGGCACCGAGGCCGGTGCCGATTCCGTCTCGATCACCTGGCCCGTCGAGAACGAGAACGAGTGGGTTCCCTTCGCCTATGCCGGCGGCGCCGCGATCGCCGTGATCGGCCTGGTCCTGCTCGTCGTCTCGATCGGCGGCCGACGCCGAGAGGACGACGAGGACGCGGAGCTCGAGGCGACCGACGCCGCCACGGAGACTGACCGCGCCGCGGTCGACCCCGAGGTCGAGGCAGGCGCAGCCGCTGGTACGCCGGCTGATGCTGATGCTGATGCTGATGCTGATGCTGATGCTGAGTCCGACGACATGACGACCGATGGCGTGACGTCCGACAGCGAGGCGCCCGGCGATCCGGTCCGCCTCTTCCACGACGACACCGAGGTGCTCGCACCGGTCGACGGGAAGGGCGACGACGTCGCCGACCCGGACGCCGGCCGTCCCTCCCCGACGGGCCCGGAGGACAATGCCTGGGGCCTGGGCGAGGATCGCGGTACCCCGGAAGACGTCGACGACCGGGACAGCGAGGACCGTCGATGACCCGCCAGAACCGCAGCACGCCTGTGTGGAAGGACCCGCAGATGACCAGCCGACCCGTTCCCCGCCGTGGACTCTTCGTCGGAGCGGGATCCCTCCTCGCCGCCGGGGTGCTCTCCGCCTGCGCCTCGGAGCCCGAGGCGCCGCCCGCGCCGCCCAAGGGCCCTTCCGCCGCGGAGCCGACCCCCGTGAACACGGTCGAGCAGTTCGAGACCTACGTCAGCGAGGTCAACGCTGCGGTGCTCGCCGCCGACAAGAAGGCCGACGTCAAGAAGCTCGCGCCCCGCGTCACCGGCTCGGCCGTGACCTTCCGCAAGTCGGCCTACGCGATGATCAAGAAGGCCGACGAGTGGGCAGCCTTCCTCAGCGTCCCCGGTGAGTCGCTGATCGTCCCGATGACCACCGTCACCGCCGAGTTCCCGCGCGTCGCGATCGCCCTGGTCGAGGACTCGAAGAAGGACGGCGTCCCGTACTTCATGGCACTGCAGCAGGCCGACGCCCAGTCGCCCTACATCAGCTGGGGCTGGGCTCAGCAGGCCGTCGGCATCGAGATGCCTCAGGTGCCCAACGAGCTGGTGGGTGCCGAGAAGGTCGAGGTGGACTCCGAGGACCTGCTCATGACTCCCGCGAAGGCCCTGGCGCTGTATGCCAAGGTGCTCTCCAACGGCGACGAGGACGACCCGGACGACCTGCTCGCCGACGACCCCTTCAAGCTGGAGCGGCACGAGCAGATCAAGACCGAGCGCAAGGAGCTCAACGCCGGCGTCGAGAAGGACGAGGCTGCGACTGTGAAGGAGACCTACAAGGTCACGGACGAGGAGTTCGTCGGGCTGCGCACGGACGACGGCGGAGCCATCGTCATGGGCACCCTGACCTCGACCCGCACGGTGTCCATCAAGGACGGCGCGACCATGCGCTATGCGGAGGACAACGCGTACACCAAGGTGATCGGCAGCAAGGAGTTCACCAAGGAGTACGTCCGAACCTATGGGGCGCACGTCGCCCTGTTCATCCCCGCCAAGGGGGCGAAGGGTGCGAAGAAGGGCGCCACGGCGCAGGTGCAGCCGATCGGCGCCACCCTGACCACCCTGGGAGCCACGGGGGAGTGACCTCCGCCGGGGCGACGTCGTCGGTCGATCGGCTCCGGAGGATGTTCTCTCAGGGCGTCCCCGGGATGGCGGTCTCTGAGAGCCCCGGCTCGGTGCACTCCCTAGACTGTTCGGGTCCCGACCTCGTCGAAGGAGTTCTCCCGTGACCGATCCGTACGGCATCATCGATCTCGCCGCGCTGAAGCAGCCTGCCGCTTCCGAGGGAAGCGCCGGCGGCGCCGGGGGCACCCCGTCCCCGCATGAGGTGGCTGTCACCGAGCAGGGTCTCGAGCAGCTGGTCGCCGATTCGCAGCAGATCCCCACGCTCATGCTCGTTACCAGCTCGCGGGTCGCCGAGGGCGAGCAGTTCCTCGGCTCCCTGCGGCGCGCCGTCGACGCCCAGGGTGGGGCGCTCCGCCTCGCGGTCGTCGACGCCGACACGCAGCAGCGCGTCGCCGGAGCCCTGCGCATCGAGCAGCTGCCGACGCTGCTCCTGCTGATCCTCGGCCAGGTGCAGCCGATCGTGCAGTCCGTGCTCCCCGACGAGGAGGTCGACAACCTCATCAGCCAGGTGCTCGAGCTCGCGAAGCAGCAGGGCCTGGACACCACCGGCGCAGGGCAGGGTGAGCAGGCGGCTCCCGAGGAGGAGCCGATGCCGCCGCTGATCGCCGAGGCCTACGAGGCGATCGAGAAGGGCGACCTCGACGCCGCCGTGGCCGCCTACGAGAAGCAGCTCTCCGAGACCCCGGCCGACGCCGAGGCGAAGGCCGGCCTGGCCACCGTGTCGCTCATGCGCCGCACCCAGGGCATCGACGCGAACGCGGTCCGCGAGGAGGCCGCCCAGAAGCCGACGGACCTGGCGGCACAGCTGCTGGTCGCCGACCTCGACATGCTCGGCGGACACGTCGACGACGCGTTCAGCCGCCTGCTGGGCCACCTCCGGGGCGCCGACCAGGAGACGAAGGCCGCGCTGCGTGATCGTCTGCTGCAGCTGTTCGAGGTGGCCGGCCCGGCGGATCCGCGGGTGCCTGCCGCGCGCAAGCGCCTGGCGAACTTCCTGTACTGAGCGCACGGCCGCCCGCGGACAGCACGGCCGCCCGCGGTGCCTGCACAGCCCACGACCTGCCGCCCCTCCGGAGCTCTCCGGAGGGGCGGCAGGTCGTCGTTGCTCGGTCGGCCGGCTCGGTCATCGGGAGCGGCCTCTGCAGCCCGGTTCTGCAGCCCAGCACTGCGGCACGGGGCCCGGCTGCTCAGCCCTCGCGGAGCCGCTCCGGGACGAGGACGACGGCGCCCAGCGGGGGCACCGACAGCCGCACCGAGTGATCCCGGCCGTGCTGGGGCAGGGCCTCCGCATGCACACGGCCCAGGTTCCCGATGCCGCTGCCCCCGTAGACCGGGGCGTCGCTGTTGAGCACCTCGAGCCAGCTCCCACCCTCGGGCAGCGGGATCCGGTAGCCGTGCCACGGCTGCGGGGAGAAGTTGAGCACCACGACCACCGGGTCGCCGGCCTCGTCGCGACGCAGGAACACCAGCATGTTGTGGTCGGCGTCGTCCCCGATCAGCCATTCGAAGCCGCCCGGATCCTGGTCGCGCTGATAGAGCGCGGGGAAGTCGGCCTGCAGGCCGTTGAGGTCCTTGACCAGCTGCTGGGTGCCGCGGTGCAGCGGGTACTCGAGCAGCCACCACGGCAGGCCCGACTGCTCGGACCATTCGGTGCCCTGCGCGAACTCGCTGCCCATGAACACGAGCTGCTTGCCGGGATGGGTCCACTGCAGGGCCAGGTAGGTGCGCAGCGAGGCGGCCTGCTGCCAGTCGTCGCCCGGAGCCTTGCGCAGCAGCGAGCCTTTGCCGTGGACGACCTCGTCGTGGCTGATGGGGAGCACGAAGTTCTCGGAGTACTGGTAGACCATCGAGAAGGTCAGCTCGCCATGGTGGTACTGGCGGTTGATCGGGTCCTGCCCGAGGTACTCCAGGGTGTCGTGCATCCAGCCCATGTTCCATTTGAAGCCGAAGCCGAGCCCGCCGCTGTCAGTGCTACGGGTGACGCCCGGGAACGAGGTCGACTCCTCGGCGATCATCACGATGCCCGGCGCCCGCTTGTAGGCGGTCGCGGTGGTCTCCTGCAGGAAGGCTATGTTCTCGAGGTCCTCCCGGCCGCCGTGGCGGTTGGGGATCCACTGGCCGTCCTCACGGGAGTAGTCCAGGTAGAGCATCGAGGCGACGGCGTCGACCCGCAGGCCGTCGACGTGGAACTCCTCGAGCCAGTAGCAGGCGTTGGCGACCAGGAAGTTGCGCACCTCGTGGCGGCCCGTGTCGAACACGAGCGTGCCCCAGTCCGGGTGCTCGCCGCGCCGGGGATCGGCATGCTCGTACAGCGCGGTGCCGTCGAAGCGCGCGAGCGCCCATTCGTCCTTGGGGAAGTGGGCGGGGACCCAGTCCAGGATCACGCCGATGCCCGCCGCGTGCAGCGCATCGATCAGGTGGCGCAGCTCGTCGGGGGAGCCCAGACGGGAGGTCGGGGCGTAGTACCCGGTGACCTGGTAGCCCCAGGACCCGCCGAAGGGGTGCTCGGCGACCGGCATGAACTCCACGTGGGTGAAGCCCATCTCGGTCACATAGTCGACCAGCTCGGTGGCGAGCTCGGTGTAGCCGAGCCCGGGGCGCCAGCTGGCCAGGTGGAGCTCGTAGATCGACATCCGGGAGGCGACGGCCTCCTGGGCGGCGCGCTCGGCGAGCCAGTGCTCGTCGGTCCACTCGAAGGTGCTCGTGGTGACCACGGAGCCGGTGGCGGGCGGCACCTCGGCCAGGCGCGCCATCGGATCGGCCTTGTCGACCCAGGTGCCGTCGGCCCCCAGGATCCGGAACTTGTAGGTGTCCCCGTCCCCGACAGCGGGGACGAAGATCTCCCAGACGCCGGAGGATCCCAGGCTGCGCAGGGCGTGGCCACGGCCCTCCCACCCGTTGAAGGTGCCGACCACCTGGATCGCGCGGGCGTTGGGGGCCCACACGGCGAACGATGTGCCCTCGACCCCGTCGAGGGTGAGCACGTGGGCGCCGAGCGCCCGCCACGGCTCCTCGTGGCGGCCCTCGTGGATCAGGTGGAGGTCGAGCTCGCCGATGGTGGGCGCGAACCGGTGGGGCTCGTCGAGGTCCACCGGAGCGGCACCCTCCTCCCAGGTGACGCGCACCCGGTAGGAGGGGAGGTGGGGGACCGCGAGGGCGACGGCCCAGATCCCGTCGTACTCGTGCTCCATCGCGACCGCGCTGCCATCGGGCAGGACCACCTCGACCGCCCGGGCAAAGGGCTTGAGGGTGCGGACCGTGATCGCGCCCTCGTACTCGTGGGCGCCGAGCACCGAATGGGGATCGTGATAGCTGCCGGTGGCGGCGGCGCCCAGCTCGTGCTCGCCCAGCGGCATCACCGTCGGTACCGCCGTCGGAGTCGCCGTCGACGACGAAGGGACCGGCGCGGACGGCGAGGCAGGCGGTGTCGCAGAAGGCGACGAGGGCGTCGCAGGGGCCGGTGCGGTCGGTGTCGCAGGAGCCGGTGCGGAGGACGGACTCGCCGCGCCTGAGGTCGAGGGGGTGGGGTCGGTCTGGTCAGCCATGTCAGCTCTCCTCGGGGTGGATGATCCGCAGGACGTGCGCGGGCCGGTCGGTGGCGCTGAGGACGACGTAGGGGTCGCTGCCCCACGTGAACCTCTCGCCGGTCAGCAGGTCCTCGACCTCGAAGCGCTCGGGGACGTCGAGCGCGTCGAGATCCAGGTGGAGCGTGGTCCACGCGTCCTTGTCATGGGCGGTCAGCGAGACCACGAGGATCGTGTCCGGCGAGCCGGTGCCACTGGCGACTGCTCCGAGATGCTTGGAGAAGACCAGCACCTGCTCGTCCTCGGCCTCATGGAACCGGATCGAGGTGAGCGACTGCAGGGCGGGATGCTCGCGGCGGATCCGGTTGAGGTCCGTCAGCAGCGGTTCGAGGCTCCGGCCGGCGGCGAGGGCGCCGGCGAAGTCGCGCGGCGCGAACTCGTACTTCTCGTTGTCGATCTGCTCCTGCGCACCGGGCCGCGGGACGTCCTCGACGAGCTCGTACCCGGTGTAGATGCCCCAGGTGGGGACGAGGGTGGCGGCGAGGATCGCGCGCAGGGCGAAGGCCCGTCGGCCTCCCGAGCTCATGAACGGGGTGAGGATGTCGTGGGTCGTGGGCCAGAAGCTCGGGCGCATGTACGGCGCGGACTCGACGAGCTCCTCGAGGTACTCCTGCAGCTCCGCGGCGGTCTCGCGCCAGGTGAAGTAGGTGTAGCTCTGGTGATAGCCGACCTTGCCGAGCGTGTGCATCATCGTGGGCCGGGTGAACGCCTCGGCCAGGAAGATCACCTCGGGATGCTTCTCGTCGAACTCCGCCAGCAGCTCCTCCCAGAACCGCACCGGCTTGGTGTGGGGGTTGTCGACCCGGAAGAGCGTCACGCCGTGGTCGACCCAGTGCTCGAGCATGTCCCGCACGGCGGCGTAGAGCCCGTCGTAGTCGGTGTCGAAGCTGAGCGGGTAGATGTCCTGGTACTTCTTGGGCGGATTCTCGGCGTAGGCGATCGTGCCGTCCGCGCGCACCGTGAACCATTCGGGGTGCTCGGTGACCCAGGGGTGGTCGGGGGAGCACTGCAGGGCGATGTCGAGGGCGACCTCGAGATCGAGCTCCCTGGCGCGCGCCACGAAGGCGTCGAAGTCCTCGAGGGTGCCGAGGTCGGGATGGATCGCGTCGTGGCCACCGTCGGCCGAACCGATCGCATAGGGCGAGCCGGGGTCCCCGGGGCGCGGGTCCAGGGTGTTGTTGCGTCCCTTGCGGAAAGTCGAGCCGATCGGGTGGATCGGGGTCAGATAGGCGACGTCGAAGCCCATCGCCGCGATCCGGTCCAGGGACGTCGCCGCGGTGCGCAGGGTGCCCGAGCGCCACCCCGTCTCGGGGTCGAAGCGCGCCCCTTCGGAGCGGGGGAAGAACTCGTACCAGGAGCCGAACAGGGCCCGACGACGGTGCACCACGAGCCGGTAGGGCGCCGAGACCGTGACACCCTCGCGCAGAGGCCTCAGGGCGAGCATTCCGCGCAGATCGGCGGCCAGCGCCGGGGCCACGCGCGAGGAGGCCGGCAGGCCGGGGGAACGCAGGCTCTCCAGCGCCGCGCGGACGACGGGGCCGTCGGACGCGGGCCGCAGGCCGCTGTCGACCTCGGCCAGCACGCGTCGCAGCACCAGGACCCCCTCGGCACAGACGAGGTCGAGGTCGATGCCGGCCGGGATCTTCACCTCGGCGCTGTGGACCCAGCTCTCGTAGGGCGCGGAGTACGCCTCGATGCGGAAGGACCAGTGCCCCGTCCGATCCGGCCGCACGGGCACCTGCCAGAGATCCAGGCCCGGGTTCGTGGACTCCATCCGCAGGCGCTGCTCGCCGCCGTCGGGATCCACGAGGACGACCTGCACGCCCATCTCGTCGTGCCCCTCGCGGAAGGCGTTCGCGGTGAGGGTGATCGTCTCGCCCTCGACGCAGGAGGCCGGGAAGCGACCGCCGTCGACGACGGGCTGCACGTCCATGATCGGGATCCGGCCCACGCCGCGCTCCAGCGAGCTCGTCGTGCCGGGCGAGCCGGTCGACGCGGTCGCAACGGGCTCAGCAGGGCGGGCGTCGGAGGCGGGAGCGCTGGACGCCGGGGTGCTGGCCGCCGGGGTGCTGGACGAGGGAGTGCTGTTCTCGGGGGCGTCGGTCGCGGACGCAGCGGTCCGGAACGCGGTGGACCGGGGCGCAGCGCCCTCGGACCCGGTGGCCTGGGACATGGTCTCTCCTGCCTGACACCTCGGTGTCTGCGACGGTCGTGGTGACGGTCCTCACGATAGCCGTTCGGAGGGCTCCTCAGGACCGTCGGCCTCGATCCCGAGGACCACCACGCTCCCGCTGCGCACGGTGACCGTCCGCTCGAGGACGGGACTCGTGGGAAGGTCGTCCTGACGCTCGAGAGCGGTGTCCAGCAGAACCCGCGTCGTGCCCTGGGGCCAGGGCGCCCCCGGCATCCGCACGGGAACGTCACCGGAGTCGGTCGAGAGGATCACGAGCAGATGCTCCGCTCCGCCGCGTCCCCGGATCGCCGGCCGCAGCATGGCCAGCAGATGCCGGGACGGATCCATCCACGATCCATGGTCCAGCGGGTCGCCCTCGGCCCCGAACCAGGCGACCTGGTCGGCGTCGAGGTGCTCGGGATCCGCAGGGCGCAGGAAGTGGGGCGCCCGCAGCTGCGGATGCTCGCCCCGCAGGTCCAGGACGCGGGACACCGACTCCCGCAGCTCCAGGGCCTGGTCGTCGAGCGACCAGTCCACCCACGAGATCTCGTTGTCCTGGCAGTACGCGTTGTTGTTGCCCTGCTGGGTGCGCCCGATCTCGTCCCCCGCGGTCAGCATCGGCGTCCCGGAGGCGAGCAGCAAGGTGGCGAGCATGCTGCGCGCGGTGCGGCGACGCAGCTCCTCGATCCCGTCGGGCACGGCGGCGCCGGGGTTCTCGCCCTCGTGGCCGTGGTTCCAGGAGCGGTTGTCCGAGGTGCCGTCGCGGTTGTCCTCGCCGTTGGCCGCATTGCGCTTGCGGTCGTAGACGGTCAGATCCCGCAGGGTGAAGCCATCGTGCGCGGTGACGTAGTTGATCGAGGCCCAGGGAGAGCGCAGGCTGCGTCCCTCGGGCAGAGCGGGCGGGTCGTTCCTGGTCAGCAGATCGCTGGAACCGCTCAGGCGGGTCGCGAGATCCCGGATCCCCCCGACGGCGTCGTCCCCGGTCCTCTCCCGATGCGCACGATCGGAGAGCCAGAAGGCCCGGACATCGTCGCGGAAGGCGTCGTTCCACTCGGCGAAGGGGGCCGGGAAACCACCGGTCTGCCAGCCGTCGGTGCCGACGTCCCACGGCTCGGCGATGAGCTTGACCTCGCGCAGCACCGGGTCGGTGGCGATCGCCCGCAGCAGCGGATGGTCGGCGCGGAAGCCCCGATCATCCCGTCCCAGCGTCGCCGCCAGATCGAAGCGGAAGCCGTCGACATGGACCTCCTGCACCCAATGACGCAGCGAGGCGAGCACAAGATCCATGACGTGCACCGATCGTGGATCCAGGGTCCCGCCGGTCCCCGTGACGTCCTGGAACGTGCCGTGGTCCATCCAGTAGTACTCGAGGTTGTCCAGACCCCGCAGGGACAGCGAGGGGCCTCCCGCCCCGCCCTCGGCGGTGTGGTTGTAGACCACGTCGAGGATGACCTCGAGGCCCGCGGCGTGCAGCGCCCGGACCATCGTCCTGACCTCGTCGAGCACCGCCTGGGCCCCGGCTCTCTGGGCGGCCGCCGTCGCCAGCGACGGCTCCGGGGCGAAGTACGACATGGTCGAGTAGCCCCAGTAGTTCGTCAGGCCCAACCGGGTCAGGTGGGCCTCGTCCATCGCGGCATGGATCGGCAGCAGCTCCACACTGGTCACGCCGAGCTCCTGCAGGTATGTCGTGACAGCAGGATGCGCGAGGCCCGCGTACGTCCCGCGCTGCTCGGGCGGCACGTCGGGGTGGCGGCGCGTGACCCCCTTGACATGCGCCTCGTAGAGCACCGTCGCGTCCCAGTCCACGATCGGCCGCAGGTCGTCCTGCCAGTCGAAGGCGTCGCCGACGACGACCGACCACACGGCCTCCTGGCTGTTGTCCGTCGAGCTGGGCACGGGATCCTCGTCGAGGCGATCGAGCATCGCGTCCACCTCGACGGGGAAGAAGGAGCTCAGCAGGGACGAGGAGTGCGACACGCCCCGTGCCCACGGATCCTGGAGCAGCCGCGCCGGCGTGAAGAACTGCCCGCCGGCGGGGTCCCACGGGCCATGGGCCCGCAGTCCGTACTGCGTGCCCGGAACCATCCCGGTGACGTGGTCCCAGTGGAGGCCGCCCTCGACGTGCCGCAGCCGCTGCCGCCGCTCCGTGCCGCCATGGCGCACGCACAGGTCGACGGCCTCGGCGCGCGGGGCGGCCACGGCGAAGGTGCCTCGGCCCGCGGCATCGACCGAGAGGCCGGGGGAGGAGGGAGCGGCCGGGGTCGCGGCACGGTCGGGATGATCTGCTGGCACCGGCGCATTCTCCCACCGTCGGCGGTCACGATCGCACTCAGGGGGCCCGGTGACGTTAGGATCGTCGGGATGTCACCGCGCTCCTCGTCCGGGGAACGGCCCGGACGCCGGGAGCGCAGCGGGGGCTGGACCCTCACGGTCACATGGCCGTGCGCGGTCCCCGGTCCCTGCGGGGGCAGGGCCGGAGCAGGACGAAGGTCCAGCTCGCACGAGCAGATCGAATCGACGCACGACGGGGGAGCCCCAGCGCATGAGCATTCCACCCAGCCAGCAGAGCGCGGTGCCGGCAGGTCCCGGCCGGCCCGCGCCCCAGGCGCACCCCGGCACGCCCGCGGGTCCGCCGCAGCCCCAGGGGCAGCTCCAGCCCCACGGCCAGCCGCAGGCTCCGGGTCAGCCCCAGGCTCAGGGCCAGCCGCAGGCACCCCAGCAGGGCCAGGCCCCGCAGTCGGAGCAGGGGAGAGCGCAGGGCGGCCAGCAGCGTCGGCCCGGCGACTTCGCGCCCTCGTCCGCGGCGATCTCGCCGGCGGATCTCGAGCGCACCGGCTCGATCATCCGCACGATCTCCTCCGTGTTCCAGTCCCGCGTGGTCGGGCAGGAGAACCTCCGGATGACCCTCGTCGCCGCGCTCGCCGCCGGCGGGCACGTGCTGCTGGAATCCGTGCCCGGTCTGGCCAAGACGACTGCCGCGAGCGCCCTGGCGTCGTCGATCACCGGATCCTTCGCCCGCATCCAGTGCACGCCGGACCTCATGCCGAACGACATCATCGGCACCCAGATCTTCAACTACGGCTCCGGCACCTTCACCACCCAGCTGGGACCGGTGCACGCCAACGTCGTGCTGCTGGACGAGATCAACCGCTCCAGCGCGAAGACCCAGTCCGCGATGCTCGAGGCGATGCAGGAGCGACAGACCTCGATCGGCGGCGAGGTGTACAGCCTCCCCGAGCCGTTCATGGTGCTCGCGACCCAGAACCCGATCGAGGAGGAGGGGACCTACGTCCTCCCCGAGGCGCAGATGGACCGCTTCCTCATGAAGGAGATCCTCACCTATCCGCGGCCCGGCGAGGAGCACGAGATCCTCGACCGCTCCACGTCGGGAAGCCTCACCGGCCCCCGCGAGGCCGTCGCCAACGTGTCCCTCGAGGACGTCCGCTTCCTCCAGCAGGCGGTCGACGCGGTCTACGTCGATCCGGCGGTGAAGCGGTACATCATCGATCTGGTGTTCACCACGCGCGGCTCCGGCCCGCGACCGGTGCCGAACCTGACCCAGTCCGTGCGCGTCGGCGCGAGCCCTCGCGGCTCGCTGGCCCTGATGCGCGTGGGCCAGGCCCACGCGCTGCTCAACGGACGCGACTACGTGACGCCCGACGACGTGAGGGCCATGCGCTACGGCGTGCTGCGCCACCGCCTCGTGCTCACCTTCGACGCCCTGGCCAGCGGCATCAAGCCGGAGCAGATCATCGACGCGGTGTTCCACGCCGTGCCGATGCCCTGACCCCACCTCACCCGGACGGCCACGGCCCACGGATCACGGACACCCCGACCACGGAGTACGGAGCGCACTGAATGGCCACCTCGCTGCTGACCCGCGTCAAGGCTCGGGTCGATCTGCACACCTCGAACCGGGCGCGGGGACTTATCCAGGGCCGCGGCCGCTCGATGTTCAAGGGCAGCGGCGAGGACTTCGACGATCTGAAGTACTACCAGCCCGGGGATAAGATCTCCGAGATCGACTGGAAGGCGACGGCGCGCTCCGGCGAACCGCTGATCCGACAGTTCAACGAGGAGCGGGTGCGGCACCTGTCGATCGTCGCCGACACGTCCTCGGCGATGGCGGCGACCGCGGCCGACGGCAGCTCCAAGCGCGACGCGATGATCCTGGCCGCGGGGATGGTCTGCTTCCTCGCCCAGAAGAGCGGTGACATGGTGGGCCTGGTGGCGGGCGGCGAGGGCCGTCCGATCCAGCTGCCCTCGCGGTCCAGCGACGGCCACCTCGAGCTGCTCCTGCGCAGCGTGCAGCAGGCCACCACCACCGCGGCACCGGTGACCGACACCTCCTGGCTGCTCGAACGGGCCTTCCGGGTCACCACCCGGTCCACGCTGATGACGATCATCACCGACGAGGCGCATCCCAGCGTCGAGGACTTCACACTGCTGCGTCGACTGACCACCCGGCACGACGTCATGGTGATCCGCATCGCCGATGCGGATCCGCTGCAGCGCACCGACCTGGATCACGACGTCGTCGATGTGGACCGCCCCCGCGAGATCGCGTCGCTCGCCCGGTCCTCCAAGCGGGTCGCGCAGGACGTCGAGGCCTACCGTCGGGCGCGGCGCGACGGCATCACCGAGATGCTCGACCGCCTGCACGTCACCCATATGGTCACCGAGGGAGAGACCACCGTGGTCGACGACATGATCGCGATGCTGCGCTCGAGGGAGTACCGCCATGCCCGTTCCTGAGCTGAGCGGCCCGGCGCTGACGCTGCTGGGCGGCGTCCCGCTCCTCGCGGAGCCCGCGCCGCCGGAGATCATCGCCCCGCCCCAGTACTCCGTGGCATGGGTGATCCTCGCCGTGCTGTGCCTGCTGGTCATCACCGCGCTGATCGTGGGCACCCTGAAGATCACCCGGGCGATCGAGAAGCGCATCGCCTATCGCGATCGCCCTTCCGACGTCGACACCGTCAAGGCGGAGTTCCTGCGCGCGGTGAACGACATCGCCGACCGTCACGAGGCCGGTGACCTCGGGGCCCGCGAGGGCCACCACGAACTCACCGGGGTGATGCGCCGTTTCGTGCGCCGGACCACGGGGCAGGACGTGACCAGCCAGGACACGTCGACGCTGCGGGCGGATCCGCGCACCCGCGATGTCGGGGAGCTGATCGCCGCGCTCTACGAGCCGGACTTCGCGCAGAGCACCGATGCCGAGCTGCAGGACTCCGTGCGCCGCTCGCGGGAGGTGATCCGGCGATGGTCATGACCTTCTGGTGGGTCACCGCCCTGCTGCTGCTCGCCGCGCTCGCCGTCTGGGGCATCACGTTCTGGAACCGTCGGGCGATGCGGAAGTCGCCGGTGCTGGTCGCGAACTCGGAGTACCTCGATCGGCTCCCGAGCTTCGCGCGCGCCCAACGGACCGCGAAGGTGCTGCGGGTGCTGCAGGTCGGCATCGCCGTCGTCGGCGTCGTCGCCGCCTCGGTCCTCTCCGGGCGGATCGCGACCGAGCGCATCGAGACCCCCGACTTCGCCTCGCGCGACATCGTGCTGTGCCTGGACGTCTCGGGGTCGATGTACGAGTACGACACCGAGATCCTCGCGACCTTCGCCGAGATGGTCGACACCTTCGAGGGCGAGCGGGTCGCGCTGACGATCTTCAACTCGACCAGCCGGACGGTGTTCCCGCTGACCAACGACTACGACCTCATCAAGCGCGAGCTCGAGGAGGGTGCCGAGGCGATCGACTTCGACGAGTTCGGGTATCGACTGGGCAACCGCGACTACTCCGACGACAAGGTCCGTCAGTACGTCGATTTCGTCGAGGGCACCAAGGGGATCCCCGACCAGGCCTCCGTCGTCCCCGACGGCCTCGCCTCGTGCGGCCAGGTCTTCGACCAGGCCGAGGAGGACCGCTCCCGCTCGATCATCTTCGCGACCGACAACGAGGTCAACGGCGAACCGATCTTCACCCTGCAGGAGGCCACCGAGTCGGTCGCCGCACGGGAGATCGACCTCTACACGTTCTACCCCGGAGCGTATGACTGCGGCCCGGAGTGCTTCGAGGAGCTGAAGACGGCCACCGAGGACCAGGACGGCGATCTGTACGAGTCCTCGGATCCCGAGGCGATCCCCTCGATCATCCAGGAGATCCAGAAGTCACAGGCGCAGGCGATGGGTGCCGAGCCGACGGTGGTGCGCACTGACCATCCGACCTTCGGGTTCGTCCTGACGTTCCTCTCGCTGATCGGCATCCTCGTGCTGGGATGGAGAACACGATGATCCGTCTCGAGCCCCTCATGCCCCTGTGGGCGAGCATCCCGCTGTTCGCGGCGATGCTGATCGTCGCCGTGGTGCTGCTGATCCGCAGGCCGCGCCAGCGCGTGGCGTGGCTGCGCCGGGTGCTGATGATCGTGCTCCTGCTGGTGGTCGCGCTGCGGCCGGTCACTCCGCTGGACACCCAGCAGACAGAGCGGATGAACGCGAACGTGTTCTTCGTGGTGGACCGCACGGGATCCATGAACGCCGAGGACTACGCCGGCGACCAGCCACGGCTGGACGGCGTCAAGGCCGACATGGCCCGGGTGATGGGGATGACCGAGGGCTCCCGCTACTCGATCATCGCCTTCGACTCGACGGCGACCCAGCAGCTGCCGCTGACCACCGATGCTGGTGCCGCGACGTCCTGGATCGACACCGTGACCACGGAGCCCACCGCGTACTCGAAGGGCTCGAACGTGGACCGTCCTCTGCAGTCGCTGATGAGCGCGCTCTCCGATGCGCAGCGGGACGACCCGGACTCCCAGATCCTCGTCTACTTCCTCTCCGACGGGGAGAACACCGACGGGGAGGACGCCGAATCCTTCAGCTCGGCAGCGGGATTCATCGACGGCGGCGCCGTGCTCGGGTACGGCACCGCCGAGGGCGGCCCCATGAAGGCGGAGGGCGGTGCCACCGACGGCGAGTACATCACCGGGCCCGACGGGGAGCAGGGGATCTCGACGATCGACGAGGAGCAGCTGCAGACCATCGCGGGGCAGATGGGCGTGCCCTACCTGCATCGGGAGGACCCCGAGGCGCCGATCGAGGGGACCATGGATGACGTGACCCTGAAGCCGATCCCGATCGAGTCCGGTCGCGACGTGGCATCCTTCGAGGACTGGTACTGGATCGCCTCGATCCCGCTCGCGCTGCTCCTGATCTGGGAGCTGGGCGAGATGACCTATCGGCTCCCGCGCAAGCTCGATCGCTACGACATCTCAGGAGCGCAGAGATGAGTGCACCCTCGTCAGAGAAGACCACGGAAGAGAAGCCCACGGCAGAGAAGGCCTCGACGCGGGCCCCATCGCCCGCTCTCACGCAGGACACCACCGGGAGCCCGAAGAACTTCGGGCTGAACGTGCGCCGGCTGCGCCGAGCCCGGATCATCGTCTTCGCGGTCCTCGCCCTGCCCATCCTGGCACTCGCCCTGCTGGCGGTGAAGTTCCTGTCGATGCCGATCACCCAGGCGACGCACCAGTCCGCCTATGAGGCACAGGACTATCCGACCGCGATCGAGCGGCTGGCCCCCGTCGAGTTCACGAACTGGTTCGAGCCGTACCTGCCGCATCTGTCCAAAGGCACCGATCTCCTGCAGCAGGACAAGGACGCGGAGGCCGAGAAGGAGCTGCGGACCGCCATGACGGAGTGGACCGATCACAGCGACCTCAACTCCCCGGCCCATGCCCAGTGCAAGATCGCGAACAACCTCGCCCTCTCCATCGAGCGCCAGGCGGATCAGATCGAGGATCCCCAGGAGCGCGCCGACAGGCTGTTCGAGGCCGAGGAGATCCTCGCCCCCTGCGCCTCCGGCGGCGGTGGAGGCGAGGGCGAGGGCGGCCAGGGCGGGGGCACCGGCAACGAGGACTCCGGCACCACCGAGGACAACGGCGACCGGGTGAAGGAGAAGCGTCGCGAGGCCGATGAGGAAGCCGGCAACGACCCGGACGACCGGGGCGAGCCGGGCTCCGGCTCGCCGCAGGATCCGGGCGAGCCGACGAAGGAGGACCCCGAGGGTGATGGACCCGACGAGGAGGCTCCCACCGAGGGCGACAGCGAGCAGAAGAGCAAGGAGGACAAGCTGAAGGAGCGCAACAAGGAATCCCAGGGGGGCGAGGGGGAGACCGATCCCGGCGGGTCCGAGCAGGATCCGAACAAGCCATGGTGAGCAGCGCCAGCGCCAGCGCCAGTGCCAGCGATAGCGACAGCAGTCGCGCCGCCGCGCCGGACGGGGCGATGAGCGCAGATGGTGAGCGGCGCGCCTATCTCGATCACGCGGCGACCTCGGTGCTGCGACCGGCAGCTCGCGAGGCCTTCGTCGAGGCATCGCTCGTGCAGGGCAATCCGTCGTCCGTGCACGCCACAGGGCGCCGGGCGAGAGCGGTCCTGGACGACGCCCTGGAGCTCATCGCCGAGCTCCTCGAGGTGCCGCGCAGCTGGCTGATCATGACCTCCGGGGGGACCGAGGCGGACAACCTCGCGATCCGGGCGGTGGCGACCGGGGCGGTCGCCGCGGACAGCTCCCGCACCGCCGTGGCGGTCGCGGCGACCGATCATCCGGCGGTGGTCGCGACGGCGCGCTCGCTCCAGGCGCTGACCCCTTCGATCGAGGCGCGTCTGCTGCCGGTGGACGACCAGGGCATCCTGCAGGCGGACCGCGCGGCCGACGCCCTCGCCGATGGCGCGGTGAGCGTGATGAGCACGGCGCTGGTGAACAACGAGACCGGTGCCCTCCAGGACCTGGCGGCTCTCGCCGCGATCGCCCGGGCCCACGGCACGCTCGTCCACACCGATGCGGTGCAGGGCGTGGGGCATGTGCGGCGTCCATCCTGGGACGACATCGACCTGATGTCGTTGTCCGGGCACAAGATCGGCGCCCCGGTGGGGGTGGGAGTGCTGGTGGCGAAGCCCGACGTTCCCTTCGGCACGACCAGCACCGGCGGAGGCCAGCAGCGGGGCGTGCGCTCCGGGACGCTGGATCTGGCGCTGGCCGCCGCCTTCGCGGCGGCGCTCCAGGAGACGGTGCGTGACCGGGAGCAGGAGAGCCGGCGGATCCGCGCGCTCGCCCGGAGGCTGCGCGACGGGATCCGGCAGATCGACTCGAGCGCACGGCTGACCCTCTCCGAGGAGTCGCCGCAGTCCGGGCACATCGTGCACGTGGTGTTCCCGGGCGCGCATTCGGACTCGCTGCTGTTCCTGCTGGACGAACGGGGAGTGGACTCCTCGGCAGGGTCGGCCTGCTCGGCGGGCGTCACCCAGGCCAGCCCCGTGCTGGCGGCGATGGGACTCTCGGAGGAGGACGCCCGGGGCGCGCTGCGCCTGTCGCTGGGCTGGACCAGCACCGACCAGGACGTCGACGTGCTCCTGCAGGCGCTTCCGGAGTCGCTGCGCCGAGCCCGGGCGGTCGGTGCGCTGTTCGGCTGATCGCCCGGGATCACCCGGGATCACCCGGGGGACGGTCACGGGACCACCAGAGAGCTCCCGCCGCAGCGGGGCACATCTCACGTTCCCGTCACGTGTCGCGAACCTGTGCCATCCGTAGACTCGACGGGTCGGATCCAGGGCCCTCTGGTGCTCACCAGCTGCCGGGATCACGACGATCCAGCAGATGGCGTATGACGGTGAGGAAGGGGGCGCGGCGATGAAGGTGCTGGCGGCGATGAGCGGCGGAGTCGATTCGGCGGTGGCTGCAGCCCGGGCGGCGGAGGCGGGCCATGAGGTCGTCGGCGTCCATATGGCCCTGTCCAAGAACCGCGATCAGCGGCGCACCGGCTCGCGGGGCTGCTGCACCGTCGAGGATGCCTCGGATGCTCGCCGGGCGGCAGATCGCATCGGGATCCCGTACTACGTCTGGGACCTCTCGGACGACTTCCACGACCTGGTCGTCGAGGACTTCCTGAGCGAGTACGCCGCCGGGCGCACGCCCAACCCCTGCGTGCGCTGCAACGAGCGCATCAAGTTCGCCTCGCTCATGGAGCGCGCCACGCTGCTCGGCTTCGACGCCGTCTGCACCGGGCACTACGCCTCGATCCGCACCGACGGGCCCGCGGGCACCCCCTCCTTGCACCGTTCCCGCAACATGGCCAAGGACCAGTCCTATGTCCTGGCCGTGATGGGTCCGGAGGCCGTGGGCCGCTCCCTCTTCCCGCTGGGTGAGTACGAGACCAAGGACGAGGTGCGCGAGGAGGCGCGCAAGCGCGGCCTCGGCGTCTCGACCAAGCCGGACAGCTACGACATCTGCTTCGTCGCCGATGGGGACACCCGGGGCTTCCTCGAACGCAACCTCGGGGCTGACCCCGGAGAGATCCTCGACGACAGCGGCGCCGTGATCGGTACGCACCGCGGCACCCACGGCTTCACGATCGGCCAGCGCAAGGGGCTGGGCATCCAGCAGCCGGCGGCCGACGGGGCCCCGCGCTATGTCGTCGACATCGATCCGTCCTCCCGCCAGGTCGTCGTCGGCGCCGCGGAGCTGCTCTCCACCCGTGAGCTGATCGCCACCGATGTGGTGTCCTTCGAACCGCTGAGCGCGGGCCGCGAGGTGCGCGCCCAGATCCGTGCGCACGGCGAGGCCACCCCGGCCCGGATCCTCGAGGCCCCGGAGTCCTCCGCCGCGAAACCGGCCCACGGCCCGAGCCTGCGAGTAGGCCTCGAGACCCCGATCCGCGGCGTCGCGCCCGGTCAGACCCTCGTCCTGTACGACGGTGACCGCGTGATCGCCGCTGCGACCCTGGAGCGACGCGCATGACACCCCTGGTGACCCTGACGGGGGACGGCACGTTCCGTGCCCCCACACCCCTGGAGGCCGCCCGTCTGGGGCTGCCCGACGATCCGCACCTGGCTGCGCTGATGCGGCTGCGGTCGCTGCTCGGGGACGACGTCGAGGAGCAGATCGCCACCCGGCTCTACCTTCCTGCGGCGCTCGGCACCGATGAGACGGACCATCTGCTGCCGGCCACCCTCGCACTGCTCGCCGAGACCACCGGCGATCTCGTCAGCTACGGATGGCGCCTGGGCCCTGGCATGGGTCGAGCCTGGCAGCATGCCCGTGAGCTGCGCGCCCGCCTGCTCGACGCGGCACGCATCGCCCTGCTCGGCTACGAGGGCCCGCTGATGACGACCGCGCTGGGGCCCATATCCCTGGCCGGTGCCACCTTCCTCAACTCGGGGGAGCGGACCCTGGCCGACCGCGGGGCGGTGCGCGACCTCCCGCTGCTGCTGGCCGAGGGGCTGCTCGACCATCTCGCGGAGCTGCGCGAGCGCGTCCCCGGGGCCCGTCCCCACCTGCTGCTGCGCGAGGACGCCGTCGCCGGTGTGCACGCCGGGCGCATCTCCACGCCGTCGGGCCGACGCAACTATCCGGCGGTCCCGGCTCCCGAGATCGGGATGCTCTGGCGCAGCCTGGTCGTCTCCCTGGAGGACGGCGGTCTCGAGCCGGGCATGATCACCCTCGGGGTCGGGGCGAATCTCGAGCTGCTCCGCGCCGCCCGCGACGCCGGGGTGAGCCGGATGACGCTCGGCCCGCGCCGCATGCCGACCCTGGAGACCCCGGAGGGCCGCGCGCTGTGGGAGGGCGTCGCCGAGGCCCGTGACGCCGGATGCAGCTTCGAGATCGTCGTGGATCCGCGACCGGGTGGGAAGCTCGACCCGGAGCTCGAGAGGCTCCTGGGGATCTGGAACCGTCTGGGCTACAGCGACGCCGAGGCGGCTGGCTGCACCCTGCTCGCGAACACCGGCGTCTCCCACGAGGTCCATACCGGTCGCATCGACCCGTCGGCCCAGCCCGAGCTCTCCACGCTGCTGGACGAGGGCGCGATCGAGGGGCTCCTGCGCGTGGCACCGACCTGGGCCGAGAGGGTCTCGAGCTGACACCGGCGCCGGGGCGCGCACCGGGGCGCTCCGGGGTGGACCGGTTCGGCTCGGGGCTCCCGGCTGGGCGATGTCCGGCCGGTGCGTCACAATGTCCTGGTGAGCCAGGACGAGCAGGACACCCAGAACCCGCAGCACACCGAGAGCACGGCGGCCGCTGAGCAGCCGGAGAGCGATGCCGTCGAGCCGCAGCAGCGCATCGCGGAGCTGACGGCGCAGATCGAGAAGGCGATCGAGGACTACTACCTCCACGACGCCCCGACCCTGGCAGACGCCGAGTACGACGCGCTCGAACGGGAGCTGAGGGAGCTCGAGGAGCAGAACCCGCAGCTGGCCAGCCCGGACTCCCCGACGCAGACAGTCCATGGCGTGGTCGCCAGCGGCTTGGCGGAGATCGTCCATGCGGAACGGATGCTCAGTCTCGACAACGTCTTCTCCCTCCAGGAGCTGCGTGACTGGTGCGCGCACGCTGCGGCGGAGCTCGGCCAGGAGGTCCACTGGCTCACCGAGCTGAAGATCGACGGCCTGGCGATCAACCTCCGCTACGAGAACGGGGAGCTGGTCACCGCCGCGACCCGCGGCGACGGTCGCACCGGCGAGGACGTCACCGTGAACGCCCTGCAGATCGAGGGGATCCCGCAGACTCTGGCGGGAAGCGGCCACCCCGCCCTGGTCGAGGTGCGCGGCGAGGTGTTCATGCCGACGCAGGACTTCGCGCGCCTCAACGATCTCCAGGTCGAGCTGCGCGAGCGTGCGGTCGCCGAGAGCCGCTCCCGCTGGGAGTCCCGGCAGGCGTCGGGCCGACGCGCCTTCGACGAGGAGAAGGAGCAGCTCGCCGCGACCCGCCGCTTCCCGACCTTCGCGAATCCCCGCAACACCGCGGCGGGAGGCCTGCGTCAGCAGCTCGAGAAGAAGACAGGGCTCGAACGCGAGGCCGGGGACGCCCGTCTGACGTCGCTGCGCCTGACCGTGCACGGCCTCGGCGCGTGGCCGGACCCGCCCGTCGGCTCCCAGAGCGAGGTGTACGAGCTGCTGGCGTTGTGGGGCCTGCCCACGAGCCGCTACATGGAGGTCGTCGGATCGACCGACGAGGTCGTGGCGTACGTCGAGCAGTACGGGGAGCGCCGCCACGACCTCGAGCACGAGATCGACGGCATCGTCATCAAGGTGGACTCCTTCGCGCAGCAGCGGGCCCTGGGCGCCACCTCGCGCGCCCCGCGCTGGGCGACCGCCTTCAAGTTCCCGCCCGAGGAGGTCACCACGAAGCTCGTGGACATACAGGTGCAGGTGGGACGCACCGGGCGGGTGACCCCCTTCGGCGTGATGGAGCCGGTGAAGGTCGCCGGCTCCACCGTCGAGAAGGCCACGCTCCACAACCAGTTCGATGTGGAGCGCAAGGGCGTGCTGATCGGCGACACCATCGTGCTGCGCAAGGCCGGCGACGTGATCCCGGAGATCCTCGGCCCGGTGGAATCGCTGCGCGATGGCAGCGAGCGCCCCTTCGTGATGCCCACGCAGTGCCCGGCCTGCGGCACCACCATCCGTCCCGAGAAGGAGGGGGACAAGGACTGGCGCTGCCCGAACCAGAAGGACTGCCCCGCCCAGGTGACGGGCCGCGTCGAGCATGCGGCCTCCCGCGGCGGCTTCGACATCGAGGCGCTCGGCGAGGAATCCGCGATCGCCCTCACCGATCCGGACAAGCGACGCGGCGAGGCGCTCGCCGCGCTGAGCTCCGGGCACAGCATCCATCTGCCGATCCGCGAGGCCTCGGAGGCGGAGCTCGAGAACTTCGTGGTGCTCAAGAACGGAGAGATCACCCAGGGCACCGACGGGGTGCCGCTGCTGCGCATCACCACGGCGGAGGATCCGCTGCTCCCGGGCCTGCAGGAGCCCGTGGTCACCACGGGGAACGACCTGTTCGATCTCACGGCCGACGCACTGCGCGAGGTGGTCGTCTGGCAGCCCGAGCGCCGTGACGGCGAACCGACGGGGGACTGGCGGATCCAGCCCGCGTTCTGGTCCCGTCCGCAGTTCAAGCACTACAAGCGCGACGGGGCGTGGAAGCAGCAGAAGACCCCCTCCGTGCTGAAGACCACCGAGACCCTCATCTCCGAGCTCGAGAAGGCGAAGAGCCAGCCGCTGTGGCGGGTGCTCGTGGCCTTGTCGATCCGGCACGTCGGTCCGACGGCAGCGCGATCGCTCGCCACCGCCTATGGCTCCATGGACGCGATCCGGGAGGCCGGCATCGAGCAGCTCGCCGACACCGACGGGCTGGGGCCGATCATCGCCGAGGCCGTGATCGAGTGGTTCGGGGTGGAGTGGCATCGCGAGCTCGTCGACGGGTGGGCGGCCTCCGGGGTGCGGATGGTCGATGACGTCGAGGACGGTTTCGTGAGGACCCTCGAGGGTCTGACCATCGTGGTCACCGGCGGGCTGGAGGGCTTCAGCCGGGACGGCGCCAAGGAGGCGATCATCTCCCGCGGCGGCAAGGCCTCGGGATCGGTCTCGAAGAAGACGGACTTCGTGGTGGTCGGGGAGAACGCCGGCACCAAGGAGACCAAGGCCCGGGACCTCGGGCTGCGGATCCTCGACGAGGCCGGGTTCGTCGCGCTGCTCGAGGGCGGGGCCGACGCGGTCGCCGAACCTGATGCTGATGCTGATGCTGATGCTGATGCTGCGGCGGGCGGGGCAGGCGACGCCTGACGGCCCAGATCGTCGGACCCCTCGACATCCCTCAGCAGCCGTGGGAGCGTGGTGCGCGCCACAACGCACCCGACAGGAAGGCTGCTCGACCATGAGCATCCGGAACCCCGAACCGTCCATGACGTCCGAGGAGTCCGGCGAGGGGGTGTCCCGCCGTGGCGTCGACCGACGTGCTGTGCTGCGTGGGGCAGGCCTCCTCGGGGCCCTCACCGCGTCCGGCGGAGCATTGGCCGCTCCTGCCCTGGCCGACCCCGCCCAGGCCGCAGCCCCGAGCACGCTCGATCCGACGGACTTCACCCTCACGGCCGACTACAGCGAGTACACGACGAGGGTCGAGGCGCTGCTGGAGCAGGCCGGGTCGGCGGGCGTCAGCGAGGTCATGGACACCGCGAACCACGACCGCACCGAGGCGCGGGTCCTGGACGACCAGGTGCACGGTTTCCGCTTCGCCCCGAGCGACGAGAACGACCCCGACGTCGCTCCGCAGGGGATCACCACCAGTCGTGACTCCGTCGGCACAGCGGGCAACGGCCGGTACGACGGGCGACAGGTCATCGCCGTGAGCTTCTACAACAATTCGCCCAAGGGCAGCCGCATCAACCTCATCGACTGGGATGCGAATCATCCGAACTCCTATCGGCGGATCCTGCTGGTCGAGCCCAACGGCACCGCGGCCGAGCCGAGCTTCGAGGACGTGGAGATCCACGTCGGCGGGATCGCCTGGTACGGGGATCTGCTCTATGTCGCGGACACCGGCTCTGGCATGAGGGTGTTCGACATGAGCAGGATCGTCACCACCGACACCGGCGGGACCAAGGACCAGATCGGCAGGGAGGGGGACACCTTCTATGCGCACAACTACGCCTACGTGCTGCCGCAGGTCGGGAGGATCGACTCGGAGGTCGCGGGAGGCACGGAGAAGCTGGTGTGGTCCACGATCTCCCTGGACCGCGTGAGCCGATCGATCGTCATGACCGAGTACCGCTGTGTGGACTGCGACGGGGACTACCCCGAAGGACCCACACGAGCGGTCCGCTTCCCCTTCGCGGAGGGGAAGCACACGTTCGCCGGGACGACCACGGCGACCGAGGCGCTCGACGTCCCTCTGCACTACCTCAACGGCGTGGCCTCCCACAATGGGCGCTGGTGGTTCAACGACTCCCACAACAAGACGTTGCACCACTGGTCCGGTTCAGGGGCGATGACCTCGAAGCCGTGGGTCTCCTGGGGGGAGTCCCTGAGCTACTGGGAGGACGCCGACGGACCGGACCTGCTGTGGTGCCTCAAGGAGGAGAAGGGCGACCGCCCGGTGTTCGCGGTGAAGCAGGGCGACTACAGCTGATGACGGTCGACCACAGCTGACGACGGTCGACGAGAGCAGACGCGGGCCGGCCCCGCGTCAGCGGTGGCCGCATGCCGGCTGGGCGCGCTGCTCAGCTGACCAGGGCGAGGGCCAGCGGCAGCACGGGCCCGGACCCTGACCGGCGCAGCAGGCGCCCCGCGATCGTCATCGTCCATCGGGTGTCGATCTCGTCGTCGACCAGCAGGATCGGGGCACCGTCGAGCGCGACGATCTGCTCGGCGAGCTCCGGGGGGATGGTGAAGCGGTCCCACAGGGCGGCGACCCGGAACGCGCTGTTGCGGGCTCCGCGCTGCGGGGTCGCGCTGGGCGAGAGTCCGAGCTGACCGAGGTCCTGCATCTTCCCGATCCGAGCGATGCCGGCACCCAGATCCCGCACCAGACCGGGCCGGGTCATGGAGGGCACGGCGATCACCGCGGCGGGGCGCTGCCGCCAGTCCCAGTCCGTGAGGACCTCGACGACCCGGTTCGCGATCGCCGGAGTGAGGGCCGCATCCACGCGCCGACCCTGCTCATCGACCGTGAGCAGATTCCGCAGCGGTACCGCCCAGCCCAGGTCCGACATACGGGCGAGGGCCCGACCCTCCTCCAACCGTTCCCCGGGCGGGATGTTGCCGCGCACCGGGCCCCCGGACTCCGAGGTGACGCCCACGCGGTCCAGTCCCTGCGGCCACTGCTTGCGCGGATCGATCGGGACGCCGACCCGATCCAGAAGGCGGGAGACGGCCTCCCGGGAGGCATCGTCGTCACCGTGGTCCACGGGGGCCGTGCCGGGGGCGTCGGAGCCGTCGCCCGCAGCCGGCGCGTCCTCGAGTGACCTGGTGCGAGGCGCCGGGGACGATCCCGGCACCGGGTACCAGGGGTCGGTGCAGACGTCGCAGCGACCGCAGGGGGTCGCCGTCTCGTCGTCGAGCTGGCGGGCGAGGAACATCATCCGGCAGTGCTGCGGATCGCCGGGCTGCAGATTCTCGTAGTCGAGCATGGCCTGCTGCTCCTCTCGGCGCGCACGGGCGACGTTCTCGTAGCGAGGGGCGTCATAGGCCCAGGTCGCCCCGGTGGAGACCCAGCCGCCGCGCACGGAGTCGACCGCGCCTTCGACGGCGAGCACCTTGAGCAGCAGCTCGAGGGCGCTGCGCTTGACGTCCACACGTGCCTCGAGCGCGGGCGTGGACAGCGGGGACCCGGCTGCGCCGAGCTCGGCGAGCACGGCGTCCGCATCGGCCTGGGCGGGCATGGAGGCGGTGGCGAAGTACTCCCAGATCGCTCGGTCCTCGCGGCCCGGCAGGAGCAGGACGTCGGCGGTGTCGGTGGCACGACCCGCACGGCCCACCTGCTGGTAGTAGGCCACCGGGGAGCTGGGCGCTCCCAGATGCACGACGAATCCCAGGTCCGGCTTGTCGAAGCCCATCCCGAGCGCGCTCGTCGCGGCGAGGGCCTTGACCTCGTTGTCCTTGAGGGCCTGTTCGAGCTCTGCGCGCTCCTCGGAGTCGGTACGGCCGGTATAGGCGACGACGCGGCGCCCCGGGCGGTTCAGGAGATCGGCGAGGTCCTCGGCTGCGGAGACCGTGAGGGTGTAGATGATCCCCGAGCCCGGCAGATCGTCGAGATACCGGGCGAGGTACTCCAGGCGGGCTCGGTCATCGGGCAGGGTCAGGCAGCCCAGTCGCAGCGAGTCACGGGTCAGCGTGCCGCGCAGGGTCAGCACCGGGGCGGCGCCATCGGCCTGCACCCCCAGCTGCTCGGCGACGTCGGCCACCACGCGGGAGTTGGCCGTCGCGGTCGTGGCCAGCACCGGGACCTCGTCCCCGAGCTCGGCGACCAGATCCCGCAGCCGGCGATAGTCGGGGCGGAAGTCGTGTCCCCAGTCGGAGATGCAGTGCGCCTCGTCGATGACCAGGAGCCCGCAGCGCTCGATCAGCCGTGGCATCTGCTCGGCCCGGAAGCGCGGGTTGACCAGCCGCTCGGGGGAGACGAGGAGCACGTCGAGCTGATCGGCATCCAGGGCGCTCTCGATATCGGACCACTGCGTGGGATTCGCCGAGCTGATGGCCTCGGCCCGTACCCCGGCGCGACGGGCGGCCGCCACCTGGTCGCGCATCAGGGCGATGAGCGGCGAGATGATCAGCGCGGGGCCGGAGCCCCGTCGCCGCTGGAGCAGGGCCGCGAGGAAGTACACCGCGGACTTCCCCCAGCCGGTGCGCTGGACCACCAGGACCCGGCGGCGCTCCTCGACGAGTGCCGCGATCGCCTCGAACTGGCCGTCGTGGAAATCGGCGTCGGCCCGACCGGTCAGGGCCTGCAGCGCCTCCTGGGCCTCGGCCCGCAGAGCAGAACGGTCGGTGGCGGCGGCGGGGGAGGTCGACGGGGAGGAATCCATGTCCCCCAGTGTGGCAACCGGATCCGACCTTCGTGGACGGGTCGTCGGGGTGTGGACGGTGGATCCTCGGGGAGGGACGGTCGATCCTCACCGGGGGCGGGGGGTCGCGCACCGCGGATCGGGGCCCCCGAGCGTGCCTGAGAGGACTCTCATGGACGTCTCATCCCCGCCCGTCCCGTTTTCATCAAACAGCACTATTGTGCAGGTCATGAGCAAAGAAGCCGGTTTTCGGAACCACTCCGGGGCGCCATCGCCGGGCGCTTCGATCGCAGACACCGCGGCGACCCGCATGGTCGCCGGGGTGCTGGCCGGGCTCCTTCTGACCGCGGTCGCCCTGCCCGCCCGTCGTCTCGGCCCTGCGAAGAACGTGCGCGACTCCTTCCCCTTCAGCCACTATCCGATGTTCTCCGGGAGACGGGCGTCGCACTACTGGGTGACCCATCTGCTCGGCGAGCAGGCGGACGGCTCCGTGGCGCCGCTGCACTACTCCTACCTGGGCACGGGGGGACTCAACGCCGTGCGCAGGCAGGTGCGTCGTCGCGTGCTCGCCGGGGACGGCCAGCTGCTGGCCGAGCGCGCCGCCGCTCTCGTCGGCTCCCGGGACCGGGTCGCGGATCGAGGCGTGATGCGGGTGCAGATCGTGCGCGGCCGCTACCTCGTGGACCCCTTCATGACCAGCAGGGACCGGAGCGAGTTCACCTCGAGGCTCGACGTGCGCGGAGCGGCGGAGGTGCCAGGACGATGAGCGTCAACCGCCTCACCGGCGCCCTGCGCGAGATCGCCTCCACGGCCCGACGGCATCTGGCCCCGACCGCTGGGGCCTCGACCCCGGCCATGCTGCGGATCGCCGTCGGCGGCTACCACCTCTGGCATGTCGGCCGCCGTCGGAAGCTCTACTACGGGGTGCACCGCACCGATGCGGCGAGCTTCGATCCCGTCGGACCGGCGCGGATCCTGCGCACGCCCCTGCCACCGGTCATCGCCGACCGGCTCGTCGACGCCTCCCTGGTCACCGGTGCGCTGTTCACCGCGGGGGTCGCCCACCGGGTGGTGGGCCCTCTGCATTCCGCCCTGCAGACCTGGAACTTCTCGTACCGCAACTCGTGGTCGATGGTCTTCCACCACGAGAACACCATGGTGCTGCACACGATGGTGCTCGGGGCGGCGCCGGCGGCGGATGCGCTCAGCCTCGACGCGCTGGTGAGGGACCGGACCCTGCTGCCTTCGCGGCGCTCCTGGATGTACGGGGCGACGCCGACGGTGATGAACTCCGCGGTCGCTGTGACCTATCTGCTCGCAGGCATCGCCAAGTTCACCGGCGGCGCCGGAGCGTCGTGGGTCGACGGTGCCACCATGCGCGGTCAGATCGCCTTCGACGCCCTGCGCAAGGAGATGCTGGGGGAGCAGGGCTCACCCCTCGCCCGACGCCTCTACCCGTATCGGCACCTGTTCACCGCGATGGCCCTGGTCTCCCTGATCGTCGAGGTCGGGGCGCCGCTGGCTGTGCTCGACCGCCGGCTGGGGTGGCTGTTCTCCGCAGGCGCCTTCTCGATGCACTGGGGGATCAAGGCGATCATGCGCATCACCTTCCCCTACAACCTCTGGGGCGTGCTCTACCTGCCGTTCCTGCTGATGCCGCCGCCGGATCCCCGACGATGAGCACCCGTGCCCGGAACCGGCCGGTCCCCTGCGCCACGGAGCGCCCGCCCGGGACCGCCTGACCGGGGGCACGGGATCGGAGAGCGGTCGATCAGGAGGCGGGGGTCTCCCCGTGGTGGGCGTCCTCGTCCGCTCCCGTCCCTGCGCCCTCCTCCTCCAGACGGCGCAGCCGCGCCGAGGTGGACTCGTCGTCACGCAGCGGGTCCTCCTTCGTGGCCAGGGCGCGACGCATCTTCTCCTCGAGCTCCTGCGCCTCGCGGAGCACCGGATCATCAGAGCGTGCGTCGTCGTCCTCGGGATCGTGGGCGTGATAGTCGATGTTCGGGTCTACGGACATGGCGGCACCTTCCGTTGGGATCGTCCCTGTGCGGCTCGGTGTCAGGGACCTCTTCTGGTGGGCGGAAGTCTACCGGGGCGGTCGCTACGATCGACCGGGTGAGCCCATCCCGACGCAGCACCCCGTCCCGTTCCCCGTCCCGCTCCTCGAAGGGATCCGCAGCGCGATCCTCCGGGGCGGGGGCCTCCCGGCCCCTGAGCGGCTATCGCCTCGTCGAGGCGCTGATCGCCGGCTGGAGGCCCGTGCAGCGACTCGATGTGGACGGCTTCGCCCTGCTGCGCTCCCGGGGCGTCACCCGCCGCGCCAACAGCGCGGTCGCGGTGGACGCGCCGTCGACGGACGACGCCCTCCTCGCGGCGGTCGAACGGATCGAGGGGCTCGTCGCGATGACGGGGGAGCGGGCGTGCTTCCGCATCCTCGACGTCCACGGCCCCGCCCAGCTCGATGACCTGCTCGCCGCACGCGGATACGGCAGCACCGGGCACAGCGAGCTCCTCGAGCTCCCGCTGACAGGTTCCCTCTCCGCCGTCCCGCATCCCTCGGCCGAGATCCGTACCGGGGAGCTGGACGAGGACTGGTTCGACGCCGCCTGGTCCCTCGCCCCGCGCGAGGGGGACGACGCCCGCGCGACGATGCACGACATCCTCGCCGGCACCCCCTCGGTGCAGGTCGTCCTGCGGTCCGACGGGGCCGACGCGGAGGGAGGAGGCGACGGCCTCGCCGCCGGGGCACCGATCGCCGTCGGCCGCGCCGCGCTCGTGGAGGCGGGGAAGGGGACCGCCGCGGTGCTGAACATGATCGCGGTGCACCCGCGCCGCCGCCGTGAGGGCCTCGGCCGGGCCGTGTCCCGGACCCTGCTGGCGATCGCCGCCGTCCAGGGTGCGAGCCTCGCGCTGCTCGAGGTCGAGAAGGACAACGCTGCGGCGTCGACCCTGTATCGGCGCCTCGGGTTCGCCTCCCGCGGCGCGTATCACTACCGGGTGGGCGCCCTGCCCGCGGACCGCGCCTAGAATGAGCCACATGCCTTCGATCGGACGAGATGACGTCGCACGCCTCGCCGACCTCGCACGGATCCAGCTCACCGATGAGGAGATCGACCGCTTCGCCGGCGAGTTCGACTCCATCATGGACGCTGTCGCCTCCGTGTCCGAGGTCGCCACCGAGGATGTACCCGCGACGTCCCACCCCATTGCCATGACGAACGTCTTCCGTGAGGACGTCGTCGAGACCACCCTGACCCAGGAGCAGGCGCTCGCCGGCGCTCCTGAGGCGCAGGACGGCCGTTTCGCCGTCCCGCAGATCCTGGGAGAGGAGTGAATCGATGACCGACGCCACTCAGCACGACATCATCCGGACCAGCGCCGCCGCTCAGGCCGCCGCGCTGGTCGCCGGTGAGATCTCCTCCGAGGAGCTCACCCGCGCCCACCTCGACCGCATCACCGCGGTCGACGACGACCTGAACGCCTTCCTCCACGTCAACACCGAGGAGGCGCTGAGCACCGCCCGCGAGGTCGACTCCCGCCGCGCCGCGGGCGAGGAGCTGCACGGCCTCGCCGGTGTGCCCATCGCCGTCAAGGACGTCGTGGTCACGCAGGGCCAGCCCACCACCGCGGGCTCCAGGATCCTCGAGGGCTGGATCCCGCCCTACGACGCCACCCTGGTCAGCGCGCTGCGCACGGCAGGCCTGCCGATCCTCGGCAAGACCAACATGGACGAGTTCGCGATGGGCTCCTCGACGGAGACCAGCGCCTACGGACCCACCCGCAACCCTTGGGACCGCGACCGGATCCCCGGCGGCTCCGGCGGCGGCTCCGCCGCGGCCGTGGGCGCCTACGAGGCCCCGCTCGCGATCGGCACCGACACCGGTGGTTCGATCCGTCAGCCGGGCGCCGTCACGGGCACCGTGGGCGTGAAGCCCACCTACGGCTCCGTCTCCCGCTACGGGCTGATCGCCATGGCCAGCTCGCTGGACCAGGCCGGCCCCGTGACCCGCACCGTCGAGGACTCGGCGCTGCTGCACGAACTCATCGCCGGTCACGATCCGCATGACTCGACCTCTCTCACGGACCCCGTCGGCGCCTTCGCCGCAGCCGCACGGAGCAAGGACGTCAAGGGTCTGCGCGTGGGCGTCATCGAGGAGCTCGAGGGCGAAGGCTTCGCCCCCGAGGTGCAGGCCCGCTTCACCGAGTCGCTCGAGCAGCTCGAGCGCGCGGGCGCGGAGATCGTGCGCGTGAAGTGCCCGAACTTCCGGTATGCGCTGGGCGCGTACTACCTGATCATGCCCTCGGAGGCCTCCTCGAACCTCGCGAAGTTCGACGGCATGCGCTTCGGCCTGCGCGTGGTCCCCGAGGACCACCCCACCGCCGAGAACGTCATGAAGGCGACCCGTGGGGCCGGCTTCGGCGACGAGGTCAAGCGCCGCATCCTGCTGGGCACCTACGCCCTGTCCGCCGGGTACTTCGACGCCTACTACGGCAGCGCCCAGAAGGTGCGCACGCTCGTGCAGCGCGACTTCGCCGCCGCCTTCGAGCAGGTCGACGTGCTCGCCTCGCCGACCTCCCCGACCGTCGCCTTCCGCCTCGGCGAGAAGGTCGACGACCCGATGGCGATGTACATGAACGACATCGCCACCATCCCCGCCAACCTCGCCGGCACCCCGGGCATCTCGATCCCCAGCGGCCTCGCCGAGGACGGCCTGCCCGCCGGCATCCAGTTCCTCGCCCCGGCCCGGGCCGACGAGCGCCTGTACCGCGTGGGCGGCGCCCTGGAGGCACTGCTCGAGGACTCCTGGGGCGGCCCGCTGTTGGCCAAGGCGCCCGAGCTCATGAACGGAGCGAAGTGATGACTGCATCGACCATCGATCTCGTCGACTACGACGAGGCCATCTCGCGCTTCGACCCCGTGCTCGGCATCGAGGTCCACGTCGAGCTGGGCACCGCCACCAAGATGTTCGACGGTGCGCCGAACATCTTCGCGGCCGAGCCGAACACGGCGATCACCCCCACGTCGCTGGGCCTGCCCGGCGCGCTGCCGGTCGTGAACCACAAGGCCGTCGAGTTCGCGATCAAGATCGGTCTGGCGCTGAACTGCTCGATCGCCGAGACCTGCCGGTTCTCGCGCAAGCAGTACTTCTACCCGGACCTCACGAAGAACTTCCAGACCTCCCAGTACGACGAGCCGATCGCCTATGAGGGCTGGGTCGACGTCGAGCTGGAGGACGGCGAGATCATCCGCGTGGAGATCGAGCGCGCCCACATGGAGGAGGACGCCGGCAAGAACACCCACGTCGGCGGGTCCACCGGACGCATCCACGGCGCGACCCACTCGCAGGTGGACTACAACCGCGCCGGCGTGCCGCTGGTCGAGATCGTCACCAAGCCGATCCCGAACACGAAGGGGCGCGCCCCCGAGGTCGCCGCGGCCTACGTGCGCACCCTGCGCGACATCTTCCGGGCTCTGGAGATCTCCGAGGCGAAGATGGAGCGTGGCAACGTGCGCGCCGACATCAACGTGTCGCTGCGGGCGAACCCCGAGGCGGAGTTGGGCACCCGCACCGAGACGAAGAACGTGAACTCGTTCCGTTCGATCGAGCGCACGGTCCGCTACGAGATCTCCCGCCAGGCGGGCGTGCTCGACGCCGGGCAGAAGATCATCCAGGAGACCCGCCACTTCCACGAGGACACCGGCGGCACCTCTTCAGGTCGTCCGAAGTCCGACGCAGAGGATTACCGCTACTTCCCCGAGCCCGATCTGGTGCCGGTGGCCCCGAGCCGGGAGTGGGTCGAGGAGATCCGCACCAGCCTTCCGGAGCTGCCCGCCGCCCGCCGACGCCGTCTGCTCGGCGACTGGGGGTTCACCGACCTCGAGATGCGTGACGTCATCAACGCCGACGCCCTGGATCTGATCGAGTCGACCGTCGCCGCCGGAGCGAGCGCGCAGAGCGCCCGCAAGTGGTGGATGGGCGAGCTGGCCCGTGTCGCGCGCGAGCAGGAGTCCGAGCTGCACGAGCTGGCCGTCACCCCGGCCCAGATCGCCGAGCTGCAGGGTCTGGTCGACGGGAAGAAGATCAACGACAAGATCGCCAAGCAGGTCCTCACCAAGGTCCTCGCGGGTGAGGGCGACCCGGCCGCGATCGTCGAGAAGGAGGGCCTCGCGGTCGTCTCCGACGACTCGGTGCTCACCGGCGCCGTCGATCAGGCCATCGCCGACAACCCCGACGTGGTCGCCAAGATCCAGGGCGGCAAGGTCCAGGCCATCGGCGCGCTCATCGGCCCGATCATGAAGGCCACCCGCGGTCAGGCCGACGCCGGCCGCGTGCGCGAGATCATCATGGAGAAGCTCGGCGTCACCGGCTGATCTGCAGGCCACCGCTGGACAGCACGACACCGGTCGGATTCCGGTCCGGGGCATCGCCCCGGGCTCGGGATCCGACCGTCGTGCGTCCGGGGCCCGGTCTCCGGCGGTGCCCGGGACGTCGAGCTCGCGCCGGTCCTCACCCTGGTCCTCACCGGGAGGCGGGTCTACGGTCCTGACATGGACTACACCGACATCCCGTTCGAGGACTGCCTGCGGGGCGACGAGGGCGAGATGCTCCTGTTCGCCCTGGACCGTGTGCACCGGCAGTTCGCCTGGAAGACCGGAGGACTCGACGCCGAGCAGCTGCGGCGCCGGCACGCGCCCTCGACGCTGACGGTCGCCGGGACGATCCTGCACCTGGCGAAGGTCGAGGAGAGCTGGACGGCGCTCGCGGCCGAGCGGCCCGCCGGGCCCCCGGTCCCCGGCCCGGACGGCGCCGAGCACTCCGACGGAGCCGAGTGGGACGAGGCGATCGCCCTCCGCCCGGAGGAGCTGTACGACCTCTGGTACTCGACGATCGGGCGATGCCGGAAGGAGTGGAGCCGTCTGGTCGCGGACGGCGGGCTCGAGACGGAGCTGCACAGCGACCCCGGGTACATCGTGAAGCGTCGTCGTCGACTGGTGGACATCCTCGAGGAGAACCTCCTGCACTCGGGCCAGATCTCGGTGATCCGAGAAGCGATCGACGGACTGGTCGGCAACGATCCGCCGTGACGGACGGGCAGGTGTCGGGGACCGGTGAGCGCGTCCTCAGGGTGTCCGACGCGGTCCGGGCAGGGGACCCGCGCTGTTCTGTCGTTGCCCGTGATCAGCGTGAAAAGCCTGTCCACGAGGCAACACCGTAGAAAGCCTGTGAGATGCGCCCGTCGACGTGATGGTCGAGCCCGCCGAGGCGCTCTGCACATCGGCACCTTCGCTGTCCACGGCTTTTGTCCGGTCTCGGGCTCTCGTGGCGCTTCTCATGCGGACCCCATCTGATTTGCGCGCCGCGAGCGTTGCGTTATTAGGGTAGCCAAACCTTAGTGACGCGGGTTCGCCGGATCCGCTCGACCCCGGGAGGCACCTGCCCATGGACTCGCTGCTCACGCTCACCACCGAGACGGACGACCCGGACTCGCCAGGCGTCGGATCCCTGCTGACTGCGCGGACCGCCGATGCGTACGCCGACCTCCTGCACCACGTCGTCGACGACATCGCCGGTCACGTCCGTGCAGTGCGCGCTCCCTCCGTCGGACCGGATCGCTCGGCGTTGGAGAGACTCGTCGAGGAGCGGACTCTGGACGGCTCCGGGATCGGCGCCGCGGCCGCACTGGAGGAGGCCGGTGCGCTGTACGCCCAGCACGCGGTCTGGTTCCACCACCCGTCGTACCTGGCACACCTCAACTGTCCCGTGGTGCTGCCGGCGGTCGCCGCCGAGGCGATGCTCGCGGCGATCAACACCTCCGTGGACACCTACGACCAGTCCCTCGTCGCCACCCTCATGGAGCAGCGACTCGTGCGCTGGACCGGCCGCCGGATCGGCTTCGCCGCCGGGGACGGCGTGTTCACCTCGGGAGGCACCCAGTCGAACCTCCAGGCGCTGTTCCTCGCCCGACGGCGCGCCGAGCGCAGGGCGACGACGGACCGCGAGGACCTCCTGCCCCGGCTGCGTGTTCTCACCACGGAGGCCGCCCACTTCTCCGTCTCCCGCTCCGCGGAGCTGCTCGGCCTCGCCGAGGACGCCGTGCGCATCGTCGCCGCAGATGGGCAGGGCCGGATGGACCCGACCGCTCTGGACGTCCTCCTTACCCGCTGCGAGGCGTCCGGGGAGCCGGTCATGGCCGTCGTCGCGACCGCCGGGACCACCGACCGGGGCCTGATCGATCCCCTCGCCGAGATCGCGGCCACCACCGGCACGCACGGTGCCTGGCTGCACGTCGACGCGGCGTACGGCGGCGGACTGCTCGTCTCCGGTACCCGTCGCCAGCTGCTGGCGGGCATCGAACGCGCCGATTCCGTGACGGTCGACTTCCACAAGACCTACTTCCAGCCCGTCTCCTCGAGCGCTCTGATCGTGCGCGATCCGGCCGACCTCGCCGCGGCCGCGCATCACGCCGACTACCTCAATCCCGCTGCCGAGGCCGCCTCCGCCGACGCCGAGCCCAATCAGGTCGACAAGTCGCTGCAGACCACGCGACGTTTCGACGCATTGAAGCTGTGGACCACTCTGCGCGCGCTGGGGCCCGATGAGCTGGGGCGGATGGTGGACCGGGTCTGCGACCTCGCTGCGGAGGTCCGCGGCCTGCTCGAGGACGACCCGGACCTGCACGTGCTCGGCACGACGGATCTCAGCACGGTGGTCTTCCGCTTCCAGCCCGCAGGCCTGGACGATGCACGGGTCGACGAGCTGCAGCCGCTCATCCGCCGGATCCTCTTCCAATCGGGCCGGGCCATGGTGGCGCGCACGACGATCGACGGCGTCTGCTACCTGAAGCTCACCCTGCTCAATCCCGAGGCCACGCTCACCGACATCGCCGCCGTGCTCGACCTCGTGCGGGCCACAGGTCGCGGACTCCTCGCCGGCACCCGCCTCGCCGCGACCGGGGTGGACCGATGAGCGCCCGGGCCACGCCGGAGGCGGAGAGCCCGGAACCCGCGGTGCACGACGAGGAGATCCACGACCTCATCGGCATCGGGATCGGCCCCTTCGGGCTGGGACTGGCTGCGCTTGCCGACCCGCTGCCGGACGTCGACGCCGTGTTCCTGGACCAGGCCGACAGGTTCTCCTGGCACCCGGGACTGATGATCGAGGGCACCACCCTCCAGGTCCCCTTCCTCGCGGACCTCGTGACGATGGCGGATCCCACCTCGCCCTACTCCTTCCTCGCCTTCCTCAAGCAGACCGGCAGGCTCTACCCCTTCTACATCCGGGAATCCTTCTACCCGCTGCGCAGCGAGTACGACGAGTACTGCCGCTGGGTCGCCGCACAGCTGGACTGCCTGCGCTGGCGGCGTCGGGTGGTCGCCGTGGAGGAGGAGGGCGATCACCTGCTCGTCACGGCCGCCGTGCTCGATGCAACCGGGGCTGTGATCGGCTGCGAGCACCTGCGCGGCCGCCACGTGGCTCTCGCCGTCGGCACCGCGCCGCACCTTCCGCCGCCCCTCGCCGAGCTGATCGGCCCGGCCGGTGGTGCTCCAGCAGACGAGGCCCCAGCCCCCGTGCTGCACAGCGCCGACTACCTCCGGCGGAAGGACGAGCTGCTCGCCGCCGGATCCGTGACGGTGGTGGGCAGCGGGCAGTCCGCCGCAGAGATCTATCGGGACCTGCTCCAGGAGGGCGGGGCCGACGGGCTGCGGGTGGACTGGGTGACCCGTTCCCCGCGGTTCTTCCCCATGGAGTACACGAAGCTCACCCTCGAGATGACCTCGCCGGAGTACACCGACCTGCACCGCTCCCTTCCCGAGGGGACGCGCGACCGCCTGGCGCGGGAGCAGCGTGCCCTGCACAAGGGCATCAGCGCGGACCTGATCGACGAGATCCACGAGCTCCTCTACCGCCTCTCCGCCGGGGGCCGGGAGGTGCCCTCGAGCCTGCTCACGGGAGCCGCCGTCCGCGCCGCCCGCAGGGACTCCGGGAGCGGACGGATCGTCCTGGACCTCGAGCATCCGCTCACGGGCTCGGTCGCGGAGCATCGCACCGGCGCCGTGGTCGCCGCGACCGGCTACCGGCCCCGCTCCACGGAGCTGCTCGCACCGCTCGGGGACCGGATCCGCCACGACGACGCGGGCCGGCTCGACGTCACCCGCGACTACACCGTCGACCGCGAGGAGCGGATCCATGTGCTGGGCGGCGAGGAGCACACCCACGGCGTCACCGCCCCTGACCTCGGCTTCGGCACCTTGCGCGCCTCCGTGATCCTCGCCGCGCTCACCGGGCGGGAGCCGTATCCGATCGAGCGTCGCATCGCCTTCCAGACCTTCGGCCTCCCCGCCGCCCGCTGACCAGGAGCGTCCCCATGAACCTGATGAACCCGAACGACCCGTTGGACCTGAGCGTCGAACCGCTCCGTCCTGCGGACCACACCGGCCTGCTGCACAGCTGGCTGAGCACCCCGCGCGCCCGTTTCTGGGGCATGGTCGACCATTCGCCCGCACAGGTGCGCGCCTACCTCGACGCCGTCGCCGCCTCCGAGCACGAGAACGGCCGGATCGGCCTGCGGGACGGGGTCCCGCTCGTCTACGTCGAGACCTATGATCCCGCCCGACTGCTGCCCGCCGGGGTGCTGCATCCGGAACCCGGCGATCTCGGCATGCACCTCCTCATCGCGCCGCCGGACGGCCCGACCGAGCACGGCCTCACCGCCGCGGTGCTGGCAGGCGTCGTGCGCTGGTGCTTCGAGAACCGTGGCGCCGCCCGGATCGTCGTCGAACCCGACGAACGCAACAGCGCAGTGCTCGCCAAGAACGCCGCAGCCGGTTTCCGCGTGCTGCGCACCGTCGAACTGCCCGAGGGATCGGGCACGAAGCGCGCGGTGCTGAGCATCTGCACCCGGGCGGACTTCGCGGCTTCCCCGCTCGGGGACCGGCGGCAGCGCAAGGAACTCCGGGGCGGCGCCGGAGCCGACGACGCGACTGCGGAGCGCGCACATCTCGGCGCTCCCGTCGCCCCGACGTCCCATCTGCGCGCCGACGTAGCCGAGCGGGCCCACCGGCACCTGATCGCCAAGGCCCTCGCCGAGCTCAGCCACGAACGAGTCCTCGCCCCCGAGGCGCTCGGCGACGATCGCTTCGCCCTGGCAGTCCCCGGCACCGACGTACGCTACGAGTTCCGGGCCCGGGTGCTCCCGCTCGAGCACTGGCTCGTGGACCCTGCCTCGATTCGGCGCCTCGAGGACGGCGCCCCGACGGCGCTCGACGTCCAGACGCTCGTCCTGGAGCAGCAGGAGCCGCTCGGGATCCCCGACGAGCTGCTCTCCACCTACCTCGAGGAGCTCGCGTCCACCTTCGCCGCCCGCTGCGCGACGCTCGACGAGGCCCGTCGCGGCGAGCGGCCGTCGGCCGAGGGCCTGCTCACGGCGGACCTCCCGGACGTCGAGGCCGCCATGACGGAGGGCCACCCGGGCTTCCTCGCGAACAACGGTCGCATCGGGTTCTCCCTGCCCGACTACCGTGCCTACGCGCCCGAGCAGGGCCGGCGTACGCGCCTGCAGTGGGTCGCGGTGCACGCCGGGCGCAGCACCCTGTCCCTCGGCAAGGGCCTGGACGAGGCCGCGCATGCCCGGTGGAGCCTCTCGTCCGAGGAGCGCGACTCCTTCGCGGACCGTCTGGCCGGCCGGGGCCTGGACCCGTCGGACTACCACCTGCTGCCCCTGCATCCCTGGCAGGCGGAGCATCGCCTGCCGATCACCTTCGCCCCGGACATCGCCCGCGGCGACCTCGTGCCCCTCGGGTCGGGCGGCGACGAGATGCAGCCCCAGCAGTCCCTGCGCACCTTCTTCAACCGCACGCGATCCGGGGCGCCCTATGTGAAGGTCGCCCTCGCGATCCAGAACATGGGGTTCCTGCGCGGCCTCTCGCCGCAGTACATGCGGGACACCCCCGCGATCAACGACTGGCTCGCCGCTCTCGTGGACGGCGACCCCGAGTTCGCCGGCGGAGGCTTCCGCGTCCTGCGGGAGCGGGCAGCACTGGGCTACACCGGGGACATCTACCACCGGACGCCGACCACGAACCCCCATCGCAAGATGCTCGCGGCGCTGTGGCGGGAGAGCCCCGTGCCGCTGCTCGAGCCGGGGGAGCGGGCCTTCACGATGGCGGCACTCCTGCACCGCGATCACGACGGTACGGCGCTCGCGAGCACGATGATCCGCGCCTCGGTGCTGTCGGCGGAGGGTTGGGTGGAGCAGTACCTGCGTGCCTACCTCCGCCCCCTCGTCCATGCGCTGCTCGCGCATGACGTGGTGGTCATGCCGCACGGCGAGAACCTCATCCTGCGAGTGCGGGAGCAGCAGGTGGTCGGGGCATTCCTCAAGGACATCGGTGAGGAGATGGCGGTGCTGGGACACCGCCCGCTGCCGGTGGCGATGGAGCGGGTGCGGGCGGTGGTCCCCGGCCAGGACAAGGCCCTGTCGATCTTCACCGACGTCTTCGACGGGGTGCTGCGGCACCTCGCGGGAATCCTCGACGCCGATGGGCTGCTGCCCGCCGACCACTTCTGGAGGGTCGTGGCGGGAGTCCTGGACGGGTACGAGGCGGACCATCCGGACCTCGCGCGGGGGATCGCCGGGGACGTCGACCTGCGCGCGGGCACCTTCGCGCACTCGTGCCTGAACCGGCTGCAGCTGCGCAACACCCTGCAAATGGTCGACCTCGGCGACCAGGCCTCCTCGCTGCTCTTCGCCGGGGACATGGCCAACCCCGTGGCCCGGACCTCCGTCCCTGTCTGAGGTCCGGGGCGGCGGCGCTCAGCTCTCCAGGAGCCGCGCGGCCGCCGCGGGGGTGTCGCCCTCGGGCAGCGGGAGGTAGGAGACGACGTGGAGGTCCGGCGCGTCCTGGGGCACGATGTTGACCTGCTCGAACACGAGCCGACCCACGACGGGGTGCAGGAACTCCCGGCGCCGCGAGGCGAAGCGCTCCACCTCGTGGACGTCCCATGCCTGCGAGAACTCCTCGCTCTCGGCCCGCAGATGACCCACCAGCCGCACGTGCTGGGGGCCGCCCGCCCGGCCGCCGGCCTCGGCGCGGTACTCGGCGAGGAACTGCCGGCTGGTGCGCTCCCAGTCCGGGAGCATCGAGCGCACCCACGGATCGGTGAAGATGAACTGCAGCAGGTTCCGCTGGGTCGCCTCCGCCTCGCGGACCGCGGGGAAGAGCCCCTCATAGGCCCGGTTCCAGGCGGCGATGTCCCAGTGCGGCGTGAGCGCGAAGGCCGGAGACGGGTCCAGGGCGTCCAGCAGATGCTGCACGTGCGGGGGAACCGGGGCCGGTTCGGCGAGCACCGGGCGCGGGGGAGGGGCGAACCCGGCCAGACCCAGCACGTAGTCGTGCTCCGCCTCGGTCAGGCGCAGGTTCACGGCGACGGCGTCGATCACCTGGCGGGAGGGGTTGATGTCCCGGCCCTGTTCGAGCCAGGTGTACCAGGTGACGCTCACCCCGGAGAGGAAGGCGATCTCCTCCCGGCGCAGTCCCTTGGTGCGCCCGCGGCCGACGGGCGGCAGGTCGTAGTCGGCGCGCACGACCTCGTTGCGGCGTCGGCGCAGGAACGTGCCCAGCTCGGCACGCGGTCCCTCGGTCATGCAGCCTCCTCGTCGTCGGGTCGTCGGGTCGTCGGGTCGTCGGGTCGTCCCGTCGTCCGGCCGCCCCGTCGCGAAAACTATCACTTCCACCACTAGTAGTGACGGCGTCTTGGTGCCAGGACGCTCGGAGTGATCAGATGTCCCTATGCCTCAGCTTCGTTCCCGCACCTCGACCCACGGCCGCAACATGGCCGGCGCCCGCGCCCTGTGGCGCGCCACCGGCATGAAGAGCGGAGATTTCGGCAAGCCGATCATCGCGATCGCGAACTCGTACACCCAGTTCGTGCCGGGCCACGTCCACCTCAAGAACATGGGGGACCTCGTCGCGAGCGCGATCGAGGAGGCCGGCGGCATCTCCAAGGAGTTCAACACGATCGCCGTGGACGACGGCATCGCCATGGGGCACGGCGGCATGCTCTACTCGCTGCCCAGCCGCGATCTCATCGCGGACTCGATCGAGTACATGGTCAACGCCCACACGGCGGACGCCCTGGTGTGCATCTCCAACTGCGACAAGATCACCCCGGGCCACCTGATGGCCGCGATGCGGCTGAACATCCCCGTCGTCTTCGTCTCCGGCGGCCCCTCGGAATCCGGGAAGCCCGTCGAGGGGGTCACCGAGAACCGCATCGATCTGGTCGATGCGATGTCGCTCAGCGCGAACGACGCGATCACCGACGCCCAGCTCGCGGAGGTCGAGGAGAACGCCTGCCCCACCTGCGGCTCCTGCTCGGGCATGTTCACGGCGAACTCGATGAACTGCCTCACCGAGGTGCTGGGCCTGTCCCTCCCCGGCAACGGCACCACGCTCGCCACCCACGCCTTCCGCAAGGAGCTCTTCCTCGAGGCCGGGCGGAAGGTCGTGGAGCTCGCCAAGCGCTACTACGAGGACGACGACGACTCCGTGCTGCCGCGATCGATCGCCACCAAGGCCGCGTTCTCCAACGCCATGGCGATGGATGTCGCGATGGGCGGCTCCACCAACACGATCCTGCACATCCTCGCCGTCGCGATCGAGGCCGGGACCGACTTCACCCTCGACGACATCGACCGCATCTCCCGTCTGGTGCCCACGCTGTCCAAGGTGGCGCCCAACGGCACCGCCCATGTCGAGGACGTCCACCGCGCCGGCGGCATCCCCGCGATCCTCGGCGAGCTCGACCGCGCCGGGCTGCTGGACCACACCGTGCACACCGTGCACTCTCCGGACCTCTCCAGCTGGCTCGCCGAGTGGGACATCCGCAGCGGCACGGCCTCGAAGAAGGCGGAGGCGCTGTTCCACGCCGCCCCTGGTGGCGTGCGCACCACCCAGGCCTTCTCCACCACGAACACCTGGGACGAGCTGGACACCGATGACGAGAACGGCGTGGTCCACTCGGTCCCGCACGCCTACAGCAAGGACGGCGGCCTCGCCGTCCTGAAGGGCAACCTCGCCCGCGACGGCGCCGTGTTCAAGACCGCCGGCGTCACCGAGGACCTCTTCCACTTCGAGGGCTCCGCCGTGGTGTGCGATTCGCAGGAGGAAGCCGTCCAGAAGATCCTCGACAAGACGGTGAAGGCCGGCGACGTCGTGGTGATCCGCTACGAGGGGCCGCAGGGCGGCCCCGGTATGCAGGAGATGCTCTACCCGACCTCGTTCCTCAAGGGGCGCGGCCTGGGCAAGACCTGCGCGCTGATCACCGATGGTCGCTTCTCCGGCGGAACCAGCGGCGTCTCCATCGGTCACATCTCCCCGGAGGCGGCCGAGGGCGGCCTGATCGGCCTCATCGAGGACGGCGACCGGATCATCATGGACGTCGACAAGCGCCTGCTGGAGCTCGACGTCCCGCAGGAGGAGATCGACCGCCGTCGCGAGGCGAAGGGGCCCCTGCCCTGGCGTCCCGCGAGCCGTGATCGCGAGGTCTCCCAGGCCCTGAAGGTCTACGCGCACCTGGTGCGCTCGGCGACCTACGGCGCCACCCGTCGACCGCTGGACTGACCCGCCCTGCTCGACGACACGCGACGCCCGGCCCGGGGAGGGGTCGGGCGTCGCGTGCGTGCCGGGCCGTCTCAGGCGCCGAGCATCGTGCGGTACCGGTCCACGGCGATCTCGGCGATCAGGGGATGGTCGCCGAGCGGCGCGGCGACGAGGTCCGCCCCGGAGCCCTCGAGCTGGGAGTGGAACTGCCCCGGGGCGAGCAGATAGGTCGCGACGGCGACCCGGGTCGCGCCCGCGGCGCGCCGATCGTCGACGGCCGCCGCCACCGAGGGCGTCGCGGCCGAGATGAAGCCCACGCCCACCTCGCGGCCGAGGCGCGCCGCGAGCAGACGGCCCATCTCCCGGGCCATCGCCTGACCGGCCGGGTCCCGGGTCCCCGCTGCCGCCATCACCACGGCATCCGCGCTCGTGCCCCCGGCCTCCGCGAGCCGCTGCGCCATGACCTCCGCCAACCGAGGATCCGGACCGAGCGGCCCCGCGGCGACCGCGTCGCGGTCCGCGACGGCGTGCGCGATGTCGTGGCCGACATGGACTCCGGTCGAGAGCAGCAGCGGGACCACCACGACATCGGGCGGGACGTCGCCCTCGCGGGTGCGCACCTCGGAGACCACGGAGGACAGGTCGGCGACCACCCCGGCCACCTGGGGGGACTGCACGTCGACATAGGCCTCGCGCACCGGCGCCTCGGGGACGAGCTCCGTGATCCGGCGCAGGATCGCCCGCACCACGTCGCGGCCCGCGCGCAGGCGGGTTCCGTGGGCGCAGCCGACCAGCGCCGGAACGCTCGTGCGAGGTGGGAGCCCGTCGGGGCGGGGCAGGGCCTCGCGGCCGGAACCGCGGACGGGGTCGGTGCGGACCGCAGGCTCCAGGAAGCCCTCGGCGGCGGTGCGGCCCACGGTGATCACGGCGGGGTGGGAGATCCCGGCGTCGCCGGCGATCTGCACGATGGTGGACAGGGTCCCGTGCACCACCTTCTGATCCGCCAGCGTCGCGCTCTGCACGATCGCGACCGGGGTGGACGGGGCGACGCCGTTCAGGAGGGACTGCGCGACCAGCCGCGGCAGCCACTCCACGCCCATCATGAGCACGGTCGTGGTGCCGGGATCCCGCAGTGCGGCGAGGTCCGCCGGGCCGAGGTCGCCGTGGGCGTTGACGATGTGCAGGGCGACGGCGCTGCCGCGCTGGGTCACCGGGACGCCCCCGGCCGCGGGCCCCGCGATCGACGAGGTCACCCCCGGGACGACCTGGACCGGGACACCGGCGGCGCGGCAGGCGAGCACCTCCTCGCCCCCGCGGCCGAGCACGAAGGGGTCCCCGCCCTTGAGGCGGGCCACCCGGTTGCCCGCGAGCGCCTTCGACACGAGGAGCTCCTCGATGCCGGACTGGCGCAGGGAGTGCGCCCCCGGTCGCTTGCCGACGTCGATCACCTCGACCCCTGCACCGAGCTGCTCGGTGAGTCCGGTGGGGCCCAGGCGGTCCGCGACCACGACGTCGGCCTGCCGCAGCAGGGTCAGGCCGCGCACGGTGATGAGGTCCGGGGCGCCGGGGCCCCCACCGATGAGGGCGACGGATCCCGGCTCGAGCACGGAGGCGGACAGGGCATCGTCCAGGACAGGGCGGGCAGAGGTCATGACGGACTCTCGATCAGGGCAGGGCAGGGCAGGGCAGGGCAGGGCAGGGGGTCGAGGACGCTCAGGGCATCGGCGCGGGGAGGGGGCGGGCGCTGTCCTCCGTCGAGGACTCAGCGGAATCAGGGTCCGCAGCGTCCTGGGGGTCCCCGGCGGACCCGGGGCGTGAGATCCGATGGCGTCGCAGGGCCGCGGCGAGGAGCAGCAGGCACAGCAGGGCCCCGCCGAGCTGCACGGCGAGCCTCACTGCGGGAGGCACCGCAGCGGCGGTGAGAGTGGGCCCGAGGTTCAGGGTGATGATCAGGCTGCCGACGAGGACGCCCAGGATGCCCGCCGGCAGACGGCCCGCCAGCCGTGCCGCGAGCGGAGCGGCGAGGACGCCTCCGATCATCAGAGCCACGACGAGCCCGACGGACACGCCGCCGAGGCCGAGCCCCAGGACGAACCCGATGCTCGCGCAGACGGTGACCACGAACTCCGCGGCGGCGACGGAACCGATCACGGTGCGCGGCGCAGTGCGCGCCGAGGTCAGCAGCGTCGACGTCACCACCGGTCCCCAGCCGCCGCCACCGGTGGAATCGACCAGCCCGCCGACCAGACCCAGGGGGACCAGCAGGCGTCCCCGCGGGCTCTCGGGATCCGGCGGGTCCATCCGCTCGCGCCGGGTGGCGAAGCGGATCACGACCAGGATGCCCAGACCGAGCAGCAGGGCGGACATCACCGGTGCTGCCGCCTCGAGCGGGAGCGAGGACAGCACGGTCGCCCCGACCAGGGCGCCGAGACCGCCGGGGACGGCGAGGCGCGCCACGATCCGGGCGTCGACGTTCCGCGCCCGCCAATGGCTCGCCCCCGAGGCGAGCGTCGTGCCCAGCTGGGCGAACTTGACCGTCGCGGCGACCACGGCCGGCGCCATACCGGTCGCGAGCAGGAGCGAGGCGGACGTCACGCCGTACCCCATCCCGAGGGCGCCGTCGATCATCTGCGCGAGGAATCCGGCGATCGCTGCGGGCACCAGCTCGGAGAGCATGTCAGCCGCCTCAGTGTCGCCCGGGGGCGTCGACCATCCCCGCGGCGAGGGTGGTCGCCTCCTGGGGGTCGATCACGATGAACGCGCCGCCCTTGCGGGAGTCGGAGTACGACTCCAGCGGCAGCGCCTGGGCGAGTTCGAGATCCACGCGGACCAGGTCGTTGAGCTCACCCTGCTCCGCCGGCACATGCTCGAGGGTCGAGATGTCCAGTCGGTCCCGGACCGAGGTGACCCGTGCCTGCACTGTGCTCGTCCCGTGCTTGACGAGCACCCGCGCGCCCGGGCGCAGCGGGCCCTCGGACAGCCAGCAGAGCACGGCGGAGAAGGTCCGGCGGGGAGTGGGGACGTCACCGGCGGCGAGCAGATCACCACGGGAGACGTCGAGCTCCTCGCTCAGGCGCACCGTGACGGACAGGCCCGCCTCGGCGCGCTGCACGCTGGAGCGGTCCAGGTCGATCCCGGCCACGGTGGTGGCACGGCCGGACCCGGCGACGACCACCCGGTCTCCCACCTCGACCGCTCCGGCGGTGATCAGGCCCGCGTAGCCGCGGTAGTCGACGTGCGCCGCGTCCTGCGCTCCGTGTTGAGGGCGGATCACCAGCTGGACCGGCATCCGGAAGGCGTCGTGACGGAGGTCCCGGGCAGCGGGCAGGGACTCCAGCAGGGCCAGCAGGGTGGGCCCGGTGTACCAGGGGGTGGACTCGGAGGCGTGGACGACGTTGTCGCCGCGCAGCGCCGAGAGCGGGACCACGGGCGGGACGTCCAGCGGAAGCGCCCCGGCCACGTCGGCCACCTGGGAGGCCACCTGCTCGTGGACCTGCTGGGGATCCTCGACCAGATCGATCTTGTTCAGGGCCATGACCACGTGGGGGACCCGCAGCAGCGCCGCCACCGCGAGATGGCGGCGGGTCTGCTCGACCACGCCGTTGCGGGCGTCCACCAGCACCACGACCACGTCGGCCGTCGAGGCCCCGGTGACGGTGTTGCGGGTGTACTGGACGTGACCGGGGGTGTCGGCCAGGACGTAGGACCGGTCGGCGGTCGCGAAGTAGCGGTAGGCGACGTCGATCGTGATGCCCTGCTCGCGCTCGGCGCGCAGGCCGTCGGTCAGCAGGGCGAGGTCCGCCAGCTCGCCGGTCCAGCCGCGGCGCCGGCTCGCGTCCTCGACCGCCGCCAGCTGATCGGCCAGCACGGACTTCGTGTCGTGGAGCAGTCGACCGATCAGGGTCGATTTGCCGTCGTCCACGCTGCCGGCGGTCGCCAGGCGCAGGAGGGTCGGGGTCGGGATCGCCGTGGTCGGGGCCGTGGCCGGGGCGACGGTGCTCGTCGTCGTGGTGCTCATCAGAAGTAGCCCTCCTTCTTGCGGTCCTCCATGGCGGCCTCGGAGAGGCGGTCGTCGGCGCGGGTGGCGCCGCGCTCGGTGATCGTGGTCGCCGCGACCTCGGCGATCACCGCCTCGACATCCCCGGCGGTGGAGGCCACGGCTCCGGTGCAGGACATATCGCCGACGGTCCGGTAGCGGACGGTGCGCACGCTCGGCTCCTCGCCGTCGCGCAGCTCCGCCCAGTCCCCGGGGGACAGGAGCATCCCGTCGCGCTCGAGGACCGACCGCTCGTGGGCGTAGTACAGCGACGGCAGGGCGATGTCCTCGCGGGCGATGTAGCGCCACACGTCGAGCTCGGTCCAGTTCGACAGCGGGAAGACGCGCACATGCTCCCCGGGACGCCGGCGGGTGTTGTAGAGGTGCCACAGCTCGGGACGCTGGTTCTTGGGATCCCAGTGGCCGAACGAGTTGCGGAGGCTGACGATGCGCTCCTTGGCGCGGGCCTTGTCCTCGTCGCGCCGGCCCCCGCCGAAGACGGCGTCGAAGCGATGCTCCTCGATCGCGTCGAGCAGGGGAAGGGTCTGCAGGGGATTGCGGGTGCCGTCGCTGCGCTCGCGCAGCCGGCCGTCGTCGAGGTAGTCCTGCACCGAGGCGACATGGAGCTGGACCCCGTAGTGCTCCACGGCGGCGTCCCGGAACGCCAGGACCTCCGGGAAGTTGTGCCCGGTGTCCACGTGGAGCACCGGGAAGGGGACCGGGGCCGGCCAGAGCGCCTTCGCCGCGAGGTGCAGCATGACCACGGAGTCCTTGCCCCCGGAGAACAGCATCACAGGGCGCTCGAGCTCGCCGACCACCTCACGGATGATGTGGAGCGCCTCGCTCTCGAGCATGTCGAGCAGATCAGGCGGGTCTGCGGGCGGAGGGGTGGTCGCCGCGACGGCGGGCCGCGGGTCCGGGATCAGGGTCGTCATCGTGTCTCCTGGGCGGTGTCGACGGTGAGGAGGGACAGAGGGGTGACGGCTGACGGGGTGTCCGTGGAGGCATCGTCGTCGGCCGGTGCGTCGCCGGAGGGGTGCAGGCCGCACTCGGTCTTGGCGGAATTCGCCCAGCGCCCGGCGCGCGGGTCCTCGCCGGGCGCGACGGCGCGCGTGCAGGGTGCGCAGCCGATGCTCGGGAACCCCTGCTCGAGCAAGGGGTTCTCGGGCAGGCCGTGGTCGTGGGAATAGCCCATGAGCTGTCCGAAGGACCACGTGACCAGCGGGTTGATCTTCACCAGGTCGAAGGACTCGTCATAGGTGATCAGGGGAGTGTGCGCGCGGGTGGGGCCTTCCTCCCGCCGCACTCCGGTGACCCAGGCGTCGTAGCCGGACAGGGCCCTGCGCAGCGGGTCCACCTTCCGCAGCGCGCAGCAGGCGGCGGGGTCGCGGTCGTGGAGCCGGGGGCCGAGCGAGGAGTCCTGCTCGGCCACCGTGGCCAGGGGGAGCACGTCGACCACCGTGACGTCGAGCTCGCGGGCCACACGATCGCGGGTCTCGAGCGTCTCGGGGAAGTGGTAGCCGGTCTCGAGGAACAGCACGTCGACGCCCGGGAGGTGCTGGGCGACGACGTGGGGCAGCACGGCATCGGCCATGCTGCAGGCCACGGCGAGGTCGCGCCCGAAGGTCTGCGCCGCCCAGGCGCTGACGGCCTCGGCGAGCTGACCGGGGCCGAGCTCGTCCTCGAGCGCCGAGAAGTGCTGCGAGGCCTCCTCGACGAGGGCGCGCAGGCGGGCGGTGCGCTCCACCCGGTCGGGCGTGGTGGTCGTCGTGCTCTCCGTCGTGCTCATCGCAGCTCCTCGTCCTCGGCACGGTGCGCCCACACGGCGAAGGACTCGCCGGGGGCTCGGGATCCGACGAAGCGTCGGACGACGCGTTCGACGTAGTCGGGGAGGTCGCGGGCGGCGACCTTGTGCTGGCGCAGGGTGCGGCCCAGCTGTGGCTGCTCGAGGCCTGCGGCGGCGAGCGATCCTCCGAGGTGCACCTGGAACCCGGGCAGCTGCTCGCCCTCCGCGGTGGTGATGATCTGTCCCTTCAGGCCGATGTCCGCGGTCTGGATCCGGGCGCAGGAGTTCGGGCACCCGTTCACATGCAGGCTGATCGACTCCTCCAGCTGCGGCGTGAGGTCGCTCAGCCGCTCCTCCAGGACGGAGATGGTGCGGGCGGCGGTGTCCTTGGTGTCGACGATCGCCAGCTTGCAGAACTCGAGCCCGGTGCAGGCCATGGTCGATCGGCGGAAGGGGCTGGGACGGGTGCTGAGGCCGAGCTCCTCGAGACCGGCCTGCAGGTCCTCGACCCGGTCGGTGGGGACGCCGAGCACCACGAGGCTCTGGAAGGGGGTCAGCCGCACGGACTCGGCGCCGACGGCCTCGACGAGGTCCGCGAGCGCGGTCAGCAGTCCGCCTCCGACCCGTCCCACCGTGGTGGTCGCCCCGACGTAGGACCGTCCGTCCTTCTGGAGGTGGACGCCCACATGATCGGCCGGACCGGTGGGGGCGCCCGGGGCGGGCCCGTCGGCCAGGGGATGCCCGAGGTACTCCGTCTCGAGCACCTCGCGGAACTTCTCGGGGCCCCAGGCGGCGAGAAGGAACTTCAGCCGGGCCTTGTTCCGTAGCCGGCGGTAGCCGTAGTCGCGGAAGATCCGGACCACCCCGTGCCAGACATCGCTCGCCTCCTCCTCGCGGACGAAGGCGCCCAGCCGTTCGGCCAGGCGGGGCGTGGTCGACAGGGCTCCGCCCACCCACAGGTCGTAGCCCGGACCGTGCTCGGGGTGGACGACGCCCACGAGGGAGATGTCGTTGATCTCGTGGACCACGTCCTGGCTCGGGTGGCCGGTGATGGCGGTCTTGAACTTGCGAGGAAGGTTGGCCAGCTCGGGGTCGCCGAGATAGCGGCGCTTGATCTCGGCGATCACCGGGGAAGGGTCGATGATCTCGTCGGCCGCGATCCCCGCCACCGGGCTGCCGAGGAAGCCGCGCGGGGTGTCGCCGCAGGCCGTCGTGGTCTCGAGGCCGACAGCGGCCAGGCGGCGCCAGATCTCGGGGACGTCCTCGATCCCGATCCAGTGGTACTGGATGTTCTGCCGGTCGGTCACGTCCGCCGAGCCGCGCGCGAAGTCGGCGGAGATGCCGCCGAGCACGCGGAGCGCCTTCGGGTCGAGGGCGGCGCCGTCGGTGCGGACGCGCATCATGAAGTAGCGGTCCTCGAGCTCATGGGGTTCGAGCTGCGCGGTGCGCCCTCCGTCGATGCCGGGCTTGCGCTGCGTGTACAGGCCCCACCAGCGGAAGCGACCGTGGAGATCGCCGTCCGGTATCGAGTCGAACCCGCCGGGGGCGTAGATCTGCTCGATGCGCTCGCGGACGTTGAGGCCGTTGTCGGCGGCCTTGAGCTCCTCGTTCGCGTTGAGCGGGGTGGTGCCGTCCACCTTCCACTGGCCCTGCGGCTTCCCCGAGCGCGAGGGACGAGCCCGCGGGGGAGCGGCCGGTGCGCGGGACGCTCCCTCGGCGGTCCCGGTGGATTCTGCGACCTCGGCGGTCTCGACGATCTCGATACGCGACATAGGGCGAGCATGCATGCTTATGGCGCTCATTACAATTCCTTGGGCCTGATGTGACGCCCCGTGACAGGACGGATCTCCGGGCCGCCCTCGCCGGTGGACGGATCGTCTCGCGATCCGGACGGGTGGCCTGCATCCCATCGGAGGCCCTAGTGTGTGGGGCATGCAGACGATTCTTCTCGTAGTTACCGAGCGCGGCTGACCCCGTTCGTTTCCTCGAGACGTCAACCGCGCCCCTCCCTAGCCCCAGGCGGAGGGGCTTTTTCGTGTCCCGGTCCCCGGGAGCGGAGCAACCGGGGAGGGACCGTGGCCCGCCTGCAGCAGTTCACCGCCTTGCCCACCGTCCGAGACGACGAAGGAGTTCCGATGAACGGACAGCAGATGACCGGCGCTCAGGCGCTGGTCGAGTCCCTCAAGCACGCCGGGGCCGAGGTCGTCTTCGGCCTTCCCGGCGGTTGCATCCTGCCCACCTATGACCCCCTGATGGATGCCGAGGACATTCGGCACATCCTGGTGCGCCATGAGCAGGGCGCGGGACACGCCGCGAGCGGCTACGCCCACGCCACCGGCAAGGTCGGCGTGTGCCTCGCCACCTCCGGTCCCGGTGCCACCAACCTCATCACCGCGATCGCCGACGCCCAGATGGACTCCATCCCGTTGGTCGCGATCACCGGTCAGGTCGGCTCCCAGTTCATCGGCACCGACGCCTTCCAGGAGGCGGACATCGTCGGCATGACGATGCCGGTGACCAAGCACAACTTCCTGGTCTCGGACGCCGACGAGATCCCCAAGGTCATCAAGCAGGCCTTCCACATCGCCTCGACCGGCCGCCCGGGCGCCGTCCTCGTGGACGTCACGAAGGACGCCCAGCAGGGGATGATGCAGTTCGTCTGGCCCGAGGGGCTGGACCTGCCCGGCTACCGTCCGGACCCGCGCCCGCACAGCAAGCAGATCCGCGAGGCGATCTCCCTCCTGCTGGAGGCCAAGCGCCCCGTGTTCCTGCTCGGCGGCGGCGTGCTGCGCGGCCGGGCGAGCCAGGAGGTCGGCGAGCTCATCGATCTCTCCGGGGCACCCTTCGTGACCACTCTCATGGCGCGCGGTGCGCTGCCCGATTCGCACCCCAGCCATCTCGGGATGCCGGGCATGCACGGCACCGTCTCGGCGGTCTCCGCGCTGCAGCGCTCGGACCTCATCGTGAACATCGGCGCACGGTTCGACGACCGCGTGACCGGTGTCCTGGAGTCCTTCGCGCCCAGCGCGAAGGTGGTCCACGCGGACATCGATCCCGCGGAGATCTCCAAAAACCGCGATGCGGACGTCCCGATCGTTGGTCAGGCCGCCGACGTGGCCCGCGCCCTGACCGCCGAGCTGCGCGAGCGTCTCTCCGTCGAGGACCCCCGCGACTACCAGGCCTGGTGGAGCACGCTCACGATGCTCCGCGAGAACTACCCCCTGGGGTGGACCGAGACCGAGGACGGCTTCACGGCCCCGCAGAAGGTCATCTCCCGGATCGGCGCCATCTCCGGCCCCGAGTCGATCTTCGTGGCAGGCGTGGGCCAGCACCAGATGTGGTCCAGCCAGTTCATCCAGTACGAGGAGCCCTGCAGCTGGATCAACTCCGGCGGCCTCGGCACGATGGGCTACTCGGTGCCCGCGGCGATGGGCGCCAAGGTGGGCCGGCCCGACAAGGTGGTGTGGTCCATCGACGGTGACGGCTGCTTCCAGATGACGAACCAGGAGCTCGCCACCTGCGTCATCAACGACATCCCGATCAAGGTCGCGATCATCAACAACTCCAGCCTCGGCATGGTGCGCCAGTGGCAGAACCTGTTCTACGACAAGCGCTACTCCAACACCGACCTCAACACGGGGCACGGCACCCGGCGCGTCCCCGACTTCGTCAAGCTCGCCGACGCCTACGGCGCGGTCGGCCTGCGCTGCGAGCGGGACGAGGACATCGACGCCACCATCGCGCAGGCGATGGAGATCAACGACCGGCCCGTGATCGTCGACTTCACCGTGAGCGCCGACGCGATGGTGTGGCCGATGGTGCCCTCGGGCGTCTCCAACGACGAGATCCAGATCGCGCAGGGCATGAGCCCCGAGTGGGAGAGGGACATCTGATCATGAGCACGAACTTCACGAACCAGACCACGGCATCGCCCGCGGCGCCCGCATCGACCACGGCGGGCTACGTCATGACGCCCGACAGCCAGACCCTCTCGGTCCTCGTCGAGAACAAGCCCGGCGTGCTCACCCGCGTCTCCGCACTGTTCTCGCGCCGCGGGTACAACATCTCCTCCCTCGCGGTCGGACCGACCGAGCACCCCGAGATCTCCCGGATCACCGTGGTGGTCGACGTGGATCAGCGTCGGCTCGAGCAGATCACCAAGCAGCTCAACAAGCTGGTGAACGTCCTCAAGATCGTCCAGCTCGACGCGCGGCAGACCGTCCAGCGCGAGCTCATCCTCATCAAGGTGACGGCCGACAACGCCACGCGCACCTCGGTGCTGGAGATCGTCCAGATGTTCCGCGCGAAGGTGGTCGATGCGGCCGCCGACTCGGTGACCATCGAGGCCACCGGCACCCAGGACAAGCTCAGCGCGCTGCTGGGCATGCTCGAGTCCTTCGGGGTGCGCGAGATCGTCAAGTCCGGGGCCGTCGCGATCGGACGCGGCGGGCGAGCGATCACCGATCGCAGCCTGCTGAGCTGATCCTCGCCGTCCAGGGCACCCAACGGTGTCCCGAATGCGGAGACGGCCTCTCACAACGTAAGACAACCGGCGATAGGATCGTCCCGTCGCCCGGTGCGTCAGCAAGCAACCGGCACACCGCACACCTACACGAAGGAGCACATCGTGGCTGAGATCTACTACGACGACAACGCCGACCTGTCCATCATCCAGGGCAAGAAGGTCGCCATCATCGGCTTCGGCTCCCAGGGCCACGCCCACGCGCTGAACCTGCGCGACAGCGGCGTCGAGGTCCGCGTGGGCCTCCGTGAGGGCTCGACCTCCCGCGCCAAGGCCGAGGAGCAGGGCCTGGGCACCGGCACCGTCGCCGAGGTCTCCGAGTGGGCCGATCTGATCATGATCCTCACCCCGGACCAGGATCAGCGGAAGGTCTACAGCGAGTCCATCCAGCCGAACCTCACCGAGGGCAAGGCGCTCGCCTTCGCGCACGGCTTCAACATCCGCTTCGGCTACATCGAGGTCCCCGAGGGCGTGGACGTGCTCCTCATCGCCCCGAAGGCCCCGGGTCACACCGTGCGCCGCGAGTACGTCGCCGGCCGCGGCATCCCCGACATCGTCGCCGTCGAGCAGGACGCCACCGGTGGTGCCTGGGATCTCGCGCTGTCCTATGCCAAGGGCATCGGCGGCACCCGCGCCGGCGTCATCAAGACGACCTTCACCGAGGAGACCGAGACGGATCTCTTCGGCGAGCAGGCAGTGCTCTGCGGCGGCATGAGCCACCTCGTGCAGGCGGGCTTCGAGACCCTCGCCGAGGCCGGCTACCAGCCCGAGATCGCCTACTTCGAGGTGCTCCACGAGCTCAAGCTGATCGTCGACCTCATGCACGAGGGCGGCATCGCCAAGCAGCGCTGGTCGATCTCCGACACCGCCGAGTACGGCGACTACGTCTCGGGCCCGCGCGTCGTCACCGGCGAGACCAAGAAGGCCATGAAGGACATCCTGTCCGACATCCAGGACGGCACCTTCGCCCAGCGGTTCATCGACGACCAGGACAAGGGCGCGCCCGAGTTCACGGAGCTCCGCGAGACCGAGGCGAAGCACCAGATCGAGACCGTCGGCCGGGACCTGCGCAAGATGTTCTCCTGGAGCGCTCAGGCGATCGACACGGATTACGTCGAGGGCAGCGCCGCGCGCTGATCCACCCTTCCTCACCGCGACGGCGGGCGCACCCTTCGAGGGTGCGCCCGCCGTCGGCGTGCGGGGGCTGCGCGGCCCGAGGGCTCAACGGTCCTTGCTGCGGGGCAGGGCGAGCGCGATCAGCACCATCGACAGCGCGATGATCCCGCAGCTCCACGCCAGGGAGGCCAGGACGGGTGCCTCGCCGACACCGGTCAGCAAGGCGCGGATGGCCTCCACCAACGGGCCCATCGGCTGGTGGGTCGCGATGGGCTGCAGCCAGCTCGGCATGGTCCCGATCGGCACGAAGGCGCTGGAGAGATAGGGAAGGAACAGCAGGATGAACCCATAGCCGTTGGCCGCCTCCACGCTCCCCGAGGCCAGGCCGATGCACGCGAACAAGGCGGTGATGGCGAGGATCCACACCGCCACGAGTCCCAGGGCGGCGAACCACTCCAGAACGGTGGCGGAGGGGCGGAACCCGATCGCGAGAGCCACGAGGATCACGATCATCGTCGCCACGAGGTTCCGCAGGACGCTGGCGACGACATGGCCTGCCAGCACCGTCGCGGAGATGATCGGCAGGGTCCGGAATCGGCGCATGGCGCCGAGGGTGATGTCCCGGTTCACGGAGATGGCCACCGAGGCTGCGCCGAAACCGGCGCAGGTGAGGATCACGCCGGGCACGACGAAATCCACGTAGCCGTCGGCGATGATCGCGCCGCCGAAGACATAGGTGAACAGCAGCAGCATCATCACCGGCAGGGCGACGGCCATGAGCATCCCCTCGCCGTCGCGGAGGCTGTGGCGCAGGCTGCGGCCGATGAAGACGCCGCTGGAGCGCCACGGCCCCACACCGTGTGCGGAGCTGGGTCGGCTGGGAGCGAGAGAGGTCATGGTGCCACCTCCTGGTGGGTCTGGGTCAGGGCGATGAAGGCGTCGTCCAGGCTGGGGGAGCGCAGAGCGACGTGCAGTTCCTCCTCGTGCGCGTGCAGAGAGGACAGGGCGCGGGCCAGGGAGGCAGCGGTGCCGTCGGTGTCGATCCCGCGCACCTCGATCCCCTCGGAATCGAGCAGTGACAGTCTCTGACCGCCCACGGCGGCGATGAGCTCCTCAGCGGTGCCGTCGGCGACCAGCCGTCCGGCCCGCAGGACGGCGATGCGGTCAGCGAGGGACTCTGCCTCGTCCAGCGTCTGGGTGGTGAGGAAGACCGTCGTTCCCGTCGCGGCCAGGGCTCGGACGTCGTCCCAGACCCGGTTCCTGCTCACAGGGTCGAGCCCGGTGGTGGGCTCGTCGAGGAAGAGCACGGCGGGCCGGGTGAGGAGGGAGGCGGCGAGATCGAGTCGCCGCCGCATGCCGCCGGAGTATGTGGCGACCGGTCGACGCCCCGCGGGTGCGAGGTCGAACTGCTCGAGCAGAGCCTCGGCGCGCCGCGACGCGCCCCGGCCCAGTCCCAGCAGCCTCCCGAGCATCACGAGGTTCTCGCGGCCCGTGAGGAGGTCGTCCAGGGTGGTCTCCTGTCCGGTGGCGGCGAAGAGCCGGCGTGCTTCGCGCGGTGAGGCCAGGATGTCGACGCCCCCGATGCGGGCGCACCCGGAGTCCGGCCGCACCAGGGTGGTGAGGATCGAGACCAGTGTGGTCTTCCCGGCGCCGTTGGGACCGAGCAGGGCGAACACCCCGCCGTCGATCGTGAGGTCGAGGTGGTCCAGGACGGGCTCCCGGTATGACTTGGAGAGTCCGGAGATCTCGAGGGTGCCGTTCATGGGCGTTCCATTCCGTTCGTCGGGGACTCGATGCGCGTGCTTCTGTATGCACAATAAACAGTATGCATTGCACGCAGTGGGTCGGCAAGGGCGCTTCGGAAGGAACTGTGTGTGGCGTACGCTGTCGGGGTGTACGGCGGCGCGGCTCGAGGGGGTGCGTGTCAGGAGTGACCAGGAGGTGGCGCGTGACGCGGCGGCAGCAGTGTCAGGGTGACGAGGGCGTCTCCAGGCTGGTGGCCATGGCGTGGGGTGTCGCGGCCGCTCCGCAGCGCGGCCCCAAGCGGGAGTTGAGTCACGAGCGGATCGTGGACGCCGCGATCGAGATCGCGGACAGCGAGGGTCTGACTGCAGTGACCATGCAGCGAGTGGCGCGAGTCTTCGACTTCACGACCATGGCGCTGTACCGGTACGTCTCCTCGAAGGACGACCTGCACGTTCTGATGCTCGATGCAGCCATCGGCGACAAGGGGTGGGTGATCGACGACGAGGACTGGCGCGCCGGGCTCGAGCAGTGGACGCGCACGATCATGGAGGCCTATCGGCGTCATCCCTGGGCGCTCGACATCCCCCTGGCGAGTGAGACCATGCTCATGCCGGGCCAGGTGCGCGCGGTCGATGCCGGGATGCGCGCCATGCGCACGCTCCCGGGCACCGCGGAGGACAAGCTGGGCGTGCTGATGCTGCTGGCGGTCAATGCGCGCGGCTTCGCGTCGATGAGTCGCGAGATGAACGTGGAGCAGGAGGGCGGCGGCGAGGCTGCCCAGCAGCTGCTTCGCGAGATCGTCGCCGAGGGACACTTCCCGGATGCCCGGGACCTCATCGACTCCGGAGCCTATTTCGAGGACCCGGCGACGGGATCGGACTCGACCGGTGGAGACGACGATGTGGAGGTCGCGCTCTCGCTGCTTATGCCCGGTATAGAGCGGGCCTTCGAAGGGGGCGAGGGCGCGAGTGCGCCGTCCCCGCCGACGGAGCCCGCAGGCCCGGCGGCCGCAGCCCTCGTGGAGGCCGAGAACGAACTGGTGTCGATCATCGCGCTGCGTCAGGCCACGCAGCGCCGCGCACAGGAGCTCGAGAAGCGCGAAGGGTGCCTTCGAGCAAAGAGGGATCGGGCGAAGGTGCTCGCGAAGGAGGCGGCGAAGAGAGCGGCGAAGGAGTGAATGGCGTCACCGCGCGCGGGGGCCGTGCCACCCGGGGGTGTCGACGGACGACTGCGGACCACGACGTCCTGTCTCGAATCTTGGCTAGTGTGACCGTATGGCGGACACCGCCGTATTCTTTCTGTGGCCTCGGAGACAGCTTCTCCGAGTGCCGCCACCCGACCCGGAGGTACATCCCGTGACGCGTCCCGTCGTGCTCTTCGCCGAAGAACTCTCGCCCGCAACTATCGAGGTCTTCGGCAATGACGCCGATGTCCGCCACGTCGACGGCACTGATCGTGCCGCTCTGCTCTCCGCCGTCGCCGAGGCCGACGCGATCCTGGTGCGCTCCGCGACCCAGGTCGACGCCGAGGTCTTCGCCGCCTCGAAGACCCTGAAGGTCGTCGCCCGCGCGGGCGTGGGCCTGGACAACGTCGACGTGCCGTCCGCCACCGCAGCCGGTGTGATGGTCATCAACGCCCCCACCTCGAACATCACCTCGGCGGCCGAGCTCGCGGTGACGCTGATCCTGGCCTCGCTGCGGAACCTCGCACGGGCCGATGCGTCGGTGAAGGCTGCCCGCTGGGAGCGCAAGCAGCTCACCGGCGTCGAACTGCTCGGCAAGACCGTCGGCGTCGTCGGCTTCGGCCGCATCGGCCAGCTGGTGGCCGAGCGCCTGCGCCCCTTCGGCGTGAACCTCCTGGCCTACGACCCCTACGTGAACCACGCCCGCGCCGCCGAGCTCGGTGCCCGCGTGGTCGAGCTCGACGAGCTCATGCGTGAGGCCGACATCGTCACCGTGCACATGCCCAAGACCCCGGAGACCACGGGCCTGATCGGTGCCGAGCAGTTCGCGCTCGCCAAGCCGAACCTGCACATCGTCAACGCCGCCCGCGGCGGCCTGATCGACGAGGACGCGCTGTACGAGGCGCTCAGCAGCGGGCAGATCGCCGGTGCCGGCCTGGACGTCTACACCTCCGAGCCCCCTGCGACGTCGGACACCGCGAAGCGCCTGCTCGAGCTCGACAACATCACCCTGACCCCCCACCTCGGCGCCTCCACCGCGGAGGCCCAGGAGAAGGCGGGCATCGCCGTGGCCCGTTCCGTGCGCCTCGCGCTGGCCGGTGAGCTCGTGCCGGATGCCGTGAACGTCGCCGGCGGGGCGATCGACGACCTGGTGCGCCCCGGCGTCGCCCTCGCCGACCGCCTCGGCCAGCTGTTCACCGCCCTCGCCGGCGAGATGCCCGAGCTGCTCGACATCGAGGTCCATGGCGAGATCGGATCGCGCGATGTCACCGCGCTCAAGCTCTCCGCCCTGCGCGGACTCTTCCGCAGCGTGGTCACCGAGCAGGTCAGCTACGTCAACGCCCCGGTCCTCGCCGAGGAGCGCGGCATCACCGTGCAGCTGGTGACCGATGAGTCCGCCGAGCGCTTCCGCAATGTCGTCACCCTGCGCGGCACGCTGCGCAGCGGCGAGGTCGTCTCCGTCTCCGGCACCCTCAGCGGCGTCGACCAGGAGCACAAGCTCACCGAGGTCGCCGGCCACGCGCTGGAAGTCCCGCTGAGCGACCACCTGCTGATCATCCGTTACCAGGACGGCCCGGGACTCATCGGCCAGTACGGCGTCCGTCTGGGCGAGGCCGGCGTGAACATCGCCGGGATGCAGGTCTCCCGTGCCGGTAACGAGCGCGGCGCCGAGGCCCTCGTGGTCCTGGACCTCGACGAGTCCGTCGACCGCGACTTCGCCGAGGAGCTCGGCGCGAGCATCGGCGCGCACTCGATCCACGCCGTCGACCTCGTCTACTGACCCCCGTCGCCACTGAACGCAGAACCGGAGCATCGTCATGAGCACCACCAGCGCACCCGCCTCGTCGTCCGTCCTCAAGCTCGCCGTCATCGAAGGTGACGGCATCGGCAAGGAGGTCGTCCCCCAGGGCCTGCGCGCCCTGCGGGCGGCGCTCGAACCCGCCGGTGTCACCGTCGAGACCACGGACTTCGATCTCGGGGCGGGCCGCTGGCACCGCACGGGGGAGACCCTGACCGACGAGGACATGGAGCGCCTCGCCGAGCACGACGCCATCCTGCTCGGCGCCGTGGGCGACCCCGATGTGCCCTCCGGCGTGCTCGAGCGCGGACTGCTCCTGAAGCTGCGCTTCGGCTTCGACCACTACGTCAACCTGCGCCCCACCAAGCTGCTGCCCGGGGTGGCCTCGCCGCTCAAGGATCCCGGCGACATGGACTTCCTCGTGGTCCGTGAGGGCACCGAGGGCCCGTACGTGGGCAACGGAGGCTCGATGCGCACGGGGACCCCGCTGGAGGTCGCGACGGAGGTCTCGCTGAACACCGCCGTCGGCGTCGAGCGCGTGGTCCGCTATGCCTTCGAGCAGGCCGAGGCACGCCGGAAGAAGCTCACCCTCGTGCACAAGCACAACGTGCTGGTCCATGCCGGGCACCTGTGGCGCCGGATCGTCGAGGAGGTCGGGGCGGAGCATCCCGACGTCGCCGTCGACTATGCGCATGTGGATGCCGCGATGATCTACCTCGCGACCGATCCGGGCCGCTTCGACGTGATCGTCACTGACAACCTCTTCGGGGACATCGTCACGGACCTGGCTGCCGCCGTGGGCGGCGGCATCGGGCTCGCCGCGAGCGGCAACCTGAACCCGACCGGCGCCTACCCCTCCATGTTCGAGCCCGTCCATGGCTCCGCACCGGACATCGCCGGGCAGGATCTGGCGGACCCCACGGCCACCGTGCTCTCGGTCGCCCTGCTCCTGGACCACCTCGGCCACGTCGAGCCCGCCGCGGCCGTGCGCGCCGCCGTCGAGACGGACCTCGCGTCCCGCTCGGAGTCCGAGGAGCTCGCCCACCGGGGCACCACGGAGATCGGCGACGCCCTGGTCGCCGCGATCTCCGGTCGCTGACACACTGGCCCTGACCCCATCTGCTCGGAGGAGAACCTCATGACCGCGCTCGTCTTCACCCAGACCGATCGGACTCGCCGCGTCGGCGACGAGGAGCGCGCCCGGATTCTCGCCGAGCCCGGTTTCGGCCAGTACTACACCGACTTCATGGCGCATGCGACATGGCGCCTGGACGAAGGCTGGGGCGGCGCGGAGGTCATCCCCTTCGGTCCGCTGACGATGTCGCCCGCCTCCGCGGTGCTGCACTACGGGCAGGAGATCTTCGAAGGCCTCAAGGCGTTCCGGCACGCCGACGGCTCGGTGTGGACCTTCCGTCCCGAGCGCAATGCCGAGCGTCTGCAGCGCTCCGCACGTCGTCTGGCCCTGCCCGAGCTGCCGGTCGAGGATTTCCTGGCCTCCCTCCGGGCCGCCGTCGCGGCGGACGAGCACTGGGTGCCCGAGGCGACCAGCGAGGAGTCGCTGTACCTGCGCCCGTTCATGTTCGCGAGTGAGGAGTTCCTCGGTGTGCGGGCCTCCCACGTGGTCGAGTACTACATGATCTCCTCCCCGGCCGGCCCGTACTTCCCGCGCGGCGTGCAGCCGCTGGTCGTGTGGATCACGGACGAGTACGCCCGGGCGGGAGCTGGCGGCACCGGCGCGGCCAAGTGCGGCGGCAACTACGCCTCCTCGCTGCTCGGCAAGGACGAGGCGGCCCAGCACGGGGCCGACGAGGTGCTCTTCCTGGACTCCGAGACCCACACCAGCATCGACGAGCTCTCCGGCATGAACGTCTTCGCGATCACGACGGACGGCCGCATCCTCACGCCGGCGCTGACGGGCTCGATCCTCGAGGGCGTCACCCGGGAGTCGATCCTGCAGCTGGCGCGTGATCGAGGGCTCGAGCCTGTCGAGCAGCGTCTGGTGATGAGCGACCTGCTCGAGCAGGTCACCTCCGGGGAGATCACCGAGATGTTCGCCTGCGGAACGGCCGCGGTCATCAACCCGATCGGCGAGTTCCGCGCCCACGGCGGCACCTGGACCGTGGCCGACGGCGGCTCCGGCCAGACCACGCTCGCCCTCCGACAGGAGCTGACCGACATCCAGTACGGACGGATCCCGGACCGTCACAGCTGGCTCACCCGACTTGTCTGAGGCCACGATGAGCACACTGCGCACCGCGCCGGATCAGGCGGTCCAGCCGATCCCCGCGTTCCACGTCTACGACACCACGCTGCGAGACGGCTCCCAGCAGGAGGGCCTGACGCTCTCGGTGGCCGACAAGCTGGCGGTCGCCCGGCTGCTCGACGAGCTCGGGGTGACCTATATCGAGGGCGGCTGGCCCGGTGCGGTCCCGCGGGACACCGAGTTCTTCGCCCGCGCAGCGAGCGAGCTCACGCTGAGCACGGCGCGGCTGGCGGCTTTCGGCGCGACCCGCAAGGCAGGCGTCGCGGTGGCCGGGGACGCCCAGGTCGCCGCCCTCGTCGACTCCGGGGCGCCCACGATCACCTTGGTCGCGAAGTCCGACCTGCGGCACGTCCTCGGCGCCCTGCGGACCACGGGCGAGGAGAACCTCGCCATGGTGCGGGACACCGTCGGCCACCTGGTGGGGCTCGGACGCGAGGTCTTCGTCGACGCGGAGCACTTCTTCGACGGCTTCCTCGACGATGCGGAGTACTCGACCTCCGTGGTCGTGTCCGCCTACGAGGCCGGTGCCGAGGTGGTCGTGCTGTGCGACACCAACGGAGGGATGCTCCCGCACCAGGTCACCGAGATCATCGAGGACCTGCGTGGTCGTCTCGCCGACGCCGGGCAGGCGGAGGCACGGCTGGGCGTGCACACCCACAACGACTCCGGCTGCGCGGTGGCGAACGCCCTGACCTCCGTACGGGCCGGCATCACCCATATCCAGGGCTGCGTGAACGGCTACGGCGAACGCACCGGCAACGCCGACCTGCTCACCCTGGTCGCGGACCTCCAGCTGAAGATGGGGATGGAGCTGATCCCGGAGGACGTCTTCGCCGAGACCACGCGCATCGCCCACGCGATCGGCGAGATCGTGAACATGCCGGTCACTCCGCGCGCGCCCTACGTCGGCGCGAGCGCCTTCGCTCACAAGGCCGGTCTGCACGCGAGCGCGATCCGGGTGAACCCCGACCTCTATCAGCACATCGATCCGCGCGAGGTCGGCAACGACATGCGCATGATCATCTCCGACATGGCCGGCCGGTCCTCGATCGAGCTCAAGGGCCGTGAGCTCGGCTTCGATCTCACCGGCGATCCGGATCTCCTGTCGCGCCTGGCCACGACCGTGAAGCAGCGCGAGGCGGTGGGCTACTCCTATGAGGCGGCCGATGCCTCCTTCGAGCTGCTGCTGCTGGATCAGCTCGGCCAGGCACCCTCCTACGTGCAGGTCGAGTCCTGGAGGGCGACCTCCCAGCAGGGACGCGATGGCACCCTCGAGACCGAGGCGACCGTGAAGCTCGTGGACGCGATCCACGGGGAGGGGGAGCGGAAGGTCGCGATCGCCGAGGGCAACGGCCCGGTCAACGCGCTCGACCTCGCGCTGCGAGCGGCGCTGCGGGAGCGGTTCCCGATGGTGGACGAGTTCGAGCTGCAGGACTTCAAGGTCCGCATCCTCGACTCCCACCACGGGACCGACGCGACCACCCGTGTGCTCGTGCGCACGGCGGGCAGAGGCCTGGAGTTCCAGACCGTGGGCGTCGGCCCGAACATCATCGAGGCCACCTGGGAGGCGGTCTTCGACGCCTACATGTACGGGCTCTACAAATCGGGCATCTGATCCGCCGATACATCTCGTCGGCCACGGCACGACGGGCTAGCCTGAGGCCATGACGACCTACGTGCTCACAGCCATCGGAGACGACCGCCCCGGCCTCGTCGCCGCCCTTGCCGCCGCCGTGGACGAGAACGGCGGGAACTGGGTCGACAGCCAGCTGGCGCTCCTCGCCGGGAAGTTCGCCGGCATCGTCCAGGTAGACGTTCCCGAGGGGAACGTCGGGGCCTTCCTCGAGGCGCTCCCGGTCCTGGCGGAAGAGGTCGGCCTGGAGGTCGAGGCGAACGTCGCGGGCGCTGGCGCCGGGTCGCCGACAGGGGAGTCCCTGCGGCTGCACCTGCTCGGTCAGGACCGCACCGGGATGGTCCGGGAGGTCACTTCGGCTCTCACCTCACAGGGGGCGACGATCGACGGCCTGCGCAGCTGGACCCGCGAGGCGCCCGAGGGCGGCGGCATGCTCTTCGAGGCGGAGGCCGAGGTGCGCCTCGCCGCCGGCGCGGACGACGACGGGATCCGCGAGGCGCTCGAGCAGATCGCCGCAGAGCTCATGGTGGACCTGGAGCTCGACGCGACCGACTGACCGGACGGGCCGGCGTGGCGGACTGCCGCAGTCCGGGCTCCGCCGTGCTGCCCGAACAGGCCTACCGGATGGTCGACGACGTCACGACCGCGTGACCTCCGGGGAGGGCGAGCGGGTTTGATAGGTTCCCGCGCATGCAACGCATCCTTCTGGTCCGACATGGTGACGCCGCCGGTGATGACTCCGCCGATCCTGCCCTGAGCGCTACGGGCCAAGCACAGATGACCGCTCTCGCCGAGCGTCTGCGGGCGGAGCCGATGCAGTCCCTCCTGCACGGTCCACGCCGTCGTGCCCGGCAGAGCGCCGAGATCCTCGGCGAGGCGGTCGGCCTCGACCCGGAGCCGACGGAGCTACTCGAGGACCTCACCCCGCATCCGTCGCCTGAGCACTGGGACGACTACTCGCGCGGCCGCTGGGACTGGCTGCACGAGACGCCTGTCGAGGAGCGGGACGAGGACGCGGTGTCGCTGGACGCGGCATGGGCCCGTCTGACCAAGCGGGCAGAGTCCGGGGCGCATGAGCAGTCCAAGACGCTGATCTGCGTGACGCATGCCTTCGTCATCGGCTCCTTCGTGCGCAACGTGCTCGGCGCGCCGGCCGATGCCTGGCTCCGCCTCCCGGTCGCGAATGCGGGCCTGACGGACCTGCGACGTCGCCCGAGCGGCGAGTGGGCGGTGCACTCTATGAGCGACGTCGGTCATCTTGTCGGCCTGGCCGGAACGAGCTCATGACGGTGCGCAGATCTCAGGACCCTTCCGCTCAGGAGCACGATGAGAACGCCTCCTCGGCGGCGGAGCATTGGACCCCGAAGCGGCGCGAGGCAGCGATCCCGGCCAGTCGGGAGCGCGCTCTTCCCACCGAGTCTTCGACCGCTGAAGAGGACGTCGAGGACGACCTGGGCAGCGGGTCCTCGGGGTCCGGGACACGCGGGGGCAGATGCGGGGACGGGGTCGCAGGTCAGGCTCTCGACCGGTGCACCCAGAAGTGACCGTGCGGTCATCTGATTTTCCAGAATGGCTGTGTGAAGGGAGTCACAGCGTCTAGGGTGGCGCCGCGGCCTCCGCGAGGCCGCCCGTTTCCCCTCCGAAAGGACCCCACGGTGTTCCATCCCCAGGACCTCCATGACTCCCCTCCCATCCTCTCCGCGCACCTCGGACTCTGCGCTCGCACGGCAGGAGGGATCGCCTTCACGGCGGCGCTGCTGCTGGGCGGCGCCGGCGTCGCCGCGGCCGATCCACTCGGCGACGACTCTCTGGAGTCCACGAACCTCACGGAGTCCAAGCAGGACGACGCCGTCGGCTACTGGACCGCCGACCGGATGGAAGCCGCGACTCCCGCGGACGAACTGGTCGAAGGGAGCGACGTCCCGGACGGCCAGGTCGAATCCTCTGGGACCGTCACCATCCCCTCAGTCGAGGGAGGTGCGCGCCCTGACGCGGCTCCGCAGGAGCAAACCGCCGCTGCAGAGGGCGAGCAGACCACCGCGGCCGTGGGAACCGACCACGTCGGCAAGGTGTTCTTCACCGTCGGAGGGCAGGACTACGTGTGCTCGGGCAACTCCGTCGCCTCCGCGAACGGCTCGACGGTCTCCACGGCCGGGCACTGCGTGAACGACGCGGGGACCTGGGCGAGCAACTGGGTCTTCGCACCCGGCTACGACCACGGCGAGACCCCGTATGGCCTGTGGAGCGCCTCGGACCTCTTCTCCACCGACCAGTGGGTCTCCAGCGAGGACATGAACTACGACATCGCGTTCGCCGTCGTGGAGCCGGAGAGCGGGACCGCCGTCCTCAGCGACATGGTGGGCGGATCCGGGCTGGAGTTCAACACGGCGCGCGGGGCCCTGTACACGTCCTTCGGCTACCCGGCCGCCACGCCGTTCGACGGTGAATCCCTCGAGCAGTGTCAGGGCACGGGGTCCGATGACACCCTCGGAGGCACGGACGATCAGGCCATCGACTGCGATATGACCGGTGGCTCCTCCGGCGGCCCCTGGTTCGCGGGCGACGGGCCCTCGGGTCCGCAGATCTCGGTGAACAGCTTCGGGTACACCTCGCAGCCCGGCGTCATGTACGGCCCGTACCTCGGTGATGTGGCGGAGCAGGTCTATCAGGAGGCAGCGGCCTCCTGATCCGGCCTCCGCACGGGATCATCCCGTCCGCTGCTGTACACCAGCGGCCAGCACGAGGCCGGCGTCCGAGAGGGCACCGGCCTCGCGCAGGTCTCGACGTCGCGCACGGCGAGTGACTGTGGCCGGCGTCTGGAGCCGACGGCCCGTTACGAGCGGCGTGAGAAGGACGAGGACTGTTGTGAATCGTGGCACACACGTACTATGTGCTGTATCGGCATCTCCGCCGCTTCCTCTCAGCCCTCCGAAAGGTCGTCATCGTGCGCCACGTTCAGGACGTCCACGCCAAGACTTCTTCAGCAGTCTCCTGGAAGTCACGGTGCTTCCGGATGGTCGGTGGAGCCGCTCTGGCTGGAGCCCTCACCGTTGCAGGCATCGGTCTCTCCTCCGCCCTCGTGACGAGCTCGCAGGGCATCCAGGGGAACCCCCAGGCGATCCAGGGGAACCCGCAGTTCTCCCTGCTGATCCAGGGCAACCCGCAGGCGATCCAGGGCAACCCGCAGGCCATTCAGGGCAACCCGCAGGCGATCCAGGGGAACCCGCAGGCCCTCTGAGCGCGACGTCACCCATGACGGGGCCGGTACTCGACGAGTACCGGCCCCGTCGTCGTTCGTGGTCTCCTGCGCGCAGCCCGCCCTGCCTTGGCCGAGAGTGTCGGCAGAACGGGGGCGGCTGCGTAGAGCCGTGCACCGGAAGTGCTCAGCGGTCAGCGATGTCGCCGACGTGGGTGATCGCGAGCACCGGCTCCCCGGCCTCGTCAGTGGCTTCAAGATCGAGCTCCGCCTCGATCGCCCAGTCGTGGTTGCGGTCGGGGTCGTCGAGCACCTGACGGATCCGCCAGAGCTTCGACTCCTCGGTGATCTGCAGAAGCTGCGGTGAGCGGGCCGCCCCATCGATGCCCACGTGATCGTAGGTGTCGTAGTAGGCATCCATGGCCTCGGCCCAGCGCGGGCGATCCCAGCCCTCCTCGCCGTCGAGCTCGCCGAGCCGCTGCTCCCGTTCGAAAGCGAAATGCTCGACCCGCTGCCACATGGCAGCACGGATCATCGTGCGCAGCACCTTGGTCTGGGACGAGAGGCCCCTCGGCGAGGTGGGACGCAGCTCGCTGGCGGCGTCCGCGTCGGCGTCCTCCGGATGCGAGAGCGCCTCCCACTCGTCCAGCAGGGACGAATCGATGCCGCGCACGAGCACCCCGAGCCATTCGATGAGGTCCTCGAGCTCCTCCGTGCGGAGGTCCTGGGGGAGGGTGCGGCGCATCGCCTGGTAGGCATCGGAGAGATAGCGCAGCACGATGCCCTCGGAGCGCTGCAGGCCGTAGCGCTGGACGAACTCGCTGAACGTCTGGCCGGTCTCGTGGATCTCGCGCACCACGGATTTGGGGGAGAGCTCATCGGGTCGCACCCAGGGGCGGGTCCTCGCGTAGATCTCCAAGGCCGCCTCGAGATCCTCCTCGAGCGGCTTCGGCCAGGTGACCTCGTCCAGCTGGGCCATCCGCTCGGTGTACTCCACACCGTCGGCCTTCAGCTCCGCGAGCAGCTCGCCCTTGGCGGCGTTCTGCTGCGCCAGCAGGATCTGACGGGGATCCTCGAGAATCGCCTCGATGATCGAGACGGTGTCCATCGTCAAGGAAACGGAGTCTTCGTCGAGCGTGTCGATCATCGCGATCGCGAACGGGGCCAGGGGCTGGTTCATGGTGAAGTCCAGCTGGAGGTCCTCGACCAGGGCGATGCGTCGGCCCAGATGATCGGGTTCGTCGAGCACCTCGATGATCTCGGCATCGCGCAGCCCGCGGAACAGTTCGACAGCGTCCTTGACCAGCTTCAGCTGCTGCGACCGGGTCTGATGACTGGTCATGATCAGGTGACGGCCCGAGGCGATCGCGTCGCCGGGCCGGGAGATGAGCGCGAGCACCATGCCGGCCGTGATCTTCAGATGAGGTCGCAGCGGCTCCGGGGCGTTCTCGACCAGCTTCGTCATATTCGACTCGGACCACGAGATCGCACCCTCGGGGATCCGAGGCTTGGGTTCCTTCTTGCGCTTCTTCGCGTTGTTGGAGACCTTTCCGGCCTCCTCGCGGGCGCGCACCTTGGCGCGCTCCCGCTCGAACTCGATGGTCCAGGTGGGCGCCTGCACGACGACATGGCCGATGGTGTCGTAACCGGCGCGGCCGGCCCGCCCGGCGATCTGGTGGAACTCGCGGGCGTTGAGCAGGCGCATGCGCTTGCCGTCGAACTTCGCCAGCCCCGTCAGCAGCACCGTGCGGATCGGGACGTTGATGCCGACGCCGAGCGTGTCGGTGCCGCAGATGATCTTCAGCAGACCGGACTGGGCGAGCTTCTCGACCAGGCGTCGGTACTTCGGGAGCATGCCGGCGTGATGGACGCCGATGCCCTCGCGCACCAGCTTGGACAGGATCTGCCCGAAGCCCTTCGAGAAGCGGAAATCGCCGATGATCTCCCGGATCTGCTGCTTCTCGTCCGGTGAGAGCACCTTCTCTCCGAGGAGGGCCTGCGCCTGTTCGAGGGCATCCTTCTGCGTGAAGTGGACGATGTAGACGGGGGCGTCGCGGTCCTGGAGGATCGTGGCGATGGTGTCCGGCAGCGGTTCGAGCGACCACCGGAAGTCCAGCGGCACCGGCCGCGGGGCGTCGTCGATGACGGTGACATCACGGTCGGTGCGCTCCTCGAGATCCTCGCTGAAGCGGGAGACGTCGCCGAGCGTCGCGCTCATCAGCACGAACTGGCAGTCGGGGAGCTCCACCAGGGGCACCTGCCAGGCCCAGCCGCGCTGGGGATCCCCGTAGTAGTGGAACTCGTCCATCACGGCGAGGCCGACGTCGCTGCCCGGGCCGTCGCGCAGGGCGTGATTGGCGAAGATCTCGGCGGTGCAGACGATGATCGGCGCATCGTGGTTCACGCTGGAATCGCCCGTCATCATACCCACGTTGTCCGCGCCGAACTGCGCCACGAGATCGAAGAACTTCTCGCTGACCAGCGCCTTGATCGGAGCTGTGTAGTACGAGCGCTCCCCGCGGGCCATCGCGGCGAAGAGCGCCGCGTAGGCGATCGTGGTCTTGCCCGAGCCGGTCGGGGTCGCGGCGATCACGTGGTCCCCGGCGGCGATGGCCAGCAGCGCCTCCTCCTGGTGCGGATACAGCGTGCGCCCCACGGACTCCTGGGCATCCATGAACCCGTCGACGATCGCGTCCTGTCCGGCAGTGGAGCGGGTCTCGGGCAGGAACGACGTCAGGATCGGCATGGCCCCAGTCTGCCAGGGTGCCCGGACCGTACCGAACTCCCCGCGCAGGGCACCGATCATGCGATCTCGCCGATCACGCGGTCGCCGGGGGCAGCTTCTCCAGGATCCGGGTGCGCAACAGATCTGCCTGGTCGGCGAGGGCCCGCTGGCGTCGGACGTACTCGGCCTTGCCGGCGGCCGTCTCGATCGGCACCACGCCGTAGCCGAGCGGGCGCACGTCGTAGGGGCTCGCCTCCATGTCCAGCACCCGGGTCTCCCGAGCGTGCTCGAAGCAATCCAGCACCAGATCCGATGGCAGCAGCGGCGTGAGCTTCATGGCCCATTTGTAGAGGTCCATCCCCACGTGGAGGCAGGCAGGGTTGTCGAGCTCGACCTGCGTGCCGCGGGTGGGCTGGAGGACGTTGCGGGGCGTGGACGTGGGGGTGAAGAACCGGAACGCGTCGATGTGCGAGCACACCAGGTTCTCCCGCTCCACGACGTGATCGGTCTCGGCGGAGCTCAGGCGCAGCGGCAGATCCTCATGGCGCTGCGCGCCCTCGGGCACCCGGTGCACCATCGCCCATTCGTGCAGTCCGAAACATCCGAACTGCGGCCGACGACGGGCGAGCGACGAGGAGGAGAGCAGCCGTGTGATGAAGGCGAGGGCATCGGCGCGGTCGCTGAGATAGCGCGCGACATCCGCGCGACGCTGCCGCCCGTCCGCCGAGGTGGGATCGGGCGTGGAGTCGACATACCAGGAGCGGCTCCCGGCCTCATCGACGTCGGCGATCACGGGGTCCCCGTGCTCGTCGAGGTCGGCGGAACGGTCATAGGCCACGTCCCATCCCGGATGCCAGCGCCGCAGCTTGGCGGGCGAGAAGGGGTAGTAGGTGAACAGGAAGTCCTCGACCGGGTGCTTCTGACCGGCCTGTCTGCGCGCACGGTGCGCGGCCGTCAGGGCATCTGCTCGACTCTCATGGGCGAGACGTGCTTCCTGCGCCTGGGCCGCGGAGAGGAACCGTGCGGGTGCGGCGACGGTCGGAGTGCTCTGTGTGTTCATCCCGTGCGCCCCTCCTCGTCGTTCCCGTGCGGTCCCGGCGTCCGGTGAGCATCCCGCCCGTCCCGTTCTACGGACAAGCCCCGTCCGCTGGTCCCTCACCTGCTCGTCGGCGTCCTGCACGTGCCGGTCCGTGCCATCGTACGAGGCCCCCGCTCTCCGTTCCTCCCCAGAGTGTCTGCGTCCACACCCTGCACCCGCTCCCGACGACGGATGTCCTTCTCTCCCTACGGTCAGCTCACGAGGGATCGCGACGGACCGCGACCGGATGAGGAGCATCAGGGATGACCGGCATCAACTACGACTGCGCGCACTGCGGGGAGCACCACGACGGCACGGACGGCTCGGTGGAGAGCCCGTGGCCCGCACTCGGCTTCCGCCGTCCGGATCCCTATCTGGAGCTCGACACCCACTCCCGGAGATTCCACGCTTTGGCGAACAACGACCTGTGCCTCATCGACCGGGCCCGCGGCGCCGACTGCTTCCTGCGTGCGATCCTCCCGATCCCGATCACAGGGGAGGAGGCCACGCTCGAGTACGGGCCCTGGGTCCAGATCAGCAGGATCTGCTACGACGACTATGTCGACCACTACGACGATCCCGACCATCGTGAGGACTATGCCGGGCAGCTGGCCACCGCGATCCCGGGGTACTCCGGCACGCTCTCCGTGCCGGTGCAGGTCTGCACGCGCGGCAGCCAGCGCCCGCTGCTCGTGCCGGACTCGACCTTCGGGCACCAGCTCGTGCGCGATTTCTACGAGGGGATCGCCCGCACAGAGGCCGAGCTGCGCATCCGGTCGATGCTGCTGCCGGCGGCGGACCTGTGACCGTGTGTCGAGCCACGAGCTGCTGGCTGCGATCAGGCCGCCGGGCCCGGGCTGTCCGGGTCAGGCCTCGTCGAACACCGAGGACTGCGGGACCGGAGCCTCCGCGAGGAGCTCCCGTACCCGGGGGATGACCTTCGTGCCGTACAGCTCGATGGACTCCATGAGCTGCTCATGAGGCATCGGGCCGTTGGAGTACTTGAGGTCGAAGCGGTCCACGCCGAGCGTGCGGATCGTGTCGGCGATCTTCGTCGCGACCGTCTCGACCCCGCCGGCGTAGAGGGCGCCATGCTGCGTCTCCGACTCGAACTCCGCGATGCCGGAGGGGCCCCAGCCCCGCTCGCGGCCGATCTGGTTGCGGTTGTGGATCCAATGCGGTGCGAGCTGATCGCGAGCGGTCCGATCGTCGGCGGCGATGTGTCCGGGGGAGTGCACACCCACGGGGAGCCGATCGTTGCCGAGCTTCTCGGTGGCCTCATGGAACAGGTTCACGTAGGGCGCGAAGCGGTGCGCGGGACCGCCGATGATCGCCAGCATGAGGGGAAGCCGGTGGCGGGCTGCACGCACCACGGAGTTCGGGCTGCCGCCGACCGCGACCCAGGTGGGCAGGGCGCGCTCCATGCGCGGATGCACCGATTGCTGTGTCAGCGGCGGTCGGATGCTGCCGGACCATGTGATGGGCTCCTGCCTCAGTGCCTCGCTGAGCAGGTCGAGCTTCTCCTCGAACAGAGTCTCGTAGTCCTGCATGGCGAAGCCGAAGAGGGGGAAGGACTCGGTGAACGAGCCGCGCCCCACGGTCAGCTCGGCGCGGCCGTTCGACAGCGCGTCCAGGGTGGAGAAGCGCTCGATGACTCGGATCGGATCATCTGAGCTCAGCACGATCACTGCGGTGCCCAGCGTGATCTGGTTCGTGAGGGTCGCGAGGCCGGCCAGCACCGTGTCCGGAGCGCTCACGGCGAAGTCCGGCCGGTGGTGCTCCCCGATCGAGAAGTGGTCGATCCCCACCCTGTCGGCGAGCTCGCCCTGCGCGATGACGTCGCGGATCACCTGCGCGGGTGGGACCGCAGACCCCTCGAGATCGACGGTGACGTCGCCGAAGGTGTCCAGTCCGAAGGTCACGGCGTGCGGATCGAAGGTCATGGGGTCAGAACTCCTGAGTCGTCCGGCGGGGCGTCGCCACCGGCATGATTTATGTTTCAAGTATAGGGCGTGTGTGTGGCCGCGTCCAGGGTGGCGCTTGTCGAGGCGAACCGGCTGAACCGGCTGAACCGGCTGAACCGGCTGAACCGGCTGAACGGGCTGAACTGGCCGAATTGGCAGGCCATCGGTGGGGACCTCTCCCCATCGACGAGCGACGGGTTCTCTTCGAGGATGGAGGTCCATCGCGGCACCGTCATCGGTCGTCCAGCAGGGACTGCCGCGTCGATAGTCCGTCCAGGAGGACCTCATGTCTGCCATCCGCCCCCGCGCCATCGCCCGCCCCCTCGCTCTCGCTGCGGGAGCCCTTGTCGCGCTCTCCGGGTGCGGGCTGCTCGGGCCCGGCGTGGTGGAGTCCGCGGAGGTCGAGCAGAAGATCTCCGATCTGTTCACGGAGCAGGTCGGCCAGGCACCGGATGAGGTCGACTGCCCTGACGACCTGAAGGCCGAGGAGGGTGCCGAGATGATCTGTGCGCTCACCCTGGAAGGGGAGAGCATGGACGTCAAGGTGACCGCCACCTCCGTGGACGGCGAATCCGTGAACTTCGACATCGAGCCGATCGACGACACCGAGTGAGCGATCTCCGGGCTCGGATGTGACTCCTGCACGGGCCCGGGGGCGGTGGCGGATGGACCTCTAGACTGGCGCCATGCGCATTGCTCGATTCACCACCGGCGAAGATCCCATGTACGGCATCGTCCAGGAGAAGGACGGCCAGGACATGGTCTATGGGATCACCGGGGACCCCTTGTACACCGATATCCGCCCCACCGGGAAGGTCCTCCCTCTCGAGGACGTCCGCCTGCTCGCCCCCGTCATCCCCCGCTCGAAGGTGGTGTGCGTCGGCCGCAACTATGCGGCTCACGCCGCCGAGCTCGGCAACGAGGTGCCCGAGCAGGCACTGTTCTTCCTCAAGCCGAACACCACCGTCGTCGGCCCCGGCGATCCCGTCGTCATCCCGGCCTACAGCCAGGAGGTCAGCCTCGAGGCGGAGCTCGCCGTGGTCATCAAGCGGATGGCCAAGGACGTCGCCGCCGAGGACGTCGCCGATGTGATCCTCGGCTACACCTGCGCCAACGACCTCACCGCACGGGACTCCCAGCGTGATGAGGACCAGTGGTTCCGCGCCAAGGCCTTCGACACGTCCTGCCCGATCGGCCCCTGGATCGAGACCGACCTCGATGCATCCTCCGTCTCAATCTCCTCGAGCGTCGACGGCGAGATCGCCCAGGACGGCTCCACCGCTGACATGATCCGCTCCGTCGCCGACCTGGTCGCCGAGATCTCCAGCGTCGTGACCCTGCTGCCCGGGGATCTGATCCTCACCGGTACCCCGGCCGGCGTCCGGACGGTCGACGCCGGCTCCACGATCGACATCAGCATCGAGGGGATCGGCACGCTGTCCAATCCCGTCGTGCGCCGCTGACCCCTCGCCTCTTCAGACCCACATCTCCCCACCTTCAGGAGCACTCCGCGTGACCACCACCCCGGCCCAGACCTCAGCCCCGACCGACGAGGTCCGGGTGCGCTTCTGCCCCAGCCCCACCGGCACCCCGCACGTCGGCATGGTGCGCACCGCCCTGTTCAACTGGGCGCACGCCCGTCACCATGGCGGCAAGCTCGTCTTCCGCATCGAGGACACCGACGCCGCCCGCGACAGCGAGGAGTCCTACCACCAGCTGCTCGACGCGATGCGCTGGCTCGGCATCGACTGGGACGAGGGTGTCGAGGTCGGCGGGCCCCACGGGCCGTACCGCCAGTCCGAGCGCGCGGACATCTATCAGGAGGTCATCGCGAAGCTGAAGGACGCCGGACACATCTACGAGTCGTACTCGACCGCCGAGGAGATCGTCGAGCGTCACCGTGCCGCGGGCCGCGACCCCCAGCTCGGGTACGACGGCTACGACCGTGATCTCACCGAGGAGCAGAAGGCGGCCTTCCTCGCCGAGGGCCGCCATCCCACCTGGCGCCTTCGCATGCCCGATACGGACCTCACCTTCACGGACCTCGTGCGCGGCGAGATCACCTTCAAGGCCGGCACCATCCCGGACTTCGTCGTGGTGCGCGCCAACGGCCAGCCGCTCTACACGCTCGTGAACCCCGTCGACGACGCGCTCATGCGGATCACCCACGTGCTGCGCGGCGAAGACATCCTCTCCTCGACGCCCCGCCAGATCGCTCTGTACCGGGCGCTCATCGAGATCGGCGTCGCCGAGCGGGTCCCCGAGTTCGGCCACCTGCCCTATGTCATGGGGGAGGGGAACAAGAAGCTCTCCAAGCGCGATCCCGAGTCCAACCTGTTCCTCTACCGCGAGCAGGGCTTCCTGCCCGAGGGCATGGTCAACTACCTCGCTCTGCTGGGCTGGGGCTACAGCGCCGACGAGGACATCTTCAGCCGCGAACAGATGGTCGAGCGCTTCGACGCCTCGGACGTGAACCCGAACCCGGCGCGCGTGGACATCAAGAAGGCCACTGCCATCAACGCTGACCACATCCGCCGGCTCACCGAGGCGGACCTCGCAGAGCGCCTGGTGCCGTACCTCCAGCAGGGAGGTGTGCTCGGCGAGACCGTCACCGAGGAGCAGCGGACTCTGGTCGTCGCAGCGACTCCACTGGTCCAGACCCGCATGAACCTGCTCGGCGAGGCGCCCGATCTGCTGGGCTTCCTGTTCACCGCGGATGCGGACCTCGAGGTGCAGCCGGACGCCCTCAAGAAGCTCGGCGACGACCCTGTGGGCGTGCTCGAGCGGGCGATCCAGGAGATCGACGCCGTTCCCGAGGAGGACTTCACCGCAGCGGCGCTCGAGCCCGCACTGCGCGCGGCGATCGTCGAGGACATGGGCATCAAGCCGCGGCTGGCCTTCGGGCCCCTGCGCAGCGCCATCTCCGGCCGACGGATCTCCCCGCCGCTGTTCGAGTCCATGGAGCTGCTCGGGAAGTCCTCGAGCCGTGCTCGCCTGAGCGCCCTGCGGGATCGGCTCGCCGCGGAGGCCTGAGCCTTTCGGGCGCTGTGGGGCGGCGTGCTCAGCCTCACAGCGTCCGGAGGCCTTCTCGCTTTGTCTTGTCGGGAAGAACCCGGTAGAGTCTTACCTCGGTACGGCATGGAAGTTCGGCCCGGAAAGACCTCGGAAACCACCGAGGATCAGACCAGGAAGAGAAGAGAAAAACGTACTGTCACCATGGGGTATGGTGTAATTGGCAACACAGCGGTTTCTGGTACCGTCGTTCTAGGTTCGAGTCCTGGTACCCCAGCGCTTCACGGCTTTTCAGCTGTGTGGTCCGCGCCCCGTTCGTCTAGCGGCCTAGGACGTCGCCCTCTCACGGCGGTAACACCGGTTCAAATCCGGTACGGGGTACGACGCGAGATCTTCGGATTACGCGCAGGCCCCGTTCGTCTAGCGGCCTAGGACGTCGCCCTCTCACGGCGGTAACACCGGTTCAAATCCGGTACGGGGTACGACGCGAGATCTTCGGATTACGCGCAGGCCCCGTTCGTCTAGCGGCCTAGGACGTCGCCCTCTCACGGCGGTAACACCGGTTCAAATCCGGTACGGGGTACGGACAGGAGTCGATGCCAAGCGCATCGGCTCCTTTTCTGTTTCCGGAATCGATGCGTTCTGTTGCCGGGGTCGGTCTGCTCGCGGCACCCGCACGGTCGGCGTCCGATCCCTCGCCGACATCCCGTCCGTTTCCTGGAATGTGCTCGCGAGCCGGGGTATCGTCATGTTATGAGCCACGTCACACCCTCGTCCTCCCGGCCGAAGATCACCGTGGGTGTCTTCGATGCCGATGAATCCGATCTCGCGGTGCGCTGGGCCGCACGGCATGCGGACCGCGTCAGCGGCGTGCTGCACCTGGTCCACGCCTTCGTCTGGACCGAGCTCGATGTGAACACCGATCCGATCCCGGGGATGACCGGGTCGGGCATCCGCAACGCGGCGCACGGGCTCATCGAGGATGCGCTGGCGATCGCGCGGGAGGAGCGCCCGGATCTGCCGATCACCTCGGAGATCGTCGATGGCAACGCCGTCCCCGTGCTCGTCGAGGCGAGCGCCGACTCCGATCTCGTCGTCGTCGGCGGCCGGGGGATGGGCCGACTCCTCACGCTGATCGTCGGATCCAAGAGCCTCGCCCTGGCGGCACGCTCACAATGCCCCGTCGTGGTGGTGAGGGGCCAGATCGACGGTGAGGGACCCATCGGCCTCGTGCATCACGAGAGCGCCACCGAGGTCGTGACCCGCGCCGCGGACCTCGCCACCGCCTACGGGAGGGACATCCACCTCGTGGTCCGTGCCGAGACCACGCCCGAGCAGGCTCAGGAGATCCTCGCAGGCACCAGTCAGCGCGTCGCTCTGACGCATCCCGGTGTGTACGTGGGCGATGTGACGATCGCGGCGGGGGCGAGTGCCCGGCAGCTCGTCGAGGCCAGCGAAGGGGCGAGCATCATGGTGGTCGCGGGGGAGCGGACCCACGGCCCGGACAAGCCGCTCGCCGCCCCCCGGCAGCTGGTCACGGTGCTGCGCTTCGCGAACATCCCGGTCTGGATCGAACGGGACTGATGAGGTTCAGGCGCCGGCGCGACGCAGCAGCTCGGTGAGATGGTTCGCGGAGCTCATCACGGACGCCGCATGGAGTCGACCGGGCTGACGGGTGATGCGCTCGATCGGCCCGGAGATGCTCAGGGCTGCGACCACGCGTCCGTTGGGTCCGCGCACAGGGGCGGAGACCGATCCGACGCCCGGCTCGCGCTCCCCGATGGACTGGGCCCATCCGCGGCGGCGCACGGCCGAGAGCTGTGTCGCGGTGAAGCGTGCGCCGAGCAGGCCGCGGTGCAGGCGGTCCGGCTCCTCCCAGGCGAGCAGGATCTGCGCGGCGGAACCGGCCTTCATGGTGAGCGCCGCACCCAGCGGCACGGAGTCCCGGAGGCCGATCGGCCGCTCGGCCGCGGCGACGCAGATGCGGTGGTCGCCCTGGCGGCGGTAGAGCTGCGCGGATTCGCTGGTGTGGTCCCGCAGAGCGGCCAGCACCGGGCCCGCGGCGGCGAGCAGGCGATCCTCGCCGGCGGCGGCGGCCAGCTCACCCAGGCGCGGGCCCAGGATGAAGCGCCCCTGCATGTCACGGGAGACCAGATGGTGATATTCGAGCGCCACTGCCAGGCGGTGGGCGGTGGGTCGAGCCAATCCGGTCGACTGCACCAGCTGGGCGAGCGTCGCCGGGCCTGCCTCCAGGGCGCCGAGCACGACGGCCGCCTTGTCGAGCACGCCGACGCCGCTGCCGTTCTCCTCCGAGATCTTGTCCATGCTCCGATACTGCCGTCTTATTTGGTGAGACGCAAGTGCGTCGGATCGTGGACCCGCACACGATGGGTGCTGCGCTTGCACCCCGAGCGCGTTCCAGCATGCAGACACGCGTCCACACGACGGACGCAAGGAAGGATCGACATGGCGGGGACCCTCGCAGAGAAGGTCTGGGCGGACCACGTTGTCCGTCGCGGAGAGAACGGCGAACCGGACCTGCTGTACATCGATCTCCAGCTCCTGCACGAGGTGACCAGCCCGCAGGCGTTCGACGGCCTCCGCGAGGAGGGCCGCACGCCGCGCCGCCTCGACCAGCAGCTCGCGACCGAGGACCACAACACCCCCACGATCGACATCGACAAGCCGATCGCGGACATCACCTCGCGCACCCAGATCGACACCCTGCGCCGCAACGCCGAGGAGTTCGGCGTGCGGATCCACAGCCTCGGCGACCTCGACCAGGGCATCGTGCATGTCGTCGGCCCGCAGCTGGGTCTGACCATGCCGGGCATCACCGTGGTCTGCGGCGACTCGCACACCTCGACCCACGGTGCCTTCGGGGCGCTCGCCTTCGGCATCGGCACCAGCGAGGTCGAGCACGTGCTCGCGACCCAGACGCTCTCGCTGAACCCCTTCAAGACCATGGCCATCACCGTCGACGGCGCCCTCAAGCCCGGCGTCACCGCGAAGGACATCATCCTCGCGGTGATCGCGAAGATCGGCACCGGCGGCGGCTCGGGCTACGTGCTCGAGTACCGCGGCGAGGCGATCCGGACGCTCTCCATGGAGGGCCGGATGACGATCTGCAACATGTCCATCGAGGCGGGCGCCCGCGCCGGCATGATCGCGCCGGACGAGACCACCTTCGAGTACGTCCAGGGGCGCCCGCATGCCCCGCGCGGCGCGGACTGGGACGCGGCCGTCGAGCACTGGCGGACCCTGCGCAGCGCCGATGACGCCACCTTCGACGCCGAGGTGCACATCGACGCCGATGAGCTCGAGCCCTTCGTCACCTGGGGCACCAACCCCGGTCAGGGCCTGCCGCTGTCGGCATCGGTCCCCGCCCCGGAGGACTTCACCGACGACAACGCTCGCGTGGCCGCCGAGAACGCCCTGGAGTACATGGACCTCGTGCCCGGGACGCCCCTGAAGGACGTCAAGGTCGACACCGTGTTCATGGGCTCGTGCACCAACGGCCGCATCGAGGATCTGCGGGCCTTCGCCTCCGTGCTCGAGGGCCGTCAGAAGCACCCCGATGTCCGCGTGCTGGTCGTCCCCGGTTCGGCTCGGGTGCGCATCCAGGCGGAGCAGGAGGGCCTGGACAAGGTCTTCCTCGGCTTCGGTGCCGAATGGCGCCAGGCGGGCTGCTCGATGTGCCTGGGCATGAACCCGGACCAGCTCGCCCCGGGCGAGCGTGCGGCCTCCACGTCCAACCGCAACTTCGAGGGCCGCCAGGGCAAGGGCGGACGCACCCACCTGGTGTCCCCGGTCGTCGCCGCCGCCACCGCAGTGCGCGGGACGCTGTCCTCCCCGTCGGACCTGGGCGCCGCGAGCGCCCCCTCCGACCTCCAGCCCGTCGCCTGATCAGGAGCATCGCCATGGAAGCCTTCACCACCCATACCGGCATCGGTGTCCCGCTGCGCCGCAGCAATGTCGACACCGACCAGATCATCCCGGCCGTGTACCTCAAGCGGGTCACCAAGACCGGGTTCGACGACGGCCTGTTCAACGCCTGGCGCACGAACGATCCCGACTTCGTGCTCAACCGCCCCGCCTACGCGAAGGGCTCCGTGCTCGTGGCGGGCCCTGACTTCGGCACCGGCTCCTCGCGTGAGCACGCCGTGTGGGCGCTGCGCGACTACGGGTTCAAGGCCGTGCTCTCCAGCCGCTTCGCGGACATCTTCCGCGGCAACGCCGGCAAGCAGGGCCTCGTCGCCGGGGTCCTGTCCGAGGACGACCTCGAGCAGCTGTGGAAGATCCTCGAGGAGGCGCCCGGCACCGAGGTGACCATCGACCTCGAGAACCGTCAGGCCCACGCGGGCGAGGCTGGAGCTGTCTTCCGCTTCGACGTCGACGACTACACCCGGTGGCGCCTCATGGAGGGCCTGGACGACATCGGCCTGACCCTGCGCCACGAGCAGGACATCACCGACTTCGAGGCGACCCGCCCCGGCTGGATGCCCAAGACGCTCCCGGCGCGCACGATGGACACCGTCTGACCGCTCAGATCTTCTCCTGCGGGGCCGCTGCGACCTATGACGAGGGTCGCAGTGGCCCCGCAGTCCGCTCCGGTATGGTGACTCGGTCAGACATCGGGCGTCCCGGGCGCCTGCTCAGCGAAGCAAGGACACTATGAGCTCGACATTCCACGTCCGTGGGGGCAGCCCCCTCAACGGTGAGATCACTGTCCGTGGCGCGAAGAACCTGGTCTCCAAGGCCATGGTCGCGGCCCTGCTGGGGACCAAGCCCAGCGTGCTCCACTCCGTCCCGGACATCCGCGACGTGCAGATCGTCTCGCAGCTGCTGTCGATACATGGCGTCAAGGTCGAACGGGACGTCGTCGGCGGCACGCTGCGCATGGATCCCTCCAACGTCGAGCGCGCCCATGTGGCAGACATCGACGCGCACGCCGGAAGCTCCCGGATCCCGATCCTGTTCTGCGGCCCGCTGCTGCACCGTCTGGGCGAGGCGATCATCCCCGACCTGGGTGGCTGCCGGATCGGCGACCGCCCCATCAACTACCACCTCGACGTGCTGCGCAACTTCGGCGCCGTCGTGGACAAGCGTGAGATGGGCATCTACATCACGGCCCCGAACGGGCTGCACGGCACCAAGATCCACCTCGAGTACCCCAGCGTCGGAGCGACCGAGCAGGTGCTGCTGACCGCCGTCCGGGCGAAGGGCATCACCGAGCTCACGAACGCGGCCGTCGAACCCGAGATCGAGGACCTCATCGCGGTGCTGCAGAAGATGGGTGCGCTCATCTCCGTGCAGACAGATCGCACCATCACGATCGAGGGCGTCGAGGAGCTGGGCGGCTACGAGCACGTCGCGATCCCCGATCGCATCGAGGCCGCTTCCTGGGCCTGCGCCGCCTTGGTCACGAAGGGGTCCGTCTTCGTGCGCGGCGCCGAGCAGAAGCCGATGGCGACCTTCCTGAACATCTTCCGCAAGGTCGGCGGCGGGATGGACATCACCCGTGAGGGCATCCGGTTCTACCATCCCGGCACGCCGCTGCGGGCGATCGCGGTGGAGACCGATGTGCACCCCGGCCTCATGACCGACTGGCAGCAGCCGCTGGTGGTCGCGCTCACGCAGGCCGACGGCATCTCCATCGTGCACGAGACGGTGTACGAGAACCGGCTCGGCTTCACCTCTGCGCTCAACGACATGGGCGCCCACACCCAGGTGTACCGCGAGTGTCTCGGAGGGTCCAGCTGCCGCTTCGGCCGCAGCAACTACAACCACTCCGCGGTGATCTCCGGTCCGCGGTCGCTGACGGCCGCGGACATCACCGTCCCGGACCTGCGCGGCGGCTTCTCGTATCTCGTGGCCGCACTCGGCGCCGAGGGGGTCTCCACCATCCGTGGCATCGACCTCATCGACCGCGGGTACGAGTCCTTCCGCGAGAAGCTCACCGCCCTCGGCGCGGAGTTCTGGGAGAACTGACGCCGCGAGGGATGCATCGCCCTGCGGAGGCCCTGTACCCGGGCTGAACCGACGATCCACTGCGAGCTGAGGGAGCACAGCTGATGATGAGCGAGAACGTCTCGGCGGATGCCGAGCTGCATACGGGCGAGAACCCCCTGGCCGCCACGGCCGGGAGCTCGCTGGCGCTGCGCGACATCCCGATCCCCGACTACTGCGACGTGGTCATCGTCCCCACCGGAGGCGTCGACGAGCCCGACCCGAGGGTCTGGGCCGACGCGATCTTCTCGCATGAGAACACGCCGCTGTCCAAGCGGGGGATGCGCGCGCTGCGCGATGAGGCGATCCGCCTGTTCGACATGGTGCCGCCGCCGGAGCGGGAGTACGTGGCCGACGAGGTCGTGGGCTCCGAGGCGCTGATCATCGACGACGACGACAAGATGCACGTGCGGATCGGGGTGGCGCTGCTTCCCGGCGGGCAGCTGCTCCAGGTCACCACCGCGGTGAAGTTCCGCTCGGTGCGCGGACGCCTCGCCTTCGCGCCGCGCCGGCTGATGCATGCCGCCGCCGTGAACACGCTCGCCCGTCGGGCGCCGACGACGCTGAGGCGGCGCACCATGGTCGGTGGATCGTCCGTGCGCGCCCTCACCGGGCAGGCCACGCGCAAAGCCCTGGGCCGCACGCCGTCCTCCGACCGGTGAGCATCTCGCCGGCGCGCAGCTGGGATCTGGGCACGTCCCGGGCCCCGGCTCGGCGGGCCGGGCTCGTCGTCGGCCTCGCGCAGCTGCCACTCCGACCCCTGATGAGCCTGCTCGCGCGCCCCGTCTGGATCGGCGCCGAGAACCTCCCCGCCGAGGGGGCCGCGATCGGCTGCGGCAACCACCTCGGCCCGATCGACGCCTTCCTCTACGGCCAGCTCCTGCAGGCCCACGGCATCGCGCCGCGCTTCCTGGCCAAGGAGGCGATGTTCCGGGTGCCCGTGCTGGGCGCGCTCCTGCACGGGGCCCGGCAGATCCCGGTGCACCGGGGCACCTCCCGGGGCGGCGATGCCCTGGACAGCGCGCGCGAGGCCCTGGGCCGTGGCGAGATGCTCATGATCTTCCCCGAGGGCACCTACTCCCGGGACCCGGAGCTGTGGCCGATGCAGGGGCTCCTGGGGGCGGCCCGCCTGGCTCTGGACACGGGCGCTCCGCTGGTGCCCATCGCGAGCTGGGGCGGCCGCAGGCTGTGGCCCGTCGGCTCCCTGGTCCCGCGCCCCGGACCCGGCCGCCGCGTGACCATGCGGGTGGGGACCCCGTACACCGTCGCGCAGCGGGACGACGAGACCCCGCAGACGGCGGCCCGTCGCGTGACCGCGGACCTGATGACCCGGATCGCCGCCCTGCTCGGAGAGATCCGCGGGCAGGAGCCGCCGAGCGTCCTGCACGACGGCAGGACGGATGGCCACCGACCTGAGGTGGGGGCTCCGCAGCGCGGCTACCGTGCTGTGAAGCAGGCGTGATGCAGAGCCAGGCATCACGCAGAGATGGTGACGCAGCGACGATGACGCAGAGAGACAGCGACGCAGGGAGGAGGCAGGGATGACACGACTGGCCGTTCTGGGTGCCGGCAGCTGGGGCACCACCTTCGCGCAGGTCCTCGCGGACGGTGGCGCGGACGTCACGCTGTGGGCGCGCCGCGAGGAGGTGGCCTGCGAGATCCGTGAGGCGCACCGAAACAGCGCCTACCTCGGGGACCGCCTGCTCCCGGACGCCGTGGGGGCGACCTCCTCGATCGAGGAGGCGTTCGACGGGGCCGACGGGATCGTGCTCGCGGTGCCCGCCCAGTCGATGCGCGCGACCCTCGAGTCGTGGCCCGCTCTCCCGCCGGTGCCCGTGCTCTCCCTCACCAAGGGGATCGAGCGGGGCACCGACTCGCGGATCAGCAGGATCATCGCCGAGGCCGGGGGAGCGGAGACCGAGCGCATCGGCGTGCTGTCCGGCCCGAACCTCTCCGGGGAGATCGCCGAGCGCCGCCCCTGCGCGAGCGTCGTGGCGGCCGACTCCGAGGAGCTGGCCTCCGTGCTCGCGACCTGGTGCGAGGCCCCCTACCTGCGCACCTACACCTCCACCGACTTGGTCGGGGTCGAGATCGCCGGGGCCGTCAAGAACGTCATCGCGATCGCGGTCGGTGCCGCGACCGGTCTCGGCCACGGCCACAACACCACCGCGAGCCTGATCACCCGCGGGCTCGCGGAGATCACCCGGCTCGGGGTCGCGCTGGGCGGTCGCCGGGACACCTTCGCCGGGCTGGCGGGGATGGGCGACCTGGTCGCCACCTGCTCCTCGCCGCTGAGCCGGAACCACCGCCTGGGACTGGCGCTGGGACGCGGCCTCGATGTACGGGCCGCGGCGGCCGAGGTGGGCCAGACGGCCGAGGGCGTCGCGACGGCGCGTGCCGTGTCGGAACTGGCCGCGCGACTCGGGATCGAGATGCCCATCACCGACGCCGTGGTGGATGTCGTCGATCACGATGCGCGTATCGACGAGGTCACCACGGCCCTGCTGGCGCGCGGCGTGCGCCCGGAGTGAATATCCTTTCGGCATGAGAACCACCGTCGCCCTTCTGTTCGGCGGCCGCAGCGGAGAGCACGGCATCTCGTGCGTCACCGCCGGCGGCATCCTCGCTGCGATCGATCGAGACCGTTTCGACGTGCTCGCGATCGGCATCACCCGCGAGGGGGCCTGGGTCCACGTCTCCGACGATCCCTCGGACTGGACCCTGGTCGACGGCCGCGCCCCCGAGGTGGCGTCCGAGGGCGCCGAGGTGCTGCTGCCCTCGACCCGTCGGCAGCCCGGCGGACGCAGCGAGCTGCGGACCGTCGTCGAGGGCGCGGTGCGCCCGTTGGCCGAGATCGACGTCGTGTTCCCGGTGCTGCACGGCACCTACGGCGAGGACGGCACCGTCCAGGGCCTGCTCGAGCTGCTGGACATCCCCTACGTGGGCTCCGGGGTGCTCGCGTCGGCGACCTGCATGGACAAGGCGGCCACCAAGCAGAGCCTGGGCGCCGCCGGGATCGAGTGCGCCCCCGGCATCACGGTCCACGAGGACCGCTGGGCCGCCGGAGCCGGGGAGGTGATGGACCACCTGGAGCGTCACCACCCGTTGCCCTGGTTCGTGAAGCCCGCCCGCGGCGGCTCCAGCCTCGGGGTCAGCCGGGTCAGCGATCCCGCCGAGCTCGAGGCCGCGATGAAGACCGCCTTCGCGGAGGATCCCAAGGTGCTCATCGAGGAGTCCGTGATCGGCCGCGAGGTCGAGTGCGGTGTGCTCCAGGGCGGCGACGGCTTCGAGGCGCGCACCACGGTGCCCGGCGAGGTCAGGGTCGGGGAGGACCTGGACTTCTACGACTACGAGGCGAAGTACTTCGGCAAGGGGACCGTGAGCATCGACGTGCCGGCCTCCCTTCCCGATGCCCAGCTCGAGGAGGTCCGCGAGGTGGCCGCCCGTGCCTTCTCCGTGCTGGGCCTGGAGGGTCTCGCCAGGGTGGATGTGTTCGTGACCGACGATCACCGCGTGGTGGTCAACGAGGTCAACACGATGCCGGGCTTCACCCCGTACTCGATGTTCCCGGTGCTCTGGCAGAACATGGGGCTCTCCTACGCCGATCTCATCACCGATCTCGTCGAGCAGGCCCGCGGGCGCCGTCCCGGTCCCCGCTGAGCGACAGCGCCGCTGCCGCCGCCGGCGCTGCCCCGGTGCTGCGCCGGCCCGGGCTCAGCTCGTCGGCTCGTCCCCGGGGCCCACGCAGTGATCGGTGGCCTCGATGTTCCGGCTCACCACCTGGGCGAGGTCGAGCGCCGCACCGCTGGGCTGGTCCGGCGCCGCGGAGAGCGGCACCGTGATGTCGATCGCGGGCTCCCGCCCGTAGGACGTGTACTGGAACACGTCGCCCTCGAGCTCGCGGATGATCCAGTCGATCTGCACCCCGTTGCCGTCCTCGAGGGTCGTGCACTGATCCGTGGTCGGCCCGGGAGGAGTGACACCGCAGCGCATGACCACGGTGTCCTCGCCGCTGCCCCAGGCGGCGGTGCCCTGGCTCGAGGTCTCCGTGCGGTCCATGCCCAGCACCTGCGGCGGGGCCGCGAGGATGATGTCGGCGCAGACGGGATCGGTGGCCTCGGGACCGGCGGGCACCTGCACGGTGCCGCAGGAGGCCAGGGTCACGGCCAGCAGACCGGCGGCGGCGAAGGCGGGAAGACGGGAGCGGAGCACGGGGGGAAGGCTACCGGCCGAACCTGCGTCGCCGCCGATGCCCGCTCTCCGGCACACTGGGGTCATGACCGGCGACACGCGACTCGGGGAGGCCGGGCTCCTGGCCCGCATGCTCCCTCACCTGGCCACCGACCCCCGGATCGAGGTCGGCCCCGGGGACGACGCCGCCGTGGTGCGGTTTCCCTCGCCACGCATCGTGGTCACGACCGACACCCTCGTCGAGGGGCACGACTTCCTGCCCGCCACGACGACCCCGAGCTGGATCGGGCACAAGGCCGCCGTGCAGAACCTGGCCGATGTCGCCGCCATGGGGGCCCGGCCGCTCGCCCTCGTCGTCGCGCTCTCCGCCCCGGCGGAGACCCCCGCCCCGGTGTTCGAGGAGCTCACGATCGCCCTCGCGGGGCGCGCGGAGGCCGACGGCGCCTATGTGGTCGGCGGCGACCTCGGCACCTCGGACCGCCTCACGGTGACGGTCACGGCACTCGGATCGCTCGAGGACGATCAGGCGCCGGTGCTGCGCTCGGGAGCCCGCCCCGGCGACGTGCTCGCGATCGGTTCCCCGCAGCTGGGCCGCTCCGCCGCCGGCCTGGCCCTCGTGCTCTCGGGTCGGATCCGGGTGCAGGACGGCCAGGTCCTCGGGGCGGACGGCACGACCCTCGCGGAGGAGGGCCACGGCGATCTCGTCGCCTGGCACGACGCCCCCGAGCCGGACCTCGCCCTGGGGTGGACCGTCGGCCGCGGTGCGAGGGCGATGATGGATCTCTCCGACGGGCTCGTACGGGACGGCACCCGGATCGCGAGAGCCTCCGGCGTGCTCCTGGACCTGGACGCCGACGCCCTCGCCCCGGACGTCTCGCAGCTCGCCGATCTCGCCGCCGAGCTCGGCGAGGACCCCTGGGCATGGGTGCTCCACGGCGGCGAGGAGCACGCGATGCTCGCCACCTTCGCCGCCGGGAGCGTGCCCGCGGGCTTCCGACCGATCGGGCGGGTGCTGCCCGCCGACGGAGAGAAGGCCCACGGCGTGCTCCTGGACGGTGCCCCGATCGAGGGAACAGGTTTCGACCACTTCGGGGACCAGGCCTAGTCTGTCCCCATACCCCTCGAGCGTCCCTCGAGGGCATCCCGACCTCCTGAAGGAGACCCCCATGACGATCACTGTGAAGGCACTGCAGAAGACCGGCCCCGAGCAGCCGTTCCAGGTCGCGAGCATCGAGCGCCGCGACCCGCGTCCCGCCGACGTCGTGATCGACATCAAGGCCGCCGGGATCTGCCACAGCGACATCCACACGATCCGCAACGAGTGGGGCGAGGCACACTTCCCCCTCACCGTCGGCCACGAGATCGCCGGCGTCGTCGAGGCCGTGGGCTCGGACGTCACCGACTGGAAGGTCGGGGACCGCGTGGGCGTCGGCTGCATGGTGGACTCCTGCGGCACGTGCGAGGAGTGCCGCGCCGGCCAGGAGCAGAACTGCCTGGAGGGCAACGTCGGCACCTACAACGCGACCGACGTCGACGGCACGATCACGCAGGGAGGCTACGCCCAGAAGGTCGTCGTCGACGAGCGCTTCGTGTGCCGCATCCCCGACGGCCTGGACTTCGATGTCGCCGCACCGCTGCTGTGCGCCGGCATCACCACCTACGCACCGCTGGCCCGCTGGGGCGCCGCGGACTCCAAGGACGGCGCCCCGAAGAAGGTCGCCGTGCTGGGTCTGGGCGGCCTGGGCCACATGGGCGTGCAGATCGCCGCCGCCATGGGCGCCGACGTCTCCGTGCTGTCGCGCACCCGCAAGAAGGAGCAGCTGGCCATTGAGCTCGGTGCCCAGCAGACGCTCGCCACCTCGGAGGACGGCTTCTTCGCCGACCACCGCGGAGAGTTCGACATCATCCTCAACACGATCAGCGCCGACATCCCCGTCGACAAGTACCTGAGCCTGCTCAAGCCCCGCGGCGTGATGGCCGTGGTGGGCCTGCCGCCGCAGAAGCAGCCGCTCAGCTTCGGCTCGGTCATCGGCGGCGGCAAGGTGCTGGCCGGTTCGAACATCGGCGGCATCGCCGAGACCCAGGAGATGCTCGATTTCTGCGCCGAGCACGGGATCGCCGCGCAGATCGAGACGATCGGGATCCACGAGGCGGACGCCGCCTACGAGCGCGTGGTCGCCGGCGAGGTCTTCTTCCGCGTCGTCATCGACACCGCGACCTTCGAGGACGCCGAGGTCGCCTGACAGCCCTCACGGCACGACAGCGCCCGCGACGCCCCTCGGGGCGCCGCGGGCGTCGTCATCTCCGCGGGATGATGGCTGCGGTCTCACGGCAGCAGGCGCACCGGGATCTCCTGCTCGACCACGCCGCCTGATCCGTCCGGCACGATCCGCGAGGCCCCGGCGCCGTCCACCTCGGTCACCGCCTCGACGAGCTCGGTGCCGCGGTACAGCAGCCCGGCGCCGTCGTCCGTGCACACCGCCTGACCGAGCGTGCCGTCCGCCACCAGCTCACGGATCAGGGGCCGACGGCGCTCCTCGGAGTCCATGTGCACCCCGTTGGCGCCCGGCAGGAAGCCCAGGCCGTTCGTGACCGGTGCCAGCTGCGGGCCGAAGGAATCGGTGACCCCGCCCTCGAACCAGCAGATCGAGCCGGCGGAGATCCCCGCGAGCACCACTCCCTCCTGCCAGAGCCGGTGCAGGATCTCCGGCAGCCCGTGGGCACGCCACACCGCGAGCAGGTTCACCACCGAGCCGCCGTTGACCCAGAGCACGTCGAAGCTGCGCAGATAGCTTTCCACGTCCTCCACATTGGGCATGGTGAACAGCGAGAGATGGTGGAGCTGGTACCCCGCCTCCCGGGCCGCCTCCTCGATGTCCCGCTGGAATCCCAGATGGTCACCGGATGCCGTGGCGATGCTGCAGATCCGGGGAGCGCGGGTCTGGTCGCCGCCCAGGTCCTGATCGCTGCCCGGGTCCCGATCACGGCGCGGGGTCTCCCGGCTGAGCTCGACCGCGAGGGCCAGCATCGGCCCGAAGCCGAACCGGAGCCGCGGATGGGGGCGATAGCCGGCGCTGGTGGCGAGGATGGTGGGGGAGGACGCAGGCATGGGATCTCCTCGACGAGCAAGGTCGGCGTGCACAGGGACGTCCTGTGCGTGGGGGCGAGGTTACCGTGACGAGCCCTGGGCCCCTGCCGCGACGTGGCGCTGCCGTGACGAGGCCCCGCCGGGGGATGCACGAGAGCCCCCATCCCGAAGGATGAGGGCTCTCGTGGGAGGACCTGTCGGTCCCGGGGTCTGTACGGTCTCCCGCTCAGGCGCCGAGCGTGCTGACCTTGCCCGCCTTGAGGCAGGAGGTGCACACGTTCACGCGCTTGCTGGTCCCGTTGATCACAGTGCGCACGGACTGGATGTTCGGGTTCCAACGACGCGAGGTACGGCGGTGCGAGTGGGAAACGCTCTTGCCGAAGCTCGGGTGCTTGGCACAGATTTCACACGTGGAAGAAGCCACTGTCGTCTCCTGAAAGTCGAATTCTGATCGAGGTGCCCGCCCTTCCCGCAATCTCGGCTCGCAGGAGTCGGTGACCTCGGGTGGGCGCGGGGCGCCAGCCCCAGGAGGTCAGGGCAACCACGGAAGCATAGCCCAGATCTCCCGTCGACATGAAGGGGAGGCCGGTGCGACGGGTTGTGGATTCCGCCACAACGTCGGTCCCAGGTGGCACGATGGTCGCGCGGCAGGCAGGATCGCGGGATCATCGTCCCACGTCGCGCCGCAGTCGACGAGGGACGAGGAGGCACCGCATGGCCAGGAGGGTCGAGTCCGCCCGCGGCTCCATGCCGCTCTCGGAGCTCCTCGAGCGCAAGGAGGCCAGGGCGATGTCCTCGTTCGGGGTGAAGGACCTCGACACGATGCTGCGCTTCGCCCCTCGCCGCTACACGGTTCCGGCTCCGCTCCGCTCGCTCCACGACGTCCAGGTGGGAGAGGAGATGAGCGCGATCGTCTCCGTGGTGCGGGTGAAGGAGCGCAGCATGCGCAGCCGCCGCGGATCGATCCTGGAGGTCGTGGTCTCCGACGAGGTCGAGGAGATCACCCTCACCTTCTTCCTCGCCAAGCAGCACCTCGTGGAGTGGCATCGCAGCCGGCTCGTGGTCGGCAAGCACCTGGTCGTGCGCGGCACCGTCGGCTGGAACTCGTACTCGGGCTCGCCCCAGATCACCCATCCGGACTACGAGGAGTACGACGACACCCCGGAGGGGATCGCGCATGCCCAGCGACCGCTGCCCGTCTACCCGCTGAAGCAGAACATCGCCCAGCGCACCATGCGCGCGGCCACCGAGCAGGGCCTCGAGTTCGCGGGCTCGCTGGCGCAGCCCGTGCCCCGCTCCGTGCTTTCCGCCCGCGGCCTGCTGACGCTCCCGGAGGCCGCGACGAAGGTCCACCGCCCCGCCACGGTCCAGGACACCCGCGAGGGCATGGCCCATCTGGTGTTCGAGGAGGCCTTCGTGCTGCAGGCGATCTTCGCGCAGCGGCGCGCGGTCGACGCCCGCACCCCCGCGCCGGCGCTCCAGGCCACGGGGCCGCTGCAGGGTCTCTTCGACGACCGCCTCCCCTTCGAGCTCACCGCCGGACAGCTCGAGATCGGCGACCAGATCGCCGAGCGCGTGGGCCGCGACCATCCCACCAGCGTGCTGCTGCAGGGTGACGTCGGCTCCGGAAAGACCGTCATCGCCCTGCGCGCGATGCTGCGCGCGGTGGATTCCGGCCACCAGGCCGTGCTGCTCGCGCCGACGGAGGTCCTCGCCGAGCAGCACCACCGCACGATCACCCAGCTGCTCGGCGACCTCGCCCGCGCCGGCCAGCTCGACGGCGCGGCGGACGCCACCCGGGTGCGCCTGCTGACCGGCTCGCAGCGGACCGCCGAGCGCCGGCAGACCCTGCTCGACGTGACCTCGGGGCTCGCAGGCATCGTGATCGGCACCCACGCGCTGCTGACCGAGGGCGTCGAGTTCGCCGCCCTCGGCCTCGCGGTCATCGACGAGCAGCACCGTTTCGGGGTGGACCACCGCCGCCGTCTGCGCACGAAGGGCCCCTCGGGCATGAGCCCCCACGTCGTCGTGATGACCGCGACCCCGATCCCGCGCACCGCGGCGCTCGCGACCGTCGGGGACCTCGACGTGCTCACCCTGCGCGAGAGCCCCGGCCTGCGCGCCGGCGTCACCACCCATGTGGTCCCCGAGCAGATCGCGAGCTGGGAGACGCGCATGTGGGGGCGGGCCGCGGAGGAGATCGCCGCGGGTCGGCAGGTGTTCGTCGTCTGCGCGCGCATCGACGAGACGGCACCCGGGGATGGAGCGACCCCGCACGAACCTCCGCCGGAGCCCCTGCCCCCGCCTCCCGATGCGGACGGCGGCGCCACCGGCACACTTCTCGAGGAGCCCCGGGGCGTCCTGGCCACGGCGGAGCGCCTCGCCCGGCGCCCGGAGCTGGCCGGGGCCCGCATCGGGGTGCTCCACGGCCGGATGCCCGCGGAGGACAAGCAGCGCGCGATGGAGGACATGCTCGCGGGCCGGATCGATATCCTGGTCGCGACGACCGTCATCGAGGTCGGGGTCGACATCCCCAACGCCTCGGCGATGATCGTGCTGGATGCGGAGCGCTTCGGCGTCTCGCAGCTGCACCAGCTGCGCGGCCGTGTGGGCCGTGGCGAGCACGCCGGCATCGCCTTCCTCAGCACCCGCCTCACCCCGGGCGACGCCCAATCGCGCCTCAAGCAGATCGCGGACGCGGCCGACGGCTTCGCCCTCGCGGAGATCGACCTCGAGATGCGCGGGGCCGGAGACCTGGTGGGGGAGGAGCAGTCCGGATTGCAGCGCACCCTCAAGCATCTCGACGTGATCCGGGATGCTCGCATCATCGAGCAGGCCCGCGAGGACGCCTTCGCCGTCGTCGCGGCCGATCCAGACCTGACCGCCCATCCCGATCTCGCCGGCGCCATCGAGAACCGCCTGCGGGACGCAGATCCCGACGTGGAGAGGAGCTGACATGCCGCGCATCATCGCGGGCACGCTCGGCGGCCGCACGATCCCCGGACCGCCCGGCAAGGGCACGAGACCCACCTCCGACAGGGTGCGCGAGGCCCTGTTCTCGCGCCTGGACGGCTGGGACGCCCTGCGCGGCGCCCGGGTGCTGGACCTCTACGCCGGCACCGGCGGCCTCGCCTTCGAGTCCCTCTCCCGCGGGGCGACCCACGCCCTGCTGGTGGAGCTCCATGCCCCCACCGCGAAGCAGCTGCGCCGCACAGCCCTCGAGCTCGGCCTCGAGCAGAGGTGCGAGATCCGGGCCGGGAAGGCCGAGACGGTCGCCGGCCAGCTCGAGGGTCGGGACTTCTCCCTGGTGTTCCTGGACCCGCCGTATGACATCACCACCGAGGCGCTCGAGGCTCTCCTGCTCACGCTGCGCCCGGCGCTGACCGCTGAGGCGCTCGTGGTCATCGAGCGCTCCAGCCGTACCCGGCCGGTGGACTGGCCGCAGGGCTGGGCCGACGACGGCACCAAGACCTACGGGGAGACGGTGCTCCAGTTCGGCGGGCCCGCGACGGATCCTGATCCCGCATCGGAGCCCGATCCCACGACGGACTGAGCGCCCAGAGCGGCGAGCAGGTCGAGCTTGCCGGCGTCCTCGCTGTGCGGGGGAGCGGTCAGCACGAGCAGGACCTGGGAGGCATCCTCGGTGAGCAGCGCCTGGCAGTCCACCTCGATCCGGCCGATCTGCGGGTGCACCACCACCTTGTGCTGCTCGAACCGACGGGCGACCACCTGGGAGTCCCACAGCTGCGCGAACTCCTCGCTGCGCGCGTACAGGTTCTCCGCGAGCTCCGAGGCCCGCGAGCGCGGGCCCATCGTCCCGTAGGCGGCCCGCAGCGAGGCCACCTTGGACAGCCCGTGGTGCGCATGGTCCTCGACCGGGTACACGGCGCGCGCCTGCTCCGGATGCACGAACCAGCTGTAGATCGTGCTGCGATCCCAGCCGGTGAACTGCTCGGCGTCCCCGAACAGGGCGCGGGCCGGTCCGTTCTGCACGAGCGGCTCCTCGAGCGCCGACAGGATCATGGCGGGGGTGTCGTGCAGGCGATCCAGCACCCGCATCAGGCCCGGCGGCACGTACCCCTCGACGGCGTGGCGCTCCGGGGCGCTGTGCCCGGCCACCCGGTACAGGTAGTCGCGCTCGTCGGTCGTCATCCGCAGAGCCCGGGCGATCGCCGCCAGCATCTGGGTGCTCGGCTGGGGCCCCCGCCGCTGCTCGAGCCGCGTGTAGTAGTCGGTGGACATCGTCGCGAGCTGCGCGACCTCCTCGCGACGCAGTCCCGGGGTGCGGCGTCGCGCGCCGGGCCCGAGGCCGACGTCCGCCGGGGTCAGGGCGGCGCGATGCCGCACGAGGAAGTCTGCGAGCGCGTTCCTGTCCATCCGTGAAGTATCGACCTCACGCCGCCCCGCTGCCAGGGATCGGTGATCCCCCGATATCCGGACTCTGGTGGGCCCCGCGCCGGGGGAGCAGTCTCGATCCCATGAACATCACCGGACACACCATCTTCCTTCCCGGCGCCACCAGCGGCATCGGACTCGCCCTCGCCCTGCGCCTGCAGGAGAAGGGGAACCTGGTCATCGTGGGCGGGCGCCGCACGGAGCTGCTCGAGCGCGTCGCCGCGGAGCATCCCGGGATCGCCACCGTCCGCGTGGACACCGCCGACCCCGACAGCATCGAGGCCGCCGCGCGCACCGTGCTCGCCGAGCACCCCGATCTCGACGTGCTCATCGCCATGGCCGGCATCATGCGCGCCGAGGACTGGACGGATCCGGCCGGGTTCGTGGCCACCGCCGAGGCGACGGTGACCACGAACCTGCTCGGGCCGATCCGGCTGATCGCCGCCTTCATGGAGCATCTGCTCGCGCAGAAGTCGGCGACGATCATGACGGTGTCCTCGGGTCTCGCCTTCGTCCCCCTGCGACCCACCCCCACCTACAACGCCACGAAGGCCGCGATCCACATGCTCTCGGAGTCGCTGCGCCTGCAGCTCGCCGGTACCTCGGTCGAGGTCCTCGAGCTGATCCCGCCGGCGGTGCGCACGGATCTCATGCCCGGGCAGGCCACCAGCGAGACGGCGATGCCGCTGGCGGACTTCGTCGACGAGGTGATGAGCCTCCTGGAGGCCCGGCCCGAGGCGACCGAGATCCGGGTGCGGCAGGTCGAGTTCCTGCGCGGTGCCGAGGCCCGAGGCGACTATCCCCAGGTGGTCGCGGCCCTGAACGGGAGCGATCCTCACGCCCGTGCGTGATCCTAGGATGGGCCGATGACCCTCGCTCTCACCGATCTCGACTGGCCCGTCCGCACCGATCGTCTCGAACTGCGCCCGGCCCGCACGGAGGACGCCGACGCCGTCTGGCCCTGGTACCGGCTGCCGGACGTCCAGGAGTGGACCACGACGTTGAGCATCAGCCTCGAGGACCATCAGCAGTGGTGGGACCGCTCGCTCACCTCCAGCGTCGTCGGCATCCTGGACGGTCGGATCGTCGCCGATGGCAAGGTCCAGCTGCAGGACGCCTGGTCCCAGGCAGACATGGTCCAGCAGGCCCGCGGGCAGCAGGCCGAGCTCGGCTGGGTGCTCGACCCCGCCGTGCAGGGCCGGGGCCTGGGCACCGAGTTCGCCGCCGCCCTGCTCGACCTCGCGGTCGACGGCCTCGGCGTGCGCCGCGTCGAGGCCTCCTGCTTCGCCGAGAACCTCGCCTCGCGTCGCGTCATGGAGAAGATCGGCATGCGCTGCGAGGGCGTCTTCGTCGAGGAGTCCCTGCACCGCAGCGGCCGTTGGCTGGACGGGATGGCCTTCGCGATCCTCGCTCGCGAGCACCGCGCCCGCCGGGCCTGAGCGCTCAGCCCCAGGCGGAGGCGTCGGTCAGGCAGAAGGCATGCCCGGCCGGGTCCCTCAGCACGATCCAGGTCTCCCCGGGCTGGGGGTCCACGCGCTCGGCTCCGAGCTCGACACACCTGGAGGCCGCGGCCTCGAGGTCCTCGACCGCGAGGTCGAGGTGGAACTGCTTGCGGCCGTCGTCCGGCCAGGCGGGGCGCTGATGGTCCGGGATGCTCCCGATGCCCAGGGCGTGCGAGGGGCCCTGGAGCATCGCGTAGTCGGGGGTGAGGGCGAGGATCGGCCAGCCGAGCACGGCGGACCAGAAGTGCGCCATCGGCTCCGTCTCGGTGGCGTCGAGGGTGAGCATCGCGAGCCGGGCGATGGCGGGGACGGCGGGAACAGCGGGAGTCGTGTCGGTCATGCGTGCCACACTCCCTCCATGACCGAGCGCGCGGATAGGACGAACGCGACAGCTTCTGACGCGCCCGGGCACATGGCGCCCGGGCACATGGTCGGGCACGTGCTGCGGCTCGAGGAGTTCCTCTCCCACGCCGTCTACGAGAGCGCCCTGCCGGATCCGCGGCTGCGGCGGTGGGTCGAGCGGTACTGGTCCGTCACCTGGGACCTCGAGCCGGGTCGGAGTCATGTCGTCACCACGCTCGACGATCCCTCCATCCACCTCACGCGCGAGTGGGGAGGGGTGCGGCGCGACGGCGTCGACGGCGCCGGGACCTGGATCACCGGGCCAGTCACCCGGGGCAGGTTCGACGTCACGCAGCTCGGATCCGGCGGGGTCGTCGGCGTGAAGTTCCACGTCGGGGGCACCACTGCCTTCACCCGTGCAGATCTGGGCGCCCTGCGCGATACGACGATCCCCGCAGCCGACTGGGACGGCCCCGACCTGCCGCCGTCGGACCTCCCGCCCAGCGCGGTCGGCGCCGCCGCGATGATCGACCACCGGCTGCTCGCCCACGAACCGGTCGAGGACCCCGGCTATGCCACCTTTCGATCCGTGCTGGCGCTCCTCGAGGACCCCGAGGTGACCGGCACGAGCGTGCTCGAGCAGCGGTCCGGGCTCGCCACCCGCGCCCTGCAGCGGATGTTCCACCGCTTCGTCGGCGTCGGCCCCAAGCGCATGCTGCTGCGGGCGCGGGTGATGGACGCCGTGGCCGCGATCGACAGCGGCGATCCCCGCTCCCTGGGCGACCTCGCCCAGGATCTCGGCTGGTTCGACCAGTCACATTTCGTCCGTGACGTCCGTGCCGTCATCGGGCAGAGTCCCTCTCGCTATGGGGCACGTGCCCCTGAGAGACTGGGGCCATGATGCGACTCAGCGCGACCTTCACCGTCGACCTGCTCCCCGGGGAGCTCCTGCCCGCGGCGGACGGCCGCTTCGACCTCAGCAAGACCTGGACGGGGGACCTCGAGGGCACGAGCGCCGGGCTCATGCTGACCTCCGGCGACCCCGTGACCGGGAACGCCGGGTACATCGCGATCGAGCGCTTCGACGGCGTGCTCGACGGCCGACGGGGCTCCCTCACCTTCCATCAGCTGGGCACCATGGCCGACGGCGAGCCCACGCTGGAGTACGTGATCGCCCCGGGCTCCGGGACCGAGGAGCTCTCCGGTCTCCAGGGCATGCTGAGCATCGAACGCATCGATGACGACGGCACCCACCACGTGGCCCTCGAACTGGCGTGACCATGCCGGACGATCACGGCCGACGCATTAGAGTGGCGCCATGAGCACCGTCGTCCTGCCCGGCTCGTTCGACCCCTTCACCCTGGGACACCTCGACCTCACCCGTCGGGCCGTCGCGCTCGGGCATCACGTGATCATCGCCGTCTCCCACAATCCCTCCAAGAAGGGCCTGCTGGATCTCGAGACCCGCACCTCCACGATCGGCGCCGTGGCGCGGGCCGACGGCCTGGGCGACGCGGTCGAGGTGCGCACCCTACCCGCCGGGCTGCTGGTCGACTTCTGCCGCGAGGTCGGCGCCGACGCGGTCGTGCGGGGCCTGCGCTCGCAGCTCGACCTCGCCTACGAGGAGCCCATGGCACGCATGAACCAGCACCTCGCCGGGACCGACACCGTCTTCCTGCTCACCGACTCCACGTACTCCCACATCTCCTCGTCCCTGGTGCGGGAGGTCCACTCCCTCGGCGGTGATGTCTCCGACATGCTCCCGCCCGCCTCCCTGGACGCGCTCCGGGCCGCCGCGCCCGTATCCTGAACGACCCCACGACCTGAACAGGACCGCCTCACCATGTCTTCCGATCCCGCCTCGGCCTCCCCCCTCGACAAGGACCTGCTCTTCGACGCGGTCGACCTCGTCGGCAACGTCGGCTCCCACCGTCGCGTCGAGCGCACCCTCACCGCGCCCGCACGGGAGATCGGCGGACTCGCGATGCAGGTCCCCGAGGGCGAGGAGCTCGCCGTGGAGATCGAGCTCGAGTCCGTCGTCGAAGGGGTCTACGTCCACGGCACCGTCACCGCCCATCTCGAGGGCGAGTGCTCGCGGTGCCTGGACCCCGTCGAGCAGGACGTCGCCCCCCGTCTCGACGAGCTCTACATGTTCTCCGAGAAGGTGAAGGCCGACGAGCGCGAGGACACCACGATGCTCACCGGCGACGATGTCGACCTGGGCCCGCTGGTGCGCGATGCGCTCGCCATGGCGGCCGTGGAGCGCCCGCTGTGCCGCGAGGACTGCCCGGGCCTGTGCGGTCAGTGCGGCTTCCGCATGGAGGACGATCCCGAGCACCACCACGACGTGATCGACGACCGCTTCGCGGCGCTGCAGGGCCTGTTCGACGAGCCCACCGAGGGCGAGGGCCGCTGATGGCGCGCAGGCGCCGCTCGACCGAGGCGTCCGATCCTGTGGTCCTGCTGGCGAAGCTGCCGCTGGACGGTGCGCAGGCGGCGGATCTGCAGGAGTCGGGGCTGCTGGACCTGTCCCTGACCCACCGCTCCTATTCCTACGAGCACGACGAGATCCCGCACAACGAGCGCCTCGAGTTCCTCGGCGATGCGGTGCTCCAGCTGGCCGTCACCGAGCAGCTGTACACGATCCATCCCACGCTGCCCGAAGGGGACCTGGCCCGCCGCCGCGCCGCCACCGTCAGCACCCGGGCGCTCGCCGTGATCGCCTCCCAGCTCGACCTCGGCGCCTACGTGAAGCTCGGCCGCGGGGAGGACCTCACCGGGGGCCGCGCCAAGGCCTCGATCCTCGCCGACACCACGGAGGCCGTCATCGGCGCCGTGCACCTGGCCCTCGGGCAGGACGTCTCGCGTCGCTTCGTGCTGGACCTCATGCGGCCCCTGCTGGACTCCGACGAGTTCCTCGAGACCAGCTACGACTTCAAGTCCCGCCTGCAGGAGATCGCGGCGACCGGGGGCGCCAGCCCCAGCTACCGCATCACCGAGGAGGGGCTCGAGCACGAGAAGGTCTTCACCGCGACCGTGACCGTCGACGGCGTCGTCACCGCGAGCGGGGAGGGCGCGTCCAAGAAGGAGGCCGAGCTCGCGGCCGCCCAGAGCGCGGTGCGCACGGTGCTCGCCGAGCGCGGCGAGACCCTCATCCCTCGGGGCTGAGACCGTGCCCGAACTGCCCGAGGTCGAGGTCGTCCGTCGTGGTCTGGAACCGCGCACCGTGGGCCGGATCGTCGAGTCCGTCGAGATCCTCGACGCCCGGATCATCCGCCGCCAGGCCGGCGGGGCGGACCGCCTGCGCGGCGCCCTGACCGGCACCCGGCTGACCGCTGTCGCACGGCGCGGGAAGTTCCTGTGGTGGCGCCTGGCCGACGCGGACGGGCAGGACACCGGCGAGGCCCTGGTCGGCCATCTCGGCATGAGCGGGCAGCTGCGCGTACGCACCGACGATCCGTTGAGCACGCCGGCGGACTCGGCAGGACCTGCGTCCGAGGGGCCGGCCTCGGATCCGCACCGGCACCGTCGCCTCACCCTTCACCTCGACGACGGCAGCGCGATCGACCTCCTCGACCAGCGTCTGTTCGGCGGCCTGTGGACCAGTCCGCTGGAGGCCGTCTCCGACGGCGCGGTGGCAGGGCTCGGCAGCCCCGACGCGCTGATCCCGGCCGATGCGGCCGGCATCGCTCGGGATCTGCTGGATCCCGCGACGGACCTCTCCGCCGTCGCCCGCAGGATCCGTGGCCGCCGGGCTCCGGTGAAGTCCCTGCTCCTCGCCCAGGACCTGGTCAGCGGGATCGGCAACATCTACGCCGACGAGGCGCTGTGGGCGGCCCGCATCCGCTTCGACACCCCGGGCGCGCGGCTCAGCCAGCGCAAGGTCCTCGAGCTGCTGCGCGCGGCCCGCGAGGTCATGGAACGCGCGCTCGAGGTGGGCGGGACGAGCTTCGACGCGCTGTACGTGAACGTCGAGGGCCGCAGCGGCTACTTCGCCCGCTCGCTCAGCGCCTACGGGCGTGACGGGGAGCCCTGCGAACGGTGCGGCACCGTCCTGAGACGCGCGGTCCACCAGGGACGGAGCAGCCATTTCTGCCCCCGGTGCCAGAGAGCCGCACGATGATCGCAGAAGCACGATCCGAGAAGCACGAGCCGAGCAGCTCATCCGGAGCAGCCTCGCCCAGGAAGGACGTCCGGTGACGACGACGAACGAGCCCGCAGCTGTCCGCGTGATGCTGGTGGACGACCACGAGGTGCTCCGTCGAGGGATCGTCACGGTCATCGATGCGCAGGGGGATCTGAGCGTCGTCGGCGAGGCGTCCTCGGTCGCCGAGGCGAGGCGCCGGCTGCCGGCGATCCGGCCCGACGTGCTCGTCGTGGACCTCCAGCTGCCCGACGGCACGGGCATCGAGGTCATGAGGTCGGCGCGGGAGATCGACCCCGAGCAGGCGATGCTGGTGCTGACCAGCTTCGACGACGACGCGGCGCTGCGGGAGTCCCGGGCCGCCGGCGCCGCCGGGCTGATCCTGAAGTCCGCCCGCTCGCAGGAGATCGCCGACTCGATCCGTGCGGTGCACGCCGGCCGCACGGTCTGGCCGGCGGACCACGTCACCGAGGAGCAGGAGCTCTCCGACTCCGACCGACGCATCGTCGACCTCATCGGGGACGGGCACTCCAACCGCGAGATCGCCGACGAGCTCGGCATCGCCGAGAAGACCGTCAAGAACCGGGTCACGGTCATCCTGCAGACCCTGGGCATGCAGCGTCGCACCCAGGTCGCCGCGATGGTCGCGGCCCGCCGCCGCGCCGGCTGGAAGTAGGCCCCGACGACGCGTGGTCACACGGCCGGGAGGGTCACCCGCCAGAAGATCATGGTGCCCGGCAGGAGGCTGATCGCGTCGACCCACCCGGAATGGCGCCGCGCCCGGCTCGACATGTTCGCGAGCCCGCTGCGGCGCGTGACCGACGGGTCGATCCCGCGTCCGTTGTCCGAGACGTTGACCTGCACCACCCGGTCCACGCCCTCGGAGAACAGGCTCACCGAGACGGCGACGGCGCTCGCGTGGGCGTGGCGCGCGGCGTTGGCGAGGCACTCCCGCACCACGGCGACCACGTCCTCGGCGATCTCCGAGGGCACCTCGGCGTCCATCTCCGCGGGATGCGGGGGCAGGCGCAGCGCCGGGACGAAGCCCAGCCCGGCGGTGGCCAGCCCCACCTCGTGACGCAGCTGCTCGGTCAGCGTCGCCTCGAGGCGTTCGCGCCGCAGCGACTGGACGATCTGCCGGATCTGCGCCACGGCGTTCTCCACCCCCTGGACGGAGGCGGCGACGGAGGTGCGGATGCGGGTGTTCGAGGGCGGTTCCCCCGGCCCGGCCAGCGCCTCGGTGAGGGCCTCGAGCTCCATGCCGACGGCGAAGAGCTCCTGGATCGCGAGGTCGTGCAGGTCGCGGGCGATACGGCTGCGCTCGTCATCGAGCTCGCCGGAGAACCGCAGCGTGGGAACGCGGACCGTGAGCTCCACCAGGGAGGCCAGGGCATCGAGCCGCTCCCGATCCGCGACGGTGAAGGGGCCCGTGGAGTCCGTCGCAGACGCGGGGGACGCCGTCGCAGGCCCGCGCAGCACGGCGAGGAACCCGGAGCCGTGCTCGGCGGCGTCGACCATCGCGATCAGCGCGGGGAGCTCCTGCCCGCCGACCCGGAGCGTGCCGATCAGCTCGAGGGACGCGGCATCGGCGTCCTCCAGTGCCCGGCCCGCACGCGTGTGCGTCGCGAGGGTGCTGCCCAGGAGGTCCGCGGCGTCGGGCCCGTCGACCAGCTCGAAGGCCCAGGTGTCCGGCTCCGTCGGGAGCACGAGCGCGGCGCTGCGGGCGTCGAGGTCGAGGCGGGCGGAGCGGACCAGGAAGGTGAGCAGGTCCTCGGTATCGCCGCCGGCGAGCACGGCGCCGGTGAGGTCCTGCAGCCGGGGCCGGTCGGGCCGGGGCGGCGGGGCGGTCGACGTCATCGGCTCTCCTCGTGGTCGCTCCGAGCGTTCTGAGCATTCTCCCCGATGTGCAGCACCGCCGTGCCGGCCGGGATCGCCTCGGGGCGGTGGGTGACGACCACGACGCTGCTCGAGGCCGGCACGAGGGAGTCGTCGGCAGGATCCAGCAGAGCGCGCAGGAGGGCGTCGCCGCGTGCGGTGTCGAGGTGCTCGGTGGGCTCGTCCAGCAGCAGCACGGGGCCGCCACGGATCACCGCGCGGGCGAGCAGCAGCCGGCGGCGCTCTCCGCCGGAGACGGTGGTCCCATCGGGCCCCAGCGGGGTGTCCAGGCCGCGGGGGAGGGTGCGGACCCAGTCGTCGAGCCCCACGGCGGCCAGCGCCGCGGAGGCCGTGGAGTCGTCGAGCTCGCCGCGCACCACCCGCAGGTTCTCCCGCAGGGTCGTGGCGAACACGTGGGCGTCCTCGGCGAACATCACGACGCCGGAGCGCAGCGGGTTCCCGTCCTCGAGCTCCACCTGGCCCGCGAGCGGCTCGAGCAGCCCGGCGAGGGTGGCCAGCAGGGTCGACTTCCCGCTGCCGGAGGGACCGACCACCGCGAGCCGCGAGCCGGGTGGAAGGTCCAGATCCAGCCCCTGGACGCACGGCGATCCGGCCATCCAGCCGGCGCTGAGACCCGTCGCCCGCAGGTGCGCGACTCCAGGGCCCGTCGCCGCTGCTGCCGCGTCCGACGCCTCGGAACTGTGCGCTGACGACCGATGCTCAGCCCCGGATCGGTCCCCATGCCGCCCTTCTGCGGCAGGAGCGGCGGGCGAGACGGGAGCGGGGGACAACGCAGGGGAGGGCCGTGAGGCGTGCGCTCCGTGAAGGTCCGCATCGGGCCCGGCCAGCTCGGCGAGGCGCTGCGCCGCGGCGCGGGAGCGGGCGTACTGGGCGGCTGCGGCGGGCAGGGCGGTGGCCGCCTCGAAGGACGACAGCGGCAGCAGCAGGAGCACGCCGATCTGCCCGGCCGAGGCGCCGCCCTCGGTCCACGCCGCACCGGCCGCGAGCAGGGAGCCGGCGAGGGCGAGCACCATGGCCGCCGGCACCACCGCGGAGGCCACGGCCCCCGGCAGCGCCGCCCGGTCGATGGCCGCGTCATGATCCCGCTGGCGCGAGTGCATCTCCGCCAGCGCCGCCTCGAGGCGGCCGTCCACCCGCAGGGACGTCGCGTCGTCGAGGATCTCCAGCGCGTTCGCGCTCACCCCGGAGCGGGTGGTGAGCACGGCCTGCTCCGCGATCCGCGCGCTGCGATAGGAGGCCAGCGGGGCCAGCACGCTCGCCAGCGCCAGGGCCAGCAGCATCGAGCCGGCCGCCAGCAGCGACATCGGGAGGATCGTCAGGAGCACCACGACGGTCATCACCACGGCGACCAGCCCCGGCAGCAGAGCCTTGACGACATGGTCGCCGAGCTCCTGGGCATCGTCTCCCAGGCGGGCGAGCAGGTCGCCGCGGCGCAGCCGGGTCAGGGCGTCGTCCGTGCGGGACGCGAGCGCCGTGAACAGGTTGGTGCGCAGGGAGACCACCCCGCGCAGCGCGACATCGTGGGCGAGCATGCGGTCCAGCCAGCGGAACACGCCGCGGGAGACGCCGAGAGCGCGCACCATCACCACGGCGACCGTGAGGTCGAGGACGGGCGGCATGGTCCAGGCCCGGGCCACGAGATAGGCGGAGACGGCGGCGAGCGCGAAGGCGGAGGCGAGGGTCGCGCACGCCGCGAGCAGCGCCGCGAGCAGGCGGCTCCGTGGGATCTCCAGGGCTTGCTCGGCGCGGCGCAGGGGGGTGGGTGCGGCGCTCATGATGCGGCCTCCACCACGGCGACGTCGTCGGCGACGTCGACCAGCCGGGAGCGGTGGGCGATCAGGAGCACCGTGCGTCCCTGGGCGCGCAGGGTGCGGAGCAGATCGAGGACGAGGTCCTCCGTTCCGCCGTCGAGGTGGGCGGTGGGCTCGTCGAGCACCACCAGCGGCGTCGGGGACAGCAGCGCCCGGGCCAGGGCCAGCCGCTGCCGCTCTCCCAACGAGATGCCCCGGCCGGAGCGGCCGAGATCCGCGGACCAGCCGCGCTGGGCGATCACTGCCTCGAGCCCTGTCGCCGCGGCGACTTCCTCGAGCTCCGCGTCCGTGGCGCCGGGCCGCGCCGACTCCAGCACGGAGCGGATCGTCCCGGGCGGGAGCACGGGGCGCTGGGGGAGCAGCGCCACCTGGTCCCAGAGGCTGCGCCGGTCCAACTCTCGTACGTCGGTCGCATTGCCGTGCTCGTCGACCACCTCGGCCCGGCCCTCGTCGGCCTCGAGCAGGCCCAGCAGGACCTGGACGGCCGTGGTCTTCCCGGCCCCGGACGCCCCGGTGAGGGCGAGGATCCGCCCGGGCCGCAGCTCGAGATCGGCCCGGTGCGGGGCGCTGCCGTCGCGGGAGAGCACCGAGACGCATCGCAGGGCGAGGTGGGAGGTGCGCAGATCGGGGGCCGGGATCGCCCCGTCGGCCGGAGGGACCTCGTCGAGCACCTCGAAGGCGGCGCCCACGGCGGCGAGCCCGTCGGTGGAGGAGTGGTACTGGGAGCCGACGTTGCGCAGCGGCAGGTAGATCTCCGGGGCCAGCACGAGCACGGCGAGGGCGGGGGCGAGGTCCATCTCCCCGTAGACCAGGCGCATGCCGATGCTCACCGCGATCAGGGCGACGCACAGGGTGGCGAGCAGCTCGAGCACCATGGAGGAGAGGAAGGCGAACGTCAGCGAGCCGATCGCGGAGGCCCGATGCCGGTCCCCGAGGGTGCGCACGATCTTCTCCGGCCCCCGCTCGCGTCCCAGCGCTCGGAGGGTGGGCAGGCCGTCGACCAGGTCGAGCAGCTGCGACCACAGGGTGCGCATGTCCGCCAGGAGCGCCTCGGAGCGGCCCACGGTCATCTTCCCCACCAGGATCATGAACAGCGGCACCAGCGGCAGGGTGATCACGGCGATGAGGGCGCTGAGCGGGTCGAGGATCCCGATCGTGAGCAGGCACAGCGGGGTCACGGTCACGGCGAGCATCAGCTGTGGCACGTAGCCCACGAGGTAGGGCCGCAGCTTCTCGATCCCGGTGGTGGCCAGGGCGGTGAGGTCCGCGCCGCGGCCGGCACCGCCGCGCGGCCCCAGGGTCGCGGCGTGGGCGACGATCCGGCCGCGCAGGTCCCCGATCGCCTCGGTCGCCGCGCGGTGCGCCGTGCGCTGCTCGACGAGCACCGCGGCGGCGCGCACGGCGAGGGCCGCGAGCAGGGCCAGCAGCAGTGCGGGGGCGTCCTGGGGGAGCTGGCGATGCTCGAGCAGCTGCGCACCGAGCCGCGCGATCACCAGCGCGGTGACGATCACGCAGGCGGCCTGCACGAGGCCCAGGGCGACCGTGCGCACCAGGTGGCTGCGGGCCGAGCGCACCTCGCGCAGCAGACGGGGGTCCACCGGTGCGCGACGGGTCCGGGCTGCTCGCGGGGAGGCCGGGGCGGTGAGGGTCATCGGATGCCGTCCCTCACTCCTGCTCGAACGCCTCTCGGTAGCCCTTCTTGGCCTTCTCCAGCAGCTCGGAGCCGGGCATCGGGGCGTCCTCGTCGCTGAGGCGATGACGGAACACGCGATACGCCCAGGCGGTGTACGCGAGCACGAGCGGCAGCAGGATGCACAGCGCCACCAGCATCACGGTGAGGGTGTGCTCGGTGGAGGACGCATTGGCGACGGTCAGGGAGTTGGCGGGGTCGCCGGTCGACGGCAGCACATAGGGGAACAGCCCGCCGAACAGGGTGACCACGGCGCCGCTGATGGCGGTCGTCGTCGCCGTGAAGGCGAGACCCTCGCGCCGCAGCCGGTTCAGGGGCACCACGGCCACCAGGGCGAGGGCGGCGAGCACCAGCGGGATCCAGGTCCACCCGGCATGTGAGTGCGCCAGCTGGTACCAGAGCAGGAACGCGGCGCCGGCGAGGATCGTGGGCCACACCAGGATCCCGGCGAGGCGGTTCGCGTCCTCGCGCAGGGTGCCGGTGACCTTGAGGGCGAGGTACAGGGTGCCGTGCAGCCAGAACAGCAGCACGAACACCAGCCCGCCCAGCAGCGCGAAGGGGTTCAGCAGCCCCAGCAGGGAGGTGGTCACCCAGTGGTTCTCGTCGATCCCCACCCCGGCCACGATGTTGCCGAAGGCGACGCCCCACAGCAGAGCGGGGGCGAAGCCGCCGATCACGTGGACGATGTCCCAGCTGGTCCGCCACCGCTCGCTGTCCACCTTGCTGCGCCATTTGAAGGCGCACACGCGCACGATCAGCACCAGCAGCAGGAGCAGCAGGGCGAGGTAGAAGCCGGAGAACAGCGTCGCGTACCACTCGGGGAAGGCGGCGAACAGCAGGGCGCCGCCGGTGATCAGGAAGACCTCGTTGCCGTCCCAGACCGGGCCGACGGTCTCCAGGACCGTGCCGCGGGTGCGGGAGCCGCGGCGCCAGAAGGTCGCCACGTTCATCTGCACGCCGAAGTCGAAGCCCTCCAGCACGAAGTAGGCGAGGAAGAAGAAGGCGATGAGGCCGAACCACAGGGTCTGCAGGGCCGTGGGATCGAGCATGGCGTCCATGATTTGATCGGTTCCCTTCTCAGTAGTCGAAGGAGAGGGTCGGGGTGTCCAGCTCGTCCGTCTCCGGATCACGCCGGGGCAGCGGCACGCCCTTCAGCGCCGCCTTCCGCATCATCTGGAACCAGATCACCGCGAGCACGCCGTACACGAGGGTGAAGGCGATCAGGCTGGTCGCGACCATCCAGGCGGGATGGCTGGAGACGGCCTGCGTGGTCATCAGCCGGATCGTCGGATCATCGGGGTTGGGATGGACCACCCAGGGCTGGCGGCCCATCTCCGTGAACACCCAGCCGGCGGAGTTCGCGAAGAACGGCATCGGGATCGACAGCACCGCGAACCACTGGAAGAGCTTCGAGCCGGTGGTGCGCGCGCTGTCGCCCTTGCCGCGCGTGACCCACAGCGCCCAGAGGGCCAGGATGCCGCTGAAGGCGGCCAGGCCCATCATGAGGCGGAAGGACCAGTAGGTGACGAAGAGGTTGGGGCGGTAGTCGGCGGTCAGCACATCGCCGTGGATGTCCGTGACGGTCTCGCCGAACTGCTCCTTGTACTGGGCATTGAGATCGTCGACGCCCTGCAGCTCCGCATCGAAGGTGTGGGTGGCCAGGAACGATGTCACGTACGGCACCGAGACCAGGTGGGTGACGCCGTCGCAGTCGGTCGCGAAGGCATCCGGCCCGCCGACGGCGAGGATCGAGAAGGACGCGCCGGTCTCCGTCTCGCACAGCGCCTCGGCCGACGCCATCTTCATCGGCTGCTGCTTGAACATGATCTGCGCCTGGAAGTCGCCGGAGACCACCAGCACGGCGGCGGAGACGACCATGGCGACGACACCGAAGCGCACGACGGGACGGAACAGGTCCCGGGCGGCGTGGTGGTGGTCCGCGCCCTCGTCGGTCTCGAGGCCGAGGTCGCGGGCCTTGTTGTGGTGGCGCACCATGTGCCAGGAGGCGATGCCGGTCACGAAGGCGGCCGCCACCAGCCAGGCGCCGGAGACAACGTGGGGGAAGGCGGCCATCGTGGTGACGTTGGTGAGCACCGCGAGGATCGAGCCCTGGGAGGGGTCGAGCTCGGCGCGGCCGGTCTCGGGGTTCAGCATCGCGCCGACGGGGTGCTGCATGAACGAGTTCGCGGCGACGATGAAGTACGCCGATGCCGTGGTGCCCAGCGCGACGGCCCAGATCGTGAGCAGGTGGATCTTCTCGGGCAGCTTGCCCCAGCCGAAGATCCACAGGCCCAGGAACACCGATTCGAGGAAGAAGGCCGCGAGGCCCTCGAGGGCGAGCGGGGCACCGAAGACGTCCCCGACGTAGCGGGCGTACTCCGACCAGTTCATACCGAACTGGAACTCCTGCACGATGCCGGTGGCGATGCCGATGCCGAAGTTCACGATCAGCAGGGAGCCGAAGAACTTGGTCATCCGAGTCCAGGCGTCCTTGCGGGCGGGGTCCTTGGAGAACACCGCCTTGGTCTGCATGACCGCTACGAGCAGCGACAGGCCGATCGTGAGCGGCACGAAGACGAAGTGGTACACGGTGGTGATGCCGAACTGCCACCGTGCGATGTCGAGGGCTTCCATCGAACCTCCCAGAGAGCGACACGCTGCTGGTGAACCTATGCGGTCCGAGCAGGGTCCATCAGGACCATGGTCCTCCCTCCGCCTGGGCGCCCGTCGGATCGTGACGGACGGGGCATGTCGAGCAGGTCCCGAAGTGCGTCCTGTGCCATACTGGCCGCGGCACTCTCCTGCTCCGTACCGGGTGGGGGAACCTCCCGGCGTCGTCACGTCGGAGCACCGGCAACGCGTCTGACCGCGACCGCTGTGCTCCCGCGATCGGCATCGCAGCGCTTCCTTCCAGGGAGCTGCGCGACGGCGAGGGCCTGAGACTTCCGTCCCCAGGGACGATGACCATACGGGGCCAGGGTGCGCTGGTTCCTTCAGAAGGAGACGGCCGCATGGCTGACAGCACCCATAATCCCGAGAACGACACGTCGGACTCGACCTCCACCACCGCACCCGTGCGACGTCGTCGCCGGGCCGGAGCTCCTGCCGGGGCACCGATCCCGGCAGCAGCACCGGAGCAGGCAGAGGCCTCCACCCCGCGCACGATCGTCGCCCAGCAGAGCGACGCCTCTGCCGAGCCGGCGCCCACCACGACCAAGGCCACCAAGCGGCCGCGTCGTCGTGCCGGAGCGCCCGCCGGCGCCCCGGTGATCCCCGTCGAGCCGGATACCGCCGCGCCCGAGCCGGTCGTCGAGGAACCCGCGACGGCAGCGCCCGACGCCCAGCAGGCTGAAGCCCACCAGTCCGCAGCCGGCGAGCCCGAAGCCCAGGAGACCACCACGCGGCGGCGCTCCACCCGCCGCCGGGCCACCCGGGCCCCCGAGGCCCAGCAGGCCGCGGAGGAGACCACCGCGCCGGAGACTCCCACCCAGGAGACCCCCGCGGACGACGGCAGCCCGGTGGCCGGCGATCTGCGCGCCCTCGCCTCGTCGCGCGGAGCGGACGAGGCTCCCGCCGAGGACACCGAGTCCGATGATCGGGCCCGACGCCGCGAGCAGGTCCAGCTGGACTTCGCCTCGCTCCTCTTCCAGGCGCCCACTCCGCAGCCCCGCACCACTGTGGGCCCGCAGGACGCCCCGGTCGGCGGCGCGTCCGTCTCGTTCGAGGACGCCGACGGCGACACCGAGGACGACGCCGACGAGCAGAACGAGCAGGACGACTCCTCCGAGCAGAGCGGCGAGGAGCAGTCCGGTCGCTCGCGCTCCCGCCGCAGCCGCTCCCGTCGCTCCTCCCGGCGCGGCTCGTCCCAGGACGACAGCACCGACTCCGAGGACGAGTCCGACTCCTCCGAGGAGGAGGACTCCGATTCGGACGACGAGCGCTCCTCGGACGGCTCCTCCAGCTCCCGCCGTCGTCGTCGCCGTGGCGGTCGCGGTCGTCGCGGCCGCGGCCGCGGGGACGACGAGGACGAGAGCTCGGACGACGACTCCGAGGCGAACGACGGGTCTCAGGACGATGACTCGTCCGAGGACCGGGACCAGAGCACGGGGGAGGACAGCGCCGACGGCTCCGACGGATCGGACGGCTCGGACAGCGGCTCCTCGAGCTCGTCGAGCTCCCGTCGTCGCCGTCGTCGCCGTCGTTCGGGCTCCGGATCCGGCAACGACGACTCCTCGTCCAACTCCTCCTCGGATGATCCGCCCAACACGGTCGTCAAGGTGCGCGAGGCGCGTGACGAGGTCAAGGCCGTCAAGGGCTCGACCCGACTCGAGGCCAAGCGCCAGCGCCGCCGCGAGGGCCGTGACAACGGTCGTCGTCGCAACGTCATCACCGAGGCCGAGTTCCTCGCCCGCCGGGAGTCCGTCAAGCGCTCCATGGTCGTGCGCGAGCGGGCCGGCAGCACCCAGATCGCCGTCCTCGAGGACGACGTCCTGGTCGAGCACTATGTCGCGCAGAAGGCTCAGACCTCGATGGTCGGCAACGTGTACCTGGGCAAGGTCCAGAACGTGCTGCCCTCGATGGAGGCCGCCTTCGTCGACATCGGCAAGGGCCGCAACGCCGTGCTCTATGCCGGCGAGGTCAACTGGGACGCCGTGGGCCTGGAGGGCCAGCCGCGCCGCATCGAGCTCGCGCTTAAGAGCGGCGACCCGGTCCTCGTGCAGGTCACCAAGGACCCGATCGGCCACAAGGGCGCCCGGCTGACCAGCCAGATCTCCCTGCCCGGCCGCTACGTCGTGTTCGTTCCCGGCGGCTCCATGACGGGCATCTCCCGCAAGCTGCCCGACACCGAGCGCACTCGCCTGAAGAAGATCATGCGCCAGATCATCCCCGAGGATGCGGGCGTCATCGTGCGCACCGCCTCCGAGGGAGCGAGCGAGCAGGAGCTGACCCACGACGTCGAGCGCCTGCGCGCCCAGTGGGAGAAGATCCAGAAGGCCCAGAAGGCGAAGACCGCGCCGGTCGCCCTCTCCCAGGAGCCGGACATCGCCATCAAGGTGGTGCGCGACGTCTTCAACGAGGACTTCACCTCGCTGATCGTCGAGGGCAACAAGGTCTACGACGATGTCCACGAGTACGTCTCGGAGGTCGCGCCCGACCTCCTCGAGCGCGTCACCCGGCACGTGTCCGACAAGGACGTCTTCGCCAAGCACCGCATCGACGAGCAGCTGCTCAAGGCCATGGACCGCAAGGTCTACCTGCCCTCCGGCGGCTCGCTGGTCATCGACCGCACAGAGGCGATGACCGTGGTCGACGTGAACACCGGCAAGTTCACCGGCTCCGGCGGCTCCCTCGAGGAGACGGTCACCAAGAACAACCTCGAATCGGCCGAGGAGATCGTGCGCCAGCTGCGGCTGCGCGACATCGGCGGCATCATCGTCATCGACTTCATCGACATGGTGCTGGAGTCCAACCGTGACCTGGTGCTGCGCCGCCTGGTCGAGTGCCTGGGCCGGGACCGGACCAAGCACCAGGTCGCCGAGGTGACCTCGCTCGGTCTCGTGCAGATGACCCGCAAGCGCGTGGGCCAGGGTCTCGTCGAGACCTTCTCCACCTCCTGCGAGCACTGCCACGGCCGCGGCCTCGTCGTCGACATCGACGGCGACCTCCACGGACACAACGGTGCGGGCTCGAGCGGCGGGAACGGCGGCGGGGGACACTCCGGCGGCGGGAACTCCGGCGGCCACGGGGATGACTCCTCGAAGTCGTCCAAGCGCCGTGCGCGCCGATCGCGCGGCGGCTCCTCCACGGAGGAGAACGGGCCTGATGAGAACAGCTCGGACGAGTCCGCCGCGGACGTCCACCGGCTCGAGGACGATGCGGACAGCCGGGCCCTGGCTCGCGCCACCATCGCCTCGATCGCGGCGGCCTCGGGCAGCACCGCGCAGCCTGAGGTGACGGTCGACGGCGAGGTCGTCTCGACCGGGACCTCGCCGCAGGCTCAGCAGGATCCCGAGCAGGTTTCCCAGCAGGACTCCGTGCCGGATTCCCAGCAGGAGCAGGACCCCTCCTCGCAGGAATGAGGTGCGGGCGGGCCAAGAGCGCCTCCGCGTGACGTGTTCCACAGGATGTGACGGCGTTCTCGCAGGTCGGACGGCCTCTGGTGGTTGACCTGAGGTGCTGGGGATCGTAAGCTGTTCCCTGGCGCAAAACGCGCCGCAGTCATGTTCCTGGTGACACCCGCGCGACCGCATCTCCCGCCTGAACACCCTCCGGGGAGTGCAGGGCCGGTTGACGGTCGCAGGTCCGCGGATCACCGATCAGGGTGCATGACTCAAGTGCAGAGTTCGAATGACAAGATGGAGCAGTGACGTGGTGTACGCAATCGTCCGCGCAGGCGGTCGTCAGGAGAAGGTGTCGGTCGGTGACACCATCGTGATCAACCGCGTGGCAGGCGAGGCGGGCGACAGCATCGATCTCGCTCCCGTGCTGCTGGTTGATGGTGACAAGATCACCTCCGCGCAGTCCGACCTCGCCAAGGTGAAGGTCTCCGCTGAGAAGGTCGAGGACCTTCGCGGTGAGAAGATCCGGATCCTCCGCTACAAGAACAAGACCGGGTACAAGAAGCGCCAGGGCCACCGCCAGGAGCTCACCCGGCTGAAGATCACGGGCATCGCCTGAGCGATCCCTTCGGACACGACAGAAGGATATTGATTCCAGATGGCATCAAAGAAGGGCGTCAGCTCCTCCAAGAACGGGCGTGACTCCAACGCTCAGCGCCTGGGCGTCAAGCGCTTCGGCGGCCAGGTCGTCGGCGCGGGCGAGATCATCGTGCGCCAGCGCGGTACCAGCATCCACCCCGGTGACGGTGTGGGTCGCGGGAACGACGACACGCTGTTCGCGCTCACCGCGGGCACCGTCGAGTTCGGTCGCAAGCGCGACCGTCGCGTGGTCAGCATCGTCGAGACGGTCTGATCGCTCGCCCCGGGAACCGGGGCACCAGCTGCCTTCGAGGGGCGGAGCCGATGCTCCGCCCCTCGATGCATATCTCAACACCTCCTGGAGGAACCCCATGGCCACGTTCGTCGATCGCGTCGAGCTGCAGGTCGCCGCAGGATCGGGCGGGCACGGCGCCGCGTCCATCCGCCGCGAGAAGTTCAAGCCGCTGGCCGGCCCGGACGGAGCCAACGGCGGTCGCGGAGGTGACGTCATCCTCGAGGTCGATGCGTCGACCACGACCCTGCTGAGCTACCACCACAAGCCCCATCAGAAGGCCACCAGCGGTGGCTTCGGCAAGGGCGACCTGCGGCACGGCGCCTACGGCGAGGACCTCGTGCTGTCTGTGCCCGATGGCACCGTCGTGATGGCGTCCGACGGCACCGTGCTCATCGACATGGTCGGCATCGGCACCCGCTTCACGGCGGCCCGCGGCGGCACCGGCGGCCTCGGCAACGCGGCGCTGGCCTCCACCCAGCGCAAGGCCCCCGGCTTCGCCCTGCTCGGCGAGCCCGGCGAGGAGCGCACCCTCGTGCTCGAGCTCAAGACCGTGGCCGATGTGGCCCTGGTGGGCTTCCCCAGCGCCGGCAAGTCCTCGCTGATCGCGGCGATGAGCGCCGCCCGCCCCAAGATCGCGGACTACCCCTTCACGACGCTCGTGCCGAACCTCGGCGTGGTCGAGGCCGGCGACTTCCGGTACACGGTCGCCGACGTGCCCGGCCTGATACCGGGCGCGAGCCAGGGCAAGGGGCTCGGCCTGGACTTCCTGCGCCACATCGAGCGCTGCCACGTGCTCGTGCACGTACTCGATGCGGCGGCTCTGGAGTCGGACCGCGATCCCTTCACCGACCTCGAGACGATCGAGAACGAGCTGGCCACCTACGCCGCCGGGCTCGACGAAGAGGCGGAGACCAGGGTCCCGCTCATGGATCGACCCTCCGTGATCGTGCTCAACAAGACCGACCTCCCCGACGGCACCGAGATGGCGGACATGGTCCGCGAGCGTCTCGCGGAGCGGGATGTGCCCGTGCTGGACGTGTCCGCGCTCTCCCACAAGGGACTGCGCGAGCTGTCCTTCGTGCTCGGTGAGCTCGTCGAGCAGGCCCGCGCCCAGCTTCCCGAGCCGACCGTCGCCCCGATCGTCATCACACCGCGTGCGGTCGACGCGAAAGGCTTCCGCGTGGTCAAGGAGGAGTTCGAGGGCTCGACCGCCTTCCGCGTGGAGGGCGACAAGCCCGAGCGCTGGGTGCGTCAGACCGACTTCACCAACGATGAGGCGGTGGGCTACCTCGCGGATCGTCTGGCGAAGATCGGCGCCGAGGACGAGCTCTTCAAGGCCGGTGCCGTCTCCGGATCCACCGTGCTGATCGGCCCGGGGAACGACGCGGTCGTCTTCGACTGGGAGCCGACGATGGTGGGCGGTGCCGAGCTGCTGATGGGTCGCCGCGGCACCGACAAGCGCCTCGAGGACAATCATCGCGCCACCCGTGAGGAGAAGCGCGAGGACCAGCGGGCGCGCACCGATGCCCGCATGAAGCGCATCGCGGCCATGGACGCCGAACGCCGCGCCGGCCACTGGGCCGACCCGTCGAAGGACGAGGGGAACGCTTGAGCATGGCCGGAACGGAGAACGGGGGCGGCACCGGGCTGCGCCAGCCGGCACGCATCACCGAGCGCGCCGGGCTGGTGGATGCCGGGCGGATCGTGGTGAAGATCGGCTCCTCGAGCCTGACCGACTCCAACGGTCGCCTCGACCAGCTGCGGGTTCAGGAGATCGCGACCACCTGCGCCTGGCTCGGCAGCGAGGGCACGGAGGTCGTCATCGTCTCCTCGGGCGCCATCGCGGCGGCGCTGGGACCCCTGGGCCTCGAGCAGCGCCCGGACTCCGTGGACCTGCAGCAGGCCGCGGCGAGCGTGGGCCAGGCCCTGCTCGCGACCGCCTGGTCCACGGCCTTCGGGGACCACGGCCGGATCACCGGCCAGGTGCTGCTCACGGAGTCCGACGTGATCCGCCCGCAGACGTACCGCAACGTGCGCAGCGCCCTGGAGGCCCTCATGGCCCTCGGGGCGTTCCCGGTGGTCAACGAGAACGACACCACGGCGACCCATGAGATCCGTTTCGGGGACAACGACCGGCTCGCGGCGCTGGTCGCCCAGCTGCTCGGGGCCGACGCCCTGTTCCTGCTCACCGACGTCGACGGTCTGTACACGGCGCCGCCGGAGGAGCCCGGGGCGGAGCGCATCGGGGTCGTCGAGGATGCGGCGCGCCTCGCCGGGGTGAGCATCGGCTCCGTCGGCTCGAAGGTCGGCACCGGCGGCATGGTCACCAAGCTCTCCGCCGCTCAGCTGGCCTCCACCACCGGCACCGCCGCGGTCCTGACCTCGGCCTCGAAGTTCGCCGCCGCCGCGACCGGCGAGGACATCGGCACCTTCTTCCCGGGCCATCACGGCCGCCGCCGCTCCCGCCTGGTGTGGCTGCGCTTCGCGACCCGCGGGGCAGGCACCCTGGTGCTCGACGAGGGCGCGGCCGAGGCGATGCGCACCCGTCGGCGCTCCCTGCTGGCGGTGGGGATCACCGGGGTGGAGGGGACCTTCCCCGATGGTGTCCCGGTGGACATCGCCGCGCCGGACGGCGAGGTCATCGCGCGCGGCCTGACCTCCTTCAGCAGCGACGAGCTGCGAGCCATGACCGGCCGCGGCTCGGCCGAGCTGCGCGAGCTGCTGGGGGAGCGGTTCCGTCGTCCCGTCGTGCACCGCGATCAGCTGGTCGTGCTCTGAGACGGTCCTGTGGCGACCCGGACCGCACCCGTAGGCTCCGGGCATGACTGCACATGCCGTGGAAGACGCCGCCCGCCGTGCGAAGCGGGCCCAGCCGGCCCTGGCGCTCCTGCACCGCGACACCAAGGACGCCGTGCTGCTCGCCATGGCGGACGCCCTGGTCGCCCGCGCCGAGGAGATCGTCACCGCCAACGCCCGTGATCTCGAGGCGGCCGACGCCGCCGGGATCGAGGCGGGCCTGCGCGACCGCCTGGCGCTGGATCCCCAGCGGGTGGCCGCGATCGCCCAACAGCTGCGCGACGCCGCAGGCCTCCCTGATCCGATCGGTGAGGTGATCCGCGGCTCCGTGCTGCGCAACGGCCTCGAACTGCGCGAGGTGCGCGTGCCCCTCGGCGTGATCGGCATGGTCTACGAGGCCCGGCCGAACGTCACCGTCGACGCCGCAGGCCTCGCACTGAAGTCCGGCAACGCGGTGGTGCTGCGCGGCGGCTCCGCCGCCCTGCACTCGAACACCGCCCTGATCGCGGTGCTGAGGTCCGTGCTGGCCGAGCATGACCTGCCCGAGGACCTGATCGTCGGGATCGACGAGCACGGCCGCGAGGGAGTGGATGTGCTCATGCGGGCGCGCGGCCTGATCGACGTGCTGATCCCGCGCGGCGGGGCCGGACTGATCCGCCGCGTCGTCGAGAACTCCCTGGTCCCGGTGATCGAGACCGGAACCGGCAAGACCCACATCCTCGTCGATGCGAGCGCCGACCTCGACCAGGCGAGCGAGATCGTCACGAACTCCAAGACCCAGCGGATCGGGGTCTGCAACGCCCTGGAGACCCTGCTGGTCCACCGCGACGTGGCCGAGGCGGCGCTGCCGCTCCTGGCGGCCCCGCTCGCAGCGGCCGGGGTGCGCCTGCACGCCGACGAGGAGACGGCACGGATCCTGGCTGCGGCGGGCACTGGAGCGGAGGTCGTGCCGGCGACCGCGGAGGACTGGGACACCGAGTACCTCGCCCTCGAGCTCGCGGTGAAGGTGGTCGTCGACCTCGATGAGGCGCTCGAGCACATCCGGGCCCACTCCACCGGGCACACCGAGTCGATCCTCACCCGGGATCTGCGCTCGCAGCAGCGGTTCCTGGCCGAGGTGGACTCCGCCGTGGTCATGGCGAACGCCTCGACCCGCTTCTCGGACGGCGGCGAGTTCGGCTTCGGCGCGGAGATCGGCATCTCCACCCAGAAGCTCCACGCGCGAGGTCCGATGGGACTCGTCGAGATGACCACGGGGAAGTGGCTCGTGATCGGCCAGGGGCAGGTACGGCCGTGACCGCGCTCCCATCGTCTGCGCCGGGGCGTGAGCAGGGCGCGTCCCTGTGGGATGATGGCCCGGTCACTCCTGGAAAGGCCTAGAACACCATGATCGACCAGCTCATGATCCTTGCCGAGGCCGGCGAGCATGCTACCGGCGGCGTCACGCCGCCGATGGTGGGCATCGGCGTCTTCATCATCATGCTGATCCTGCTCGGGATCACCTATCTCACCGGTGGGACCAACCAGCGCAAGCGCAGGGACTCCGACAGGCACGGCGATCACTGATCGCCATGGAGCAGCAGCGACGACGGATCGGCGTGATGGGCGGGACGTTCGATCCCATCCATCACGGTCACCTCGTCGCAGCCAGTGAGGTCCAGAGCGTCTTCGGCCTCGACGAGGTCGTCTTCGTCCCGACCGGCCGCCCCTGGCAGAAGGCCGAACGGGAGATCTCCGATCCGGAGCACCGCTATCTGATGACGGTGGTGGCGACCGCAGCGAACCCCGTGTTCACGGTCTCGCGCGTCGACATCGACCGTCCCGGCTCGACCTACACGATCGACACCCTGCGGGACCTGCACCATCAGCAGCCCGAGGCGGACCTCTTCTTCATCACGGGCGCCGACGCGCTGCAGTCCATCCTCACCTGGAAGGACTCCGAGGAGATCTTCTCCCTCGCGCACTTCGTGGGCGTCACGCGTCCCGGGCACGAGCTGGACACCTCCGGCCTCCCGGCCGACGGGGTCAGCCTGATCGAGGTCCCGGCGATGGCGATCAGCTCGACCGACTGCCGTACCCGCGTCGCCGCGGGAGGACCGGTGTGGTACCTGGTCCCCGACGGCGTCGTCCAATACATCAACAAGTACGCCCTCTACACAGGAGGTGACGGCGATGACTGACTCCGACACCACTCCGCGTCGCGGACGACGCGCCCGCGCGCTGAGCCCCGAGGAGAGCGCCGCGCTGGAATCGCGCTCGGCCGTCGCGACCACCGATGACCAGGCCGCGGTCCCCGGCGTGCGCGGTGCCGTCGAGCCGCCCGATGCGGCGGCTCCGGTGCCGACCCTGCGCAAGTTCGGCCGGCGCGCCCGCATCATCGAGCTCAGTGAGGATCCGGAGCAGGCCACGTCTCCCGAGGGCGGTTCTGACCCGTCGACCGACAGCACGGCTGGGCACGACGGCGCAGCTGCCTCCGACGGTGCAGCTGACTCCGACGACCCGGAGGCTTCGGTCGATACGACGAGCTCGGGCGACACGTCCGCCTCGGACCGCTCGGCAGCCGCCGACGGCGCTGTCGCCTCGGAGGGCCCGGCCACGCAGAAGCAGTCGCCGCGCTCCGCGGGCTCGAGCGGCACGAGCAGCCCGACGGGCTCGTCATCCTCGCAGACCGCGGTCATCGACCGTGACGCCGACGGGGTCGAGCTGGGGGAGCTCTCGGTCACCGAGGCCCCCTCCCCGCGACCGGCACCTCGTTTCGAGGGCAAGGTCCTCCACCGCGCCGAAGGGTCGGGCAGCCGCTCGTTCATCTGGCTGGTGTGGGCTCTCGTCGCGATCGCCCTGGTCGCGCTCGTCATCCTTCTCCTGACCGGGGTCCTCGGCCCCGGGGAGGCCTCCGCCCTGGACGCCTCCGTGCAGAACCTGTTCACCGATCATCTCGTCCTCAAGGAATCAGCCGCGTGAGTGCACCCGAAGAATCCCTCGACCTGGCCCGAGTGGCCGGTCAGGCCGCCGCCGACAAGCTCGCCGACGAGGTGATCGGCCTCGATGTCTCCGAGCAGGTGGTGATCACCGACGTGTTCCTCGTGTGCAGCGGGGACTCCGAGCGTCAGGTCTCGGCCATCGTCGACGGCGTCGAGGAGGCGCTGCTCCGGGAGCGCCGTCGCAAGCCGCTGCGCCGCGAGGGCCAGCGGGATGCGCGCTGGGTTCTGCTGGACTACGGCGACATCGTCGTGCACGTCCAGCATGCCGAGGATCGCGCCTACTACGCCCTCGAGCGGCTCTGGCGCGATGCGCCCGTGCTGGACCTGCAGATCGCGGACCCCGCGGCGTGACGCCCGCCCGCTCCACCGGCAGTCCTGTGCGCACGCGCCTGATCCTCGTGCGCCACGGACAGACGGACTACAACAAGGAGGGTCGCCTGCAGGGCCAGGTGGACATCCCCCTGAACGAGACCGGGACCCGTCAGGCCGGGGTGCTCGCCGCCGCGGTGGCCGCGAATCCGCCCGACCTCATCGTCGCGTCGCCGTTGGGCCGTGCCCGTGACACCGCGCAGATCGTCGCGTCCTCCTGCGGCCTCGAGGTCTCCACCGACGCCGCGCTGATCGAGCGCAGCTTCGGCACCTGGGAAGGACTGCGGGGCGAGGAGATCCGTCGGCACTGGCCGACCGAGCACGCCGACTGGCGCGCGCATCGTCCGGTGATCGGCCTGGGGCTCGAGGACCGTCCGGCGGTCGCCGAGCGCATCGCGGAGGCCTGCCGTCGCCTGGTCGCCGAGAACACGGGGCGTACCGTCATGGTCGTCTCGCACGGCGCGGCGATCACCCTGGGCATCACCGCGCTGCTGGGGCTGGACGCCGATGACTTCCGGGGCATCGCCGGGCTGGAGAACTGCCATCGGTCGGTGCTCGAGCCCCTCACCTCGGACACCACAGGTCAGCTCATGAGGTTGGTGTCACACAACCTGGCTCCCGATTTCACCTGAGCCGACGATCGGGGTAATCTTGACGAGTCGCCTGATGAGGGCGACACCCGATACGGGGCTATGGCGCAGTTGGTAGCGCGCTTCCATGGCATGGAAGAGGTCAGGGGTTCGAATCCCCTTAGCTCCACTCGAGAAACCGTGAGACAGTGACTCGTCAGAAGGGCCCCACCGCGAGGTGGGGCCCTTCTGCTGTCGTGTCCCGGGCTCAGCGCTCGCTGTCGAGCTGCTCCATGAGGGCGGTGGGGTAGCGGTCGCCCTGGGCGGCGCCGACGGGCAGGGCGGCGTCGATCCGAGCCAGGTCCTGGTCATTCAGCTGCACGGCCGTGATGCCGAGCATCGAGGTCACCTGATCCAGGCGCCGGGACCCGACGATCGGCACGACGTCCTCGCCGCGCGAGGCGACCCAGGCGATCGCGAGCTGCGCCATCGAGATGCCCTTCGTCGCGGCGATCCCCTGGATCTGCTCGAGCAGCGCGCGGTTGCGGGCCAGGTTCTCGCCCTGGAAGCGGGGGAAGATCTCCCGAGAGCCTCCGGAGCGCCCGGCGACCAGGCCCTTGGCGAGCACGCCGTAGGCGGTGACGCCGATCCCCAGCTCGCGACAGGTCTCCAGGATCCCGTTGGTCTCGATCTCCCGGGTGAGCAGCGAGTACTCGATCTGCAGATCGCTGATCGGGGCGACGGCCGCGGCCCGACGGATCGTCTCGGGACCGACCTCGCTGAGGCCGATGTGACGCACGTACCCGGCCTCGACCTGCGCCTGGATCGCGCCGATGGTCTCCTCGATCGGCACCTCGGGATCGAGCCGCGCGGGCCGGTACACGTCGAGGTGGTCCACGCCGAGCCGGCGCAGCGAGTAGGCGAGCGAGGTGGCGACGTTCTCGGGGCGTCCGTTGAACCCCCGCGGCATCCCCGTCGACGTGATCGTGGCGCCGAACTTCACCGAGAGCACGGCGTCCTCCCGGGATCGTTCCTGCAGGGCCCGGCCGATGAGCATCTCGTTGTGCCCGGCGCCGTAGAAGTCGCCGGTGTCCAGGAGGGTGCCGCCGGCATCGAGGTAGGCGTGGAGCACGCGCAGGCTCTCGGCGTCGTCGGTCGGTCCGTAGGCACCGGACAGGCTCATGGCGCCGAGACCCGGCGAGGTGACCGTCGGTCCGGTCGCGCCGAGGCGGCGGGTGGTGGGCGCAGGGGTGATGGATGCGGGGGTGATGTGCTCTGTGGTGGTCATGCCGTTCAGCCTGGACCGTCGACGTACGACGCACGAGGCCCGGTTCATCCGGGGAGAGGCCGTCCCTGGATAGCGCGCCGGGCGAGGAGGAGGATGGGTCGATGATCGATCGACAGGGCCTCGCCGATTTCCTGCGCCGCCGCCGCGAGCAGCTGCGTCCGGTCGACGCCGGTCTGCCCGAAGGGTCCCGGCGCCGCACGCCCGGGCTGCGCCGCGAGGAGGTCGCGATGCTCGCCGGCGTCTCGGTGGACCATTACACGCGCCTCGAGCAGGGTCGGGGCTCGGCGCCCTCAGCCGGGGTCGTGCTGGCCATCGCCCAGGCGCTGCACTGCGACCGGGAGCAGCGCGACCATCTGCTGCGTCTGGGCGGTCACGCCCCGCCCCCGCGGCGCGCCGGCCATCATGTGCGCCCGGGCCTGATCGCCCTGGGGAACCGGCTCACGGACCTCCCCGTCGTGATCCTGACGGATCTCGGCGAGGTGCTCTGGACCAATGCCCTCGGCACGGCACTGGTCGGGGGAGTGCTGGGGGACACCGCTCGGGACCGGAACCTCGTGCGGCGATGGTTCACCGACCCGTCGGCCCGACTGATGCCCTCGGACCACTGGGAGAGGATCTCCGCCGCCCACGTGAGCGATCTGCGCGCCGCGTTCACCCGCCGCGGCGGCGACGCGGAGGTCACCGCGCTGGTCGACGAGCTGGAGGAGCGCAGCGGCGAGTTCGCCCGGCTGTGGGCGCTGCACGACGTCACGCAGCGCCAGATCGATCAGAAGGTGTTCCTGCATCCTGAGATCGGGGCCATCGAGCTGCGCTGCGAAGTGCTGCTCACCCCCGACGAGGACGTGTCGATGCACGCCTTCTTCCCGCTCGAGGGCACGGACGCCGCGCAGAAGCTCGAGCTGCTGGGCGTCATCGGCACCCAGGTGCTGCGGGACGCGTGACCCCGCGCGGGCGGAGGCTCAGATCCCCTTCGCGAGCCGGGCGATGACGTCGGCCGCCGGGCCCTCCGGCGCACTGCGCCAGCCGGTCCCGGCCCACAGATGGAGCCGGTCGGTGTCCCCGGCGGCGCCCGCCGCACGGCGCAGCTCCCGCGTGAGGTGATGGACGGCGGGATAGGCCGTCGGCGCCGACGCCTCATGGCGGTCGATGAAGCCGTTGCGCAGCGAGCGTGCCGGCCGGCCGGTGAACGCCCGGGTCAGCGCCGTCGCCGTGAAGGACCGATCCGCGAGGGCGGCGCGATGCGTGGGGGAGGTCCCGGCCTCGTCCGTGCGCAGCAGCAGGGTGCCGACGGCCACGGCCCGAGCGCCCGCGGCGAGGATCCGATGCACCGCGACCGGTCCGTCCACGCCGCCCGCGCCGATGACGGGGAGGTTCGTGTCGGCCACGACCTGGCGCACCAGCTCGGGCGTCCGGATCGCAGGAGGCGTGCGGGAGGGGTCGTGGATGGCGCTGTGCCCGCCGGCGTCCGGTCCCTGGACGACGAGGCCGTCCACTCCGAGCTCGGTCGCGGCCCATGCCTCCTCGGGCGAGGTCACGCTGGCCAGCACCGTCGTGCGCACGGCATGCAGAGCGGCCACGTGCTCGGCGGAGGGGAGCGCGAAGGTGAAGGACACGACCGGGACCGGGCTGCGCGTGAGCATCTCGAGCTTGTCCTCGAAGGAGTCGTCATCTGTGCGCGGCGCCGGGTCCAGGATGACCCCGTAGGCGTCGGCCTCCGCGGCGAGCTCGGCGGCATAGGACGCGAAGGCCGCCTCGTCGATCGTGCGCGGCGGGAGGGCGAAGAGGTTCACCCCGAAGTCCGCCCCGAGTCCCCGGACGGCGGCGATCTCCGCGCCGAGCGCAGCGGCGCTCTTGTTCCCACCGGCGAGGAACGGGAACGCGCCCGCGGAGGAGACCGCCTCGGCGAGGCCGACGGTGGAGGGTCCGCCGGCCATCGGCGCGGCGACGAGGGGCAGGCGGGAGTCGAGCAGAGCGGGGGTCATGCCCTCGATCCTCGCAAACGGATCACGCCGCCGGCGATCATGCCCAGGATCGGCAGCAGCGGCCAGATCCAGTGCAGCCCGTCCGGGCCGACCATCCCGGCGTCGGCCATCACCGCGAGCCCCGCGCAGACGAGCACGGCGGCGAGGATCGGCCGCCACAGGGGCGGGGCGGGCCGGTCGTCCTCGCGAGGATCCTCGAACCGGCCGAACACCAGCACCATCACCCCGGTCAGGGCGAGCAGCACCAGCGCCCACAGCGGCCGCGTCGCCCACCAGATGCCGCTGAGGGGCGCGGGCCCCAGCCCGATGCCGCCCAGGGCGAGCAGGAGATGGGACAGGCCCACGAGGGCCGTGAGGTGCCACAGGAACCACGTCATGATGCGCTGGTTCACCAGCACCGTGACGAACCAGAGGCGGGGACGGCGCAGCAGGGCGGTCAGCGGCCGCTCCAGCAGCAGCACGAGGCCGGCCTGCAGCATTCCCAGGAACGCCATGGTCACGCGGGTGGGGCTGGAGTTGCTGATCTCGTCGGCCCCCGAGGTGATCATCGAGACCGGGTACGGGCCGAGGCCGACCAGCAGGGCCAGGCCCACCGCACCGATGCCGACCAGGGCCAGGCGCCGAGCGGGGCCCTCCAGCCGCCCGTCGAGCCAGGCGAAGCCGACCTGGTGGAAGCTCGCCCACACCAGCACGTAGTTGGGATAGCCGAGCAGCGGTTGGTCCAGGCCGATGCTCACCGCATCGACCACCCCGGCGAGTGCGATGCCGCCCACGATCGACCACCAGGCGAAGCGTTCCCACAGCACCAGCAGGGGAGGGGCGACCACGATCACGAGCAGGTAGGCGGCCAGGAACCAGGTGGGCACCAGCGCCATCTGGGTGGCGAGCTGCAGCGCCGTGTTCGGGGCGCCGGCGGCGAGCGCGATCACGCTGATCACGAGCCAGGCGATCAGCAGCGGCAGCAGCGGGATCCCGAGCCGACGCAGCCTGGTGCGCAGCCACTGCGCGTAGCCGACGCCCTTGCGCCGGGCGGAGCGCCACGACAGGGCGTTGGAGTAGCCGCCCACCAGGAAGAAGATCGGCATCACCTGGAAGATCCAGGTCAGCGGATGGGTCCACCGGGCGGTGTCGAGCACGCCGTGGGGTGAGATCCCGCCGTCGGCATCGACCGCGACGATCGTCCAGTGCCCCAGCACCACCACGGTGATCGCGGCGGCACGCAGGAAGTCCACCACCCGGTTGCGCGAGTCGGGAGTGGCGGCATCGACCTTCTGGGCGCGGCTGAGGCGCGGTGTCGTCATCGCAGCAGACTAGTCGGGCATAGACAGCCTGCGAAGATGAACGTATGAGCGAGAGTGCAGATCATGTGTCCGAGGGGGAGCGCGTCACCGCTCGGCTGCGCGAGGAGATCCTCGACGGGGTGCGCGCGCCCGGCAGCCGGCTGGTCGAGCGCGAGCTGGCGGAAGGGCTCGCGGTCAGCCGGGTCCCCGTGCGCGATGCCCTGAAAGCTCTGGCCGCGGAGGGCCTGGTGACCCTGCGGCCCCGCACCTGGGCCGTGGTCCGTGAGTTCTCGGCGAAGCAGTCCCGGGAGGTCCGAGAGGCACGGGAGGCACTGGAGAAGGCGGTGTTCCCCCTCGCGGCGGAGCGGCGCACCGAGGAGGGCCTGGAGCGTCTGCGAACCGTGCTGGAACGGGAGCGGGAGGCCGCACAGCAGGGGGACGGTGTCGTCGCGCGTCGGGCGGCCGCAGACTTCCACGAGGTCGTCATCGAGCTGTCGGACAACGAGGTGCTCTCGGAGATGGGACGGCTCCTGGGCAGCCGGATGCGCTGGTCCCTCTCCCAGCACGATGACCTGCTCGAGATCGTCCGGGGCCACGAGCAGCTCTTCGCGGCGATCGCCCGGCAGGACGTCACCGGGATCGGGCACCTGGTCGTGGAGCACCTGCGCAGCGGCGAGGAACAGGCTCGCATGCGGCACAGGGACCCCGGGGGGCCGGCAGGGAACTTAGGTCGAGTCCGGCCCGGGTGAGTCGAATCGCGCCGGGCCAGGTCGGAACGGTCAGGGCGAGGCGGAGCAGTCAGGGCGGGGCGGAGCGGACATCTCGGAGCCGGATCTGCGGCGCGCCGACCCCATTTCGGTATACCATTTCTGCATGACGCTCACGATCCTCCGCTCCATCCGGCCCTGGGGTCACGATCCCGCCGACCTCCTGATCGACGGCGACACCGTCGCGGCGGTGCTCCCGCCCGGAGGGGAGGCGCCGGAGGGAGCCGAGGTCATCGACGGGCGCGGCATGCTCGCGCTTCCCGGACTGATCAATGCGCACGCTCACGTGGACAAGTCCTGGTGGGGTCGGCCCTGGGTGTCCTACGGCGGTGAGCCGACGACGCAGGGGCGCATCGCGCACGAGCGCGCGGAGCGGGACGCCCTCGGGATCCCGGGGCCCGACGTCACCGAGCGCGTGCTGAGGGAGTTCCTCCGTCATGGGACCACCGCCGCCCGCAGCCACGTCGACGTCGATCTCGGGGTCGGTCTCGACGGCATCGCCGCGGTCCAGGAGGCGGTCGCACGTCTGGAGGGCGCGCTCGAGGTGGAGATCGTCGCCTTCCCGCAGGACGGCGTGATCCGGCGCGAGGGTGTCCTGGAGCTGCTGGACCGTGCGGCGCTCGCGGGCGCGGACAGCATCGGCGGACTGGATCCCTGCCTCATCGACCGGGACCCCGTCGGCCAGCTCGACGGCCTCTTCGACATCGCCGCGCGGCACGGCTGCGGTCTCGACATCCATCTCCATGCCGGGGGCGAGCTGGGGGCCTTCGAGTACGAGCTGATCATCGACCGCACCCGCCGCGCCGGGCTCGAGGGAAAGGTGAACATCGCCCACGGTTTCGCCCTGGGGCAGCTGCCCGCAGGTCGGCAGGAGGCCCTGCTCGAGGAGCTCGCGCAGCTCGGCATATCCTGGAGCACCGTCGCCCCCATCGGGTCAGCGCCGCTGCCCTGGGCCCGGATGCGCGACGCCGGCGTGGGCCTGGGGCTGGGCACCGACGGCGTGCGCGATCTCTGGTCCCCCTACGGGGACGGTGACCTGCTGCGGGTGGCCCTGGACTTCGCACGGCTGCACGGGGGGCGCCGCGACGAGGACCTCGTGCAGGTCGCGCGGCTCGCGTCCAGCGACGCGGCAGGGTTCGTGCACCGCGAGGTGCACGATCTCGTGCCCGGTGCCCGCGCGGATCTGATCCTGATGGAGGCGGAGAACGTGCCCGACGCGATCGTTCGCGCCCCGCGCCGGGAGCTCGTGCTTGCCGGCGGACGCGTCGTCGCCCGGTCCGGCGAGGTGCTCATCTGAGCATGCGGCGCACCGGTTGGCGCAAGATCGTGCGCAGGCGCTCCGGGGCTGCGCGACGCGGGTCCCCGAGATAGATCTCGTGGTGCCGGCCCGTCATCTCCAGGTCCCGAGCGGGGATCACCTCGTGATGCATCTGCTCGAGCACCGGGCCCTCGGCGTCGTAGGGACCGACGTGGAGGGTCTGCACGCACAGTCCCTCGGCGAACTGCTCCCAGCGCACGGCTCCCGCGGTCTCCACCTGCTCCGCCGTGATCCACGGCGGCGTCATGAGCATCAGACGCCAGTGCCACCGGCTCTTGTCGCGCAGGGCGGTGAACGCCTCCATGTCATCGGCCCACCACAGGCCCTCCAGCGGTGGGACCACGTAGTCCCGGCCGAGTGTCCTCCGGCTGCGGAATTTCAGGGCGTACGCGAGCGGGTAGAGCTCCCCGAGCGCCGCCTCGTAAGCCGGCGACGTGTTTGGATCGCCCTGCCCGTCGATCATGAGGAAGTGCATCGAGGGGACCTCGAGGGTCCGGAAGGTCCCGCGGCGGGCCCGGTAGGTCTCGAGATCCTTCTTCACGTCGAGCTTCCGTGCTACCTGAGGTGTCATAACTGGCGCCATTCGACCTCTATCTCGACCAGCGCCGCGTCCATGTGGCGCAGCACCCGTACGGTCGCCTCGAGCTCGGCAGCGGTGAGGTGACCGCCGACGCGCCCCATCAGTTCATGCTCCCGCCCGATGACGGCGCCGATCGCCTCCCGGCCGGCAGGGGTGATGCGCACCAGGGACGAGCGCCGGTGGGCAGGATTCTCCACCAGCTCCACGAGATCCGCGCCTCGCGCGTCATGGACCATCCGCTGGACGAACTGACGGCTGAGATCCTGCTCGTGAGCCAGCTGGGGGACCGTGAGCTCGCCACGGCGTCGCAGCTGATCCAGCACGTTGCGCACTCCCACGGACAGCCCGCTGCTGTGCCCGTCGTGCTCGACGATCCGGGCGACTCGCCGGTAGACCGGCCCGATCGCCACATAGACCTCGGCGAGGCGTTCCGCGAGCGCATCGGGGGGAAGCGCATCGCGTGAGGAGGGTGTGCTCATCGGCCCAGTATGACAACGGGGTTGTCATAGGCGAAAACTATGACACCCTAGGTGTCATGATCCCCACGGTGCATCACCTCGACCTGTCCGATCAGCGCATCGCCTTCTACGACGAGGGTGACCCCACCTCCGGCGCGCCGCCGCTCGTGCTCCTTCATGGCGGCGCCGTGGACAAACGGCTGTGGCACCCTCAGCTCGCAGCTTTCCCCGACAGGCGGATCATCGTCCCCGACGCGCGCGGCCACGGCGGCTCCTCGGACGCCGAGGGGGAGCACCGTCTGGTCGACGACGTCCTCGCCCTCCTGGATGCCCTCCACCTCGAGCAGGTCGTGGTCGTCGGAATCTCGATGGGCGGCGGAACGGCCGGTGACCTCGCCCTCGAGCACCCTGAACGGGTTGCAGGGATCGTGGTCTGCGGCACCGGGACGAGCGAGCCGGAGTTCACCGATCCCTGGGCCCTCCAGGCCTTCGGGGACTGGAGGGCCGCGGAGCAGGGAGGTGACCTGCAGGCCTGGATCGACGTGTTCCAGCGGTTCACCGCAGGCCCGACGCGGACGCTCGACCAGGTGGACCCGGCGGTGCGTGACCGCATCGCCATGATGGCCAGGGATACGGTCGTCGGCCATCTGCGCACCGCGCCCGACGGGACCCCGGTGCCGCCGCCGGCACCGACCGCTGTCCGGGACACCTGGGAACGCCTTCCTGGACTGGAGGTTCCGGTGCTCGCCCTGTGCGGCGCCCTCGACGGGGCCGACCATCGTGCCAACGGCCGTCGCCTGGCGGATGTCGTCCCCGACGGCCGCTATGTCGAGGTCCCCGGCGCCGCCCACTATCCGAACCTCGAGGAGCCCGAGCTCTTCGACTCCGCCGTGCGCGACCTCCTCGATCGCGCGGCGTCACGGGTGTCCTGATCGGTGCGGGAACCGAAGCTGCTCCTGCAGGCGTCAGCAGACGGTCAGGATCTCGGCGCCGTCCTCGGTGATCGCGATCGTGTGCTCCGTGTGCGCCGCCCGCGCGCCGGTCGCGCTGCGCAGCGTCCAGCCGTCGGCATCCACCACGAGCTCGTCCGTGTCCTCCATGACCCAGGGTTCGAGCGCGAGCAGCAGCCCCGGGCGCAGGCGGTAGCCGCGCTCGGCACGACCGATGTTGGGCACATGCGGGTCCTGGTGCATGGTCGACCCGATCCCGTGGCCTCCGAACTCGGTGTTCACGGGATAGCCCGCTCCCTGCAGCACGGCGCCGATCGCCGCCGAGACGTCGCCCAGGCGGGCCCCTGGGCCGGCCGCGGCGATCCCGGCCGCGAGGGCGCGCTGCGTGGTCTCGATCATCGCCACGCTCCGTGCGGGTCGCTCCGTGCCGACGACCACGCTGATCGCGGCATCGGCCGCGACCCCGTCCCGGAGCACAGCGAGGTCGAGGGTCAGCAGGTCACCGTCGGTGAGCGCCTGGTCGCGGGGCATCCCGTGCAGCACGGCATCGTTCACGGCGGTGCAGACGTAGTGGCCGAACGGGCCCCGGCCGAAGGGCGGCTCGTAGTCGACGTAGCAGGACTCCGCGCCGGCGTCGAGGATCAGCTCGCGGGCCCAGGAGTCGATCTCCAGCAGGGAGGTGCCGATGACGCTGCGGCTCGCGAGCTCCTGGAGGATCTCGGCGACGAGTCGCCCGGTGCTCCGAGCGCGCGTCAGCTCGATGGGAGTGAGGATTTCGATCATGGGTGCCTCTCAGACTGTACCGATAACTATCCCGGTAATCCTATACCGGTATTAGTATGGGCAGCATGGTCCGACTACCTCTCACACCCCACGAGATCGCCCGCGGCGAGCGGCTCGGCGCTCTGCTCCGCCGAGCCCGCGGAGACCGGTCGATGCTCGAGATCGCGCTCACGGCCGGGGTCTCCCCGGAGACGCTCCGCAAGATCGAGTCCGGTCGGGTCGCGACCCCGGCCTTCCCGACGATCGCAGCGATCGCCGGTGTGCTGGGCCTGTCGCTGGACGAGATCTGGGCGACGATCAGCGAGTCCGCGAGCGAGCTCGCCTCATAGCGGTCTGCCTCCTCGAGGTCCGCTTCCCCTCCTCCACGAGGAGGCCGTGCAGCTCCGCGAGCTCGGCGACGGTGAAGTCGGCACGCGCCAGGGCCGGGGCGATCTTCCGGCGGAACGCCGGGTAGGAGCCGGGCACCTCGGGTCCCCGCTCCCGCAGCACCCGTCGGGCGTACTCATCGCACACGAAGGCCGGGCGCTCGAAGCAGTACAGGCCGATCACGTCGGCCGTCTCCTCGCCGATCCCCTCGACCCCCAGCAGCTCCGCCCGCAGCGCGGCGTCGTCCATCGCGCGGGCCGCCTCGCCGCGCTCCTCCACCCACCGGGCCAGCGCCTGCAGCCGTCGGGGCTTCGTGGTCGGGAACCCCGAGCCGCGCACGAGCTCGCGCACCAGCTCCTCGTCGGCGCCCGCCAGAGCGCCCGGCTCCAGCAGGCCGGCCGCCCGCAGCGCGATGATCGACAGATCGGCCTGCTCCCAGCGGCTGCGCTGGACGAGCACCGCGCCGACAGCGATCTCGAAGCGTTCCTCTCCGGGCCACCACCAGCCCTGCGGCCCGTGCTCCCCGAGCAGCTCCTGCTGCAGGGCGCGCAGATCGATCACGCGGCGCCCAGGGGCGCGCTGTCGGGATGGCTCAGGGTGAGCAGCGCGCGCCGCACGTGCGGATTCTCCTCGAGCTGGTCCTCGATGGCCTGGACGGTGTCCTGCAGTGCCGATTCCGCGGCGTCCCCGGAGAGGTCCACCGACGCGACCACGAGGAGCTGATCCGCGCCGACCCACTCGGTGTGCAGGAAGCGGACGCTCTCCACCTCGGGATGCTCCTGCAGCATGCGCAGCAGCTCGGCGCTGGCCTGCGGGGAGGCGCCCTCGCCGGTGAGGAACGCCGTGTTGCGGGCGATCAGGAGGATCGCCACCACCCCGAGCAGCAGACCCACCAGGATCGAGCCGATCGCATCCCACACGGGCTGACCGGTGAGCTGGTGCAGGCCCATGCCGAGCGCGGCGAGCACCAGGCCGATCAGGGCGCAGGCGTCCTCGGCGAACACCGCCCGCAGCATCGGATCCGAGGTCGTGCTCACGTGGCGCAGCGGGCTGACCCGGCGCGACCGGGCCCCCCGGCGTGCCTGGCGCAGCGCCTGCAGGAAGGAGAAGCCTTCCAGGACGAAGGCGATGCCGAGCACCAGGTAGGCCCAGCCGTACGGGACGCCCTCGGTCTCCTCGGTCCCGAGGGACTGGATGCCGTGCCAGACGGAGACCCCGGCGCCGACGGCGAACAGGCCGATCGCGGCGAACATCGCCCACACGTAGCTGTCGCGGCCGTACCCCATCGGATGGGAGCGGTCGGGCTCCCGTCGGCCCCGGCGCTCGCCGATGAGGAGGAAGATCTGGTTGCCGGTGTCCGCCCAGGAGTGCACGGCCTCGGCGAGCATCGAGGCGGAGCCCGTCAGCAGCGCGACAACCGTCTTCGCGATGGCGACCAGCAGATTCGCGAAGAACGCGATCATCACGGTCAGCCCGCTGCTGGAGCTCTCCTGCGTCGAGGTGTCGTCCATGAGCCCATTGTGCGCCTCCTGCTCAGCGCGCCGGGTAGATCGCGACGTCCGCCGCGCGGATCCCCAGGCGCACCTCATCCCCGGGCCGCAGCCGCTGGCGGGCCACCAGCTGCGGGGTGAGGTCAGCGGCGATCTCCCCGGCGCGCACGCGCACCGCGTCGCCGCGTGGCTCGAGATCCGTCACCTGCCGGGCCAGCACCATGGTCCCCGGCGAGGGGTGCGCATCGTCCTCGAGCAGGTCCACGTGCGCCGGGCGCACGGCGGCTCGGACCCTCGTCCCCGCGGCGACCGACTCGTGCATCATCCCGGCGAGCGTGCCGTCGACCGTGTGCCCGTCCCAGGTGCCGGTCAGCAGGTTCACTCCGGCCAGGCGCGCCGTGAACTGCTGCTGCGGGCGGGCGAGCACGTCCGCGGTCGGCCCGCTCTCGACCAGCCTCCCGCCCTCGAGCACGGCCACCCGATCGGCGAGGGTGACGACGTCGAGCACGTCGTGGGTGACGAGGATCGTGGTGCGCTCGGCGAGGACGCGTCGCAGGAGCTCGCGCAGCGCGGGCGCCACGTCGATGTCCAGGGCGGCCATCGGCTCGTCGAGCAGCAGCAGACGCGGGGACGCGGCCAGTGCGCGCGCGATCGCGACCCGCTGCGCCTGCCCGCCCGAGAGCTGGGAGGGCCGCCGGTCCGCGAGGTCGCCCAGCCCGATCTCCGAGAGCCACCAGGACGCCTCCTCGCGGGCCCGACGTCGCGGCGTGCCCTGCGCCCGCAGCCCGAAGGCGATGTTCTGGGCGACGCTGAGATGAGGAAACAGGACCGGATCCTGCGCGAGCGTGGTGACGGCGCGATCGTGCGGGGGCACCAGCAGAGCGCCCGTGCTCAGCAGCCTGCCCTCGAGCGTGATCCGGCCGGCGGACGGGCGCAGCGTGCCCGCGATCAGGGAGAGGACGCTCGACTTCCCGGCGCCGTTCGGGCCGACGAGGGCCAGCGTCTCGCCGTCGGCGACGTCGAGGGCGACGTCGAGCCCGCGCTCGGGGACGGTCGCCTCCAGGGCGAGGGTCATGCGGTCACCCGCCGTCGGGCGACCGCGATGATGAGCACCGCGACGATCATGAGCACGAAGGACAGCGCGACCGCGGCCTGGGGATCGCTCTCGCGCTGCAGGTAGATCTCCAGGGGCAGGGTGCGCGTGGTGCCCTGGAGGCTGCCGGCGAAGGTGATCGTCGCACCGAACTCGCCCAGCGCCCGGGCGAAGGAGAGCACGGTGCCCGAGAGCAGGGCGGGCAGCACCAGGGGAAGGGTGATGGTCGCCAGCACCCGCGAGGGCCGTGCGCCGAGGGAGGCGGCAGCGATCTCGTAGCGGGTCCCGGCCGTGCGCAGCGCCCCCTCGAGGCTGATCACGAGGAAGGGGAGGGCCACGAAGGTCTGGGCGATCACCACGGCGGTGGTGGAGAAGGTGATCTGGATCCCGAGGAGCTCGAGCTGCTGGCCGAGCAGACCCTGACGGCCGACGGTGTACAGCAGGGCGATGCCTCCCACCACCGGGGGCAGCACCAGGGGGATGAGCACCAGGGAGCGCAGCAGCGACAGGCCCGGGAAGCTCGTGCGGGCCAGGAGCAGCGCCAGCGGCACGCCGAGGATCACGCAGGCCAGCGCGCTCGTGGCCGAGGTCTGCAGGCTCAGCCGCAGGGCCTGGAGGGAGGATTCGCTGGTGATCAGCTCGGCGAAGCTGCCCCACTGCACGCGCGTGGCCATCGCCACCAGCGGCAGGAGCACGAAAAGGGCGCCGAGCAGGGCCGGGAGCAGCACCCAGCGGGGAAGGGATCTCACCTCATGCCCCGCCGGTGTCGGGCTCGCCGAAGCCGTACCCGCCGAGCATCTGCTGCCCGGACTCCCCGGTCACGAGATCCACGAACTCCTGACCGAGCTCGGGCTGCGCGGAGCCCTTCACGGTGGTGATCGGGTAGGTGTTCACCGCGCTGTCCGACTCGGGGAAGGCGATGCCCTCGACGCCGTCCCCGGCCTTCTTCACGTCGGTGACGTAGACCAGCCCGGCATCGGCCTCGCCGCTGGAGACCTTGTTCAGCACATCGGTGACGGACTGCTCCTCGCTGACGGGGGAGAAGTCCACCCCGGCGGCCCTTTCGACGGCCTCGGCGGCCGCGCCGCAGGGCACCTCGGGTGCGCAGACGACCAGATTGATCTCGTCCCCCGTGAGCGAGGCGAGGTCGGTGACGTGCGCAGGATTGCCCGCGGGCACCGCGATCATCAGCGTGTTGGTGGTGAACTCGACCGGATCGGCGGCCTGGAGGTCCGCGTCGACGAGCTTGTCCATGTTCGAGGTGTTGGCCGAGGCGAAGACGTCGGCCGGAGCGCCCTGCTGGATCTGTCCGACCAGGGTGGAGGACCCGGCGAAGCTGAACTCCACGTCCACGCCCTCGTGATCAGCCTCGAACTGCTCGCCGAGGTCCTCGAAGGGTTCCTGGAGCGATGCCGCGGCATAAACCGTGAGGGTGGTCGGCCCGGCGTCACCCTCCGCGGCGTCCGGCCCGCCGCCGACGGTGCTGCAGCCCGCGGCGCCGAGGGTGAGGGCTAGCGCGGCGGTGGCGGCGAGGCACGCGACAGCGGCGCGGGAGCGGCGGACGGCGCTCACGGGCTTCCTTCCGGAGCGGGGGCGGCCGACGATCTGGAGCCGGAACCGGAGCCGGACTGTGGGCTGGGACTGGGGACGGGACCGGGCGTCTCCGCCTCGATGACGACGTGTGTCGCCTTGATGACCGCGCTGGCGACCGAGCCCGGCTCGAGGCCGAGTTCGCGGACGGCCTCGCTGCTCATCAGGGAGACCACCCGGAAGGGCCCGCACTGCATCTCGACCTGGGCCATGACGGTGTCCATGACGACCTTCGTCACGAGACCCACGAAGCGGTTGCGGGCCGACGTCCGGGTCGCGCCGGCGAGCTCGGGGGCCACGGCGAGCTCGCGGGCCATGCGCGCCACCTCGACCCCGTCCAGGACGGTCCGCCCGCTGCCGTCGGCCGTGGCCTTGAGGGTGCCCTTCTCGATCCAGCGACGCACGGTGTCATCACTGACTCCGAGGAAGGTGGCGGCCTCGCGAACCCGTATCTGCGACATGGATGCCATTCTACGTCCGCGTATGCGGATCGGACGGCCTCTCAGTCGACGAGCAGCACCCCACCCAGAGCGATCGCGGCGACGAGCAGCGTGACCAGTGCTGCGAGCACGAAGGGGCGGGCTCCGACGTGGAGCAGCGTGCGCACCTTCACTCCGGTGCCGAGGGCGAACATCGCGGCGGCGAGCAGGGTGGTCTGCAGCAGGGCGCCGATGCTCAGCACGGTCTCGGGAAGCGGGACGACGGAGCGCAGCAGCACCAGGGCCAGGAAGCCGAGCACGAACAGCGGCACCAGGGGCGGGCGCTTCCCGTCGGCCGTCCCGCGGGAGCGCTCGCGGGCGCCGAGCACCGCCATGACGGGGGCGAGCATGAGGATGCGGGCGAGCTTCACGATCACGGCGACCGTGAGGGCGCCGCCACCGAGCACGCCGCCGGCGGCGACCACCTGGGCGATCTCGTGGATCGACGCCCCCGCCCACAGGCCCGCGGAGCGCTCGGACAGGCCCAGGAGCGTGGCGGCCGCCGGGAGCAGAGCGATCATCAGAGTGCCGAAGATGACCACGAGCGCCACCGCGGTGACCGTCTTCTCCTCATGCTCATCGTCGGGATCGGTGACTCCTGCCGCGGCGGCGACCGCAGCGGCGCCGCAGATCGAGAAGCCGCAGCCGATCAGCAGGGTGAGGCGCGGATCGACCTTCAGCAGCCTGCCCAGCGCGAGGGCGCCGACGATCCCGCCCACCACGACGCAGACCACCACGAGGAGCATCGGAGCGCCGAGGGCGAGGATGTCGCCGAGCACCAGCTGGAGCCCCAGCAATACGATGCCCGCTCGGAGCAGCTTCTTCGCGGAGAAGTCCGTGCCGGCCGCCACGGGCGCCGGCAGGCCCGCGGTGTTCGCGAGCGCGATGCCCACGATGATCGCGATGATCAGTGCGCTGACCCCGGGGAGGAAGGGTGCGACCAGCTGCGCGAGAACGGCCACGGCGAGGCTCAGGGCCAGGCCGGGGAGGAGTGAGGGGCGGTGCGCTGGGGGAGCGGTGGTCGTGGTCGCGGCATCGAGGGGGACAGTCCTCGTGGGACCGGTGCCGGTGGGGTTGACGATTTCGGGCATGCGAAGAACCCTGTCACCGCGGGTCAGGACCCGGTAGACGGCAATAGTCGATCAGGGCATATCCTTCTGATATGCCCGATGCTCTCCCGAACCTGCAGGCCCTCGCCCTCTTCGTCGCCGTCGTGGACGAGGGCGGGCTCGGTGCGGGCGCTCGCAGCCTCGGCATGTACCAGCCCAACGCCAGCCGCATGATCGGCCAGCTCGAGGCGCAGGCCGGGATGCCGCTGCTGGATCGCAACCCGCGGGGCTCGCGGCCCACGTCGGCCGGGCTGCTCTACGCCGCCCATGCCCGCGAGCTGCTCGAGGCGGCCGACGACTTTGCGGCCTGGCTGCGGCACAGCAGGGACGACGACACCCTTGACCTGCAGGTCGGCGCGTCGATGACCATCGCCGAGCACCTCATGCCGGCATGGCTCACCGACCTGCGCCGCACCAGTTCTCGCGTGCGGGTGGATCTGCGAGTGCTGAACTCCACGCAGGTGCTGGAGCAGATCCGCGGCGGGCAGCTGCAGCTCGGCTTCATCGAGACCCCGCACGTGCCCCGCTGGGTCCATGCCCGCACCCTGCGCGAGGACGAGCTGGTGCTGGTGGTCTCCCCGGACCACCCCTGGGCGGCGCACGCGGAGCGCGCCGAGCCGATGGCGCTCGAGGAGCTCGCGGCCACTCCGCTCGTGGTGCGCGAGGGCGGATCCGGGACCCGCGACGCCTTCGAAGAGCTGGTTCCGGCGGCGGCGAGCACTCCGCCGGTGCAGGAGCTCAGCAGCAATGCGGCGGTGCGGGTCGCCGTCTCCTCCGGGGCCGGGCCCGCGGTGCTGAGCATGCTGGCCGTGCGGGCGCAGCTCGAGACCGGTCAGCTGTGCCGGGTGCCCGTGGCCGGGGCGCGACTCCGCCGACCGCTCACCGCGGTCTGGAAGGGCCCGCGCACCCTCACCGGGCCGGCCGCTGATCTCGTCGCCGTCGCCGTCGCGACAGCCCCCAGGCGACCCGCCCCCTGATCGCCCCGACCCGCGTCGTCACCCCATGGCTATCCAGCCAGGCCGGGTTCCCCGGCACGACGTGTACGTTCGCGAGTGACACCGACCGCTGGGAGCAGAGCACATGCCGATCCTGACCAATACCGACGATCTGCCCGAGCAGCCGCACCGTGGCGCCGTGTGGTCCATCGCCGAACCGGATCGTGAGCTCGACTCGAACCTGATCCGCCTGCCCGCCGGTGACCGGATCGAGACGCATGTGGGCGCGGAGGTCGACACCTTCGTCCACGTGGTGCGCGGCGCGGGCACCCTCATCACGGAGCATGGCGAGGAGCCGCTGCGCAGCGGTGACGTCGCGCTCCTGCCCCGGCGCACCGTGCGCGGCTTCCTCGCGGGTGAGCACGGTCTGGAGTACCTGACCGTGCATCGCAAGCGGCAGTCGTTGCAGATCGGCACGAAGCCCGCGGCGACGACCGAGTGACCTGACCCGCTCTCACGGGGGCGGTGGATCCTCCGGATCGCAGGGTCCTGGCGGGCTCTCCGGCCGCAGGCTCCATGGCGGCTCCGGTGGTGGTTCGGGCGGTGGGGCTGGCAGCGACGCCGGCGTGGTCGCCGGGTCGGCATCCTTCGTCGCAGTCTTCTCAGTACCCGCCTGCGTCGCCCCCTGTGCCGTCCTCTGCGTGCGCCGTGCGAGATGCGTCCGCCAGGCGGCCTCGAGCTCCTCGACCGCGATCCGCGTGGCGAGGTCGACGTCGTCGGCGACGATGGCGTGGTCGCCCGTGCGGCCGAGGCGCCAGCGGGTTCGGCCGGGTTCGCGTGTGGCGGTGGGGATCCGGGCGGGGTCGAGGAGCCCGGCGGTCTTGTCCTGGTGGTGCTGCCAGCACAGCATGTGGAGATTCTCCAGCTCGGTGCGGCCACCGCGCTCGGGGTGCTCGTGGTCGAACTCCTCGAGGTGATCGCACTCGGCGGCCCAGGACGCAGGGCGGGTGCAGCCGGGCACGGCGCACGTGGCGTTGCGCAGCCGCAGGTGCTCGAGCACCGTCTGGCTGGGCTGATAGCGGTCCGCCGGGAGGGGCAGGAATGCGCCGGAGCAGGGATCGGTCAGCACGCGGAACCAGGTCTCCTGCCCACCGGCCAGCAGACGGGCCATCTCGGGCGGGATCGGTGTGGTGCCGTCCAGCATGCCGGGAGCGTCCGAGGCGCCGAGCAGGGTGAGGGCGGGCACCGTGACGTTGAGCCGGAACCGTGGGCCCGGGATCGGGACGTCCCCGGTATCGAAGGTGGCGTTCAGCTGGAGTTCGTAGCGCAGGCGGTCCAGGGGGAGCGGACGACCTGTCGAGGTGACCAGGTCGTCCACGTCGTACGGGATCTCCGTGTCGTCCCGAAGGGCCTTCCGCTGCGCTGCCTGGATCGCTCGGGCCGATTCATCCAGCCGCTTCCAGTACGCGAGGATCTCCGGGATGGGGCCACGTGCGACCAGAGAACCGGCCCCGCGGGTGGTGTCCGGGGCGATGGTGATCTCCCGCGGCAGCGGAGGTGCCTCCTCGAGCTCCTCCTCTCGGCGGGCGAGCAGGCCCACCAGGGCGCCGAGCAGCGTGATGAAGCGGTCCACCGGGATGTCCGTGGACCAGGTGGCGACGGCGAGGTCGAGCTGACGTCGCGATTCCTCGCTCAGATCCTCCGATTCACGCACCATGCGCTGGAACCACCAGGAAGGGAAGCGGCCGCCCTCCAGCAGGCTGAACGTGCGGGGCAGATGATGGGCCGCGCGATGCGCCGAGCGCAGCTCCCATCGGGCGACGCCGTGGGTGACGCGCAGCGCGATCGCGGCACGCGCCGTCGTGACGTCCTCCTCGTCCTCGTCATCCTCCCTCTCGCAGTCGAAGAGCTCGGCGAGCGCGCGATACCTGCCGGCGAGGGCGCGGGCGCTGGACTTCTCGGCATCCCAGACCCGCTGTGCGGCAGCGCCCAGCTCCGGGTCCTTCCCGCACTCTGTGCGGTCAGGAAGGCCATCGCGGGTGAGGGGAGAGCGGGCATCGACGATCTGCAGGCGTCGCGGGAGCGAGTCGAGGAACGCCCGCTCGTCGACTGCGATCCCGTCGTCGACTGCGTTCTCGTCGTCGACCGTGCTCTCGTCGTCATCCGGCTCCTCAACGAACGGCACGCTGTGACTCTGCGCGCTCATGCCCTGCACCCCCTCTGCTGCCCTCTGTCGCCTGGCCGCGGTGCGGTCCTGCGCCCTGAATCCGACTGCTTCGATCGTAGTCGGCGGAATGACCCCGATGAAGGGGTGTGGATAACTTCCATAATGTTCCCGAGCGGTATCCACAAAATGATGATCTGGCACTGTGGATAAAGTGTCTCTGGGGAGGAAGGGTCGTCGTGGCATCACGGGGGAGTCGCCGCAGAGTCGCCGCAGGATCGCTATGGACTCGCGGTGGGCACGCAGCGGACTCGCCGCCGATGTTCTGCAGATCGGACTCGGGTGCGGCCGGTCGAGGCGGCGTCAATGCTCCCGGGACCTGGAGTGACGTCGACCCATCGCCACATGGGTTCGCTGAGGGTGGCGGGCGGTGAGGTGCGGGTGGGGCGGTCTCCGTCTGTGGCTCGGCACGATGCCGCGCACCGTCCCTCAGGCTGTGCAGGAGAAGCGCTCTACGGAATTCTCACGGCGCGCGCGAAGAATGCACGTGTGGGGCCGTCCGGAAATCGGCTCGAAGGCTGGGTCAAATCAGGGGAATCGGTCACTGCGGAACGGTGTGCAGGGGATGGTGGAGCGACGCGCAGCGCTCAGGGCGCCCCGAAGGGTCTTCATCACCCAGCGCCTGCACTCCCCTGTCGGTCAGCTCCCACGCCCGCGACGTGCGCCAGCCCTCACTGCGCACACCGATCTCCACGGCGCGTCGGTATCTGCCGGTGCTCGCACGGGGCAGACTGGACCCATGGCCGAACTCTCTGATCCCCGCGTCGCCGTCTACCTGGACTTCGACAACATCGTGATGTCCTGGTACGACCGGGTGCACGGACGAAATGCCTATGGCCGCGACCGTCAGCGCATCGCCGAGGATCCCACGGAGCCCGAGATCGCCGAGCGCCTCGCGAAGGCGACGGTCGACGTTGGCGCGATCATCGACTACGCCGCCTCCTTCGGCTCCCTCATGCTCACCCGCGCCTATGCCGACTGGTCCTCCCCGGTCAACGCCGAGTACCGCTCGCAGCTGGTCGCCCGCGCCGTGGACCTCGTGCAGCTGTTCCCGGCCGCCGCCTATGCGAAGAACGGCGCCGACATCCGCCTCGCCGTGGACGCCGTCGAGGACATGTTCCGCATCCCTGACCTCACCCACGTGGTGATCGTCGCCGGCGATTCCGACTTCGTCCCGCTTGCGCAGCGCTGCCGCCGCCTCGGCCGCTACGTCATCGCGATGGGTGTGGCAGGCTCCACCGCGAAGTCCCTCGCCGCGGCCTGCGACGAGTTCGAGGCCTATGACAACCTCCCGGGCGTCGAGCGTCCCGAGGCACCCACGAGGACCCGCACCCGCCGGGGCCAGAGCAGCGGCAGCGGACGGGGCCGGGGCGGCGGCGACTCCAGCGGGTCCGCCGGGTCCGCCGGGTCCGCAGGATCTGACGCGACGGCGCAGTCGGCCCAGGACGCTGCTGATGCCGCCGCAGCCGAGGCGGCCGACGCCGCAGCCGACGCCGTCGATGACGACGACATCGAGAGCTCGGAGGATCCGCGCGAGGCGGCGACCCGTCTGCTCCAGCGCGCGCTGCAGCTGGGCGGGCGCGGCGACAGCGAGTGGCTGCACAGCTCTGCGGTGAAGTCGCACATGCGCCGCATGGACCCGTCCTTCAGCGAGAAGACCCTCGGGTTCCGCTCCTTCTCCGACTTCCTCAAGGCGAACTCCGACATCGCGGTGCTCGAGGAGACCGGACACGAACGACTGGTGCGCGCCTCCTACTGACCCGGCACCGCAGACTGTGCGTCCGTCCCTGGGACGGAATGTCACAGGAAGGTCACGCAACACCCTGGCCCTAGGGGATCCCCGGCGCCGCCCATAGTTTGGCGGCGAGCTCGATCCCCACCTCCCCAGGAGTGCGCATGTCCTACGTCAAGCCCGCTGACCTCGTCGGACGCATGATCGATGCCGGTGCCGGCAAGCTGCTGCTGTCCACGCGCGACACCCTGATCCGCGGCTTCATGGGCGGCGCGCTCCTCACGCTGGGGGCCGCCTTCGCCGTCACGGTCACCGTCCAGACCGGGCAGCCGCTGCTCGGCGCGCTGCTGTTCCCCATCGGCTTCATCCTGCTGTACCTGCTCGGCTACGACCTGCTCACCGGGGTCTTCACCTTGGCTCCGCTGGCACTGCTGGCCCGCCGACCGGGGGCGAGCGTCCGGTCGATCCTGCGCAACTGGGGCCTCGTCTTCGTCGGGAACTTCGCGGGAGCGTTCACCGTCGCCCTGGTGATGGCGATCTGCTTCACCTACGCCTTCTCGACCGCCCCGAACGAGGTCGGGCTCGCGATCCGCGAGATCGGCCATGGCCGCACCGTCGGCTATGCCGAGCACGGTGCGGGCGGCATGCTCACCCTCTTCCTGCGCGGGGTGCTGTGCAACGTCATGGTCTCCACCGGGGTCATCGCCGCGATGATGTCCGACGCTCTGATCAGCAAGGTCATCGCGATGTGGATGCCCGTGATGCTCTTCTTCTCCATGGGCTTCGAGCACTCCGTGGTGAACATGTTCCTGTTCCCCTCGGGGCTTCTGCTCGGCGCGGACTTCACGATCGGCGACTACCTGGTCTGGAACGAGATCCCGACCGTGCTGGGCAACCTCGTCGGCGGTGTCGTCTTCGTGGGTCTGGTGCTGTATGCCACGCACCACCGCACCGCCCCGGCGCGGGTGCCGGCCGTCAGCCCGGCCGCCAGCCCTGCCGCCGCTCCCGCCCCCACCAGCGCCCAGCCCGTGGCGGTCGTGCGATGAGCGCCACCCGCCTGGTGGTGGTCGGCGCCGGGATGGTCGCCCACCGTCTCGTCGAGAGCCTGCTCTCCCGGGCCGGGGACGGTCTCGAGGTGACCGTGCTCGGGGAGGAGGGTTGCGCTCCCTACGACAGGGTGGGGCTGAGCCGGTACGTCGACGGCGCCGATCCCGGGTCGCTGTCCCTGGATCCCGAGCCGTTCCAGGATCCGCGCGTGCGCCTCCTCGCCGGGGACCCCGTCGCCCGCATCGACCGCGAGGAGCGCCAGGTCGTCACCCGCAGCGGGCAGGTGCACGGCTACGACCGCCTCGTCCTCGCGACCGGGTCCGCGGCCGCACGACCGCCGATCGAGGGCGCCGAGCTGCCGGGAGTGTTCGTCTACCGCACCCTGGACGACGTCCGGCAGCTGCGCGCGCACGTCGAGCACGTCGAGGCCGCTGCGCGCCGACGGGGACGCGCGGTGCGCGGAGTCGTCATCGGCGGCGGGCTGCTCGGGCTCGAGGCGGCCGGCGCCCTGCAGGGACTCGGCGCCGCGGCGACCGTGGTGCAGTCGGGCGACCGCGTGATGTCGGCCCAGCTCGACCTTCCGGCCGGCACCGCCCTGCGCCGTCTCCTCGAGCAGCGCGACATCGTCCTGCGCACGAGCGCCCGCACCACCCGTCTCGCCGCGGGGGCCGACGGGCAGGTGGTCGGCATCGAGTACGCCGACGGGTCCAGCGACCCTGCTGACCTGGTGGTCCTCACCGTCGGCGTCCGCCCACGGGATGAGCTGGCGCGCGCTGCGGGACTGGACTGCGCCGAGCGCGGCGGGGTGGAGATCGACGCCGGCTGCCGCACCAGCGATCCCGCGATCCTGGCGATCGGGGAGGTCGCCTCCTTCGAGGGCCGCTGTGTGGGCCTGGTGGCCCCCGGCTACGCGATGGCCGAGGTGGCGGCGGACCGTCTGCTCGGCGGGGACTCCACCTTCACCGGCTTTGACCTCTCCACCAAGCTCAAGCTCTCCGGGGTGGACGTGGCGAGCTTCGGCGACGCCTTCGCCACCACACCCGGCGCGCTCGACGTGGTCTACGCGGACCCCGTCGGAGGGGTGTACAAGAAGCTCGTGCTCTCCGACGACGCCCGCACGCTGTTGGGCGGCATGCTGGTGGGCGACGCCTCTGCGTACGGCGCCCTGCGGCCTTTGGTGGGGAGCGCGCTCGGAGCGGATCCGGCCGCCTACCTCCTGCCGGAGGGCGGTGTGGTCGCCCCGAGCGGCGAGCTGCCCGATGCGGCCGTCGTCTGCTCCTGCGCGGGGGTGACCGCCGGCCGGATCCGGGAGGCCGTGCACGAGGAGGGCTGCGAGGATGCCGGTGCCGTCGCGGCCTGCACCCGGGCCGGCGCCACCTGCGGCTCCTGCGTGCTCGCGGTCAAGGGCCTCGTCACCACCGAGCTGGCCGGGATGGGACGTGCCGTCTCGACCGCGTTGTGCGAGCACTTCGATCTCTCGCGCCGTCAGCTGTTCGACGCCGTGCAGGTCTCGGGCCTGACCACGTTCTCGGCGATCATCGGGCGATTCGGCAGCGGACGCGGATGCGCCACCTGCAAGCCGGCGCTCGCGAGCATCCTGGCGACCCTCGCCCCGCGCCATGTGCTCGAGGGGGAGAACGCGACCCTGCAGGACACCAACGACCACGTCATGGCGAACATGCAGAAGGACGGCACCTACTCCGTGGTCCCGCGGATGGCGGGCGGGGAGGTCACCCCGGAGGGCCTGATCGTGATCGGCGAGATCGCCCGGGACTTCGGGCTGTACACCAAGCTCACCGGCGGCCAGCGCATCGACATGTTCGGCGCGCGGCTCGAGGAGCTGCCGCCGATCTGGGAGCGGCTGGTGGCCGCGGGGTTCGAGTCCGGGCAGGCCTACGGCAAATCGCTGCGCACCGTGAAGTCCTGCGTGGGGTCGGCCTGGTGCCGCTACGGGGTGCTCGACTCGACCGCCATGGCCGTGCGCCTGGAACTGCGCTATCGCGGTCTGCGCGCCCCGCACAAGCTCAAGCTCGGCGTCTCCGGCTGCGCCCGTGAGTGCGCGGAGGCGCGCAGCAAGGACGCCGGGATCATCGCCACCGCGCAGGGCTGGAACCTGTACGTGGGCGGCAACGGCGGGGCGACCCCGCGCCATGCCGAGCTGCTCGCCGAGGGCTTGGACGACGAGACTCTCGTGCGCACCATCGACAGGTTCTTCGTGTACTACCTCCGCACCGCCGACACGCTGCAGCGCACCGCGCCGTGGCTCCAGGCGCTCGACGGCGGGATCGGCACCCTGCGGGAGGTGGTCCTCGAGGACTCCCTCGGGATCTGCACCGATCTCGACGCCGCGATGGACCGTCATGTGGAGGACTACGAGGACGAATGGGCGGCGACCCTCGCCGACCCCGAGAAGCTGCGGCGGTTCCGCTCGTTCGTGAACGCCCCGCAGACCCCGGATCCCTCGCTGGCCTACACCCCCGCCCGGGGGCAGGTCCGGCCGGCGAGCGGCGAGGAACGACGATCCGGCGAGGTCCTCATCGCCGGCACCCGACTGGAGGTACGACGATGAACATGCAGACCCTCGAACCCACGACGCGAACCGGGCCCACCTGGCGCCCGGTGTGCTCGGTGGACGATCTCGAGATCGAGCGGGGGCGCGCCGCACTCGTCGACCACGCCCAGATCGCCCTGTTCCTGCTGGCCGACGGCAGCATCCGGGCGACCTGCAATCGCGATCCCTACTCCGACGCCTACGTCCTCTCCCGCGGCATCGTCGGCTCGCACGGGGACGCGCCCACGATCGCATCCCCGATGCACAAGCAGGTCTTCGACCTGCGAACCGGCGCCTGCCTCGATCCGCGGGGCAAGGACCCGGCACGGCTGCGCACCTGGCAGGCCCGCCAGGATCGGGGCACCGTGTACCTCCTGTGGGGGAGGGTGAGATGACCGGGAAGGTCTCCCTGGTCGGCGGCGGTCCCGGGCCGGTGGATCTCCTGACGATGCGCGCCCACCGCCTGCTCGCAGAAGCGGACGTCATCGTGGCCGACCGCCTCGGGCCCGGTCCCGAGGCAATCGCCGAGCTGGGCTGGTGCGCCGAGGTGATCGACGTCGGCAAGCACCCCGGTCACCACCCGGTCCCGCAGGAGCGGATCACCTCGCTGCTCATCGAGCACGCCCGCGCCGGCCGGAGCGTGGTGAGGCTCAAGGGCGGAGACCCGTTCGTCTTCGGCCGCGGGGGAGAGGAGCTCACGGCCTGCCTGGCCGCGGGCATCGAGGTCGAGGTGGTGCCCGGGGTCAGCAGTGCGATCGCCGTTCCGCAGGCCGCCGGCATCCCCGTCACCCACCGGGGCACTGCCGGGACGGTCCACATCGTGCACGGGCAGGGCCCGCTGAGCACGGCGACGCTCGCCGCGCTCGGGGACAGCACCGTGACCACGATCGTGCTGATGGGGGTCGCGGGCCTGGAGCGGCTGGTGGCCGACGCTCTCGCCCACGGGACACCGGCGTCGCGGCCTGTCGCGATCGTGGAGGACGGGCACACCGACCGGCAGCGGACCACCAGGGCGTCTCTCGGCGGGATCGTCGCGGCCGCCCGGGAGACGGGGGTGCGCAGCCCCGCGGTGATCGTGATCGGCGAGGTGGCCCGTGCCGGGCTGCTGCTCCCGGCGCGACCGAGCGAGCCGGTGGATGCCGTGCGGGTGGACGCCCTCGCATGAGCGCCGCCCCGCAGCTCACGACAGCCCTGGACGGCCGCACCATCGTGCTCGCCGTCGAACGTCGTGCCGAGGAGCTCGCCTCGGCCCTCGGTCGTCACGGGGCGACGATCGAGCACGCCCCGGCCCTGTCGACCCTCCGCCTTCACGAGGACGGACTGCTCATCGAGCGCACCGGTGACCTGATCGCCGAGCCGCCGGAGATCGTCGCAGCGCTCACCGGTGTCGGGTTCCGAGGCTGGATGGAGGCGGCCGACGCCGCCGGGCTGGGGACGGATCTGCGCGCAGCGCTCGCCGGAGCCCGGATCGTGGCGCGCGGAGCGAAGGCGCACGGTGCCGTGCGACAGGCGGGACTGCTCACCGCGTGGGTGGCGGACACCGAGACCACCGCCGAGGTGGGGGATCATCTCCTGGCCGGAGGGGCCAGGGGGCGACGGATCGCGATCCAGCACCATGGCACAGGGGCCGACGGCCTCGACGAGCTCCTGCGCCGCCGCGGTGCCCAGGTGGTCGCCGTGGCCCCGTACCGCTCCATCCCGCCGCGGGACCCGGCGGCGTTGCAGCGGTCGGTACGGCGCGCCGCGGTCGGAGAGGTCGATGCGGTGGTGCTGACCGCAGCCCCCGCGGCGTCTGCCTGGCTGGAGGAGTCGGAACGGCTCAGCGTCCTCGCGGCGATCCGGGACCGGGCGCTCTCGGGTCAGCTGGTGATGGCCTGCATCGGAGCGGTGACCGCGGGCCCGGTCGAGGCGCGCGGCCTCCCGGTCCTGATGCCGGACAGGGGCCGTCTGGGATCTCTCGTGCGCGCTCTCGTGCACCACTACGAGGTGCGGTCATGAGTGCGGTCATGGAGGCGGCCACGGTGGGCCCTCCGGTGCTGATCGCCTGCTCGCACGGCACCCGGTCAGCGGCCGGTCGGACGACGATCGCCGCTCTGATCGCCCAGGCGGCGCGGGAGCTGCCCGGGGTGCGGGTCGAGCACGCCGTGGTCGACGTCGAGCGGCCGGAGATCAGCGGGGTCGTCGCCCGTGTCGCGGCCGACAGCCCGGTGGTGGTCGTGCCGCTGCTGCTGTCGCCAGGTCATCACACACGGGTCGACATCGGTGCTGCGTGCGCTCCGTATCCACAGGCCACGGCCGCGCCGGCGCTGGGTCCGCATCCGGAGCTCGTCGATGTCCTCACGAGCCGACTCGCGGCGTTGCCGGGTGGCGATGCCGGGTTCCGGCCGGGAGACCACGTCGTGCTCGCTGCGGCGGGCTCGACGGATCCTGCCTCGGCCCGCGCCGTCGAACGGATGCGGGACCTCCTGCAGGCGGAGCTCCCTGCGCCGATCACCCTCGGCTACGGGGCGGGGGTCCGGCCCCGGCTGCCCGAGGCGGTCGCCGCGGCACGGGCCGCCGGGGCCCGGCGGGTGGTCGCCGTGAGCTATGTGCTCGCCCCGGGGCATTTCGCGGGGCTGGTGCAGCGCAGCGGCGCGGATCTGGTCTCAGCTCCGCTGGGTGCGGATCCGGCGGTGGCCTCGGTGGTCGTCGCACGATATCGGGAGATGACGACGGCGATCACCTGACACCACTGGTCCCGCGGGAGGATACTGGAGGCCCCGACGAAGGAGACGACGTCATGAACCTGGTCCTGTGGATCCTCGCCTTCCTGCTCGCCGCCGTGTTCATCGGGTCGGGCCTGGCGAAGCTGCTCATCCCGCGCGCGCAACAGGTCGAGCGCACCCCCTACGCCGAGGATTTCCCGCACAGCGTGATCGTGGGCATCGGCGTGCTCGAGATCCTGGGAGCCGTCGGGCTGATCCTGCCCGCGCTCACCGGGGTCGCCACGATCCTGGTGGCCTTCGCGGCGGCCGGCCTCGCGATCACGATGGTCTTCGCAGCGCTCGTGCACATCCGCCGCGGTGACGGCTTCGCGGCGGCGCTGCCCTCGATCGTGCTCGCAATCCTCTCCGTGCTCGTGGCCTGGTCGCGGTTCGGCCCGTACCAGCTCTGATCTCTGGTCGGAGACATGACGCGGATCAGCGTCCGAACAGGTCCCCGAGGCCCAGGTCGGACACCTGATCGCCGAATCCGGAGGCCTGTTCCCCGATATCAGTGACGCTGCCGCCCAGACCCTCGAGCTCTTCGATGCTCCCGAGCCCTTCGACGCCGTCGGGCAACCCGCCGAGATCCTCGCCCAAGCCTTCGGTGAGGCTGTCGACGTCGATCCCCTCACCGAGCGCGTCCTGCAACAGTGCACCACCGATGCTGGTGACGACCGCGCCGCCGGCGACGACGCCGAGCAGTCCTGCGGTGCCGATCGCGCCGACGCCGAATACGCCCGCCCCGCGAGCGCGGGAGCCGTTCTGATCGGCACTGGTCCGCGGAGCGGAACTGCGCACATCCGGGCCGCGCCCTGAGCGCGTGAGCAGGCTCGTCAGCTTCCGGGGATCGAGGACACCGAGACGGGTGGCCGAGCGGGCGAGGTCCTGCGGGGCGTCGCTTCGCGGCCGCTCCGACAGGGGAAGCTCCTCCTGCATCGTCGAGCCGAGCTGTGCGCGCTGCTCCGGGGTCAGGCGCTCGAAGGCCTCGCGATGGACCTGCTCGAGCTGGTCAGGCTCCGCTGTGCGCACCAGATAGTCGTAACGGGCGATCGCGCGGCGGTCGGTGTCCGAGAGCCCCGACCCCTGCGGTCCGCCAGTTCTCCGGAGATGCTGCGCCCTTCTCGGAGCGTAGTGCTCACTCCGACTCTCGGTCGGGTCTGTTCGCCGGCCGCCGCGCTGGTCGTGTCGGTCGCCCTCGCCGGTGAACGCGTCGGCGGCGGAGCGCACCATGGTGCGCCAGTCCGAGCCCTTGCTCGATCCGCTCGAGCGGTCCTGCGATGAGGAGTTCTGGTCGATGGCCTGCTTCGCCATCCCGAACAGGCGGTTGATCGTACCCATCGTGGTCCTTCCGATCGCCGTCGTGCCCCGGGGCCGGGGCTGCGCTCGAGGATCACACCTCGATCTGCACACGGGTCGGGCGATTCGTGGGTGGTGCATGGGTGTCCGGAATGCCCGCACGGTGGTCCTCCGGTCCACCCATGAGGCAGGATCGTCCCATGGCACCCACCGATGTGATCGCTTGGCTCCTCGATTCCGACCCTGCTCTGCGCTGGCAGGTGGAGCGAGACCTGCTCGACGCGCCGACGCAGCAGTGGGAGGCGACCCGGGCGCGGATCCCGCAGGAGGGCTTCGGGGCGGCTCTGCTCGCGAAGCAGGACCCGGACGGCCAATGGGCCGGCGGGGCCTTCTTCCCCAAGGGCTTCTTCGAGAACCACGAGAATCAGCTCCTGCCCGGCCAGCCGTGGACGGCGACCACCTGGAGCCTGACCATGCTGCGCGAATGGGGCATGGACCCCGCCCCGCTGATCGAGCGGAACACGGCGCAGCTGCTGGCGGAGAACTCGCACTGGGAGTACGACGACTCGCTGCCCTACTGGGGCGGCGAGGTGGACTGCTGCATCAACGCGATGACGCTCGCGAACGGTCTGTGGCTGGGGGCGGACGTCGAATCCCTGCCGCACTGGTTCCTCGAGCACCGCATGGAGGACGGGGGCTGGAACTGCGAGTGGGAGAGCGGATCCGTGCGCTCCAGCTTCCATTCCACCCTCAACGTGCTGCGCGCACTCCTGATCCATGAAAAGGCCACCGGAGGCACCGGGGCCACGCGGGCCGCGCGCGACGCCGGCGAGGAGTACCTGCTGGAGCGTCACCTGGCCTGGACCCTGAGCACTCGGGAGATGCCCGGGCCCTGGGTGGATCACTTCCTCTACCCGCCGCGCCATATCTACTCAGCGCTGCGCGCCCTCGAGCACTTCCGGCTCGCCGGCCGGAAGGAATCCCGGATGGAGGAGGCCGTGGCGATGGTGCGCGAGGCGCAGCAGGCCGACGGCACCTGGCTCCAGCAGAAGGTCCTGCCCGGTGAGGTGTGGTTCGAGGTCGATGTCCCCGAGGGCGAATCGTCGAAATGGATCACCCTGGAGGCGCTGCGGGTGCTGCGCTGGTGGGGCGAGGGATAGCGGGCCGGGCTGCCAGAGCGGTCGCGACCGCGGATCCGTCAGGGCGGCCGACACGACCCGCCATGCGTTAGCATTTGCAAACACCCCAGGGGGGGGCGCGCGAGCGGCTGGGGTGACAGCAGAGGCACGATGGCGGGGGAGCACCATGGGGGAGCAGATGTCTCGCGGCCGACGCACGGCACTGACCGTCGTGACGGCAGTCGTGCTGGCCGTCGTCCTGGCCATCGTGGCCACAGCGGTGAACTACGGGCGAGGGGGGATCGCGCATCCTGCGGAGCGGGCCCGCACGGAGGCGGAGCAGGGCTACGAGAAATGGTCCGGCCCGTTCGAGGAGGAGGCCGCGGCGCGGCAGGCCGCTCGGGAGCCGGTGCTCGGACAGTCGATCGAGGAGACCTGGTACATCGGGTGCTCAGGGATCGCCGTGGGAGGGCCGGTACCGACGGCCCAGTTCTGCGATCTCTCCGTGGTGACGACGTATGCGGTCGACTGGACCGATCCGCATGCCGCGGTCGACGAGATCATCACGGTGCTCGAGGGCACCGAGGCCACCACGGGGAATGAGGTCACCGCAGGGCGGGGTGGGCCGTGGACGGCCCTCCCGAGGCACCCCGGAGAGGAACCGGGAGGGATGGTCGCCGAAGCCGGAGACCTCGGGACGGCCTACGTACATGAACCGGGATTCGAGGCGATCGAGAGCGGCGAGGCCCTGGGCACCGACCTCGTCCTCGACGAGGCGGCGATGCCCCGGATCGACGGTTTCCGATGAATCGCGCACGCGGCGGGGGCAGGAGAGCATCGAGCAGGACGAGGGGAGCTGTCATGGGGGAGCGGACACGCAGGACGTGGGTGATCGCGGGATCCTCCGGGGTCGCCGTGCTGGTCGTGATCGCACTCGTGGTCGTGGTGGCGGCGCTGGTCCAGCGAGGCGGGCCCACGACCACCGGGACCGCGACGGCGGCGGATGCGGAGGCACGTGCGATCGCCGCACGGGCCCAGGCCGACGCCGAGGCCGGGTACGCGGAGCAGGCCGAGCCCTTCGAGGAGCGCGCCGCAGAGAGGCAGGCGGCGATCGAGACGGTGCTCGGGGCGCCGATCGACCAGACCTGGTACATCGAGTGCTCAGGCATCCCGGGCGCGGAGGGTGGTCCCGCCGAGCAGCTCTGCTCGTTGACCGAGGTGACGACGTACGCAATGGAATGGTCGGACCCGACGGCAGCGGTCGACGAGATGGTCGCCGCGCTCGAGAGCGCCGACGACAGCTCGTGGACGCCTCTGTCCGCGCCGCTGGGGGAGGCTCCCCACGGCATGGTCGCGGAGAGCGACGACGGATATGCCTCCGTGCGAGAGCCGGGGTTCGCCCCGGAGGTCGGCCATACCCCGGTGACCGGTCTCTTCCCGGACGGGGTCCTCGCGAAGCACCCGGTCGCCGCGCAGGAGCCTCCGCGCGGATCGGGCACGGCGGAAGTGCGCGTCAGGACCGACATCTCCCGCAGCGACATCGGCTGCGACCCTCTGGAGGACGGTCGCTGCGGGTCTCTGCTGACGGCGCCGGCCATGCCGCACGTCGACGGGTTCAGCTGACTGGAGACGGGCACGAGGCGCGCGGCAGGTCAGCGTTCCACGAGCCACTTGACGAGGAAGGCGAGGGGCACCAGCGGGACCGCGGACAGACCGAGGATGCCCATCACGAGAGCCCCCTTGGACTCGGCGTCCAGGGTCTGCCGCCAACCGGCCGTCTTCAGCACATGGTCCAGCGGCACGTTCACATCGCCGGTGGAGAAGCGGTAGTCGACGACCGTGTGGAAGCCGTACCGGTTCAGCGCCCAGTCCTTCCGGCGGGAGAAGTGCCAGCTGCGGCCCGATGACAGTGCGGCGACCGCACCGAGCCCGGCCGGCCCGGCGGAGGCCTCGACCTCGTGAACCACGTCCAGGCGGCGGGCCGTCCCCGGCTTCGTGCGGACGAGCGTGCTGGCGAACGTCGTCGACAGGCTCCGCTCGGTGAGCAGGTGCCGCCACCGGGCGTCGGCCAGATTCGCCGAGATGCGGATCTGGTCCTGATCGGCCATCACCAGGTACGGAGTGTCGGCGAACGCCATGGCGACGGCGCGCACCACGTCCTCCCACGCCCACGGGTCGCGCCGGGTGGTCGGGGCCGGCAGAGGACGTCCGACGGTCACCATCTGGAGGGGCCGACGGGAGGAGGCCCCGGCGATGCGTCGCTCGCGGATCATCCCGAGGCCGCCGCTGAGGCAGATCAACCCACCCAGGACGGCGATGCCACCACCGAGGAACGCGCCCCAGGGCCACCCGTGGAGGAACGCGAGGGCGATGAGCAGGATCCCCACGCCGAGGAGAACGAGTGTCAGCGCGCTGAGGGCGATCAGCTTCCGGGTGAAGAGACTGCTCGGGTTCGCGCCGACCTCGATCATGAGGCCGCGGGCCCCGGTGCCGTCGCGCTGGCATCCCGGGTGGTGGTGCGGATCCGGTACAGGCTCGACGTCGCGACGATGTAGAGCGTGCTCCCGTCCTCCCCGCCGAAGCACAGGTTCGCGGTCTTCTCCGGCACGGGCAGGTCCAGCAGGCGCTCGCCGTCGGGGGAGAACACCTGCACCCCGGACAGGCTCGAGCTCCAGATCCGGCCCGCGACGTCCACCCGGATCCCGTCGGGCAGGCCGGGGGTGACCTCGACCAGGCTCCGCCCGTTCTTCGCATGGCGCCCCTCGACGACGTCGTACACGTGGATCGCGCGACCGCGCGGCCGCTCGGTGCCTTCGACGTCGGGGTCCGCCGGGGACAGCGAGGAGTCCGCGACGTAGAGCAGGGACTCGTCGGGCGAGAAGGCGAGCCCGTTGGGTGCCTCGATGTCGATCACCACGGGAGTGAGGGCGCCGGTGGACTCGTCGAAGCGGAACACATAGCGATCCCCGTACTCCTCCTCGCCGGCGTGCCCCTCGACGGGCCGCTTGATGCCGTAGGCCGGGTCGGTGAACCAGATCGCCCCGTCGGAGGCGACGACCACATCGTTCGGAGAGTTCAGGCGGACGGCGCCGAACCGGTCGACGAGCGTGGTCGGAGAATGCTCGTCACCGGGGCCGACGGCAGCATCGCGCTGCACGGCGCGGCGCCCGTGGGAGCACTCCACGACCCGGCCGCGCAGATCCAGGGTGCGGCCGTTGGTGTGCTCCGCGGCATCGCTGAACACGGTCAGCTCACCGGTCTCCTCCGAGTACTCGAGGATCCGGTTCGTGTGGATGTCGCTGAAGCGCACGGCCCGGCGCTGGGGCAGCCAGACCGGGCCCTCGGCCCAGGTGGCGCCGGTGGCGACCTTCTCGAGCGTCGCCCCGGGGGTGAGGAGGGCGGACGAGGGCTGAACCCGTGCGGGGGTCATCATGGTCGGATCGTAGGCCAGCAGGTCGTGTGCGGTCAGCCCCGTGCTGTCAGTCCGGTGCTGTCAGTCCCGCGCCGCGAGGCACAGGATCGCGGCGCGGGGTGCCCGGCTCCGTCACGATTGCGCAACAGGCCCCCGGAAACCGTCCAGGAATGCGGGGTGGGCGGGCAACGCTGTTAGGTTGCAGGCCACACCATGCGTGTGCTCCGCCACATGGAGCCGCGTCGATCCGTCACAGTGCCGTGACCCGTGCACCGGCCTGCCCTCTGGAGGAACCCATGTTCGATGCCGCTTTCACCCCCAAGCGACGCACAGTTCTGCTGTCCCTGGCGGGGATCCCCGTGCTGCTGTCGGCCTGCGCCAAGACCACGGACGACGGCGGCGGGAGCGGCGGCGGTGGTGACGCCGAGGGCGCCCTGACCGTCGGCACCACCGACAAGGTCACCGCGCTCGACCCGGCCGCTGCCTATGACAACGGTTCCTCGACCGTGTGGACGCAGGTCTACGGCTACCTCATGAACACGAAGATCGGCTCCGAGGACGGCAAGCCCGAGCCCGACCTCGCCGAGTCCGCCGAGTTCACGAGCGACAACATCTACACCGTGACCCTGCAGGAGGGTCTCACCTTCGCCAACGGCAACGAGCTCACCAGCGAGGACGTCAAGCACACCTTCGACCGTCAGCTCAAGATCGCCGACCCCAACGGCCCGTCGAGCCTGCTGGGGAACCTCGAGAAGGTCGAGGCGGTCGACGACCTGACCGTCGAGTTCCACCTCAAGGAGCCGGGCGACCAGACGTTCCCGTACGTGCTGTGCAGCCCGGCCGGCCCGATCGTCGACGCCGACGTGTTCCCGGCCGACGCGGTGCTGCCCGACGACGAGATCGTCTCCGGCAAGGCCTTCTGCGGGCCGTACCAGATCGCGACCTGGAAGCTCAACGAGCTGGTCTCCTTCGAGGCCTTCGAGGGGTACAAGGGGCTGTTCGGCGCCCCCACCACCGCGAAGGTGTCGATGTCGTACTACGCCGATCAGAACAACATGAAGCTCGACATCCAGCAGGGCAATATCGACTGCGTGTGGCGCTCCCTCTCGGCCACCGACATCGAGGACCTCTCGAAGGACGATGCGGTCACCGTGCACGACGGCCCCGGCGGCGAGATCCGCTACATCGTGTTCAACTTCGACACCATGCCCTACGGTGCGAAGACCGAGGACGCCGACCCGAAGAAGTCGCAGGCCGTGCGCCAGGCCGCCGCGGACCTCATCGACCGCCAGGCCATCGCGACCTCCGTCTACAAGGACACCTACACCCCGCTGTACTCGTACATCCCCGAGGGTCTGCCCGGCAACGGGACCCAGTTCCAGGACCTCTACGGCGACGGCAAGGGCGGCCCCGACGCCGCCAAGGCCAAGCAGCGCCTCGAGGATGCGGGCGTCGAGATCCCGGTCAAGCTCAGCCTGCAGTACAACCCCGATCACTACGGCAGCTCCTCGGGCGACGAATACGCCGCCGTCAAGGCGCAGCTGGAGGAGGGGGAGCTGTTCGTCGTGGACCTGCAGTCCACCGAGTGGGTGCAGTACTCCACGGACCGCACCACCGACGTCTACCCGGCGTACCAGCTGGGCTGGTTCCCCGATTACTCGGACGCGGACAACTACCTCACGCCGTTCTTCCTCACCGACAACTTCCTGGTGAACCACTACAGCAACGACGAGGTCAACGATCTGATCGCCCAGCAGCGCGGCACCGCGGACCCCGCCGAGCGCGAGGCCCTGTTCGTGAAGATCCAGGACATCGTCGCCGACGAGATCTCCACCCTGCCGCTCCTGCAGGGCGCGCAGATCGCGGTGTCGACGTCCGAGGTCCAGGGCGTCACCCTGGACTCCTCGTTCAAGTTCCGCCTCGCCCCGCTCAGCAAGTGACCACGGGCCTCGACACCGAGGTCGAGAACACCCCCGCCAGCACGCCTGCGCCCCGGCGCAAGCGGTCCGGCGGGGGTCTCGGCCGCTACATCCTGGTCCGCTTCCTCCTCATCATCCCGACCGTGTTCATCCTGATGACGGTCGTGTTCTTCCTGATGAGGATCACCGGCGACCCGATCACGGCGGCCCTCGGCGGCCGCCTCACCCCTGACCAGCTCGCGCAGCGGCGGGCCGAGGCAGGGTACGACCGGCCCCTGATCGTGCAGTACTTCGACTACCTCGGCGGCGTGCTGCAGGGCGACTTCGGCATGTCCTACACGGATCGCACCCCGGTCACCGAGATCCTCACGACCTACGGCGGCGCCACCTTCGAGCTGGTCGTCTACGCCGTGGTCGTGGCGCTCGTCGCAGGCGTGCCGCTGGGCATGATCGCGGCGCGCACCCGCGATCGCTGGCCCGATGCCGTGCTGCGGGTCGTCGCGATCCTCGGCTATGCCACGCCCGTGTTCTTCGTGGGCCTGCTGCTGAAGCTCGTGTTCTCCGCGGGCCTGGGATGGCTGCCGGTCGCCGGGCGGATCTCGACCCGCGGCGAGCTGACCATGGGCTCGATCTTGAACCCCAGCCCGTTCTACCTGCTCGACGCGCTCCGGCTGGGCCGCGTGGACGTGCTGATCGATGTGGCGTCGCACGCGGTGCTGCCGGCGATCGCGCTCGGCGTGCTCACCGGCGGGATCTTCCTGCGCCTGGTGCGCACGAACATGATCGGCACCCTGGAGATGCAGTACATCGACTCCGCCCGCTCCCGCGGGGTCTCCGAGTCCCGGCTCACCACGCGCCACGCCCTGCGTCCCGCTCTGATCCCGATCGTCACCGTGATGGGCATGCAGATCGCGATGATGCTGGGCGGCGCGGTGCTCACCGAGACCACCTTCGAGTGGAACGGACTGGGCTACATGCTCGCCGAGTACATGAAGGCCCGCGACTACGTGGCGGTGCAGGGCATCGTCATGATGCTCGCGGTCATCGTCGCGCTGTCCAACTTCGTGGTCGACGTGGTCGCCGCCCTCATCGACCCCCGAGTGAGGTACTGACATGACGCTCTCGAACCCTGTTCCGCCCGGGGAGGGCGACGGCACCGACGCGGACCTCGCGGTGGAATCGGCGACCGTCGCGGCCACGGCCCGCTCGCCCTGGTACTTCCGACTTCCCGTGGTCAGCCATCTGCGTCGCAGCGTCGGCCTCCAGCGGGGAATGCTCATCACCGGCGTCGTGCTCGTCGTCGGGCTGCTGCTGACAGCTCTGTTCGCCCCGCTGCTGGCCCCTTACGGCTTCGCGGCCACCGGGGTCGACGGGGTGAAGTTCGGCGGCCAGCAGCCCCCGTCGGCCGAGCACCTGCTGGGCACCACGGTGACCGGCTTCGACGTGCTCTCCCGCGTGATCTGGGGGACCCGCACCGCGGTCGCCGTGATGGTGTGCGCCGTCATCGCGTCCCTGTTCCTGGGGGTCGCGCTGGGGCTGCTGTCCGGCTACGTGGGCGGCTGGCTGGATCGTGTGCTGGTGATGCTGGCCGACGCGATCTACGCCTTCCCCTCGCTGCTGCTCGCGATCGTCATGTCGATCGTGATCTCCGGCGGCCAGTCCGGCGCCTGGGGCGGCATCATGGCCGCGGCGATCTCCATCACCGTCGTGTTCGTGCCGCAGTACTTCCGGGTGATCCGCGCCGAGGTGGTACGGCTGAAGGCCGAGCCGTTCGTCGAGGCCGCCAAGGTCATCGGCACCGGGCACCGCCGCATCATGGGCACCCACCTGCTGCGCAACTCCACCCGCACCCTGCCGCTGATCTTCACCCTCAACTCCTCCGAGGCGATCCTCACCCTGGCCGCCCTCGGCTTCCTGGGCTTCGGCATCGAGCCGACCAGCGCCTCCGAATGGGGCTACGACCTCAACCGGGCCATGAGCGATGCGACCAGCGGGATCTGGTGGACCGGGCTCTTCCCGGGCCTCGCGATCGTGGCCGCCGTGCTCGGCGTGACCCTGGTGGGCGAATCCATCAACGATCTCAACGACCCGCGACTGCGCACCCGCAGGAAGCGCTCGCGCGCGCAGCGGAAGAAGGTGACGGCATGACCGGCACGCAGAGCACTCCCCGGCTCGAGATCACAGACCTGGACATCCATTTCGCGACCGACGGCGGCGACGTCCACGCGGTCGACGGCGTGAGCGTGAGCGTCGCGCCGGGGGAGATCCTCGCGATCGTCGGCGAGTCCGGCTCCGGCAAGTCCGTGACCGCCCGTTCCATCCTCGGGCTGCTGCCCGAGACGGCGGAGGACTCCGGGGCGATCCTCGTCTCCGGGACCGACGTGGTGGGGCTGAGCGGGAAGCGCCTGCGGGCGCTGCGGGGCGAGGACGTCTCGATGATCTTCCAGGAGCCCTCGAGCGCCATGAACCCGGTGTTCCCCATCTGGTGGCAGCTCGGGGAGGGCTTGAAGGCCCACCGGCCGAAGATCACCCGCAAGGAGATCCGCGCCGAGGCGATCGCGGCGCTCGAGTCGGTGGGGATCCCCGATCCGGCCGAGCGCATCGACCGTTACCCGCACGAGTTCTCCGGCGGCCAGAAGCAGCGCATCATGATCGCCATGGCGCTCGCGCTCGGCGCCGAGCTGATCGTCGCCGACGAGCCCACCACCGCGCTCGACGTGACCGTGCAGGCGGAGATCCTGGAGCTCCTGCGCGATGTGCGCGACCGCTTCGGCACCTCGGTCATCATCATCACGCACAACATGGGCGTGGTCGCCGACCTCGCCGATTCCGTGGCGGTCATGTATCGCGGCTCCATCATCGAACGGGCCGGGGTGAAGGAGCTGTTCGCCAGCCCGCGCGAGGAGTACACCCGCAAGCTGCTGGCCGCGGTCCCGCACCTGGGACGGAACTCCGCCTGGACGGCGCTGAGCCGCGAGCAGCAGCAGGTGATCGAGGACGCCGCTCCCGTGGTGGTCGCGAAGGACCTCGTCATCGAATACCCCGGCAGGCTGGGCCGGGCCCCGTTCCGCGCCGTCAAGGGCGTGGACTTCCAGATCCGCGCCGGTGAGGTGTACGGGCTGGTGGGGGAGTCGGGCTCCGGCAAGACCACCATCGGCCGTACCATCGCGGGTCTCGAACGCGCCACCGGAGGCAGCCTCCAGGTGCTCGGGCACGAGATGAACGGGGTGCGGGAGAAGGACTTCAAGCCCGTGCGCCGGCGCATCGGCTTCGTGTTCCAGGATCCGGCGACCTCGTTCAACCCGCACCTGACGATCGAGGAATGCATCGCCGAGCCGCTGATCGTCCACGAGCCCCGGCAGTCCGCGGGGGACCGCTCCCGGCAGGTGAGGACCTTGCTCGAATCCGTCGAGCTGCCCGCGTCCTACGCGACGAGATACCCGCACGAGCTCTCCGGAGGCCAGCGCCAGCGCATCTCCCTGGCCCGAGCGCTCGTGCTCGAGCCGGAGCTGCTGATCGCCGACGAGCCGACCAGTGCCCTGGACGTCTCCGTGCAGGCCACGGTGCTCGAGCTGTTCCGGGAGCTGCAGGCCCGCCTGGGCTTCGCGGCGCTGTTCATCAGCCACGACCTGGCCGTGGTCGATTCCCTCGCCCACCGGATCGGCGTGCTGCTGCGCGGCGAGCTGGTCGAGGACGGCCACGGGCCCGATGTGCTGCAGCGTCCGCAGCACGAGTACACCCGCAAACTGATCGCCTCGCTCCCCGTGCCCGACCCCGTGGAGCAGGCGACACGACGCGAGGCGTTCCAGCGCGAGTGGGGCGCCGGCGCGACGGGCTGAACGGAGGGGCGATCCGTGGGCCTCGACGCGGCGGCGGGGGAGCAGTTCCCCGCCGCAGCGGCGCAGTCCTCGCGATCGATCAGATGATCACGATCGACGACGACGGGGGAGACATGCAGAAGCGGATGTCCGGCACCGCCCGACGGGGGATGAGGCACGCAGGCCTCGCGCTGGGCATCGTCGCCCTGACGCTCCCGCTCGCGGCCTGCGACAGCTGGAGCTCGACATGCGATGTCGAGTCGAGCTGCCACATCAAGATGTCGGGCCTGAACAGAGCCCATGAGATGCCGCGTCCGCTGGATGCGGAGGAAGGGGTCGACAACAGCACGTGGCGTCCGGATCGGATCTCGATCCAGGAGGCCACCGACGGAGGAACGGCGACGCTGGTCATCGGTGGCGAGGAGCACGTCTGCGCCGCCGGTGAGAGCTTCACCATCGCGGACACGACCATCACCTGCGCCGAGGTCGGCGACGACTCGATCGTGCTGGACACCGTCCGCGAGGGCTGAACGCTGCGGTCGGTGGGGAGAGGAGCGTGCGGGGCGGCGAACCGGGAGTCCTCCCCATCGCCGCCCTGTGCGGCGGCCAGCTACGGTGGCACGAGCCGACGCAGGACGAGCACGAGAGCGAGCAGGAGAGCGAGCATGAGCACTGGAACCCGGATCAGTCGTCGACGCAGGCCGCGCCAGGTGCTGCTCGCACTCACCATCGTCGGGCTGACCATCCCGCTCGCGGCCTGTGACAGCTGGAGCTCGACCTGCGAGACGGATTCGAGCTGCCACATCGAGATCTCCGGTACGAAGTTCTACGAGCTGCCGCGCCCGCTGGACGCCGGCGAGGGGACCGAGAACAACGGGACGACGGAACGGATACGGCTGGTCGAGGCCACGGAAGGTGGCACGGCGACCCTCCAGGTGGGCGGTGAGGAACCTGTCTGCGCCGCCGGAGAGAGCTTCACGGTCGTGGACACCACCTTCACCTGCACCGAGGTCGGTGACGAGTCGATCGTGCTAGACACGGTGCGGACCGGCTGAGCCGGTCGGGACGGCGGGGACGGTGGGTCCGACGGAGGGACCACGTCCTTCCCCGGCACTCCTCCCCGAGGAGGATCCGGGGTCGACCCGTGCTCCGACGTGCTCGGCGGCCGTGCACGGAAACCTGGAGGCATGACATCGACCCCCTTCCTCCCGGAACCGGACCCCGTCGCCGAGGACCGCTCGACGACGGTGCTCGGTACCGTGCCCGCGACCACAGCCGACCCCTCGTTCGGCGCCAGCCCTGACTCGACGCACGGGCCCGGCCCCGCGTCGGATCGGATCGAGGCGCTCGACCTGGTGCGTCTCCTCGCGATCATCGGGATGATGACCGCTCACCTGCTGGCGCCGCTGGCGCTGATGCCCGATGCCGGCGGGATCCAGGGGCCGCTCGCCCGGGTTGCCCACGTGCTCACCGAAGGACCGTCCTCGACGCTCTTCGCCGTGATCGGCGGCTGCAGCCTCGTGCTCGCCACGCGACGCCGGCTGGAGCGCGGTGATCGCCGCGGCGCCGTCGCCTCCGTCATGGTGCGCGGCGCCTGCGTGACCCTGATCGGTCTGCTGCTGGAGCTGCTGCCCTCCTCGGTGATGGTGGTGCTGGTGCCGTTCGGCCTGGCGATGATGATCACGGCGCCCCTGCTGCTGGTGCCCACCCGTCTCCTCGTGCCGCTCATCGCGGTGCTCGCGGTGGGCGGGCGCCCCCTCGCCCAGAGCGTCCCGGGCCCCGTCGAGTTCGGGACCGTGACCCTGCTCAGCCTCGGGGAACCGCTGACGGTGCTGCGTGGGATCGCGCTCACCGGCCAGTACCCCCTGATCACCTGGGTGCCGTACCTGCTGCTCGGGGTCGTCCTCATGCGATGCCTGCTGCGTGTCCGGCAGAGCGGGCGGACCCGGCGAGCCGCCGTCCTCGCCGCGGCGAACGGCACCGTCGCCGCCGTGATCGGGTACATCCTGCCGGTGGTGGCCGGAGCTCTCGGCGCCGCGACCCCGGGTGCCTGGCACCAGGCCGCGCCCCACACCGGCACGCTGGGCGACATGCTCGCCACCGGCGGGGTCGCGGTGGCGCTGATCGCCGTCGGGTTCGGGCTGCTCCCGCCTGGTCGACGTCTCGTGGGCCGGCCCGCCCGGATCCTGCGCAGCGCCGGAGCGGCCCCGCTGACGCTGTACGTGATCCACGTGGCGCTCACGAGCGCTGCCTTGATCGCCGCTGTCCTCCTGTCCGGCGGCGACCTGACCTCGATGCCCTGGTACGTCGCCGGGCTCGGGATCCTCACGGTGCATCTCGCGCTCACCGTCGGTCTCGGCGCGGTGCTCGCCGCACGGGGCGGACGCGGGCCGCTCGAGGCGCTGCTGGCCCGCGTGGGCCGACGGCTCGTGCGCTCCTGAGCGAAGTGCGCGACAGGGCTCGCCGCAGCAGGCATGATGGGATCCGCCTCGGCAGCGCCCACGAAGGGCGCGCACGGCAGGAACCCGAAGGAGGGGATCGTGCGCGGAGACCTGAGCTTCCGCGACGACGGCACGTTCACCGTCGTCCAGTTCAACGACACCCAGGACGGCCACCGCACCGACGTGCGCACGATCGCCCTGCAGGAGGCCGTGCTCGATGACGTGACGCCGGACTTCGTGGTCATCAACGGCGACGTCATCGACGGCTCACCCACCACCGCGCTCGAGGCGAAGCAGGCGATCAACAACGTCGTGCGGCCGATGGAGGACCGCGGCATCGCGTGGGCGATCACCTTCGGCAATCACGACGAGGACTCCACGGCGACGACCGGCCTGGACGAGCAGGGCTACCTGGACTTCGTCGCCCAGTACCGCCACAACGTGAACACGCCCGGCGCGAAGGGCATCACGGGCAGCGGCAACCAGGTGCTCACCGTCGGCTCCTCGAGGGGCAGAGGGCAGGGCGGCAAGGACAAGGCCACAGGGAAGGGCGGCTCCGATGCCTTCGCCCTGTGGCTCCTGGACTCCGGCCGCTATGCGCCCGAGGAGATCGCCGGCCAGGACTTCGAGGGCTACCCGGACTGGGACTGGCTGCGCCCCGACCAGATCCAGTGGTACCTGCGGACCTCGGAGGAGCTCGAGCGGAAGAACTCCGCCGTGGTCCCCGGTCTGGTGTTCCAGCACATCGCCCTGTGGGAGCACCGCTTCATGTGGTTCGCGAGCGTCGATTCGCGCACCGAGGCGGATCACGCCCGCGCCGTGTCGAAGCACTCCCTCGTGGGGGAGCGGAACGAGGACGAGTGCCCCGGGCCGTTCAACTCCGGCATGTTCGCCGCGATGCGGCAGCGCGGCGACGTGAAGGGCCTGTTCGTGGGCCACGACCACATCAACACCTATGTCGGGAACTACTACGGGATCCAGCTCGGCTACGGTCCCGGCACGGGTTTCGGCGCCTACGGCGCGGGTGGAGCCGAGAACCATCGCGTGCGCGGAGCCCGAGTGTTCCATCTCGACGAGAGTGCCGAGGAGGTCTACGCCGGGACCGAGCTGCACTTCGCCGCGGACTACGGCATCGACCTCGACGCGGCGGCGCAGCCCGGCGAGCCGGCCGAGTTCCCCGATGGGGTGCGCTGAGCCGGCGCCCGGGGCGCAGCCGATGTCGCAGGACTGTCGATGTCTCAGCACTATCGAATCTGCAGCACTGTCGATTCTGCCGATCCCGTTCGACAACAGGGTGAGGACGGCGAGAGACGCCGCCTCGCAAGGAGGATGATCCTGATGGCCCGTTACACCGTGTTCCTGTACCACCCCACCGATCAGGCCACGACCGATCCCGAGGTGCTGGCCTCGCAGATGGCCGAGCACGACGCGCACGGCAAGGAGTTGATGGACGAGGGCGTGATGATCTTCGGCAGCCCGCTCGAGGACCACGACGCGACCACCTCGATCCGTGCCGACAGCCTCGTGGACGGCCCGTTCGTGGAGGTCAACGAGGTGATCGTCGGCTTCTACGTGATCGAGGTGCCCGATCTGGACGCCGCGATCGCGGTGGCACGGCGCAATCCGATCATCCATCAGGGAGGCGGGGTCGAGGTGCGCCCCATGAGCGCCGAGGAGCAGCCCGGCGTGCACGGGAGCATCCCCGCGTGACGGACCCCGGGGCCGCAGCGGCGGCCGTCGCCACGGCGCACCGTGCCCACTGGAGCACGGTGCTCGCGGCGACGGTCGCGCTGACCCGCGATCTCGACCTCGCCGAGGACAGCGTGCAGGAGGCCTATGCGCAGGCGCTCGAGACCTGGGAGCGCAGCGGTGTCCCCGAGAACCCAGCAGGCTGGCTGACCACAGCGGCCCGTCGTCGTGCGCTCGACGTGATGCGGCGCGCGCAGACCCTGCAGCGCAAGCTGCCCCTGCTGGTGTGGGACGGTGCCGGCGACGGAGTTGAGGACGAGGACGAGGACGGGGACGAGGACGAGCACCCGGGCCACCGACGGATCGAGGACGAGTCCGTTCCCGTCGTGCTCGACGAACGGCTGCGGCTGATCTTCCTCGCCGCCCACCCTGCGCTGGCCCCCACCTCGCGGATCGTCCTGACCCTGCGCCTCGTGGGTGGGCTCAGCACCGAGCAGATCGCCGCCGCGTTCCTCGTGCAGACCTCGACGATGGCGGCCCGGCTGACCCGGGCGAAGAAACGCATCCGCCTCAGCCGCATCCCGTGCCGCGTGCCGCCCGCCGAGGAGCTCGACTCCCGCCTGGTCGACGTGCTGGACGTGCTCTCGGTGCTGCTGGCCACGGGAGCCGGCTCGGGCGGAGCGGCCCCGGGCCCGGCCCCGGAGGGCTCCGGGTCGCGGGCCGCTGTGCTCGACACCGTGGTGCACACGCTCGAGGTGCTGGTGGACCTGCTGCCGGGACGCACGGAACCGCGCGGCCTGCTCGCCCAGGCCCTGCTGCTGCGGGCACGCGCCTCCACCCGCACCGGCGCACGCGGCCGTCCGATCGCCCTGGCGGAGCAGGATCGTGCGCAGTGGGATCGCGAGCTGATCGATCGTGCGGACCGTCTCGTGGTCGGCGCGCTCGCCCAGGGCGGGCGCGGCCCCTATCTGCTCCAGGGTGCGATCGCGGCGTGCGTCGCCGTGCCCGCGCGGCACGAGGACATCGACTGGCGCGAGGTGGTCGAGCTCTACGACGCCCTGCTGGTCCACTGGCCCACGGCGATCGTGCAGCTCGCGCGGGTGGTCGCGATCTCGGAGGCCGACGGTGCGGCCGCGGCCCTCGCAGACCTCGAGCCGCTCGCAGAGGAGCTCGATGCGCACCGTCCGTTCCATGTCATCCGCGGTGAGCTGCTCAGCCGCCTGGGTGAGCACGACAGGGCCGTCCCGGCCTTCCGCGCGGCGTTGGAGCGCCCGGGTGGCGAGGGGGAGTCGGACCTGCTGCGCGAGCTGCTCCGGACGAGCTGAGCAGGAGCGGCCTCACGGTCAGCGGCGATCGAATCGCGGCTCGGCACCCTCGAGGATCTGGGCGACGACGGGGACATCGGCGTCGGCCCAGTCCCTGGTCGCCAGCTGATCACGGGTGACCCACTCGAGCCGATCGTGGTCGGTGCTGGCGAGCGGGCCGTCGTGGTCCAGGCGGGTCCAATAGCAGTCGAGATGGAGGTCGCGGTCACCGGCATCGGCCTCCCCGCGGCCGAGCAGCCATCCCACCGTGACCTCGACGCCGAGCTCTTCGCGGAGCTCCCGGATCAGGGCCTGCTGCGGGGACTCGCCCGGTTCGATCTTGCCGCCGGGGAACTCCCAGCGACCGCCGGCGCTCTTCCCGGGGCGGCGCCGGGCGGCGAGGAACCGGTCGTCGCGCACGATCACCGCGCCGACCACCCGCAGGGGTGCCGGGTCCTCGGGCTCCTCCTCGTCGTCGGCGAAGCCCACGTCGTGAGCCCACCAGGAGTGGCCGCAGCCACCGCACTCTCGATCCGGGCCGAGGCCCGTGCAGCCCGCCCAGACCACCCAGGACGGGGACGACTCCATGGCCCCGGGCACGGGCATGCCGATGACGCGGTGGAGCACCTGGCCGCCGCCGCAGCGTGGGCAGGTGCCGCGCTGCCAGCGATGCTCGCGGAATTCCGCGGGAACGGCGTCGTCGGAGGGTTCGAGGGTCATGCGCTCAGTGTGCCGCAGGGGTACGACGGACGGAGCGGGGAACAGCGGAGCGGACCATCACGAGGTGCTGGTCCGCTCCGAGGTCGTTCCGTCCCGCTCCGGATCAGCTCCAGGTGACGGGATGCTCGGGATCTGCCATGTCCACGGAGGGGGTGCCGAGACCGCCGCCCATCCACATCTCGCAGGTGCCCTTCTTGCCGTCCTTCTCGCAGTCCATCGTCGTGTCGATGCTGCCGATGTACTCGCCCTCGACGAAGGTGGGTTCGTCGTAGCTGGGCGTCGCCGTCATCTTGTCGATGGTGCGCTGGCTGTCCTCGGGGAGGGACCGCTTCACCGTGCCGTCGGTGAGCGTGTAGCCGTCATCGGTCGTGGCCGGCAGCTCGCCGATGCCGCAGCCGGCCTTCAGGGTGTCCTGGGCGATGCAGGCATCGACCGACTTCTGCACCGCGGCGCGGAAGGTGGCCAGGCCGTCGTCGGTCAGCGTCGCCTCGGGCCACTCGACGTCGGTGTCGTAGTCGGTGTACACCATCGGATCGGTGACCGAGGGGGCGAAGCCCTCCACCCCGAAGGAGATCTCATAGGACCCCGGCAGCATCGCGAGGCTGACATCCGTGGGCAGCTCCTCGCCGTTGATCGTGGCACCGAGCCCGGCCAGGGAATCCGGTGTGTAGGTGGACCACATGGGGGAATCCAGCTCGAAGACCTCGTCGGAGTCGTAGTCGCTCACGGTGAAGTCGTAGGTGGTCGCCTCGCCGCCCACGGTGAACGACACCGGCACGGTGCCGTCGATGCCCTCGGGCTCCATCGCGGGGGCCTCCACGACGACGTCGGCGATCGGTGCGGCCGCGAGTGCCGCGTCATAGGCCGCCGCGGGCAGCACCTCGTCGCTCCCGCTCGGATCGGCCGCGAGCTCGAAAGCTGCGGCGGAGTCCCCGGCGACCAGGGCATCCATGTAGTCGGTGACCAGGGTCGTGGCCTGCTCCTCCGGCGTCGCGGCCTTGTCCCCGCCCCCGCCGCCGCCCGTGGTGTCGCCGCCGCCACCGTTGCGCACGGCGAAGAAGATGATCAGGGCGATCACCACGATCACCGCGACGATCAGGAAGAGCGCGCCCGCGATGATGCCGATGATCAGGCCGGTGCGCTTCTTCTTCGGCGGCGGAGGGGGCGGCATCGGGGACGACGGCGGGGTGGACATCGGGCCGCCGTACTGGGGCATGGGGGAGGCGGGGGGCTGGGACACGGGGGAGCTCCTGGAACTTCGCTGACGGAAGTGCTCAGGATATCCGGATCGGGTTCTGGTACCGGTAACGATGCCGGATCGAGACCGCCGTGTGTCGGACGATCTACACGCCGAGGGCCTCCAGCACGGCATCGCCGTACTCCGCGAGCTTCTTCGCCCCCACCCCGCTGATGCCGGCGAGGGCACCGGTCGACTCCGGCCGGGACTGGACGATCGCGACCAGCGTGGCATCGGAGAACACCATGTACGGCGGGATCTGCTTCTCCTTCGCCACCTCGGTGCGCCAGGTGCGCAGGGCCTCGAAGCGCTCGCGCTCGGCGATCTCCAGCCCCTCGGCGGCGCGGGATCCGCCCCCGCCACCGCTGCGCGACGATCGCGAGCGCGTGGCCTTCGCCGGGCTGCGGTCCACGGCGAGCTCGACGGTGACCTCGCTGCGCAGCACCGGACCGGCATGGGACCCCGGGACGAGCACTCCGTAGTCGCCCTCGGCATCGACGATGCCGCGTGCCATCAGCTGACGCATCACCGAGCGCCATTCCTTCTCGCTCAGCTCCGCCCCGATGCCCCAGACGCTCAGCTCCTCGTGCCGGGACTGGCGGGAACGGTCGTTCTCCCGCCCCAGCAGCACCTCGATGATCTGACCGGAACCGAACTTCTGGCCGCGTTCGCGATCCAGCCGGATCAGGGCCGAGAGCAGCTTCTGCGCGGGCACGGTCGCGTCCCAGGTCTGCGGCGGGCTCAGGCAGATGTCGCAGTTGCCGCACGCCTCGGAGTCCTGCCCGAAGTAGCGCAGCAGCTGCACGCGCCGGCAGGAGACCGTCTCGCACAGGGCGAGCATCGCGTCCAGATGCGATCGGGCATTGCGCTTGAAGGTCTCGTCGCCCTCGCCGGAGTCGATGAACTTGCGCTGGCTGACCATGTCCCCCAGGCCGTAGGCCATCCACGCGGTGGATGGCTGACCGTCGCGCCCCGCACGGCCGGTCTCCTGGTAGTAGCCCTCGATCGACTTGGGCAGGTCCAGGTGCGCCACGAAGCGCACATCGGGCTTGTCGATGCCCATGCCGAAGGCGATGGTCGCCACGATGATCAGGCCCTCGGCGCGCAGGAACCGCTCCTGGTGGTCCTGGCGCACACGGGCGTCGAGCCCCGCGTGGTACGGGAGGGCCGGGATCCCGCGCTCGGAGAGCCAGGCCGCCGTCGTCTCGACGCTCTTGCGCGAGAGGCAGTACACGATGCCGGACTCGCCCTCGTGCTCCGCGGTGATCAGCTTCAGCAGCTGCTCGCGCGGGGAGGCCTTGGGCTCGATCCGGTACTGGATGTTGGGGCGGTCGAAGCTGGAGACGAAGTGCTTCGCGTCCTCCATCCGCAGACGCTCGGTGAGCTCACGGTGGGTGGCCTCGGTGGCCGTCGCGGTCAGCGCGATCCGCGGGACGCCCGGGAAGGCGTCGGCCAGCACCGACAGCCCCATGTAGTCGGGGCGGAAGTCGTGGCCCCACTGGGAGACGCAGTGCGCCTCGTCGATCGCGACGAGGGAGAGCCGGGCACGCTGCAGCAAGTCGATGGTGCGGGGGAGCACAAGACGCTCCGGCGCCATATAAAGCAGATCGATCTCGCCGGCCAGCAGCTGCTGCTCGACGGCCTGGGCCTCGTGCCGCTCGAGCGTGGAGTTGAGGTAGGCCGCACGGATTCCGACGGCCTCGAGCGCGGCGACCTGATCGGACATGAGCGCGATCAGCGGGGAGACGACCACGCCCGTGCCGCTGCGCAGCAGCGCGGGGATCTGATAGCACAGCGACTTGCCGCCGCCGGTGGGCATCAGCACCACGGCGTCCCCGCCGCCGGCGACCTGCTCGATGATCTCGGCCTGCTCGCCGCGGAACGAGTCGTACCCGAAGACGGTCGAGAGGACCTGGAGTGCGGCATCCGTCTGCTCGGCATCGCCCTCGCGGAGGGCGGAGATCGGGTCGGCGGTGCGCGGAGAATCCATGGTGGCCACTGTATTCGTCGGCAGGGACGGGTGGGGACCGGGCGGGATCGGTGTGGACGGCGACCGGTGGTCAGCTGTCGGAGGACACCGGGACCCGGTCGCCGGAGACGTTCCCGGTCTCGTGCTCGTCGTCCCAGTGCGGGTGCTCGGCATCCTCGACGGTGGCTTCGGTGAGCGCCGAGGCCGCGATGGCGACCCCGTCGCCGGTGCCCACCACCGAGGACTCGTCCACGGAGCGGTCGATGCTGGTCGACAGGGCCTTCTCCTTCACGAACAGCATGACCACGACGACAGCCAGGGCGACCGGGATCAGCCACTGCACGATCGGCAGCAGCGCCTCGTTGTACGAGGTGATGATCGGGATGCGGAACGCATCGGGCATATCGGCGACGGCGGACGGGGTCAGCCCATTCACGTTGAGCGCCCCGCCGGGGGCACCGGACGGCTGGTCGACCGCGGAGAGGTTCTCGGTGAGCAGGGTCGCCAGGCGGGAGGCGAACACCGCGCCCACGATCGCCGAGCCGATGGTGGCGCCGACCTGCTTGAAGTAGTTGAAGGAGGCGGTGGCGGTGCCGAGGATCCGCACCGGGAACGCATCCTGCACGATCAGCATCAGGATCTGCTGGCCGAGCCCCAGGCCGATGCCGAAGATGCCGATGTACGTGCACATCACGACATTGCTGGTCTCGAGGGTCATGGTGGAGATCAGATAGAGCGCGACGGCCATGATCGCCGAGCCGATGAGGGGGAAGATCTTGTAGCGGCCGGTGCGGGTGACCAGCTGGCCGGAGACGATCGAGGAGATCAGCAGGCCGCCCATCATCGGGATCATGAGCAAGCCCGCCACGGTGGCGTCCACCCCGGCGACCATCTGGATGTAGGTGGGCATGTAGCTGAGCACGCCGAACATCGCGACGCCGGTGAGCAGGCCCGCCAGGGTGGCCAGCACGAAGCTGCGGTTCTTGAAGAGGTCCAGCGGGATGACGGGCTGCGAGGCCGTGGCCTCGACCCGGACGAAGAGGGCTCCGAGCACGAGTGCGGCGGCGAGGAGCCCGATGATCTGCGGGGAGAGCCACGCGTACTGGCTTCCGCCCCAGGTGCACACGAGCACGACGGCGACGGTCGCGGCGGCGATGAGCATCATGCCGAGGTAGTCGATCTTCGGTCGCTGAGTACGGATCGGCGCGGGCAGGTGCAGGAACAGGACGATCGCGACGATCGCGAGCACGCCGAGGGGGAGGTTCAGCCAGAACGCCCAGCGCCAGCCCGGGCCCTCGGTGAGCCAGCCGCCCACCAGAGGACCGGCGACGGAGGAGACGGCGAACACCGCGCCCATGACGCCCATGTACTTGCCGCGCTCCCGCGCCGGGACCACTTCCGCGATCGCGGACTGCGAGAGGATCATCAGCCCGCCGCCGCCGAGGCCCTGGATGATGCGGGCGATGATCAGCAGCGCCATGCTGTTGCCCAGCCCGCCGACGACGGAGCCGATCATGAACAGCAGCACCGCAGCGATCAGCACGGGCTTGCGGCCGAACAGGTCGCTGACGCGCCCGTAGACGGGCATCATCACGGTCGACGCGAGGATATAGCCGGTGATGACCCAGGTCATCTGCTCGACGCCGCCGAGCTGGCCCACGATCGTGGGCAGGGCGGTGGAGAGGATCGTCTGCGAGAGGGAGGCCATCAGCATGGTCACCATGAGGCCGACGAAGAGCAGGACGATCGTCTTGGTCGAGGGGGTCGACTCCTCGGTGGGGGAGTGCGGCCGCGCGTGGGTGTCAGCGCGAGTGGACATCAGGCTTCTTTCAGGAGTGAGCGGAAGACGGAGATCGAGTGGTCGAAGGCGGAGAGGTTCTCCTCCTCGAGGATTCGCGGATCGCTCTCGTAGGCGAAACGCATGATGGATGCGGCCATCAGGACCAGTGCGCGGGCTCTGTCGAGGGGGCCCTCGACGCGCCCGCTCAGCAGGGAGTCCTGCTCGGTGAGCTGATCGAGGACGAGTTCCTGGATCTCCTGCGCCTGACGCTTGAGACGGTGGTTGAACTCGGGGAAGCGGTCCACGAGCTCCCGGCGCCGGGCGTAGCCGCCCTCGGTCATGCGCGAGGCGCGGGCCGTGGCGACGAGCAGGTGCACGGCACGGCGCAGGTCATCGGTGTCCGTGCTGTCCTCGAAGGAGGACTCGAGGACCTCGTCGGGGACGCGCGGTGGGACCAGCCCGAGGATCGCGTCCTCCTTGCTGGCGAAGTAGTTGAAGAACGTCCGGCGGGAGACTCCGGCACGATCGGCGATCGCATCGACCGTCGCCGCGGCGAGGCCGCCCTCCTCAGCCAGTTCGGAAGCGGCCAGGTGGAGACCACGGAGCGTCTCGAGACGCTGCCGCTGGCGAAGACCGGACTCAACTGTTTGCACCAGTGCAGTTTTGCACTCATGCAACTTCGCATCAAGGGGGTTCCCGCGTCTCGTGCCTCACAGGTGGGGCGGGCCGGAGCGTCGGGGCAGGCGTCGGAGTCGTTCTTCCCGAACTCCGCTTGTCGCCCCGCCCGGCCCAGTAGCCTCGGCGGGGAGGAGCGATGTCGGTCCTGCAGCGGCCGTGCGCCTGCCGTGTCCAGAGAGAGCGATTCCATGACCACCCGATACCTGATGCGTCTCGGCAAGACGCCGTTCGACGTCGTCGACGCCTTCCACACCTTGGACCGGAACCTGCTCGGGACCAACAGCGGGAACCTCGTCTACGGAGCCGCCGCGCACAAGCTCTTCTCCACCCGGGACACGGAGGTCGACGCCAACTACTACCGCATCACCGCGAAGATGGCCGATGCGGTCAACGATGAGTACGACGGGTTCATCCTGCCGCTGGCCAACGCCTTCCGCCCGGAGTTCGAGGGCCAGCTGCTGCGGACCGCAGAGTTCCTCGAGCGCCTGACGATCCCCTTCCTGATGCTCTCGGGTGGCGCGCAGCTCCCGATGGACGGCGACCCCGCGGCGCTCAAGGCTATGGAGCCGACGGTGAAGCGCTTCGCGCGGGCGGTGCTGAACGGGTCCAGCGCCCTGTCCGTGCGGGGAGAGAGGACGGCGGACTACCTGCGCTCGCTGGGATTCCACGACGTGGTCGTCGTCGGCTGCCCATCGCTCGCGCTGCACGGGCCCGGGCATCAGGTCGACGTGCCCGAGACCCTCGAGCGCGGAGCGCAGATCGCGTACAACCTCGAGACCAAGGACCCCTTCGGAGGGGACCTCATCGAGGATGCGGAGCGTCACTATCGGGCCACGTACATGGCGCAGGAGCACGGCTCCCTCGGGCTCATGCTCTGGGCCACCGATCCCTTCGCCGGCTCCGATCCGCGCCTGCCGCTGGCTCGGAGCCACCCGCAGTTCACCTCGGCGCGGGCGGAGATGTTCGTCGATGCCTATCCATGGATCGAGCGCATGTCGCAGATGGCGTTCTCCTTCGGGGCGCGGGCCCACGGCAACATCGCCGCGGTGCTCGGTGGCACCCCCAGCGTGATGCTGGCCCATGACTCGCGCACTCTCGAGCTCGCGCAGCACCACGGCATCCCGTACGTGATCCGCGACGCAGAGCACGAGCCCCGTTCGGTGGAGGAGCTGTACTCCCACGCGGATTTCACCGAGTTCAACCGCGGCCACGCCGAACGGTTCGGCGTCCTCAGCGACTTCATCCACGACAACGGCTTCGAGCACATCTACGACCCGGGTCAGGAGACCGCCCTCGCGGGCTACGAGCGAAAGATCGAGAGCACGTCGTTCCAGCCCGTGGTGCGGCCGACATGGACCGGGGAGCCCCCGGAGGTGACGCAGCGGCACGCCGTGCTGCAGGACAGGGACATGCGCCGGAAGCAGACGCAGGCGGCGATCCGTCGCGAGGCCGCCAAGCGGCAGAAGGCGACCCAGGACCAGCTCGCCCAGCTCGGCCGACGCCTCGACGAGGTCGAGCAGTCCCTCGACGATGCCCGACGGCGCGCGGACGGCGCGGAGCAGCGTGCGCTCAAGGCCGAGGCGCGCGTGGCCAGACTGGACAAGCGCCTCGTGACGCTCTCGCGGCTGACCGACGAGGCGACGGATCGTTCACAGCGCGCGATGCGCATCCCGACGCGGCTGAAGGACGCCGTCTCCCGGACGCGGAAGGACCGCTGAGCGGCGGGGTCGACTGCGCGAGGCGTGCCTCAGGCGTCCTTCTCCCACGCCCCGGTGTCCACGGGCTTGCCGATGAAGAAGGCGGCGAGGACGCCGACCAGGGACAGCAGCACGGGCAGCAGCATGGCATCGGCCATGGCGGAGGCGAAGGGGGCGTGGAGGATCTCGGGGAGATCCGCCGACATCGACCCCTCGCCGGCGGCGGGTGCCTGAGCCCCGGCGTCGCCCATGGTCTCGGCGATCCGCTCGGCGATGCGGTTGTTCATGAGCGTCGCGATCGCGGCGGAGCCCAGCACGGAGCCGATCTGACGGGTCTCGTTGTAGACCCCGGAGCCGGCGCCCGCGAGCGAGGGTGGCAGGTTGCGGGTCGCCGTCAGCGACAGCGGCCCCCAGATGAAGGCGTTGCCGAGGCCCACGAGCACGAACGGCAGCAGGAGCAGCACGATCGAGGCGTCGGGCGTCATGATCCGGGACAGCCAGAACAGACCGGCGGCGAGGGAGACGAAACCGCCCAGCGCCATCCAGCGCGGGTTGCGGGTGACCATCCACTTCCCGACGAACGGGGCGAAGGCGAGGGAGACCAGCGCCATCGGCACGGTCATCAGCGCGGCCTGCGTCGGGGACATGCCCATGACCCGCTGGAAGTAGAGCGTGATGGGGAAGGACAGCGTCAGCACCGTCGCGCCCATCATGGCGATCGCGATGTTCGCGACGGAGAAGTTGCGGTCCCGGAACAGCGACAGGGGCACCAGCGGCTCGCGCCGGTTCTTCGCCTGCCACACGATGAACGCCACCATGATGAGCGCGCCCGCGATGATCAGGCGGGGCACGCTGATCGGCACGTGGGTGTCGAGCGGGCCGATCTGCAGGGAGTCGGTGACCGTGCCCCAGTCGTAGGTGTTGCCCTCCTGGATGCCGAACACCAGCAGGAACAGGCCCGCGGCGGAGAGCACCACGCCCAGCCAGTCGAAGGAGTGGGCACGCCGGGAGAAGCGGGGCACGTTCTTCCAGGCCAGCAGCAGCCCGAGGACGCCCACGGGGATGTTCACGAAGAAGATCCACTCCCAGCCGGGGCCGTCCACCAGCAGCCCGCCGGCGATCGGACCGACCAGGGTGGCGACGCCTGCGGTCGCGCCCCACAGCGCCATCGCCTGCCCGCGGTCCTTGGGGGCGAACATGCGCGTGATCATCGACATCGTCTGCGGGGTCATCATGCCGGCGCCGAGCCCCTGGACCACGCGGGCCACGATGAGCATCTCGACGCTGCCGGCGAGGCCGCACCACAGGCTCGAGGCGGTGAACATGGCCAGGCCCGCCATGTACATCGTCTTCATCCCGAAGCGGTCGCCCAGGCGGCCGGTGATCAGCAGCGGCACCGCGTAGGCGAGCAGATAGGCGCTGGTCACCCACAGCAGCGAGGCCAGATCCGTGCCGAGGTCCGCCTGCATGCGGGGGATCGCGACGGTGACGATGGTGGTGTCGACCAGGATCATGAAGAAGCCCAGCACGATCGACCACAGCGCGGGCCAGGGACGGTCCAGCCGTGGGTCGCGGTCGGTGCTGGTCGCGGCAGGGGCAGGGGCGTTGTGCTCAGTCGGTGACATGCGAAGCCTTCGGCGCGAGGGGGATCGGCGCCCCGACGGGAACGCAGGAGGAAGGCTACGCCGGGGTGCACGCACCAGCGCGCTGCACGTGACGCGCAGGACACGGTGAGGTCGGTTGCCGGGCCCGTCGGTCGACATCCGCCAGGAGATGATCGGCCGGTCAGCCCGCCCGCACGATCCCCTCGCTGATCCTCAGGGCGTTCGCATAGATCGTGAGCACCGGGTTCGCGCCGCCGTTGGTGACGTGCGTGGATCCGTCGGCCACGACGATGTTCCCGTGCCCCCACACCCGCCCGTCGGGCCCGACCACCGAGGTGCCCGGATCGACGCCCATGCGGCAGGTCCCCGCCTGGTGCTGCCCGCCGCTGGGAGGAGTGGGCAGAGCCATCGGAGCCAGCGGTCGCACGTCGATCGCGCCGGCTTCGCGCAGCCAGTCGGCGGCGCGGGCGGAGAGCAGATCCCGTCCACGCAGGTCCTCGGCGTGGAGGCTCCCGGACAGGCGCACGATCGAGCGGCCCAGACGATCCCGTCGGGCACGATTCACCTGCACGCGGGAATCGGCGCTGGTGACCTCCTGGATGGGGCCGACGACCTTGCCCAGTCGCAGCATCGCCCGTTCGATCTGCGGCGAGCCGACGGGGGTGCCGGCGGGGAGGAGCCCGCTCTGACGCAGCTCGCGCTGGGTGCTGGCGGGGGTGGGCACGAACTCGTCGGCCAGGATCCCGCCGCCGATGATGCCCTCGTTGCCGTGACGGTGATCGGTCGTGGAGATGTCCACACCGGGGCCGCGCAGGTCCACCACCTGCTCCGAGAACAGGGCCGCCGCGCCGCCGTAGGCGTGGCCCTGCAGATGCCGGCCCACCTGATCGGTGTCGTTGCCGAGCCCTCCGGGGTGCCGGTCGCTCGCGCTGTCCAGCAGCAGACGGGCGCTCTCGATGGCGCCGGCCGCCAGGACCACGAGATCGGTACGGATCGTGCGCCGCCAGAGAGCGCCGTCGCGCTCGCCGACGAGGTCCACCGCCGTGGCGCGGCCGCCCGGGCCGACGTGGATCCGGGCCGCCTGGGCCGAGGGGAGGAGGAGGGCGTTCCCGGTCGCGAGCGCCGCGGGGAGCGTGGTGTTGTGGCTGCCGGCGCGGGCCCCCACGGGACAGTCCACGCCCACGCACTGCGCGCAGCGGATGCAGGCCGTCCTCCCGTCGCGCTCGCGGGTGTTGATCAGCAGCGGCACCGGCTGGGTGCCCCAGCCCAGGCGCTCGGCCGCGCCGCCCAGCAGGTCGCCGAGCGGGGAGCGCTCGAGAGGCCCCATCGGCAGCGGCGCGCTGCGCGGTCCCTCCCAGGGGTCGGTCGACGGGCCGCCGCTGACGCCGAGCATCTGCTCCACGCGCGTGTAGTACGGCTCGAGCTCGTCGTACGTGATCGGCCAGTCCGCCAGGGAGCTGCCCGCGGGGACGCCGTAGGTGCTGGCCATCGTGAGGTCCTTGGGGCCGAACCGCCAGGCCTGCGCCCCGTACATCCGCGTGCCGCCGCCGATGGTCATCGCGTTGTTGCTCCACAGACCCGCGCCTGCGACGACGTCCCGCCAGGGGCCGTCGCCGATCCGTGCCTCGCGCACCTCGGCGCTCGGTCCGGGACCCGAGTGCGGGAACAGGCCGCTGCCGGAGCGAGGAGTGCGCAGATGATCGATGAGCAGGTCGCTGCGGCGGGGGAGGTCGCCGCGTTCGACGACGAGCACTCGACGGCCCGACCGCGCGAGTGTCTGCGCCGCCATGCCGCCGCCGGCGCCCGAGCCGATCACGATCGCGTCGTACTGCTCGGTGATCGTCTCCGGGGCGGCGAAGGCGGAGTGCTCGAGCAGCAGCGGCTCCTGGCGGTCCGTCCCGGGTGCGGACCAGGCCTCGACGTACGGCGCGAGGTCGGGGCCGACGTTCTCCGGCGTGAGGCCACGGCCGTAGAGCTGATCGCCCACGAGGGCGTGGGCGTCGGGTGCTCCGGCCAGGATCCGCTCGCCCCAGCCGACGCCCTCTGCCTCCGCGTCCCGCAGGGACGCGAGCATGTCCTCGAGGACAGCGGGGCGGGCCAGCGCAGGATCCAGGGCGTCGGTGAGGAGCGAGCGCAGCTGCTCGTCGCGGCCATCGGTCGGCATGGGAACTCCGGTGCTCTCGGGAAGGGGATGCAGCTGATCCGTCAGCTCACCGTAGTCTCCGAGGCCTGCCAGGTTCTGCCGACACGGGTCACGCCAGCCCCGACCGGTAGGCGAACACCACCAGCTGGGCGCGATCCCGGGCACCGAGCTTGATCATCGCGCGGCTCACGTGGGTGCGGGCCGTGGCGGGGCTGAGCACGAGACGCTCGGCGATCTCCTGGTTCGACAGCCCTTGGGCCACGAGTCCCACCACCTCGGCCTCCCGCGCCGTGAGATCACTGATCCGCGGGTGCGGGGACAGGGGTCGGCGCTGCTCGGCGACGAACTCGGCGATGAGGGTGCGGGTGACGCTCGGGGCGAGCAGCGCCCCGCCGTCGACCACGGTGCGGATCGATTCCAGGAGCCGCGCCGGCGGGGTGTCCTTGAGGAGGAAGCCGGCAGCTCCGGCGTGCAGCGCCTCGAACACGTACTCGTCGCGCTCGAAGGTGGTCAGCACGATCACGCGCACGGCGGCGAGCTCGGCACGCGCCACGATCCGCCGCGTCGCCTCGATCCCGTCGATGCCGGGCATGCGGATGTCCATGAGCACCACATCCGGCACGGCGCGCACGGCCTCGTCCACGGCGGCCAGCCCGTCGGCCGCCTCGCCGGCGACTTCGAAGCCGTCCTCGGTCTCCAGCAGCGTGCGCAGGCCCAGCCGCACCAGATCCTGATCATCGACCAGCAGCACGCGGATCATCGGGGTCCTTCCCTCGTCTCGGGCACCAGTATCCGCGCACAGCAGCCGCTGCGCGTACGCAAGGGGACGTACACCGCCGTACGCACGAGAGTCGGCGACGGGTCCGGCGGCGTGGAGGACACTTGCCCCATGAGCGCGCGCCCGGGACCTCCGCATCTTCGCGACGTGCTGCTCGCGCTGCCCGTGGGTCTGCTGGTGCTCGTCTCCCTGCGCGTCGCAGGACAGTGGGGATCGGGCGACGGGCCGGGCAGCAGGTGGGGACCCGCAGGCGACGGCGGGCCGGGCGGCGGGCCCTGGAGCTGGGTGTCCGCCACGGTCCCCGATGGCTGGGCCTACCTGCTCGCGGGCCTCGCCGTGCTCGCGGTCGCGCTGCGCCGCTGGCCGATCCCGGCCTTCGCGCTCGCCATCTGCTCGACCTCGCTGTTCCTGGCGCTCGGCAACCCTTTCGGCCCGATCCTCGTCACCGTGCTGGTGAGCGCCTTCGCCCTCGCCCGCCGGGCGCCGCTGCCACGTTCGGCGATCGCCGCGGGGATCGGGATTCTCCTGCTGCTGGCCCACGCCCTGGTTGCCGCCTCGCCGATTGCTGCGCTCACGGCGCTGGTGAGCGCGCTGCCGGTCTCCGCCTGGGTGGTGGTGCCCTACTGCGTCGGCCTCGCCAGACGCCTCACGCTCGAGGCCCGTTCCCGACAGCGCGACGAGCGTGAACGCACCGCCCTGGACGCCGAGCGGCTGCGCCTGGCCTCAGAGGTCCACGACGTGGTGGGCCACGGCCTCGCCGCGATCCAGATGCAGGCGGACATCGCCCTGCACATCGCCGAACGCCGCCCCGAACAGGCCCGTGAAGCACTGCAGGTGATCAGCCGGGCCAGCGCCGAGGCGCTCGCCGAGCTGCGGGCCACCCTCGCCGCCGTCGCCCCGGAGGCCGCCTCGACCGACTCCCACGCCCCCACCCCGGGAATCGACCGGCTGGAGGCGCTGTGCGGTCGGATGCGCGAGGCCGGGATCGACGTGGAGCTGCAGCTGACCGGGGAGCGTCGGCCCGTGGCACCGGCGGTCGACGTCGCCGGCTACCGGATCGTGCAGGAGTCGCTGACCAACGTGGTCAAGCACGCCGCCGAGCGCAGGGCGACCGTGCACCTGACCTTCCGTGAGCAGGAGATCGAGCTGAGCGTCACCAACGCCGCGCCGCACCTCGCGGAGTTCCGCGACGGATTCGGGATCGCTGGGATCCGTCGCCGCACAGCCGATGTCGGCGGGAGCGTGGAGATCGGGGCCGACGACGGCACGTTCTCGGTGCACGCCGTGCTCCCCGGCTGAGACCCGTCGGCCCCGGCACTGCGCCCGCTGACGTAGCCGCGATGCCGCTTCCGGGCAGATGGCCACGGCGTCGATCCGCAGGAGGGTGGGATCACCATCAACCGAGAGGATCCCTCCCATGATCACCCAGACCATCACCCAGCTGACCGCAGGCGGCCCGTACGGCGACGGCGCCTGGAACGGACCGCACTTCTTCTTCCCGTTCTTCCCGCTGCTCTTCCTGCTGCTCGTCGCCGCATTCATCATCACCGGAGCGGTGCGCCGACGCCGCTGGCACGCGGAGGCTCCCCGCCGCGACGCCGAGTCGACGCTCGGGGAGCGCTACGCCACCGGGGAGATCGACGAGGACGAGTTCCGCGCTCGCCGGGCGGTGCTGCGCGAGAAGACGAAGTAGCGGGACGTCTGCGGACGAATCCAGCAGCGGCCACGGCGTCGCGGGACTCCGAGGAACGGGCGCGAGGCGTCACGTGATCCCCGTCGTGCCGCGGCGCCCGTGCGGTCCACTCGCCGACGGCCGGACTGCTCAGGCCGTCCCGAGCACCCGTTGCAGCACCTCGCCGCCGCCGGCGTCGTCGCTGGTGGGGTCGGAGTATCCGGGTAGGAGCGAGGGGAGGGGCGAATACGATGGCGCGGTGATGATGATTCCCTTCGACTGCTGCGAGCGCTGACCCGGTGTCCGCGAACGAACGGTTCTACAACTGGCCGCCGGTCAAGGGCACGCTCTCCGTGGCGCTCCTGCTCGGAATGGGGTGGCTCGCGCGCGGGATCGACGACCTGGCCATGATCCTGGCCATCGAGGCCGTGATCCTCCTTGCCGCGGTCTACGTCTGGTCGACGACGCTGTCGGGGTTCCTCCGGGACCTGCGACCGCCCGACGGGCCGGACGGCCTGCTCACCGTCGCCTCGCGGCCGCGCCCCCTCGCGGTGGCACTCTCGTGGGCCGGCCTGGTGCTCACGGCGGTCGCGACGCCGATCGCCGGGGCGGCCTTCGCCGGGCCCGCCCCTGCGCCGCTGAGGGCCGTCGTGCTCGCCGCAGCTCTGGCGGGGCTGATCGTCGCCACGGCGCTGCCGAGCCGCAGCCGGAGGAGGTCGGCGCGCGCAGGCGGCATCGGCGTCTCGACGCGAGGCGTTCGAGTGATCTCCACGGAACACCCGGACGAGGAGCCGGAGCCGTTCCCGGAGCTCTCTGCTCGGCGACCGGAACCCGACGAGATCCGTGAGTCGCTGGGCCGCCTCGAGGCGCTGGTCGCACCCGATGTCCGCTGGCACCCCGGGGCGCGCGAGGCCGTGGCGCGATGGATGACCGAGGGGTTCCTGCCCACCCTCGTGGAGACCCGCGCCCTGCACCTGGACGCCGCGTGGTCACCGGATCCGCGCACTCGCGAACCCACTCGAGCAGTGCGGTGGGGGCGCTTCGTACGCTCACTCTGGATGGCGCTCATCATGGCGTTCTTCGGAGTGCTCCTGTTCGGCGCGCTGGTCATGGAGGGAACGCTGCGGGACGGGAACTGGTTCGTGCTCCTCGCCTTCGGGTGGATCCCTGTGGTGGGGGTCCCGCTCTTCGTGGTCCAGGCGATCCGGGCGGTGCGCCGGGAGCGGCATGACGCCGGCGTGAGCCGGCACGGATGGTTCGATGTGCTGCACGATCGAGGTCTCATCCCCTTCGACCAGATCATGGCTCTGCGCACTGCCGAGGACGGCCTCGAGGTGCAGCTGGCCGGTGGCACGCTGATCTATCCGACGCTCGAGGACACGCTCGCCTGTGCACGCCGAGCCGCACGAGACTTCGAGGTGCCGTACGAGATGACACGCCGGAACTCATGAGCATCACCCCGGAGAGGCAGGCCCGAGTCACCCGAGCGACGGCCGTGCTCCTCTCCCTTCTCGCCCTCGCCGCCTGTGCGGGGGCGGAGGCCCCACAGCCGTCGGCCCCGCCGACCGACGCCGCGGATGCTGCGGGCGTGGCGCTCCCGCCGTCCACCGGCGGCTTCGACTACCAGCTCGGCGGGGCCTATGAGGCCGACGTCGCCGTCGTGGTGCGCGACGCGAGCGCGCAGCCGCAGCCTGGCGCCTACAGCATCTGCTACGTCAACGGCTTCCAGACCCAGCCCGACGAGGCTGCCCTCTGGCTCGATCATCCCGAACTGCTGCTGAGCGATGCCGCCGGTGACCTCGTCACCGACCCGGATTGGCCGGACGAGTACGTGCTGGATCCCTCGACCGCTGAGCAGCGAGCAGGGATCCTCGACCTCCTCGAACCTGTTCTCACCGGCTGCGCCGAGTCGGGATTCGACGCGGTGGAGATCGACAACCTCGACACCTGGACCCGCTTCGACGCGATCGACGAGGACGGCGCCCGGAGCCTCGCCGCACGGTACGTCGAGATCGCCCACGCCTCCGGCCTGGCCATCGCCCAGAAGAACGCCGCGGAGATCGCCGGGACGGCCCACACCGAGCTCGGCTTCGACCTCGCGGTGACCGAGGAATGCGGCAGATACGACGAGTGCTCCGCCTACACGGACGTCTACGGCGAGCACGTGCTGCAGATCGAGTACCCGGAGAGCCTCGCCGAGGGCGGGTTGAGCTTCGCCGACATCTGCGCGGATCCGGACCGGGCGCCGCTGACGATCCTGCGCGACATGGAGCTGGTCGCGAGCGGCGAGCCCGGGTACCTCTACGAGAGCTGCTGAAGCCCCCACGGCCGGTAGCTCCGGGAGGGTGGACAACGAGAGGAACGTTCCCGCGGGAACGCTTAAGGGACACGATCCTATAGGTGGACCACCTTCCGATCGCATCGCCCCTACAGCTTTCGGGGGCCTTTCGCACCCCGACACCCTCTGTGCTGGGCATATGCGGAGCGACGCGGAAAGGCGATGAGTGATCTTCTTGACATCGCACACAAGTCCTATAGGATCCATGAGTCGTGTCGTGGAGCACAGTGCGACGAAAAGACCGACGAGGTCTTCCACCCTCCACGGCACCCCACCCTCGATCACTGCTGTCCGAGAACGGACCGCGCCCGCAGCGCGGCATCGCGCCGCGGCACCCTGTCTACGAAGGAGTATTCAGCCGATGACATCGACGTCCACGACGCGAGCGAAACGACCCGCGCGGAAGTACCGTGCAGTGCGCAACATGCGCTATCTGATCCTGGGATGGCTGCTTCTCGCGGGTCTCCTGAACTACCTCGATCGCAGCTCGATCTCGATCGCGGCGCCCTTCATGATGGAGGAGCTCGGCCTCACCAACACCGACATCGGCCTCATGGGGGCCGTCTTCTCCTGGACCTACGCGTTCTGCCAGCTGCCTGCCGGCTATCTCATCGACAAGGTGGGGCCGCGACGCATGTACTTCGTCGCGATGGGCATGTGGTCTGCTGCCACAGCACTGATGGCCTTCGGTCACACCATGGCGCACTTCCTGACCTTCCGCGTGCTGCTGGGCATCGGCGAGTCCCCGAACTCCCCGAACTCGAGCAAGATCGCCACCCAGTGGTTCCCTCGCGAGGAGCGCGGTCAGGCCGCCGGCATCTGGGACTCCGGATCCAAGTGGGGCTCGGCCATCGCTCCGCCCCTGCTCACGCTGCTGACGCTGACTTTCGGCTGGCGCTCGATGTTCCTCATCATCGGCGCAGCAGGTGTCCTCCTCGCCGTGGCGTTCTGGGCCTTCTACCGGGCCCCGGAGGATTCCAAGCACCTCTCCGACGACGAGTACCGCCACATCCTGGCCGGCCGTGACGACGCCACCGAGGAGCCCGTGAAGATCCCTTGGCTCAGGTTCTTCACCTACCCGCAGACCTGGGGCCTGATGCTCGGCTTCTTCAGCACCATCTGGATCTGGAACATCTTCCTGACCTTCCTGCCGCTGTTCCTGCAGAACACCCTCGGCGTGTCGATCGCCAGCACCGGCTGGGTCGCCGCGGTGCCCTACCTGGCGGCAGCCCTCGGTGCGATCTTCGCCGGCCGCGTCACGGTCGTGCTGGCGCGCAGATACAAGCTCAGCTCGATGCTCTCCAAGAAGGTGATCCTGGTGGGCGGCTGCGTCGCGCTCGGCGTGCTCCTGTGCATCGTGCCCTTCGTCCACAACCTCGCCCTGGCACTCCTGGTGCTCAGCCTCGCCCTGGCGATCGTCGCGGCCGCGCAGGCCCAGTCCTGGGCGATCTCCTCGGACATCGTCCCGGACTCCCACGCCGCGCGCTTCGGCGGCATCATGAACTTCGGCGGCTACTTCGGGGGCGCCCTGGCACCCATCGTCACCGGCGTGGTCGTTGATGCGACCGGCTCCTACACCCCGTCGTTCCTGGTGGCCGGCGTGATCGCCGTGCTGGGTGGCGTCTGCTACGGCCTGCTCGTGCGCAAGCCGATCGCCTGAGGACCCGGCCGGCGGGGCGTACCGTATCGGCGTGCAGTTCTCGCTCCCTCTCATGCCTTCGCCCGTCTGCCTCCTGGAACTCGTGGCCTCCGACCGGGCAGGAGCGTGCCGACGATGAGCCCGCGGACATCGATGGGGTGCCTGTCGATCCCGCCGGTGCGCGGAGTCCTCTCCGTGCTGTTCCTGCTCATCCTGGGCGCCGTGCCGTTCGGGGACGGCGACAAGGGAGTCGGGTTCCGCATCGCCGTCACCCTCGTGGTGCTGATGCTGGGCACGATCATCTGGGCGAGCACCCTTACCGGGTTCCACCGGGAGGTGCGGGAACCCCGCCGGCTCGGCGAGGCGGTCATCGTGGCGAACCGTCCTCGTGGCGTCGCGATCGTCGTCTCATGGATCGCGCTCGCTCTGACGGTGAGCGGTCTCGTCGCCGTCGGGATCTTCGCGTCCCTGGACGCGCCGGGCTGGGTGCTCGCCCCCGTGATGCTCACCGTGCTGATCGCCCTCCCGACCGCGACCGCGCTGCCGCGCCTGAGCCGTCTCTACGCGGACGGTGCGGGCGTGGTCGCCGTCTCCCCGTCGGGGCTGACGATCACCCAGGGCCATGACGAGATTCGGCACCCGGTGCCGTGGGAACAGATCGGTGTGGTGCGGCAGGCGCCGTATGCCGCCGCTTTCCTCGGGCGCCCGGCCGACGGGCTCGGCGCGGGGGTGCGCTGGCGCCCCGGGGCGCAGCAGGCCGTGACTCGCTGGGCCGCGGAAGGATTCGCCCCCACAGCCGCAGAGGTCCGTGCCCTGCGATTGGAGGCGCACTGGTCCCCGGATCCGAACGCGCTCGCTCCCTCGCGAAGCAGACGCTGGCTCAACATCGCCAGCCTCGCCTGGGCCCTGGTCGCCTGCATCCTGCTGCTGATCGGCATCCTGGCCGTGATCGCGCAGGGCAGCGATTCGTGGTGGGTCGGGCTGCTGCTGGTGTGGGCCCCGATCCTCGGCATCGCTATCCTCGCGCCCCGCCTGGTACGGGTGCTGCGCACCGACGAGGCCCGCAGCGCGACGATCACTGCGCAGGGCTGGTTCGACATCCTGCACGGCCAGGGCCTGGTGCCCTGGGCGAACATCGAGCGGATCGAGGTGCTCGACCGCCACACCGTCGTGATCACCTGGCCGGATGTTCCGCCGTTCCGCGACCAGGATCTCGGCAACCGCCTGAACCGCCGTCTCGAGATCACGAGCATCGGGAGCCACGGGGCGATCCCGAGCGCCGGGCCCCTGTTCCGCGAGGTCGGCCCGCACAACCTCCCGTACCTGCCCGAGACGCGGGCGTTCGAGCTGGCCGCGGAGGCCGAGAAGGTGGGCGGGGTCGACGTGCGTCGCTCGCCGACGTTCTTCGAGCAGCAAGCCCGACGGTCCGGAGCCGGCTCGCGATCCTGAGGGGCTCAGGGGACGCTGGGCTCCTGGACCGAGTTCTGGTACGGCGTGCTCACTGGATGCCGAGCGTCGCCGCCGTGCACGGATCGGCATCCACGCGGGCACCCCAGATGCGCACCTCGCCCTCGGGCGTGATGGTCACGGTGGCCCCGAGCTCGTCGGTGGTCTTCAGGATGGAGCGGCCGCCGTTCGGCGTCACGCTGTCGATCTCCTCGAAGCCGTACTGCGAGAGCACGGGATTGACGGCTGCGATGCGGGGTCCCCACGAATCCTCGTCGGGCGGGGCGGGGAGGCGCTCCTCCGGGGTCCACGTGCCCGGCGTGTACAGGCAGCTCTCCTCGTCGGCCGCGACCTTGCGGGTCTTCGGGGCGAGCACCCAGGCGGTGCCGTCCAACGCCATCGCCGCCGCGAGCTCGGTGGCGACATCCTCGTAGTGGGACACGGCGCCGTCGGCGGGCAGCGGGGGAGCGGCGCCGGTGCAGGCGGCCAGGGACAGCAGAAGGCCGACGGACACAACATGGGTGAGCCGTCGGCCGATGCTGGTGATCATGGGTCCTCCTGAAGCGGAAGGACCCATCATGTCGCGGATCAGCCGCAGGTGTCGCACACTCCGGTGTACGGCATCGCATAGAAGCAGTCGGGGCAGATCGTGAGCTGCTCCTCGCCCTTGACGGGCACCTTCACGCCGGTCTGCACGGTCGAGAGATCGAAGCCGTGGACCTCGGCCTTCGCGCGGTCCTCCGGGGCCAGGCCCTCCGGGAACGACACATAGCCGGGGTGGATGTACATCAGCGACTTGCCGGCCTTGTCCTGCACGGTGAGGCTGCCGTTGGACTGGGTGCGGTAGAAGGTGTGCGCTCCGACCCGGTCGAAGTTCTCCTCCAGCAGCGTGACGTCGGCGGGAGACCACTCGGTGTTCCAGGCGAGCGCCTCGTCACGGGTCATCCGGCGGCGGGTGGAGGAAAGAGTATTCATACGTCCAGTAGAGCATGCATGTCCAGGGGTGATGACCAGGCAGGTGATGTCCGAGTTGACGGATCGGGGTGCGCGTGCCGCACAGATCTGACCTGGTCAGCTCGCCTGGACCAGCTGTGCGGCCGCCAGGGGCACGAGCAGCGCCGTGAGGTTGTTGAACCCGTGCAGGACCACGCTCGGCCACAGCGAGCCCGTGCGATGGAACAGGAGCCCCGAGGCCAGGCCCACTACGAATGCGGTGGGCAGCACGGGATTGAGGCCATGGGCCACGGCGAAGATCGAGGCACTGAGGACGATCGCGATCCAGGGCCTCATCGTCCCGAGCAGTGCATTGGCGAGCACACCGCGGAAGAAGGCCTCTTCGCCGAGCGGTGTGATGATCGCCCCGGCGGCGAGCGACAGCAGCAGCCCGAGTGCGCCGGCCGCGGCCCCCGCCTGGTAGCTCGACTGCACGTTCTCGGTGAATCCTGTGAGCAGGATGAAGCCGATGGACAGGACCGTGCCGACCACGTAGGCCGCGACTCCGAGACCGGCTCCGGCGAGGAGATGGGGGAGCTTCGCTCGGCGGATGCCGAATGCCCTCAGGCCCCGGATGCGGAGCAGTGCTGCGACGGCGAAGGCGGCCAGCCCCATCGCCCCGGAGACCACGAGCCCGACGATGCCCGCGAGCGCCGGATCGCCGATGCGGGGGAGAGCCACGGCGACGATGCCGAACGCGGCGAGGTAGACGAGGCCGCCGAGGAGGATCTCGGGCCAGCCGGGACGGGTGGGACGCGTCCGCGCGGTGGAGTCCATGCATCCAGTAGACGCTGTGTCCGCACCATCGGGTCAAGAGACGATCGTCGGCAGAACCCAACTGCAGAACAGTATTTGTCATGCGTCATCCCTGGGACAGCGCTTAATGGCTGTCGTGAGCGGAGGGCCGCGCCGCCGGGACCGTTCCTGCCCCGCAGCGAAGGGGCCGGTCACCCGGCGAACCGCTCCAGCAGCTCAGCGGCGACCAGTGACTCCCTGAGCTCCTGCGGCGCCTCGCGGCCGGAGACGGCGCACAGCGCCCCGTAGACCGCGCCGATCGAATCGGTATCGCCGCCGGCCGTGGTGATCGAGTCCATGCCCTCGAGGAACGACTCCGTCGTCTGCAGGGCGTACTGCGCCAGGTACAGCGTGGATTCGCTGAAGCCGGTCGGTTCCATCGTCGGCAGCAGAGACACGTCGACCGTCGGGACCGGCTCGATCCCGTCGCGGGCGTCGTCGAGGATCTCCAGCAGTTGCTGTGCGTCGTGGACCGCCTTGTCGCTGTGGTGGGTGGTGCGCACCAGGGCTTCGAGATGCTCGGCGCCGTTGCCGCGGGCGAAGACCCCGATCGCGACCATGAGGCATGCGTTGCCTGAGGAGGTCGTCGGCGCGGGGTCGACACCGCGCTTCAGGTCCGCGATCGCGCTGCTGGTCTGGATGCCCACGTCGAGCCTCTCGCCCGCCGGGGTGAACGCCCCGCGCTCCCAGTCGATGAGGTTCTCCCGGTACGCAGCGACCGGATGTGAGGGCGCGCGGCGCAGGGCATCGAGCACCATCAGCACGATCTGGGTGTCGTCCGTCCAGGTCCCGTATGGCGCCTCACCGCCGAGTATCCGCACCGTCGGCCGCACCGCCCCCTCCGGGGTGTCGATGGTGAACGAGCTCGAGGACAGCCCCGGCCCCGGATGCAGGCCCAGCTCGTACGGTGCTCCGAGGGCATCGGCGACGGCGACGGTGCTGACGATGTCCAGACGATTCATGGTGCCCACCTCTGCTCGGGAGTTGTGCGGATCGTACGTGGCGGCGGGCTCCCCGTCAGCGCATCGGCTCCACGGACCGTGCCACGCTCGGCTCTCGCCCGCCCTTCAGCGGCCCGCGTACGTCATCGACTCCACGGCGGTCTCCTCGGGCTCGCCCTTATCGACGGACCTCTGGGCGGTCCACAGGTCGCCGTCGCCGCGTGAGAAGGTCGCATCGATGGTGTCCTCCGTGAGCAGCTCGGAGCCGTCATCGCAGACGAACCAGCTGAACAGTCCGTTCCAATGCTGGTCATGATCGTGGGAGACGGTCGAGCAGGTCACGCCCTCGGGCAGCTCTGCATACAGCGGCACCGGATCCTGCTCGGAGGGCCACACCTCGGTGCTCGGATCGGCGGCCGTGGGCGAGTCGAAGCGGATCGCCTGCTTGTCGATCGCGTTCACGATGCACAGCACCTCCTGGTCGCCCTCGAGCGCGCAGGCCTCCGCGCCCGCGGCGGTGGGCCCGCACGCGACCATGTCCTCCTGCTCGGAGTGGGCGGACTCGCTGATGCCCGAGGCGCACAGGTCCTCGTCGACGTCCTCGATGGTCCAGGAGTCGTCGACCCACAGGGACTCGATCGCGGTGCCCGCCGGCTCGTCGGACGGGCTCGCCTCGACGGATGGGGCCTCCTCCTCGGCTGGAGAGCCCCCTCCTCCGTCGGAGGGATCCTGAGGCTGCTCGGCGACCGGGGGATCGTGCGGACCCTGCGGCGGGGACTCCGTGCTGCAGGCGGCCAGCGTGAGGAGGAGCAGGGGAACGGCGAGGGTGGCGACGGTGCGGCGCATGACGATCTTTCGACGAGGAGGAGGGCGGCGAATCGCAGCGGGGAGACGACCCCCGGCGCCGTGCGCCAAGCCGCGAGGGGATGGTGCTCCTATTCGACCCGGCGGCTCGTCCGTTCGCAAGCGCTTCCGGAATCCTTGGCATGCTCGGCTCCCGGCGATGTCGGGAGAAGTGGGTGTGCGCAGGGGCGTGACGTGCTGCACAGGGGTGGTTGAAGCTGAAAGTGCTTCATCTGTCGGCCGCCGCCCGTAATCTCTTCCGTGAAGGCCCAAGCGGTAGTTGTTCCCCCTCCGATCACGGATCGGACGCCGATGCTCGTCGCAGATCTGCTGCGGCTCCAGAGCCCACGCACCCCGCCCGCGGCCTCTCTTCTCAGCAGTCGCCCTGGCACGACTGTGTCCAGGGGTAGACGTCCCTACCCAGAATGGAGTGCAGCAATGACCAGCAATGCACCCTCGCCCCAGGATTCGGGTTCTTCGAATCTCCCGCCCGCCCCGAACTTCGGCGGTGTCCCCAACGGCTATCCCCAGAACGGCGCCCCGCACGGCTACCCGGAGAACGGCGCGCCCGGCATGCCGCCGGTGCCGCCGGTCACGACGGGGAAGAAGAAGGGGCTCATCGCTGCCGGCTGCGGCTGCATCGTCCTCTTCCTGATCGTCGTGGGAGGCTGCTCGGCGATCGTCTTCTCCGGCGGCGACGATCCGACGTCCGCGGAGACATCGGCCGCCGAGCCGGCTGAGGCCGACCCCGTGGAGGCGGAAGAGGCCGACGCTCCTGCCGAGGAGGCCGCCACCGACGACGTTGTCGAGGAGGAACCTGCAGTGGAGGAGCCTGCCGCTGAGCAGCCTGCCGCTGAGGAGGCACCTGCCGAGCAGGAGTCCACCCAGGAGGAAGCTCCGGCCGGTGACGACGTCCCCGCCGAGCACACCTCGGCGCTGAACAGCGCGCAGAGCTACTCCGACCTGCTGCACATGTCGAAGCAGGGCCTGTTCGACCAGCTCACCTCCGAGTATGCGGACCAGTTCTCCGACGAGGCCGCGCAGTACGCCGTGGACAACGTCGACGCGGACTGGAACGCGAACGCGCTGGCCTCCGCCGAGAGCTACTCGGAGACCATGCACATGTCCAAGGCGGGCATCTACGACCAGCTCACCTCGGAGTACGGCGAGCAGTTCCTGGCCGAGGAGGCGCAGTACGCGATCGACACCATCGAGGCGGACTGGAACGACAACGCTCTGCAGAGCGCCCGCTCATACCGGGACTCGATGGACATGTCCCCGGAGGCGATCCGCGATCAGCTGACCTCCGAGTACGGGGAGCAGTTCACGCAGGAGCAGGCCGACTACGCCGTCGAGCACCTCGACGACTGATCTGCTGCGGTCTCGGGCCGCACGCCCAGAACGCGGGGCCCCTGCCACAGCAGAGGCCCCGCGTTCTCGTGGGTCAGCCGAAGGAGTCGACGAACGCCTCGACCTCCGCGCTGACCTCCGCATCCATCTCCTCGTCGGAGATGCTCGCCGTGCCGTCGCCGTCCTGCGGGCCGTAGTCACCGAAGCTCGCATGGCTCGCGCCCTCGATCTCGACCAGGGTCGCCGTCCCGGGCAGCAGGTCGCGCGCATCGGCGATCTTCTCCGGGGTCGACAAGCCGTCCTCGCTGCCGGCAAGGCTCAGCACGGGCAGCACCCTCTCGGAGAGATCGTTCGCGCAGTAGGAGCCCAGCAGCAGGAGGGCATCGGCGTCCCGGGCGACCTGGCAGGCGCGCACCCCGCCCAGGGAGTGCCCGCCCACGATCCAGCTGCCCACCTCCGGCAGATCGGCGGTGAAGGTGTCCAGGCCGCGGCGGTCGAACAGAGCCAGATGCAACCAGGGCTTCACGATCACCACGGTCATCTTCTGCTCGGTCACGAGGTCCGCGAGCCGTGCCGCATAGGCGTCGGCCTCGACCTTCGCCCCCGGATAGAACACCAGGCCCGTCGCGGAGGATCCCGCCCCGGCGGGCTGCAGGATCAGCGAGGTGCTCGACTCGGTGACGCTGACCCCGGAGTCCTCGACGACCTGTCCGAGCGGGCCCTGCTCGGCCTCCATGAGCCCGAACCGGCTCCACGCCAGGAGCAGGGCGCCGGCGACCACCACGAGTGCGAGTAGCGCGGCGAGCAGGAGGAGAGCCCAGCGGCGGGCCTGACGGAGGATGGTCATGGGCCCACGGTAGGGCAGCCGGGTCCTGCCCTGTCTTCGACCTGGCACTCGACCATGTGGACGGCGCTGCTGTGTGGACGGCACCGCTGCGAATGGAGGGACCTCAATCCGGTGCGGATCTCGCTCGTGAGGACCTCGGGCTGCTCGAGAGCTGCGAAGTGTCCGCCGGCGGTCGCCTCCCGGTAGTGGATCAGATCGGAGTGGGTGTCCTCGATCCACTGTCGAGGCAGTCGTGGAATGTCGCGGGGGAACACGGTCACCGCGACCGGCACTGAGAGCTTCGGCTCGGAGAGGCTGGCCGTGCTGTTCTCCCAGTAGATGCGCCCGGCCGACGCGGCACTGTTGGTGAACCAGTAGAGGGAGATGGCGTCGAGCATGACGTCGGTGCTGAGCGCATCCTCCGCACGTCCGTGATTATCCGTCTTGGAGTGGAACTTCTCGTAGATCCAGGCGGCCTGTCCGGCCGCGGAATCCGCCAGAGCGAATCCCACCGTCTCGGGCTTCGTCGCCTGAACATGGTTTGATCCGCCGAGGGTGCCCGTGTAGAGGGCGATGGATTCCACGGCGCGGCGCCCTGAGGGCGAGAGCGACTCGGGGATCCGTGCGGGGACCGCGTAGGGGGTGTTCAGGTGGATCCCGAGGAGCCCCGCCGGTGCCAGCGTCGCGAGGGCCGTCGTCACCATGGCACCCCAGTCTCCGCCCTGAGCGGCCCATCTCTCATAGCCGAGCCGCTCCATCAGCTCCGCCCAGGCAGCGGCGATCCGAGCGACGTCCCATCCGGTCTCGGTCGGCTTCTGGGAGAAGCCGAATCCGGGCAGGGACGGGATCACGACGTCGAAGGAGTCCTCGGCGTCACCTCCGAAGGCCACCGGATCGGTGAGCGGGCCGATCAGCTCGAGGAAGTCCGCGTTCGACCCCGGCCAGCCGTGGGAAAGGAGAAGAGGCATCGAGTGCGGATTCTTCGACCTGACATGGATGACGTGGATATCCACGCCATCGATCGTGGTCAGGAACTGGGGGAAGCGATTGAGCTCGCGCTCGAACCGACGCCAGTCGTACTCCCGCTCCCAAGAGTCGATCAGTGCTCTGGCCTCCTTGGTGCGGACGCCCTGCGACCAATCCGAGACGGTCTCCGGATCAGGCCATCGGGTTCTCGCGAGTCGCTGCTTCAGGTCATCGATCTCTGAGGCCGGTACGGAGACGGTGAACGGTCGGATGAGGTCTGCGCGTGCAGAAGTCGATGGGGACATAGCGCTGCTCTCCTCGAGGGTGAGCGGTGCAACGGAGCGTTGCACAGCGGTGTGCAATCTACGTCGCTGCACACCCATGTGCAATAGTGGGGCGATGCAGAACCGATCGGACCGGGCACGCTCCACAGAGGACACCCGCACGCGCATCCTCGACGTCGCCCTCGACGCTCTGGGTCAGAACCCTGATCTCGGCATGAGCGCGATCGCCTCCTCCGCCGGGGTGGTCCGTCGCACGGTCTACGGCTACTTCCCCACCCGCGGGGACCTCGTGCGCACCCTCGCGCAGAGGGCCGCGGAGGAGGTCGGTTCCGTGCTCGACGAGGCGATCGCCTCCCACGATTCGGCCGAGAGGGTGTGGGCCGATTTCATCGCCCGCCTCTGGCCCGTGGCGCACCGTTACAGGGTGATGCTGAGCCTCCGGCGCGGCGAGCATGGCGACGAGATCCATGCTCTGCTGGGGCCGGTCGACGAGACCCTCGCCGACCTCGTGCGCCGAGGACAGGACAGCAGGGTCTTCGGTGAGCATCTGCCCGCGCACGTCCTCAGCCAGGTGGCCTTCGCCGCCGTGTTCGCCATCGCGGATCGGAACCGTGTCGGCGAGAGCCTCAGTGCGAGCGCGGCGGCGATGACCAGCCTGCTCATCCTGGGAGTTCCCGAATCACGTGCGCAGGAGCTCTCAGATATCCAGGGATGACGAGGTGGGCCACGAGTCTCCGGCCCGCCCCGCCCCCTGTCCGCCGTCCCGTTCTGCTGGACGATCTCAGGCGTCGGTGCCGGAGCCCACAGGAATCGATGGGTCCGGCAGGTACACGGTGCCGCCCGCCGCGCGGAACTCCTCGGACTTCATCTCCATGCCCTGCCGGGCGATCTCCGATTGCGCCGAGGCGTCGCCGTAGGTGTCGCGGATGTCCTGGGAGAGGCGCATCGAGCAGAACTTCGGGCCGCACATCGAGCAGAAGTGCGCGGTCTTCGCCGGCTCAGCGGGCAGGGTCTCGTCGTGGTACTCCTCGGCGAGCTGCGGATCCAGGGACAGCCCGAACTGGTCCCTCCATCGGAACTCGAAGCGGGCCTTCGAGAGCGCGTCGTCCCGCGCGATCGCGCCGGGATGTCCCTTGGCGACGTCGGCCGCATGGGCGGCGATCTTGTAGGTGATCACGCCGGTCTTCACGTCATCACGATCCGGCAGGCCCAGATGCTCCTTGGGGGTGACGTAGCAGAGCATCGCCGTGCCGTAGCGGGCGATCTCCGTGGCCCCGATCGCCGAGGTGATGTGGTCGTACGCCGGGGCGATGTCGGTGACCAGCGGGCCCAGCGTGTAGAACGGTGCGCCGTGGCACAGCTCCTGCTGCCGCTCCACGTTCTCGCGCACCAGGTGCAGCGGGATATGCCCTGGGCCTTCCACCATGACCTGCACGTCGTGCTCCCAGGCCCGCTCGGTGAGCTCGGCGAGCGTGTCGAGCTCCGCGAACTGGGCCGCGTCGTTCGCATCGGCGAGGGAGCCCGGCCGCAGCCCGTCGCCCAGGGAGAAGGACACGTCGTAGCGGGCGAAGATCTCGCACAGCTCGTCGAAGTGCTCGTACAGGAAGTTCTCGCGGTGATGGGCCAGACACCAGCCGGCCAGGATGGACCCGCCACGCGAGACGATCCCGGTTACCCTGTTCGCGGTCAGCGGCACGTACCGCAGCAGCACCCCGGCGTGGATGGTCATGTAGTCCACGCCCTGCTCGCACTGCTCGATCACGGTGTCGCGGAAGATCTCCCAGGTCAGCGCATTCGCCTCCCCGTCGACCTTCTCGAGCGCCTGGTAGATCGGCACCGTCCCGATGGGCACCGGAGAATTGCGCAGCAGCCACTCGCGGGTGGTGTGGATGTCGTCCCCGGTGGACAGGTCCATGACCGTGTCCGCGCCCCAGCGGGTGGCCCATTCGAGCTTGGAGACCTCCTCGGCGATCGACGAGGTCACCGCCGAGTTGCCGATGTTCGCGTTGATCTTCACCAGGAAGGCCTTCCCGATGATCATCGGCTCCGCCTCCGGATGGTTCACGTTCGCCGGGAGGATCGCGCGGCCTGCGGCGAGCTCGCTGCGCACCAGCTCGACGTCGCAGTTCTCCCGCAGGGCGACGTAGCGCATCTCCGGGGTGATCTCGCCGCGCCGGGCATAGTGCATCTGCGTGACCCGGGTGCCGACGGGGGAGCGCAGCGGGGCGCGACGGGCACCGCGCCATTCGGCGCTAGCCTCGCCCCGACGCACGGCGCCGCGGCCGTCATCGGCGAGGGCGCGGTCTCGGCCCGCGTATGCCTGGACGTCACCGCGCTCGGCGATCCAGGTCTCCCGCATCGGCGGCAGCCCCACCTCCGGTACGCAGCCGGGACCGGCAGTGCGGTACACCGCCAGAGGAGGGTTCGCCGTGCCGTCGGGGGCATCGTCCTGGAGGACCCGGGTGATGGGCACACGGATGCCATGGGCAGGATCCTCGAGCACGTCGAGGCGGTGGGTGGGGTAGTTCTCGGGTCGTGCGAACTTCTCAGGGCGTGCGGACATAGCGCTGCGCTCTCCTTCTTCCTTCGCCGGCATTATCCGGGGCAGGTTCATTCGGTACTCGGACAGCGACAGTCCGATCTCAGCCCGTTGCATCGGGCACCCGAGGGATCGGCGACGATAGTAGCACCCGTCTCGACCGTGAGGATGCTCGAGCGGCTCGCCGCTGCCTCCCCTCGCGGTCGCCGGCCGCGAGGGGAGGCAGTGGATCTGGTGTGGCGCGTGCGAACGGTCCGGACTGCGATCCCGGAGTGGGGGAGGTGGGCCTGGTCGGCGACGAGGTGCCCTGCCCGTCGGCCTGGAGCGTCAGGACGGTCGAGCGTCCGCGCAGGCAGTGTTGGCTACGCTGGGAGTCGCGGCGCTGCCACCCCGGCGCGACCCTCCGTGGAAGGCGGCCCCATGACCCTCACCGACCTGCTGGACGCCCTCGATTCCGGCCAGGCCATCCCGGCGAACTCCCCGTTGCACGCGGTCATGCACGCCACCAGCCAGGAGGCGCTGAAGGTCACGGGAGAGCTCAACGGCGGCTATCACGAACCCTCCCGGGTGCGAGAGCTGCTCGCCGAGCTCACCGGCCGTGAGATCGACGAGAGCGTCACCCTGTTCCCGCCCTTCACCTCCGACTTCGGCAAGAACATCCACCTGGGCAAGCGCGTGTTCCTCAACGCCGGCTGCCGCTTCCAGGACCAGGGCGGGCTGCACATCGGCGACGACTGCCTCATCGGGCACAACACCGTGATCGCCACCCTGAACCACGACCTCGCCCCGAGCCGCCGCGGCGACCTCCACCCGGCCCCCGTGACGATCGGGAACAACGTGTGGATCGGCGCGAACGTGACGATCCTGCCCGGCGTCACCATCGGGGACGACGCCGTCATCGCCGCCGCCTCCGTCGTCACCAAGGACGTGCCGGCGAAAGCGCTCGTCGTCGGTTCGCCGGCCCGGGTGATCAGGACCGTCGAGGACTGAGAGCTACGCGCCGAAGGCCGTCGCCTCGCAGCGACGGGATGGCACCCACCAATTGGCGGGTGCCCCGCTACCTTGGGGCTTATGGCTCTTGAATTCCAGCGTTCGACGATCGCGGCTGTGCGCGCCGCGCTGCCCGAGCACCAGGTGATCGAGAAGCCACGCACACCGGCGTGGCTGAACCGGCCCGGATCGACCGACTGCGGAGACGCGTGGCCCCTGGTGAGAACGATCTACCGCCAATTGGCTGCGGCGGACCTCCCGGAAGTCATGCCCCCACGGGAACGGCGCAGCCTCGATGCAGTCATTCTCGGCCCCGACGGGCACAGCCGCATTCTCGAGGTCGACGAGACACAGCATTTCAATGAATTCCGTGCGCTCACCCTTCAGCCCTACCCGGCCTCTGCACGGACCGCGTTCGATCGACAGGACTGGATCGATCGCTCGCGGGCCAAGACGCGGCTCGAGGGCGGCGGTTTCGGGGCGCGGAAGCCTCCGCTCTTTCCTGGCCAGCACGGCCGTCATCGGCAGCGGGCGTTCCGTGATGCGCTTGCTGATCTGCTTCCGCCCCTCCATGGCTGGGAGCCGACGCTGCGCATCCACCACGGCGAAGCACAGAGCTGGATAGACGACGTGGACGCCCCGGGGCGGATGCGAGAGCTGCTCGCCGAGAAGCTGCCTCGGGAACAGAACTCCTAGGAAGCCCCAGGGCGTTAACTGCGGCGTCGCCATCGGTGGACGACACTGAGGGAACCCACCGCCTGCCACCGAGAGAAGGACCGCACCATGCCCGTCGAAATGGGACTCTGGCGAATCGATGGAGATCGACCCCGTCGACTTCCGGCTGCGACCCTGCCCAGCGAGGCGACCCTCGAGGACTTCCTGGAACAGGACCCATCCCTGCTCGGAACACCGCTGCTGGTCATCGGCCGACAGGTGCGCACTCCGTACGGAAAGTTCATCGATCTGCTCGCGATCGACGTCGACGGCAACCTGCACGTCCTGGAGCTGAAAAGGGACAGGAGCCCGCGGGACGTCGTCGCCCAGGTTCTCGACTACGGATCCTGGGTGACCACCTTGACCCGAGAGGAGGTCATCGATCTTGCGAACGATCACCTCGAGGCTCCGTTCGAAGCGGCATTCGCCGACACTTTCGGCGACTCGCTCCCGGACGAGGTCAACGTCGAGCTGCAACTCACCGTGGTTGCGACAGAACTGGATTCCAGCTCCGAGCGGATCGTGAACTACCTGCGCGACTTCGGCGTCCCGATCAACGCGGTGTTCTTCTCCTACCTCCAGGACGAGGATCGCCACTATCTCGCCCGCTCCTGGCTGGTCAGCCGCGAGGAGGGCCCATCGCTCGCTGTCGGTAGCGGACGAAAGAGCAAGCGGGCGGACTGGAATGGTCTGGACTGGTTCGTCGCTTTCGGAGAGGAGTCCGGGAGCCGCAACTGGGAAGACGCACGCCACTATGGATTCATCTCTGCGGGAGGCGGCGTCTGGTACTCGCGAACACTGCGGGCGCTTCCGCTCGGAGCGCGGGTCAACGTGCATATACCCGAATCCGGGTATGTCGGCATCGGAACCGTCATCGGGGAGGCGGAAAGATTCGACCGCGCGAAGACCACGATCGAAGGAGAGCAGGTGCTCCTCTCTGATCTCCAGCTCGCAGGCCGCTACTCCCATGGCCCAGGTACGGAGCAGGAGGACGACATGGCCGAATGGGTCGTGCCCGTGCGCTGGCAGACCGCGGTGCCCCGTGAACAGGCCTACTGGACCAAGGGCATGTTCGCCAACCAGAACAGCGCCTGCAAGCTCCGCCAGGAGTTCACACTGGAGCGCCTCGCCGAGCACTTCGGCGTGGAGGACGCATAACGGCTGCCATCTGCGACATGGATCGGGTACGCCGAGACGACGTGGGCTCACGTCCATCGGGGCGGGCCGACAGCGCGGCGTGCACTCCTTATCGCCCCGCCTACCCTGCCTGCTGCCGGTACTGCCGCGGCGGCATACCGCACGCGGCGGTCACGTGGGCGTAGAAGCTGCTGAGCGACCCGAATCCACTGCGCTCGGCGATGTCGGCGGTGGGCAGCGCGGTGGTGATCAGCAGGCGCTGCGCCTCCGCGACGCGGCACATCGTGAGGTACTCGCCGATGGTGGCGCCGACGGTGTCCCGGAAGACGGTCATCGCATGCGAGGGCGTCAGATGGGCGGCGCGCGCCACGTCCTCCACACTGAGCGCGGAGCGGTAGTTCTCGATCACGAACTGCGCCATCGCCATCATGTGGTCGATGCGCTCCGGCGGCACCCGACGGGAGCCGCCCTCACGGAACGCGCTGGCCACGGGACTGATCTGGGTGCCGGGCGAATCCGGATCGTCGGAGGAGCACGGGATCCCTGGGGAGCGAGGCCCCTCGTCGGCCCCTGCGCCGTCCCGCGCCGGTGCCGCCTGCAGGATCCTGCGCAGCATCGCCTGGATCTCCAGCAGCGCGACCGCGGAGCCGCCTGCCGTCTCGTACTCTGCGAGCCAGGAGGGGATCATCGATTCCATCCGCGCCCGCACCAGCGCCGAATCGGTGACCACCGGCCAGGGCTGCAGCAGCGCGCCGAGCTCCGCCTCCGGCAGGTTCCAGCCCATCACCGTGCTCACCGGGACGTGCACCCAGCACACGTCCCCGGCGCGGGAGTCGACCAGGCCGTGAGGCTGCGCCGCCCAGAACATGGCGACCTGCCCCTCGCGCACCACGAACGGCCGGCCCGCGAACACATAGCGCAGCTCGCCGCGCAGCACCACGTTGATCTCGACGTCGTTGTGACGATGCATCGACTGCATCGTGGGCGGATCGCCACGACGGCACCACAGGGCGGGCGCCATCGTCTCGACAACGGGTTCGGTGAGGGAATGGGCGGGCATGGGCCCACAGTAGGCGCAGATCGAAGGATCCTGGAAGAACATCGCAGAATCAGGCGAGACCTCCGTGCACCTGGCTCCCTACCGTGGATCCATGACCCAGAGCGCCTTCCTCGCCCACCCCAAGATCACGATCATCGGAGCCGGCGGCTTCGTGTTCCCGTTCCGTCTGATCGGCGACATCCTCAGCTTCCCCGCCCTGCGCGACGCGACACTCACGCTGATGGACGTGCGCCCCGAGAAGCTCGGCCCGGTCGCGAGCGCAACCCGCGAGCTGATCGCTCACCACGGTTTCGGCGCGACCGTCGAGGAGACCGGCGACCGCCGCGCGGCGCTGGACGGCGCCGACATCGTCATCATCACCTTCCAGGTGGGCGGCCTGGAGTCCTACGAGCACGACGTGATGATCCCGCGGAAGTACGGCATCGACCAGGCCGTCGGTGACACCGTCGGCCCCGGCGGGGTGTTCCGCTTCCTGCGCTCCGTGGGCGCCTACGACGCGATCATCGACGACGCCCTCGAGGTGTGCCCGGACGCCGCCTTCATCAACTACGCCAACCCGATGGCTATGGCCACCAGCTATCTCAACGCCCGCGGCCTGCGCGCCGTGGGCCTGTGCCACAGCGTGCAGGGCACCACCCGCATGCTCGCCCGCACCCTCGATGTGCCCTACGACGAGGTGCGCTACCGCTGCGCCGGCATCAACCACCAGGCCTGGGTGCTGGAGTTCTCCCGCGGGCGGGAGGACCTCTACCCGCGGCTGCGCGAGGTGATGGCGCAGAAGCACCAGCGCGACCGCGGCGCCGCGGACCTCGCCGGGGACGACGGCGACCACAGCGAGGCCGCCGAGCAGTCCAACGTCTACGAGGGCGGCAACGAGCAGGTGCGCACCACCCTCATGAACGCCTTCGGGTACTTCGAGACCGAGTCCAGCCACCACGCCTCGGAGTACCTGCCCTACTTCCGCAGGACCCCCGAGCTCACCGAGTCCTACATCCCCGAGCGCTGGGACTACTTCGAGATCTGCTCCGCGCACGACGACCAGGGCGACATCGACACGCAGCTGCAGCAGCTGAAGGCCGAGCTCGCCCCGTCGGTCGAATACGGCGCCAGCATCATCAACTCGATCGTCACCGGGGTGCCCAGCGTGGTGCACGGCAACGTGCCCAACAACGGTTCCCTGATCACGAACCTCCCGGCCGACGCCTGTGTGGAGGTGCCCTGCCTGGTCGACGCCAACGGCGTGCAGCCCACCGCGGTCGGCGAGCTGCCGCTGCAGCTGGCCGCACTGAACCGCACCAACGTCAACGTGCAGACCCTCGCCGTGCAGGCCGCGCTGACCGGGAACCTCGAGAACGTCTATCACGCCGTCGCGATGGACCCGCTGACCGCCGCCCAGGTGACCCTCGAGGACGCTCGCGCCATGACCGACGAGCTGCTCGCCGCCCACGCGGATCTGCTGCCGGAGTCCTTGCGGGCCTGAGCACCCGCAGTCGCACGGTGCGATCAACTGCGGACTGACCGTCATAGCCAGCTGGACGGCTCAGCGTGTGACCGGTGCGGACTCTGCGGACTGGCGGTCGAACTCCTCGAACGTGCTGGTCAAGGGTCCGGGGGAGTCATCACAGAAGAGCAGGTCCAGGCTCCCGGCCGACTCGCGGGCAGAGTCGGCAGAACGCGGGAAGAGATCGGCCTCGTACGCGGCGAGGGCTTCCTCCGTGCTGCCGGCGTTCTCCGCGATCGCCAGGGCGAGCTGAGCGCCGTCGTACATGGCGAGGTTGGCGCCCTCGCCGGCGAACGGGGACATCATGTGCGCCGCGTCGCCCAGGAGCGTGGTGCCGGGTGTCCGCTCCCAGGAGTGGCCGACGGGAAGGGCGTGGATGCGGCGCGGCGTCAGCGGGGTGTCCGCGTGGGCGATCAGGCCGCGCAGCGCGTCGTCCCAGCCGTCGATCCGGGCGAGGAGAGCCGTCTTGGAGGCCGCGATGTCGGCGAAGTCGATCGTGTCGATCCAGCTCTCCGAGACGCGCAGGCCCAGATAGACGTGCAGGGTGTCATCGATCTCGCGGTGGCCGAGCACGCCGGTCGGGCCGTTGAAGGCGAACAGCATGCCCCGGCCCATCGCCGCAGCTTCGGCGGGGTGTCGCTCGTCGGCGTCGAACAGGTCGGCCTCGACGAAGGAGATCCCGGTGTAGACGGGGCGGGCGCCGGACATCAGCGGACGGACCATGGACCAGGCGCCGTCCGCGCCGATGAGCAGGTCGGTGGTGATCGCCTCGCCGTCCGTGAACTCGACCTCGTGCCGCCCGGGGAAGCCGTCCACCGTGCGCACCGCGCAGACCTTGCGACCCCAGTGGACAGTACGGGCGGGCAGGGAGACGAGGAGGATGTCGCGCAGCTGGCCGCGGTCGACCTCCGGGCGGATGAGCTGACCATCGTCCGCCTCGTCACGCAGCACCGTCCCACGGTGGTCGAGGATGCGCATGGCTTCCCCACCGCGATGGATGAGCGGGGTGAACTGCTCCCATAGGTCGGCGGCATGGAGTGCCCGCTGCCCGGTGTCGTCGTGGATGTCGAGCATGCCTCCCTGAGCGCGGGCGTATCGGCTGGCTTCCAGCTCGAACACCGCAGCCTCGATCCCTCGGGCGTGCAGGACACGGGCTGCGGTCAGGCCGCCGAGACCGCCACCGATGATGGCGATCGGGAAATGCGTTGACGCTCCTATAGTTGTCAACTCGCGATTTCGCCGGTGCGGGGGTTGACCTTG